>NZ_JBBCUR010000066.1:0-202 GCF_037147795.1 Paenibacillus sp. MMO-177 | reverse complement strand
ACAAGATTCTCACTTGTCTTTTCGTTACTCATACCGGCATTCTCACTTGTATGCTGTCCACCAGTCCTTACGGTCTGACTTCAACCTACATACAACGCTCCCCTACCCAAGACACAAACGTGTCATGCCATAGCTTCGGTGGTGTGTTTAGCCCCGTTACATTTTCGGCGCAGAGTCACTCGACCAGTGAGCTATTACGCAC
>NZ_JBBCUR010000065.1:0-202 GCF_037147795.1 Paenibacillus sp. MMO-177 | reverse complement strand
ACAAGATTCTCACTTGTCTTTTCGTTACTCATACCGGCATTCTCACTTGTGTACTGTCCACCAGTCCTTACGGTCTGACTTCAACCTATACACAACGCTCCCCTACCCAAGTACCATAAGGTACATGCCATAGCTTCGGTGGTGTGTTTAGCCCCGTTACATTTTCGGCGCAGAGTCACTCGACCAGTGAGCTATTACGCAC
>NZ_JBBCUR010000064.1:0-202 GCF_037147795.1 Paenibacillus sp. MMO-177 | reverse complement strand
ACAAGATTCTCACTTGTCTTTTCGTTACTCATACCGGCATTCTCACTTGTATGCTGTCCACCAGTCCTTACGGTCTGACTTCAACCTACATACAACGCTCCCCTACCCAAGTACCATAAGGTACATGCCATAGCTTCGGTGGTGTGTTTAGCCCCGTTACATTTTCGGCGCAGAGTCACTCGACCAGTGAGCTATTACGCAC
>NZ_JBBCUR010000063.1:0-210 GCF_037147795.1 Paenibacillus sp. MMO-177 | reverse complement strand
AGTACGTGGTCGTAGACCCGAAACCGTGTGATCTACCCCTGTCCAGGGTGAAGGTGCGGTAACACGCACTGGAGGCCCGAACCCACGAACGTTGAAAAGTTCGGGGATGAGGTGGGGGTAGCGGAGAAATTCCAATCGAACTCGGAGATAGCTGGTTCTCCCCGAAATAGCTTTAGGGCTAGCCTCGGTTAAGAGTGTCGTGGAGGTAGA
>NZ_JBBCUR010000062.1:0-211 GCF_037147795.1 Paenibacillus sp. MMO-177 | reverse complement strand
CCGGTGACAAACCGGAGGAAGGTGGGGATGACGTCAAATCATCATGCCCCTTATGACCTGGGCTACACACGTACTACAATGGCCGATACAACGGGAAGCGAAGCCGCGAGGTGGAGCCAATCCTATCAAAGTCGGTCTCAGTTCGGATTGCAGGCTGCAACTCGCCTGCATGAAGTCGGAATTGCTAGTAATCGCGGATCAGCATGCCGCG
>NZ_JBBCUR010000061.1:0-214 GCF_037147795.1 Paenibacillus sp. MMO-177 | reverse complement strand
CCGGTGACAAACCGGAGGAAGGTGGGGATGACGTCAAATCATCATGCCCCTTATGACCTGGGCTACACACGTACTACAATGGCCGATACAACGGGAAGCGAAGCCGCGAGGCGGAGCCAATCCTATCAAAGTCGGTCTCAGTTCGGATTGCAGGCTGCAACTCGCCTGCATGAAGTCGGAATTGCTAGTAATCGCGGATCAGCATGCCGCGGTG
>NZ_JBBCUR010000060.1:0-214 GCF_037147795.1 Paenibacillus sp. MMO-177 | reverse complement strand
CCGGTGACAAACCGGAGGAAGGTGGGGATGACGTCAAATCATCATGCCCCTTATGACCTGGGCTACACACGTACTACAATGGCCGATACAACGGGAAGCGAAACCGCGAGGTGGAGCCAATCCTATCAAAGTCGGTCTCAGTTCGGATTGCAGGCTGCAACTCGCCTGCATGAAGTCGGAATTGCTAGTAATCGCGGATCAGCATGCCGCGGTG
>NZ_JBBCUR010000059.1:0-221 GCF_037147795.1 Paenibacillus sp. MMO-177 | reverse complement strand
AAAAGGGTGATGGCGTGCCTTTTGTAGAATGAACCGGCGAGTTACGTTCACGTGCAAGGTTAAGTCGGGAAGACGGAGCCGCAGCGAAAGCGAGTCTGAATAGGGCGAATATAGTACGTGGTCGTAGACCCGAAACCGTGTGATCTACCCCTGTCCAGGGTGAAGGTGCGGTAACACGCACTGGAGGCCCGAACCCACGAATGTTGAAAAATTCGGGGATG
>NZ_JBBCUR010000058.1:0-221 GCF_037147795.1 Paenibacillus sp. MMO-177 | reverse complement strand
GCTTAGAAGCAGCCACCATTTAAAGAGTGCGTAATAGCTCACTGGTCGAGTGACTCTGCGCCGAAAATGTAACGGGGCTAAACACACCACCGAAGCTATGGCATGACACGTATGTGTCTTGGGTAGGGGAGCGTTGTGTATAGGTTGAAGTCAGACCGTAAGGACTGGTGGACAGTACACAAGTGAGAATGCCGGTATGAGTAACGAAAAGACAAGTGAGA
>NZ_JBBCUR010000057.1:0-222 GCF_037147795.1 Paenibacillus sp. MMO-177 | reverse complement strand
CTCATCCCCGAATTTTTCAACATTCGTGGGTTCGGGCCTCCAGTGCGTGTTACCGCACCTTCACCCTGGACAGGGGTAGATCACACGGTTTCGGGTCTACGACCACGTACTTATTCGCCCTATTCAGACTCGCTTTCGCTGCGGCTCCGTCTTCCCGACTTAACCTTGCACGTGAACGTAACTCGCCGGTTCATTCTACAAAAGGCACGCCATCACCCTTTT
>NZ_JBBCUR010000056.1:0-222 GCF_037147795.1 Paenibacillus sp. MMO-177 | reverse complement strand
CGGGCTTAGTGATCCGGTGGTACCGAATGGAAGGGCCATCGCTCAACGGATAAAAGCTACCCTGGGGATAACAGGCTTATCTCCCCCAAGAGTCCACATCGACGGGGAGGTGGGGCACCTCGATGTCGGCTCATCGCATCCTGGGGCTGAAGTAGGTCCCAAGGGTTGGGCTGTTCGCCCATTAAAGCGGTACGCGAGCTGGGTTCAGAACGTCGTGAGACA
>NZ_JBBCUR010000055.1:0-223 GCF_037147795.1 Paenibacillus sp. MMO-177 | reverse complement strand
TAGGACGTCGCCAAGCAGGTGAACTTAAAGTGCGAGTTTATTACCAACTTTTATGGGTTGATCGTAATAAATAAGCATGATAAGATAGCCTTCCGTCCACAAGACGGAGCAGCAAATTTGTTCCTTGAAAACTGGATAGCGAAAGATGAAACATCCTTAAGCAACAAATGTTTTTATTAGGTTAAGCTAATAAGAGCGCACGGAGGATGCCTAGGCACTAGGA
>NZ_JBBCUR010000054.1:0-223 GCF_037147795.1 Paenibacillus sp. MMO-177 | reverse complement strand
CGCGGCATGCTGATCCGCGATTACTAGCAATTCCGACTTCATGCAGGCGAGTTGCAGCCTGCAATCCGAACTGAGACCGACTTTGATAGGATTGGCTCCACCTCGCGGCTTTGCTTCCCGTTGTATCGGCCATTGTAGTACGTGTGTAGCCCAGGTCATAAGGGGCATGATGATTTGACGTCATCCCCACCTTCCTCCGGTTTGTCACCGGCAGTCATCCTAG
>NZ_JBBCUR010000053.1:0-223 GCF_037147795.1 Paenibacillus sp. MMO-177 | reverse complement strand
TGTCTCACGACGTTCTGAACCCAGCTCGCGTACCGCTTTAATGGGCGAACAGCCCAACCCTTGGGACCTACTTCAGCCCCAGGATGCGATGAGCCGACATCGAGGTGCCCCCCCTCCCCGTCGATGTGGACTCTTGGGGGAGATAAGCCTGTTATCCCCAGGGTAGCTTTTATCCGTTGAGCGATGGCCCTTCCATTCGGTACCACCGGATCACTAAGCCCGA
>NZ_JBBCUR010000052.1:0-223 GCF_037147795.1 Paenibacillus sp. MMO-177 | reverse complement strand
ACCACCGTAAACCGTTATGAGCAATGGGGTGACACAGAAGGGCAGTGACGCAGGCTGATGGAATAGCCTGTCCAAGCAGTGAGGCAGAGTTGTAGGCAAATCCGCAACTCGTGTAAGCTAGGCTGTGATGGGGAGCGAAAATTGCAGTAGCGAAGGTCATGTACTCCGGCTGTCAAGAAAAGCCTCTAGCCAGGTGAAGGTGCCCGTACCGCAAACCGACACA
>NZ_JBBCUR010000051.1:0-223 GCF_037147795.1 Paenibacillus sp. MMO-177 | reverse complement strand
CGTCCGCACCTCTGTAACACGGTTTTTTCCTCTTATTCGGCTCCTCGCACCAGTTAGACCATCGGTTCACCGGCTGTAGCACGGTTTTTCCGTCTTATTGAGCTACTTTAACCCCGCACTCGAGCGTCCGCACCTCTGTAACACGGTTTTTTCCTCTTATTCGGCTCCTCGCACCAGTTAGACCATCGGTTCACCGGCTGTAGCACGGTTTTTCCGTCTTATT
>NZ_JBBCUR010000050.1:0-223 GCF_037147795.1 Paenibacillus sp. MMO-177 | reverse complement strand
TAAAAGGGTGATGGCGTGCCTTTTGTAGAATGAACCGGCGAGTTACGTTCACGTGCAAGGTTAAGTCGGGAAGACGGAGCCGCAGCGAAAGCGAGTCTGAATAGGGCGAATGAGTACGTGGTCGTAGACCCGAAACCGTGTGATCTACCCCTGTCCAGGGTGAAGGTGCGGTAACACGCACTGGAGGCCCGAACCCACGAACGTTGAAAAGTTCGGGGATGAG
>NZ_JBBCUR010000049.1:0-224 GCF_037147795.1 Paenibacillus sp. MMO-177 | reverse complement strand
CTCATCCCCGAATTTTTCAACATTCGTGGGTTCGGGCCTCCAGTGCGTGTTACCGCACCTTCACCCTGGACAGGGGTAGATCACACGGTTTCGGGTCTACGACCACGTACTATTTCGCCCTATTCAGACTCGCTTTCGCTGCGGCTCCGTCTTCCCGACTTAACCTTGCACGTGAACGTAACTCGCCGGTTCATTCTACAAAAGGCACGCCATCACCCTTTTAA
>NZ_JBBCUR010000048.1:0-224 GCF_037147795.1 Paenibacillus sp. MMO-177 | reverse complement strand
CCTTCGGGACAGAGGAGACAGGTGGTGCATGGTTGTCGTCAGCTCGTGTCGTGAGATGTTGGGTTAAGTCCCGCAACGAGCGCAACCCTTGATCTTAGTTGCCAGCACTTTAAGGTGGGCACTCTAGGATGACTGCCGGTGACAAACCGGAGGAAGGTGGGGATGACGTCAAATCATCATGCCCCTTATGACCTGGGCTACACACGTACTACAATGGCCGATAC
>NZ_JBBCUR010000047.1:0-232 GCF_037147795.1 Paenibacillus sp. MMO-177 | reverse complement strand
AGTGCGTAATAGCTCACTGGTCGAGTGACTCTGCGCCGAAAATGTAACGGGGCTAAACACACCACCGAAGCTATGGCATGACACTTATGTGTCTTGGGTAGGGGAGCGTTGAATGCGGGTAGAAGTCAGACCGGAAGGACTGGTGGACTGCATTCAAGTGAGAATGCCGGTATGAGTAACGAAAAGACAAGTGAGAATCTTGTCCGCCGAAAGCCTAAGGGTTCCTGAGGAA
>NZ_JBBCUR010000046.1:0-232 GCF_037147795.1 Paenibacillus sp. MMO-177 | reverse complement strand
TTCCTCAGGAACCCTTAGGCTTTCGGCGGACAAGATTCTCACTTGTCTTTTCGTTACTCATACCGGCATTCTCACTTGAATGCAGTCCACCAGTCCTTCCGGTCTGACTTCAACCCGCATTCAACGCTCCCCTACCCAAGACACAAACGTGTCATGCCATAGCTTCGGTGGTGTGTTTAGCCCCGTTACATTTTCGGCGCAGAGTCACTCGACCAGTGAGCTATTACGCACT
>NZ_JBBCUR010000045.1:0-233 GCF_037147795.1 Paenibacillus sp. MMO-177 | reverse complement strand
GATCATGCGACCGATTCGCGTATCCGGTATTAGCATTCGTTTCCGAATGTTATCCCGGTCTTATGGGCAGGTTACCCACGTGTTACTCACCCGTCCGCCGCTAACCTTACCTGAAGGTAAGATCCGCTCGACTTGCATGTATTAGGCACGCCGCCAGCGTTCGTCCTGAGCCAGGATCAAACTCTCCATTAAAGTGTTTGACTTGCTCATTACTTGTTTTATCGCTTTTCCGT
>NZ_JBBCUR010000044.1:0-246 GCF_037147795.1 Paenibacillus sp. MMO-177 | reverse complement strand
TATCGGAAGGTGCGGCTGGATCACCTCCTTTCTAAGGAATACCCGATCACGATGATGATCGGATAAATAGGCAGGATATCGCAGCTCGTTGTCAGTTTTGAAAGAACAATTCAAATGAATTGAATATCTTTCTGCAAGTCATCCGTTTGGTGGCGATGGCGGAGGGGAACCACGCGTTCCCATACCGAACACGACCGTTAAGCCCTCCAGCGCCGATGGTACTTGGACCGCAGGGTCCTGGGAGAG
>NZ_JBBCUR010000043.1:0-266 GCF_037147795.1 Paenibacillus sp. MMO-177 | reverse complement strand
GGGAACCACGCGTTCCCATACCGAACACGACCGTTAAGCCCTCCAGCGCCGATGGTACTTGGACCGCAGGGTCCTGGGAGAGTAGGACGTCGCCAAGCAGGTGAACTTAAAATGCGAGTTTATTACCAACTTTTGTGGGTTGATTGTAATAAACGAGCATGATAAGATAGCCTTCCGTCCACAAGACGGAGCAACAAATTTGTTCCTTGAAAACTGGATAGCGAAAGATGAAACATCCTTAAGCAACAAATGTTTTTATTAGGTTA
>NZ_JBBCUR010000042.1:0-273 GCF_037147795.1 Paenibacillus sp. MMO-177 | reverse complement strand
AAACCGTGCTGCAGCGGATGTGGTGGAATGGCGAGAGTTGAAAGGGAGCGAATAAGAGGAAAAAACCGTGCTGCAGTGAGTGTGGTGGAATGGCGAGAGGTGAAAGGGAGCGAATAAGAGGAAAAAACCGTGCTGCAGCGAGTGTGGTGGAATGGCGAGAGGTGAAAGGGAGCGAATAAGAGGAAAAAACCGTGCTGCAGTGAGTGTGGTGGAATGGCGAGAGGTGAAAGGGAGCAAATAAGAGGAAAAAACCGTGCTGCAGCGGATGTGGTG
>NZ_JBBCUR010000041.1:0-304 GCF_037147795.1 Paenibacillus sp. MMO-177 | reverse complement strand
TATCGGAAGGTGCGGCTGGATCACCTCCTTTCTAAGGAATACCCGATCACGATGATGATCGGATAAATAGGCAGGATATCGCAGCTCGTTGTCAGTTTTGAAAGAACAATTGGATTACCCCAAAAAGTGAAGATAAGCTTTGCAGCTGATTCCGATTACTTTCCGGGGGCCCCAAAGACCTTTCAATTGAATAAAGTCATCCGTTTGGTGGCGATGGCGGAGGGGAACCACGCGTTCCCATACCGAACACGACCGTTAAGCCCTCCAGCGCCGATGGTACTTGGACCGCAGGGTCCTGGGAGAG
>NZ_JBBCUR010000040.1:0-311 GCF_037147795.1 Paenibacillus sp. MMO-177 | reverse complement strand
CGGATCAATGCGTGCTTACCGCTCCCCGAGGCAGTTTCGTTGTTCGCCACGTCCTTCTTCGGCTCCTAGTGCCTAGGCATCCTCCGTGCGCTCTTATTAGCTTAACCTAATCGCTGATAAATCAGCTTAAAAATTAATCCAGCTAAAGGATGTTTTGCTTTACTCATATCCAGTTTTCAAGGTGCTAGTTGCTTGCGCAACCGCTTGGCGACGTCCTACTCTCCCAGGACCCTGCGGTCCAAGTACCATCGGCGCTGGAGGGCTTAACGGTCGTGTTCGGTATGGGAACGCGTGGTTCCCCTCCGCCATCG
>NZ_JBBCUR010000039.1:0-375 GCF_037147795.1 Paenibacillus sp. MMO-177 | reverse complement strand
GTGGGGTAGATGATTGGGGTGAAGTCGTAACAAGGTAGCCGTATCGGAAGGTGCGGCTGGATCACCTCCTTTCTAAGGAATACCCGATCACGATGATGATCGGATAAATAGTTTGAAAATGACGCAGTGCGTCAGACGTGATATCATTTGTTCAGCTTTGATGGAATTTGTATGGGGCCATAGCTCAGCTGGGAGAGCGCCTGCCTTGCAAGCAGGAGGTCAGGAGTTCGATCCTCCTTGGCTCCACCATGAACCATCATTTTTTTTGTTCCTTGAAAACTGGATAGCGAAAGATGAAACATCCTTAAGCAACAAATGTTTTTATTAGGTTAAGCTAATAAGAGCGCACGGAGGATGCCTAGGCACTAGGAGCCG
>NZ_JBBCUR010000038.1:0-394 GCF_037147795.1 Paenibacillus sp. MMO-177 | reverse complement strand
TGGCGGAGGGGAACCACGCGTTCCCATACCGAACACGACCGTTAAGCCCTCCAGCGCCGATGGTACTTGGACCGCAGGGTCCTGGGAGAGTAGGACGTCGCCAAGCAGGTGTTTATCACCTATATTTGCTCTTTGAAAACTGGATAGCGAAAGATGAAACATCCTTAAGTGATTATTAATTGCGAGCGAAGGTTGTTTCGAGTCGAGTGCGACTTTTGCGCGTTTATTTCAACCATTAGTTCTCTAATCAAGAAATAAACCGCAAGGAGCGATCGGCCGAAAGAACCGGAGCATTAGGTTAAGCTAATAAGAGCGCACGGAGGATGCCTAGGCACTAGGAGCCGAAGAAGGACGTGGCGAACAACGAAACTGCCTCGGGGAGCGGTAAGCACGC
>NZ_JBBCUR010000037.1:0-448 GCF_037147795.1 Paenibacillus sp. MMO-177 | reverse complement strand
GATTCCGCCTCACGGCGGACACCCTTGCTCTTGGCTAACGGTAGGCGTTCGCCAGCCCCCGTTCGGGACTTTCACCCTAGAGATGACGCCCATGCTGGGCGTACACAAAAAAATCCGATCATCTTAGATCGGATTTAAATTCGTAAATGGTGCCGGCGATAGGAGTCGAACCCACGACCTACTGATTACAAGTCAGTTGCTCTACCAACTGAGCTACACCGGCATAAAGGTATATTTGCACCTTGAAAACTGGATGCGAAAGTTTGAAGCCCTTAAGTTTCTTGCGGGGTCCCCGCAAAGTACTCGGAATTAACTCCGAAGCATTTGCTTCACTTTGTGGGGTAATTAATTGTTTATGCTTCCGAAGTACGTTTCCTTCGGAAACGTTTTAGGATAAGCCCTCGACCGATTAGTATTCGTCAGCTCCACACATTGCTGTGCTTCCACC
>NZ_JBBCUR010000036.1:0-450 GCF_037147795.1 Paenibacillus sp. MMO-177 | reverse complement strand
ATGGCGGAGGGGAACCACGCGTTCCCATACCGAACACGACCGTTAAGCCCTCCAGCGCCGATGGTACTTGGACCGCAGGGTCCTGGGAGAGTAGGACGTCGCCAAGCGGGTGTAAAAACCTATTAGAATTGAATAATATCGAGGGCCTTTAGCTCAGCTGGTTAGAGCGCACCCCTGATAAGGGTGAGGTCGGTGGTTCGAGTCCACTAAGGCCCACCATATCTCAGATATTATCATTCCCTTTATGGGGCCATAGCTCAGCTGGGAGAGCGCCTGCCTTGCAAGCAGGAGGTCAGG
Organism: Paenibacillus sp. MMO-177; assembly: GCF_037147795.1. Classification (NCBI taxonomy): domain Bacteria; kingdom Bacillati; phylum Bacillota; class Bacilli; order Caryophanales; family Paenibacillaceae; genus Paenibacillus; species Paenibacillus sp. MMO-177. The sequence continues at coordinate 153 of NZ_JBBCUR010000036.1, read as the reverse complement.
AGTTCGATCCTCCTTGGCTCCACCAATATTTAAATTTGTTCATTGAAAACTGGATAGCGAAAGATGAAACATCCTTAAGCAACAAATGTTTTTATTAGGTTAAGCTAATAAGAGCGCACGGAGGATGCCTAGGCACTAGGAGCCGAAGAAGGA
>NZ_JBBCUR010000034.1:0-531 GCF_037147795.1 Paenibacillus sp. MMO-177 | reverse complement strand
ATGGCGGAGGGGAACCACGCGTTCCCATACCGAACACGACCGTTAAGCCCTCCAGCGCCGATGGTACTTGGACCGCAGGGTCCTGGGAGAGTAGGACGTCGCCAAGCGGGTATATCGAGGAAGTACGCCGTCATCTCCCCCTGGGAGAGTATCGGAAACTTGATCGATGCATACTCAAGAAGCGGAAGCGAAGTTTAAGGAAGTTTCCGATGCCGACCTCGAAGTTATTCGAGAAGTTGAGCATTCGGTGCGGAATGGACGTCGCGAAAGCAATTGCACCTTGAAAACTGGATAGCGAAAGATGAAACATCCTTAAGCAATTATTGAATGTGTGCGAAGGTTGTTTCGAGTCGAGTGCGACTTTTGCGTGTTTATTTCAACCATTAGTTATCTAATCAAGAAATAAATCGCAAGGAGCGATCGACCGAAACAACCGGAGCATTAGGTTAAGCTAATAAGAGCGCACGGAGGATGCCTAGGCACTAGGAGCCGAAGAAGGACGTGGCGAACAACGAAACTGCCTCGGGGAGC
>NZ_JBBCUR010000033.1:0-566 GCF_037147795.1 Paenibacillus sp. MMO-177 | reverse complement strand
ATGTTGGCTTAGAAGCAGCCACCATTTAAAGAGTGCGTAATAGCTCACTGGTCGAGTGACTCTGCGCCGAAAATGTAACGGGGCTAAACACACCACCGAAGCTATGGCATGACACTTATGTGTCTTGGGTAGGGGAGCGTTGTGTATAGGTTGAAGTCAGACCGTAAGGACTGGTGGACAGTACACAAGTGAGAATGCCGGTATGAGTAACGAAAAGACAAGTGAGAATCTTGTCCGCCGAAAGCCTAAGGGTTCCTGAGGAAGGCTCGTCCACTCAGGGTAAGTCGGGACCTAACGCGAGGCCGAAAGGCGTAGTGGAAGGACAACAGGTTGAAATTCCTGTACCACCGTAAACCGTTATGAGCAATGGGGTGACACAGAAGGGCAGTGACGCAGGCTGATGGAATAGCCTGTCCAAGCAGTGAGGCAGAGTTGTAGGCAAATCCGCAACTCGCGTAAGCTAGGCTGTGATGGGGAGCGAAAATTGCAGTAGCGAAGGTCATGTACTCCGGCTGTCAAGAAAAGCCTCTAGCCAGGTGAAGGTGCCCGTACCGCAAACCGACACA
>NZ_JBBCUR010000032.1:0-568 GCF_037147795.1 Paenibacillus sp. MMO-177 | reverse complement strand
CAAGGAGCCAGCCGTCGAAGGTGGGGTAGATGATTGGGGTGAAGTCGTAACAAGGTAGCCGTATCGGAAGGTGCGGCTGGATCACCTCCTTTCTAAGGGAATACCCGATCACGATGATGATCGGATAAATCAGGTAGGTTAGTCGCTCGCTCGTTGTCAGTTTTGAAGGAACAATTGGAACCCCAAAAAGTGAAGTTAAGCTATGTAGCTTATGCCGATTACTTTTCGGGGACCCCGATAAATCTTTCAATTAAATAGTTGTTAAGGGCCTTTAGCTCAGCTGGTTAGAGCGCACCCCTGATAAGGGTGAGGTCGGTGGTTCGAGTCCACTAAGGCCCACCATTATCCTTTCGATAATGACAACTTATACCCTATGGGGCCATAGCTCAGCTGGGAGAGCGCCTGCCTTGCAAGCAGGAGGTCAGGAGTTCGATCCTCCTTGGCTCCACCAATATTTAAATTTGTTCCTTGAAAACTGGATAGCGAAAGATGAAACATCCTTAAGCAACAAATGTTTTTATTAGGTTAAGCTAATAAGAGCGCACGGAGGATGCCTAGGCACTAGGAG
>NZ_JBBCUR010000031.1:0-705 GCF_037147795.1 Paenibacillus sp. MMO-177 | reverse complement strand
ATTAGGTTAAGCTAATAAGAGCGCACGGAGGATGCCTAGGCACTAGGAGCCGAAGAAGGACGTGGCGAACAACGAAACTGCCTCGGGGAGCGGTAAGCACGCATTGATCCGGGGATGTCCGAATGGGGAAACCCGGCTGTCGTAATGGACAGTCACTGTTAACTGAATACATAGGTTAACAAGAGGCACACCAGGGGAACTGAAACATCTAAGTACCCTGAGGAAGAGAAAACAAAAGTGATTCCGTCAGTAGCGGCGAGCGAACGCGGATTAGCCCAAACCAAGGAGCTTGCTCCTTGGGGTTGTAGGACGTCTCACATGGAGTTACAAAGTTGTAGATTAAACGAAGAGGTCTGGAAAGGCCCGCCAAAGAAGGTAAAAGCCCTGTAATTGAAAGTCTGCAGCCTCCGAGACGGATCCTGAGTACGGCGGGACACGTGAAACCCCGTCGGAATCCGGCAGGACCATCTGCCAAGGCTAAATACTCCCTAGTGACCGATAGTGAAGCAGTACCGTGAGGGAAAGGTGAAAAGCACCGCGGGAGCGGAGTGAAAAAGAACCTGAAACCGTGCGCTTACAAGAAGTCAGAGCCCGTTAAAAGGGTGATGGCGTGCCTTTTGTAGAATGAACCGGCGAGTTACGTTCACGTGCAAGGTTAAGTCGGGAAGACGGAGCCGCAGCGAAAGCGAGTCTGAATAGGGCGAA
>NZ_JBBCUR010000030.1:0-899 GCF_037147795.1 Paenibacillus sp. MMO-177 | reverse complement strand
CCTTCGGGACAGAGGAGACAGGTGGTGCATGGTTGTCGTCAGCTCGTGTCGTGAGATGTTGGGTTAAGTCCCGCAACGAGCGCAACCCTTGATCTTAGTTGCCAGCACTTTGGGTGGGCACTCTAGGATGACTGCCGGTGACAAACCGGAGGAAGGTGGGGATGACGTCAAATCATCATGCCCCTTATGACCTGGGCTACACACGTACTACAATGGCCGATACAACGGGAAGCGAAACCGCGAGGCGGAGCCAATCCTATCAAAGTCGGTCTCAGTTCGGATTGCAGGCTGCAACTCGCCTGCATGAAGTCGGAATTGCTAGTAATCGCGGATCAGCATGCCGCGGTGAATACGTTCCCGGGTCTTGTACACACCGCCCGTCACACCACGAGAGTTTACAACACCCGAAGCCGGTGGGGTAACCGCAAGGAGCCAGCCGTCGAAGGTGGGGTAGATGATTGGGGTGAAGTCGTAACAAGGTAGCCGTATCGGAAGGTGCGGCTGGATCACCTCCTTTCTAAGGGAATACCCGATCAAGATGATGATCGGATAAATAGGCAGGATATCGCAGCTCGTTGTCAGTTTTGAAAGAGCAATTCGCAAGAATTGTATATCTTTCAAAAACTTTTGTTTGTTGCCTATTTGCTGAAGATTATTTCTGAAGCCAGTGCAACGCGAAAGACTTGTTCCTTGAAAACTGGATAGCGAAAGATGAAACATCCTTAAGTGATTATTAATTGCAAGCGAAGGTTGTTTCGAGTCGAGCAGTCGACCGAAACAACCGGAGCATTAGGTTAAGCTAATAAGAGCGCACGGAGGATGCCTAGGCACTAGGAGCCGAAGAAGGACGTGGCGAACAACGAAACTGCCTCGGGGAGCGGTAAGCACGCATTGATCCG
>NZ_JBBCUR010000028.1:0-971 GCF_037147795.1 Paenibacillus sp. MMO-177 | reverse complement strand
CCTCCCCGTCGATGTGGACTCTTGGGGGAGATAAGCCTGTTATCCCCAGGGTAGCTTTTATCCGTTGAGCGATGGCCCTTCCATTCGGTACCACCGGATCACTAAGCCCGACTTTCGTCCCTGCTCGACTTGTTGGTCTCGCAGTCAAGCTCCCTTATGCCTTTGCACTCTCCGAATGATTTCCAACCATTCTGAGGGAACCTTTGGGCGCCTCCGTTACATTTTAGGAGGCGACCGCCCCAGTCAAACTGCCCACCTGACACGGTCCCTCTACCCGATTCAGGGTAGCAGGTTAGAACTCCGATACGATCAGGGTGGTATCCCAACGTCGCCTCCACACAAGCTGGCGCTCATGCTTCTCAGGCTCCCACCTATCCTGTACAGATCGTACCAAAGTCCAATATCAAGCTGCAGTAAAGCTCCATGGGGTCTTTCCGTCTTGTCGCGGGTAACCTGCATCTTCACAGGTATTAAAATTTCACCGGATCTCTCGTTGAGACAGCGCCCAAGTCGTTACGCCATTCGTGCGGGTCAGAATTTACCTGACAAGGAATTTCGCTACCTTAGGACCGTTATAGTTACGGCCGCCGTTTACTGGGGCTTCGGTTCACAGCTTCGGATTGCTCCTAACCGCTCCCCTTAACCTTCCAGCACCGGGCAGGCGTCAGCCCGTATACTTCGCCTTACGGCTTCGCACAGACCTGTGTTTTTGCTAAACAGTCGCTTGGGCCTTTTCACTGCGGCCCCCTCGGGCTATTCACCCTACCGAGGCACCCCTTCTCCCGAAGTTACGGGGTCATTTTGCCGAGTTCCTTAACGAGAGTTCTTCCGCGCGCCTTAGCATGCTCTGCTCGCCTACCTGTGTCGGTTTGCGGTACGGGCACCTTCACCTGGCTAGAGGCTTTTCTTGACAGCCGGAGTACATGACCTTCGCTACTGCAATTTTCGCTCCCCATCACAGCCTAGCTTAC
>NZ_JBBCUR010000027.1:0-1883 GCF_037147795.1 Paenibacillus sp. MMO-177 | reverse complement strand
AATCGAGTAGGAGGGGGCGCCTAGCCCCCGTCCTCTCACACCACCGTACATGCGGGTCCGCATACGGCGGTTCCAAATGGTTAACAAAGTTCTAAATAACGAGTAAGTAAACTCTTCAGCCCTTTTGCTTCCCAGTAGGAAGTCGGAAGGGCATTATTTGTGTTTCGAGACATCTCCCATGCACCGCGTCTAGCATTAGCCATTGCGAAGCATGCCCAATTCGGAACGTCCAGCGCCCTTAACTCGCGAATTCGCGTTCGCACCTGTTTCCACTGCTTCCATAGACACATGCGCAATCGTCGGCGAATCCATTTATCGAAGGTTTCACAGTGTGTTTTGGCCGAGGCCAGACGGAAATAGCCAATCCAACCGATGAGATATCGGTTTAATTGCTGAATCCGGCTTTCCATCGACATGGAGCGCGTTCGGTTTGTTAGCTCTCGCACCGTCTCTTTGAATCGTGAAATGGTTTGCGGGGCTAATCGAATCGTCGCTTTCCGGTTACTTAGAAAGCTGAACCCTAGAAACTTGCGGTTCCAAGGTCGGTCCACTGCACTTTTCTCTCGATTCACTTTCAGTTTTAACTTACCTTCCACATAGCGTGTCACCGAATCCATGACTCTTTCTCCCGCGCGTTTGCTGGCTACAAAGATATTACAGTCATCCGCATAGCGGACGAAACGCAATTCTCGTTTCGCTAGCTCCTTGTCCAAATCGTCCAACAGGATGTTCGCTAATAGCGGACTCAGCGGTCCACCTTGCGGCGTTCCCTCTTCTGTTTTCTCAAGCACTCCGTTTGTCATGACTCCTGCATTTAGATAACCTCGGATGAGTTTCAGGACACGTTTGTCCGCCACTTTCCGGGCCACTCTTGCCATGAGCATGTCATGGTTCACTCGATCAAAGAATTTGGACAGATCCATGTCTACCACCCAGCGAAAACCCTCCTGAATGTAGCTTTGCGCTTGCTTTACCGCATCATGCGCTCGCTTTCCGGGGCGAAAGCCATAGCTGTGCTTCGAGAATGCGGGGTCGAAGATTGGATTCATCACTTGCAGAAGTGCTTGTTGGAGGAAGCGGTCCATTACGGTTGGGATTCCGAGCATCCTCGCGCCGCCTCCGGGTTTGGGGATTTCCACCCGTTTGACTGGCTTGGGTCTGTACGTTCCCGCTAGGAGTTCGGCTTTCACCGGTTCCCAGTGTGTTTTCAGGTAAGCCTGTAGATTCGCTACCGTTACACGGTCCACACCGGGTGCTCCTCCGTTTTGCACCACCCGCTTGTAGGCGAGCCTAAGGTTGTCTCCTCGGAGCATTCGCTCCAACAAGTCGTTATTCGCTTCGCGAGAGGAAGGGGCGACTTGTGCCGTCGAAGAACTCGGCGCTCCAACATACCCTGGCAGCTTCACTGCTTCTCTTTGTCGAAAGCTCTCTTGCGAGATATTCTGCTGTCTTTGCTCTTCGTGCGAACGCATCGGTTTCCTCTCTCCTTTTGGTTCGGCCCTTCCGGTTTCCGGCGTCCCGTACTTCCGTACTATGGCCTCTGCTGACTCCTGCGGGTTCAGCGCGGCTTCTCAGCCGCGGTTACGAAGTTTCTTCGCGTCTCCCGCAGGCCTCCCCAGATAAGAACGTCATCTTTCCGCCCGCAGCTACTGGAGTTTACAGGGGAAGCCCTTGGCGACTTTGGATTTCGTCATGTTGTGGTGACTCATCCGACTATCCCTGCCTCAAATCCAGTTCGTGTACCTTAGCTCGTGCTTTTGCCTCCAGCTTCCTTCAGATTCCGCCTCACGGCGGACACCCTTGCTCTTGGCTAACGGTAGGCGTTCGCCAGCCCCCGTTCGGGACTTTCACCCTAGAGATGACGCCCATGCTGGGCGTACACA
>NZ_JBBCUR010000026.1:0-4288 GCF_037147795.1 Paenibacillus sp. MMO-177 | reverse complement strand
TGCTTACAGCAAGGCAAACCCCGCGCCGCAGCGCGGCTCCGGGCCCTGTAAGCTCCAAAAGGAGCTTACGGCCCTCGCTGCCGCGGCAAACCAGCCCCTGTAAGCGCCAAAAGCCGCTTACAGCAAGGCAAAACCCCGCGCCGCAGCGCGGCTTCGGGCCCCGTAAGCTCCAGAAGGAGCTTACAGCCCTCGCCGCTGGCGGCGCAGCAAACCAAAACCAAGCGCGCGGCGTTGCCAACGCTCGCCGCGTGCACCACATAGCCCGCCCTGACAGAGGCGGGCAGTACAAGAGGAGCTGATCGCGACGTGAACAATAGTCGAATCTATTTATCCCCGCCGCATTTGGGATCGCGGGAGCGCGAATATGTAGAGTTAGCCTTCCGCACGAACTGGATCGCGCCGCTTGGTCCCAATGTCGACCAGTTCGAGCGCGAGCTGGCCGAGAAGGTGGGAGCGAAGGGGGCAGTTGCGTTGTCCTCCGGCACCGCGGCCATCCATATGGCGCTTAAGCTGCTGGGAGTTGGACGGGGCGACCGCGTATTCGTCTCCTCGCTTACTTTTATCGCAAGCGTGAATCCGGTGCTGTACGAAGGCGGCGTGCCGGTCTTCATCGACTGCGACGCCGAGACTTGGACGATGTCTCCGCAGGCGCTCGAGCGCGCCTTCGAGGAAGCGCATCGCAATAAGCAGCTGCCTAGAGCGGTTATCGTTGTCCACTTATACGGGCAGAACGCGGACATGGACGCAATCAACGAGATCTGCGCCAAATACCGCGTGCCGGTCATTGAAGACGCCGCCGAATCCCTAGGCACCACATATAAAGGCCAATCCAGCGGTACCCATGGCAAATTCGGGATCTACTCCTTTAACGGCAACAAAATCATTACCACCTCCGGCGGCGGCATGCTTGTCTCCGACGATACCGCGGCGCTGTCGAAGGCGCGCTTCTGGGCCACGCAAGCCCGCGAGCCGCAGCCTCATTACGAGCATGCGGAGCTTGGCTACAACTACCGTTTGAGCAACGTGCTTGCGGGTATCGGCCGCGGACAGCTGGAGCTGCTGGACGACCGGGTAGCCGCTAGACGTGCGGTGTTCGACCGGTACAAGCGGGCTTTTGCCGACATCGAAGGCATCAACATGATGCCGGAAGCGGAATATGGCCGCGCTACCCGCTGGCTGACGACGATGACGATCGATCCGATTATTACCGGCTGTACACCGGCCGATCTGCTGGAACGGCTCACCGAAGCCAATATCGAAGCGCGCCCGGTATGGAAGCCGATGCACCGCCAGCCGCTTTTGCAATATTATCCGTATTTCCCGCATGAGCCGGGCAGCAGCGTGTCCGACACGCTGTTCGAACAAGGCATTTGCCTGCCGTCGGGCTCCAGCCTCACCTTAGATGAGCAAGACCGCGTGATCACCTGCATCAAGCAAACCATTCAAATGAATTCAAGGAGGATGTCCCATGAAAGTGCGTAAAGCGATAATTCCAGCTGCCGGTCTCGGCACAAGATTCCTGCCTGCAACAAAAGCTCAGCCGAAGGAAATGCTGCCGATCGTGGACAAGCCGACTATCCAATACATCATTGAAGAAGCGATTGCTTCCGGCATCGAGGACATTCTGATCATCAGCGGCCGCGGCAAGCGGGCGATTGAGGACCATTTTGACAAAACGTTCGAGCTGGAGGACATGCTGGCCAAGAAAGGCAAGACGAAGGAGCTTGAGCAAATCCGCGGCATCTCCGAGATGGCGAACATTCACTACATCCGTCAAAAAGAGCCTAAAGGCCTCGGCCACGCGATCTGGTGCGCACGCAGCTTTGTGGGCAACGAGCCGTTTGCCGTACTGCTTGGGGACGACATCGTACAGTCCGAGGATCCTTGCCTCAGCCAGCTGATCCGCGTCTACGACCGCTATCAGTCTTCGGTTGTTGGCGTGCAGCGCGTAGCCGACGAGGACGTATCCAAATACGGGATTATCGCTCCTCGCGGATCGTCGATCGAGCCGTCGGTCTTTTTCCTGGACGGTCTGGTGGAGAAGCCTTCGAAAAAAGCCGCTCCTTCCAATTACGCGATTATGGGTCGTTACGTGCTGTCGCCGGAGATTTTCGATATTCTCGAGCATCAAACCCCTGGCGCGGGCGACGAAATTCAGCTGACCGACGCGATCAAGAAGCTGAACGATCAGCGCAACGTGCTCGCTTACAACTTTGAAGGCGTCCGTTACGACGTAGGCGACAAGTTTGGTTTTATCAAAGCACAGCTCGACTTCGCGCTGCAGCGCGATGATCTGCAGAAGGATGTGCTGGGCTACCTGCAGCAAGTGTACGAGAAGCATTTTATTACGAAGGCGGCGAACTAACATGCGGAAAATTACAGTAATCGGTACGGGTTATGTCGGTCTTGTTTCGGGCACTTGCTTTGCCGAGGTAGGCAACCGGGTCATCTGCTGCGACGTGGATCAGCGCAAAATCGACCTGCTCAATAGCGGCGTCATTCCGATCTATGAGCCGGGTCTCGAAGAAATGGCGCTTCGCAACAAGGAGCAGGGCCGCCTGCTCTTCACCACCGAAGTAGGCGAAGCGATCGAGGCTTCGGATATCGTCTATATCGCGGTTGGAACGCCGATGTCGGAGACGGGCGAAGCGGATATGCGTTACGTCATGTCGGCGGCTAAGAAAATCGGCGAGCATCTTAACGGCCACAAAATCATCGTGAACAAAAGCACCGTGCCCGTTGGCACCGGCGAGCTTGTGCGCGAGGTAGTTCAGGCCAACAAGAAATACCCTTGGACAAGCTTTGACGTCGTGTCCAATCCGGAGTTCCTCCGTGAAGGTACGGCGCTGTCGGACTGCATGAACATGGACCGCGCCATTATCGGCTCGGACAACGCGGAGGCGGCGGAGCAGATCGCGCAGCTGCATGCGCCTTTTAACACGCGGATCTTCAAGACGGATCTGGAAAGCGCGGAGATGATCAAATACGCGGCGAACACGTTCCTCGCGACCAAAATCTCGTTCATCAACGCTATCGCCAACATCTGTGAGAAAGTCGGCGCCGACGTGGAAGACGTAGCCAAAGGCATGGGCATGGACAGCCGGATCGGCGAAAAATTCCTCCAGGCCGGCATCGGCTACGGCGGCTCCTGCTTCCCGAAAGACACTTATGCGTTAGCGCATATCGCGGACAAGTCGGGGTATGATTTCGAACTGCTGAAGTCGGTTATCCGAACAAACCATCGCCAGCGTTTCGTTGTCATGGACAAGCTGCGCGAGACGCTTGGCGGACTTGCGGGCAAGCAGATTGCCGTGCTGGGCCTGGCATTCAAGCCTAACACGGATGACATGCGCGAAGCGCCGTCCCTGACGATTATTCCGGAGCTGCTGAAGCAAGGCGCGGTGGTTCGGGCGTTTGATCCGATTGCAGCCGAAGCGGCAAAGAAACAGCTGCCTGCGGAGGTCGCTTACCTGGAGTCGGCGGAGCTTGCGGCAGCGGGCTGCGATGCTTGCGTGATTTTGACCGAATGGAATGAAGTACTGACGATGGATTTGGCAAAAGTCCGCGATCGGATGAAGCAGCCGATCATGATTGACGGACGCAACAGCTTTGATCCGAAGGTAATGGAGCAGCACGGTTTTGTCTACTACTCCGTAGGACGCCGTCCGGTGAATCGTCCGGAGGCGGAACGCAAATCCGTGAATTTATAAGGTTAGCCTTTGGCGAGCCTGTAAGCTACTGCAATCCTGTTCTCGAAAGGGGGTGAGCACTTGAATGATTGTCCGCTTCGGCCGGGCGGATGTGAAGTGCGGATTTACCTTATAAAACGAAATTGCAGGAAATGCAGGAGGAGGAAGGTATGAAAAAGAAATTCCGGGCACTGATAACGCTGGCTGCCACGGCTTTGCTTGTGCCGGCGCTGATTGTTAACGCGTCCAGCGCAGCAGCTGCATCCAAAGCACCAACAGCTGCCGTTACAACGGGATCGTCATTGTCGGGCTTATTCTCGCAATCGTCGTTCCAACCGTTTGCCAATACGTTCATTCAGAAGGTGATTCAGAACTTTGCACAAGAAGTGCAAAAGGTTGTTGAGAGCGTTCAGAATGGCAAAGGCAATAACGGCAAAGGCAACAACGGTAATGGCAATGGCAACAGCGGCAATAACGGTAACAACGGCAACAACGGCAACAACGGCAACAACGGCAACAACGGCAACAACGGCAACAACGGCAACAACGGCAACAACGGCAACAACGGCAACAACGGCAACAACGGCAACAACGGCAAC
>NZ_JBBCUR010000025.1:0-9119 GCF_037147795.1 Paenibacillus sp. MMO-177 | reverse complement strand
TAATCGATCACGAATCGATCACGGGCTGCCGTGTCTTCTTCCTTCTTACGCCAACCAACTTTCTTCAGTCTTTCAGCTTCAGGCTTTGCGTTCCAGGCATCAAAGGCTTCCTTTCGAAGCTGTCGTTCTATTCTCCGTTCAGTCATCCGTTCGTTCACGCGATCACGGCGTTGCTGTTCAGGATCAGGCAAAGCCGGTGCCGAAGCTGCCGCTTCCTTTTGCCCCTGAAGCAACTGTCCAATGAACTGAAGCGTTTCCCCTATATCGCGCATCTGTTCGTCCATTTCGTTCATACGATCGTTCACGATCTTTTCCAACTGTAGCAAGGTTTCCGGGACATTGATCATCAGTTGATCACCATGATCAGTCACAGTTTCAGCTGTCATCACAAGAGGAACATGTGCGGCCGATAACGCTTCTTCAACACGTTCAACCGTCATCCCAGTGATGGAATACAGCTCACGGATTTTGGTTAGCACCGATAAAGAATTCTCTGCCACCTGATACGCCTTACCCTGTTTGCGTATTTGCAATCGGTGGCCGTGCTGCCGTACATACCGGCGTACCGTTGCATCAGGAATATTCAGCTTTCCTGACAGCTCTGTAACCGTCAACCAAACCATCGTTCACCACGCTCCCCACCGTTCATCAATCATGACTGATTCTAGTCGTATCATGGGTTTTCCTGCTATTACCCCGGCAATTCCCCCACGTTATCGGTCACCGTGAACGATAATGTCTGTCATCTGCGTTATAAGTTATTTGGGGTAGGTAGGTCAGAAACCCGATCAGAACAGAGCCTGTCCCAACCCCTAGCTACATAGACAAACTGTCCTGTTGTATGATTACCTTAAGAACTTAAAGGAGGCTGATACGAGTGCAAACTACTAAAGCGGAGAAGGAACCAAAGTATGTACGGGTAACGATGGACGTGTGGTACAACGAAACGGATGATCATATTCATATGACCACACCGTCAACAAAGAATGATAAGGGGATTCATACTACCGTAAACAATCACGAAGGTTCAGTTCGCTGCCACAAAAACCTGTACGATAAGCTCAAGGGTATTCTCGTCAAAGCCGGTAAATACCCGAACGTTCAAGATGGTGAATAGCTGATTGTTAACGGGGTTGGGAAAGTTCTCCCAACCCTACGTTATGCCTGGGGGAAACGTGTCCGTCCAGGTCGCAATGGCTGTAATAAGTAAGATCGAATGCGACGAGAACCTGTTACACGGTAAAACTTCGATTCGGCATATCTCCAATAGCTAGTACGTTTTTGGCCACTTGTCGTTGTCCAGGTCACTTGAAATATTGTCTGTAACCTGATGTCATAGGCTGGAAAGATATAAATGCTGTCCTGTTCTGAAATTAGCGTTGTATAGCCATCCGCTGTGATCGTGTCCCTTTTGAGCTTTGTCCTAATGTTCCGTAGACAAATATCATCTGCAATGCCGGGTCCCCAATTTTTTACTTTTATACGGATTTTAGAATTATCGCCAGTTCCATGAATGATTCCTTCAAGCTTTAACAATGCCTGATAGGGGTCATGCGACATCCTACGGGTCAATTTATACGTAAATACGACCACCCCGAGTGTAATGACTGATGACAACGCCTGTATCCAGTCTGTTACTGTTGGCGATGATACTGCCTTTATCCAATTCATCAGCAAGTTTACCCCTTTTTATCAAGCTTTCTCGCCAACTTTCGCATCTGTTCTAGCTTTTCAGGTGGAATTTCGGCCGGCGCTTGGTCTGAATCTTTGACAATATCAATCTTTGGCTTACGATTGGAAGTAGTACGGTTACGGCGTGGTTGTATGACATCTGTGTGGCTGCTGGCAACTTGCATATTTGCAATTTCTCTCTGAACTGACGTATCTAATAAGGCTTCAAAGTTACTGGCTTTCCGGGTCGTTACACGTTGAACAACTATGTCAAACCGTTCTCTTGGTATTTCTTTTTTATATTTTTGGTAGATGAATTCAATAGATTGGTTACGTTTATCATCATCAGTTAGAAATGGTAATGATAAATGATTATGTTTGGGTGCACTGTGTGCACTCCCCCCGTGCATGACATGCATCCCCCCGTGTGCACTATGTGCACTCCGCTCGATATTCGCAAGGAAATCATATGCGTCTACAATGGTGTACTCGTTGGAGCTGTCGCCTCCATTATCCTTTTGGCGCGGTTTCTTCCGGATCAGGCCCATTTCCACTAGTTTCGCAACGCAATATTTAGCTTTGCGTTCGCTCATTCGTCCACGTTTGGCTAACGTGGCGTAAGCAGGGAAAGACTTGCCGTCCCTGTCTGCATGGGCGCAAAGCAGTATGTATATGGTTTGGTCGTGAATGTCGAGCCCTTCCACGTCAAATATTGCGTCAGCTGTACTGAAATACCATTTACTAGTTTTAATCGTATCGTTAGACATAATAAAAAGCCCTCCAATGGTTGGGGGCTTCGTGGTTGCTAGATAGACTGATCCCGTGATAAGATAGGTTCAACCAAATAGACACACGAAGCCCGTGTGTGATACGAGAAGGACAACCTCAACCGGCCAAAGTTGAATGGGTTGTTCTTTTTCGTTGTTGGGACAATTCTACCATTTTACGAATGATCGGACAACAGCGGAAATCCGCTCCCAGCCTGCATTTACAGATGATCTGTGAACACGCGTCAATACCAGTTACTAGAAAAGTCTTGTAATAAACAAGCGTAGCCCCCCCTATTAGATGAGCTGCCATTAGCTCAATTCCTCCTAGGCCGTACCCATTTTGGGTGCGGTCTTTTTATATGGATTGATAGGGACGTGATGAAGTGAACAGTACGACAGTCAGAGTATTGAGAGCGGTTCTGCATCAAAGCCAGAGTACTTTCGCCGCCAACATCGGCGTGTCGCAAGCTTTGATTTGGCAGATAGAAAACGATGTTCAAAGGGTTACGCCAGCGGTGGAGCACAAGATTAGATCATACGTGGACGTTAGCCGGACTATATCCAGCCTGCTGAATGACAGTATGAATAGGGGGGATTTGTGATGCAAGAAAGACAGATTATCCGATCCAACAGTCGTGGTGACCTATCGGCTACGCAGCTGGCTGTTGCAGAGTATCTTTCCATGCCTGGGCGTGGTGGGATGACGTATGAACAGCTTGCCGAGAAGCATGGAATTTCACTTCGCTGCCTTTACGATTGGCGGCAAAACTATTGGTTTGCTGAGCATGTTCGCCAACGCACCATGGAAAAGGTCATCGAGCATCTCCCCGATGTGATGGAAGGGCTGACACGTCAGGCACTGGAAGGGAAATCTATTAAAGCCGTAGATGTCTGGTTGAGGGCTAACGGTTTGATGAACCAAGAAATGACCATCCGTCCGGGCCCGCCGGCAGAGGATCGTTCAGAAGCTGCCATCCGTGCTGACATCGAGCGCATGCGCCGTGAACTTGGCTTTACCGACAACGATGAGGGGGATTCACCAAAATGAGAAATTGGGTATTGAAGGAACAATTTGATCACCAGGACACACACTATAATGCCGTTGTCGCAAAGTATGAAGCAGCTGTTGTGTCTGCAGGTACGCACCTAAAAGACTTGCTGGCGGAGAAAGGTGCTTTGATCCGTGACGAGTTTACAGGTAAGGATCGGAGTAAGGAGAAAGCCAAGATTGCCGCACGCATCGAATCAGCAGAAAAGGCATTGGCTGCCGCCGAACATGAATGCCGCCAAGTCCATGACTACCGGCGTTCCGCCTTAGACGGGCGTATAAGCGTCAGAGACCTCGTGAACGATTGGTCGGGGGATTACAGGTCGGCTGTCCGTTCTGAAGAGCTACAACCGATTCTTGAACGTTTGGCGGCTTCACGGGAAGCTTACCTGAATGCCCTGCTGGACTTGAAACAATTGGAGGCAGAATATGAGCCAGCTTATAGGCAGCTCTCTGACGTTGCCTATAAGGATAACCAGGCTAATCATCCAGGCAACTACGTTATGCCGAAATCAATTATCAGCAATAGCGATGTCCTCCGTATCAGTCACGATGATCTTATGATGATCGATCGCGGGCAGCTACCTAATGGGGTTAAACGTATTCCGGGGGGTATCTAATGGATAAGCAACAATTCGTGGACAGCCTTCGGGCGTTACAGACAAAGCTGGCGGACGCTACCGCTGAGATTACGTCTGATGACGTTGAGACCGCAAAAGGGATTGTTCGCCACCAACCGTCTATGAACAATCGTGTGCTGTTTGCTCAGGTGTCGGCACGTTACCAAACACAACAAGATGCTTAGGTGCATCCGACAGCGGATCAGGTAGCAATTGGAGGAAGCTCTGGCCCAGGCCGAAACGTTACTACGCCTTCGGTAAGAGGCTTCAGGGACATCAGAAAAGTCAGGACGTAGAAAAGAAGCCTAAAATCATGGAAACGCCGTATGAAGGCGCTAAGGGGCTTACAACGCATGGACTAATCAAGCTAAGATAGGACAGCTTGCAGGATCAATGAGATCTGCGGGCTTTCCCTTTTTGTCTTTTGCCGTTTACCGTTCATATGATCAATATCTCAATTGGAAGATATTAACATAGTTACAGCATGTCTGAATAATAAGCCGCCGCTGTTATTACACACCGAATTCAATTATGGAGGTAATGACGAAATGGCACGTAGTGAAGATATATTCGCCAAGCTACACAGATCAGCGTACGACAAAGGATTGATGGGGCAGCTCAGTTCAGGAGCTTGGAAAGCTTTGTGTGCCCTTTCTGTTCATATGAAAGAGGATGGTACGTGCTGGCCGGCACAGGCTACACTTGCTGAAAAGTTGGATCAAAGCGAGAAAGCGGTAAGCCGATGGATCGGGGAGCTGCTTGCCTTTCGATGGAACGGAAAGCCGATCGTTACAGTTGTGAAGAATCCGGTCAAAGATAAGCCAGGGCATTTCTATAACGTGTACACGATCCATAAGGAATCAGGATTCTCAATATTCAGCGATCAACGCAATGGCAGCTGTCAGAATGAACGTGACCAGGAAGCACGGTACAATGAATCGTTGAACGGCGGTCATAGCATGGAGGCCATAATGAAGGCGTTAGGCAGTGGGACAGATTTGGGGGTATAACCATAGCCATTACTTATAACCAAATCCATTCTTTAAAACCAAAACCATCTTTAAGAAGAAGATTTCTACGCCAAATATGGAAGAACGTTAAGGTCTTAAAGATATAAAGAACCATAGGAGGGGCCGGACAAATTTATCCGGTCCCCGCCTGCTGTTACGGTTATTTCTCCATATGAAGATCAATCTTGAAGATTCCGATTACGTGGATGCCGAGCTTGAATAGCTTAAACTTCTTCATTTCAAAACCCCTCCCTTTCAGTATTCTCATGTTTCTTATACGAGCTGGTAGTCAAATTATTAAGGCAGCGGTGTTGAATATCGTCTGACCTCCCGATCGGCTACACTTGCAATAGTCACAATTGCCCCGTCAATTCACCGTTTTTGCCCAACTGTACCTAAGCAAGATTTTTCAGCTGAACGCTCCGATTACTGCCGAGTTTGCGCAATCCACCCTTATAGACAGCCTTGAAGACAGCAAAAAAGCGACCCTCTAGGAAGGTCGCTTTGATTACGAAATGGAGGTGGCGGGACTCGAACCCGCACGGTTTGCACCCGCTGGTTTGGTAAACCAGTGTGTCTGCCAATTCCACCACACCATGAATGAACTGGCTCCGGAACAAGAACCATCTTATACCAAAATGTCCCATATTGTAAAGATAGTTATTCCTGATTTATGCAAAAAACTGCATAATCGCTGCATAAACGGCTGCCGAACCTAGCCTAATAGAAGAAGAATAGCTGAAATCCCTTGATACTACTAGATTCTTGGCAAAACTACTATCTCGCAAAATATGAATTTTGTGCAGATGTAGGTCGATTCACAACGGTGAGGTCCTGAGATTCGTAGCCTTGGTATATATTACGGAATCCGCGTCCCGATCGGTCGATGAACATAAACCCCAAAACTTTTGTTGACGTTGGTTAACAAATGCTTACAATAGTTAACGTAAGTACTCAATCACGAAGGGTGATGTTAATATGGCTTCTGCAGCTTTCCGTATTAATAAGATTGTCGATGCGATCACTAAGTTTAGAGTTCGACGGGGTGTATTGAAGAATCAATTGGAACAACCCGAATTTGAAGCTGATAAGGAATATATTCGGGGACAGATCTCTGCATTGGATCAAGTGATTCAGGATCTTATGGTTGAATTTGACGTTGAACATCCCGACCGAGTAGATGAACCAAAGCGCAAACGTGAAATTATTGATCGAATGATCTCTGATGGCCATCATGATGCTGCTAAAGAGCTTGACCGATGGCGTGACCACCGTGGAAACCACTGGGGGTGGAACGGCTGGTTGAAAGGAGCTTATCCATCTTTAGCTAATAAATACGGTGTGCATGATCACGGTTGATATAAAGGCCGGCATGGCGGGGGACGGCCCCTTCCAGCCCATCATCATGGCTACACACTGCATATAAAATATATTGGAGATCCGGGGAACTGAAGTACATTAGCGGACATTTATGAGCCTCGGAAGCCGCGCCATATCTGGTTTACTGATACTTACACCGACAATTATTTCTGTTGACTTTGGAAACATGTAGTTCTATACTTCGGCTATAAGAGTCGAACAGCCATTCGCCTAAAACAAAACATATGTTCCTGTTTTAGGCGCAAATAAAGCGAACCAGGTGTGCGAGACCCGATTCGCTTCTATGTAAAGACATGTAACAAGAATACGGGGGATTTTCCCTCGTTGAGCGATTAGCTCTAATCTTATAAGGCTTCGTCCACTTTAACGTTTCCTAGGCGTCGTGGATGAAGTCTTATTTGCTTTTATTGATTGTGTGGATGTATGTCAGTAGTGCGATTAAGAATAGGCCTCCAGTGAACAGCAGCGTAATCAACTTAATAGCGTCTTCCATATCTCCCCTCCCTTCTGCTCATTGGAGGGGAACCCACGTTCTTCTTGTCTGTCGTGCCTACAATATACCGAATTCTTAGTCACTTTGGCAAGGATAAATGAAATAAATTTTTCCAACTTCCGATAACATTGATAATACCGATATTATCGGAAGTTAGGGCTGTTCTCGTGTCAGCGACGTGCCGGTCAAACTAGTCTGATGTGCCGATATAGTACATCTCTTTTCATGGCCAGATCCAGCGCGGCTTGATTACAAGAAACCACCCTCGCAGAGCGTATCGCTGTAGATTGTCGGTACGCGCTATAAAAAGTAAAAGCCACTTCCATCCGGTGCTTCCGGGGAGCGGCTTTTTTTATGCCTTTCAACATTCTATGACTTAATATTGCTTGCTGTGGTTGTTTCCTTGCTGCCTGTAACGGGCACCGGTGCTGTAGGTGGAAGTGTCTTCTTCACTGGTGCTGCTGGTTTTGGTGTTGGTGGAGCTGGAACAGCTGCCGACATTTTAGCCAAATGCTTCTCAATGGCGTCCAGCTTATCTGTAATGGCGTTTACCTTCCAATACCACAGCCAAAACTGCCGAACAATCAAGAATACTACCACAAAAATAAGAAGAAGAATTACTACTGACTTCACTATTTATCCCCCTGATGTTTATGTAATTTCCAGTTCACTTCAATTCATCGGCAGTCTGATACGAATACGTTACATCACTAGCCGTATGAAGCTGTCTTTTACGTTGAGTGCAAATCAGGAGATTTTGCGTTGAAGGGCGAATAATGGCTGGGAAGTAATTGACTTTGAGGTTCTCCGACGAGATGATTCAATCCTAGCCGAGTTGGGGTATATACTGATTGAGATGACCCAAATCCTGCCCAAAAGAGCTTCGCAGTAGGGGTATCATTTGTTACTTTTATTATAATTTTTCT
Source organism: Paenibacillus sp. MMO-177 (assembly GCF_037147795.1). Taxonomy (NCBI): domain Bacteria; kingdom Bacillati; phylum Bacillota; class Bacilli; order Caryophanales; family Paenibacillaceae; genus Paenibacillus; species Paenibacillus sp. MMO-177. Next base: position 1,201 of record NZ_JBBCUR010000025.1, on the reverse strand, counting down.
TTACTTCTTTCGGCCTTGGTTGTAATCTAAGGTCATACAATATATCATGTGTTATAGGTATTAGTAAAGATACGACAAAAAAAAAGCCTTCGACTAGTGGCATAGTCGAAAGCAAATTGGTTAAGTATGAGTACTAACGGCGGTTGTAACCGAGAATCAAGAGCAACAAAATGATGTTAACTGGTAACCCAAGCAGAGTGGCATCCGCTAGGTACTGGTTAGTCAAACTATCGATCAAGATCAGAGCTACAGCATCTAATCGATTATCCTTCTGTTCCATATCCCGTTCACCTCCTTGACTAGAGTGAACGAGTACGGCGGTGCAATTGAATTTCACATCTTCATTAGCATCAACCTTTCAAAATATGTAATGATCGGCGTGTGCCAAATCTGTTAAAAAACAGAAATGGTAGACGCCTATATGCTTATGGTATCCTGTTCCATAAAGAAAAGTCAAGGTACGAACAATATAATAGGGTGGAATATTTTTAAATCCGCTCCGAAGCCTTACTGGGAGCGGCTTTTCATTTTGTCTACCTTCGCAAAAACTTACATCATTGGCCGCCAAAAGCTGTCTACGAACTCTGTAGCAGCCTGCCTAAAATACCTGGTCAATTGACTGCCCGTCCGGGGCCAGGCTTTGCATGTTCTGACCGAACAGTTCGGTAGCCCTTTGAATGAGGTCCCGTTGCTCGATCATTGCTTCGTATGTAACAACCATGCTTTACTCCTGCCCCCGATATTGGCATCCCCGCACGTCCCCGAACGCCTTTTCCCATAGCTCTTTTGTCCGGAAGTTTTTCTTGGACAGCTTTACCCACCTATATCCGTATTCATCGCCCTTTCGTACACGGTATCGGTTCGTTGATAAACTGAAGACCCTCCCCGTTGCGCTGATTTCATATAATCCTTCATATCCTTCAATTGGAACTCGCTGTTCGTCCATCATTCGCTCCTCATCCCCTATCCTTCATTGACATAATCGAAGCCAAGATTCCCAATCGCCCCAGCCCCCCTAACAGGTGGCCTGACGCGGTGTTAAGTTAGCCCGTATTCCTCCCGTAATCGCTGTTCGTATCGTTCATCCACGTAATCGATCACGAATCGATCACGGGCTGCCGTGTCTTCTTCCTTCTTACGCCAACCAACTTTCTTCAGTCTTTCAGCTTCAGGCTTTGCGTTCCAGGCATCAAAGGCTTCC
>NZ_JBBCUR010000024.1:0-13552 GCF_037147795.1 Paenibacillus sp. MMO-177 | reverse complement strand
TCCGCGACGCATTCGCAAAAATAACAGGTCGGGGTCGGCATGACGACGATGATCTGGACTATGACGAATCGCGCGATTAACTATATTAACTAAAACTAGGGAGGAATTTAATTATGGCAGGAACAGGCGTAGGTAATATTTTCAGTGGGGTAACAATGGATTGGGGCTTTAGCGTATCGGATATCTGGTCGAGCTCGATGGGTATTTTCGCTTCACTGGCCGGATTCATCGTACTTGGTATGGTTGTAACGTTCGCTCCGCGTCTTTTCGGCTTGGTTCGTAAAGCGGTTGTTGGTGGCGGCGGCAGAAAAGGATAATCAATTACGCCGAAAAAGGGGCGGGGTGAACCCCGTCCCTTTTTTTTTGGAGGTTAAAGGCCATGTGGAAGAAAACAACCCAGCTGCTCGTTGTTTTGCAGCTCCTTGCGCTGCTGGTCACAACGGCCGTAAGTGCAGCGCCTTGGTCGGTGCCGGAATCCCCGGTCATCGGCTCACAGTTGATTTACTTAAGTACTCGGGACGAATATTGGTTGAATTATTACGGATGGGACGAGTCAGCGGATTCATCAAGACTCAATTACTGGACAACAACGGGCACTTATTACAGCGCCGAAAGTCATAACCCGCCAAACGGAAGTTGGTACTTAACGTGTAACGGAACCTATATCCTAGAGGTCTTTGCCAACGGGGTAAAGGTCGGAGAAACCAAGCAATGGACAACGACGAAAATAAAGAATCCTGCTTGTCGGTCTTACGATAACGCCGATTCATTGAAAAATGATCTTGGGGTTGCCGTCACCGATAACGGCGACGGAACAAGCACAATGACGTGGAATAGCATTCCTGGTGCAAACCATTATGACATTTACAAAGACGGCAACAAGATCGGAGAGACGACAGGGACTTCTACAAAAATAGATAGTGCCGGAGGATACACGGTATCCGCGGTCGATTCAAACGGCAACGTTATCGGGGAATCCGATTATATTGCTCCGCAGCCGTCAACGGGCGGCGGATCGGACGGCGGCAGCGGCGGTTGTGATGGATGCAAGCTCATAACCGATATGCTGGCTTGTCCGGCTTGGGATGATTACATGGGCGAATGGGAATCGATGCTGCATCGGGTTTACCAGCCGCCAAACTGGCAGCAAGTCGCAAATGTTATGCGGGACACCATCGTCCCGGCCATGGGGCAGGAGCTTATCAATCGTTCCCCGGAAATGGCCAAAATCTTTGCAGATGAATTTGAAAGCCGGGAAAAACCCGTCGCGCCGCCGCCAATGCCGCCAGCAGCCTATACGCCGCCTTCGGTTCCGCATATGACGGACTTACCAAACAAGATTGATTCCGATGTTACTAAGGATGTACCCAGCTTTGAACCCGACTATTCGGGTTCGCAAGGCTTCACGATTCCCGACCCACTAGATATTAAACTGAGCGATCAGGACGGCGGTTACACCTACCCGGATAAGACCGATCAGGCCGCGCCGGACTATCAAGGAACGGAATCGGAAGTCGAGCAGCCGCCGCAATACAACGTGCCGGAACCTTCGCAAAGCCCTTCAAGCTGCTTATTTAATTCCACATCGGGACTTTTATGTATGCCAGATTACCAAATGCCGAACTCAAGCCCTGCGCCGGATTATCAGACCAGTGAGGGAAGCGACGGCATCCCAAACTATCAGACGGCGCCGGACAATCCGCCGCCTAGCTATTCCCCTTAAAGGAGGGGCAGAAGAATAATAAAAAGGTGGGGGAGTATGAAAAAGAAGTTAGCTGTATTAATGGCTTCGGTATTGGTTTTAATGATGGTTGTCCCTTTAACTACCGCTTTTGCTTATGCGGGTGGTTTGTTGAATGGTAAAGCATTAACGGTTAGTACCACTATTACGACTGCTGATTCTGGTACAACACTTTACGCAACTGATAACAACAACACGAGTTATTGGAATTTGGGCAGGCAATACCTCTACTATACGTTTGCTTCTCCTGTAACTATCAACGCTTATCAAATTAACGCAGTTTTGAGGGGTTCATCTAATCTTAGTTTATATTTTTTTGATGAATCAGGTAGTGTAATTTCTTCAATAGCAAGTTTGCAATTGAACAAGACATCGGTAAAGACTTCAATTACACCTGTCTCTGGTGTTAAAAAAGTTGCGGTTTATAACGGTCATTCCTCTGATTCGGCCGAAGTGTATGAGTTTGATGTATTTACCGCTCCTAATTATTCGGGTGGCCTTTTAGATAATAAATCGATTTACTTAACCGATCATACGCCTTTAACCGATCTTACTCAGCCTAAAACGGGTATGACGGACAATAACGAAGCGACTTCTTATGTTTGGCCTAGCGGTAATTATCTTTTTTATCAGTTTTCTAGTGATGTGAATGTTACGGGTTTTAGAGCTAAATTTACATCGTCGGGCAACGTCAAAGTTGTATTTGTAAATAGTAGTCAGCAGGATATCAGTTCTACCACTTCAACAGGTACAGGTTCGTTAGAGCCTGTTACTTTAACGGGTGTAAGATATGTCCGTTTATTGTCTACAACTGGTGTGCAAGTAACGATGCAGGAATTTAATGTGTATGGTTCTGTACCAGACATAACGCCACCAGCTGCACCAACGGGTTTCATATCAACCGCATCGGATGCGATAAAGGGTACTTACTCGATGGGTTGGGCGGCTAACACGGAATCGGATATGAAGGAATACCAGCTTTGGCAAAATGGCTCCTTGTTAGTGACGCTGCCTAAGACTTCAACGGCTTATATGGCAACCGGCTTGCAAGCTGGGCAAACGTATCAATTTGTTTTAAAGGCGGTTGATACAGCGGGAAATGTCTCGACAAACAGTAATACGTTGAGCTTTACTATGCCGAAACCGCCAACCAAACCAACAGGATTGTTTGCAACAGCCTTGCCGATCGGGGAGAAAATCGAGCTGCAATGGCTGGCGAATCCGGCAGCTGACGACGTGGCCGGATACATCGTTTACCGGGACGGGGAAAAGATGGCGACGGTAAGCCGGACACTAGCGGTCATTAGCGCAGAAGCGAACAAGGAATACACCTACACGGTAACGGCCTATAATTCCGTCGGCCTTGAGAGTGAAAAAAGCGAGGGCGTTAAGGCAACAGCGCTTGTAACGCCGGACACCACGCCGCCGGACGAGCCTAAATCGTTAAAGGCCGTCGGCCTTGAGGGGAAAATCCAACTCAGCTGGAATAAAAGCACGGCTTCGGACGTGGACGGTTATTTTATCTATCGGAACGGAACCCGGATTAACGCCGAACCCATTACAACTAACTCTTTTGAAGTGCTGGGCGGCACATGGGGAACGCTCTACCGATTCCAAGTGACGGCCGTCGATAAGTCCGGGAACGAAAGCGGCAAGAGCAACGAAGCAACGGCCACGCTGCTTAAGCCCTCCGATACCACGCCGCCAGCCAAGCCGACAGGATTAACGGCAGCCATTACGTCGGATGCCATGTTCATTAAATTAAATTGGGGCGCGGTTACAGACAATGCCCTAGCCGGATATAACGTTTACGTTTCTTCGGATGGCGTGGGGTATGAAAAACTTAACGCCGCATCCGTCAAAGAAACCACGTTCTTACATCCCTACAATGAAGGGAATCTAACGTTTTACTTTCAAGTGACGGCCGTCGATGAAGCCGGGAACGAATCGAAGCCAAGCAACACGGTCAAGATCAAAACCCCGACGCGCGTTCCAGATGGCGAAGTGAACCCGACGAAGCCTAGTTTAATCGTCAGCTGGGAAGCCATAACCGGGGCTACAGCCTATTTAATCTACTATGACGGTAACTTAGTCGCTAACGTGGGAACCAACGTCCTACAGTACGAAATCAAGGCCAATCAAGGCTATGACCCCAATAACCAAAAGGAAGTAGTCATAAAAGCCAAGTTCATAGACGGCTCAGTGGGGCAGGATGCCACGAAAAGCGGAAATTGGGGCATTAACCCGTTAGACCTTGTTCAAAGCTCTATGGCCGTTGTAGCGTCTCTAGCCGGGTTTTTCCTGCTAGGCGTGGTTATCGCCTTGTTCCCTAGAATACTCAGAATGGTTCGAGCAGCCATAAGGCAAAGGAGGGGTTATCAATGACGGCAGCTGATTATTTAAGCGGCGGATTTAAACTCATTGGCGTTGCGTCGCCGTTCCTTATCGTTTCGCTTGCAATTTACTACTCGCGAGAGCTTATCGGCGTTGTACGTAATGCGGTATTAGGCCGGGAACGTCAGGAGTGGTAGCCCTTGTTTAAAGCCATAGCAGACGGATTCGGGTATCTGTTCTCAGTTATCTGGTCGGCGGTTGTTTGGGTGATGAACGGCTTATACAGGCTCTTCCAGCCTGTATTCGAGTTCATTGGGGCAATCTTCTACTTTGTCTATAAGCTGGGCGTTATTCTCTACAAAGTGTTAGAAATCGTCCTAGCCATTGGCCGGATGCTGATTGGCCTTAGTACCGGGCTTTTCAAAACGATTCTAGGCTTGTCTTATAATCCGGCAACGGCTTCGCCTATTCCGGAAAGCTATTCAAGCGTTATAGCCAAGCTGCAGCCAGCGCTGGAAACTTTGCAGTTTAACAAAGTAGCTTACGTTCTGATGTTTGTTATTTGGATTACAACCGCCATATTCGCTATGCGGATTATTGGCGGCTTTAGGGGGGCAGGCGGTGAATAATTTCATAGATTCGATCTTTGCCCCGGTTCTCCAGTTCTTGCAGCTGATGATAGACAAGATCAACGGCATCGGGACGATTAGCGCCAAGGGGATTCGGCTTAATGATTACTTTGGTTTTTTCTCAATACTAGGCTCCGCATGGACGGGGGTTATCACTTCATTCCTAACGGCGCTTATGTTCCTTTTCATTCTGTTCATGATTCAAAAATACAGCCGGGTTCTTCTCTGGTTCAAAGACTTAATCAAATGGTGGTGATCATATGCCGGACAGCTTAAACCTTGTTTTTCAATACTTCCTAGCGGTTGGTTCAGGAATTGGCCTAGGACTGGTACTTACAATCGGCGGCGTTTATGTAGCTTATAAAAAGTTTTCTACGCTGCAACTCAGACGAACTAGCAAAGCCCGTAAGTAGTATACAGATTCCGGGGAGCTGCGGCCCCGATCGGCGTTGGCCAACTGATCTTATGTATACGGATTTCCGACCAGGAATCACGCTGCAGCGTGAAATCCGTATACAAAAAGGCATCCGGATCCGCGCCGGCTGCTGAAAAATTGTATACAAAATCAAAGGGAGCGAAACAAATAGATGATTAGAAGAAACGACGAGATTCGGACTTACTTCGGCAAGGCCGTTGTTTATGGAGACCCCAACTATACCTATCATGGCGAATCCAAAGAGTGGATTCGTGACCTAAGCGCAGAGAAAGCCAATCATTGCGAAATTCTAGACATTACCGAAGTTCAGAAAGATCGAATCATTACTTCGAAGTACGTGCTGCCGATAGCAGATGCCACGATTAGCACCAGCAGCGACGGATTGGTATATAGCTTTCATTGCAGCTTGCCGTATTTGCACGAAACGGCTCACCTTGCAGATGTGGAGATTAACACCATTATGGAGCAAGCCTTTGCATACACTGGCCGGACGCAGCCGCCGCCAAAAACGCCGCTGATGCTGGTTGGTCTTGTTGGCTTGCTGGGACTCTTGGCTCTGGTCGGCATGTTCAAATAAAAAGGAGTGGGCGCACATGAGTGAGGATTTAATCAAGTATTTACTAAGCAATTTACGCGATCATGTTGACCAGCTGATGGAGTTGGCGCAAGCCACTGAACCGAATATGGACTTTGTAGATTATCACCATGTAAGAGCGACAGACATTATAACCAAACTTGAAGGAGTGAAAGCAAATGAGCAGCGTGGACATTCAGAGCGCCCTAATGGGGGACATTTATCGCCACGATATGAAGCCGCAAATAGCTGACGTTAAACAAGTCATTGATACCCTGAAAGACAAAATACAGCCCCTCACGCCGACGCAGATGCAATGTATGGGCTACCTTGAACATTTACAGTCCCGGCGGCTCCACGGCGATTCTAGGCCGTATGACAAGCTTATAAAACAGATTCGGGACGATGCGCCGCTTGTCGCGCCGCCGGGCTTCTTCATCCGGGTAATTGAAGCGCTCATACCGCGCACGCAGCACATTGACGGCGAAGCAGCCAAAACCATCAAAGCAGAGAAGGACGGAGGTCGTTAATTATGTATCTGGTCGGTATATCGGGCGCATACGGGAACGGGAAATCTATTACAGCGGTGATTAAAGCCCACCAGTGGGCGGCGGCATCCGGCGCAAAGCTTTTCACGAATTTTCCTTGCCGCAATGCCTATTTGTTTGATCATTACGAGGATTGGTACAAGGTAGCCGATGCCCACGGCTCTATCATTTTGTTTGATGAAGCCCAGCGAAATTGGGATAACAGGACGTGGGGAGGGGCTGGACAGGTCATAATGACTCAAGTACTGAACTATGTACGCAAAATGAATTGCCTTATCATCTTCATTCTGCCAAGCTTCCAGAACGTCGATAAGCGTATCCGCGAAATGACAGACCTTTTTATCGAATGCAAGAAGCTGCCATCCGGCACGATCATCAATGACGTTTACGATCATACCGCGCAGGACTTCGGTCCGAAGGGCAAGCATTTGCAGAAGTGGACGCTGCCCGTCAGTTCCCAAAAGCATATTCACCAGCTCAAGCTTTACAACACGCATTCAATGATTCATAAGTTTCCAACCCCACCACCAAACAAAGAGGAACAATTCTTTGAAGAATTAGATAGGAGACACAATGCGGCGTTACAGAGGGTTTATGGCACGGATTATATGGAAATCGAGACGTTATCCAAGGAGGGCATCACTTTTGCAAGCTGAAGCTATTCGGGAGCCCCGGCGCTGGGCGTATATGAAGTTACTACACGGCAAGCACGTCAATCCGCTGCATCTTATGTCGATGCTGCAACGGGAGCAGGAAAAACGGCAATGGGAGCTTATCCGGCGCATGTGCAAGGCGACGGGAAGCGTGGCGGTCGGCGCTCGCTTACTTACGCGCCGCCAAAGAGAGAAATACGCAGCCAACCGGGTTCGGGAAGGTAATCATACGTTTTACCTGTTTGATCGGAAGTATTGCCCCGCGGATATCGGCATCCGCATCGATCTACAAAGTCAGGAGGATGTGCAGCTATGAATGAATGGGCAGAGCTGAAAGAAGAAAAGCAAAAAACCAAGTATCTGCTTTGGTACAGAATCCTTAATGTCGTATGTCTGCTTTCCATTTTGCTTATACCCATTATGCTTTTTAAATTGGCCTTTGGCGTTTTCTCTTTGAGTTTCAACGAAGCATCAACGTCGGATAATCTACAAGCCTTTTCACGCGTTATGGATACGGACGGCGGGAAGTATCTTGTCAGCGGAACCATTCTCTATTTTTCCGCTATCATGACCGCTATCGGAAGTACGATCTACATTGTCGTGCGGCTTTGGGGTTATGACATCAGCATAGTAAAAAGAAAGTTATGGACGTTACCAGAATGATGTATACAAAAAATGCAGCTGCCGGCGATTCCTGGTCGGTTTTTTGTATACATAAAATCACGTGGCCAACGCAGATCGGGGCGGCAGCTCCGGGGAATCTGTATACGAATAGGAGGGATGAATTGTGTTAATCGCTCAGACGGCTCAGAAAGCCCGTCCATACGCTCCAATGACTAAGAGCGAGGTTTTCTATGTCTTCGAGAAGAAAAGGGAATACAGGGGGCTTCTAGCGCTTATAGACGCGTCTTTATACGAAGGGGACGGAAGGAAAGCGGCACAATGCCGGGTTCAGGCGGATATGATTCAGCGGGAATTGTATCAGAAATACGATGTAATCATTTAGAAAATATTGGACAGCTTGGGGGAACGGGGTTAATATGATTATTAACTTCATAAAAAACCAAAACCCCTGAATGGCTGGGAACCATCCAAGGGTTTGTAGTCGAAATGCTATTCGCGTAGCAGATCAACACTGGTATAGGGGTTATTATACCCTATTTTGTTGAGCATGTTAAGCGGCGGATAGCATATCCGACCGCTTTTTTATATTTCATACCAAATTACTAGTTCAGGAGATGTTGAAAATGACCGAAGCCAAAATTACTAGCAAGCACAGACCGCCCGTAAGCGTTCCTATCGAACTGTTAGAAGACCAGAACCTAAGCAGCAGCGAGAAACTGGTCTATATTGCCCTGTACAGCTTTGTAAACGCCCATACGCTCCAAGCGTTCCCCTCCGTCTCTAAAATCGCTCAGCTGGCAAGTGTGAGCGAGAGAACGGTACAGCGAGTGATGACCACTCTTGCGGAAAAGGGATACCTTACAAGGGAAGCTCAATATCGTTATGACCCAAAGAACAAAACCGCCCGTCAGACTTCTAATCTGTACAGCTTAGATATTCCAGAGAAGAAGGATGTACCGGGTGACACCATGTCGCCCCTACCCGGTGACACCATGTCACCCCCCCCGGTGACACCATGTCACCCCCCCGGTGACACCATGTCACCCCAAGAACTAAAAGATTTTAATTCTTTAACTGATTCCATAATTAATAATGATATTAGCCGCAAGCGGTCTATCGAATTTGTTTTTGATCAATTTAAAACTGAAATCACAAAAGAACGGTTTGAAAAAGTAGTACAACGGGTTTCCAGCTATAAAACAAACGACTTTACTGCATGCCTACATACAGCTGTACAAAACGAAATTTCTAACATGCAAGTAGCAGTAGCAACAGCAGATGAAAAAAGAGCGTCCCGATCTGAGAGCAAACCAAAACGCACATATAGCCGTAAGCCGAAATTAGCATTGGCCGGAGAAGGTAAAGAAGAACCAACGGGAACGGATATCGACCCGGACAAATTAGAGAAGATGCGCGCTCTTGCTCGCAAGCTGGACGGAAAGGAATAATAGGCGCGGTTAGCGAAAGCTTTACGTAAGTAAAAACCTCAGTAAAAGTGCTTACTAAGTGAGTGTAAGAAAGGGTGAAAACTTGCGTGAAGCTTAGAGTTAACGAGTTATCAAGTGAGCTAGGAGAGTCCGCACACGTAATAAGGAATTGGATTAAGGAATTTAGGACGTTTATTCCCATTGAGAAGGCCGAGAACGGCTATAACCTGTTCCCGCCGGAAGCCGTCGAAGTGTTTAAGACGATTCAGCGGCTCCATAGGCAACAGGGGTTCTCTACCCGGCAAATAGAACACTTCTTAGCGGGAACGGGCGGTGAGGAAGTAGCAGCGGCGGCAGAGGTGGCCGCGCCAGCTGCTGCGACAAGCGCGGAAGTCGCGGAGCTGAAAGCCATGATAGCGGCCTTGTCAGAGCAGCAGCGCAAGCAAGAGGAATTTAACCGGGAGCTGCTTAACCGTCTGGAACAGCGGGACAAGGTGATTACAGAATACATCACGGAGCGCCGACAACTGATGCTGGAAGAACAACAGAAGCCGCAAGAGGAACCGCCGAAGCCGAAACCGTGGTATAAACGGATGTTTTGAAAAGTGTAACAAAAATCATATTGACACCAATGGCCTATGTCTATATTATGAAAACTGTAACAGAAATCAAAGAAGGTAAGGTGATTCTTTTGAAAGATGAATTTTTAAAAGTAAACAAGTTTTTGGCTAAACGGGTGGGACTTAACGAAGCTATCCTTTTGAGCGAATTAGTATTTCGACAACACATTCAAAATCTGGACAATGAGGGCATGTTCTATTGCACCGTCGAGACGATTGAGGACAATACGACACTAAGCAAGTACCAGCAATCTAAAGCAATCGGCACACTGGAAAGCCACGGCCTAATCTCGACGAAGACAAAAGGACTTCCGGCAAAGCGTTACTTTAAAATCAATGAAAAAGCGATTACGGAACTATGCTAAAGATCGGGCGCGGCGGCAACCGGGCCGGGGCTGGACGTAAGAAGTCCGGGAAGACAACGAAGCCCGTCCGGCTGCTGCTGAATGATGAAAAATGGCTGATGGTGGACAAGATCGTCCAGCACACAAAACGCCCTATGAGCGAAGTGCTTGCAGATATCGTCGAACACGGTTTAGAAGTTAAGCTGTTAGAGTTTATGCGGAACGATGGCACATACGAATGGGAGGAAGCGCGTGAGACTGACGGGATTTAGTAAAGGGCTGTTGCTTGGTATCGTGATCGGCGCTATCGGCGCAAGCTGGCTGCTTGGAGAGAATCTATTAAGCTTAGTAAAAAGCTGAGTAAAAGTTCTTACTAAGCTAATTAACGGGGGGTTTGATATGAATATTTCTTCTAACACTTCGCATGTAATTCTAATGGCTTTTGATGATCGGCGAGAGGCCATCAATAATCACTTAGAGGCAGCTAAAGAGCATTGGAACTCTCTGATGGAATTGAATTATGCAATGGATAGTCAAATGGTTAAAGATGCTGCTTCTAGTATTGAATATTGGGAGCAGGCCAGAGAGGAACTTAGAGAAGCTGTAAGTGAATACACGCAATGGCAAATACGGGGGTTGGGGTAGCCATGATTGGATTTATAGAATGGTTTTTGGGGTGTAGCGTTGGAATGTGGCTGCTGGTGTATCTTCTCAAGAAAGATTCTGAGAAAGGTTTTTTTAAGCCAGAGGATGCGGAATAGCAGACATATGTACATAATCCGATATTTTGTGAAGGAGTGATAATCATGGCTTGGAAGCCTGTTCTTGAACAAATTAAGGACATGGATAGAATTGCTAAGAATGAACCGAATGAGCAAAAGGCAAAGCAGCTTATAATGGCTTACCTTCGAGAGATGAAAAAACATGTGCCGGAGAACATGAAAGAGTAAGACATATGTATCTAATACGTTATTTTGTGCAGTAGTCCGGCGGTCTGGAAAATGAGAATCGAAGCAAGCCGGAGAAATCCGGCGGAAATCGGACAAGCCCGGACACGATTAACAGTCTAAAATGAATCATTTTGAGCGATTGTTCCACGGAAGCGAAACGGCCGGATTTGGCCGAATTTGAGCGAATACGGAGGTTGCGAAAGCTAGAAAATTTGAAGACTAGGATGGTTGATTATGAATAATTCGTATGTTGTAACGGCCGTTAAGGTGACTTCTCCAGAAGGACAAGTTAGAGAGCTTACAGCCGATGAAATCGCCGAAATGGAAATCACTATAACAGGAGCTAAAAAAGAGTTTCCACCGCCCAGCAAAAAGGTAGTGGCCGTATGTACTGCTGTTCTAGTTGCTTTCTATGGCGGAGGTACTTGGATGATTTTTCGTGATGATGTAGTCAGAAAATGGCTATTTGGATTATTTGGATTCTAAACGTATACAAATACCTGGTCGCTGCAGCGCGGATCCGCGCCGGCGAATGCGAAATTTGTATACAGAATTAAAACCAGGAATCACCTGCAGCTGCGTTTTTTGTATACGGAATCGATTCCGGAAGAGCTCCTGCAGCAAAGAAAATGTATACAGGGGGAAATGAAATGTCAGCAAGAACACCTATCCAAGTTCCTACAGAGCTGAAAGAAGCCGTCGAGGAAATGAAATCGACGTTATACGCCAGTACGCATTATGAAGTTATTGAGAAGCTAATCAAGTACTATAACGAGACTGAGGAATGGAAAAAACAGCAGCGCGAACAACGCGAGCTGGACAAGCAGAAGCAGCAGCAAACGATGATTTACCTTGGCGAAGAAACGAAACAGGGTTATATGCAATTCAGCAAGTCTCTAGGATTCGCGTCAGATCAATCGGGTGTACAATTCCTCATCGAACACTATGAAAATTCGATTACAATCGATAAGAAAACGTTTGATTTTGCCCGAACACTCAAATAACCAAAGCCAAGCAGCTGCCGAAGCTGCTATTTTTTTTGTCTTCACCAAGCTGCGCGGAATGGTACACTATAAACAAAAAAATAAAAAAGGAGGACTATAGTCAATCGGGGGTAGATCGGTGGGGCGACATAGGATTCCAGAGGGCGAACGGAAAATCACGGTGACGATCAACCTCAAGCGAAAGATAGTGGACAAGATAAGAGAAGAAGTAGGCGAACCGAAGCAAGTGATTGAAAAAATGATTTTAGATCGATTTGGCGGCGAGGAATCGCCTAAGGGGTAATTTTTTTTTTAATCATGTAGCCGAACAAAATTTTTAACCAGAATTTACGTTCGTGCCGCGCCGCATCTATATTACATACTACTACGTAGTACAGAGCAAATGCACAAATCTTACTAATTCCTTCCAATCCTCATATTTAACCGACAAAATACGACAAAAGTAGTACTTGACTTACTTTTTTAGACGAATTATCCTATTGACATTGAAAGGAAGGATTTTCTTCCTGAGCAAGGTTTGCAAGACAAAAAAAATAATCCAACCCCGAAGAAGTGCTACCAACACTTCGGAACGGGTACGCAAGGCTAAGCCCCTTGCATATCGCACATAAAATCTGCGAATTGGACAGACCTAATTCTATTTGAATTTGCGTCTGTACGCAATACGTCTTTATGTGCTATGGAAAAATTAAGGGGCTGCGCCATAATGGTGCAGCCTTTTATTATTTTTCCAGACGGGAGGGTTAGAAATGGGAGAGCAAGACACGTCGCCCGTTGTCATTGTCGAAGACAAGACAGAAGGCACGACGCTCCATCTGGACGCGTTCACGACAGTAAAGGTAAGGAACGAAGCCACGCTGGGCGATTTGCTCGTATCCACTTTGTTAATGGTGTTAATCGCTATGTTTCTAACGAAATGGATTTACGGCGCAATCATGGGGAGGGACAAGTAAATGGTTTACGATCTCGCCATTCTAGCAAAATCCCAGCTTGCAGCTAAATATGCGATTTTCGGTATCATACCCGTTTATCTGCTCCTGCTGCTGGTCTTTAAAACGGCTTTGAAGGTGAAACGATGATCAATCCAATTGAATTGTTTTTCCTCTGGTTCCTGTCTCAAGATTTTGTCCTGTATGTGACCTTTGTCCCAGCCGTTGCGCTCACGTTTTTCCTTAGTCTAATCAGTTTTGTAAAGCGAAAGGGTGGGTGACGATTGGACTTAAAAGGCTTACTGGACATGAATTACTTTTGGTGGGTGTTTAACAAAATACTCGCCGTCGGGATTATCTTCTTGGTTATCTTCATCGCAATAAAGTCAGTCGGACTGTTACTCGAAACCCTTATAAACGCCTTTAGACGGATGGGTAAATGATATGGATATCCATGCTATGGTGTTTCTCGCTGGTGCAGCTGACGACATTCCCATGAAGACGGTTTTCGATGTTCCCGGCTTTTCCGACGACTTTATGTCGCTACTTAAAATGATTTTCTACTTTGTAAGCCCACTGCTTGTCATATGGGCAGCCACCGAATTAGGCGGCGATTTACTCGGGGTAATCCGCGACGCATTCGCAAAAATAACAGGTCGGGGTCGGCATGACGACGATGATCTGGACTATGACGAATCGCGCGATTAACTATATTAACTAAAACTAGGGAGGAATTTAA
>NZ_JBBCUR010000023.1:0-13854 GCF_037147795.1 Paenibacillus sp. MMO-177 | reverse complement strand
ACGGCAACAACGGCAACAACGGCAACAACGGCAACAACGGCAACAACGGCAACAACGGCAACAACGGCAACAACGGCAACAACGGCAACAACGGCAACAACGGCAACAACGAGAAGAAAATCCAACAGGTGTACAATGACACTTCCGCGAAGCTGTTCCAGCTGCGCAACCAGTGCCAGGCTGGCCTGACGGACATCGCTGTAGAGTTCACGACGTTAACGTCGACGCATGAGAAAACGGAATTGTACAAGACGGGTACGGCTGCATTCAACAGCTGCACAGGTCAGTACAAAACGATCATGAACGACGCTGGCGCACAAATTACTGCTCTTGGCGGCGAGCCTTCGATCCTTGAACCGATGCAAGATCGTTATCAACAAGAGATCATCGCAGGCCGTGCACAGCTTAATGCAATCGTAGGTAAATAAATTTTTGCCGAACAAGAAGAACCGCGTAATGGAGGGAATCCTCTATTGCGCGGTTTTTTCTATTTTATTTTCGGATTATAATAGGTACGGAAACGGAGGTTGTCATCATGATCATCAGAGAGCTTCAGGAGAAAGACAACGCAGCTATTGAACGCGTAATCAGAGAATGTCTGATCGAGTTTGGAGGCAATCGGGAAGGGCTGGCTTGGGCCGACGAGAGCTTGAGCCATCTGTCCGACTATTATAATCACGAAGGCAGGGCTTATTGGGTCATCGAGCAGGCTGGAGAGGTTGTAGGCGGCTGCGGGATTGCGCCGTTTGCCGACTCGGAGGAAGTTTGCGAGCTGCAGAAAATGTATCTTTCTCCGGCTGTACGCGGTACGGGAATAGCGGCAAAGCTGCTCGATACGGCGTTAGCTTTTGCCCGGCTTCATTATAAACAGTGCTATCTGGAAACGCTGCAAAACATGCATGCCGCGAACCGCTTCTACGCCAAGCATGGCTTTGAGTCGCTTGCCGCTCCGCTTGCCGGATCGGAGCATTTTGCCTGCGATGCTTGGTATATAAAAAGTTTGGAGCGTGTTTGAACAATGTCTCTCAACATTCAATTCGTCCCCGTAGAACCGGATGATCTCGACACTATTCAGGATATTATGAATTCGAATACCGCATATAATCGGATGGAAAACGGCCGTCGCGAACGCTCTCGCGAGGAGCTTCTTGAGCAGCTCTCGCCAGACCAGCACAGCCTTATGATTCGGCTGGATGGACGGGCTATCGGGCTGTTGCAGTATTTGGACCGGAACCCGAAAGACGGCTATCCATGGCTCGGTCTTCTCATGATACACGAAGAGCTGAAAGGGAAAGGCTACGGTAAGGCCGTTTACGCTGCCTTTGAGCAGCGGCTCAAGCGGGAAGGGAAGCAATCCGTGCGCATCGGCGTTATTCCGGAGAACGAACCTGCCAAAGGATTTTGGAGCTCCTTGGGGTTTCGGTATTATGCGACCAAAATGGCCAACATCGGCATAGAGGTTCACTGCTACGAGAAGGCCTTCTAGTAGGGATCCAATTCTTCTTGCATACTTTAGCCCGATGCCAATAATGAACCAGCCTCATTAAATAATGAGGCTAACGGAGTACGAGTACTATATTCCGAAGGAGAACTACCAAAGCCCGCTCACGCTCACCATTCAGGATTATCCAACCCGGATTCATGGGGACATTAATCTTAAAATTAAATAGAGATAGAACGAAGGGCTGCCGTTCGAAGGCAGCCCTTATCTTTTCGAGAAGCCATGGCGTTATCTTCTTCTACTGAAGTTGATTCGGAACCTCATCCTTATGAGGCTGGAGGATTTCGGAAAATATATTGTTGGTGCCGGAGTTTACTGCGGAAGCAGCATCGGCTTGAGGGAAATAGGATTTCAATAAGGTTTCGAGGTCCCTTAACGTGGCAGGCTTTGCCTGTGGATAAAGCTCATAGCCAAGCTCGCCATTCACTTCGATTGTTGCCGTTTTGACATCCCGGAAAGCGGAGACCCCGATCATGCGCAGTCTTTTCTCCAGATCATCGACGGATATGCGCAGCTTCCTCAGATTGTTTGTCATAATCTCGCCATTCTCGATAACGGGCACTGCAACTCCTTTTAACAGACGTTCGGCTGTATTGGATTTGAGCGTCAGCCATTCAACCCCTACGAGAACGGCAATAAAGACCACGGCTGCCAAGATCGTCTTTGCAGCTCCTTTGCCGCCTACCTCCGAGCCCATAATTGCACCTATCGTTAGTAGTATCCCTAGCTGGGGCATGGTCATTTGCGCAATCGATTTGCGCCCGGCAAGACGAAGAAGAATGATGCTGACCGCTGCAAATAAAAGGGCCAGACCTAAAATGGATAACATGTTATTCCTCCTGCAATTATCATTGCACTCCACTGTGTACAGGTAAGTATCCCCAGTAGGGCTATAAAGTATCAGAGGCTTTGTTCAACCTGGCCATCACTTTCCAACAGAAAGTCGAGCACAGCGCTCTCGAACACATCCGGATACTCTACGTTGGGGAGGTGAACGGCAGGCAGCATAAGAAGCCTTGCGTTTGGTACCGTTTCGGCGATTAATTCGCCGTGGCTGGGAAGTGTTACCGTGTCATGCTGACCCGCGATGACTAGAGTCGGACTGCTTATAAGAGCAGCGGTTCGGCGCAGATCCATGTCGCGGATTGCGGCCCAGCTTCCTCCGATTCCTTCTGCGCGAGTAGCGAGGACCATTTTGTGAAAGGCTGCGACCATCTCGCTCTCCGACTCGATCATAGGCGAAGGAAACCAATTGTTGATAAACATATCCGCAAAACCATTCAAGTTCTCCACTTGCAGGACGGATGCAATCAGGCCATTCCATTGATCTGCGGGTCCCAGGTAAGAAGAGGTATTGCTCAAGATCAGCCGGTTGATCCGTTCCGGAGCGTGAATGCCCAGCCATTGCCCCACGACACCGCCGAGTGACAGCCCTAGAAAATGAACGCGGTCCATCTGAAGCGAGTCGAGCAGCTCGGCGACATCCCTGCCCATTCGGTCCGTGGAATAAGGTCCGACTGGAGTATCCGAGTCGCCGTGTCCGCGATAGTCGTAGCGAAGCACGCGGAAATGCTCCGTAAACCGAGCGATCTGTCCGTCCCACATATTCATTGAAGTAGCAATAGAGTTAGCGAGCACCAGTACCGGCTTGCCGGCATCCCCATCGATTCGAAAAGCAATCTGAATGCCGTCTCCCGTGGTAAAAAAGTTTACCTCGCTCGTTCTATTTGTTTCATTAAAGGTCGCAGTCATCGTCATCCATCTCCCTCATTGGTTATTAGTGACAGTTTATTGGAATCGGCTTACAATTCATATGAGAGGATTAAGGAATTTGACGCCCGAAACCTTAATTATTACGTTAGTAGCTGTCCTAAACCTTTGATTAAGAGGTGAACCAATCCATGGACCAAATTGATCATCAAATACTGTCGATCCTTCACGATAACGCCAGAATTACGATTTCGGAGATGAGCCGCATCATCGCTATGTCGCAGCCGGCCGTAACCGAGAGACTCCGTAAGTTGGAGGAGCAGGGAGTCATTGCGGGCTACCGGGCAGAGCTGTCCTTATCCAAGCTTGGCAAGAATGCAACGGCGTTTGTATTGTTTAAGTCGAGCAACTGCAAGGAATTCGAAGCTTTTAGCGAGGCCGCTCCCGAAATCGTGGATCTCTACCGAACGAGCGGGGAGTACAATTATTTATTGAAAATTGTGACGGAGACAAGCGAAACCTTGGAGAGCTTCCTCGAGAAATGCCATACGTTCGGATTTTCTTCGACTCTCGTCGTGCTATCCACCCGATTCGAGGATAAACTTTTTTCCCGCATTTTCCCTAATAAAGCATAAATCCCGAACAAACCGCGTACTTAGTGAAGCAAGACTTCATAAGCATCGCGGTTTTTTTGTTCTTTGATAAGCGTTTTGTTTTCGCGCAAAGATGCCATACTTAACGAATAGCAAGTGATGGGATATAGGTTTTTCTAAAAGGAGTGATAGCAGGTGAGGCTCTATGATTGCGCAATTATCGGAGGCGGACCGGCTGGTCTTAACGCAGCGCTTGTATTGGGGAGAGCGAGACGGAATGTTGTTCTGTTTGATGATAACAAGCCAAGGAATGCAGTGACTCGCGAGTCGCATGGATTTCTGACTAGAGACGGCGTGAAGCCCGATGAATTCCGGCGCATGGCGCATGTTGATATAAGCAAATATCCTTCCGTCAAGGTGGTTCGGACCAGGGTTGTGGATATGGTGAAGCGGGCGCATGCCCTGTTCCTCGTGCAGGCAAGCACGGGAGAGGTGTTTCAGGCGCGGACGATTATTCTGGCGATTGGACTTAAGGAAAAGCTGCCTGACATTGCAGGCGTAGCCGATTATTACGGCACTTCCTTGTTCAGCTGTCCTTATTGCGACGGGTGGGAGCTGAGAGACCAGCCGCTTGCAGTGATCTCGGAGAACGAATCCCATCGTTTCTCGATGGCGTCCACGGTCTACAACTGGAGCAGGGATCTGATTGTGTGCACGAACGGGGTCGGAAAGATTGAGCCGCAGCAGCGTGCGAAGCTTCAGAGCCGGGGCGTGCGCATCTTCGAGCAGCGAATTGCTTCTCTGAGGGGAAAAAGCGGCCGACTGCAAAAAATCGTCTTTGCCGACGGAACGGAAGTGGCGCGCACGGGAGGTTTTGTAACGTCGAATTGGTATCTTCCGATCCGTTTTGCCGAGAAATTAGGCTGCAAATTAAACGAAAGCGGCGGTCTGGCAATAGATGACTACGGAAAAACAACGGTGGAGCATGTTTATTCGGCCGGTGATGCGGCCACGATTTCGCCTGCCCAGCTTATTGTTGCGGCTGCCGGAGGGAGCAAAGCGGCGATGAACGTAAATACCGCGCTGACCCATTTAGACTTTTAGGCACTATGTTATTTTATAATTCTAAGGGGTTATAAGTTATATTTTATAACACGAATTAGAATTTTCCTGAGTGAAACGCGTTTTCCTGCCAAAGAATGGCGAATCTGCTTTGCCTTTATGTCATAATAAATTACATATAGTATTGCGCAGAACCGTTCTTACCTGCTAAAATCTT
The DNA here is from genome assembly GCF_037147795.1 of Paenibacillus sp. MMO-177. NCBI lineage: Bacteria > Bacillati > Bacillota > Bacilli > Caryophanales > Paenibacillaceae > Paenibacillus > Paenibacillus sp. MMO-177. The sequence continues at coordinate 8,771 of NZ_JBBCUR010000023.1, read as the reverse complement.
GATGAATTGCTAGCTGATTGATAGTTTGCACGAGCAGCTCAATTTGCGCTAGTCCAATGTTGAGAGAGGTGGATGGACCATGGGGAAGCGGTTATCGGTACTTCTGGCAGCAGGAATTCTCATCATGACGATGGCAGCATGCGGGGCCAACAAGGAAAACGGCAACAGCAATACGGCAAGCAGCAGCGGTAAGCCAAGCGGCAGTGCCAGCGAGAAGGTGTACAAGTTCGCGACCGACGCGGCTTATGCACCAATGGAATTTATGGATAAGGATAAGATTACGGGCTTTGACGTTGATTTTCTGAAGGCGGTTATGGATGAAGCGGGACTGAAGTATACCATCGCGAATACCGGCTGGGACGCGATGCTGACGGAGGTGCAATCCGGCAAAAGCTATGATGCGGGGATATCGAGCGTATCCATTACGCCGGAGAGGGAGGAGTCTTATGACTACTCCATTCCCTATTTTGAATCTACCAATATGATTATGGTGAAGGAAGACAGCACGGTCGCAAGCGCAGCCGACTTGAAAGGCAAGAAGGTGGCGGTTCAGGGCTCCACAACGGCGGATACGTTAATGTCAGGCATTATGGGCAACGACAATGCCAACCTGAAGCGGTTCGACAGCAATGCGGTAGCGATGCTCGAGCTTGATTCGGGCGGGGTGGATGCCGTTGTGGCCGATATTGCGATTGTCCGCGAATATATGAAGAACAATCCGGAGCGCAAGCTGAAGGCGATTATGGATACGGCAAGCTTTGGTTCGGAATTTTACGGCATTTTGCTTCCGACAGGCAGCGAGCTGAAGGGGAAGCTCGATCCGGCGATCAAGACGGTGCTCGAGAACGGCAAGTATAAGGAGATTTATAAAAAATGGTTCGGGGAAGAGCCGAACGTCGACAATGTGCTAAACGCGAAGTAAGCAGCAGAAAGCATGCGTAATGGGGTCAAGTTGCGCATGCTTTTTTCTTGACTGGGGAGGACGAGCGCATGCATTTTCGATTTGATATCATTGTCGATTATATTCCTTTATTGCTCAAAGGAGCAGCTCTGACGATTGGGATCTCTGCCCTTGCGATTGTGCTGGGCTCCATTCTGGGGTTGGCCGTCAGCTTCGGCAAAATGTCGCCCAGATGGTATCTCAGCTGGCCGACGAGCGGGTATATTCATTTTTTTCGCGGTACGCCGTTATACGTACAGATTCTGATCGTGCATTTTGGGCTTGTGCCCGCCTGTATTGGACATACCGATGCGATTGTTGCCGCGATTACCGCACTTGCCTTGAATTCGGCGGCCTATACGGCGGAGATTTACCGGGCGGGCATCCAGTCGATTGATAAAGGCCAGACGGAAGCGGCGCAGTCGCTTGGGATGACAAGCGGGCAGACGATGCGATTTATCATCCTGCCGCAGGCGGTGAGGCGGATGATTCCGGCCTTTGGCAATGAATTTGTCGTCCTGATCAAGGATTCCTCTCTGGTTGCCCTGATCGCTGCGCCGGAATTAATGTACTGGAGCAATGTGATGCGCGGCCAATATTTGCGCGTATGGGAGCCTTATCTGGCGGCCGCCTTTATTTATCTGATTCTGACCTACTCGCTTAGCAAGCTGCTGGGCTGGATGGAGAAGAAGGGAGTGGCAGGATGACGGCGGGACCAATTATTGCAGTAACGGGAGTCCATAAGTCTTTTGGGGCGAATACGGTTCTGAAGGATGTGTCCTTGCAGGTAGCGCCGGGAGAGGTGGTTGTCATTATCGGTCCTTCCGGCTCCGGGAAGTCCACGCTGCTCCGCTGCCTGAATGGATTGGAGAGGCCGGAGCGCGGCGAGATCCGGATTGAGGAGCGTTCCTTGCTGGATGCCGGGTCAGCTATTACGGAGATCCGTTCGCGTATGGGGATGGTGTTCCAGCAGTTTAATCTGTTCCCTCATCTAAGCGTGCTTCGCAATATTACGCTTGCTCCCGTGCAGGTACGCAAGTTGGAGCCGGCTAGTGCGGAAAAGCTTGCGCAATCGCTGCTAGGCAAGGTAGGACTAAGCGAGAAATCGGGACAATACCCCGCCTCGTTGTCCGGCGGCCAGGCACAGCGGGTTGCGATTGCAAGGGCGCTTGCGATGGAGCCGCGCATTATGCTGTTCGACGAGCCTACCTCGGCGCTTGATCCCGAGATGGTGGGCGAGGTGCTCGCCGTCATGAAGGAGCTTGCGGCGGAAGGAATGACGATGGTTATCGTCACGCATGAGATGGGCTTTGCCCGGGAGGTCGGGCACCGGGTATTGTTCATGGAGCAGGGCATGATCGTGGAGGAAGGGACTCCGCGGCAGCTGTTCGACGAGCCGCGGCAGGAGCGAACGAAAGCTTTTTTATCCAAGGTACTGTAACGGCCGGCTTGCAAAGCGCATAAGGTGAAATCTCCGCGGATACCCTACTAATGGCAAAGGAGGGGATTGAAGCGATGGAATCCACTAGCGAATTTGTGGCAAAGGTTCATGCCACGCAAGCCAAGCAGAAGAAAAACCAAGTCCGTTATGGCAAAGGCAAGGCTTCCCAAAAGCTGCAAAACGTGCAGCATACGAACAATCCATAACTTGAAGAACCGTTCCGCCCGTTGCCTTCGGTTACATCCGAAGCCGGGCGGATTGTGCAAGGCTAAGAAAAAGCTTATCCATGGATTGACAAAAGAATACGGTTGCGGCATCATAAACATATGAATAGTTGTTCATATATGTATACAGAGGGGTGCCAGTCTTATGAGTCATGAACATAACCATCCAGAAGAGGAGCACGCGCATACGCATTCCGGCCAAGAACAAGCGCAGGGCTGCAGCGGCGGACATCACCATGGCCACGGCCACGGGCATAGTCACGGGCATCATGGTCATGACCATGGGCATCACGGGCATCATCATCATTTTGATATGTCGGGCAACAAGACCGGATTATTTATCGCGTTAATCATTACGGCAGGCATTATGGTATTGGAGTTTGTCGGGGGGCTGATGACGAACAGCCTTGCACTGCTGTCCGATTCGGGGCATATGTTAAGCGACGTGAGCGCATTGGTGCTCAGCCTTGTGGCGGTATGGTTCGCGGCGCGCCCGGCCTCGGCGGTTCGCACGTACGGTTTTCACCGGTTTGAAATATTGGCAGCTTTATTTAACGGTGTTACGCTTGTTGTTATTTCGGTGTTTATTATTTGGGAAGCTATTGGCCGGTTGTTTGATCCTCCATCCGTGGCCAGCGGCTCAATGATGCTGATTGCGGCAATTGGCCTGCTCGCCAACCTCGCAAGCGCTTGGGCGTTGCTGCGCAAAGGGGATGTCCATAACAACTTGAACGTCAGAAGCGCTTACCTGCACGTGCTCGGCGATGCGCTTGGATCGGTTGGGGCTGTTCTTGCGGGGTTTCTGATCTACCTGTTCGATTGGAATATTGCCGATCCGATTATTTCGATGGTAGTTGCCGTGCTGATTGTAAAAAGCGCCTGGGGCGTGCTGAAGCATACCGTCCATATTCTGATGGAAGGGACCCCGGTGAACGTGGACGAGAAGGAGGTTCGCGCAACGCTTGGAGAGATCGAAGGCGTCGTTGACGTGCATGACCTTCACATTTGGACGATTACGTCCGGTCTGGATTCCTTGAGCTGCCATCTGCAGGTCGCAGACGGAACGGATTGCCAAGGAGTGCTGCAGGCGGCGATCGCGCTGGTCGAAGAGCGTTTTGGCATCCGGCATTCCACGATTCAAGTGGAAAGCTCGCGCATCCGGCATATGGAGCTGCAGGTTTAGCGGCGGCCCCAAGGTGCAGGGGTTATCGATGCGAGCAATGTGCAGTGGCTATGTACAGCTGTATCTCCGCATCTCGAGCATTAAGCTGCTCTGTGCAGAGTGGAAGTAATGCCGTTCGCCCACTTTGCATGAAATGCAGGATATAGATAAACGTTGGCCCAGTAACCTGAACTATACTGCACAGAATGCATCATATGAGTGATTTATAGCCCTAATCGGTCAGAATTGACGCAATATCCTGCATTCTGTGCAACATAACTCCTCTATCGGCCTGCAAATGTGCGTATATACTGCATATCGTGCAATGTATTTACAGCAAGTCTGTAACTGCTGGAGAGAAATAGCGATTTACCTATACGGTGAGCTTTCATTCCTAGCAGCATAGATCCTGATCAACGCTCTGGTTCTGCCGGAGAATAACGGTTAAGCAACAGTGATGCCGGAACACGCCCCGCCAAACGCAAGAACGCCGCCCTTCATGGGGCGGCGTTTTATTTTTGCGCATTATAAATTGATATAACGATCGAATATTGCTCCGAAGTCCTTCACTTTGTATTGCTTTTGCGCTCCCTCGAGCCAGTTGAATGCGGATTTGTTCAGCTTGTCGAACGTATCGGCTACATCGTAATCGCCTTTATGCGCATGGCTTAACGTCGAGGAAGCGAGCTCCAGGCTTTGGCGGGCAAAGCTGAGGCTGATTTCGTTCTCGTGATGAATTTCGGAGATTTTGAAAAGAGATTTGTACAAGTCCTTCACTTGCTCGATATGCTTCTTATTCACGTCGATGGAGAAAGGCACGGAGCCTATCGCGAATTTGATCTCGACGTCTAGGTCAACCGTTCCGGCCGTCTCCAGAGCTACATTGCTAATCTTGTTGGTAGCGTACGGGTAACGGTGCAGCATCCTTTTCTTGCTGACCGCGCTGGTGCCGTCCAGATGAATAAGGGCGAAGTTCGTGAAGCAGTACTCATCGGTTTTTGATTTGATCAGAAAATAGATCTTTTCCCCGTCTTCATGCATCACGTAATCATCAGCATCCACCTTATCGTAATTCTCCGGCCGGATAACCGACCCGATATCGCTGAGGCCGAGTATGTCGGCAGCTACTTTTCCGAACAATCTTACCATTCCTCTCCCTATGTAGAATCAATCACTCTACCATTATATATGCGGGATGGATGTATATTCTAGATTATCCTGAACGTTGCTCAAGACTGCTCCGCGGCTGCTTTGGAAGCGGCCATTTTTTCCTCCATATGCTGTCTCTTCACTAGAATGGCGGCAATAATCAGCATAAGGCCATTAATAATAAACACCCAGCGGATTGGAATGATGCCGCCAAGCACGCCCCCGATTACGGGGCCAAGCATCGTGGCGAATTGGGTAGCCGACTGGTTCAAGCTGAAGGCCCGGCCGCGGAAGCTTGTCTCCGTTGACTTCACGATCATCGCATTAATAGCCGGGGTAACGCCGGCGAAGAACAGGCCGTACACGAAGCGCAGAATTCCGAACTCGGCGATATGCCCGACGAAGAACTGCAGGCAGTTGCCGATCCCGCCGCCAAGCAGGCCGATAAAGAGCACTTTCGAGAAGCCGATCTTCGAACCGAATTTGCCCCACTGCGGAGCGGCGATCAGGGTCGCAATCCCGACGGCCGAGAACACAATTCCAGATTGCAGCGAAGCGTCATTCTCGTTGGTTCCAAGCTGCAGTACATAGACGGTAAGCAGCGGCTCGAGAATCATAACCGAGAACATCGCGAGTCCGGACATGCCAAGGAGCGTCAGGAAAGCTTTGTTATGCGAGGCATGCTTCAGGTCGTCCAGAACGGAGGAGCGCACCCCGGAACGGTTGAACTTATGTTCTGTGGCGAAGAAGGTTGCGATTAGCGCAGCCACGAGCACGATACAGCCGGAGAAAATAAACGATTCCCGGTTCCCGATATAATGGCTGACCGTACCCCCAATGAGCGGTCCCATAATGCCGCCCGTTGCGCCGGAGGTTGCCATGATGCCAAGGGCGTAGCCGGATTTTTCCTCCGGCGTATTCGTTGCGACAAGGGCGATAGCCGCAGGAACGTAGCCGGCAAGAAGGCCTTGGAATACCCGCAGCACAAGGAACACATACGGATCATGAATAAAGAACGTAATGAAATAAAGTGCCGCTAAGCTGAAGCCCGAACGAATGAGCATCGGCTTGCGGCCGTATTTGTCAGCTAGCGATCCCCAATAAGGCGCGATAAGCGCACTGGCCAGAAACGTAATGCCAAACGCGAATCCGGACCACATTTCCAGGTGGTTATTCACTCCGAGATCATTATGCAGGAACAGCGGAATGAACGGAATTGATACAGAATAGGCCGTGCTGCAAAAGAAAACACCAATCCATAAAACGATCAAGTTGCGTTTCCACGAGTAAGGCTGGGTCATGTCAGTCACATCCTAAATAGTACGTCAGAGACGGTTTTTTCTATTATTGTAAACCTATTTTTACAGAATCTCCATGTTCGGCGGGAAAAACAATACTTTTGTCCTTGCATGGCTGGCTGGGTGTTCTCCGCTATGCTGCGGTAGGAATGAAGGCTTGTTGGGCGTGGCGCTGTTTCGCGGGGAGCTGTTTTGCGGTGCGAGGCAGGTTAGTGAGGGGACCCTCACTAAATAATGAGGCAATCCACCCTAAACAGTAGCTAAAAGGCAATTTGAGCCGCAGGAATGAGGCGGGGCTCACTGTTAGTGAGCCTCGACGTGAGGACAGTGAGGCTAGGCTCTCTATCGGGTCAGCAGTATAGAGCAAATTTAACTCGGAAAACGGGCATCTACAGTAACAAGTTGTTGACTGTCGGCAGTCAGCCGACTTCGCTAAGATAAACGGATAATCTGCTAAGCCTATTTGCAGTATATGTGCTTTTAATGCCGCAAGGCTTCCAGCAGGCAGGCGTTGAACAGGTCCAGCTCATCATAAAAAATGGCGTGCCCGCTGTTATCGAACCGAATCAGAATGGAATTCAGAATCGTTTCCTTCATTATTATCGCCAGCTCAAACGGACAAATTTGGTCATATACCCCGTGAAAAATATACGTTGGCACCTTGATCCGCACCAGGTCGGCCTTCACGTTCTCATCTCTTAAAGTATATGCACAGGCGATAACGGCGCGCGGCGACTGGTCAAGCTGAACGGAATCGAACCACTGCCTGAAAGCCGGCGACGGTTCGTTATGGAAGAAGAACTTGCCGAATTGCTGCAGCATAAGCGGACGGTCACGGTACGCGAGTCCGATGAGGGCATCAAGTCCCTCGGGCGGCATGCCTTGAGGAAAGCCGGGCTGCTTCGTAATATAAGGGGCGGCCGCGGCGAACAGGAGCAGCTTACTCACGCCATGCCCGGCATGCCGTCCCATATAGCGGACGGCTACCGCACCGCCCATCGAGAAGGCGGCAAGAGTGATCTGATTGAAGCCCAACGTATCAATTATGCATCGCACATCATCGGCCATTCGATCTAGGCTGTAGCTCTCCCACGGGGAGTCCGATTTGCCAAAGCCCCGGAGATCCATACGGATGCAGCGGTAGCCGTACTTGGGCAGTTCATTGATTTGGTATTCAAACATACGGTGATCCAGCGGATAGCCGTGCACGAACAGAATCGGCTTCCCCACTCCCGTGTCCTCCACGTACAGGCTGACGCCCGGCTCCACATCAATATAATAGTTCAAGGCTTCCGTCCCCTTCCCTTAAGTAGTTGTAGTAAAGGTATGAGGAAGGGTGCAACGTTAGAAGAATGCGAGCGATGTAGCCTTAGGTAAGTTACTGGGCTGTGTGCTCCATTATGCAGGTTGAACTCCAACGAAGGCGGGCGCCGGCACTTCGAAAAGTAACTAGTTGGTGCTGCGTCGGACATCTCACGTATAGGGGCTGAGGACGCGCCGAAGAGTGCAGCTAAATAAGAGGAAAAAACCGAGTTGCAGTGGGGTGGCCGAGTAGAAGTGGGGCTGGAGTAGACAAATAAGAGGAAAAAAGCGAGTTACAGTGGGGCGGCCGAGCAGAAGTGGGGCTGGAGCAGCCGAATAAGAGGAAAAAACTGAGTTACAGCGGGGTGGCCGAGCAGAAGTGGGGCTGGAGTAGCTGAATAAGAAGAAAAAACAGAGTTACAGAGGGGTGGACGAGTCGAAGTGGGGCTGGAGTAGCTGAATAAGAGGAAAAAACCGAGTTACAGCGTGGTGGCCGAGCAGAAGTGGGGCTGGAGCAGCCGAATAAGAGGAAAAAACCGAGTTACAGCTGGGGCGCCAGGGCCGAAGTGGGCTGTGGCAGCCGAATAAGAGGAAAAAACCGAGTTACAGCGGGGTGGCTGAGCCGAAGTGGGGCTGGAGTAGCTAAATAAGAGGAAAAAACTGAGTTACAGCGTGGTGGCCGAGCCGAAGTGGGGCGTGGAGTAGCTGAATAAGAGGAAAAAACTGAGTTACAGGTGGGTGGCCGAGCTGAAGTGGGGCTGGAGCAGCCGAATAAGAGGGAAAAACCGAGTTACAGCTGGGGCGCCAGGGCCGAAGTGGGCTGTGGCAGCCGAATAAGAGGAAAAAACCGAGTTACAGCTGGGGCGCCAGGGCCGAAGTGGGCTGTGGCAGCCGAATAAGAGGAAAAAAGCGAGTTACAGCGGGGTGGCCGAGCAGAAGTGGGGCTGGAGTAGCTAAATAAGAGGAAAAAAGCGAGTTACAGAGGGGTGGCCGAGCCGAAGTGGGGCGTGGAGTAGCTGAATAAGAGGAAAAAACCGAGTTGCAGCGGGGCGGACGAGTCGAAGTGGGGCGTGGAGTAGACAAATAAGAGGAAAAAACCGAGTTGCAGTTGGGTGGCCGAGCTGAAGTGGGGCTGGAGTAGACAAATAAGAGGGAAAAACCGAGTTACAGCTGGGGCGCCAGGGCCGAAGTGGGCTGTGGCAGCCGAATAAGAGGAAAAAACCGAGTTACAGCTGGGGCGCCAGGGCCGAAGTGG
>NZ_JBBCUR010000022.1:0-17962 GCF_037147795.1 Paenibacillus sp. MMO-177 | reverse complement strand
TTTCCCAATTAGTAAGACCCCTTGAAGACGACGAGGTTGATAGGTTCGGGGTGGAAGCACAGCAATGTGTGGAGCTGACGAATACTAATCGGTCGAGGGCTTATCCTAAAAGAACCCCACAAAGTGAAGCAAATGCTTCGGAGTAGATTCCGAGTACTTTGCGGGGGCCCCAAAAACAACTTAAGGAATTCAAACTTTCGCATCCAGTTTTGAAGGTGCAAAAACACCGATTATATGGCGGTCGTGGCGAAGTGGTTAACGCATCGGATTGTGGCTCCGAGATTCGAGGGTTCGATTCCCTTCGATCGCCCCATTATTACCTTACAATAACCTATAATTGTTGGGGATTAGCCAAGCGGTAAGGCAACGGACTTTGACTCCGTCACTCCAAGGTTCGAATCCTTGATCCCCAGCCATTTAAGCGGAAGTGGCTCAGCGGTAGAGCATCGCCTTGCCAAGGCGAGGGTCGCGGGTTCGATTCCCGTCTTCCGCTCCATATAAGAACGCAAGATTACTTCACATACGAGGTAGTCTTTTTTATATTTGCACACAAAAAAACGCTGACGCAAGGTCAGCGCTTAGAGGCATTAATGAGTTTTATTTTGTCTCCTATAAAGGTAGTAGACGGCTATTATACCCAGGATAAGGACAAGCGAGGCCATATAGCTTCCCTCAGCGCCAAATTCTCCGCCTGACAACTGGATAGGGCCGTTGTCGGTTACTTGAAGGACAGCCGGCACAGGTTCCGTTCCGGATACTTGAAAGCCGTATACGTAGCCTTGGAAGAAGTTCCAACTCATATGAAGCCCAATCGGCCACCACAAGCCTCCGGTCAGCTCTCTTGCTATCGAGAAGAGGATACCTGCCAGACAAATATTGATGAACGGAAACGGCGTCTCGTACATATTCGGATTCATACTGTGCATAAGTGCAAAAATAATCGAACTTACAATAATCGCTGCCTTTGTTCCATAGTTATATTTGATAAGTCCCTGAATGTATCCACGTGTGAATAACTCTTCGGAAAATGCGACAAATATGTACAAAATAATGCCTTCAAACAAGGAAAGAATTAAGGTTTGGTCCCATTTCGCGGCTTCCCAGCTTACTCCGCCCGCTGCCCAAATCAGAACGGCGGAAAGGGTCATGAGAAGAATTCCTGCAAAAAAACCTTGGAGACCCCGGTCTACTCCGTGCTTCTGCTTCAATCCCAAGGGCCACTTGTGCTTGCGTTCAAACCACGCATACATGGCAAAGGCAGACCCGATAAACAGTACCGTCTGCAGGTATTGCGTCCAGCGAGCCCCTCCAACCTTCGTAACCTCATTGATATCGGCGCCTGTTGCGACAGCGTAGATGGCGTAACCGATACCCACCACAACCATAACTCCAATAGGGATTAATCCGCTTAATACAATTTTGCCTGCCACGCTAAAAAACTTTTTAATTCGAACCACCATCCATTTTCAAAGTTTTAAATACCATATTCATCCATTACTGCTACAAAATTATAGCTTTCGGATTATTTTATTGTCAATTCTTTATGTACGGAAAATTTACATTTCTTGACTAGGTCTATTGTGCTATGATGAGGGCAACTATGGATGGAAGCGTTTTAATAGATTGCTACATAAACAAAGGAGCCGACAAATGAGGAAACTCGTCATTGTCCTGTTATCCGCTATATGCCTGGTATTGCTTGGGTTTACTCTCTCTTCTTTTATTCATGTATTTCACTATAATTTGTCGGCTCCTGCCGATGTGGGCAGCACTAATAAATCCGGATATCGTCTCATCCTGATTACGCAAGAATTGGACACGCCCTTTTGGGATAAGGTGGAGAACGGAGCATCCAAAGCCGCCTCCCAATATGGAGCCGAGCTTGAAGTATGGGGCAGCTACGGGACCAATCAGGAGGATTTCCTGAAAAATATGGAGATCGCGATCGCCTCTAAGGTTGACGGCATTCTGGTACAGGGACTTAATACGGATGAGTTTAATCAACTGGCGACGGTTAAGGCAGCCGGGAACGGAATTCCGATCTTCACGATTGCTAACGACGTACCTATTGAAGACAGCTTAAGACGGACTTACATCGGTTCGGATCATTATAAGGCAGGCCAAATGATAGGCGCGCAACTGGCCGAAGATCTTGGTCATAAAGGCAAGGTTGTGCTTATGGTCTCGGATCGTCAGGAGGATTTTCAGAGCAAGCGTCTTAACGGAATTCTTAATATCTTGAAGTTCTATCCGGACATAGAACCTATTACGGTAGTAGCGGGGGACACAAGGGAGAAGGTTGTTGCCGCTACCAACGAAATTATGAATAAAGAGCCGAAAGTAGCTGCTTTCGTATCGGTCACGGCAAACAACGCAAGCGCGATGGTGCAGGAGATTGGCAAGCGTGCGCAGCTGAGCAAGTTTCATATTTACTCCTTTGACGACAGCCCGGAGATCAAGACCTTGCTGAAGGAGAAGAAGATGAGCGGCATTATCGAGCAATCCCCGGAAATGATGGGCGAGCTTGGCGTGCAGCTTATGGTGCAGTGGCTGAAGGGCGAGACCTTCCCCCTAAAATATGATGGTTATTTTACGGATATACGGCTTCTTAAGGCGGATGAACTCCAATGAATACAGTCCAAAAAAAGATATTGTCGCTGACCGCTATTGTCTTGTTTATCATGGTTGCGATCTGGTTTATCCTTACGTACTACAATCAGAAAATGCAGGATCAATATAACGATATTTTGCAGCGTTACCTGCAAATGAACGAGGTAAGCGCGTCCAGCCAGCAGCTGGTTACTTCGCTAAATAACTACATACAAACGCCAACGCCTTCGAAGCTTTCTAATGTCGAGGGGGATCGGCAGAGACTACTCAATGCTCAGTTGCATATTGCGGATTTGCGCAACAACAGCAATCATTTTACTCTAACGAATTATTTGAACCTGATCGACAGTCTGGTGGACTCTACGAATCGGTCACTCCGGCTTCTGAACGAGAAGAACAATGAAGAAGCGCTAAATGATTTTACGGAAGCCACACGGCTATCGAAGTATATATCGGAAATGACGTTAACGCTGCTCGGGACCGAGCTTCAGACGTACGACCAGTTCTACCGCGGCATGATTATGCAGTCCGTGGAGCTGAAGAAGCTTGGGGTGTGGATGCTGGCTTTGATCACATTCCTCCTCTTGCTATTTACTTATTGGTTCTCGCTCAGCATCACCCGTCCCATTCAGCGTCTTACCCAAGCTGCCCGCGAGCTGTCGCGGGGTAGATTCGATACCCATATCGAAATTTATGCTAACGACGAGATCTCCTTCCTCGCCAAAACCTTTGACCGAATGAGGATCAACATCAATAATCTGATCTCGGAGATTCAGACGAAAGCGCAGCTCGAAAGCGAGCTTCAGAAGAACAAGCTGCTCCTGCAGGAAAGTCAGCTGAGAAGCCTGCAGAGTCAGATCAATCCTCATTTCTTGTTTAACACCTTGGATACGTTATCGAAAAAAGCTTATTTGGAGGGATCGCTGGAAACAAGCGATCTGCTGACCAGTGTGGCAAGGCTGCTCCGCTACAATCTTAAGCGGCTAGACAGGCCGGTTACGCTCTATGAGGAAGTCCGCGTATTGCGCGAATATGTTTTTATCCAGAAAACAAGATTTACGGAACGGCTGCGCTTTGTGGAAGAAGTGGATGAAGAGTGCTTATATGTTCAGATTCCGGGGCTTACGATCCAGCCGATTATCGAGAATGCCGTTATTCATGCTATAGAGCCGCTTGAAGATGGCGGCACGATTACGTTCCGCGTCCGGGACGAGGGCTCCGAGATTAGGATCGAGATTGAAGACGAAGGCAGCGGCATATCGGAGGAGAAAATATCGCACATCATGGAGGATCGATTCGCCAGCCAAGAGGGCGACGGGCATTCGACGGGCATCGGCTTTGGCAATGTGATTAACCGGCTGCGACTGTATTACGGCCGGGAGGATGTCATGGCTATTCAGAGTGAGGTAGGCAAAGGAACAAAAGTGATTTTGAAGCTGCCGAAGGAAAGGGAGGCCGGTTAACGCATGTATAAGCTGTTAATTGTGGATGACGAGCAGATTGAGCGCGAAGGGTTAAAGGCCATCCTGCAGCATGGATTGCCGAACATTATCATTGAACAGGCGAAGAACGGGAATATAGCAGTACAGCTGGCGGAGGAATTTCGTCCCGACTTGATCTTAATGGACGTGAAGATGCCGGGAATCAACGGACTTGAGGCGGTAGAGCTGATAAGCGCGAATCAGCCGTCGATTAAATTCATAATGGTGACGGCTTACGATACGTTTGACTACGCGCGCAAAGCGATCAAGCTTGGCGTCAAGGACTATCTCCTCAAGCCAAGCAAAGCTTCCGAGATCGTAACAACCGTCCAGCGCGTTCTTCATCTCATTGAAGAGGAGCGGAGGACGGAAGAAACAACCGAGCTTCAGCGAACTGCTCTGCAGCGGGTAATGCCGATCATCGAGACGGATATCGTTACGCAATTATTGTTTGATCATGTTCATGAGGTGCATTTGGATGAGCTGGTAGGGCTGCTTGGCGTGCGTACGGCGAACGAGAAGTACGCGATGAACGTATTGCTGCCTCCAGGCGCTGAAAGCTGTTATATCGCTATTAAAGAAAAGGTTCGAAAAATGGGAAGCGGCTGGGTTGGCGCGATGTACGGACGGCAAATTCCACTTATTGTATTCCCGGAGGCAGACAGGTCTTACCGTTCCCAGGCTGTGGCAATGGCACGCGAATTGCTCGCCGTGGCGAAGGCGGATGGCAATGACGGCTGGTTTGTCGGAATCGGCAACGTGTATGAATCCTTGGATCAAATCAGGCAGTCCTATCAGGAGGCTTTAATGGCTTCGATCGATCCGTCGCTGCCGGTCAAATACAGGTTTTACGAGGATACCCCCGTTCTTGGCGTTACGCGGGACGGTTATCCGGTCAAGCAGCTCGAGCAGCAACTGTTCGATCGAATCCGGCTTGGGCAATGGGAGCAAGTCCGTAACGATTTGACGGATTTTGTCCGCCGTTACGAGAATGAAGGGGCAAACCTCGTGCATGCGCAGCAGCGTGTACTCGAGCTGCTCTGGATTGCTTCCCGCGTTCTGCTTGAGATGGGCGCCGAGATCGATACGCCGATGTTTTCCTTCCAGGCGCAGGATTACAGGCAGCTTAGGGCGGAGTCTGAGCTTTTGCTGGAGCGGATGAGACAGTCGTATACGGAGCATCATGAACGGATTGAGCCGGACGCGATACAACAGATCAAACAGTATATTACGGATCATTCCCACGAGGATATTTCGCTGGAAGCGATCGGGCGAATGGTTGGTTTAAGTCCTTTTTATATCAGCAAAATGTTTAAAGACCAGCTTGGCGTTAACTACATCGATTTCCTGACCGAATGCCGCATTAAGAAAGCAATCAAGCTTATGGGAGACCCCGAGCGGAGCTTGAAGGAGATTACCTATATGGTTGGCTATCATGATCCGAATTACTTCAGCAAGGTATTCAAAAAGATGTGCGAGGTCTCTCCGACGGAATACCGCAAGACGCTCCTTGGCAAATCGGCTTCGAGCTAAAAATTTGGGACGAAGGAAGAGAAGCAAATGAAACTAGGCTTCGCAAGGAGAAGATCGATTCTGTTCATTGCCGTTCTAATCGTTTGTTTCATCCTATCGGCTTGCGACAGCAATAACGGCGGGTCGACGGCTGAGAGCCTAAATAATAAACAGCCTAAGGCCACGGCAGCTCCTTCCGATCAGACAAGTAAAAGGATTAAGATCGGCTTTTCGATGGATACGCTCCTGGAGGAACGCTGGCTGAAGGACCGGGATTTATTCCGCGAGGCCTGCGAAGCGCTTGGCGCGGATGTGGAGATTATTGCGGCTAACGGGGATGACGCCAAGCAGATTTCCCAAGCGGAAGCTTTAATCAGCCAAGGGGTCGATATACTGGTTGTTGTTCCTCATAACGCGGATGCGACGGCAGCCATCGTGAAGAAGGCGCATTCGGCCGGCATTAAAGTGCTAGCGTATGACCGTCTCATAAAAAACGCCGACGTGGATTTGTACGTATCGTTTGATAACGAAGCGGTAGGGGAGCTGCAGGCCAAAGCGATTACCAAGCTTGTGCCGAAGGGTAAATTTGTTTATATCGGCGGTGCCGATACGGACAATAACGCGCACTTGTTCAAGCAAGGCGTATTTAATGTGCTTCAGCCTTATATCGACAGAGGAGATATTACGATCGTCTATGATCAATGGACGAAAGACTGGACCCCGGTGAATGCCTTGGCCAACATGAAGGATGCGCTCGAAGCGAACGCCAATAACATTGACGCGGTTATTGCGGCCAATGACGCAACGGCAGGCGGTGTCGTTCAAGCGCTTGCGGGGATAGGGCTGGCGGGCAAGCTCCCGGTGGCCGGCCAGGATGCCGAGCTTGCTGCGGCCCAGCGGATTGTGGAAGGAACGCAGACGATGACCGTGTATAAGCCGATCAAGCTGCTGGCCGACAAAGCGGCCGAGCTTGCCGTCAAGCTGGCCAAAGGCGAGGACACCGGTGCGGACCGGACCGTGAATAACGGCAAGATCGAAGTGCCTTCCGTGCTGCTGTCCCCAATCGCCGTAGACAAATCCAATATTAACCAGACGATTATTGCCGACGGATTCCATTCCCGCGAAGACGTCTATAAGAACGTTAACAAGAAGTAGGCAAATATAATGTATTTCGTGCAAGGTTAGTACGACTATTTTAAAAATCCAGCAGGTAAGATCATAAGGGGTTGTCCCAACGTCATTTCAATGACTTAAGGGATAGCTCCTTTTTTTTTGCCTGCGGACCCCGACTGTTCAAAAAAGTCTAGGCGGTTATAAAAGAGTGCTATATAACAGCGCTTTCATAGGGAATTACCCGTGCTATAGTTGGTCGTGTAAGGAACAAAGACATTATTGGAGGGGTAACGAAAATGAAAAAAGGCTTCAAATCGTTTGCGCTTTTGATGGTTGTTCTGCTGCTCACGGCGTTGGTTGCGGCTTGCGGTAAAGGCGACAGCAAAGTCAGCGTTGGGATCGTTCTTCCAACAAAAGACGAAACAAGATGGATTCAAGATGAGGAACGCTTTAAGGACGCGCTAAAAGGCTCCAAATACACAACCGAAATCTTGTTCAGCCAAGGCTCCTCCGCAAAGGAAAAAGAAAACGTAGAAACATTGATTAATAGAGGCATCAAGGTTCTCATTATCTGTCCTCAAGACGGCGACGCGGCTGCCGCAGCTGTAGAAGCAGCAAAAAAAGAAGGCATCAAAGTTATCTCTTATGACCGTCTGATTACCAATACGGACGCGGTTGACTACTACGTAACATTCGATTCCGTAGCGGTAGGTACGGCACAAGCGCAATACCTGGTTGATAATGCAAAAGGCAACGGCCAGCCATTGTACCTGTACGCAGGCGCAGCTTCGGACAACAACGCCTTCCTGTTCTTCCAAGGCGCTTGGAACGTACTTCAGCCAAAAATCGCTGACGGTACTTTCAAAATTGCGAACTCGAGTGAAGCTGAAGCACTTAAAGGTACAAAAGACCTGTCCCGTGACCAAATGAGCAAAATCATCGGCCAAGTCACAACAAACTGGGACCCCAACGAAGCGAAAAACAAAGCTCAAACTCACTTGACTGCCGCAGCTGCCGACATGAAAGGTGATGTAGCCATCCTGGCTCCAAACGATGGTACGGCACGTTCCATTGCTGATGTATTCAAAGCGGATAGCGCAATTAAGAGCTATGTAATAACCGGTCAAGATGCTGAAAAAGCTTCCATCCAATACATCATTGACGGCAAACAATCGATGACGGTATTCAAAGACGTTCGTACGCTTGTTAAAGACGCAATGGGTATGGCCGTAAATATTCTGGACGGCAACGAACCGCAAACCACGGGTTCGTATAAAAACGGCAAAATCGACGTAAAAGCAAAACAAACGAACGTTATTGTCGTGAACAAAGACAACGTGAAGAAGGAACTGATCGAGTCGGGATACTACGCTGCCGGCGATTTCACAGGCCTGTAATAATCGTAAACGAATAAAGAGCAAAACGTATGCTTACGAAGTATGAATTGCTTTGCAATTCATTTTTGGAATAGTGGTAGATTCGTCTATCACTATTCCTTGCTTATAGAGTTGTTTGCTTAAGAAAGTCCTTACGATGTAAGAATTATCGCAAAGAACGCGAAAATTCTTTTAGGAGTGCATAAATGATGAGCAAATACATTTTGGAAATGAACAATATCTCGAAGGAATTTACGGGGGTCAAAGCGCTCACGGACGTAAACTTCAAGGTGGAGAAGGGTGAGATTCATTGTCTCATCGGCGAGAACGGGGCCGGCAAATCAACGCTGATGAAGGTTCTGAGCGGTGTTTATCCCTATGGCAGCTATAAAGGCGATATTGTGTTCGAAGATGATATCCAGGCCTTTAACAAAATCAGCGACAGCGTTAAAGCCGGCATCGCCATTATCTATCAGGAGCTGGCGCTGTTCCCGGATCTTACGGTTTACGAAAATATTTTTGCGGGCAACGAGATAAAACGCGGCTCGGTGGTGGATTGGAACAGAACGATAGCCGAAGCCAAGAAAATGCTCCAACGGGTTGGACTGAATGTAAATCCCGAAATGCTGATCAAAGACCTGGGTGTCGGCAAGCAGCAGCTGGTCGAGATCGCCAAGGCATTAAGCAAAAACGTAAAGCTGCTTATTCTGGACGAACCAACGGCAGCCTTAAACGAGAATGACAGCGAGAATCTGCTCGATCTGCTGCGGGAGTTGAAGAAACAGGGCATTACCTGCATTATGATCTCCCATAAGCTCAAAGAAGTGATTTCCATTGCGGATAAAGCGACGGTGCTTCGCGATGGACGCACCATTTGTACCTTGGAAGGGTCCAAGGGTGAAATAACGGAAAATACGATTATCCGCAACATGGTTGGCCGCGAAATCGAAGATATTTATCCGAAGAGAATGAATAAATCGTTTGGCAGCACGATCCTTGAGGTGAAGAACTGGTCCGCTTACGATCCTCAGCTCGGAAGACATGTCGTCAAGAATGTGAACCTGCATGTTAAAAAAGGAGAAATCGTCGGAATAGCCGGCTTGATGGGCTCGGGACGGACGGAGTTTGCTCGCAGCATCTTCGGCAATCCAAAGTCTTATAGACTGCAAGGCGAGCTTTTGGTGAACGGTTCCGCCAAATCGCTCAAGCATCCCAAGGATGCGATCAAGGAAGGCATTGCTTACGTAACCGAGGACAGGAAAGGCGACGGGTTGTTCCTCATCCAGGATATTAAAAATAATATCTCTGCGGCTAACCTGAACGGAATCTCCCGGAAAGGCGTCATCAACGACAATAAGGAAATCCGGATTGCCAGCGATTACAAAAGCTCGTTAAACGTCAAGGCTCCTTCCATCGAACAGATCGTGGGCAATCTTAGCGGCGGCAATCAGCAGAAGGTATCGCTTGGCAAATGGCTGTTCGTCGGGCCGCAGCTGCTTATCCTCGATGAGCCGACACGCGGTATCGACGTTGGCGCGAAATTCGAGATTTATACCATTATGAACAAGCTGATTGCGGAAGGAATGAGCATTATTATGATTTCTTCCGAGCTTGGGGAAATTCTCGGCATGAGCGACCGCATTTATGTCATGGCGGAAGGCGCGATTAAAGGCGAGCTTCCGATTGAAGAGGCGAACCAAGAAAATATTATGCAATTCGCAACGCAATAGATAATGCTTACGAAGCATGAATCGCCGCGATCGGCGCATAACCGCCTTTTGTGCAGCCATTCATTTTAGGAGGATCACCCATGAACTTAGTCACTCAGGGCAAAAAGGAACATCAGACAAACATTCTTTCCGAAGGTAAAACATTGCTGAAAGTAAATATTCGCGAGTACGGCATGTACATTGCTTTGTTTGTGATCATGCTGACGTTCTCGATTCTTACGGACGGCTTGTTTATGTCTTCCCGTAACATTAGCAACCTTCTTGACGCAACGGGATATATTGCGGTGCTTGCGGTAGGCATGACGCTCGTTATCGTCATCCGCCATATCGACTTGTCGGTTGGCTTTGCTGCAGGCTTCCTGGGAGCTATTGCCGCTATTTTACTATCGCAGGCGGGTGTCCCCGTATATCTTACGATCCCGATTATCCTTATTTTCGGTATTGTTGTAGGCTTGTTTAACGGCGTGCTTGTTGCGTCGCTGGGCATTCCGTCCTTCGTAGCTTCTCTCGCCGGCATGTTGATTTTCCGCGGCGCCTTGCTTCGCGTAACCGAGAAGACCGGTACGATTATCGTTAAGGACGAGCATTTCAACGCGCTGGGTAACGGTTATATCCCGTCGTTGTTCAAGTTGGACGATCTGAATTTCTTGTCTCTGTTGCTTGGCGTGCTTGTTATTCTTCTCTTTATTTACTTTGAAATCTCCAAACGCCGGAACAAGATCAAATACCAATTCGAAGTGATTTCCAAGGGCATGTTCACCGTTAAGCTGATCTTCGTATCCGCGATTATTGCTTACATTACTTATATTATCGCAGGTTATAACGGCTTCTCCTGGACGGTTATTATCATGCTGCTCGTTGTTGTGATTTATCACTTCCTGACCACAAGCACCGTGCTTGGCCGTCATATTTATGCGGTTGGCAGCAACCCGGAAGCGGCGCATTTAAGCGGGATCAACGTGAAAAAGATTACCTACATCGTGTTCGGTTCCATGGGTCTGCTCTCTGCTTTATCCGGTATTCTCTTCACGGCACGCCTCCAGTCGGCTACGACAACAGCCGGTACGCTGTTCGAGCTTGATGCGATTGCGGCGGCTTATGTCGGCGGGGTATCTGCAGCAGGCGGCGTGGGTAAAGTCACCGGATCGATTATCGGAGCGATCGTAATGGCTTCCCTCTCAAGCGGCATGAACCTGATGGGGGTAGGCATCTCTTATCAATACATGATTCGCGGCGGCGTGCTTGCGATTGCGGTAATCTTCGATGTGATGACGCGGAGAAAAAGAAGCTAATACTCTTATTATGAAAAAGCCCAGCGGCTTATTTGGCCGCTGGGCTTTTGCGTTTTAATGACCGGAAGCCTCCGAATCATTGGACAGGCGGGTAATCTCGAAGATTTTGAACAACAGGCTCAGGATAATCGCCGTTACGGTTGCAAGCGCCATGCCCGAGAGGGAGAAGTCGCCGATTGTAATTTTCGCGCCGCTAAGGCCGGTTACGAGAACAACTGTTGTCAGGTATAAGTTGGTTGGTTTGCTGTAGTCGATTTTGGACTCGACAAGCATCCGGAGACCGGAAGCCGCGATAACGCCAAACAGCAGGAGCGATACGCCGCCCATAACCGGAGCGGGAATACCTGCGATCAGCGCCGAGAACTTGCCGAAGAACGACAGCACGATAGCGAATACGGCAGCGCCGCCGATAACGAAGGTCGAATAGACACGCGTAATTGCAAGTACGCCGATATTCTCGCCGTAAGTCGTATTAGGCGTAGAGCCAAGGAAGCCGGACAGCAGGGTCGAGATACCGTTGCCGAGCAGCGAACGGTGCAGGCCTGGATCTTTGGACAGATCTTTTTTGACAATGTTGCCGGTTACGATCAAATGGCCGATATGCTCGGCAAGAACAACCAGGGAAGCGGGAACAATCGTCAGAATGGCTGCCCATTCAAAGGTTGGCGTCGTAAACGTAGGGGCCGCAAGCCAGTTGCTTGCCGATACGTTATCGAAGTTTGTATAACCTAGGAAGTAGGAAAGCAAGTAGCCGCACACGATACCGACAAGAATCGGAATGATGCGCATGAAGCCGCGGAACAATACCGAACCAAGCACGGTGATAAGCAACGTAACGATGGAGATCGTAATGGCCGTACTGTCCGGTGTCCAAACTTGGTCAGCCGGTGCGCTTGGCGCTTTGATCCATCCGGCCATCCCCGCTGCAACCGGAATAAGCTCAAGTCCGATAACCGCTACAATGGCGCCCATCGCAGCAGGCGGGAAAATCACGTTAATCCAGCCGGTACCCGCGGCTTGGATAATAAGAGCAACAACGGTGAATACAACGCCGGCTGCAATAAAACCGCCAAGTGCTGCGGCATAGCCGTCAGAGTGGGAGGCGTGGTTCCCGATTACCGCTCCGGCCGGCGCGATAAACGCAAAGCTGGAGCCGAGATACGCGGGAATTTTACCTTTTACGATAAATAGATAAAGCAGAGTGCCGATCCCGTTCATCAGAAGACAAATTGCCGGGTCTACGCCAAGCAGGTTTGGAACGAGTACGGTTGAGCCGAACATCGCGAACAAATGCTGAATGCTCAGCATGAGGCTTTGGCCCATTGGCGGCCTTTCGTGGACGCCGATTTCTTGTGGTTTCATCTAGCTGTAACCCTCCATAACATAAAGTCAACTTTTGCGCAACTTGCTCGATTTTACATAAGTATAGTGTTGCTTGGCAAGACATTTCTTAATCCATGCGCGATATTCACATTATTCAGAGATGAAAATAACAATTATTTACAATAACTTAAACTCCCTATTAACCTTTAGAAAACATTCCCCCTTTACAATTTTAATAGAATCTACGAAATGGGAGTGGAACTAATAAATGATCAATAAAAGCAGACGCTTCTTGTCCATTTTCCTTGCTGCCGAAATCGCCGCTACAGCCTTACTGGGGACCGGTGTGGCAATGGCGGATGGCGGCGGCGCAACTCCACTGGCGGGAACTCCTTACAATGCTTCGAACGAATACAGCGTCAGTATTCCGCACGTTATTATCAATCAGGTTTACGGTGGTGGAACGGCTGCATCAACAGGGGTTTATTTTACTAACGGTTTTATAGAACTTTACAATCCAACCGATAACGATATCAATCTGTCCGGATGGTCTTTGCAATATAACGATCGCGGTACCAGCGCGACAACAGGAGCAATTACATCAGACTGGAAGAAGCTTGATTTGACCGGCACGATAAAAGCGCATTCCTCTTTCCTTATCACAGGTGCGGCAGCGAATGTGGCTGCAAACGCAGGAGATGCAAAAATCAGCCTCGCAGGAAAGGCCGATCAAGCTTGGGATACGCAATATATTAATAACAAAGGCATGAAAGTCGTTTTGATGAGCAATCAGACTCAGCTTGCGGCTTCCGACTCCAATCCGTTTAATACAAAGCCAGCCGGTTATGTAGATATGGTTGGTACAGGCAGCAACGATCCCGGCAGTGACATCGACGGATACGAAACAGCATATCCAACAGGCGCTACCGAAGGCACATCCAAGAAGAAAGCTATTCGCCGCAAGACAACTGTTGATATGGATGATAATAAATCCGATTTTCAACAAATTGATTACGAGGCATTAAATGTAGCCGGAAGAGAAACGGAACTGGCGGCTACCCTTCCTCATAACAGCGCTTTTGGACCTTGGGGAGTAACAACGCCTGAACAACCGGAAACACCTCAAGTTGATCCGGTTACTATTACAACAACGGCACTCGCAGGCGCAACTATCGGAACTGCTTATACGGCTACGGTTGCCGCAAGCGGCGGAACAGCACCTTTTACTTACAACTCTACCAATCTCCCTGCCGGTCTTACGCTTAATAGTGCAACTGGAGTGATTACCGGTACGCCAACAGCGGCTGCTAAGTCTGCCCTTATTACAGTAACGGCAACGGACAGTGCGAATCCTGCTGCAACGGGAACCAAATCGTTCTGGCTTACAGTCGGCCAGCAGCTTCGCGAGATGAGGGATACGCTGTCGGTTGAAAAGATTGGCACCTTCTCGATTGGTACCCCGAACAAAGACGGCGGCGTTGCCGAAATCGTGAAATACAATAAAGACAACAACAAGTTTTATTTGGTTAACGGCTCCGGCAATCCGCCAACCTTGGAGATTGTTAGCTTAGGCAATGCAACAGGTACGCTGACGACGGAAAAGTCCGTTTTCGTGAAGGATCTTTCTGAGACAAAAGGTTTTGTATACGGTGATTTGACGAGCGTAGATATCAATACAACAACCAAACGGATTGCTGTATCCATACAGGAGAAGGATCCGCTGAAGCCAGGTAAAATTCTTGTTCTCGATTATAACGGCAATTATATAACCGAGTATGTTTCGGGCGTACAGCCGGATATGATCAAATCGACCGAAGACGGCCGTTATATCCTTACGGCTGACGAAGCGGAGCCGCGCCTTGTCACGAAGGATGCCAAAGGCAGCATCACAATTGTTGATACTGTAACCGGTAAATCTATGCCAGCATACTTCGATGACCCTTCTGTCATTGAGGATGGCGTACATATCCGCGGCGGGCTGGATCCGGTAACGAATACGGTCAAATCGAGCGGCTCGAAAGAAGATGCGCTCTACGATCTGGAACCGGAATACATTACGCTTTCCGCTGACGGCAAGACCGCTTATGCGACGCTTCAAGAAAACAACGCCGTAGCGGTTGTTGATATTGCTGCGCATAAAGTTACTGCGGTAAAAGCGCTTGGCTTCAAAGACTATAATAATCCTGCCAACGCTTTGGATGTTCAATCCAATGGCGCTATTCAGCTGGAGACAGTACCGTTTAAAGGCATGTATATGCCGGACGGAATTGCTTCCTATACGGTGAACGGCAAGACGTATCTGTTGTCGGCTAACGAAGGAGACGCATCTGAATTCCGAGCAAACGCTAGTACGGTAGGTGCGCTTAAGGGCAGCTTGGATCCTAACTCGGAAGCGTACAAGTTCCTGAAAGATACTACAGCCTATGACGCGATTGAAGTAGCGGGCGATATGGGCAATGACAGTATCTATATGTATGGCGGCCGTTCCTTCTCGATTTGGAATGCGGACACGATGGATCAGGTGTATGACAGCGGCAATGATTTCGAGAATATCACGGCACAACGTTTACCGGATTACTTCAACGTCAGCAACAGCAAAATCGCGATGGATGACCGCAGTTTGAAGAAAGGTCCGGAGCCGGAAGACATTAAGGTTGGCCAAGTAGGCAACAGACAGCTTGCTTTTATCGGCCTGGAGCGTGTAGGCGGCTTAATGACCTATGACGTTACGGATCCGGAGCAACCTAAGTTTGCTAACTATACAAATACCCGTGTGTTTAAAGGAACTGACGGTAAAGTAAATCTAGACACGGATACCGGTCCGGAAGGCATAGAGTTTATCCCGGCATCTGTCAGCCCGACCGGACAGCCTCTGGTGCTGGTTGCTTACGAAGTAGGCGGTAAAGTAGGCATCTACCAACTTAACGTAACCAAAGTGTCCATTGCCCAGAAGTCTCTTTCTCTAACAGCGGGCGGAACAGCCGGTCAGCTGACGGCAACGGTTGTACCTGCAAACGGTTCTTCGAGCAGCTTTACGTGGTCTTCTTCGGATTCCAGCATTGCGACGGTTGATCAGAATGGCAAGGTTACGCCTGTTAAAGCAGGTACGGCTGTCATCAAAGCGACAAGTGCGGACGGCTACGGTGTGGCGGAAAGCATGGTAACTGTAGCGGCTTCACCTGTAGTATCGCCTGAACAGCCAAGCAGCGGCGGAGCGGGCACTGGTGGAGGCAATTCGACCATTATTGATAACGGATCTTCCGGAGCTAATGTAGTAACGAAGGTTGATTCCACAACCAACGGCTCGGGCAAAGCCAATGCAAATGTGACGTCCAGCCAATTTACATCGGCCCTGAAAAAACTGCAGAGCGAATTGGCATCCGGCCAGGCAGGCAGCTTGACGGTTTCGGCCGTACCGGGCAGCAAAGCAAAAGAAGCGGCAATTGTTTTCGAGAAGGGTATCTTCAGGGATGCCAAAGATGCAGCTCTGACGAATTTGACGATTGAAGCGGGTGTAGGCACGGTATCCTTTGACGCAAAAGCGATCGCATCCATTGCAGCATCTTCTAAAAACAATGATGTTACGATTACCGTCCGCCAGTCCGATGCGGCTACGGCAGGGGCAGGATTAACGGGAGCTAAGCGTACCGAATTCCTGCAAGCTGTGGGAAGCCATCCGGTGTTTGATTTTGGGGTAAAAGCAAACGGCAGCTCAATTACTACCTTTGGCGGAGGTACTGTGCATGTTCAAGTACCGTATACGCCAGCGGCAAATGAAGACCGCAACGCGATTATCATCTATTACATCTCGGATAGCGGCAAGCTTGTAACCGTACCGTCCGGTGTTTATGACCCTGCTACGGGTACGGTAAGCTTTGATGTTACTCATTTCTCCCGTTATGCGGTGGCTTATAACAAGAAGTCCTTCAAGGACACAACATCCAGCTTTGCAAAAGACGCCATTACGTATTTGTCGGCACGCAGTATTATTTCCGGAACAAGCTCGAGTCAATTCTCGCCAAAAGCGCGGATTACAAGAGTAGACTTTACCGTTCTTTTGTCCCGCATCGCAGGGGCTCAATTAAGCAGCTACAAAACAGGCAAATTCTCGGATGTCCGTACGACCGATTATTATGCTAATGCCGTGCAATGGGCAGCGGATAAAGGCATTACAAGCGGAGTAGGCGACGGCAAGTTTAATCCGAAGGCTTCTATTACCCGTGCGGAAATGGCTTCCATGCTGGTTCGCTTCGCGGGCGTAATGAACTTCGATCTTCCTGCCAGCCAGAAGGCGGTTACCTTTGCAGACGGCAGCGCTATTCAAGCAAGCGTGAAGGAAGCGGTGAAAGCCGTTCAGCAAGCAGGCATCATCAACGGCAAAACAAAATCCGGCCATTCCGGTGTTTACTTCGCGCCTCAAGACTTAGCAACACGCGAGGAAACAGCAAAAATGCTTGCCGTATTTATGCAGCTGATGAGCAAATAAGATATAACGGAAGAAGAGCTGTCTCCATTGGGGGCAGCTCTTTCTTTATCGGTATAGATGAAACAGAACGTATATTCTCTGACGCTCCGTCTCCGAATGCTGTTATATTGGATGGATGATGAAATGAGGTGGACTTTTTGAAGACGTTGTTTGCAACCGGGTACCGGGCACATGAGCTCCAGATCTTTAACCAGAAGCATAAGCATATCCCTTATATAAAAAAAGCGATCGAATCCAAGCTTATTCCTCTCATTGAAGAGGGGCTGGAATGGGTCATCACGCCGGGACAATACGGATTTGATCTTTGGGTATGCGAAGTAGCGCTTGAGCTTCAATCGGTATACCCGCAGCTGAAGCTATCGATTATTACCGCTTTTATGAATCCCGAAGAGCAATGGAACGACGAGAAAAAAGAGTACTACCGGCAGATTATAACCAAGGTTGATTATTATGGGGCGGTGAGCCACCAGCCTTATGTCGGTCCTTGGCAGTTCCAGGCGAGAGACGAGCTGTTGTTCCGCAAATCGGACGGACTGCTTCTTTTCTACGATGAAGAAGCTGCCGAGGGAAGCGCGAAGTACGTAAAAGAGAAAGCGCTGAAGAAGCATGAGGGAGACGGGTACGAGCTGATTCTTATTACGGCAGAGGACATCCAGAACGCAGCGGAAGAAGAAAGCTATGATTCGTATGTGGACGCCTATGAGAGTAATTATGAAGAGCCTATAGAGTAGCTCATGAAACCTATTTAAACTTTTTGCAAAAAAGACTTGCAATGCTGTACAAGCCTATGGTATATTCTAATTCCGGCCGAGAGAAAGAAGCGGTTGGAGCGAAAAGCACAAATAAATGGTTTGATAGATTTGAAAAAACGATTTAAAAAAGTGCTTGACACTGAAAAGAGCAACGTGATAAGATATGAAACGTTGTTGCGAAAAACAAATTGTTCTTTGAAAACTGAACAACGAGCGAAACTGCCCCGTTATTTATAACGGAAAAGCGATTTTTTAAATGAATGAGCAAGTCAAACACTTTAATGGAG
>NZ_JBBCUR010000021.1:0-19553 GCF_037147795.1 Paenibacillus sp. MMO-177 | reverse complement strand
AAAAACCGTGCTACAGTGGAGCAGATGCTCGAGTGTGGAGCAGGGGTGGCCCAATAAGATGGAAAAACCGTCTTACAGCGGGAAGAACACGCGAGCACGAGAGTAAAGTAGTCAAATAAGAGGAAAAAACCTTCTTATTTCGGGGCGAACGCGTCTGCATGATGGTGAACGAACAAGTATCAGCCAAAGAGCCTGCTACAGCAGGCCGGACGCTCGTATGCGGTGAAGAAGCAGCCAAATAGCAGGCAAAAAACCTGCTACAGCAGGCCGGACACTCGTATCCGGGGAAAAAGCAGCACAATAGAAGGCAAAGAGCCTGCTACAGCAGGCCGGACACGCGTATGAGGTGAAGAAGTAGCACAATAGCAGGCAAAAAGCCTGCTACAGCAGGCCGGACACTCGTATGCGGTGAAGAAGCAGTCAAATAGCAGCTAATTCCCTGCTGCAGCAGCTCGAACAAGGGGTTGCCAGCTAAATGTTCGACGAAGGCGATACCCGAACGCCAACCCAACAATCAAGCCGGCATCCGTCGGCTTTTTCCATTCCGCAAACTTTTTCTGGATGGAGCCTATTGACATTTCCAATCCTATACAGTAATTTATTGATAAATAAATAAACGAGGTTGCCTATGACGCCAAGAGAAAAAGACTTCCATGCCGTAACGAATCGGAAAGAACAGATATTAGATGCAGCTGCCTCGCTATTTGCGAATAACGGGTATTACAAGACAACAACCGCTATGGTTGCTGCGGAGGTTGGGGTCACCCAGCCCTACGTGTTCCACTTCTTCAAATCGAAGGAAGTATTATATCTCGCTGTCCTCGAGAGAGCGCAGAAGAGATTGCTGCATGCCTTCTCCCAGGTAGAAGCCCCGGCGGAAATGCTCCTCCATCATATGGGGGAAGCTTTCAACGAGCTGATGGCCGCTCACCGCGATGAGACGCTGCTCTGCATGCAGTCTTATACGACACCGGAGCCGAACGTACGCGAGATCGTGAGACAAAGATTCGCCGAGGTGCATCAACTGATTACAGAACGGTTCGAGCGGGCAGGGATTTCGAATCCAAGCCAGCAAGCTACGACCTTTATCGGCTGCGGCATGGTTATTACCATGTCCGAAATTCTTGATCTTCCCATCCTTGGAGATTTGGGACAATTGGGGCACGCCGAGGAATAAGGCAGCTTCGGCTGCGTGATAAAATCCGTTTACATCAAAGCGGATTTTTTTAAAGGATATACATTTATTTATTAATAAATAATTAATTTAAGGAGGACCAAGCATGCATCTGATCCGCCATCCCATCCCCTCTAAATCTATATTTTTTATGCTTGTATTTATTGATTAATAAATAAAAAACCAAAAAAAGGAGAGATTTAAACATGATTTCTACCGCTTCTCGTGTTCGGCTGCTTGTTGTTACCTGTATCGCCTTGTTTATGGCCATGCTCGACAATCTGGTTATCGGGGTGGCGCTGCCGTCTATCCAGGAGGAATTTCACGCCAGCATGTCCGACCTGCAATGGTTCCTTAATGCGTATACCTTAGCGTTTGCGGTGCTGCTTATTCCGTTTAGCGCGATTGGCGACCGTTTTGGCCGCAAAAAAATATTTCTGCTCGGCATCGTGTTGTTTACGCTTGGCTCGCTTGCTTCCGCCCTCAGTACCAGCTCCATCGAGCTGTCGCTGTCGAGGGCTCTGCAGGGGATAGGCAGTGCGGCTATCATACCGCTCAGCTTAACGCTTGTTAATGCGGCCTTCCCTCCCGAAAAACGCGCCGCGGCCATCGGCCTATGGTCCGGCATTTCCGGACTAGGGCTATCGATTGGACCCTTGGTCGGTGGGATTATTATTAATGGCGCACCCTGGGAAATGGTGTTCTGGATTAACGTACCGGTTGGCATTATTGCCGTTATCCTTGGCGCGTTGTGGTTGACGGAATCGAAGGGTGAACGTAAGCCTCTGGACCTGCCGGGGATTGTGCTTCTTGGAGTATCCTTGTTTGGCATCGTGTATGGATTAATGCGCGGCAACTCGGAAGGCTGGGATGCCTTTAGCGTCTGGGGTGCTATTGCAGGCGGCGTAGTCCTGCTGCTCGGTTTCTACTTCTGGGAGCGCAGCCGCAAGCAGCCGTTCGTTCAATTCGACTATTTCAAAAGCCGGACTTACAGCGCCTACTTGTCGGCGGGCTTTTGGATGAATGCCGGGATCTTTGGCGCGATCTTCCTGCTTACGTTGTTCCTGCAGCAAGCTCAAGGCTATTCGGCTCTTGGAGCAGGCGTAAGAGAAATGGTCTGGACGGTATGCACGATGATCTGCGCTCCGCTCGCGGGGCTGCTTGTTGGAAAATACGGCTCCAAAAGGATTCTGCTCTTTGGTCTGTTCCTCCAGACAGCAGCTATGATCTATTTCGCCCTTATGATTATCGGCCAAGGCGCCATCTTCCCGTTTGGGTATATCGTTCCGGCGATGATTGCGGCCGGCGCGGGCATGGGCTTCAGCTTTACGCCGCTGTCGCATGGTATCCTGACGTCCGTTCCCGAGCATGCAGCCGGTGAAGCCAGCGGTTTGAGCAATGCAACCCGCGAGCTGGGCGGCGTGTTTGGAGTAGCGATCAGCGGCCTCATCTTCGAAAGCGGCGGTGCCATCACTTCGCCGGAAGGTTTTGGTGATCATCTCGTTCCGGCGTTGTTTGTTCTTGCGGCCATGCTTGCGATCGGCTTCCTGTCGGTTACGTTCCTGGTCCGCCGTGGCAAAAATGCTATGACGGCCGCGAATGATGCATCTATTGCAACCCCAACACCGCGAGTCGAAACAAGCAATTAATAATTCCTTCATCTATTATATAGAAGCAAAAAGCTCAGTCCGGTCGTCGAACGACCCGGCTGGGCTTTTTGCTTGAATGGAGCTGTTCCGGGGAAGTAAGAGACATTTTGCATTTCGCCTACACTGGATTCCGTACAGCGAATTTGCCGGCTTTGGGGCGATGATATTCTATACGCTGGATTTCATCCACTAAAATGGACAAATTCGTCTGTATTTTTTCTATACGAGACGATTCTATTAGATGAAATCCAGTGTAAGCGGAAAGCTCGGCTAGCATTAGGCCATTTCATTGGAGCAAATCCAATGTAGCCAAGTAATAAGCAAGAGTCCAGGAGCAGCGAGATACGGTGATCAGGATAGCGGCAGATTGAGCCGTACGAAGGCTGAGGGTCGCGGTACATCTAGCCTAAGCGGTATGGCAAGTAAGAGGCGCCTAGTAGAGAGTATGTGTCGAAGGGAGTTAGAGTCGAGGGAAGCTTAACAGATGGCAGTAGTTTGCCGTTTTGAGCGAATTAGACGGAGGCGTAAAGCGGATTGAGGTGTTACCCGAAGAAAGGGTTGGGCAAGTAGTGTTGGCAAGTAGGGCTGGGCAAGCAGGGTTGGCAGTAGGGGGCAAGTAAGTTTGGCGGTGAAAAGCGTAGCAGAGAGAGAGCTAGTATGTGCCGCGCAGCGGATAGGCAGAGAGGAGGCAGTGGACGGAATTAGTATGCTTAAAGCGGTATATAGAGGGCTATGCGGAAGCGTAATGAAATGGCGAATCCGTATATCCCAAAAAGAAAGCGGTTACAATTTGTCGCGAGAATCGGTCCTGGCGGACTACGGGACCGATGTTCGGAACGCTTGGGCAGCCGAGGCGCTGGTCCATCGTCCTACCGCTGGACTAGCTTATTTTACAATTGGTTTATAGACAAAGAGGGAATGAAGCGGAAATGAGGTTATTTTCTATGAAAACGGT
Organism: Paenibacillus sp. MMO-177; assembly: GCF_037147795.1. Lineage (NCBI taxonomy): Bacteria > Bacillati > Bacillota > Bacilli > Caryophanales > Paenibacillaceae > Paenibacillus > Paenibacillus sp. MMO-177. The sequence goes on along the minus strand of NZ_JBBCUR010000021.1, from coordinate 15,775 downwards.
CGGAATTAAAGGCCGGTTATCTGTTTCATATGGGGAAAGGCCTTCTTCCGACAACTCAAAAAATGCCCGAAATTGCCTTTTCGGGGGCCAATGGACTCTGAAATAGCACCAAACCTAGGCCAACGGGCAGGAAATCGGGAGGGTTAGGGAATATGAGAATCTTCTTATCCTTTTTGTCCTCCCGGGCATTATCCCGATTATTAGACAACTGTATGGCGAAAGTCCCTTGCCTAAGGTTTTTGATGCGACTGTCTGTAGCAATTTCCCCATTCTTCTATCCCCGCGAAAGCCTGTTACTATGCGGCGCAACGCCATTTTCCCGGCCGTCCTGTTTCTATGCCTTAGGTTGTGTATGGAATACCTAGATAAACATCGTTTTTGCATGTAATAAACATAAAAATTACTGGAAATTTTTATCTCTATACGATTAATTCTTGATTAGAAAAATGAAACGTTAGGAAATTCAGCATGCCATACATAGGAAAAAAATGATAACTGCCTCCTAATTGAAAATATTACCTTCTTCCCTCTATGTCCCCATAACCCTTATGACATAATCAAAGTCGAATGTTGATGGAAAGGGATGGAGGTTATTGTCGTTTTGAGCAGCCAAATGGATTTAAAGGAAATTGTGTGGCTCATTCGGAAAAAGCTTTGGCTGGTCATTCTCGTGACCGTACTTGGTGCGTCTGCGGCGGGAGCCTACAGCACCTGGGTGATGAAGCCCGTCTATGAAGCCTATACGAAGCTGATCGTCAATTCGACAGCGGGTCAGGCGGGATCATTCAAGCTCGATCTGAATATGATCAACACGAATTTAAGCTTAATCAATACGTACAAGGAAATTATCAAGACCCCGGCCATTATGGACCTGGTGGTAAAGAAGCATCCCGAGCTTGGGCTGACAACGCAGCAGCTGATGCATAATATCCGGTTCAGCTCGGTGAACGGCACGCAGGTGGTCACCATCTCTTATCTGGACACGGATTACAAAAGAGCGGCGCAGGTCGTTAATACCGTTTCTTATGTATTCCAGCAGCAGATTCCGCTCATTATGAAGGTCGACAACGTGTATATCCTTCATACCGCCGACTCAAACGATCAGCCGATGAAGGTGAAGCCGGAGACCAAGCTCAACATTGCCATCGGATTTGTCGCCGCGTTCCTGCTGTCGATCACGCTGGTGCTGGCTCTTAATTACTTTGACGATACGTTACGGACGGAAAGCGACGTGGAACGGTATCTTGGCCTTCCTACGCTGGCAGCCATACCGAATATTAAGCAAGGCGATCTGAAGCCGAAGGCGCTGGCCATAGGCAAAACCACGATAGGAAAGGAGGGGGAGAATCGCAATGTCTCGCAGTGATCTTAAGTTACGCCCGATCGTTGCCGAAGCCAACCCAACTTCCCCGATCTCGGAGGCTTACCGTACCTTGCGCACGAACCTGCAATACGCCGAGACGGACCGCCCGCTGCAGCTTCTGATGGTTACTTCAGCGGGGCCGGAAGAGGGCAAATCCACAACCATTATGAACCTGGCCGTTACTTACGCGCAGATGGAACGGCGTACCATTCTGGTGGATGCGGATCTTCGGAAGCCGACAGCCCATTACAATTTTGAACTCAGCAACCGCACGGGACTGTCGCATGTATTATCCGGGCAGGCAGACCTCAGGGAAGTCATCAAAGAAACCCGCATTAAAGGACTGGACGTGCTGCCTTCTGGACCGGTACCGCCGAATCCGTCGGAGCTTCTCGGATCTTCCCGGATGGAAGAGCTGCTAGGAAAGCTTCGCGAGCAGTACGATATGGTGCTGATCGACACGCCGCCGGTGCTGGCCGTAGCGGATGCGCAGGTTGTGGCAAACAAATGCGACGGCGTGCTGCTGGTCGTCAATGCGCGTACCGGCAAAAAGCAGCATGCTATCAAAGCGAAAAACGCCCTGCAATTCGTGCAGGCCAGAATCGTTGGCATCGCGCTTAACCAGACCGCGCATCGCGAAGCGGGACCTTATTACGAATATGCCGATCGGACGTAAGGCGAACCAGACTCTAAAGCAGAACCATAGATAGATAAACGCAAAGGGAAAAGCTGATGCTTACGAAGTATGAATTACCACAAACGCAGCTGTCTTACCGTTGGTAAAGTAATTCATTCAGCTGATGCTTACGAAGTATGAATTACCATAAACGCAGCTGTCTTGCCGTTGGTAAAGTAATTCATTTTAGGAGGAATTAATAATGCGGGCTCATTATCGGACAAAAGTTATAGTGGCGGGGGATCTGGCAGCCGTGCTTGCCAGCTTCGCCATCGCGTACGCGCTTGAACCTTCGGTGCCTCAAGGCGGGGCCGTTGCATGGCTGTCCTATGCAGCGTTAGCGGCAGTCGTTGGCTTCTGGCGGCTTCACCGGCTACGTCTTCACCGCCGGATCTGGCAGTACACCGGCATTTCGGACATGCTTTGCTTGCTGCAGGTTGCCCTGGTCTCGGCTGTTGTTCCGTTTGCTGCCTGGTGGGTGATGCAGGGTGAAGCTCATCCGCTGCTTATGCTGCATCACGCGGCAGGCACTTTCCTGCTGCTTACCGCTCCGCGCCTTGCATGGCGTATCTTCTGCGATAAATACAGCGTGAGAAAACCGGCCGGCGGCCGACGCGCGCTTATTATCGGAGCGGGAAGCTGCGGGACCTTGATCGCAAAGGAAATGATGCAGAACGACGGCGTCAGCGTAACGCCGGTTGGTTTTATCGATGACGATCCGTACAAGCACCGGATGGATATCCTAGGGCTGCCGGTTCTTGGCAACCGCAAGGAGATTGCTTGCGTTGTGGAATCGCATCATATCGACGAGATTATTATCGCGATGCCTTCGGTATCGAAGACTCAAATCTCCGAGCTGGTCAACCTGTGCAAAACAACAAAAGCAAAGCTGAAGATCGTTCCGGATCTTCAGGACATGATAGACAACCGCGGCGCGGCAGGCCGCATGCGCGATGTCAGCGTAGAGGACCTGCTTGGCCGAGACCCGATTCGTACCGACCTCGAGCACATCGCCGGGTATGTACAGGACAAAGTTGTTCTCGTAACGGGAGCGGGCGGTTCGATCGGCTCCGAGCTTTGCCGCCAGATCGCGCCTTTCAAATCAAGCAAGCTGCTGCTTCTTGGTCACGGCGAGAACAGTATCTACACGATTGAAATGGAAATGCGCAGCGCATTTCCGCAGCTGGCTATCGAGACGGTTATCGCCGACGTACAAGATCGCACGCGGATCGACAGCGTGTTTGCCAAATTCAAACCGCAAGTTGTTTTCCATGCCGCAGCGCATAAGCATGTGCCGCTGATGGAACGCAACCCGGCCGAAGCGATCAAGAACAACGTATTCGGAACAAAAAACGTAGCCGAATGCGCAGACGCATACGGGGCAGAGCGCTTCGTACTGATCTCGACGGATAAAGCGGTAAACCCAACAAGCGTAATGGGCACAACCAAGCGGATTGCCGAAATGTTTATTCAATCTCTCGACATGCACAGCAATACGAAGTTTGTAGCCGTACGGTTCGGCAACGTGCTTGGCAGCCGCGGCAGCGTTATTCCGCGCTTCAAGGAGCAGATTGTCAAAGGCGGTCCGGTGACGGTTACCCATCCGGAGATGGTGCGGTATTTCATGACGATCCCGGAAGCCGTTCAGCTTGTTATTCAAGCAGGCTCGTTCGCCAAAGGCGGCGAGGTATTTATCCTCGATATGGGCAAGCCGGTCAAAATTTACGATCTGGCCGTCGACCTGATCCGCTTGTCGGGCTACGAACCGCATGTCGATATCGACATTACGTTCTCCGGCATGCGCGAAGGCGAGAAGCTGTATGAAGAGCTGTTGACGAACGAAGAAGGCCTATCTTCCACGAAGCATAACCGGATCTTTATCGGCAGACCGGTGCAGCTCAACCGCAAAGAGCTTGATTTCGAGATTCGCAAGATGGAAAAGGTGCTTGGCCAGCATCCGGACGATATCCGCGCGGTTCTGCAGCATCTGGTTCCAACCTACCGCAATGGCGGCGCAACGGCTGCCGGTTAACGCGGTTAACGAATGTTTATCTTTTTGAGGAGTGTGCAGCATGAAACTCGGCGGTAAGGAGGGCAGCGCCTCAAGCGCAAGCGCGGGCGTTGGCTCCATTCGAACGCTTATTACTTCGCGGCTCAGCCGGGGAGGAGGCGCCAGCTTCCTGATCAACTCCGTTGGGATGGGACTGGCGATGCTGCTGCAGATTGCGCTGGCCCGGCTGCTAGGCGTACAAGATTACGGCATATATGCATTCGTAACTACGGTCGTAACATTTATGGTTTTCCCGGCGAAGCTTGGCTTTGATACCGCAACGGTAAAGCTTGTCTCCGCTTATCGGGTGAAAGGCGACTGGCCATTGATCAAAGGGCTGCTTCGCCGCAGCAATCAGATCGGCTTTACGCTATCCGTTCTAGCGGCGCTTATCGGCATTGCCGTTGTTGCCTTGATGGACTGGGGCAGGGGCGGTCAAGGAGGAAGCGAAGCTCATGCCAAGACGATCGCTTATATCGCCGGCTTTGCCGCAATTCCGCTCCTCACTCTTGCCACCTTGCGCCAAAGCGCGCTGCAGGCGATGAAGGATGCGTTATTCGCGCAAATGCCGGAAAAGATTATCCGCCCGGTACTGACGATTGGTTTTGTTGCGGCACTTGGCGCTGCCGGCGTGAAGCTTGGGGCCGCGATGGCGCTGCTCTGCTTCGCGGTCGCAACGGCTGTCACTTACGTGATCGGCGCAATTGTGCTGAAGAAGAGGATTGGCTCGCAGACGGCTGCGGTCAAGCCTAATTACGAGACAAGAGGCTGGCTGCGATTATCATCGTCGTTAATGATTAATGCCGGCATGTATTTGATTCTTGGACAATTAAACGTGTTAATGATGGGTTTTATGCGGGGAGAGACCGAGTCGGGCCTGTTCTCCGCAGCGGTCCGGCTGGCCGTCCTGGTGTCGTTTATGCTGACCGCCGTGAATATGACGGCATCGCCGCTTGTATCCGAAAAGTACGCAAAAGGCGACATGGCCGGCCTCCAGCGGGTATGCATCAGGACGGGACGGATCGGATTTGCTTTCGCGGCGGTTGTGTTTGCCTACTTCGTCGTGCTTGGCCATTGGACGCTGGGATTGTTTGGCCCGGAGTTCACGAAGGCCTATCCGTCCCTGCTGATTCTGGCCTTCGGCCAGCTGTTCAGCGCTTATTGCGGACAGAACGGCACCGTCGCTACGATGACCGGACGCCAGAACGCGCTCACCAAAGTGCTAATAGCCGCTGCAGTCTTGAATGCTGCGCTTAATGCGCTGCTGATTCCAACATTGGGTATGCTTGGCGGGGCTCTGGCCTCTACCCTTTCGATTATCGTCTGGAACTCGGCGGCCGTGCTGCTGGTCAGACGCAAACCGGGCGTTCAGACGCTGGCTTGGGCGCCAAGCCTGTCATTCGCAAGAAAGAGGGGGAATTACTCGTGAAGAAAGTATTGCTGGCGGGGGTTCCGAAATCGCCGAATTTGGGCGATGGCCTCATCGCTTATACGTTAAACCGGATTATCTCCATGCGCGGCAATCATCAAGTTATTCATTTCGACCTGCTTGACGGCCGCTGTGATCAATCAATGCCGATCTATTCGGCTCGCGGCGGTCTGCATTATGCGTTAGCCGGCCCTCCGGCATCGGCGGCCGCGCAATATGCTTCGGCACCGGCCGTAAAGCTGAACAGCGCCGGCTCAAGCAAGAAGATGACGCCGGATGCGCTCCGGCGCCTGAAGGCTTATTGGATTCACCGCAGCAAGAACGAGAAGCTGAACCGCGAGCTGCAGCAGGCGGTTGAGGAGTCGGAAGCGGTATTTATCGGGGGCGGGCATCTGCTCATCGATACGTACTGGACGTTCCCGCTGGCTGTCCGCCGCGTGGCGGATGAGGCGAAGCGCCAAGGCAAGCCGCTGCATATTTTGCTTGTTGGTGCACGCGGGCCTTGGAGCACGCAGGCGAGGCGCTGGCTGCTTGGTGTATGCCGATATGCCGCATCGATCGCGGTACGGGATGAAGATTCGCGGAGGTTCCTGCTTGATCTTGATCCGAAGCTTGCGGTCAAGACGGTTACTTTAGCCGACCCGGCGTTGTTCACGCCGGAGGCCTTTGGCTTGACGGAAGTAGCATCAGGACAGGAGAAGACAGGGCGGCGAAAGGTTGGCCTTGGCGTGATGGACCCGCATGAGATGAATCGTCACTGCGAGCTCCGCTGGGAGCGCGAGGCTTGCGCGGATTGGTGGCTGCAGGCGGCGAAGGTCGCGATAGGAGCGGGCCATAACGTTAGCTTCTTCACTAACGGTGCGGCATCGGATAACGCGTTTGTTGAGGAGTTCGTTAAGCCGCGGCTGGCGGGTCTGAAGGGTGTTGAGTTCACTCCTTATCCGACAACGGTCGAACAGCTGGTCGGCACGATTGCCGCCTGCGATACCGTTATTGCGCAGCGGCTTCATGCCTGCATTCCTTCGCTTGCGATGGGCAAGCCGACGTACGGTCTGATCTGGGACCGGAAGCTTGAGAATATTTTCGCCGATCTCGGCATGAAGAGCCAGCTGATCGACTTCCGCGAGAGCAGGCAGCAGCTTGCAGCCGCGGTGGACGGCCGGATGGCGGAGTCGGGACCGGCCATTGACGCCAAGAAGCTGCAGCTCTATGAACATATCGGGAGAATACTGCCATGAGCCATACCAAAATCAAAGTGCTGCATGTCGTTGGACGCATGCATCCCGGCGGCATCGAAACGCTGCTGATGAATGTATACCGGAACATTGACCGGGACAAATACGAATTTCATTTTGCCGTGCAGTCGCCGGAGCCTTCCTTCTACGATGACGAGATCCGGGCGCTTGGAGGAACCATCTTCGTTCAGCCGCCGCCAAAGGACGGAATCCGTTCTTTCCGCAAGCAGCTGACGGCCAACATGTACAAATACGGTCCTTACGCCGCGGTACACAGTCATGTATTCGGCTTCAGCGGTTATGTGCTTAAGCTGGCGGACAAGCTGGGCGTGCCGGTGCGGATCAGCCACAGTCACAACACGAGCGACAGCAAGTCGACGTCGCTGGTTCGCAATCTGTACCGCTCGTATATGCGCGGCTTAATTAACCGGCACTCGACCAATATGCTGGGCTGCTCGCGTGCCGCCTGCGAGTCCCTCTTTGGGAACAGCTGCTGGAAGGACGGACGCGTGGACGTATTCCCGAATGCCATTACGCTGGCTCCTTACGAGTCGCTTGTACGGGAGAACCGCGGGGAGCTTCGCCGCCGCTTCGGCGCCGCAGACGATGAGCTGCTGATCGGCCATATCGGCCGGTTCAGCAAGCAGAAGAATCACGCGCTGCTGCTGGACAGCTTCGCAAGCCTGGTGAAGCAGCGTCCGAACTCCCGTCTTCTGCTCTGCGGCGACGGACCGCTTCGGCCGGAGATGGAAGAGAAGGCGCGCGGGCTTGGCATAGCGGACAAAGTTAATTTCCTTGGCCTCCGCAAGGATGTGCCGGAGCTGCTTGGCTCGCTGGATGCCTTTGTCCTACCGTCGCTCTATGAGGGACTTGGCATCGTGCTTATTGAAGCGCAGGCGGCGGGCGTGCCATGCTTGATCTCCGAGACGGTACCGAGGGAAGCGGATTTGCGAATCGGCTTGATCGAGCGTCTTGCGCTGAACGATCCGCCGGAGCGCTGGGCGGAAGCGATGGCCAGCATCGGCGAGCGAAGAGCGCGAGGCGGCGGGGATTGGCAGGAAAGAGCGGCAGCGCTGGGCGAGCGCGGCTACGATATCCGCGTAAGCGCGGAAAAGCTGGAGCGTCTCTATGCAGGCTGACCGTTTAGTCGATACGCGGAAAATCATGCTGGTCGGTTATTCCGTCCTGCTGGTGCTGACGGCAAAGTGGGCTTTTGCCGCGGATGAAAGGCTGTCGCTTATTCTGTACTGCGGGCTGCTGCTCCCGTTCTTCGTGCTCATGCGCTGGCCGAATGCGCCGGTGCTGCTGATGGCAAGCTTTACGGTCACGCTGGCCGGCAAAGCGATCTATGCGGCAACCGTCAATCCGCTAGCCGGGCCGGACGAGATCCACTACTACGAGCAGGTGACAACTTTTGAAAAGCTGTCGCAATTTATGCCGTATGCCATGGAGCAGATTCAGACCAGCTGGATGAACATTTCCGCTTACCCGGTATTTGGCCTGCTGTATATGCCCTTCTTCAAATGGCTGGAGCTGGACGATCCGCTGGCGATTATTTTGTTCAACACGGTGCTGCTCATTCTGATCGTCAACAGCACGTACAAGCTGAACGCTAGCCGCTTCGGGTACGAGCTTCCGGATCCGGAGAACGCGAGGCAGCCCTTTATTATCGTCTCGGTGGTTGGATTAATGCTTAGTCCGTCGCTGATGTACATGTCTTCCTTGTTCGCAAAGGACATTACCTGCGTATGGCTGGGATTGCTTGGGGCACAGCTGCTCGTTCGCAAGAGATGGCTGCTGTTCATCCTTGTCATCCTGTACGCCACGGGGCTGAGGGATTACGCGATTATCTATACGCTGAGCTTTTACTTCTTGTACACCCAGAAGGTACGCACCTCTCTGTGCGTATTGGCGGGAGCGGCTGGTCTTTTGTTCCTGCAGATTGGGCCGCTTGGCATCATTAACGCTACGATGCTGTCGATCTTCCTGTTCATCAGTCCGAATCCGATCAGATTCAGCAACTGGGAGCCGGAGCTGCTGCTTCGGACGCTTGAAGCGGTGTTTATGGCCATCATCCTTATAATCTCGGTCTATCAGGCGATCGTCTACAAGGAGACGAGAAAGTTTTATCTGATGGCAGCGGCTTTGATCTTCACCTACGCCTGCACGCTGGTACTAGTCGGTTATGTCACGATTACGGGCCGGGAATTGGACTATGGCGTCGGGACGATAGGGGACAACATGGTACGCAAGAAGCTGCCGGTACTGCCGATTCTTTATACGATTGCAGCCTACGCCATTATGTGGTGCCGCAAAATCTTTATTCTGAACCATCGGAAAATTCAGTCTTTAAAAGCTGGACAAGACCGCGAGCCGAAGCAGCCAGAAGCTGCTCGCGTACCGCCTGGAGGTGCGGCAGCACCTGTCTGGCATGAAGGGCTCGCCGGCGGAAAGGGGGCGCAAGGACATGGGTGAACAAGAACAACGACGTAGGGCAGGTGAATGGACGAGAGATCGATTGGAACGGAGTGCGGTCCATAAGACGAAAAAAAGAGGCCGGGATCAGTTCGGCCGGTTCCGCGGCCTGCTGCGTATAGCGGAGGCCATGCTGAAGCCGGTTCCAAGGCCGCTGCTGCAGTGGATGTGGGTGCTGAGCGACTGGCTGCCGGATTTGCCGGGCGTCGCCATGCGATATGTCCTGCTGAGAAGAATGGCGAAGCGCTGCGGCGATAATGTGCTGATCGGACGCTCGGTCGAGCTCCGATATCCGGAGCGGCTCGTTATTGGCTCGAATGTAAGCATCCATAAGCAATGTTACATCGATGCTTACGGCGGGCTGATCATCGAGGACGAAGTATCGATCGCGCATCATTCGTCGGTTGTTTCGTTCCAGCATACCTGGAACGATCCGTCGCTTCCGATCCGCGACAACCCGGTTATGGGTTCGGCTATCCGGATCGGCCGCGATGTATGGATCGGCTGCGGCGTGCGCATCCTGGCCGGCGTCGAGATCGGCGCCCGCGCGGTTGTAGCCGCCGGCGCCGTGGTGAACAAGCCGGTTGCGGCCGGCTCGCTCGCTGCCGGCGTTCCGGCACGCGCCGTGAAGAGCATTGGCGCGGGAACGGCTCCCGCGCCGGAAGGCGCGTAGAAGGAGCGCAAAAGTTGGCGGGTAGCCGCAGTCTGGGAAGCTTTAAGGCCCCTGAGGGACCTTAAGCTGCTGAAAGAGCAGCTGGTTAGGGTCGTTAAGGTCCCTGAAGGACCTTAAGGCGTGGGAAAAGACGTGAAGCCGGCGGAAAACGGCAGTTATAGAGTATTTAAGGTCCTTAAGGGACCTTAAGCTGCGGTAGAAGCAGCTGGAATGGGTCGTTAAGGTCCCTGAGGGACCTTAAGGCGTGGGAGAAGGCGCAAAAATGGGCGGAAAACGGCAGTTATAGAGTATTTAAGGTCCTTAAAGGACCTTAAGTTGCGGAAGAAGCAGCTAGTTAGGGTAGTTAAGGTCCCTGAGGGACCTTAAGACGATGTTGGAGTCTGCCAGAGGCGGCGATAACCGCTGCCGGGCGAGCGAATAAGGCCCTGCGAGGGCGTTAAACGCCCGCAGCAGGGCAGAAGCAGGACTGATAAGACCCCGACAGGGTCTTATCGCGCCCGGCAAGCCCGCCGGTGCGGCGATAACCGCCGCTGCCGGGTAATAGAAATAGAAGGAGGGAAAGACATGAACGTGCTGTGGGCACATGACCATACGTTTTATTTTAACGAATCGGGGAAGTTTTTCTCCGGGGGCAAGCTGCCGTATGCGGTGTGGGAACGGTATCTAGGCGTGTTTGACCAGATTACGGTTGCAGCCCGGGGCAAGAAGGCCTCCTCGGATGAAGATATGGCCGGCAAAACGCTGTCGAGCGGACCAAATGTGGATTTCCTTGTACTTCCGTCACTAAGCAATCCGGTAAATAAAATGACGAAGCGGGGCTATATCGAGCAGTTGCTGCAGGAGGCGATCGGCAAGGTGGACGCCGTTATCGCCCGCGTGCCAAGCGAAATTGGCGCCGAAGCGATCCGGGTTGCGCGACAGATGGGCAAGCCTTACGCGGTTGAAGTCGTAGCTTGCGCTTGGGACGGACTATGGAATTACGGCAACCTGCAGGGCAAGCTGTACGCACCGTTCTCGCTGAACCAGACACGGACGATCGTGAAGGATGCGCCTTATGCGCTGTATGTAACGGAACGTTTCCTGCAGCAGCGTTATCCGAACATCGGCGGCAAGACGGAATCCTGCTCCAATGTGGAAATTCCGGAGCCGGGCGACGAGGTGCTGACACGCCGGTTGGAGCGACTGCAGGCGATGAGCCCGGATGCGCCGATGACAATTGGGCTGATCGGCTCGCTGAACGGCCGCACAAAAGGGATCGACATCGCCCTTCGCGCTATAGCCAAAGCGAAGCAGCAGCTCCCTTCAGCCAAGTTCCGTGTGCTGGGCGACGGGGATTCGGCACGCTGGCAGGCCATGGCCGAAAAGCTGGGGATCGGAAGCATGGTCTCCTTCGAAGGCGTGCTGCCAAGCGGCGGGGCCGTATTCGAATGGTTGGACGGCATCGATCTGTATCTGCAGCCGAGCTACCAGGAAGGACTGCCGCGGGCCACGATTGAAGCGATGAGCCGGGGATGCCCGGTGCTTGGATCTACGGCAGGCGGAATTCCCGAGCTGATCCACGAGAGCTGCCTGCATCGTCCGGGCCAAGTCGGCCAGCTGGCCGAGCAGCTCAAACGCGCAACGTTCGACCGTAAGTGGCTGAAGGAGCAGGCGGAGCGGAATTTCGGCAAGTCGAAGCAATTCACGAAGCAGCGGCTTGATGCGAAGCGACAGGCGTTCTGGCAGTCTTTTGGCGATATGGTGAGGCAAGGGGCTTTGAAGGATTCGGTAGCAGAAGCCGCGGCTGCGGCGGAACAAGTTCTTACCGACAAACCGGAGCAAAACGAGGCCTATGCAGGCAACGAAACAACAAGCGCAAGCGAGAGCGAGAGCAGAGAAAGGGTGGGGGCTATATGACGATTTTGGTGACGGGAGCAGCCGGATTTATCGGCTTCCATTTGAGCGCGAGATTGCTGAAGGAAGGCAAGCGTGTCGTAGGGTTGGACAACTTCAACGACTACTATGATGTGCAGCTGAAGCGGGACCGCTGGTCGCAGCTGGTCGATTCGCCGTCCTTCAAGGGAGCCGAGCAGGATTTGGCGGATTACGAAGGACTGCTGGCGTTGATCCGGGAGGAAGGCGTGACGACGATCGTCCATTTGGCGGCTCAGGCGGGCGTGCGTTACAGCCTCACGAATCCTTTTGCTTATCTGGAGACGAACCTGCAGGGCTTCGGCCATGTGCTGGAGGCTTCGCGCCAGGCGGGCATCAAGCATCTGGTCTACGCTTCCTCCAGCTCCGTGTATGGCGCCAACGTCAGCATGCCGTTCTCGGTCAGCGACAATGTCGACCATCCGGTCAGCTTGTATGCGGCAACGAAGAAATCCAACGAGCTGATGGCGCATGCCTACAGCCATTTATATAACCTGCCTACGACGGGACTTCGGTTCTTCACCGTATACGGTCCGTGGGGCCGCCCGGATATGGCGTACTTCAGCTTTACGCAGAAAATTATGGCGGGACAGCCGATTCAGGTGTTTAACGAAGGCAAAATGCAGCGCGATTTCACGTATATCGACGACATTGTGGAAGGCATTTACCGTCTGCTCGACCGCGCGCCGCAGCCGAACGCGGAGTGGGATCGCGTCGATCCGGATCCGGGCACGAGCTATGCGCCTTACAAGGTGTACAACATCGGCAACAACAAGCCGGTTGAGCTTATGGCGTTCATCAACACGATCGAGGACAAGCTGGGGCGCAAAGCGGTTATGGAGTTCAAGCCGATGCAGCCGGGCGACGTAACGGCGACCTACGCGGACATCGACGGACTGATGGCGGATGTGGATTTCCGTCCGGAGACAACGATTGAGGAAGGCATCGGACGTTTTGCCGAGTGGTACAAGTCTTATTACGGCGCCCATTCCGACCTGGAAACGGCGGTAAAGGCGGCGGGACAATGAATCGAAAAATAGCCCATATCTGCACCTCCGGCATCAGCCACAAAATTATGGGCGACAAGCTTCGGCTGCTCCAGCAGCAGGAAGGCGTACAGGTAACCTTCATCTCCTCTCCAGAGGGTGTAGATGCGGAGCTGATGAAGGAAAAAGCCTACCCGTTCGAATGGAAGCTGCTGCCGATGGCGCGCTCCATTCAACCGGTTGCCGATCTGCGTTCGATCCTTGCCATGTACAAGCTGTTCCGCCGCGAGCGGTATGACATCGTGCATACCCACACGGCGAAGGCCGGCCTGATCGGAAGGATTGCGGCGAAGCTGGCGAGGGTCCCGGTCGTTATTCATACGAGCCACGGATTGCCTTTCTATGAAGGGCAGTCGAAGAAGACCTATTGGTTATACAAAATGCTAGAGAAGTTTGGCGCGGTATGCTGCGATGCGCTTGCGTCGCAGAACGAGGAGGATGCCGGCGTGCTTCGCAGGCTGGCGCCTTGGCGGCCGGTGTTTGTGGAAGGCAATGGCGTGGATTTGGAGCATTTGGACCGGCTGGCTAGTGCGGTTACGCCGGAACAGACGGCGGCGCTTCGCAGGAAGCACGGGATTGATCAGGAGGAAAAAGTGCTGTTTATGGCGGCGCGTTTTGAACCGGTGAAGGATCATAGCCTGCTGCTTGATGCTTTATCCGAGCTCAAGCGGGTTGGTGCCTTGAATTGGGTGACGGTACTTGCCGGACAAGGCCCACTGGAGGCAGAGACTAAACTTCAGGCGGAAATGAGCGGCCTTGAGGACGATGTGCTGTTCGTCGGACAGCAGTCCTCCATTATACCTTGGCTGGTCATGGCCGATGCCGTAACGCTGACCTCGGAAAAAGAAGGCATCCCGCGCTCCCTGATGGAGGCCATGGCGCTAAGCAAGCCGGTTGTTGCCACGAAGGTGCTGGGCACGCGAGAGCTGGTGGCGCATGCCGAGACCGGATTGCTTGTCCCTTACCGGGATTCGATGCAGCTGGGCGAAGCGCTGGCGGCGATGATGAACACGCCGGAAGCAAGGAAGCGGATGGGCGACGCGGGACGCCGCCGGATTGAGGCAGCGTTTACGGAAGCCCGTGTTGTCGAGCGGCTGATGCGGCTGTATCGCAGTACGAAGGCTCAAGTGGATCGGAGACGCGGACTTGGAGCCAGGCTGAATGCCTTTGGCAAGCGGCTGTTCGATCTGGTCGCCAGCGTACCGGCCGCTCTGCTGCTGTCGCCGGTGATGCTGATCGTTGCGCTGCTGGTGAAGCTGAAGCTGGGTTCGCCGGTATTGTTCAAGCAGCAGCGTCCGGGCAGGTACGGCAATCCGTTCTACGTGCTGAAGTTCCGCACGATGCGGGACGCGTACGACCGATTCGGCCAGCCGCTGCCGGACGAAGCGCGGCTGACGTCCTTCGGCAAGCTGCTCCGCAAGCTGAGTCTGGACGAGCTTCCGCAATTATTTAACGTGATTCGCGGGGATATGAGTCTGGTGGGGCCCCGGCCGCTGCTGATGGAATATCTCCCGCTTTATACCGAAGAGCAGGCGCACCGCCACGATGTCCGTCCGGGCATTACGGGCTGGGCGCAGGTAAACGGACGCAATGCCGTCTCCTGGGAGGATAAGTTCAAGCTTGATCTCGTTTACGTGGAGCGGCGGAGCATCTGGTTTGATTTTCGCATATTGGTACGGACTGTGGGAAAGGTGCTGAAGCGTGACGGAATCTCGAGCGCGGGTCAGGCCACCGTTCAAAAATTTACGGGAAGCAGAGAAATGGGGAATGCATCGTGATTAGCGGTCATACGGAGCAATACCGGGTAATGGAGGAGCCGGCAAGACGCCCTCTTATCGTTGTGGGGATGGGCGGACATGGACGGGTGCTGATGGATATCGCCCGCGTATCGCAGACTTACCGATTGGCGGCAGTCCTTGACGACCGCTTCTCCGGAGTCGAGCTGCGGGGCGGCCTGCCGTATGGTCCAATCGCGACGCTGAAGCATTTTCTCGCGGATGAGCCGGGCATGCACGTGGTAATCGGCATCGGCGACAATCGGACGAGACGGGCCATCGTTGAGATGCTCGCTTTGCCCGAGTCCTCTTATGCCGTACTGGTGCATCCCGCCGCGGTTGTCGCGGAGGATGCGCGCATCGGGCTTGGCGCCGTGGTAATGCCCGGCGCTGTCATTGGCCCGGGTGCCGTAGTTGGCGCCCACGCCATCATCAACTCCGGCGCGGTCGTGGAGCATGACGCGCTGGTCGGCCCGTTCGCGCATGTATCGCCGAACGCGACCATGGCCGGCGCTGCCTCCGCCGAGGAAGGCGCGCACATCGGCAGCGGCGCGGTGCTTATCCCGCGCATTCGCGTCGGCAGCTGGTCCGTGCTTGGCGCGGGCGGCGTCGCCGTCCGGGACATCCCCGGCGGCAAGACTGCCGTTGGCGTCCCGGCACGGGTCGTGCCGGAACGCCTCAGCGTGGAAAAGGCACTGTAAGGCTGCGCCGCCGCACGAGTGATGCGGTGTAAGGCTGAAAGCCGCCTTACATTGGCCGCCGCGGGGGGCAAAGGCGCTGTTGTAGGGCGAGAACCTGCCTTTCAAAGTCGACTGCCCGCAAGTAGTACCGCTGAAAGGACAATAACAGCCTTTCATGTATAGCTGCGGGGGAATTTGATGGCCGAAAGGCTGAAATTGCCTTTCAGGAGCAGAACCAGGCAAACCCCGCGCCGCAGCGCGGCTCCGGGCCCTGTAAGCTCCAAAAGGAGCTTACGGCCCTCGCTGCCGCGGCAAACCAGCCCCTGTAAGCGCCAAAGGCTGCTTACAGCAAGGCAAACCCCGCGCCGCAGCGCGGCTCCGGGCCCTGTAAGCTCCAAAAGGAGCTTACGGCCCTCGCTGCCGCGGCAAACCAGCCCCTGTAAGCGCCAAAGGCTGCTTACA
>NZ_JBBCUR010000020.1:0-37719 GCF_037147795.1 Paenibacillus sp. MMO-177 | reverse complement strand
ATTTCCCAATTAGTAAGACCCCTTGAAGACGACGAGGTTGATAGGTTCGGGGTGGAAGCACAGCAATGTGTGGAGCTGACGAATACTAATCGGTCGAGGGCTTATCCTACTGCTTAAGAGAAAATTCATTATTTCGCATCCAGTTTTCAAGGCGCAAGCTTTGGACATATTCCCTGATAGCTCAGTTGGTAGAGCACTCGACTGTTAATCGAGTTGTCACAGGTTCGAGTCCTGTTCGGGGAGCCACTTGCTCTCATAGCTCAGTAGGTAGAGTGCATCCATGGTAAGGATGAGGTCACCGGTTCGATCCCGGTTGAGAGCTCCAGACTTACTTTTTCAAGGCCCGTTGGTCAAGGGGTTAAGACACCTCCCTTTCACGGAGGTAACAGGGGTTCGAATCCCCTACGGGTCACCATATACTTAAACGGTGGATCTTTATTGCCTGTGGAGGCTTAGCTCAGCTGGGAGAGCATCTGCCTTACAAGCAGAGGGTCGGGGGTTCGATCCCCTCAGCCTCCACCATTACAACATTGGGGATTAGCCAAGCGGTAAGGCAACGGACTTTGACTCCGTCACTCCAAGGTTCGAATCCTTGATCCCCAGCCATTTTAATGCGAGCCATTAGCTCAGTTGGTAGAGCACCTGACTTTTAATCAGGGTGTCGAAGGTTCGAGTCCTTCATGGCTCACTTTTCTTAATAAGTTTTACCCATGCGCGTATGGCGGAATTGGCAGACGCACCAGACTTAGGATCTGGCGGGCGACCGTGGGGGTTCAAGTCCCTCTACGCGCACCATACTTAACATCCAAACCTTCAGGAGATGTCCTGAAGGTTTTTTTGTGCTACATTGTAGCCATATGATTTTTTAGCCAAAGGAGATATCGATAATGAATGAAACTATAGCTTTAATGAAACGCCATCGCTCTATACGGAAATTTACGAAGGATCCGGTGACGGAACAGCAGCTTGATGCCATATTAACGGCAGCGCAGCAAGCATCTACATCAAGCAATATGCAAGCCTATTCCGTTATTGGAATAACGGACAAGGAACTGCGCGGCCAGCTGGCCAAGCTGGCAGGCAACCAGGCTTATGTAGAAGATAGTCCCGTGTTCCTCGTATGGTGTGCCGATTTGTACCGCTGGGAACAAGCGGTAAAACGGCATTATGACGGTGAAATGCCGAGTACGACGGAGAATTTTATTATCGGTACGGTGGATGCTGCGCTAGCTGCACAGAATGCGGCCGTCGCAGCAGAATCCCTTGGGCTCGGAATTGTATATATCGGAGGGATCCGAAATCAGCCGGAGAAGGTATCTGGGCTTCTGCAGCTTCCTCAGCATGTGTATCCGGTGTTTGGGATGTGTATTGGGGTGCCTGATCAGTCTCCGCTAGACCGGCCGCGTCTGCCGCGTCAGGCCGTTTATTTCGAGAATACATACAAGCAAGGCGCCATAGACTCTGCTATCGATTCTTACGATGAGACGTTAAGCGCTTATATGATGGCAAGATCGAACGGGAAAGCCAGCACGACATGGTCACAGGCGATGGCAAGCAAAGCGGGACCGGTACGCATTCATATGCGTTCCTTTTTAGAGAAACAAGGATTTAAGCTCGAGTAAGGTTAAGGTCCTTAAACATTAGCTCGGTTAATCCGATGTCATTTGGCCAGGTAGCACAATTCCGTCATTGACAAAGCATATGAGAACGATTATCATTATACCTAGTTAATTGATAATTGTTATCACGAACGCGCTGCAAGCGTATATTAAATGACAACGATCTGCCTTACGGCATCGGAAGGAGCGTGCAGGTCAAATGATTCGTCTTGCGACTTCGAATCTGGACATTGCTTATGATGATCGACTCATCGTTCATAATTTAAATATTGCTATCCCTCAAGGCAAAATTACGGCTCTTGTCGGTTCTAACGGATCGGGTAAATCGACCATCCTGAAGACGATGGCACGGTTGATGAATCCATCTGGAGGCAGCGTTCTTTTGGACGGAAGATCGATTCACAAGCAGTCTACAAAAGAAGTAGCTAAGCAGCTTGCGATTTTGCCGCAGAATCCGACAGCTCCGGACGGTCTGACCGTTGCCGAGCTTGTATCGTATGGTCGTTTCCCTTATCAAAAGGGATTTGGATCTTTGACGAAGGAAGACCGCGGTATTATTCAATGGGCAATTGAAGCTACAGGCATGGGGGAATTCACCGATCGTCCCGTTGATCAGCTGTCTGGCGGTCAGCGCCAGCGCGCATGGATCGCAATGGCACTTGCGCAAGAGACGGACATTTTGTTCCTCGACGAGCCAACGACCTTCCTCGATATGGCCCATCAGCTGGAGGTTCTCCATTTGCTGCAGAAGCTTAACGAGATGAACAACCGTACGGTTGTTATGGTTGTCCACGATTTAAACCATGCGTCTCGTTACGCGCATCACATGGTTGCCATTAAGAAGGGCACAGTCGTAGGCGAAGGGACCCCGGCTGAAGTCATGACACCGGATATTTTGCGCGAAGTATTTAATATCGAAGCAGATATCGTTCCAGATCCGCGTACAGGCGTACCGCTTTGCCTGCCATACGCATTGGCTGGAGAACCCGCTGCCGATAAAGCCATGGCTGATTCGAAGCCCGAACGGATTTTGACCGCTGCAGGAGCATAATCATAATGAAAAGCCGTGCCGGAAAGCTCGGCTTTTTCTTTTCAAAACTTTTCTTAAAAAACTTTTGTAAAACAGTTGCATTTTGTTTTTGAAGGTGATATATTATTACTTGTCGCCGCGATGATAACTGAAGCGAACGACAACGAAAGCAACATGCGGAAGTGGCTCAGCGGTAGAGCATCGCCTTGCCAAGGCGAGGGTCGCGGGTTCGATTCCCGTCTTCCGCTCCATAATGTGCGGCCTTAGCTCAGCTGGATAGAGCGTTTGACTACGAATCAAAAGGTCAGGAGTTCGAATCTCTTAGGCCGCGCCAATTTTTACTAAAATTTATACTTGTCGGGATGTAGCTCAGCTTGGTAGAGCACCTGGTTTGGGACCAGGGGGTCGCATGTTCAAATCGTGTCATCCCGACCATTTAATACGCGGGTGTAGTTCAATGGTAGAACTTTAGCCTTCCAAGCTAATAGCGTGGGTTCGATTCCCATCACCCGCTCCAAATTTTCAAACAATCTCCTTCTTCGGAAGGAGTTTTTATATTTTATCTCCTTATATTGGCAGCCCCCGCGGGGGCTGCCTTTCGTTCGTTATGAAAAGAAAGTGGGCGCTTCGGGCTTCAACCGGACGCCATTTTGTAGTATGATGATTAGAAGTTGAAAATGCGTTAAAGTACAGGAGGATCAGTATGTCGGACCAAGTAACATCGACTTTATCGGCACAACACCGGCCGCAGGCTAACAATTTGCTGCGCAGAGACGTCCGTTTCCTAGGCAACATACTTGGGGAAGTGCTCGTCCATCAAGGCGGCCGCGAACTGCTGGATATCGTCGAGCAAATTCGTGAAACAAGTAAAGCGTTACGCGCTGAATTTGTACCTGAGCTTTTTGAACAGTTTAAGACGACAATCGCATCATTAAGTCCCGAAATTCGCCATCAGGTGATCCGTGCATTCGCGATCTATTTCCAATTGGTCAACATTGCGGAGCAGAACCACCGAATTCGCCGTAAACGCGACTATGAGCGTTCCGCGGGGGAAAGTGTACAACGAGGTTCCATTGAGAGCGCGATTTCGGATCTGAAAGAGCGCAACATCGATGTTGAAGGTGTTCAAGAGATCTTGAGCAACATTTCGCTTGAGCTCGTAATGACTGCGCATCCGACGGAAGCGACGCGTCGTGCGGTGCTTGACATTCACAAGCGCATTGCCGAAGACGTAATGGAGCTTGATAACCCGACTCTGACTTACCGCGAACGCGAGATCCTTCGGGACAAGCTGCTGAATGAAGTTCTTATTCTGTGGCAGACCGATGAACTTCGCGACCGTAAGCCAACTGTTATCGATGAAGTGCGCAACGGGTTGTATTATTTCGATGAAACCCTGTTTGAGGTGCTTCCTAACGTATACGAGGAACTGGAACGCAATCTTACAAAATATTATCCGGGCGAGTCCTGGCATGTACCAAGCTATCTGCGCTTTGGCTCGTGGATCGGCGGAGACCGCGACGGCAACCCGTCCGTAACCGCTAAGGTAACTTGGGAGACCCTGACGCTTAACCGCCAGCTGGCTATTAAGAAATACGAAGAGAAGCTGAACGAGCTTGTTGGCATTCTGAGCTTCAGCACGAACTTGGTTGAAGTATCCGAAGAGCTGATTAACTCGATTAAGAAAGACCGCGAGCATGTTGAACTCAAATGCGTCGACCTGTGGCGCAATGCGAAAGAGCCTTACCGCATTAAGCTGGGCTTTATGCTGGAGAAGCTGGCTAATACGCGCGACGAGTCGCTCAAAGGCTCTGCCATGCGTTATAACAGCGCTAGCGAGCTGCTTGAGGATCTGAATATTATCGACCGCAGTTTGCGCGGACATTTTGCCGATTACGTAGCGGATACGCATATTGGCAAGCTTGTACGCCAAGTGGAGCTGTTTGGCTTCCATATGCTGACGCTTGATATCCGTCAGCACAGCCAAGAGCATGAGAATGCGATGGCTGAGATTTTGGCGAAGATGAATATCGTTTCGAACTACGGTTCCTTATCGGAAGAAGAAAAAATTGAATTGCTCAGCAAATTGCTGGAGGACCCGCGTCCGCTTACTTCTTCCCATCTGGATTACTCGGCATCGACTCGCGAGTGCCTGGACGTGTATCACACGGTCTACAAAGCGCAACAAGAGTTTGGTCCGGAATGTATTTCGACTTATCTGATAAGTATGACACAAGGCGCCAGCGACATGCTGGAGGTTATGGTCTTCGCGAAAGAGGTTGGCTTGTTCCGGAAGGAAGCGGACGGCAGCGTTCGTTGCACCCTGCAATCCGTGCCGCTCTTCGAGACGATTGACGACCTTCACGCTGCGCCTGGCATCATGAAGCTGCTCTTCGAGCTGCCGATCTATCGTCAAGCCGTTGCGGCAAGAGGCGACCTGCATGAAATTATGCTGGGTTACTCGGATAGCAACAAAGACGGCGGCGCGGTAACCGCGAACTGGGAGCTGCGCGTAGCGCTTAATGAGATTACGGCAACTGCCGGCGATTACGGCGTGAAGCTGAAGTTCTTCCATGGCCGCGGCGGCGCGCTTGGCCGCGGTGGAATGCCGCTTAACCGCAGTATTCTGGCTCAACCGCCGCATACGGTTGGCGGCGGTATTAAAATTACCGAGCAAGGCGAAGTATTGTCCTCGCGTTATTCGATGCAGGGCATTGCTTACCGCAGCTTGGAGCAGGCAACATGGGCGCTTATTACGGCTGCCCGTCTTGCGAAATACCCGCAGGCGCAAGATGACGCCGTGCTGAAAGAGTGGGAAGAGATTTCCCGTTCGATCTCGGAAACGGCTTTGAACAAATACCAGGATCTGATCTTCCGCGATCCGGACTTCCTGACTTACTTCAAAGAGTCGACTCCGCTTCCTGAGGTTGGCGAACTGAACATCGGTTCCCGTCCATCGAAACGGAAAAACAGCGACCGCTTTGAAGATCTCCGTGCAATTCCTTGGGTATTTGCATGGACGCAGAGCCGTTATTTGCTGCCGGCATGGTATGCGGCAGGTACTGCCTTGAAGCAATATACCGGCGATGATGCGCAGCGTCTTGAAACCTTGAAGACGATGTACGAGAAATTCCCGTTCTTCCGTTCGCTCATCGACAATCTGCAAATGGCACTGGCTAAAGCAGATCTGACGATTGCGAAGGAATACGCGGATATGATCGCCGACAGCACGATTCGCGAACGTATCTTCACGCAGATCGAGAACGAATATAAGCTGACTTCGGAAATGATCTTGAGCATCACCGGGCAAGACGAGATTCTGGACAACGTGCCTGTTATCCAGGAATCGATTCGTCTGCGCAATCCTTACGTGGATCCGCTCAGCTACATGCAAGTTCAGCTTCTGACGGAGCTGAGAGCGCTGCGTGCGAAGGAAGAAGATGATCCTGAGCTGCTCCGCGAAGTGCTTCTTACCATTAACGGAATTGCTGCGGGTCTGAGAAACACGGGCTAACAGCAATCTTTATAACCGGGCATTCGGCTTCATACAAGCCGGATTGCCCGGTTTTTTGTTATACAGAAACGGATCGCCCATTATTTATCCTCCTTTAAAATACGCTTAAGTTTGATTTAAGGTACAACCCTCATGATAGGAATCAAGCAAGCGACATCAATTGCGAGAAAAAATAGCGATTGCAATGACAAAGGAGCGATTACGATGGACCATAACGAATTCGAAAATAACCAAGTTAACGGAAACGATACAACTAACACGGAATCGACAGCTGAACATAAGCCATACACCTATACTTATGGACCCAGCCGCTCGGCAGCGAATCTTCGCGAAGCTTACGAGAATCAATTGCAGCTGACGGGGATGGACGGTTCCGATGGAGGCTACGGCAGCGGCGGCAAGAAAAAGGGCAAGAAATCGCAGGCTAAAGCCATGGTTGCAGCATTCCTTGTTGGGGCGGTAGTAATCAGCGGATTTATGTATGCATCGGATAAGACGAACTTGTTCACCGGAAATCAGCAGCCTGCTGCGGCAACCTCGCTGGCTAGCAATACGGCGCAGCAGTCGGCAGGCTTAACGACGGCATCGGTAAGCGTTGATGCTTCTATCGCTGACGTATATAAAGCAGCATCCCCTGCCGTAGTCAAAATCGAGAATTATACGGAGCCGGTCCAAAGCACGGGCAGAGGCTTCGGCGGCAGAGGCGGAGGCTGGCAGGGGTTTGGCCAGGTACCGCAGTCTCAAAGCGGCGGCAGTCAATCAGGTTCCACGGATAGCTCGCAATTGCAGCTGGCAGGAACGGGTACAGGGTTCTTTTTCGAATCCTCCGGCTATATTTTGACCAATGACCATGTAGTTGAAGGGGCAGCGCAAGTGAAGGTTCAAGTGGAAGGGTATGATGAACCGTTTGTGGCGGATGTTGTAGGCGAGAATGCGGATCAGGACCTGGCCGTATTGAAAATTACAGGCTCCAAGGCATTCCCGACTCTAGCCATTGGCGATTCCGATCAAACCGCTATCGGGGATTGGGTTATAGCAATCGGCAACCCGTACGGCTTTGATCACACGATGACCGTTGGGGTGCTCAGCGCGAAGGAGCGTCCAATTACAATCAGTGAAGAAGATGGTACCGAGCATCAATACGAGCATCTGCTACAAACGGACGCTTCGATCAACCCGGGCAACTCCGGCGGACCGCTGTTGAACGCAAAAGGTGAAGTTATCGGTATTAATACTGCCGTAAATGCGGAAGCGCAAGGCATCGGATTCGCTATTCCAACCAGCACGATTCAAGAAACCCTGAAGCAATTGCTTGGCCGCAGTGCGTAATGCCATTATCCATTCATAAGGTTAGGAAACGAAGAGGCCGCTTGCGCGCCTCTTCGTTTTGTTTTGCTTTTGAAGGGGGAGAACCGATATAATAGATCAGATGTGAATGGAGGATTTTTGTTCGATGAAAACTTCATCCGGCTATTGGACGGGAGTCGTTATGGTCATTACCGCTGCGGCATGCTACGGAATTATGTCGCCGGTGCTTAAGCTAGCGTACAAAGATGACTATACCTTTCAGCAAATTACGGTGCATCAGGCCGGAATGGGCGCAGTGCTCCTGTGGATTCTTATTCTCCTGCGGCCAGGCTCATGGAGCAAGCTGGCATTTAGCTTGAAGCATTGGGCCGCATTAGCGTTTACCGGTATTTTTGGCCTGAGTATGACAACCGTATTATATAATCAAACTCTGGAGAGACTGGATGCTTCCTTCTCAATTGTCTTGCTTTTTCAGTTCATGTGGATTACGATTTTGCTAGAAAGTTTGCGGAACCGGAAATGGCCAACGATATGGCAGTGGGCAGCCATCGTTATGGCGATGGCGGGAACGGTGCTGGCTGCCGGACTGCTCCAGAATAAACTTACGGATATCGACTGGGTTGGCGTGGGATTTGGACTAGCCTCGGCGTTTACGTACAGCCTGTTTTTGTTTTTAACGGGCAGAGTGGCTCCTGGTTATGATCCTGTCTTTAAGTCAGCTCTTATGATGTCATTCGGTTTTATTGTAATTCTGATTTTATACGGCTATAAGGCATTTGAGGGCGTTGATCAGCAATGGGGACTTCTGGGATGGGGATTCGCGCTGGGGCTGCTCGGGCAGGTCATGCCGACCGTCTTCTTTAATGCCGGTATTCCCCGGGTAGGAAGCGGGCTTGCTTCGATGCTTGGTGCAACGGAGCTGCCTTTTGCCGTAGTAAGCGCATGGCTAATTCTAGGAGAGCCGATAACGTTAATCGGTGCAGCGGGCATATTGCTTATTCTAGGCGGTATTGTGCTGGCTGAATACGGTGCGCGCCTAAAGCGGCAGCCGGCGTGACCGTGCTTACGAAGTAAGAATTATCACAATCGCGTGATTGGACCATGCTTACGAAGTAAGAATTATCACAATCGCGTGATTGGACCATGCTTACGAAGTAAGAATTATCACAATCGCGTGATTGGACCATGCTTACGAAGTAAGAATTATCACAAAAAGCGTGTGATAATTCTTTGTAGGAGGATGAATAGTGAATGTATTGGAAGCCCGTCTCGCCAGATTAGCGTTGAAAGGCGACCAGCGGGCATTTGCTGAGCTTGTAGGTCTGTATCAGGACAAGCTGTTCCATATGGCCTACCGAATGTTATATAACCGCCAGGAGGCGGAAGACGTCGTTCAGGAAACGTTCCTGCGCGTCTATAAAAATCTGGAGCGATACGACGAGTCGCTCAAATTCTCAACGTGGATTTACCGGATTGCGACGAATCTTTGTATCGACCGGCTGAGGAAGCGGAAGCCTTCTTATTCGCTCGATGCGGAGTCTACGGATCATGAAGGTCTGGATGGCTATTCCATGATCCCGAGCGATGACCGTACGCCGGAATCCGAGCTTCTCCTGTCGGAGACTCAGCGAATTATTCACGAATCGATCGAATCGCTTCCTCCGAAATACAAGACGATTATGATGCTTCGCTATATTCAGGAGATGTCTCTGCAGGAGATCGGCGATGTTCTGGACATGCCGGTCACGACCATCAAGACGCGCGTCCACCGCGGCAGGGATTTTTTGCGAAAAAAACTGGAGCACAAGCTATAGATTAAAAAAAGTGAAACATCCGATGCAAGCTGTACGTACTCTATAAATGTGAAGAGCTTATGCGCAAGCAAACGAAAGAAAGGACTGGCTGCTATGAATTGCAACGTCGCGGTTGTATGGATGCATGATTATTTGGACGGCGATCTGCCGCGTGAGGATGCGCGAGAACTAAAAAATCATTTGCACTCATGTCCCGCTTGCCTGGCCCGCTTTGAACAGCTGGAGAAAACGGAAGCGATGATGCTGGGTACGCTGGAGCATACCGTTTCCATTCCCGATTATGATAAATCAGCTTTGACTAACCGTATTATGGCGCAGCTGCCAAAACCGGCAAAAACAAAAGAGCGTCGCGGCGTGCTCCGGTTCATTTACAAATATCCGGGCCTTACGGCTGCCGCGTTGTTCGTGCTTGTGATGCTCGGCAGCTTCACTTCAATATGGCAACAGGATTCCAAGCTGATTGTATCCGGAGAAGATCTGCAGCAGGTTGTCATTAACGGAAACACGGTTACGGTTCCGGAAGGTGCCCATGTGAAGGGCAATCTGGTAGTCGAGAATGGAACGGCTGATGTAAAAGGCGAAGTGGAAGGCAACGTAACGGTTATCGACGGCCGCCTCAATCTTGCATCAACGGGATACATTGCAGGACAAAGCCGGACCATTGATCAGGCGCTAGACTGGTTCTGGTATAAAGTGACGCAAACGTTCAGCGGATTGGCTTCTTAGGACGAACTGCCTCTCTTGCAGAGAGGCGGTTATTTTTTTTATGAAAAAAAGGGTTTTCAAGTGCAATTCTAGAAAAGAATAAAGTTGAGTCCAAAAAACGTATGATGGAGCGCAATACGTTTCGCGGGTGAAATATAGGCGGAAGATAGAGAAATCTTATACTTACTTAAATGATGAGTTGTCGTCGGCAGTTTGGGGGTTGATCTATGAATTACTTCAATGATTTGACTTGGAATGGCTGGATAAAGGACATCATTGATATCGGCATCGTCAGTTATATTATCTATAAATTGATTTTGCTGGTAAGAGGCACAAGAGCTGTCCAGCTTCTGAAGGGGATTTTGGTCCTGGTTGGCACCTGGGCGATAAGTACCTGGTTTAATTTGTATACGCTGAAATGGCTGATGAACCAGATGTTTACCTTTGGCGTCTTGGCGGTATTCATTATTTTCCAGCCGGAGCTTCGGCGTGCGCTGGAGCAATTGGGGCGCGGCAAGCTGTTTGCCCGCACGTCTACGCTGGAGCGGGATATTATAGCCGAACAGGTCGATAGCGTTATGAGAGCCGTTCAGCATATGGCCCAGCGGAGCATCGGAGCATTAATCGTGTTTGAACGAAATACGGGAGTCAGCGAGCTGATTGAATCCGGGATCCAGATGGAGTCGCGGATTACGTCAGAGCTGCTCATTAATATTTTCACGCCAAATACACCGCTGCACGACGGGGCGGTAATTATTCGGGGCAATCAAATTATGGCCGCAGGCTGTTATTTGCCGCTCTCGGAAAATCCGTTTATCAGCAAAGAGCTGGGAACGCGCCATCGCGCAGCTATCGGAGTAAGCGAGGTGAGTGACGCCATCGCGGTTATCGTGTCGGAAGAGACGGGACAAGTCTCCCTTGCGATTAACGGAATGATTGTCCGCGATATTAAGGAAGAATCGCTTATTTCCAAGCTGTTCGAGGAGCTGACGCCGAAACAGACGAGCGGCAAGGAGCGGGCAACCGTTTCCTCGTTCTCATTCTCGTTCTGGAAGCGGAAAGGAGGCCGCGATGGATAAGTGGTTAAGTCATCCGACGATACTTAAGATTCTTTCTGTAGCGATTGCGCTGCTTCTGTGGGCAATGGTTCATTTTGATCCGGAATCGACCCCGGCCACCGTGACTTCCACTATGGATACAAAAGTCATTGAGGCCGCCTCGGTTATTCCGACCGGACTGAATGAAACGAAATATGCACTCGTAAATGTAGAACCTACCGTTGTCCGGCTGGTCGTAGAAGGACGCAAAGCTAATCTGTTGACGATGAAGGACGATGGTTATGCGGTGCATCTGGATTTAAGCCATGTGACTCCGGGCGAGCATGTGGTGCCGCTGACCTATGATTTGCCCAAGGGCATTAGTCTGATTGAAATGTCGCCGCGTTCCGCTACAGTGGATATTGTAGAAATCGAGACGAAGACGTTCGACCTTGGGGTCGCAACGGAAGGGACGCCTGCGAACGGTTATATCACCGGTACGCCAACGGTAAAATCGGGAACGATCGTGAACGTGACGCTACCGAAGGACGAGATGGCTCTTGTTGGGGCAGTACGAACAACCGTTGATATTGAAGGCGCGGAGAAGACCGTTACGAATAAAAAAGCGCAGGTTGTCGTCTACGATACCGAAGGCGAAGCGATGGAGCATGCGATCGTAAAGCCTTCGACCGTTGAAGTGGAAGTGCCGGTGACTCCG
This sequence comes from Paenibacillus sp. MMO-177, assembly GCF_037147795.1. Classification (NCBI taxonomy): domain Bacteria; kingdom Bacillati; phylum Bacillota; class Bacilli; order Caryophanales; family Paenibacillaceae; genus Paenibacillus; species Paenibacillus sp. MMO-177. Next base: position 25,974 of record NZ_JBBCUR010000020.1, on the reverse strand, counting down.
CCGCTTAAGACGATGCCTTTGCAGCTTGGCTTCACGGGAAGTCTGCCGGATGGATTAAGCGTCAGCTCGGTAAAAGCGGATATAGATAAAGTCGCCGTATACGGGGATCAGAAGCTGCTGGATTCCATGGATACTTATAGCGGCGGCGTGACGGTTGATTTGTCGAAGATTAAGGAATCCGGTACGGTCAAAGCGAAGGTAACGGCGGTTGGCGACGTGAAGATGGTCGAGCCGTCAGAGATTAATGTGGAGGTTAAGGTTGTGCCTTCCCAGACGCTGACGCTCGACCGGAGCGTAATCTTGAATGACTTGCCCGATGGGTTGAAGGCTGCCTTTAAGGATCCCGCAGACGGCCGTGTCTCGGTAACGGTTCGCGGAGCGCCTAATATGCTTGCGGCTATTCAAGCCAATGACGTGCGGCTTATCGCGGATCTGAGCGGTGCCAAGATTGGTCAAGCCACATTTCCGCTTCTCGTGAAGCTGCCGCGATTTATAGACTTGGCCGACGAATCGCAGAAATTTACGGTTACGCTTGATATTGCGGACAAAAACGCCCCTAGCGGGGGCAACACGGACGGTAGCGGCAACGGAGATGTTCCAGCCGGCGGACAACCGGAGGATACGCCATCGCCGCCGGATACGGGAGCAGGAAACGGTAGCGGCACCGGAAATGGAACCGGCAATGGCTCGGGCACGAATACAGGCTCCAGTCCTGATCCTTCTTCAGGTAATGACACCGGGACTGATCCGGATGCAAGCCATTAAGAAATACATGGAAGCGGGAAAAGCGGTAATTAATAGTAGTTCAAAAGCGGCCTCAGATGGAGTAGGATATGGAATAGGCCATTTGCAGCAGCAGATTTAACGACAAAAGGGGCATGAGAAACGATGGGGAAATATTTTGGTACGGACGGAGTGCGCGGAGTAGCCAATCAGGAGCTGACTCCGGAGCTTGCTTATAAAATCGGCCGCTGCGGCGGTTATGTATTAACGGGACAGGCGGATAAGCCTACAGTCGTTATCGGTCTGGATACGCGGATCTCGGGTCCAATGCTGGAGGCTGCTCTTATTGCAGGTCTTCTGTCGATTGGCGCAAGCGTTATTCGCCTTGGCGTTGTATCGACACCTGCGGTGGCGTACATCACGCGCGAGCTTAAAGCGGATGCGGGCGTTATGATCTCGGCTTCGCATAACCCGGTTCAGGATAACGGCATTAAGTTCTTTGGCGGCGACGGCTTCAAGCTGTCCGACGAAACGGAGCTTGAAATCGAGCGTCTGATTGATGCCGAGGTGGATGAGCTGCCTCGTCCAATCGGCGGCGATATCGGTGCCGTAACGAACGACGATCAGGCGAAATTCCGTTACCTCGATTACTTGAAAACAACGATTAAAGGCAATTTCGGCGGCCTCAAAATCGTTCTCGACTGCGCGCATGGCTCAGCTTACGAGCTGGCGCCAAAAGTATTCCGCGAGCTTGGAGCGGAGATTATTACCGTGGGCGCTGAGCCGGACGGCCGCAACATCAATGCTGGCGTTGGTTCGACGCATCCGGAATATTTGCGCGAGCAGGTTCTGGCGCATGGCGCGGACCTAGGACTGTCGTTTGACGGGGATGCCGACCGTCTAATCGCGATTGACGACAAAGGCGAAGAAGTAGACGGAGATTACATCCTGTGCATCTGCGGCGATGCGATGAAGCGGGCAGGCAAGCTGCATAACGATACGATTGTTACAACCGTTATGGCGAACATCGGTTTCTTCAAAGCAACGCAGCGTCTTGGGCTGAATACGGCGCAAACCGCGGTCGGCGACCGTTACGTGATGGAAGAAATGCGCCGCGGCGGCTTCAACTTGGGCGGCGAACAGTCAGGCCACGTGATCTTCCTTGATTACAACACAACCGGCGACGGTATTCTGACTGCTCTGCAGCTGGTGGATACTCTCGTGGCATCCGGCCAGAAGCTGAGCGGGCTAAAAACGCTGATGAGCAAATATCCGCAGGTGCTGGTGAACGTTCGCGTTGCGGACAAGAGCCTGTACGCGGGAAATGAGGCAATCGCTAACGCCGCTGAGCAGGTTGAGAATGAGCTTGGCGATAACGGCCGCGTGCTTGTTCGTCCTTCCGGTACGGAGTCGCTGATCCGCGTTATGGCCGAAGGCCCGGATAAGGACCAGATCGAGGAGTATGTAGCACGAATCGTAAATGTCGTGAAAGAGCAATTAGGCTAAACGTTATCGGGCTTAAAGCCTTTGCATACAAATGCGAAAGTCTCCACAATTCCGTGGAGACTTTTACATGCGCGGCTAGGCAAATGAATATATAGGTAATGTAAGGGAAATCATTTTTTTGAAAAGTTGGGGCAAATGTATGATTAGGCTTGGGCAATTCGGACGAGAAGGCGTATATTGTTAAGGGAAAATGAGGGCGTTGTTCGTCCTGCGCCTAAAGTTCAGGTTGCGAAACAAGTCGAAAGTGAATATGATAGGAAGTATGATTCAAGCAGGAAAGCGAGGATAGAGGTTAAATTAACGTTTTATAAGCGCCAGAGCTTCAAGGGGGATGATGCCTTCCAATCTTATTTATAAGATCGGGGAGGGTCACACGAGGAAGCTGACGAGGTGAAGGTGTTCGAATTATTCGGCGGGGACCTTCCGGTTATCGCAAAGCCAACCGAAAGCCGATACGCAAAAAGATTGGGCGACCGATCTCACAAACGTCCGGCAGGCTGCACTATTGATCATTTTGTTCATTTCGAGTTTTTATAAACATGCTCCCGTATGTCTATGGTGCCGCCTGAGGGGCTGGCACGGGCAAAAGGGAAAATAACGCCTGTGCCGCATATAGGCTGGCAGCCATAGTCATAGTGGGGAGACTACTATTGATTATCGGAGGTCTTTATATATGTGTGGTATTGTAGGATATATTGGTAAACGTGATTCTCAGGATATTTTGATCGAAGGACTTAAGAAGCTGGAATACCGCGGTTATGACTCCGCCGGTATTGCGGTATTCACAACGAACGGACTGGAAATCAAGAAATCCAAAGGCCGTCTGGCTGTCTTGGAGGATAAACTGCGTGATGAGCCGCTCGCCGGGTCGGTTGGCATCGGACATACACGCTGGGCTACTCATGGCAAGCCATCGGACGTTAATTCGCATCCTCATACGGATAATTCGGCGAAGTTCTCGGTCGTGCATAACGGCATTGTCGAAAACTACCTGGACCTGAAAGATGAGCTGATGGCGAAAGGACATCGTTTTGTGTCGGAGACGGACACAGAGGTTATCTCGCATCTCGTTGCTGACGAATACGACGGCAACATTGTCGAAGCGGTACAACGTGCCGTAAAACGCATGCGCGGCGCGTTTGCGCTTGGCGTATTGACGGAATACGAACCAGAACGTCTGGTTGCGGTTCGTTTTGCTAGCCCGCTTGTTATCGGCATCGGCGAAGGCGAGAACTTTATCGGGTCGGATATTCCGGCAATTTTGGAGCATACTCGAAATGTATACATCTTGAACGACGGCGAAATGGCTGTATTGACACGTGATAGTGTCGAACTCATGACGACAGAAGGCGAATTTATTTCCAAGGAAATATACCATGTCGATTGGGATCTTGTGACAGCGGAGAAAGCCGGATTTGATCATTTTATGCTGAAAGAAATTTACGAGCAGCCGAAGGCTTACCGCGACACCATGCTGGGCCGCATTGCGGAGGATGGCAAGTCCGTAAACCTGAAAGAGCTGACCATGACGGCGGATTACGTGAAGTCGATCCGTAAAGTGCATATCGTTGCTTGCGGTACGGCATATCATGCCGGCATGGTTGGCAAAACGGTTATCGAATCGCTCGCGCGCATCCCGGTTGAGACGGATGTAGCATCCGAATACCGTTACCGTTCGCCGATTATTACGCCTGACACGCTTGTTATCGTAGTCAGCCAATCGGGCGAAACAGCGGATACGTTAGCTGCGCTTCGTGAAGCACAACGCAACGGTGCCCGCGTTCTCGCGATCACTAACGTTGTAGGCAGCTCGGTTGCCCGTGAAGCAGACGATGTGCTCGTAACTTGGGCAGGTCCGGAAATTGCGGTTGCATCGACAAAAGCCTATACTTCGCAGTTGATTGCCTTCTACCTGTTTGGTCTGCACCTGGCTACTATCCTTGGTACAAAAGACGAAGCAACCGTTGCCGGCCTTATCGCTGCAATGAATGAGCTTCCGGAGCAAGTAGAGAGCATCCTCGAAAAGGCTCCAGTGCTGAAGCAGGTAGCGGAGTCGATCTCGCATCATAAGAGCTTGTTCTTCATCGGCCGCGGCGTTGACTACGCAGTCGCGCAAGAAGGCTCGCTGAAGTTGAAAGAAATCTCGTACATTCACTCCGAAGCGTATGCGGCAGGCGAGCTGAAGCACGGTACGCTGGCTCTGATCGAGGATGGTATTCCGGTCATCGCGCTTGTGACGCAAGAAGAGCTGTATGAGAAAACATTGAGCAACATCAAGGAAGTAAAAGCACGCGGCGCGCATGTCTTTGGCCTTGCAAATGCAGGCAGCGAAGCTGAGGTTGGCAAATCGGTTGACGAATTGTTCGCGATTCCGAAAACATTGCCGATTCTGGCACCAGCCCTGTCGGTTGTGCCGCTCCAGCTGATCTCTTACTACGCATCGCTGGCACTTGGCCATGACGTTGATAAACCGCGTAACCTGGCGAAGTCGGTTACGGTGGAATAAGGTTTTAGAAGGATGTTCTGAATAATGAAAAGCCAGCAGCCGAAGGGCTGCTGGCTTTTTTACGCATAACGAATCGAATTACCACGCGAAAACGCCATGCTCATTCAGAAATTCACCGTTGTGTCGCTTACCGTCCGTTGCGTATCCGACGATGATGGCAGCGCCTTCTGCCTTTGATTTACCGCCTTCCGCATTGCCGTTCAGATCGGTCGTCGTGAAACCCGGCGTTACAGCGAACACTTGAGCAGCGCTGTTTCTTAATTCATAGGCCATCGATAAAGTCATGGCATTGTTGGCTGTTTTAGACGAATTGTAATCGAAGGCGTTTAACGTGAATTCGGCGTTTTGCATATGGTTAAGGGACGCCATGTCGGTTGATACGTTGACGATCGTGCCTTCGTTATCCTTGATCAGCGGAAACAAACGTTGGTTTAAGCGATAGGTACCGAAGAAATTTACTTCAAAAGCGTTGCGCAGATCTTCTTCTTTCGTATCCGTAAAGGAGCTGGAAAAAGCGCCTGGCATGCCTGCATTGTTAATCAGAAGCTTTAATGCCGGATATTTTGTCTTGATTATTTGCGAAGCTGTTTCAATGCTCGTCAAATCAGTCATGTCGATTTGAATCCATTCGACGTCCAGTCCCTGAGCGGACAGTTCGGAAACGGCGGCTTGGCCCCGCTTCGCGTCACGGGCGCCGAGGAGCACCCTCCAGCCTTTTTCGCCCAGCTGTTTGGCTATTTCAAATCCGATTCCTTTATTAGCTCCTGTTACAAATGCGGTCTTTTTCAAAAGTATCCCTCACTATTCGAGGACAACTATGTTTACGATTGGACATGCAGCGAAGGAGACCGGATTGAATATAGGCTATGAAAGAAAAGGGCTGTTGGAACCGGCGGCGCGGAACGAACAAAATAATCGTCTCTATACCGAGCACGAGCTGAATTGGCTGGTTTTCATCAAATGTCTTCGCGAAACCGGAATGAGCGTGGAGGACATTAAGCAATACTATGACATGGTAAAAACCGGAACGGCAACTCTTCCTGAAAGAATTAAGCTCATTCAAGAGCAGAAGCAGAAGCTTTTGGACGATATCGAGGAGAAGAAGTCGCAGCTCGCTCACTTAGAACATAAGCTTGACCGTTATTATCGCGGTGAGAATTACTAGACAGAGCCCCGAAGATATTCGAGGCTCATTTTTTTATCTGCGGCGGTTATCCTTGGATGATTGGAGGGAACGAATGCAAGCAGCGATAAATAGAAAACGGTGGCCTGTCATAACGGCGGGTTGCCGACATACCGTTGGTCTTAAGGCGGACGGCAAGACTTACTTTACGTTACCTGGCGAAGATTTAGAGGCATTAGAATTTCATCACAAGAATCAAACAAACAAGTTTTTTTTAGGCTGATGGATTCAGGGGATGTAAAATATCCCCATGAAAAGATGTCTAATTAAGAAGGTATTACCACTCTTGTGAAAGCGCTATTCTGGTTAATAAATCATAGAGGACGGACGGGTGATGGAATGGGTATTATCGAAGTGAATCAAGTGACAAAGACGTATCGGCAATACAAACGGTATCCGGGGCTTATCGGATCTATGCGCAGTCTGTTCACAAGACAGTTTACGGAGGAGGCGGCGGTGCGCGATATTTCCTTCTCGATCGGGCAAGGCGAAGCGGTGGGCTATCTGGGGCCGAACGGTGCCGGCAAGTCGACGATGATCAAAATGATGAGCGGCATTCTAGTCCCGACCTCCGGCGAGGTAAAGGTTATGGACACCGTTCCGCATGAGTCGCGGAGGCAAATCGCCCAGCATATCGGTGTCGTGTTCGGACAGCGAAGCCAGCTGTGGTGGGACTTGCCTGTTATGGACTCATTCGATCTCCATAAATATGTATACAAACTTTCCGACACCCAATTTCGGAACAATGTCGAGTTCTGCACCGAGCTCCTCTCCTTGTCTTCCTTCATTCAAAAGCCCGTCAGACAGCTGAGCCTTGGACAGCGCATGCGTGTCGAAATCGCCATTTCCCTTCTACACGAACCGAAGATTTTGTTTCTCGACGAGCCTACGATCGGTCTGGACGTATTGGCGAAGGATCAAATCCGGCAATTTCTACGCACGGTCAACCGTGAGAAGAAGGTTTCCATTATTTTGACGACCCATGATATGAAAGACATCGAAGAGATTTGCCCTCGCATGATCGTCGTGAACAAAGGCAATCTCGTCTATGACGGCTCCGTTGCCAGCCTGCGCAGCAATCTCGGCAATGAGCGGCGCGTCATCATCGATTTCCGGTTCGATCCGGGTCCGGTTAAGTCCCCTGGAATGACGCTTATCCATGACGAAGGTGTGCGCAAAACATTCCTCTGCGAACGAGGAGGATCGGCCGTATTCGAGTACATCAGCCAAATCGCCGCTTCGTATCCGGTGGAGGACGCCTCTATTGAAGGAGCAGACATCGACTCGGTCATTCGCAAGCTGTATTTACAGCTGCAGGAAGAAGACCGGGATGAGCGTGAAATCGGATGAACGGAGGGCGTTTCATTGAAGATGTACTGGATGTTCGGCATTAAAGCGTTCATTAATCAATTATCCTACCGCTCCGAGGTTTGGCTGCGGCTGCTAGGCAATTTCGTTACGATTCTTATTCAGGTTGAAATATGGCGGGCCGTCATCGGAGACGAGAGCGTGGAGGGTATCTCCGTCGACCAAATGATTACCTACAGCATTCTGAATACGCTGCTGTACGGGCTTCTGTTCAACGGCATGAGCGATAAGGTCGACAACAGCCTGAAATCCGGAGCTATCGCCTCCGAGCTGATCAAGCCGCTGTCTTACCCGGTTTGTTTATTCGCCGACGGCCTCGGAGGCGCCTTCTACCGATTCTTGTTTACCGCCGTGCCGTCACTTCTGATCGTATGGCTTTGCTTCGGCATGCTGCCTCCAGCCTCCGGCGCCAATCTGGCCGCATTCCTTATGTCGCTGTGCATTGCTTTGCTGATCTCGTTTTTGCTCGGTTACCTCATCTCGCTCATCGCGTTCTGGGTGATGAACCACTTCGCACTCGTGTGGATACTCGGCGGATTGACGACGCTGTTTTCGGGATCGTTTCTGCCGCTTTGGTTTTTCCCCGACTCATGGCAAGCAGTCGCTTCGGCGCTGCCCTTCCAGTTTCTCGGATATGTTCCGGCCGCCCTGTACTTGGGCACGCTTCCGATGGAACAAGTTGCGATGCTGCTAGGCAAAGGCGTGTTATGGACGGCGGTGTTGGCCGTATTCGTGAATTGGCTGTGGCGAAGAGCCGTTCGGCGGCTTGTCGTTCAAGGCGGATAAGGAGGATGGACGAAAATGACATTTCGATTGTTCGGACAGCTGGTGCGCCTGCTGACGAAGGAACGACTGGAGTACCGGGCCGACTTCCTGCTGGCGATCCTGGCCCAGATGATCAGCTACACGGCGGATTATCTCGTCATCTGGCTGTTTATCCGCCGGTTTGATTCGATGGCCGGCTGGACTTGGCCGGAGATTGCTTTTTTATACAGTATCGGCTTGTTCACTTACGCGCTTGGAGGATCCTTCTCGTTCGTGCAAATGCGAGAACTCGAAGGGCATGTGAAGAACGGGACGTTCGACTCTCTGCTCGTCAAGCCGGTCAATCCTTATCTGTATCTCGTTTGCAGAGGCTTCAACTTGGGTTACATCGCCCATCTCGCCATTTCCGGCTCGGTGCTCGTCTGGTCGCTTACTTCCCTCGATTTGGAGTGGACAGCGCTAAGCGTTCTGTACCTCGTGCTGGCCGTTATCGGTGGCGCGTTGATTCAGGCCGGCTTCATGTCGCTGATCGGCGCGACCTCGTTTATCTGGGTGAGAACGGGATTCCTGTTTACGCTGTTCTTCAAGCTCAAGGACTTTATCTCGTATCCTCTTCCCGTATTCGGTACGTTCATCCAGCTCTTGCTGACGTTTGTCATTCCGTTTGCCTTTATCAATTATTATCCCGCGGCGTTCCTGTTCTCGCAAGACACGTCCTTTCTCTCCTCCTGGGTGAAGTGGATCGTGCCCGCGGTCGGACCGCTCATCTACTGGATTGGCTACCGTGTCTGGATGCTAGGAGTGAACCGATATCAGGGCGCTGGCGGGTAGGCACTCGCCAAAAGTTTGACAGTGATGAATGAAAGAAAGAATATAGCCAAAATCTAATGAAGGACAGGAGATCGATACGATGATAAAAGGTTTCGGAGGAGTATTTTGGAGAACCAAAAATCTTGATGCCATTAAAAAGTGGTACAGTGAAGTGCTGAAGCTTGAAATAGGAGACTGGAATGGGACTATGATAAAATCGCAATCGGGAAACGAGACGATCTTTTCTTTCTTTTCCGAGGATGACCCGTATTTCCCGACAGATCAACAAGTGATGCTAAATTTCCAAGTCCATAATCTGGACGAGACTATTAAGCATCTTGAACTGGTTGGCGTACCTCTTGCAAGGAAAAAAGAGAGAAGCGAATATGGACAGTTTATTTGGATTGAAGATCCCGATGGCCGGCTCATCGAGCTATGGGAGAAGTAAGAGATGAAGCAGATGTGCCTAATCAGGTATGGGAATACCTGATTAGGCACATCATTTTTTTGCCACAATAGGAATGACATTAGAGCCTGTCAAAAAAAGCTGAAGTTAGGAGTTAACCGTTAAATGTTCCATTATACAGTAGAAACAACGAAAACACCCGAGCAAGCCGTTGAGGCGTTAACCCAGCATCTTATGGAAGAGAAGTTTGGCGTGCTTTGGAAGCTTGATATGAAGGAGAAGCTGCAGGAGAAAGGGATCGAGCTGGATATGCCTTATCAAATTCTGGAGGTATGCAATCCGGTTGAAGCCAAGAAGGTACTGTCCGAGAACGCGCTGCTTGGATACTTTCTGCCATGCAAACTGGCAGTGTATGTGGAGGAGGCCGTTACCAAGATTGGCATGCCTAAACCAACGGCATTAATCGGTTTAACGGAGAACGAGGAAATGATGAAGATTGCCTCTGATATCGAGTCGCGTCTGATAGGCTGCATAAATAGAAGTGCCGTCTGAGAGTGAAATGTTTCCCCGTGTTGCAGGAAGAAGGAGCAGTAAGCCGTTGAAGCGGCAGCTGCTCCTTCTTTTCGTTGTACAGAATTCAGCCTACGCGCCAGAAATGCGCGGCATCGGCATTGCTTCCTTGCCAAGCTCCGCCCAGATGTACTTAAGCAGCAGCTCGGATTTCAGCGCCGCGTACGCCGGATCGTCCCACAAGTTGTTGAGCTCGCTTGGGTCATCCTGCAGATCGAAGATTTCGCCGTAGGTCTGGTTGTAATAAACCGTAATTTTGTAACGCTGGTCGACGTACGTTTTCTGATGAATGGTTGTTGGCTCATGACGGAATTCGCAGATGGCATGATCTCTGGCAGAGGATGCCTTACCTTTCCATACCCCGCTTTGATCGACGCCGGTCATCGCATGCGGGATCGGAATGCCGCAAAGCGACAGGAACGTTGGCGCAAGGTCAACTAGCGATTGGATCGCGCCTGACGTTACTCCTGCCGGAACCTGCCCCGGATAACGCACGATAAACGGCAGGCGAATCAGGTCCTCGTAATGGAAGCCGCCTTTGGCCTGCAGGCCGTGCTGGCCGAAGAAATGGCCATGATCCGTCGTAAAGACAACAACCGTGTTGTCCGCAATGCCAAGCTCTTCGAGCTTATCGAGGATCGTGCCGATATATTTGTCCATCATGCTGATCATGCCGTAATAGACGGCGACCAGCTTCTTCTTGTCGTAGTCGGTAAGCTTTTTCCGTTCGCCGTATTCATAGTAATGATGCGATCGATACCCGTGAATGCCATTTCCCGTTTCCGCCCAAGGAGAGAAGTCCGGATTGTCCTCTTGCGTAAGACCGAAATGGGGCGGGTTTTTGTCGTGCTCGCCTGGCACGATATCCGGAATCGTCAAGGAATCCGGATCGTACATCGTATCCCAAGGCTCCGGCACCAAATATTCCGGATGCGGGTCGAAGAAGCTTGACCAGAGGAAGAACGGTTTGTCTTCTTCGGCGTATTGCTCCATAAGCGCGTTCGTTCGCTCCGCAATCCACGTATTGTAATGATACTTCTCGGGAATCGGCCACTTGTACGTAACGGAAGGATCCATGCTGCCTGTTGGGGGAAGGAAGTAATCCCGCCAATTGGCGCAGCCTTTCTCCTCCATCCATAAAGCATAATGCTGGCCTACATGAGCTTCGTTCGTATGATTGCGCGTAAGCTCGACATGCTCGAAGCCGTAGAAAGGACCGTTGAATTGCTTCCATTTCTCCAAATCCTGCAGGACCGGGTAAGCCTCAAGCGACGGGTATTCCTCCGTTGAAGACAACGGTTGAAAATGCGCTTTGCCAACAAGCGCGGTTTTGTAGCCGGCAGTATTAAAATCTTCCCCGACGAAATGCCGGTCTTCCAGAAGCTTTGTTCCTAGCGTCCAAGCGCCATGCTGGCTTGGGTATTGGCCGGTAATAATAGATGCACGGCTTGGCGTGCACGTCGGATTCGGGCAATAGGCTTTTGTAAAGGTTGTGCCGGACTGAATAAGCCGGTCTAGATTGGGCGTGCTTAATTCGTTATTGAAATAACCTAGCGTATTCCAGTGCTGCTGATCGCTTGTAATCAACAAAATGTTTGGTTTTTTCAAGAGAAAATCGCCTCCATGCCAATCATTGTAATGGATAGGAGGCAGTCGTAAAATAGCATCATGTATGGTTGATTTACCAATTTGTCAGGTTAGGGGGCGGATTGAGATGAATGGCAATAGTTCGGGAGGCTTCGAAACCGCCGAGTTTCTGTTTCATGCGATAAGCGAGCTGGATAAGCAATGCTCGATATGGCCCGTGAGAGGGGGGCTGACGGAGACCAGGCAAGGCTACGGTGCCGGACCCAAAAGGATTGAGAGCTACAGCCTGCATATCGTAAAGGAAGGCTTCGTTCGGGTAGAGTGGGATGCAGGGAATTGCGTAACGCTGTCGGCGGGGGATCTGTTCTGCTTGTTCCCTGCGCGTACCTATACGTACTATGCGGTTGAAGGGGAAAAGCCGCCCCGGATGAGCTGGATTGTGATGGATGGTCCACAAGCAGCAGAACTGCTGGCGCTCGCCGGCATAAGTTACGAAAGGCCGTTTCTGGAGGACCGATGGACGCAAGAGGCGGAGCGGGCCCTTAATGGCTTGCTTGATATGATGAGGAGCGGGGAGACGGAGAGCGCCCATGTTCGGTCACTTGAAATGCAAAGCTTGCTGTACCGTCTATTCGCAGCCTTATGCCGGACGGCTCCCCCTGCGTATGCCCTGAATGCCACGGATTGGGTCAAGCAAAGCATGTCCTATATCCGGCAGCATGCCACGGAAGGCATCACGGTCCAACAGGCAGCCAAGGCAGCGGGAATGAACCGGACGTATTACTCCGTTGCTTTCTCGGAAAAGGTTGGAATGCCGCCAAGCGAGTTCATCACGCAGGTACGGATGGAATCCGCCAAGCGGCTTCTTGCGGAGACGGATGCCTCCATTACGGAGGTCGCTTATACGACCGGATATTCTTCTTTGTATGCTTTTACGCGAACGTTTAAAAATCGTATGGGGGAGACGCCAACAGCCTACCGGGAAGCGATTTGGAAGCGAGCATAGGTAAATAAGCCTAAGCAGCAAACGTGTTGCCCACAGTTATTCACAAACTTATGCACATATTAAGAACGCTTTCTGTCGGACAACTGTTCATTTTCGAAGTGTTATCCACTTGTCCACAGGAGTTGTTATCCACATCCGGATAGGAGCTTTGAGTTTCCGGATAATTGCCAACAGCCATACGCTAAACGCGGACATCCCAATGGACAGCAGACAGACTGCGGCGAAATGGAGCAGGCTATTCGAGATAAACAGCCGCTCCAGATGCGCTGCTTTCGCTGCTCCGCGGACAAGCACGATGGCCAAGGGATGCAGAATATACACCCAAGTCCGCCACTCCCGGAACCTTTTGCTGGCCGGAACCTTCCACTGCATGGACCATTGGAATAAGAAATAGGTAGCGGGAATCGCAAACACATACATGCTGTCATGCCGCGGAATTCCCGACGAGTGCAGGAGCATCCCTTCGGCGAACATGAGTCCAAGCGATCCCGCAAACATAGCCGCGTTCGCGGTCGGCTTTCTTGCCGGAGAAGGCTGCTTGGCTGCCGAAGCTCCCATCGCCAAATAAATAGGGGCATAGAACAGCCCGTTGCGGGTGTAATCAAACACCTTAAACATGCCTTCGTAGATAGGGGTCAGCCCTGAGCTGTTGTGCATAATGCCATAGTAGCTGTCTCCAAGCAGCCCGACGGTGTACAAAAGAGCGGCCGAAGCCAGCACCGCGTTCATCGGCAGGAACCGCACCATCGTGCAAGTTATCAACAGGCCGATTAGTAACGCCGGCAAATACCATAGGTGATAAAAGGTTCCGTCAAACACGATGTCCTTGATGACGGAATACGCCGTTAAGGAATCGGAAAAATAACCGGTATATAAGTTCAGCGGAATGTACAGGACAATGGCAATCGCGTAGAGCTTTACAATTTTCAGCAGGTAGCCTTGAACAGCCTTCCGATCCGTTAACGGATTTCCCGTCAGCTTGCGGAACAATAGGAATCCGGCTGTCATAAAAAAGACGGGAACGGCAATGCGCGTAAGCAGATTGCTTACAAGAAAATCGCCGGTTGCGCTATATGACAGAAGCGGGCTCGTATGATTGGCGACAACGAGCAGAGCGGCGGCGAATTTAAGCCAATCGAGCCCGCCGTATCCCGTTCTAGACATGGCATCGCCTGCTTTTATCCCTAAAAGCGGTCACGATAAAGCCGTCTATGTTGTTCCCCGACAAGCTGAAACGGTCGCATGGGATAAGGGGAATTGACGTAGAGGCTCCCGCATCCGCCGCTACGTAATAGATTTCAACCCATGAATGATCATCCTCGAATAAAAGATGTTCGTTGCCGTACATATAGCTTCTAATCGCGTCGATATATTCCTCCAGGCACCAATCGTTCCGCTCCATGATCTCAGCATGAGGGCAGCCGATGTAACGGAAATGCCAAGGTTCGCACGAGATTTGAGTGAGGGCTTCCTTGCCTTCCTTGTAACGCTGAATGAAACCAAAGCCTGCGGCAAGCTGCTTAAAGGACTTATAAACATCCGTGTCCGGGAACGCCGGTGCGATAAAATCAATCTCCTTGCTGAGCCGGCCGACGTCGATAGCCAGCCCCGTCTGATGCTCGCTCCGGTCGGGCAATGCGACATAACGCGCTGTGTAGTCCGCTCCGTTATCGGCTAATGAGGAGCTGTAAATCTGCTCCTGGTCTTGTTTGGTTCGATAGCCGCTGACCGCGATTATATCGTCTATCCCTTGGCTGGCCTCAAGAAGCTCAGCCAACTGGCGTAAGCAGGTTCGCTCTAACCTCATGCCATCCTTCAGCGTGTGGATAGCCGGGAACGATCGAATTGGCGCCAAACGGTCCGAAGAAGGAATTTGCCGGATTGGATAGTCCCGATTAATCAAGACCAAATGTCCTTTGTGAACGCCGGAATTGGCGGTTTGAATGGTTGTGTGAAACGTTATATGACGGCCTGACTGGTGTCGTTTGGCCAAGTTGTTTTGTCCCATCTTGTACGTACCTCCTCGATATCTTTATACGTTCTCGCAACTCTTGTTCCCAGCGAAGTGGATACTTCCTGCGCGACGCTGCCGATATGGGCGGCAAGCTCGGCAAACGTAATACGCTCCCCGCCTTGGGAGCCGATCAAGGTAACCGGAGTTCCCTCCGCGCATGGTCCGGGAAGCTTGATCATCAGCTGATCCATGCAGATTTTGCCCACAATGGGGGCGCGAAGGCCGCCAATGAGCACATCCGTGCCTTGCATCCGCTGCGCCCAGCCGTCGGCATAACCGATCGGCACGGTTCCGATCCATTCCTCCTCCTTAGCCTGATAGGAATTGTCGTAGCCGATATATTCCCCTTTAGCCAGCTTCTTCACTTGAATCAGACCACTATGAAGACTTAGGGCTGGCTCCAGCTTTACCGGACAAGCAAGCTTGGCGGGGTAAAAGCCGTACATCGCCGCTCCGATCCGCACCATATCCATTGCCAGATGAGGAAATCTCAGCGCCGCAACGCTGCCCGCGCAATGATAATGACGGATCGTAAGTCCTGAAGAGCATGCCCATTCCTTCATATCGAGAAATCGGGCAGCCTGCTGCTCCAGAAAGCGGGTGTCCTCCTGCCCGGCCGTCGCAAAATGAGTATAAAAACCTTCCACCTCAACATCTTCAGCCTGCAGCCACGGAACAAGCTCATCCCATTCTTGCTTCGTCCGGATGCCGATTCGCCCAAGCCCCGTATCCATTTTCACATGAACCCGAATCTTGCCTGGGGAGCCGTACGGCTTAAAGACACGCATCTCGGAAAACCACGCGGCGCTTGTTACGGTTAAGGAGAGGTCATGCTTCAGAGCCAATTGCACAAGCTCAGGCCGGATCGGCGTTAATACGAGAATCGGCAGCTTTAATCCGGCATCGCGCAGCCGTATTGCTTCTTCCAGGTAGGCAACCGCCAAATAATCCGCGCCGGCTCTCATCGCGGCCTTGGCTGACTCGATGTCGCCATGCCCGTAGCCATTCGCCTTTACGACAGCCATCAGCTTCACCGAACCGGGCAGTGACCGGCGAATGTTCAGCATATTCTCACGAATACGGCTCAAACTAATTTCAGCCCAAGTATCTCTTAACATAGGGCTCACCTCGCTTATTTCGTATATTGAATGGTTTGTTTATTTTGGTGACGGGCGATGGCGTGCCCGATTAATTGTTCGATCAGCTCGGAATAGGTTGTTCCGTTCGTGCGTTCCCACATGACCGGGTACATACTGAAATTCGTAAAACCGGGAAGGGCGTTTATCTCGTTGAGATACAATTCGCCTTCTCTATCAAGGAAGAAGTCAACGCGGGCAAGGCCCTCGCAGCCATGAGCTTGATAGGCGCGGACCGCCAGCTCGCGGATTCGCTGAGTCAGGCCGTCCGCCAGCTTGGCGGGAATCTGCATGGTAAGCCGCTTGTCCATGTATTTGGATTCGTAATCGAAGAAAATATGGTCATGGATAAACTCGCCGGGCAGGGAGGCTAGAGGCCTCTCATTGCCGATAACGGCGACTTGAATTTCTCTGCCCCTCACTTCGCGTTCAATAACAAGCTTTTTATCATAAGAAAAAGCTTCGCGGATCCCGGCTAGGAGCTCTCCGCGGTTCGTACACCGGCTGATCCCGATACTGGAGCCAAGGGAGGCTGGTTTCACGTAACACGGATATCCAATGGCATCTTCCAGCCTGCGCAATACGGCTCCCTGATCCGTTGTCCACTCCTCATGGCGGTACACCCGATATTCCGTCTGGTTAATGCCGGCTTGGGCCAGCATCTGCTTCGACATCGCCTTGTCCAAGGTTAATGCGGCAGCAAGCACGCCATTCCCTACATAAGGAACGTTCAACAGCTCCAGCAGGCCTTGTACCGTACCGTCTTCTCCATTGGGACCATGAAGAAGCGGCAAGACGACTTTTGGACCGGGCAGTCCCATAATGCCCGACAGAATCTCGCCGATAGAAAGGGCAGGATCAGGAAACGCAGGCTGCGCAATCAGCCGTTCAATCGACAACTCATCCTTGGCAAGATGACCCGGCGTGCACCACAAGCCTTCGCGGGTAATGTAGACGGGATAAACCTCGTAGCGGCTTTCGTTAATGGATTGAAGGACGGTGACGGCCGTTTTTAACGACACTTCATGTTCGACGGATTTTCCGCCGTATAGCACGTATAACTTTGTTTTCATCTATTCCTACCTCCGGATATTATTCTTGTCCGTTGCTCTATATCCAAGATAACGCGCACGGCTTGAGAGGTTCGTAAGACATCCTAAAGGAAACCTTAAGAATTTCTTATTTGTGATTGGAGGTGTCCGCTCTGGAGAATATTTCTGATACACTATAGCCACATTCATTAACCAAATAGACGGGGAGATCTCATGAATACCATTCAAATTCTGATCGCGGACGATGATCTCGAAATCGCGGAGCTGATCAAAATCTATCTGACCAACGAAGGCTATCAGGTGCTTATAGCGGGCAACGGCCGGGAGGCTATGGAGCTAATCGCCAAGGAATCCGTCCAATTGATGATTCTCGACGTTATGATGCCGGAGATGAACGGCCTCGAGGTGGTCCGGGCGGTACGCGCGGAGTACGGCATTCCGATCCTGATGCTGAGCGCCAAGGCCGAGGACATGGACAAAATCATGGGGCTGACGACAGGCGCGGACGATTACATGGTGAAGCCGTTTAACGCGCTGGAGCTGATTGCACGGGTCAAGTCGCTGCTCCGCAGGTCGATTTATCTGAACCCACAGCTTCAAACGGCGCAGGATCAGGACATCATCCAGCTTCATTCCCTGAAAATAAGCAAGAAATCGCATACCGTAACGGTGGAGGACCGGGGGATTAACCTGACGTCAACGGAGTTTGATATTTTGTACTTGCTTGCGAGCCATCCCGGGCAGGTGTTTAGCGCGGAGGCGATCTTCGAAGCGGTATGGAAGGACAAGTTCCTCGAATCCAACAACACCGTAATGGTTCATATAAGCAAGCTTCGGGATAAATTGGAGAGCGAGCTGGGCGGCGTCAAGCTGATTCAGACCGTGTGGGGAGTAGGGTACAAAATTGAGCCGTAAACCGTGGAAAAGCCTTCGTTTTAAAATGCTGTATCTGTTCGGGCTAAGCGCGCTTGCCTCGTTCTTCACGACGGGGCTGCTGTATCTGGCCGCGATCGCCGCCTACAGCAGCGATATGTTTTATCTGTCCCCTCTGCTGAGGGAGGTCTTTGATAGGTTTGGACTTTTAACGACGTATATTACCGTCAGCCTTGTCTTTTTTTTCATCTATTTCTTTGCTTTAAGCCGTTCGACAATCCGTTACTTAATGAGAATCTCGCAAGGAATCGAACAGATTGCCGGGGGGGATTTCGAATCCCGGTTACCGGTGAGAGGCGGGGACGAGCTTGGGGCATTGGCGGAAAATATTAATAAAATGACTGCTCAGCTTAAGCTCTCCATCGAGGAGGAGCGGCGCACGGAACGGACAAAGGCCGAGCTTGTGACCAACGTTTCCCACGATTTGCGCACGCCGTTAACGTCTATTGTCGGGTACCTGGGCCTGATCGAAGAAGACCGTTACCGGGATGAGGTGGAGCTGAGGCATTACGTTCAAATCGCGTACGAGAAATCGACTCGTCTGAAGACGATGATCGACGATTTATTCGAATATACGAGGACAAGCGGCGGAATAGGGCTTCGGCTGTCCCCCATCAATCTGGTCGAGATGATTGGCCAATTGGCGGCTCAATTCCGCTTGCAATTCGAGCAGGCGGAGGTGAAGTGCCGGTTGGCGCTTCCGGATCATTCGATCCTCGTCGATGCGGACGGAGACAAGCTGGTCAGGGTGTTCGAGAATCTGGTCGTTAACGCCATTCAATACGGAAAAGAAGGCAGGCAGATCGATATCGCGGTATGGAGCGAGAGGGGGCTGGCGGTCGTTGAGATCGTGAATTACGGCGAGCCTTTGCCGGCTTCGGTTATTCCGTTATTGTTCGAACGGTTCTATCGCGGCGAGCAGTCCCGTTCCCGGAATACCGGGGGCTCGGGTCTAGGCCTCGCGATCGCCAAGAACATTGTCGAGCTGCATCATGGCCAGATTTCCGCGGCGAGTGCCGAAGGGAAAACCTCGTTTAAGGTCGAGCTGCCGCTTGGCGGCAAAGAACTCCTTGACATCCACCGGGACGCAGGTAAACATTAGGGGGAAGGCCTAAAAACTACGACGTTAGGTGGGAATGTAGAGTGACTCTTCGGATTGGTATTGCGGGAACGGGCTGGTTTGGACGGATGCATGCGGAAAAGCTTGCTGCGATGGAAGGGGTAAGTGTCAGCGCTTTTTGCGGGACAAGCCTCGAAAAGGCGGAAACGGCAGCAAGGCCTTATAGCGACGCTCGCGGTTACGACACGATTGAAGCGATGCTTGAGGACCGCAAGCTGGATGCGGTTTATATTTGCACGCCGCCTTTTGCTCATGGCGAGATTGAATTAGCGCTTGCGGAGCGGGGAATTCCTTTTCTCGTCGAAAAGCCGATTGGCGTAGACGAGGAGACACCGTCCCGGATCCGTCAGGCGATTGCAGATAAAGGACTTATTACATCGGTTGGTTATCATTTCCGTTATATGGACAGCACAAACCACGCGAAGGAGCTTCTTGCGGACCGTACTCCGCTGATGGCTTTAGGTCAATGGATGGGCTCGATGCCAGGCGTATATTGGTGGCGCAAGATGGAGACTTCCGGCGGACAGTTCGTGGAGCAAACCACGCATATCGTGGATCTGACCCGTTATTTGCTTGGCGAAGTGAATGAAGTCTATGCGGCGTATGGCAGCAGACATATGGCTCAGGTAGAAGAGGGAGTTACGGTGCCGGATGTGGGTACGGTAACGATCAAGCTGGCTAGCGGGGCCGTTGCAACGATCAGCAATACGTGCGCGATTCCGGCTGGGGGCCATGCCGGACTTCAAATCTACACGAACACGGGCGTACTGCAGGTTACGGGCGAAGCCCTTGTGGATATCGAAGTCGATAAGAAGACCGAGTACAGATCCTCGAACAATCCGTACGTACGGGAGAATGAAGCGTTCCTTCATGCCGTCAGAACAGGCGACAGAAGCCAGATTCTGTCCACTTACGAGGATGCTTGGGAGACGCATCGCGTGACGATGGCAGCTAATGAATCCGCAAGAACGGGCTTGCCTGTTAAGCTGAGATAGCTTTTGCTAGTGCGCAACGTAGTTAACATAAAGGTGCTTATCGTTATTTGACGATAGGTACCTTTTTTTGCGTTACAGGTTAGTGGGGTTAATAGTTAGTGTAATTAGTTTGGGATCAAAAGCATGTATGAATCAGTCTTAGACATCACAAATACAACGCGGAAAAACATGTAAATAAATAACAAGCATTTACCGATAAAATATTTAATTGGAACCAATTGTAAGTTTTGATTTAGATTGAAGATGGGAGTGAAAAAATGAATAAGAAATTATTAACTACAGTATTTGCGGTTCTCGTAATGAGTATGGGGATCATAGGGGGTGTGGATGCCAAAAGTTACGATAAACTGCCGAAGGAAGTATGGACACAGAAACCAAATGCAGATTATATACCAATTCAAGAAGATATTTATATGGTTCCCGGCACCAACACCGTTTACCTTCATGTAGGAGAGGAAAAAGCCTCTCAAACGAAAGTGTGGACCCCTGATACACTTCGCGCGGTTGATCAGACTAACGGAAAAATTAAGTGGATCTTTTCTTTTGCAAAACCTGGATATGGATGGCCAAGTACGAAAGATCCATTTATCTATACTCCAGATGGTACTGTCTTTGCCTATTTTTCTTCTGAGAAACTGTTATTCGCTGTCAACGCTGCAGGTAAGGAGAAATGGAGCAAGCAAGTGGTTTCAGACATTCCTTTTAATGGAAAACTCTATCGATTGAATGATGGGACCTTAGTTATTGCAGCTGTAAAGTCTTCTATCGTTGGGAAGGAATCCGTACAACTCTTGGGATTCGACTCAAATGGCAACACTAAGTTCAATAAGATTCTTGCTGGCAAGCTTGTAACCGTTACGAGGGACAGAATCGTCATTAAGGCTCTAACTAAAACGACGGAATCTGAAAAAGTCATAGGTTACGACTCCGCTTTGAAGCAGATCTATACGTACTCTTTTGCCAAAGGGAGCTACGTTAATGATTATACTGTTTTTTCATTGACGGATGGCACATTAGTTTTTTCAACTAGTACTCCCGAGACTAAGCAGAAGCAAGCATTAATTGGCTTATCCTCTTCGGGGAAGTCTATATGGACAAGATCAATGGATCGTAATGGACTAGCTATCTCTGCTGGAAATGGTTATCTATTTATTAATTTTTCTACAAATGAATTAAGCTATTATAACCCCAATGGATTGGTAAAGAAACGCACACTATCCAATTTTAAAATGCCCGAAGGAGATACTTTACCTACAGCGAAAATCTCTTCGGATGGGAAACTCTTGATAAATCTAGTAAGTCGTCAATATATCCTGGATTCGGTTACACTGAATTCTTTGTATGAGTTCGGAACTGGAATTAAAGGAACCATTCTAGATTATAAAAACAAAAACGTAATTATGTATTTATGGAGTGAAAATCAAATTTCCAGCTATCATTTGACCTAGTTCCATTATCTTCGGATTTATCCGACGGTAGATAGAAATGATAAAGAGCCCGCCGATTACCGGCGGGCTCTTTATCGTTATGCACCTTGCTGGTAAGCTATTAACAAGCACTTATACGAAAAAGGAGAACCAATATATGAGAGGAATTTCCATATTGCTGGGGTATACACTATTGGGCAACTTGATACATTCTCTGCTGTCCGTACCGATCTCGGGGAACGTCATCGGTATGGTATTGCTTGTCATCAGCCTGTTTGCAGGATGGGTGAAGCTGGCTTGGATCGAGGAGACGGCACAATTTTTTCTGAAGCATATGATGATCTTTTTTGCGCCCGTTATCGTGGGTACGATGATGTTCTTTGGCGTGATCGGAGAAGAGTGGCTCGTCATAGCGGTTGCGTTAGCTGCCAGCACAATAATCGTCATTCTGGTGACAGCCGGCGTTACGGCATGGCAAACCGGAAAAGCAAAGGAACATACCTATGAATGAAGCCTGGTTTCATCAGCCGTTATTCGGCATTACGATCACGGTATTATTTTATGTGGGGGCCCAGCTCCTCAATAGCCGCTTTAAATGGTTAAACCCGTTGTTTGTGACCTCGGGAGGTATTATCTTACTGCTGCTGCTTTGCGGTATTCCTTATGAAGCCTACCGTGAGGGAGGAGAGATCATTACCTTTTTCCTTGGGCCGGCTACGGTTGCGCTAGCGGTTCCCTTTTACAAAAACTTTCAAAAGCTGAGAGATCAGCTTATGCCCATTGTTGCAGGCGTCAGCGCCGGATTAATTTGCGGACTGCTTGCGGTATGGGGGCTCGTTAGTCTTCTTCACGGTTCCAAGCAGGTCATGCTCACCATGCTGCCCAAATCGGTTACGACGCCTATTGCGATAGAAGTTGCGGATTTGCTGGGCGGAACGCCGGAGCTGGCCGGTGTTTTTGCCGTACTGACAGGTCTCCTGGGCAGCATGATTGGACCTGCCATACTCAAGATGTGCAGGTTCCGCAATGATCTGGCCATTGGAGCCGCAATGGGCACCGCGGCACACGGCATCGGTACGGCGCGCATAATGCGCGACTCCGAGATTCAAGGCGGAATCAGCGCCTTTGCCATGGGGCTGTCGAGCATCCTGACGCCGCTGTTTTGCATACCGCTCATTTGGTGGCTGTAACCAACAAAGACAAGGTACCTATCGTCGAAGGGCGAAAGGTGCCTTTTTTCGTTACCGGGTGCCTATGACTTTGGGAATAAAAACCAATAAAAGTGGAATTTTTCCCAATAATGGATTCCTTACGCCTGGCAAATGTTGGTTCTATAATATGTATGCGGTTACATAATAAACGCAAAAAAACAAGGATCATTAAAAGGGAGGCAAAGTATGAAACGAATGAAACGTGCTTTAATGGGGATCTCCACACTGCTTGTGATGACAACGGCTCTCGCGGCATGCGGCGGAAACTCAAATTCAAACTCGAATTCGAACTCAAACTCAACTAGCCCAAGCCCGACAGCATCTGAGACAGCATCAGCGGAACCAGCAAAAAGCGATGGCAAGAAAGTCACCATCAATCTCTGGAGCTTCACGGATGAGATTCCGAACATGACCAAAAAGTACATCGAAACGCATCCTGACGCAAACGTAGAGTTTAAAACAACGGTAATCGCAACAACCGACGGCGCTTATCAGCCTGCGCTTGACCAGGCTTTGGCCGGCGGCGGCAAAGACGCTCCGGACATTTACGCTGCTGAAGCGGCGTTTGTACTGAAATATACGCAAGGCGATGCATCCAGCTATGCCGCTAACTATGCGGATCTGGGTCTGACCGACCAAATGGTTAAAGACGCGGAGATCGCCCAATACTCCGTTGATATCGGCTCGAAGGACGGCCAGCTGAAAGGTCTTGCTTACCAAGCAACCGGCGGCGGCTTTATCTATCGCCGTTCGATAGCCAAGGACGTATTCGGAACGGATGATCCGGCAGCAATCAAGAACGAAGTGGGCCCAGGCTGGGAGAAATACTTTGCGGCAGCGGATAAGCTGAAAGCAAAAGGCTACGCGATTGTATCCGGCGACGGCGACATCTGGCATCCAATCGAGAATAGCTCCGATCAAGGCTGGGTTGTAGACGGCAAGCTGCATATCGATCCGAAACGCGAGCAATTCCTTGATTTCTCCAAGAAGCTGACAGACAACGGCTACAGCAACGGAACGCAGGACTGGCAGGAAGCTTGGTACGCGGATATGTCCGGCAAGGGCGCGAAACCGGTATTTGGTTTCTTTGGTCCGGCATGGCTTATTAACTACGTTATGAAGGATCAAGTCAAAGATACAAATGGCGACTGGGCAGTTACCGAACCGCCAACCGGCTTCTTCTGGGGCGGCACTTGGCTGCTCGCCAACAAAGACGTAACGAAGGACGATGCGAAGAAGAAAGCGGTAGCGGACTTCATCAACTGGGTTACGCTTGATACTTCCGAGACGGGTCTCCAATACTACTGGGCTAACGGCACGATGAAGGAAGGCGAGCAAGGCACGAAGGATAGCGTAGCTTCCTCCGTCGTTATGTCGAAGTCGAACGGCGAAGTAGCATTGCTCGGCGGACAAAACATGTTTGATGCTTTTGTTCCGGCTAACAAAAACGCAACGGGCAAAAACCTGACGCAATACGACGAATCGATCAACCTGATCTGGCGCGACCAAGTTCGTGCTTACGCTTCCGGCAGCAAGAGCCGCGAGGCTGCGCTGAAGGACTTCAAGCAAACGGTTAAAGACCAGCTCGGTCTGGATAGCGAATAATAGGCGCCAAGGGGCGGGAGCATGATCCCGCCCCTTTATATCAATTGATGGGGTGAGAGCATGCGCCGCAAGGGAGTCAATTACTCGAAATACGGCTATATTTTCAGCATTCCTTTTATACTCGCGTTCCTGATTTTCTCTTTGTATCCAACGCTTTACACGGCTTTTATCGGCTTCACGGATATGAAAGGGGTTATTCCGAAGCAGGTTCATATTCTGGATAATCCGTTTGGGAATTTTAAAGACCTGATTCTTAACAACGTTTCGTTCAAGCAATCTCTAGTGAATACCTTTGTCCTCTGGATCGCAAACTTTATTCCGCAGATCGGCCTTGCGCTCTTGCTTACGGCCTGGTTCACCAACAGACGCCTCAATATTAAAGGGCAAGGCGCCTTTAAGGTTCTGCTCTACATGCCGAATATTATCACGGCGAGTACGATCGCCGTGCTTTTCAGCACCTTGTTCGCTTATCCGATGGGACCGGTGAACAGCTTGTTCCACGCACTGGGGTGGAGCGACGCTCCGATTCAATTCCTGCAGGATAAGAATACCGCAAGGGGCATTGTTTCGTTCATTCAGTTCTGGATGTGGTACGGCAATACGATGATTATTCTGATTGCAGGCGTAATGGGGATTAATCCGGCACTGTTCGAGGCAGCGGCCATTGACGGGGCGACGGGTACGCAAACCTTTTTCCGCGTGACTCTGCCAAGTCTTCGAACAATCCTGCTGTACTCGCTTGTTACCTCCATGATCGGCGGACTGCAGATGTTTGATATCCCGCAGCTGTTTATTACGCCGGCAGGCGGTCCGGATAATGCGACCTTAACGACGTCGGTATTTATCTACGGGCAAGCGTTCAAGGGAGCCTATATGTATAACAAAGCCGCAGCGGCAAGCATGATTATGTTCCTCATAGCGGCCGTATTGTCCGCGCTCCTGTTCTACCTGATGCGCGACCGCGGCGAGGCAAAGCTTAGAAAGCAGCTAAAGCTGCAAGAGAAAGCTGCAAAAGCAGCGGCAAAGGGGGTGTGAGGGATGGCGAAAATAGAGAGAACGGCAACGGTCTCCCGGGGCATCAACAAGACCATTATCTATATTGTCTGCATTGGCCTTGCGCTGCTTAGCATCCTTCCATTCTGGGTGATGTTCGTGAATGCAACGCGTTCTACGGCGGAAATTCAAAGCGGCCTGTCGCTGATTCCTTCCACGCATCTCAAGACTAACTGGGACGTGCTGACCAGCAAAAGCTTTGATCCGTTAAAAGGGTTCCTGAACTCGTTCATTATTTCGGCAACATCAACCGTCTGCGCCGTTTATTTCTCTTCTTTGACGGCCTACGGGCTTGTTGTGTACAACTGGAAATGGCGCCAAGCGTTCTTTACGTTTATCCTGTGCGTCATGATGATTCCGGCGCAGGCAAGCGCGATTGGCTTCTATCAATTTATGTACCAGCTGCATTGGACGAACAGCTTTCTGCCGCTGATTCTGCCTGCGATAGCGGCGCCGGCCATCGTGTTCTTCATGCGCCAGTACTTGCTCGCAACCTTGTCGCTCGAGATCGTTGAAGCAGCGCGTATTGACGGCTCAGGGGAGTTCTCAACCTTCAACAAGATCATTATTCCGATCATGATGCCGGCGGTTGCGACGCAAGCGATCTTCGCTTTTGTGGCAAGCTGGAACAACCTGTTTATGCCGCTCATCCTGCTTACGGACAAATCGAAGTATACGCTGCCGATTATGGTTAGCTTGCTCCGGGGCGATATCTACAAGACGGAGTTTGGCTCGATCTATATGGGCCTGGCGTTAACGGCCCTGCCGCTGTTCGTTATTTACTTCCTGTTATCCCGCTACATTATCGCGGGCGTAGCGCTTGGCGGGGTTAAGGAGTAGTATTGTTACTTGGTTGAAAGAGGCTGCCACATTTGGCAGCCTCTTTGTTGTGTACGCCCAGCATGGGCGTCATCTCTAGGGTGAAAGTCCCGAACGGGGGCTGGCGAACGCCTACCGTTAGCCAAGAGCAAGGGTGTCCGCCGTGAGGCGGAATCTGA
>NZ_JBBCUR010000019.1:0-43010 GCF_037147795.1 Paenibacillus sp. MMO-177 | reverse complement strand
TCATATCACGTTATCGTTTTTAGTGTCAAGCTTTATTTTTCATCCATTTGCTCGATGATATTCAGCTTTTCGTCCGAACCGCTTGTCTCTCTCGGCCGGAATTAGAATATACCATAGATAAAAAGCATTTGGCAAGTATATTTTTAAAAAAACTTTTCAATTTCTTAAATAACAAAGCAGGGCTGCCCTTAAGCCATATCATTATGACTTCGAGACAACCCCTGTGCGAATAGCTCTGATTACTTCGCTGCCGCCGCTGAAGTTCTCACTTGCTCGTTTGCCTTCAAAGCATCGAGAATGCTGATTTTTCCGAAACCACTGCCTTTAGTTGTTCCCTTTAGAGGTTGGCCAACCGGTATCATCGTTACTCACCTCCTTTACTTAGTATCATCTGCCCTCAAATAGCTCCGAAGCTCGTCGAATGCGGTTTCGAATATAAGCTCCGCTCTCCCCCGGCTTTCCGTTTCTTCAATTTTTCTCGCAAACTTAGAGTACAATCTAATCAAGTAGGCGTGATCGGCACGTACATGGAATCTAACCCGATGAATTTCAACTTGCTCCTCCATAACACGATTCGTCCATTCAGCGAGCCCTTTATAGAATTGAATGCCGCTTCGATAGGCAGGCGATAGAATCGCCGACTCAATAAACACCGTCTCGCCTTCTGCCTCCATACGATATTGGATATAACCCTGCAGCTTGCCATTCCCGTCATCAAATAACAACATCCGGCTCTCGCGCAAAGAAACCGTCATATGCGCAACCGCGTCGAAAAACAAAAACCGTTCATCAAACTCATCGCTATGCGCGAGAAAATATCGGACAAATCTCGCATACTCTCGGTCCTGATTGCAAGTTACCGGGAAAAGGCGGCCCACGGCAATTTCCTCCTTGAAGCTTGAACATACCGAGGATTTTGGCAATATGCTGGCACTGTCTCGCTTGAATCTTGCTGTATACGCGTTTAAATGACGCAAAGTAAGCCGGTAGCCGACGGCCAACTCCCCAACTCTAGTCCGTTCAGCAAATTTATCGAACAGCCTTATTGCATAGTCATCTATCCCTGTCCAAAAAACCAGCTCGGTCACCATCTCGTTAAGCTCGTTTAAATGTTTGGCAAGCGCTTGTAATCCCCGAAGAAACAATCTCGTATGTCTATATGGTTTGGACAGAAAAGCTATCTGCAGCTGCACAACATGCCGATCTTCATAGTTGCCTTCTCCCGTACCGTGAATATAGCCGAATGCGCCAATAGCTTCCCCTTCGTCGTCCAGGCAGAGAAAGCATTCGCGTCCCATAAAAATAGGGCTGGCGATAAAACCGAAAGCAACGGGGAAAGGATACGGCAGTCGTAAATCCTCATAATTCGCTAAAAGAAAATCCATGTACTTTCGTTGATAGGCCTCGGTCGCGCATACAGAAAACGATGCATACATGCGTAAAAACTCCTAGATCTTTTGCTTTATTATAGAAGAATTTAACAAAAACCAATACCAACTTAAGTTACCAATCTCCGTTCCTAATGCAAAATTTGTACCATAAAGTAGTTTGATTCCCTATAATCCACTAATTATATTGATTCCTTAAGCAAAAACCTGATCGACATATCGCCTGCCGCATTAAAAACAATATCGGTTACGCCCATTCCCTTGGCTCCGCTCCTACATACAATGTTTTAGCCCACAAATAAGGAGTGACAAGATCATGTCATTTTTCCCACCTCCTGGCCCTCCAGGATTCCCCGGACAGCCGGGACCTCCAGGATTCCCTGGACAACCGGGACCTCCAGGACCGCCAGGACAGCCGGGGCAGCCAATGGCACCTAGTTCACCTCCGCCGGGATTCATCCCTCAACAACCTGCGGTTCAGCCGTTTGCTGTTGACCCCGGTGCGATTTCTCGTTGTATGTTCAGGAATACGTACATTTGGCTTAGGAATGGAAATCAATTCTGGTTTTTCCCTGTTTTCTTAGGACGCACATCGATTGCCGGTTTTCAGTGGAACGGAAGGTTTTGGGTGTATACCGGCCTAAGCCTGCAGTCTATTCAATCCTTTACATGTGTCTAGCCAAACACGAAAGGCTCCGATCCACGTGGGACGGAGCTTTTCTGTGTTTGAAATCAGCAACAAAAACCACATCCTCATGCGGATGTGGTTTTTGATGGCGGAGGCGAACCGTGGCTGTGCAAAACCAGAGGAAATATGGAAATTATACCTATAACAAATGAAATCTTGAGCGATTGCTTCAACACAAACTTCCTTCAATATCTCCATCATCGAAGGCTTGTTCTTCTTCGGTTTAGGCTGTGTGGTTTGGAAAATGGTCGATACGCACCGAAAAATGCAGACGCTCCTCGAAGAGAAAGACAAGCAGCTCCAAGTCCTGGAGCAATATACCAAGCAGATTGAGACGATTACTTTGTTAGAACAGAGCGAGAGCTTGACGTACTCGGCGAGTTGGCAAAAGGCAAAGATAACCGTGAAATCGCGCGAAAGCTCTTCCTGACAGAAGGGACCGTCAAAAATTATATCTCAACCATTTATTCCAAGTTGGGCGTAACGGATCGTGTGCAGGCAGCGCTGAAGGCCCGGCAGGAAAAGCTGTTGCCTGAGGAATCGTGAGCGCTCGTAAAAACACTCGTTCCAATTTTTACAATAAGCAGTCCGATTATGTTCAATTGCATCAGTTTACTTGATGGTAATAGCTAGCTTTCAGGATACGATAAACTAACTTCATCCTTTTCGGCGCGGAAAATACTTTTTCTCTAAAATAGGAGAATGCTGAACGGCTTCCCCGCTTCGTGTTGCACTCCATGCAAGCAGCGAGTAAGTTTTGGGGGAGGTCTGAGCCGCCTTTGCTTGCAGGGATAATATGATCGACCGTCGTTCCGGGACGTCCGCACCACAAACATGTGTAATGATCCCGTTTCAGTGCGGCTTTTCGATAGGCACGAAATAAGAATGGGTTGTATAGCAATTGGATGGTCTGCTCGTCTATCCAAATGGCACGTGCTCGGTTAACTTCCCTCCAAGCCCGGTGAAGCAAACACGGGGTAAGTTTTTGGCCATCCATATTGATAACTTCGATCATAGTCCATTGCCTCCTAAGGTTAACGTTAGTTAATAACCACAAGCAAGAAGTATAGGAGATTCGTGGTTATGTATATCGGAGACTTGGAGGAGTAATGCAGATCAAATCTGCGGATAATACAAAAACCCGACCTCACGCGGTCGGGTTTTTCATGGTGGAGGCGAGGGGATTTGAACCCCTGTCCGAAGACAACGCCACACAGGCTTCTACGGGTGTAGTCACAGTATTGATGTCACCCGAGCGTCGTCCCGTAACCGACTACGCGTTGGGTCAGCCTGATTATCTTCTTCCGTCGACCCCAGGCGGAGACCGAAGCGGCGTATCCCACTACTTGTTAGCCCCTAGTCTAGTCACATGGGCGATGCTAGGTAGGAGCACGCTCACAGGTTATTAAGCTGCGAAAGCGTAAGTTTGTTGTTGTTTGCCATTTAATTGGCTTTAGCGTTGATGAAGCAGACGACTCCCTGCTACCCGCAACCCATGCTCGTACTATCCCCGTCGAATCCATAAACGCCCCCAATATCGCATAACCGGTGTATTTCGACCGATTAGCTGTAAAGAACGCCCGGAATGAGGTGTAGCGCTTCTCGCGCTATTCATTACAAGCAGTACTACTCTAACTATTTGTTGCAGCGGCGCCTCGTATCCCTTAGCGCTACTTTAGTATAACACGAACTTCATCGCTAATGCTCAGATTCTTAATGCCAATGATGGCGGAAAGCTGGAACCAGAACCAGCGAGTGAAGCAAATGCCAATTATCTTGCGACTTTCTGCTTCTCGCGCAACGCACGCTGGATATCCCGTTGCGCATCCCGCTTCGCGGCCGTATCGCGCTTATCATATTGCTTCTTGCCTTTACCAAGCCCAATCAGCAGCTTTGCGTAGCCGTTGCGGACATAAATCTTCAGCGGCACAATCGAATAGCCTTCCTGCTTGGATTGGCCAAGCAGCTTATGAATTTGCTGCTTGTGAAGCAGCAGCTTCCGAGCGCGGGTCGGATCAGTCGGATTATGGCGATTGCCCTGTTCAAAAGGACTGATATGCATGTTATGAATAAACATCTCGCCATTCCGGATCGTTGCAAACGCATCGCTAATATTTGCTTTCCCCATGCGGAGAGCTTTGATCTCCGTACCCATCAGCACGATTCCCGCTTCATACGTATCCTCAATGAAATAATCATGGGACGCTTTTTTGTTTTGAGCGAGCTGTTTGCCGTCATTTTTCTTTGCACCCATGGCGGTTCACCTCATTTTCGTTTACGCATTCCGATAGAGAAGCGTTATTAGGAATTCATTGTAACAAACATTAAGCGCGTTTCGCAAGCCATCTCGTCCACGAAAATACATCGCTTTCAAAATAAAAAAACCGCCCTGTTAAGGGCGGTTTCCGTTCGTTAGATTAAGCTATTACAGCTTAACAACGTTCTCAGCTTGTGGTCCGCGGTTGCCTTGAACAACGTTGAACTCAACGCGTTGGCCTTCTTCAAGAGTCTTGAAGCCTTCGCCAACGATTGCGGAGAAGTGTACGAATACGTCATTGCCGCCTTCAACTTCGATGAAGCCGAAACCTTTCTCAGCGTTGAACCATTTAACTGTACCTTGTTGCATGTGTCTTACCTCCAAAAAAATAAATTAATATGCGCCTATTTCGTTACGAAACAAAAAATTCACACATTGAATAAGGTGTCATGACGTCTACAATGATACCCTTTTCAATATGTGAATTCAGGTTCATATCATCAATTGTTTTGAGTGTACTATACCCAAAATCAAAAAGCAAGCGACAAGCTTAAATATATTTTCCCAGCTTATCCATAGAAAACGGCGCTGCTTCCCCGCAGCTTGCGCCACATCGGGCAGCGCCGTTATTTCAAGCGATAGTACATCTGTCATGTTAAATATTTATTTACGTTTTTTGCGGACGAATGCTGCGGTGGAATTGCCCCCGCCTTTTCGTTTCTTCTTATTGTTTTTCCCTTCTTCGCCGGATTTATTCACTCCGCTCGAAGAATTCGAACCTTGCGGTGATCTTGCGTCGCCGCGCTGGCCTCCGCCGCCTCCGCTGCGGTTGCCCCGGCCGCCGCGCCTGCCGCGGCCGCCATCAAAGACCGAGCCTTGATCCGGATCTTCGCCCGTATCGGCGTCCCTGCCGCGGCTGCCGCTAATCGGCAGCCCCCACATATCCGTGCGCGGCCTTGCCCCGCGCACTTGCCGCCCTTGCTCGAGCGGCTTCGCCTGCTCTTGCCAAGGCGAGCGCTCCGCCGCGCCTTCGGCCGCGCGGCTCGCGCCTTGCGCCGCTCCGCGGTCATCGCCTCCGCGCTTCCGCTTCGCATTTCCTTGCGCGCCGCTATGCTCGGCGCGCTTAGCGCCATCGCGGCCGCCTTTGCCCGGGCCGCGATCATTCCGCTCGCCGCGGCCATCCCCGCCGCGGCCTTCCTTCCCGCGGCCGCCTTTATCCCCGCCGCGTCCAACTACCGCGCCTGTGTCCCCGCCGCGGCTGAAACCTCCGCGCTTGCGGCCGCCTCCTCCGCTGCGCGCGCCAAATCCTGCATCCGCGACGCCGCGGAAGTCGCTGCGCGGCTTCATGTCCACCATCTCGAAATCAATGGTGTAATCGTCCATGTTCACCTGCGCCACGCGGATTTTCACCTCATCGCCAATGCGGTATACCTTCGAGGTACGCTCGCCGATCAGCACCATATGAAGCTCGTGGAAGTGATAGTAATCATCCGTCAGACCGCTTAGCCGGATAAGGCCTTCCACCGTATTATCCAATTCGACAAACATGCCGAAGCTTGTCACGCTGCTGATAATACCGTCGAATTCTTCGCCGACTTTATCCAGCATGAATTCGCATTTTTTGAGCTTATCCGTATCCCGTTCCGCATCAACGGCAACCCGTTCGCGTTCAGAGGAATGCTGGGCAATGTCCGGCATCCGGGCAGCAAGCGCCTCCGAACGCGATTCCGGCAGCGCTCCGCCATTCTCGAGCACCTCGCGGATAACCCGGTGAATAACAAGGTCCGGATAACGCCGGATCGGCGACGTGAAGTGGGAATAGAACTCCGCCGCAAGCCCAAAGTGTCCCAGGCTCTCCGCATCGTATTTCGCCTGCTTCATGGAGCGCAGCATCACGGTCGAAATAACCGTCTCTTCCTTCGTGCCGTGGATCTCCTCAAGAAGCGTCTGCAAGGCTCGCGGATGAACCGAATTGCCCTTGCCCTTCACGACATAACCGAAGTTCGAGGCGAATTGCATGAAATGAAGCAGCTTCTCCTGGTCCGGATCCTCGTGAATCCGGTAGAGGAACGGCACGCGGAGCCAGTGGAAATGCTCGGCCACCGTTTCGTTCGCCGCCAGCATGAACTCCTCGATAATCATTTCCGCAATGGAACGCTCGCGCTTGATAATATCAACCGGCTTGCCTTCCTCGTCCACGATAACCTTCGACTCCTGAAAATCAAAGTCGATTGCGCCACGCTTCATACGCTTCTTTCTAAGCTTCATTGCGAGCTCTTCCATCAGCGTGAACATGTCGAGCAGGTCCGCATAGCGTTCCTTCAGCTCCGTCTCCGGCTCTTCTTCGGTAGCCGTTAAGATCTTGCGCACATTCGTATAGGTCATGCGCTCCTTCGTCTTAATAACGCTTGTAAAAATATCGTGGCGAACGCGCTTAAGCTTGGAGTCGAACTCCATTTCGCAGGAAAGCGTCAAGCGGTCTACCTGAGGATTCAGCGAGCAGATCCCGTTCGACAAGCGGTGCGGCAGCATCGGAATAACCCGGTCTACCAAGTATACGCTGCATCCGCGGCGGAATGCTTCCTGATCAAGCGCCGAACGCTCCTTCACATAGTAACCGACATCGGCGATATGCACGCCAAGCAGATAGTTGCCGTTCTCGAGCCGTTTTACGTGGACCGCGTCATCAAGATCCTTCGCATCTTCACCGTCAATGGTCACAATCACTTCCCCGCGAAGATCGCGGCGGCCTTGTTCCACAATCTCTTCTTCGGTAATGGAGTCCGGAGCCGCTTCGGCTTCGTCCATCACTTCATCCGAGAAGCCCTCGGGCAGCTGATGCTTGCGGATAATGGACAAAATGTCGATGCCCGGATCGTTCTTATGTCCGAGAATTTCGATAATCTCGCCTTGCGCCGCAGACCGGCCTTCCGGATACGAAATAATCTTAACGACCACCTTTTGACCGGTTACCGCACCTTGGAATTCACCCTTCGGAATAAAAATATCCCGGTTAATCCGTTTATCATCCGGAACAACAAAACCAAATGCCTCATGGCTTTCGAACGTGCCCACTACCTGCGTGACGGCACGCTGCACAATGCGGACGACCTCGCCTTCCATCCGGCCTCCGCCTTCGCTTTGCGAAGTAATGCGCACCAGCGCGATATCGCCGTTCATCGCGCTCTTCTGATCGTTTGCATGTATGTAAACATCAGGATGATCCTTCTCGTCAGGCAGCAAAAACGCGAAGCCCTTCGCATGCGCCTGGATTTTCCCTCTCAGCAGGTTCATTCGCTCCGGAACGCCATAGCGTTCATTGCGCGTCCGAATGACTTTGCCTTCTTCCTCGAGCTGATTAAGCAGCTTGAGGAATTCTTTAAACTCCGCCGCATCGTTAATGCCGAAATGCTGTTCCAGCTCCTGATAAGTCATCGGCTTGTAGGCCGTCTCCCGCATAAAATCAAGCAGTTCCTGCTCTTGCATCATAGTTTTCCTTGTCACCTCATACACCGGAGGCTTTCCCTACCGCCATCCAGCTACCGGTTGATAGATTATCATATATCGTTTAGTATACACGAAATCATTCCTTAGCATCCGTAAAAGCCTTGAAAAAACAAAAAAACGGAGGTCTCCCTCCGTTTCTGAGTACGAATCGTAATCATTTACACTTTAACTACGTATGCTACAACCAGCGCCAGGATAAAGAATCCGCTTGCCAGCCCTACTGTCAAACGCTGAAGGAACAAGTCCAAACCGCGCGCCTTCTGCTTACCGAACAAGTGCTCAGCACCGCCAGTAATCGCCCCGGACAAACCAGCGCTTTTCCCTTTTTGCAGCAATACAACTGAGATCAAGCCGATTGCAAAAATAACGAGCAAAATCTTCCAAAAGATTTCCATTTGATCCACCTCCAGCATAGGAGCTCCGTTAAACACATAAATTGATTTTATCATAGGCGGACAAGTAATTCAATAGTTTCAAATTTCGGCGTTGTTTCCACTATATGAGAAACACTGTCCGAACCGGTGTCGGCAGCAAAAAAGGCATCCCCTCACCGGGATGCCTTCTTTATGTTAACGAATGTTAACGAAAAACTTATTTGAAGTTTTTCAGGTTGTAGAATGCCGATTTGCCTGCATATTGAGCAACCGAACCCAGTTGGTCTTCGATGCGAAGCAATTGGTTGTATTTCGCTACGCGGTCCGTACGGGACGGAGCGCCTGTTTTGATTTGGCCAGCGTTTGTAGCAACCGCGATGTCAGCGATTGTGCTGTCTTCG
The DNA here is from genome assembly GCF_037147795.1 of Paenibacillus sp. MMO-177. Classification (NCBI taxonomy): domain Bacteria; kingdom Bacillati; phylum Bacillota; class Bacilli; order Caryophanales; family Paenibacillaceae; genus Paenibacillus; species Paenibacillus sp. MMO-177. Next base: position 34,395 of record NZ_JBBCUR010000019.1, on the reverse strand, counting down.
CTTTCGCCGGAACGGTGGGAGATAACCGCAGTGTAACCAGCGCGTTTCGCCATTTCGATTGCGTCGAATGTTTCAGTAAGCGAACCGATTTGGTTAACTTTAACGAGGATGGAGTTACCAACGCCTTTTTCGATACCGTCGGACAGACGCTCTGTGTTTGTAACGAACAGGTCGTCACCAACGAGCTGTACTTTGCCGCCGAGTTTGTCAGTAAGCAATTTCCAACCTTCCCAGTCGTCTTCGGAGCAGCCGTCTTCGATTGTGATGATTGGGTACTTCTCAACCCACGAAGCAAGCAGGTCAACGAATTCCGCGGAAGTGAAGGATTTGCCTTCGCCTTCGAGGTGGTATTTGCCGTCTTTGTAGAACTCAGTGGAAGCTACGTCCATGCCGAGGAATACGTCAACGCCCGGTTTGTAACCAGCACGCTCGATAGCGGAAATGATTGTAGTGATTGCTTCTTCGTTGGAACCAAGGTTAGGAGCAAAGCCGCCTTCGTCGCCTACCGCAGTGTTCAGGCCTTTGTCTTTCAGAACCGATTTCAGGTTGTGGAAGATTTCAGCGCCGATGCGAAGAGCTTCTTTGAATGTTGGAGCGCCAACCGGCAGAACCATGAACTCTTGTACGTCAACATTGTTGTCCGCATGCTCGCCGCCGTTGATGATGTTCATCATTGGAACTGGCAGAGTTTTTGCGTTGAAGCCGCCGAGGTAAGTGTACAGGGACACGTTCAGCGCGTCAGCCGCAGCGCGTGCAACAGCCATCGAAACAGCCAGGATTGCGTTAGCGCCAAGCTTAGCTTTGTTAGGAGTACCGTCAAGCTCGATCATTTTGCGGTCGATAGCTACTTGATCAAGAGCGTCCAGACCGATGATTTCTGGTGCGATAATCGCGTTTACGTTCTCAACCGCTTTTTCAACGCCTTTGCCCAGGTAACGGCCTTTGTCGCCGTCGCGAAGCTCAACAGCCTCGTAAGCGCCAGTGGATGCGCCGGATGGTACGATTGCGCGGCCTTTGCCGCCGGATTCCAGGGATACTTCTACTTCTACAGTCGGATTCCCGCGGGAATCCAGCACTTCGCGTGCGTAAACGTCAACGATGATAGACATTTGAGTAACACTCCTTCAGTTAAGTTATTTATAGGGTTGAAGCATGGAAAACAAGCTGTATTGATTCTACCTTGAAACTTACTTCTGAATCAATGTTGTACCTGTCATTTCGGCTGGTTTAGCCAGTTGCAACAGATCAAGAACCGTTGGAGCCAGGTCAGCCAAAATGCCGCCTTCGCGTAGCTCTCCGCCAGCCACCGTAACGATACAAGGAACCGGGTTCGTAGTATGCGCCGTAAACGGACGTCCGTTTTCGTCGAATACCATGTCCGCGTTGCCGTGGTCAGCCGTAATGATCGCCACGCCGCCTTTTGCAAGGACAGCTTCCACCACTTGACCCAGACATTCGTCCGTTGCTTCCACCGCTTTGATTGTCGGCTCCAGCATGCCGGAGTGACCTACCATGTCAGGGTTCGCAAAGTTAAGGATGATCGCGTCATGCTTATCGGCTTCGATCTCTCTTACCGCTGCTGCCGCGACTTCGTACGCGCTCATTTCCGGCTGCAGATCGTAAGTAGCTACCTTCGGCGAATTGATCAGAACGCGAGTCTCGCCCGGAAGCTCAACGTCGCGGCCGCCGCTGAAGAAGAACGTTACATGCGGGTACTTCTCGGTTTCGGCAATACGAAGCTGTTTCTTGTTGTTTTGAACAAGCACTTCGCCAAGGGTGTTATCCAGGTTCTTAGGGGAGTACGCCACATAACCGCCGATTGTCTCGCTGAACAGCGTCAGGCAGACAAAATACAGGTTTTTAGGGCATTTCTCGCCACGGTCGAAGCCGCGGAAATCTTCATTGGTGAATACTTGGCCAAGCTGAATCGCACGGTCGGGACGGAAGTTAAAGAAGACGATGGAGTCTTCCGATTCAACCAGGCCTACCGGCTCATCGTTCTCGCCTACGATAACCGTTGGCATAACGAATTCATCATAAACGGATTTTTCATAGGATTCAACTACAGCCTTGATTGGATCCGTGTATTTAGGACCTTCGCCGTAAACCATGGCGCGGTACGACTTCTCCGTACGCTCCCAACGCTTGTCGCGGTCCATTGCGTAGTAACGGCCTTGAACGGTAGCGATCTGGCCTACGCCCACTTCTTCAATCTTCGCTTGCAGCTGTTCCAGGTAACCCTTCGCGCTGTCCGGAGCAACGTCGCGGCCGTCGAGGAAGGCATGAATGAATACTTCGTCCAGCTCCTCTTTCTTAGCCAGTTCCAGCAGGGCAAACAGGTGAGCAATGTGGCTGTGTACGCCGCCGTCGGACAGCAGGCCGTACAGGTGAAGCTTCTTGCCATTCGCTTTCGCGTGGCGAACCGCCCCAAGAAGCGTCTCGTTATCGAAAAATTCGCCGTCGCGGATCGACTTCGAGATGCGAGTCAGATCCTGATACACGATTCGGCCTGCGCCGATGTTCAGGTGACCAACCTCGGAGTTGCCCATTTGGCCATCCGGCAAACCTACTGCTTCGCCGGAAGCAGTAAGAGTAGTGTGCGGATAAGTCGACCAGTAGCGGTCGTAGTTTGGTTTTTTCGCTTGCGCAACGGCATTGCCGGTTACGTCGTCGCGAAGGCCAAAGCCGTCGAGAATAATCAGTGCAACTGGTTTCGGAGCCATCTTACTTGGCCCCCTCAACGAGTGCGATATAGGAAGCCGGCTCAAGCGATGCGCCGCCCACAAGAGCGCCGTCGATATCCGCTTGTCCCAGGTATTCTGCAACGTTGTTTGGTTTTACGCTGCCGCCGTATTGGATACGAACCGCTTCAGCTGTCGCTGCATCGTACAGATCAGCAACTACGCTGCGGATGTAACCGATAACGTCTTGCGCGTCTTCGGAAGTCGAGGATTTGCCGGTGCCGATCGCCCAGATTGGCTCATAAGCGATAACCACTTCAGCTGCCTGCGCAGCCGACAGGCCTTTGAAGGCCGCTTCGGTTTGCACTTTGCAAACATCCTTCGTTTGGTTAGCTTCGCGCTCTTCGAGCTTCTCGCCTACGCAAACGATTGGCGTAATGCCGTGTTTGAATGCAGCATGCATTTTTTTGTTAACGATCTCGTCGGTTTCAGCGAAGTAAGCACGACGCTCGGAGTGACCGATAATCACGTACTTCACGCCAAGATCCTTCAGCATAACGCCGCTGATTTCGCCCGTGAACGCACCGTTGTCTTCGAAGTGCAGGTTTTGCGCGCCGATTGCGATCGACGTGCCTTTTGCCGCTTCAACAAGCGCCGGAAGAGTTGTGTAAGGAGCGCAAATGACGCTCTCTACGCCAGCAACCTCAGCCTTGCCTTTCACTTCGGAGAAGAACGATACAGCTTCGGAAACGGTTTTGAACATTTTCCAGTTACCTGCAATGATAGGTGTTCTGCTCATCGTATATTCCCTCGTTTCTAAAATTATAGATTTCTATCTTATTTATCGTTAAGAGCTACAACGCCCGGAAGTGCTTTGCCTTCCATGAACTCCAGGGAAGCGCCGCCGCCAGTCGAGATGTGATCCATTTTGTCAGCTACGCCGAATTTCTCAGCAGCCGCAGCGGAGTCGCCGCCGCCGATTACCGTGTAACCGGCTGTTTCCGCGCAAGCGTTAGCAACCGCACGCGTACCGTGGGAGAATGGCTCGATCTCGAATACGCCCATTGGTCCGTTCCAAACAACCAGCTTGGAGTTTTTGATCACGTCAGCGTAAATTTCGCGAGTTTTAGGACCGATGTCGATGCCTTCCCAGTCAGCAGGGATGCCGTCAACGTCAACGATCTTTGTGTTTGCGTCTTTGCTGAACTCGTCAGTAATAACGATATCAACCGGAATCAGGAAGTTTTTGCCGAGCGATTTTGCTTTCTCGATGAACTCAAGAGCCAGATCAAGCTTGGAGTTGTCAACGAGCGATTGGCCGATTTCATGGCCTTGCGCTTTAAAGAAGGTGTAAGACAAGCCGCCGCCGATGATGATGTTATCAGCGATCTCGATCATTTTGTTGATAACGTCGATTTTGTCTTTTACTTTCGAACCGCCAACGATCGCCGTGAAAGGACGCTCAGGGTTGTTCAGCGCTTTGCCGAGAACATCAAGCTCGCGCTCCATCAAGAGACCCGATACGGCAGGCAGGTAGTGCGCAATGCCTTCTGTCGAAGCGTGGGCGCGGTGAGCAGCACCAAATGCATCGTTTACGAACAAGTCAGCCAGCTCGGCGAATTGCTTAGCCAGTTCCGGATCGTTCTTTTCTTCGCCAGCGTGGAAACGAACGTTCTCAAGCAAGAGTACGTCGCCGTTATTCAGCGCGTTAACTTGTGCTTTCACTTCTTCACCAACGGAGTCGTTAGCTTTTACAACCGGTTTGCCAAGAAGCTCGGACAGACGTACGGCAGAAGCTGTGTGACGCAGTTCTTCAACCACTTCACCGTTTGGACGGCCAAGGTGGCTCGCGAGGATAACTTTAGCGCCTTTTTCGATCAAATAGTTGATCGTAGGAAGCGTTTCGCGGATACGCTTGTCGTCGGTAATTTTGCCATCTTCGAGTGGTACGTTGAAATCGACGCGTACAAATACGCGTTTGCCTGCTACTTCTACGTCACGAACACTTTTCTTATTCAATGGTGTTGCCTCCCTGATTATGAAGTTGAAAGCATATATGAGATAAAGCCTTTAACAGCAGCAAAAAAGGCGTTCCTTCTCGCAAGAAGGAACGCCTTCGCCTAATATCCACTTAAGTGGAGCCGCAGACTAAGCGTATCCCGGAGCATTAAGCTCCGGAACGAAAGCGTTCCATGCAATTGTGGAATAGCGTGTGTATCTTACAGACCTTTGCTTGCCACGAATGCAGCGAGGTCAACTACACGGTTCGAGTAGCCCCACTCGTTGTCGTACCAGGAGATAACTTTAACCATGTTGCCTTCTACTACCATAGTCGACAGAGCGTCGATTGTGGAGGAAGCTGGGTCGCTGTTGTAGTCGCTGGATACCAGTGGCAGTTCGTTGTAGTTCAGAATGCCTTTAAGAGCGCCTTCGGAAGCTTCTTTCAGAGCTGCGTTAACTTCTTCAACAGTAACGTTAACTTTCAGTTCAGCAACCAGGTCAGTTACGGAAACGTTAGGCGTAGGAACGCGCATAGCCATGCCGTTCAGTTTGCCTTTCAGTTCCGGCAGAACCAGGGATACCGCTTTTGCAGCGCCTGTGGACGAAGGAATGATGTTCTCAGCAGCCGCGCGAGCACGACGCAGGTCTTTGTGCGGAACGTCCAGTACGGATTGGTCGTTTGTGTACGAGTGAATTGTAGTCATCATACCTTTAACGATACCGAATTTGTCGTTCAATACTTTTGCGAATGGAGCAAGACAGTTTGTTGTGCAAGAAGCGTTGGAAATTACAGTGTGCGATGCAGCATCGTACTTGTCTTCGTTAACGCCCATAACGATTGTGATGTCTTCGTTAGTTGCAGGAGCGGAGATGATAACTTTTTTAGCGCCGCCTTTAAGGTGAAGCTCGGCTTTTTCTTTCGCTGTGAAGATACCAGTGGATTCAACAACGATTTCTGCGCCTACGGAGCCCCATGCCAGGTTCTCAGGGTTACGCTCAGCAAATACTTTGATTTCTTTGCCGTTAACGATAATTGCGCCTTCTTTTGCTTCAACTGTAGCATCAAGAGTGCCATGAGTTGTGTCATATTTCAGCAGGTGTGCAAGTGTTTTAGTGTCAGTCAGGTCGTTTACCGCTACTACCTCAACATTAGGGTTGTTCAGCGATGCGCGGAACACGTTACGACCGATACGACCAAATCCGTTAATACCAATTTTAACCATTTTAAATTCCTCCTAAGCTTTTAAATGACTATGGTATATATTTCAAAACGTTCTGCAGCAGAGCCTGCCGCAAATCGTTAAGATAACGATTGCTGCTGTTCTTCGATAATGGCGGACATCTCAAGAGCTGCCGCTTCATCGGTGACAAGCACATCATTGTGCCCAAATTTCATAATGGCTGCTATAGCTTCGCCTTTGCTATGGCCGCCAGCCACTCCTATAACAACTTCAGTCTTCACAATATCTTCGAGTCGTAATCCTACGGTCTGCATTTTGTGAACGACTTCGCCGTTCTTGTTGAAATAAAAACCAAAAGCTTCAGCCAATGCGCCATCCGCGGCCATCGCCTTCACCAGTTCAGGATTCAGCTTTCTGCGCCGGGCCATCACCATAGCGTCCCCGATCCCGTGCACGACGATTCGGGCGCTTCGGACAACCTCGACAATATCGCGGATATTCGGTTCCTGCATCATGGATGCGTAAGCTTCGTCGCCCAGATGATCCGGCACATGGAGCATCCGGTAATTGGCGCCTGTACGCTTAGCCATTGTCGATGCAATGGTATTGGCTTGATAATCGAGACTTTCTCCAAGTCCGCCTCTCGCCGGTACAAACCAGTTGTTCTTCAACGGCGTTGTCGAAGTTAGTTGGTTGGCGACTTGAGCGATGGTCGTTCCGCCGGTTACGGCCACGACATCGTTAGGCTCCATCACTTTGCGAAGCACCTGGCAAGCCGCTCTTCCGAGCTCCCGCTTCGATTGCTCCGAATCCTCGGAATCGCCTGCTACAACAATGACCTGCGATAATCCGAAATGACTTCTGATCTTCTCTTCCAGATCGGACAAGCCGAATAACGTCTTGTAGAAGGGCTCCAATTGCTCAAGCAATTGCTTGCCCGCTTCGCTGATCCGCATTCCCGCCGCATGAATTTCCAGCAGACCTTGCGATTTCAGAAAATCCGTCTCCGCCCTGAGCACCCGTTCCGTCATCCCTAAGGAATTGGCGAGCGTCCTCCGGCCGATCAGATCGGACAACATCACTTGGCGCAATATCGAGTAACGCTTCTTCATTACGTCAAGCAAATCTGGGAGAAGCTGCTGCTGCAGCTCAATAATGTGACGCATCCTCTAGTCTTCACTCCACCCGTTAATAGGCGTAATGGGCTTTCAGGGGATGGACGTTAAACGTCCCGCATACTCACTTTAAGTCCCACCTTTATTTTAGCTAAAAACAATTCACATGGCAAGTAAGCAATCGCCGATGAAAGCGTTTGTATTCACGATTTGCTCAAATTTATTTTTCTCATCTGCCTTGCTTTCTACAATTGAATCGCGTATACTAAGTTTTGCTGTTGCTTTATTATGCATTAAGCGCCCGTGGTCCAATGGATATGACGTAGGCCTCCGGAGCCTGAGATCTAGGTTCGATTCCTAGCGGGCGCGCCATTCAACTTTACCTTAACGCTATACATAAACGTGAACCGTCCTCCATGAGGGCGGTTTTTTTGTTTGGCACAAAAAATGAGTTTGACTATCTTTGACTTTTGTTTGATCATCAGCTAGAATGGGAATCAGTAATACCATCTTTGCTATTTTGAGGAGGGGACTTGGTTGGATATGAATTTCGTTCCTATGGTTATTGAACAGAGCAATCGCGGAGAACGCGCTTACGACATTTACTCCCGCCTTCTGAAGGATCGCATCATCTTCCTCGGGTCAGGCGTAAACGATGTGGTAGCCAACTCCATTATTGCTCAGATGCTGTTCCTTGCAGCAGAAGATCCTGAGAAAGATATTTCTCTCTACATTAACAGCCCTGGCGGTTCCATCACGGCAGGCATGGCTATCTATGATACGATGCAATACATTAAACCCGATGTCTCGACGATTTGCGTCGGCATGGCGGCATCGATGGGCGCTTTCCTGCTCACGGCCGGCGCCAAAGGCAAACGTTATGCGCTCCCGAACAGCGAAGTGATGATCCATCAACCGCTTGGCGGCGCTGAAGGTCAAGCAAGCGATATCGAAATCCGCGCACGCCGCATTATCAAAATGCGCGACAAGCTGAACGGCATCCTGGCTGAGCGTTCGGGACAACCTCTCGAGCGTATTGAGAAGGATACCGACCGCGATTACTTCATGAGCGCGGAAGAAGCGCGTCAATACGGTCTGGTTGACAAAGTAATCGAGCGTATCTAAATATAAAAAGCGGCTGTACAGGCGATAACCTGGACAGCCGCTTTTCTTTTTGTCTTTATTTGAAATAAAAAAAGGACTATCCCTCTGTCATCCGAAATGACTTGGGACAACCCCCTTTTTGTCGAATTAAATTGAATCTTATTGGTTCTCCAGCTCTTCTTTGCTGACGAGCGCGACTAAAGCGTTTACAGCCTGTTCTGCATCCGAACCCTCTGCGCTGATATGAATCTCTGTGCCCGAGCTGATCGCAAGGCTCATGATACCCATAATGGATTTTGCGTTTACTTTCTTGTCGTCTTTCTCAACAAATACTTCGGAGGAAAATTTGTTCGCTTCTTGAACGAATAATGCGGCAGGTCTAGCGTGCAAACCTGTTTTAAGACGAACGACAACCGGTAGCCTTGTCATGGTAACCATACCCCCTATACTATAATAAGTCTGGCAATTTCGCTTCAATGCTCAGCCTGACATGATTAATAACTTTAAAAAGCAGTGTTATACCTTGTATAAGACTTTTTGTTCATATTATATCATTATACCATCTGATGCACTAGGATAAAAGTTTAGCCGTTGCGGATTTTTTCCGCAAGTTCATCAATTTTCCGCAGCCGATGGTTAACGCCCGATTTGCTTACGGTGCCCTTCAGCATCTCGCCGACTTCCTTCAGGTTCATATCCGGATGCTGGAGCCTGATTTCGGCAACCTCTCTAAGCTTATCGGGAAGATTGTTTAATCCGATTTCCTTCTGCAGCAGCTTGATATTATCGATTTGCCTGACCGCCGCGCCGATCGTTTTGTTCAGGTTGGCCGTTTCGCAGTTCACGATTCGGTTAACCGAGTTCCGCATGTCGCGCATAATGCGGACATCCTCGAATTTGAACAATGCCTGATGGGCGCCAATAATGTTAAGCAGCTCGATAATTTTCTCGCCCTCTTTGATGTAGAACACAAAGCCCTTCTTACGTTCGATACATCTTGCGTTCAACTCAAACTTGTTCGCCAGCTCAACCAGCGCCGAGCAGTGCTCTTCGTACATCGATGAAATTTCAAGATGGTAGGAAGAACCCTCCGGGTTGTTGACCGAGCCCCCGGCAAGGAATGCTCCGCGCAGATAGGATCGCTTGCAGCACGGCTTCTTGATGATTTCCTTATCAATGCCCAAGTTAAACACGAAGCCCTCGGATACAATTCGCAGCTCACTTAGTATTTCCTGTACCTTCGTCGGGATTCTGACGATATATACATTATTTTTTTTGAGTCGCATTTTTTTGCGGACGAGCAGTTCCGTATGCACTTCAAAATGCTTCTTCACCAAGGAGTAGATCCGGCGGGCAATAGCCGCGTTTTCGGTTGAGATGTCGAGGACGACTTTGCGGCTGGAGACGCTGACCGAGCCATTCATTCGAATGAGCGCGGACAATTCAGCACGTTCGCAGCAAGTATCCGCCTCAATCATCGTCAGCTCTTTCTTCGTTTGGGCCGCAAATGACATCGCTTGTTCACCTCTTTCTTAACATCCAGTTTTCCACTAATTTATAAATATGATGACTAAGCCGTTCTGCGTCATGCCGCAGAAACGTCCGGTACAGCACGAGGCGGTCGGAGATGATTTCATATCCCAACCGGTTTACTTCGTCTATATCCAGGTCTACCTGAGTAGAACCCATTTCCGCATACTTTTCCGCCACCTCCGGCGATATTTCACCGTCGTTAACCAGCACATAGTCAAATAGTTTATGCCCGATATGGTCCTGCACGGCCTTAAGATGATCGCTGACCGAATATCCATCGGTCTCTCCCGGCTGTGTCATCACATTGCAGACAAACAGTTTAACAGCCGTTGAATCTACAATGGCCCGCGCTAACTTAGGTACGAGCAGATTCGGAATAATACTCGTATATAAGCTGCCTGGACCAATGAGAATCGCATCGGCTTGCTCAATGGCTTCAATAGCCTCCGGAAGGGGCTCTACGTGATCGGGCTCTACAAAAACCCGCTTAATCTTCTTGCCCGCTTTCGGAATCATGGATTCCCCGACAACAATGGTACCGTCAGCCATCTCGGCCTTCAGCACGATAGCCCGGCCCGCGGCAGGAAGCACGCGTCCCCGCACGGCCAATACCTTGCTGAGCTCGCGGACGCCCGTAACGAAATCGCCGGCAATATCCGTCATCGCAGCTAACATCAGATTACCCAGACTATGCCCAGCTAATCCGGTGCCGCTCGAGAAACGGTATTGAAGCACTTCCGTCAATAGCGGCTCCGCATCCGCAAGCGCCATAATAACGTTGCGGATGTCGCCCGGAGGCGGGATCTGCAGTTCATTGCGCAGTACTCCCGAGCTGCCCCCGTCATCGGCGACCGTTACGATTGCTGTAATATCAAGGGGCTTCTCCTTAAGCCCCCGCAGCATCACCGACAAGCCGGTTCCGCCGCCTACTACAACGATCTTAGGCCGCCTTATAACTTTATGCCTATTCTGCATCCAATCACCCCGTCAATGCTTATCACGGTCAGCATCGCGGTGGCTGACGCGTACCCGTTCCGTATCGCTGCTGCCGAGCATGCGACCCAAATATTCTGCAATCGCAACCGAGCGGTGTTTGCCGCCCGTACACCCGATGCCGATAACAACCTGACTCTTGCCTTCTTTATGGTAAAGAGGGAGAAGAAACTGAAGCATATCGAGCAGCTTGGTCAGGAAGGCTTGCGTCTCCGGCCATTTCATCACATAATCGTAGACTTCCGGATTTTGTCCGGTGTTCGGGCGCAAATGATCCACATAATGCGGATTAGGCAAAAAGCGCACGTCGTAAATCAAATCGGCATCGATCGGAATGCCGTATTTGAACCCGAAGGAGGTCACATTCACCGAAAGGCTGTTGTTCTCCAAGTTCGTAAACCGGGAAATAATACGCTCCTTGAGTTGTGCCGGCTTGATATTGCTTGTATCAATAACCTGCGAAGCCGAGCCCTTCAAATCCTCCAGCATTCTTCGCTCGTTGCGGATGCCTTCAAGCGGCATGCCTTCCGGAGCAAGCGGATGGCGACGGCGGCTTTCCTTATAGCGCTGGACGAGCACCTCGTCCGTTGCGTCAAGGAACAAAATTTCGCAGCTGATTGTGAAATGCTCTTTGATAAAGCTTAAGGATTCCGATAAGGCGGTAAAAAATTCACGGCCCCTAAGGTCAATCACAAGGGCTACTTTGCCGATTTTGCCGTTCGACTGCTCAATCAGCTCCGCGAATTTAGGGATAAGCACCGGCGGTAAATTATCAACGCAGAAAAAGCCCAAATCCTCAAGGCTCTGTACGGCAATCGTCTTGCCTGCGCCGGACATCCCTGTAATGATAACAAGCTTTGACATTGCTCCCGTTTCCATAGCTGTCCCCTCTTTCCCCATCGTAACGCTGTTTATGCTCATTAGGAACGCAAGATAAGACCCGCCGCGCCTACCACACCCGCGTTATTGCCAAGCGTTGCTGCAACGATCTTCACGCCTTCCTGTGCTTCCTTCTGGGTATACTTCTCGAATACTTCGCGAATTTGGTCGAATAGGAAGTCGCCTGCTTTCGACACGCCTCCGCCGATAATAAAGCATTCCGGATTCAGTACGACAGCCATCAGAGCCATCGATTTGCCAAGATAGTAAGCGGCGCGGCTAACGATGCGCGAAGCGACCTCGTCGCCTGCTTTCGCAGCGTCGATAACATCTTTCGCCATAATATCTTCTACTGTCGACAAGACGGTGCGGTCACCGCGCTCAACGGCGTCCTTCGCCATGCGGATAATGCCCGTAGCGGACGATACCGATTCGAGGCAGCCCATTTTGCCGCAGCCGCATTGAATCGCTTCCAGATCAGGAACAATGGCGATGTGGCCCAGCTCGCCGGCCATGCCCGCGAAGCCCTCTACGATTTTGCCGCCGATAATAATACCGCCGCCCACGCCGGTACCCAATGTATAGCAGACGCAGTTATCGATGCCTTTGCCCGCTCCGGCCCATGCTTCGCCAAGCGCGGCAACGTTTGCGTCATTATTAACGAGGACTTTAACTTGAAGCTCCTTTTCGAGATATTCCTTCAAGTGAACATTCTCAATCTTCAAGTTGCCCGAAAATTTCACAATACCGTTCGGGATATCAAGGAAGCCGGCGATCCCTACGCCAACGCCTTCGACTTGCTCCCATTCAAACGGCGATTCGGTCACGATGTTCCGCGCATACTGCGCAATATTATGAAGGATGGTGTCCGTACCTTTACTCGTTTCCGTCGGCCCTTCGTAAGTGTGGAGCAATTCTCCCTCCACGTTACAAATCCCAACTTTAATAGCGGTGCCGCCGACATCGACTCCAACGTAAATCTTCTCAGACATTACTAGTCCACCTCATTAATATGTTATCTACTCTTTAACCAACTATAAGCCAATGCCCTACTCCGGTCAAGATAATCGCCGCCCCAGTGTTTCCCTTGAGCTATAAGAAGCTGGCAGGAAAAAGCCCTCTCCGGGAGAGGAAAGGGCCAACTGTTATCTCGCGTATTAATGCGAGCCGATGTTCTCGAGGAACCGTTCGCAATCAAGCGCCGCCATGCAGCCGCTGCCCGCCGCCGTAATCGCTTGGCGGTATTTGCTGTCCTGTACGTCTCCGCAGGCGAATACGCCCGGCACGTTCGTCTCCGAGCTGCCTGGCTTCACTTTAATGTAGCCATGCTCGTCGGTGTCGATCTGGCCGTTCAGAAACTTCGTGTTAGGCGTATGGCCAATGGCGATAAAGACGCCGTCCGTTTGAATCGTTTCGTCCTGGCCCGTCGCATTGTTGCGGACTTTAAGGCCGGTAACGCCCATGCCGTTCGCTTCTACCTCAAGCGGCGTACGGTTCAGGCTCCAGCTGATTTTCTCGTTCTCGCGTGCGCGGTCCTGCATGATTTTTGACGCGCGGAGCTCATCACGACGGTTTACGAGTTCAACATTGGTTGCAAAGCGGGTAAGGAAGCTCGCTTCCTCCATGGCGGAATCGCCGCCCCCTATAACCACAATCTTTTTATTGCGGAAGAAGAAGCCGTCACAGGTTGCGCATGTGCTCACGCCGCGGCCGATATTATCCTTCTCGCCAGGAATGCCAAGCCATCTAGCCGATGCGCCGGTAGAGATGATGATCGTCTCGCCGACAAATTCGCCTTTGCCTTCTACCTGAAGCTTGAACGGACGCTCGGACATATCGACGCTGTTCACCCAACCGGTCGTAAACTCGGCGCCAAAACGTTCCGCCTGCTTACGCATATTCGCCATCAGATCAGGGCCCATAATCCCTTCCGGGAAGCCCGGGAAGTTCTCGACCTCCGTCGTGGTCGTCAGCTGGCCGCCCGGCTCCGGTCCTTCAATAACAAGAGGCTTCATGTTCGCGCGCGCCAAATAAATCGCTGCCGTGAGACCGGCTGGGCCGGTGCCTATAATAATGGATTTGTACATGGTTGTCCTCCTAAAAGTGGCGATGGTTGTTGGATTACTTCGGTACCGGCCGCCGATGTCGCTGCGCGAAAATAACGTCCTTCCGATCGCTGTTGTCCCTTAGTTTCTTGATTTGATCAACCCTCTAAAGGTTGAAACTAATGGACAAAGGCGAACACTCCGTTTCTCCAGTACGTTATTTCCGCTCCGCTTACGCTTGCTCAGACAACCAAACTAATACCAGCAACATCGCAGGTTTTTAAGTCGTCCAACCACAGGTGGTTGGAGAGGGGAAAGATAAGAACGCTGCAATATATCCTTATTATATATAAGTTTGCCCGGGAAAAACAAAACGCACTTAGGGAACCTTATCCTAAGTGCGTTGGTAATGGGCGAAATGCCCTATTCGAGGTGGTCCAAGGAGAAAACCGAGCTGATCGATTTCATCTTTTCCTTGATCCCGCATACCTCGTCGATTTTTTTGGCATTCTTGCTTACGGTTGCGATGGAGACGCCGTAACGCTCCGAGATTTCGGGATACGACGTTGTCCGCCGGTGCATCTTGGCCGTCAAATATTCCAGCGCCGCCGCCCAGCCTTCCGGCTTGGTCAGCTTTGGCACTTCCGGGTAAAGCCTCGACAGGAACTCTACCCACAGCGTCATCAAGTCGTACTGCTGCACAAGGTCAAAGCGTTTGTTCACGCGGGACATTGCCGCTTCCACGACCTCCTGCCACTTGTCTTCCCATACCGGAAGACGGGAGGGGACCCGGTTTGGCTCAATAACCGTCGCTTTGCCTTCAAGTACGGCATGAAGCGGCTCCTGTACGCCGATTGTACGGAGCACGAATACGGCAATTCGCTTCAAATAATCATCTTCGTCCGCCTCCAGCAGGAAAGCGCGAAGGACGTCCTTGACTTCGTTATCGGCAATCATGCCAAGCGCTTGAATAACCTGCAGCTTCGTATTCTGGTCGCCGTGACGAAGCGCCCAGAAGAACGAGGAGCGCACGAGCGGGTCGCGCTTCAAATGCTCTGGAAGTCCATCCGAGGAATTTTCCCACAGTTTGAACTGTTCCTCGAAGGGCAAATGATAATGATAGCTTACCGATGCGTTCTGGTCGCCCGATTTGATGAGAGCCAGCTGTTCCATGTAATAACGCGGAATATCCGATTCCGGATCCAGCTTCGCAGCCTGCTTCCACAGGCGTTCCGCTTCCACATACCGTCCGATGTGGCATGCGGCTACGGCTGCATAATGATACAGGCAAGGATCCAAATTGAGCTCCGCGTCCTTCAGAAGGCGGGTAAAGTGGCGATACGCCGCTTCATGCTCGCCCAGGATGCCCATCGTTGTAGCCAGCTTGAAGACATGCTCCTGATGGAACGGCGCCGTTTTGCGCAGCAAATCGAGCAGAGGAGCAAGACTAGCTTTATCGCCCGCATGCTGATAGAAGATCCCCAGGTTGCAAAGGGCATGCAAATTCCCCGGCTCAAGCTCCAGCGCTTCCCGGATCGTAGCCATCGCTTTGTCGAACATACCCATATAATAATAGGCAAGAGCCAAATTATTGCGGGCTGCCAGAAACTCCGGCTGCTCCTCAATGATTTTCTCCAAGATACGGACCGCTTCCGTAAACTTGCCTTCTTCCAGAAGCCTGCGGGCCTGGTCATGCTCGACCATGCCTTCGCGTGCTTTTATATTCGTCAGCGGTGCAGGGCGCTCCAGCTCATACTGGAGAAGCTCCATCATCTCCTCGGCTTCGTCGAGGTATTGTCCGTCCGCGTCTTCCTCCAAATAATGAATAAGAGCGCCTTCCGCTGCTTCGTACATCTCCATGTTGGCATAGTTGTTGGCCATGTAGAAGTGACATTCCGTCATGGTCGGATCCAGCTCATCGACAATCCATTTCAAAATCCGATTGGATTCTTCATAATTGCCCATCTCCGACATGATGCCTGCCATGTTGCAATGGTTGACCGGATTTTCCGGTTCATACTCCACGGCACGCCGGAAATATTTGAGTGCCTTGTCATAGTGGTAACGATCCAACGAGCGCACGGCCCGCTCGAAAAAGAACGTGGCGTCCCATTGTATCGGTATGATCTTGGCTGTCTGTTCTAAGGCTTCACGTTTCTTCTCTTTCACCTGGCAAGGCACCTCCCGGAATTTGATTTTCTACGATTATACCATAGCAATGCCTATCCTAACACGAAAGAATATGTGGGAAAATCGCGAACGTAAGGAAAAACGCCCGCGATTTTCTTGTCATTGCCGTATTCGATTAAACGCCGCCGTTTGTCTTGAAGAGGGTGCTGATCGATCCGCCTTCAATGATAATGCGGGTTGCTTCCGCAAGCAGCGGAGCAACGGACAATACCGTGAATTTATCCGGACGATTCTCTGGCAGAGAGATCGAATCCGTCACGATAATTTCTTTGATATGAGGATGATTCAAACGCTCAATGGCATTGCCCGAGAACAGCGGGTGAGTTGCGCATACATAGACTTCTTTGGCTCCGCGCTCCTTCAAGCTTTCCACAACGTTGACAATCGTGCTGCCCGTATCGATCAAGTCTTCGATAATGATAGCGGTTTGACCCTCTACGTCGCCGATTACGTGAGTAATCGAGGACTCATTATGCGCTGGGCGCTTCTTGATCATAATAGCAAACGATGTGTCCAGGTTATTCGCAAGCTTTTCAGCCGTGGATGCACGGCCAGCGTCCGGAGATACGACTACCGGGTTTTCGATGTTCTTCGACTTCAGGTAATCGCTGAGCAGATCAAGTGCTGTCATGTGGTCTACCGGAATATTGAAGAAGCCTTGGATAGCCGGCGCGTGCAGGTCAATCGTAATGACACGGTTTGCACCAACCGTAGTAAGAACGTCTGCCACCATTTTCGCGGAGATCGGCTCCCGCGGTGCTGCTTTGCGCTCTTGGCGCGCATAGCCGTAGTACGGCATGATGATGTTGATCGTCTTCGCGGATGCCCTCTTCGCTGCGTCAATCATGACGAGCAATTCGACAAAATGCTCGTTGATCGGATGCGAGAACGATTGAACGAGGAATACGTCGCAGTTACGAATCGTCTCTTCGTAGTGAACGTAGATCTCCCCGCTCTTGAAACGGGACATTTTGATGGCGCCGAGTGTCAATCCCAGATCACCGGCGATCTTTTGAGCCAATGCGGGATTGGACGAACCCGAAAAAATACGCAACTTGTCGCTAAACATGATACCCTCCTGAGCGTTTTAAACCAAATAATTTGACATGAAGTCCTAAAGTTCGCCATAAGGCAAAGCCTTCGTCAATTGCAGGACGCTTTCATACCGCGCCATGCTTGTTCCATATCATTATACATCTAATTTACCATAATTCAAAAATCGACTAATGCCAATTTTCGCCGTTCAAAGGTCGCCAGCTGAGAAAAACCGACATCTTTCAACACCGCACGCGCTTGATCTAAATATTGTCCCAGTCTTTCTGGCTGATGCGCATCCGACCCAATCGTGATTGGAATGCTCAATTGTTTGGCGTATTCAAGCATTCTGCGGCTCGGAAACATCTCTTCTACCGGCATCCGAAGGCCCGATGCGTTAAGCTCGATCGCCATGCCGTGACGCTTCACCGCTTCAAGCGCGGCATTCTCCAGATGCGTGACGTCTCCCTCGGGCTTAAAGCCGAAACGTTTGATGACATCGATATGTCCAATGTAGTCGTAAAAGCCCGTTGCCGCCGCTTTCGCCACCGCATCGTAATACTGCTCGTACACCTTCATCCGGTTTTTGCCTTCCCAGCCGTGGGTCTGACGGAAATCGGTAATATCCCATTCCCCCAAGAAATGCACCGACCCAATCACATAATCAAACGGATAGGCGTTAATGATCGTTTCAATTTTTTCTTCCTGGCCTTCGATATAGTCGCCTTCAAGGCCGACGCGGATGTCAATCCGAGCTTTATACTTCTCCTTCAGGGCCAGACACTCTTCCACGTACCGCGGCAGCTCCTCCATCGGCATCGCCATTTCCGGGTAATACGTCGCCGGGTCCACATGGAGCAGCGGCATATGGTCAGAAAGACCGATCTGCGCAAGACCGATCTCTATCCCCTTCTGTACGTATTCCTCCAGCGAGCCGACAGCATGTCCGCAGCGGGCGTGATGGGTATGATAATCGATAAACATGGCATACCGGCCTTTCTCTTTAAAAATTATTTGCCCGCTTGTTCTCTTCTCATCGCATTGTTTGTCGCAGGTTTGCCATGGCGGCTTTGCAGTTCCGCCATCACATCGTCAAGCGGCAGGCCGCGTTCCCGCAGCAGCACAAGCAGATGGAACAAGAGGTCGCTTGCTTCGGAGCGAAGCTCGTCGTTATCGCCGTTTTTGGCTGCGATAATCGCTTCGGTTGCTTCTTCCCCGACTTTTTTCAAAATTTTATCGAGACCCTTCTCGAACAAATACGTCGTGTAAGCACCTTCCGGACGCTCCGCGTAACGCTGTGCGATCACGCCCTCGAGCTCGCCAAGAATGCCGAAGCGGTCATTGGAGGACGCCTTCGCAGAGTCGGCAGCCTTCTCGGCCCCGGCTACTTCAATCTCGTTGAAGAAGCAGGAGTATGAACCCGTATGGCAAGCAGGGCCTTTCTGGTCGACGCGTACAAGCAGCGTATCCGCATCGCAGTCATACGACATCGAACGGATCTGCTGGGTATGGCCGCTGGTTGCGCCCTTGTTCCACAGCTCGTTGCGGGAACGGCTCCAGAACCAGGTTACTCCAGACTCCGCCGACAGCTTCAGGGACTCCTTGTTCATGTAGGCCAGCATCAGCACTTCCTTGCTCTGCGCGTCCTGCACGATAGCCGGAACAAGTCCGTCATCGCTCCACTTGATAAGCTCTGCCAGTTGCTTCGTCATCGTACTTCCACGCCTTTCTGCCTGAGATCATCCTTCACTTCGCGGATCGTCATTTCTTTGTAGTGGAAAATCGTCGCGGCAAGGCCCGCATCCGCGTGGCCTTCCTCGAACACATCGGAGAAATGCTCGATCCGTCCCGCTCCGCCGGATGCAATGACCGGAATGCCAACCGAATCCGATACCGCGCGGGTCAGCTTCAGATCAAATCCGTCTTTCGTGCCGTCCGCATCCATGCTGGTCAGCAGAATCTCGCCTGCGCCAAGGCGTTCGATTTCGCGCGCCCACTCCAGCACTTTAATGCCCGTCTCCTTGCGGCCGCCATGCGTGAATACTTCCCACTCGCCCCAAGCTTCGTTGTATTTTGCGTCAATGGCTACAACAATGCATTGCGAGCCGAACTTGCGGGCACCGTCGCTCACCAGGGAAGGATTCAGAACCGCCGCCGTGTTGATCGCGATTTTGTCCGCGCCCGCGCGCAGGATCCGCTTCATATCGTCAACATGGGAGATCCCGCCGCCAACGGTAAACGGAATCGTAATTTCTCCGGCCGTCCGCTTTACGACCTCAATCATTGTGGCACGGCCTTCGACCGAAGCCGAAATATCGAGGAAAACCAGCTCGTCGGCGCCCTCCTGATCGTAAGTGGACGCAAGCTCAACCGGATCCCCCGCATCGCGCAGGTTCACGAAGTTGACTCCTTTGACAACCCGTCCGTCCTTCACGTCCAGACATGGAATAATACGTTTCGCCAGCATCTCGTGCACGCTCCCCTCTCGTTCTTGCTTATAAAAAACCGATCTATTTATCGCTGCGCTACCGGGCTTCCCGTCAAAGCAAGGAAATTGCCGAGCAGCTTGATGCCAAGGTCACTGCTTTTCTCCGGATGGAATTGCATGCCGTATACGTTGTCGCGACCGACAATAGCCGTTACTTGCTGATAGTAATCCGTTGTTGCCAGAAGGTCGCTGGCGACCTCGGGTTTCGCGTGGAAGGAGTGCACGAAGTAGACATGGCCTTCCTCGAGACCTTTGAACAGCGGGCTTTCCGACTGCAGGAAGCTCAGCTTGTTCCAGCCCATATGAGGCACTTTGTAATCGCCTCGGAAACGGATAACCTTGCCAGGGAGCAGGTTCAAGCCCTCGTTTACGCCATGCTCCTCGCTTTGGCTGAACAAGAGCTGCATGCCGAGGCAGATGCCAAGCAGCGGCTTGCCGGATGCCGCATAAGCCTTGGTCACTTCGTCCAGCTTCGTCTCGCGAAGATTTTCCATCGCGTCTCCAAACGCGCCAACGCCCGGGAGGATCGCTCCGTCCGCAGCCGCGATAACGGCTGGATCAGCCGTTACAACCGCTTCGTACCCAAGACGCTCCACAGCTTTGCTTACGCTGTGCAAATTGCCCATGCCGTAATCGATGATCGCGATCATGCTACAGCACTCCTTTCGTTGAAGGCACTCCTTGTACACGAGGATCGATGGTAGTTGCTTCGTCGATCGCGCGTCCCAGGGCTTTGAACACCGCTTCGATCATATGATGCGTGTTCTTGCCGTAGTGAACGATGACGTGCAGCGTGATACGTGCTTCCAGCGCAAGCTTCCACAGGAACTCGTGAACCAGCTCCGTCTCGAAGCTTCCAACCTGTGCCGAAGGATACTCCGCGCGGTATTCGAAATGCGGACGGTTGCTGACGTCGATAATGACTTGTGCCAGCGCCTCATCCATCGGTACAAATACGCTCGCGTAACGCTTGATGCCGCGTTTGTCGCCCAGCGCTTCGCGCAAGGTTTGGCCGAGGCAGATGCCGATATCCTCTACCGTGTGGTGATCGTCGATATCGATATCGCCGCGCGCTTCGACGGTAAGGTCGAATTGGCCGTGCTTTGTAAACAGGTCAAGCATATGGTTCAGGAACGGAACGTCCGTCTCGAGTTTCGCTTCGCCGCTGCCGTCAACCGCAAAGCTCAGCTTAATGTCCGTTTCATTGGTTTTGCGTGCAACTTCCGCTTTCCGTAGTGTATCCGTCACTTGCAATTCCTTCTTTCTATTATGAATGGTTATGACTGCTGCCTATTAATTGCCTTCCTGCTCCAAACGGATTTGAATGGCGCGGGCATGCGCCTCCAGCCCTTCATGACGCGCAAGCGTCATAATGCTGTTGCCGTTCTTCAGCAGCGCTTCCTTGCTGTAGTAGATAAGGCTCGACTTCTTCAGGAAATCGTCTACGTTTACCGGCGAGGAGAAACGCGCGGTTCCGTTCGTCGGGATAATATGGTTAGGTCCGGCAAAATAATCGCCAACCGGTTCCGAGCTGTAGGGCCCGAGGAAAATCGCGCCGGCGTTCTCGATCAGGCCAAGGAGGCTCATCGGATCGGCCGTCAACACCTCCAAGTGCTCCGGTGCCAGCTTGTTTACGACGTCGATGCCTGCTTTGATCGATTCCACGAGCAGAACAGCGCCATAGCTGTCGATGGATGCGCGCGCGATCGCTTCGCGGGGCAGAGTGGCAAGTTGACGTTCCACTTCAGCGGCTACCGCTTCCGCGAGCGTCTCCGATGGCGTTACTAGGATCGCGGATGCCATCTCGTCATGCTCCGCCTGCGACAGCAGGTCGGCCGCGATATACGAGGCGTTGGCGCCTTCGTCGGCCAGCACCACAATCTCGCTTGGGCCTGCAATGCTGTCGATGTCAACGGCGCCGAATACCGTCCGCTTCGCCAGCGCGACATAGATGTTGCCCGGTCCGCAAATCTTATCGACCGGAGCAATCGTTGCCGTGCCGTAAGCGAGTGCGGCAATTGCCTGCGCGCCGCCGACCCGGTACATTTCCTTCACGCCCGCTTCCGCAGCGGCTACGAGAATATACGGGTCGATACCTTCCTTGCCGCCGGTTGCAGGCGGCGTCACCATTACAATTTCCGGCACGCCGGCTACTTGCGCCGGAATGACGTTCATCAGCACGGACGACGGGTACGCCGCTTTGCCCCCGGGCACGTATACGCCGACCCGCTTCAGCGGCCGGAGAATTTGCCCGAGCATCGTACCGTCAGGCTGCAGATCCATCCACGAGTTGCGCTTCTGCTTCTCGTGGAATACGCGAATGTTCACGGCTGCCTCGCGGATCGCCGTGAGGAAAGCGGCGTCTACTTTATCGTACGCCGCGTTGATCTCCTCCTGCGTCACGCGAAGCGACGACGCATCAATTCGGACGCGGTCCAGCTGTTCCGTATAACGCAGCAGTGCCGCGTCCCCCTCCGCCTTGATCGCTTCGACGATCTGACGGACCGTTTCATTTTGCTCCGGCGATCCGTACTCCACCTCGCGCTGCAGCCCAAACTGCTCCGCCTTCATTATCCGCATAAGCTACCGTCCCCTTCCTCACCTTTATCCATTATTTCCAGCGTGTTAGACCTTTGCCGCAATCGTATCCTGCAGGCGGTCGCACAAGCTTTGAATCGCTTCGTTCTTCATCCGGTAGCTGACGCGGTTCGCGATCAGACGGCTTGTAATCGGGAAGATTGGCTCCATCTCGACAAGTCCGTTCTCGCGCAGCGTCTGACCCGTTTCCACCATATCGACGATACGGTCAGCTAGACCGATTAGCGGCGCCAGCTCGATAGAGCCGTTCAGCTTAATGACTTCCACCTGTTGACCCAGCTCGCGGAAATATTGCGACGCTACGTTTGGATACTTCGTTGCAACCCGCGGGTTAATAACCGGCTTCCAGTCCGCTAATCCAATCACGGACATCCGGCATTTCGCGATGCCCAGATCCAGCAGCTCATAGACGTCCTTGTTTTCCTCCATAAGTACGTCCTTGCCTACAATCCCGATATCGGCAACGCCGTATTCCACGTAAGTCGGAACGTCAACCGGCTTCGCCATAATAAATTCCATGCCTACCTCGGGAAGCTCGATAATCAGCTTGCGCGTATCGTCGAAGTCGCTTGGGATCGGCAGACCGGCTTCGCGGAACAGCTTTGATGCCTGCTTATAGATGCGGCCCTTCGGCATCGCAACCTTTAGAATGTCTTTTTTCGCTTCGCTCATTGCCCGCTGCCTCCTGTCGCCTTATCCACGCCGCCGATGAACGGCAGTCCTTTCGTATATGCCACGCCTTTGTAAGTAAACGAACCGGCGCCAAGCCCTTTCCAATCCACTTCCGTCATGCGCTCCGTGATAACGGCCGTACCCTGCTCGCGAAGCTGCTGTGCCGCAGCCAGAGCCTCGTCGCGGCCTTCGCCGTCATATCCGATCAGGACGCGCGTAGTGCCCGCCGTGTCCTCTTCCGCGCCAACCAGCTCCAGAATACGCGTTGTCTTCAGCGCGAAGCCCGTAGCCGGCGCCGGACGTCCGAATTGGCTGAGCAGATTGTCGTAACGTCCGCCGCTTGCGACCGGGAAGCCAAGATCCGCCGCATAGCCCTCAAACGTCATGCCGGTATAGTAGGAGAAATCGCCAATCATGGTCAAATCGATCAGTACATGGTCGCATACGCCGTAAGCCTTCAGCACATCCCAAATCTCGCACAGGTGGCGGATGGACTGCTGGGCAGTCGCATCGGCGCTTAACTGCAGCGCCTGCTCGCAGATCTCCTGGCCGCCGCGCAGCCGAAGAATTCCTTCCAGCTCGCGTTGAACCGGCTCTTCCAGCTTAAGCCCGCGAAGGCTTTCCCGGTAGCCGACGTAGTCGCGGTTCAGCAGGCAGGATTTCAACTGCTCCTGTGCCTCCGCGCGGCCTGCCAGCGTCTCCTCGAACAAACCGTTCAGGAAGCCGACATGGCCGATTGCGATTTTGAACCGGTCAACGCCCGCCGCCTTAAGCGAGGCGATAGCCAGCGCCACCACTTCCGCATCCGCTTCCGCGGACGCATCGCCAACGAGCTCTACCCCCGTCTGGAAGAACTCCGCCTCGCGCCCCGACTCCTCTTCGATCGAGCGGAATACGTTGCCGTGATAGGACAAACGAAGGGGGAACTGCGATTCCTTCAGCAGCGAGGATACAACGCGCGCAATCGGAGCTGTCATATCCGAACGCAGCACGAGTGTCGTACCCCGATTATTGAGCAGCTTGAACAGCTTCTGGTCCGATGTCGAGCTCGCGACGCCCACTGTGTCGTAGTATTCCATTGTTGGAGTAATAATTTGTTCGTAGCCCCAGCCTTTCATGCAGGCCAGCACATCGCGTTCAATATGGCGGAGCTTTGCTACCGCGCCGGGAAGATAATCTTTTACGCCTATCGGCTTCTCAAAAACTTTAGGTTTGGACATTTCTATTCACCTTCAAATACTTTAGTATATTAAAGTGCTACCATGTTACCATACTACCAAAATAAAATGTTAGTCGTAATATTAGCATGAACATTCGCTTCCGTCAAGGTGAAACGGCTCCACCGTCCTGAGGCGGAATAGCGCGTTTCAACGTCTTCCAGAATAAACATCCAGCAAGAAAGCCCCGCTATCCGCAATCTCAAGAGATGCGAATAGTGAGGCTTATCCCCTTTGGGCCGCTGCCGCCCGCTATGATCTCAGCAAGACCCGCCGATCTTCATCCTTATGCTCTCCTGCGTCCGTCCGCCTGATCTCCCGAATCGGATTGCCGCCTACAAACGTATTTGCAGGCACATCCTTGTGAACAACCGATCCCGCCGCAATTACGGCATTATCCCCAATCGTCACACCGGGCAAAATCGTGGAGTTGGCGCCAATCATCACATTCGAGCCAATCTTCACGTAGCCAAGCCGGTATTCCTTGATTAAGTATTCATGGGTCAGAATCGTTGTGTTGTAACCAATGATCGTATTGTCTCCAACCTCAATTCGTTCCGGAAAGAAAACGTCCACCATCACCATCAACGCAAAAGCCGTCTGCTTCCCGACTTTCATGCCGAGTATCCTTCGGTAGATCCAATTCTTTACCGTCAGCTCCGGGCAATACCGTGCCGCCTGGATTGCGATAAAATTACGTACCGCCTTAAACCGGCTAACCGTCCGGTACATCTGCCACAGGGCATTAGGCCCTTCTACGGGATAACGCTCCACGTTCCGCACAAGGCTATCGCTCCATTCCCGCGAATGCGTACAACTCGCGCATATCATCAATGATATACCGCGCTCCGTTCTCCTTCAGCAACTCCCCGCCTTTGAGCGACCAGGCTACTCCAACGGGAATAACGCCCGCTTCCTTCGCGGAGATCATGTCGACGGCGCTGTCTCCGATCATAATCGTTGTGGCCGGGTCCGCGTTCAGCATCTCCAGAGCCATAAGAACCGGCTCCGGATGCGGCTTCGGATTAGCGACATCGTCCACCGTAACAAACGCATCGACATAATCGTACAACCCGCAAAACTTCATTCCCCGCTCCGTCGACATCCGGATCTTGGTTGTAACAACGCCAATCTGAATGCCATGCTCATGCAAATTTTTCATGACCTCGTTCGTGTAAGGGAATGGCCGCAGCAGCTCGTCATGAAGCTTTGTATTTACCGTACGGTACGCCTTTATCAGATGCCCGACATCCGTAAGACCCGTAAAATTTTGAAATTGCGCCTCAAGCGTAAGACCCATGCTCGGAATAATATGCTCTCTCCCGAAGTCCTCGGGTACCAGACCTTTCAGCGACTCCATAAAAGAGCGGATAATGAGCTCGTTCGTATCCATAATCGTGCCATCCAGATCGAATAGCATCGTTTTGATATTGCTCGTCATGCTTGCTTCACTCCTACTGCTGTTAAGACTTACAGGTTGTCCGTTTTTGCGTCGGATACAGGCGCCGATGTTTCCTTCGTGGATACGATCGGATCGTTGTAACGCACAGTTGCCCATCCGTTTACGCGGCGGACAACGATAAAGATAACTGCCGCAATAACGAGCAGCACCGCAAGCAATTGCGAGATCCGAACATCGCCGTAAGCCGGATCGAGGAAGCCTTGCTCGAAACCGAGCCAAGTCATTGGCGTCCATAGAGCATCCATAAGCGAGCCTAGCGCTCCCGGACCTTGGAAGGC
Organism: Paenibacillus sp. MMO-177; assembly: GCF_037147795.1. NCBI lineage: Bacteria > Bacillati > Bacillota > Bacilli > Caryophanales > Paenibacillaceae > Paenibacillus > Paenibacillus sp. MMO-177. Next base: position 8,923 of record NZ_JBBCUR010000019.1, on the reverse strand, counting down.
CAAGCTGTCCGTGCGAATGCCTTCAATGAAGAAGCGTCCGATCGAGTACCAGATGAAGTAGATCGCCACAAGCTCACCGGCACGAAGGAATTTCTGACGGCGGATGACAATCAGAATAATAAGGCCCACCAAGCTCCACAGCGATTCGTACAAGAATGCCGGGTGGTGATAGACGCCTTCGCTTGCGACATACATTTGATTGACGATAAAATCAGGGAGATGCAGCGTATTCCGCAGGAAGGTCTCTTCCACCGGACCGCCATAAGCCTCCTGGTTCATAAAGTTGCCCCAGCGTCCAATCATTTGGCCGGCCAGCAGCGCCGGCGCGCAGATATCCACCATTCTCCAGAACGGATACCCTTTGTAACGGAAGTAGAAAAATCCACATAGAAATGCTCCGATCAAGGCGCCGTAGATCGCAATCCCGCCGTTCCAGATTTTAAACACGTCCACGAAATTGTTCTTGTACTCGTCCCAAGTGAACGCCACATAATAAATTCTCGCGCAGATGACGGCCGACGGCACGCCAAGCAGCAGCAGGTCCATGAAAAACTCCGGCTTGATGCCGAATCTTTTCCCTTCCTGTACGGCCAGCAGCAAGCCAACCAGGGCCGCCGTACCGAGAATGATCCCGTACCAACGTACATGAATGTCCCCGATGGAGAATGCCGTTGGATCAATTAACAGATTCATTGTTCCATGCTCCTTCTATAATAGGTCTATTCCTGCATTGCATTCCCTAATGCGATCAATCGAAATCATCCGTATCCTCGGCAATCGTCTCGGTCAGCTTATTCGTAAATTGCAGAGCGGCGTTATACCCCATCCGCTTCAGACGGAAGTTCATGGCCGCAACCTCGATGATGACAGCCAGATTTCGGCCAGGGCGAACCGGTACGGTAACCAAAGGCACATCCGTATCAATGATTCGCGTCTTCTCTTCATCCAGGCCAAGACGGTCATACTGTTTGTCCTGCTGCCAGTTCTCAAGCTTGATAACAAGCGTAATCCGCTTACTTGTCCGCACCGCACCGGCACCAAACAGCGTCATGACGTTGATGATGCCTAAGCCCCGAATCTCAAGCAGATGGCGGATCAGCTCCGGCGCGCTGCCGAACAGCTGCCCATCGGATGTCTGCCGAATCTCTACCGCATCGTCGGCGACAAGACGATGGCCGCGTTTGACCAGCTCAAGCGCCGTTTCGCTTTTACCAATGCCGCTTCCGCCTGTAATAAGCATGCCGACGCCGTATACGTCTACGAGAACGCCATGGATCGTTGCGGTAGGAGCAAGCTTTTTCTCCAGGAAGTCCGTAATCCGGCTCTGCAGAATGGTAGTCGCCACATTACTGCGAAGCACTGCGATTTGGGTCATGTTGGAGTACTCGACCAGCTCATCCGGTGCCTCAAGCCCGCGGGTCAGAATTATGCAAGGCGTATTCTCGTGACACAGCTGTTCAAAGCGCGATCTGCGTTCTTCGCTTGTCAGCGTGCTGAGGAAGGTAAGCTCCGTCTTGCCGAGCAGCTGCACCCGCTCATGCGGATGATAATCGAAATACCCTGCCATCTCCAGACCAGGACGATACAGATCATCAACCAGAATAGAACGCTTCAAGCCGTCTTCGCCGGATACGATCTCCATCGAGAAATGTTGTACTAGCTCCGATACTTTTACTTTCTTAGCCATCGAACGGCCTCCTCACTTGCGTTCCCAATTAAGTTATATGAAAGGTGTAATCCATTGCCAATAGCTTCATCGTAAAGGAAAAAAGCGCTGAACGCAACGTTTCTCGGTCGCTCAGCGCTTTTCGTCATTTTATAACCACATTCACGGGTTGTTCGACATATCCCGGATATTGATACAGTTCGAAGGTTAACGGCTGTTTGTACGGTTTGTCAGGAATGGTGTAGTAAGCCTCGTATGTTCCCCCCGAACCGTCTGCATCCCCTCTTGAGCTGCTCTGTATGCCACCGGATTCCATTAACCTAAATTCCGTACCGGCTGCGTCATGAAATAATGCCTTGTAATCAAGCAGCCAATAACCATAGCCCTGTTCCTGCTTACTCAAACGCTTTGCTTCAATTGATAATTTGATCCCTGAAGTAGTTGCCTGTACGCTCGTTAATTGGATCCGGTCATCCGGTGTCTCCAATGTGGTTCCGGTTTCTGTATCAATGACAAACTTCTGTCCTTTTGGTGATAGAAGCAGTCCATCCGCTACCAGACGAAGATGCTGCGGCTTCTCAAAATAATTGCTCTGGAACGTGAGCGTTGTTGTACCATCGTCCAGCATCCCGAAACCGCCTTTTGTCTCCCAACGGCGCCCCTTCTCATCGACGAGAGCTAATTGAACAAAATGATTGGCGCGCATCCGCGAATCCGGTACTTTCCGGATCGTTACAGATGCTTGTAATGGCGTAACAAGTGCTTTTTCAATGATGAATTTTTGTCCGCCTATATCAACGGTCTTATTTAAAGTAATATCTTCCCTTAATTGCTCAAAGCGGCTACGATCCACTGCAATATCTACCTCATGCCATTCACCGCCGAGCTTCAGGCTAAACTGGATTTCGCTCGGAACAGGAACGCCGTCCACCAACATAATATCAATCATGTCATGGATACTATTCGCAGTATCCGGTTCCGTCTCCGTCTTTCCGATACTGTAATAATTGCTCCCTATCATAGCTTCTAATGGACTCCCCTTACCGTCCGCGATTTTATATTCCGTTCCAGAAGCATTTTTACTAATATCCGGCCCCTCAGCTGTATAAAAAATAACAATCCGCTGCTGATCGGCCATAATGCCATCCACCTTCAGCGTATAACCATTCTTGCTGACCGACTTGTTGACCGGCTGAATAAACTCATGGTTCATCGCGCTTGTCAGCGTGGAATCCCCTTGGATTAACTCCACAACCCCATTCAAACCCGGTATCTCGCGCACAAGTTCCGCAAAAGCAGGGGATACCCGGATACAAGCAGTAAGAAGAACCAATACACAGACTGCCGCTGCCGTCATCTGCAAAGTCAGTCTGCTTCTTTTCTTTCTCTTTAGCTGTTCTCGTCCTTTCTGCACGCCCAGTCTAACCGCTGCAGTAAAGGATTCATCCGTAGCCTCGTCTAATATCAGTTGTACCGCCGCCTTATCCTCCTGTAAAAGCTGAACCATTCCCTGTTCAAGCTCCGGCTTATTCCCACTCAACCTTCATCCCCTCCTTTCCGTGTGCCTCATTCGTCCTTAATCGCTTTAATGCTTGATGCAGCCAAGTCCGGATCGTTCCGTCCGGCTTCTCCAGCAGCTCGGCAATTTCCGTAATCGTCATATCCCGGTAATACTTGAGCACAATGACCATTCGGTATTTGGAGGGCAGCCTTTGCAGCTGAACAGCCATATCCAACCGGTCAATGCCATGCTCCGTAGCAGTTTGAGCATCTCTTTCCGGAAGCCCGTTGCTTAGTGGCCGTTCACGAAGCCTTTTCTTGCGCTCGTCGAGACAAACCCGGATAAGAATCCTCGTAGCCCAAGTCGTAAAAACCTTCGGGTCCCGTAGGGAGCGGCGTTTGCTCCATACCCGGAAGGTTGTTTCCTGAATGGCCTCAAGCGCATCGGTCTCATTACGCATATAAGAATAAGCAATGCCGTAAAGGCGGCTTTGATCCATTTGAATACGCGCAATAAGCGCATCGTCGTCCCCTTTTATTGCTGCCGCCGCACAATCATCTCTGTCCATAGTCCCTCCCGTTCCAATCCTCATGTTTCGTTATGTATTAGACGCCTGAGCGGCTATTTCGGTTTTTTATTTTTGAACAATGCAAAAAACCTCTATTGGACTGTCCTTAACATGAACAGTCCCAATAGAGGTAAAAAAGGCCGCCCCCCCATAGGGAGACAGCCTTGTTGTAAGTGCAGGAATTAGTTCTCGAAAATGTTCAGCTCGGACTCTTTGTCGAACATATGAACTTTGTTCATGTCCAGAGCAAGCTTAACAGTGGAACCGTCACGCAGAGTCGAACGACCGTCAACGCGAGCGATTACTGTGTCGGAACCGATACCGTTCAGGTACAGGTACATTTCGTGACCAAGGTTTTCAGCTACTTCAACGTGAGCGTTAACGATAGTGTTCGCGGAAGCTTCCAGGAACACTGGCTCTTCGTGAAGATCTTCCGGACGAATGCCCAGGATTACTTCTTTGCCGATATAACCTTTGGAGCGAAGAGTAGCTGCTTTGCCTTCAGGCACAACAACGTCAACGCCAGTTGTTTTGAATTTCAGTGTACCGCCTTGGTCAGCAAGCGTACCTGTGATAAAGTTCATCGAAGGAGCTCCGATGAAGCCAGCTACGAAGATATTTACCGGGTGGTTGTACAGCTCTTCAGGAGAAGCTGTTTGTTGAATGAAACCGTCTTTCATAACAACGATACGGTCACCCATTGTCATTGCTTCGATCTGGTCATGCGTTACGTAGATTGTAGTTGTTTCAAGACGTTTAGTCAGCTTGCTGATCTCAGCACGCATTTGACCGCGAAGTTTAGCGTCCAAGTTGGAGAGTGGTTCGTCCATCAAGAATACTTGTGGTTCACGAACGATAGCGCGTCCCAAAGCTACACGTTGACGTTGACCGCCGGAGAGAGCTTTTGGTTTACGATCCAGCAAATGCTCGATATCAAGAATTTTAGCAGCTTCACGAACGCGTTTGTCGATGTCTGCTTTTTTGAATTTACGAAGTTTAAGACCGAACGCCATGTTTTGATAAACGTTCATGTGCGGGTACAGCGCGTAGGATTGGAATACCATCGCGATGTCGCGGTCTTTCGGTGCTACGTCGTTTACGACGCGGTCGCCGATGTACAGTTTACCTTCGGAGATTTCTTCAAGACCTGCGATCATACGAAGAGTTGTCGATTTACCACAGCCGGAAGGTCCTACCAGTACCAGAAACTCTTTGTCCTTAATGTCAAGGTTAACATCAGTTACCGAAGCTTTGTCGGAACCCGGGTATTTTTTGTAAATGCCTTCTAAACGTACGCCTGCCATTTGAATGTCCCCCTAAAAGAAAATTTCTTATGGGTCTATCTTATCTCACAGGCCCGTTTGTGACTATGCACAAACTTTACAAAAAAACTAATTCCTTTTCGTAACTTTGTACAATAGTAAAATTATTTTGACTAAAACAGCATCCCGGAACTGCCGGACATCCAATCCGGTTTCCTGTTTTAACTTATCTAAACGATATAATAACGTATTCCGGTGAATATAAAGTTTCTTTGCGGTTTCGCTTACATTGCAGTCAAGCGAGAAAAAAGTCTCCAGGGTTGCAAGCATCTCAGCCTCGACAAAAAGCTCCGTGCGCTTCAGCGCGTGCTCCAGGTATCTAGAGCGCTGAACCTCCGGAATTGCGTTAAGCAGCCGTTCCAGCTGCAGCATCCATGGGAGATGAATGCTTGTCCCCACATGGAACTTGCGGCCGAGGTTAATCGTTTCACGAAGCAGTACGGTTGTCTCCACGATTCCTTTGGCCGGGCTTACCGGATGGGCAACGGCCAGATGGCATTCGCCGATCCATTCGCTGGCCAGCATCTCATGCAGGCCATGACAGATGGAAGACAAGCTGTCTTCCACCGTTTCTTCGTCTTCATCATCCATAAATTCGCTGTCGGCTTCTTTTAATAAAGAAACGGGTCCCCAAATCAGCCATTCTTGATTTTTTAACGGGATAAGCAGAATATCCTCGGCAAGGAAAGAGCGCAGAAGCTTCTCAAGCTCCGGATAGGATGCCTGCTTGCCGTTGGTGTATTCCGTTACTAATAAAAAAGGAATCATCTCCGCGAACAGCTTGCCGCCGGCCGTCAGATGATCGGGAATGGAATATGAGGGCTCCTCCGATTCAAGCTGCTGCTGAATCCAGTCGCTAAGCTTTAATGCGAATGACTCGCTCTCGGAGAGAGTGCTCGGCTTTGAAGCCTGCTGCTGAGTCTGGTTCCATTGCAGGGTCCAAGTAATTAACTCCGCCTCTGCCTGCTTCAGCTCCCCTTCGATTTCGAGCGCCTCCACCGCATTGCCCGACACTCTTACAACAATCCATGTCCTTCCGTTATTCGCTGCGCGATTGCCTTCCGATATCTTATCGCGGTTATCGTCGTAAGCCCAGCTTGTATCTGCTTGCTGCACAAGGCTCTTCCAGTCCGATAATGAGAACGTAATGAACCGAACCTGACAGTTCAAAATGTGCTGCAGCGGGGTTAACCAATCTGTCGTGCTCATTTTACATTACTCCAATCTCCAGCTCCAAGAATGACGCTTTATTTTTCGTCATTGTAACACAAAACCGCCGATTGGTTCAGCCTTTCATTACGAGCAGCAGAATCGACAGCAAGGAGAAAAGCGCCGCAATCAGATACATGAAGGAGACGGTCTGCACCTGAGTCAGCCCCCAGCGCATTAAGGCATGATGAGTATGGAGCTTATCCGCCTGATGCAGCCCCTTGCCGGTAGCCAGCCTGCGGAGCATCACAATAACCGTATCCAGAATGGGCAGACCTAGAGCAAGCAGCGGAACGAGTATCGTAATAAAGGTTGCTTTCTTGAATGCGCCATCGATGGCAATAACGGCTAGCGTATAGCCCAGGAAGGTTGCACCGGCATCCCCCATAAAAATCCGGGCAGGATGGAAGTTATAGATCAAGAAGCCGATACAGGCGCCGCCAATAATGATAGCTGTTACTCCAATGTCTCCTTGTCCTTTTATGAGAGCGGTAATAAACAAAGTCATGGAGGAAAGCGTGCATACTCCGGACGCAAGCCCGTCTACCCCATCAATGAAATTGATCATATTAATAAGGGCAAATATCCAAATGATCGTGCCCAGCGCATCGAACCAGACCGGAAAGCCGACAAAATGTCCGTTAGCCGGATTCATGACGCCATCCATATGTATGCCGAAAAAAAGCGGAATCATCGATACGCCCAAATAAATAATGACTCTAGGCCAGATCGGAAAATCTTTTCCTTTCGATTTTGAAGCATCGTCCATCAATCCGATACATACAAGCAGCGCCCCGCCAACCATAATGCTTAAACTCAATGGGGTTATGCCCTGAAAAGCAATAATCGTCGCGACACATGCCACGTACAGTGCGGCTCCACCCATTAGAGGAATCGGACGATTATGAATTTTGCGCCAGTTTGGCCGATCCACGATTCCGTATTTAAGCGCAATTTTTTGCATTACGGGTACGAAAACAATCGTAAGAACAGCGCTTATTCCAACAGCCAGCCAATACGTCATTCGAATGTTCCCCTTCGTCTGTCACGTCATTTGTTATAGCTTTCAACATTGTTCCCTGCCATGAGGAAAAAAATGATTAAAATCTTTCCCGGCAGCGTTATAATGTGTTTGACGACTGGAAATTCTCATGTTAGGATTAATCCATAGTTTACATATCGGAATTTATATAAATAAGGAGTGGATATGATGTCTCAAGTTGTTATTTTGTCCGGCAGCCCTAATCCCGGATCCCGTCTAGCAGGTATTACGCAATATGTTGAATCGCATCTATCGCAAAAAGGCATCTCCTTCAACCATATTACGGTCGCATCTCTTCCGGCAGAGGACCTTATTCACGCACGGTTTGACAGCCCTGCCATTGTTGAAGCTGCCGCAATCGTTGAAGCTGCGGATGTCGTTATTATTGCAAGCCCGGTGTACAAAGCATCCTTCACCGGCGTACTTAAGACCTTCCTTGACCTGCTGCCGCAAAAAGGCCTTACCGATAAGTTCGTTACCCCTCTGTTCATCGGCGGAACGATTGCCCATCTTCTTTCGATCGACTATTCCCTTAAGCCTGTACTCTCGTCCCTGAATGCCAAGCATTTCGGCAGCGGTGTATATGCCATTGACTCGCAAATCGCCCGCATAGACGCCGGTGTCGGCGAATCGCAGTTCGAGCTTAATGAAGAGCTCAAACAACGTCTGGATTCGTCAGTGGACGAGATCGTTGAAGAACTTCGTATTCGTAAAATCAAATAATTAAAGAAAATAAGCCTGAGGGATTCATAATCCTTCAGGCTTTGTTTATTCCGGTTTATAAACATCAAAAAACCCACAGACCAAAGTCTGCGGGTTGAACGTTTGAATAAATGGTGAGCCATGAAGGACTCGAACCTTCGACACCCTGATTAAAAGTCAGGTGCTCTACCAACTGAGCTAATGGCTCTCAACAATGAGAAATGGTGGAGGGTGATGGATTCGAACCACCGAACCGTTAGGAAGAGATTTACAGTCTCCCGCGTTTGGCCACTTCGCTAACCCTCCAAAAGCAAATGGTGGCTCGGGACGGAATCGAACCGCCGACACGAGGATTTTCAGTCCTCTGCTCTACCAACTGAGCTACCGAGCCTTACTTATGGACAAAAAAAATGGCGGAGCTGACGGGATTCGAACCCGCGGTCTCCTGCGTGACAGGCAGGCATGTTAGGCCTCTACACCACAGCTCCATGGATTATTGCAAAAACATATATGGTGGAGGCTGAGGGGATCGAACCCCCGACCCTCTGCTTGTAAGGCAGATGCTCTCCCAGCTGAGCTAAGCCTCCTGATATATGGTAGCGGCGAAGGGGATCGAACCCCCGACCTCACGGGTATGAACCGTACGCTCTAGCCAGCTGAGCTACACCGCCACGCTTGTCCCACTAGTGTCACTTACAGTCCGTGGGAGTACTGTAAGATCAGGTATCGACATCGCCAAATGCCGCTGCATTCACCCATGAATCATTGTACTAGACAATCATTCACTTTGTTGATTGCGCCCTGAAAACTGGATGCGAAAGTGTAACTCTTTAAGTCTTTAGGATAAGCCCTCGACCGATTAGTATTCGTCAGCTCCACACATTGCTGTGCTTCCACCCCGAACCTATCAACC
>NZ_JBBCUR010000018.1:0-63397 GCF_037147795.1 Paenibacillus sp. MMO-177 | reverse complement strand
GGCGGAGGGGAACCACGCGTTCCCATACCGAACACGACCGTTAAGCCCTCCAGCGCCGATGGTACTTGGACCGCAGGGTCCTGGGAGAGTAGGACGTCGCCAAGCAATGAAGAGCCTGCCGCATTACGCGGCAGGTTTTTTTGCGTTTATTGTTTTCTAACATTGCCCAGTATCCTCTCGCTATGCCATAATGTGTATGTTTAAAGGCCAATTTGAGAGGAGTCTGGTTATGACCAAGGAAACACGTTTGCTTACGATGGATCAATTCGACGATATGATTGAATTAAGTCAGTTCGCATTTCAATATGAGATTCCGGCTGTAAAGCTGGCAGAATCACGGGAACGATTTGAACGCGAGGAAACGGACCGCTGGGGGATTTACATAGATGGGAAGCTTGCGGCTCAGCTGGCCATACTTGATTTATATACCTATATCGCAGGCAAGCGATTTGCCATGGGCGGCATTGCAGGGGTATCAACATGGCCTGAGTATAGACGTCAGGGTTTAGTTGCCGATTTGCTGCATCATTCTCTTGAGAAGATGAAAGAGAAAGGGCAGACCTTATCGTTTCTTCATCCTTTCTCGATTGGATTTTACCGCAAGTTTGGCTGGGAGGTATACACGGATCTTAAGACTTATCGGATTGATGTGAACCAGCTTCCCGCAAGAGCGCCATATAACGGAACGATCAAACGCGTTGAGCAGAGCTATGAGCTGTTGAATCCGGTCTATAATGCCTATGCCAAGCAAGTGAATGGAGCATTGGATCGCTCGGTTGCCTGGTGGAGTTACAGGATTTCGTCGCGGAAGAAGGGGCAGACCTGCGTCTTTTTTGACACCGCCGGACAAGCGCAAGGTTATGTCATCTATGAGGTGAAGAACAGAGTGCTGTTCGTTCACGAGTTGATTGATTTGACCGAAGAAGCGCGCAGTGCGCTGTGGTCGTTCCTTGGGCAGCATGACTCTATGATTGACCGGCTTGAGATTAAAGTGGCGACAGACGACGGGCTTGCCTATTTACTAAATAATCCTCGGATCAAACAGGAGATCGAGCCGTATTTCATGGCGCGGATTGTGGATGCGGAGGCATTCCTTAAGGAATACCCGTTTGCGGCAGGCAACGATGAGTCCTTCCTGTTCGACATTCAGGATGAGCATGCCGCTTGGAACAATGGGCGGTTCGAGGTTCGCATTGCCACGGACGGCACAACGAATGTACAGCGTTTATCGGGAGAAACTAACAAGGAGTCCATTCGTACGGGAATCGGATCCCTGGCAGCGATGCTGACCGGTTATAAACGTCCGACTGAGTTGCTTCGTTACGGACTCATTCAAGGCGAGAGTCAACAGGTCGAGCAATTGGAGAGAAGAATTCCGGTACGAACAACGTTCCTGCCTGACTTTTTCTAAAACGCTATCAACGAGATTACCTGTAATTGGGTGTAAAAAGCCTTACTTTCCTGCATAAGGGAACCGTTCCACTCATAAACCTAACATCCTTGACAGCCCCTACCCCCTCTGATAATATTGCAATAATATGCGTGAGAGGTATCAAAATTAAGGGAGGAACTTACTCGTGTGGGAAACGAAATTCGCCAAAGAAGGCCTGACATTCGATGATGTACTGCTCGTACCGCGGAAATCTGTCGTGTTGCCTCGTGAATCGGACGTATCTACAAAACTTAGCGAAGGCATTAAGCTGAACATTCCGCTGATCAGTGCAGGGATGGACACTGTTACCGAGTCGGCTTTGGCGATTGCTATAGCTCGTGAGGGCGGTATCGGCATTATTCACAAAAATATGTCGGTAGCGCAGCAAGCAGAAGAAGTTGACCGTGTAAAACGTTCGGAGAGCGGAGTCATTACGAACCCATTCTCGCTGACTCCTGATCATCATGTTTATGATGCAGAAGAGCTGATGGGCAAATACCGTATTTCCGGCGTGCCGATCGTAGATGCTGAACAAAAGCTGGTTGGTATTCTGACAAACCGCGACCTTCGTTTTGTTCATGACTACTCGATTAAAATTAACGAAGTGATGACTCGTACGGATCTCGTTACAGCACCTGTGGGCACGACTTTGCAAGAAGCTGAAGTTCTTCTTCAAAAGCACAAAATCGAGAAGCTTCCACTCGTTGACGAGAACAATACGCTTAAAGGTCTCATTACGATTAAAGATATTGAAAAAGCAATCCAATTCCCTAATGCGGCTAAAGATAAGCATGGACGTCTTCTCTGCGGCGCTGCTGTAGGTATCGGCAAAGATACGGGCGACCGTGCGGACGCGCTTGTACAAGCAGGCATTGACGTTCTGGTTGTTGATTCGGCGCACGGCCATCATATTAACATTATCGAAGCGGTTCGCAAGCTGCGCGCGAAATACCCTGAATTGACAATCATCGCGGGTAACGTTGCAACAGGCGAAGCGACTCGTGATCTGATTGAAGCAGGCGCATCGGTCGTTAAGGTCGGTATCGGTCCTGGTTCGATCTGTACGACACGCGTTATCGCGGGTATCGGCGTACCTCAAATTACCGCTATCTACGATTGCGCAACTGTAGCTCGTGAATACAATGTGCCAGTCATTGCAGACGGCGGCATCAAATATTCCGGTGACATTACAAAAGCAATTGCTGCAGGCGCAAGCGCGATTATGATCGGCAGCTTGTTCGCGGGTACTGCTGAAAGCCCTGGCGAAACGGAAATTTTCCAAGGCCGCAGCTTTAAAGTATATCGCGGCATGGGCTCGCTTGGCGCAATGAAAGAAGGCAGTAAAGACCGTTACTTCCAAGAGAACGAAAGCAAGCTTGTTCCGGAAGGTATTGAAGGCCGCGTTCCTTTCAAAGGTCCTCTTGCTGACACCGTTCATCAGCTGCTTGGCGGTCTTCGTTCCGGTATGGGCTATTGCGGTACTAAAAATCTTGATGAACTGCGTAACGATACGCAATTCATCCGGATTACAGGCTCCGGCCTTCGCGAGAGCCATCCGCATGACGTTCAAATTACAAAAGAAGCTCCAAACTACTCGCTGTAATAACCCGACCACGGGAAAAAGCAGACAAGGACTTAGCGACTATACGGCTAGGTCTCTTGTCTGCTTTTTTGATATTGCGGATAAGCTTGATAGATAAGATTTTTTTAATCTGTACCCTGGAATATACATAACTGCCAGTCGAAAATAAGGTTTAACCGCTAGCAGACTGAGAAAACGACTCTATTTATGCCAGAAAGTAGAATCGCTTCAGATCAGTTTAACTCTACCTATCCCATGTGTTACAATGAAATTCAAATGACTTAGGGATGAAAAGGGGAGAAAGCGTTGAAAGTATTGCCGGTAAGATTACGGTCACTAGTAGTAGCGTTTGTTGCAGGTTTAGTAGCATTATCATTAGGGACGTCCTCGGTGAATGCAGCAGGTACGCCGGGCGGCGAATGGGTGGAAAACTCCCTTGGCCTTGAGTTAAGTTCAGCCATCTTGATCGACGCCGACACGGGCCAGGTTGTATATGAAGTAAATGCGGACGAGCCTCGTCCTCCTGCAAGTATGACCAAGATGATGACCGAATACATCGTTCTTGAGCAAATCAAGAGCAAGGCGCTGTCCTGGGATCAAATGATCACGGTTAGCGAAGAAGCGGCAAATACGCCAAAAGACGGCTCGCAGGTTTATCTTGCCCAAGGCGAGCAATATAAGGTGAAAGACCTTTATATGGCTATGGCCGTAGGCTCCGCGAATGATGCGACAATCGCTTTGGCTTCCGCTATCGGCGGCAGCGAGCAGGGCTTTGTGGAAAAAATGAACGAAACGGCTCAAAAACTCGGACTTACTTCCGCTCATTATACAAGCGCAACCGGTTTGGCCGATACAACAGTGATTTCGGCAAGAGACCAGGCAAAGCTGGCTCAAATCATTATTAAGAATGATCCCGAGTTTCTGGAGTATGCGTCTACGACGGAATACAAGTTCCGTCCTCGCGATGCCAAACCAATCGTCAATATTAACTGGATGCTTGCTTCCAACAAGAGCAACACTTATCTGAAAGCTTTTGCCTATGACGGTGTTGACGGCATGAAAACAGGTTACATCTCCGCTGCGGGTTATACGTTTACGGGTACCGTTAAGCGCGGTGACCAGCGTTATATCAGCGTTGTTATGAACACAAAGTCGAAGGAAGCGCGTTTTAACGAAACGGCTAAGCTGTACAACTATGCTTTTAACTCCTTGGAGAAGAAAACGGTTATTCCGGCAAAATCCGTGGTAGAAAAAGCAGAATCGGTTAAAATTAAAAAAGGTGTGAAAAAATCGGTTCCGATCATTACCGAATCCGATATTTCTCTTATTGTGAAAAAAGGCACGGATCCGAAGGTCGAGCTTACCGGCTACGAGCTTAAGAAACCCGAAGAGCTTGTCGCTCCGATTAAAGCCGGTCAAGTCGTAGGTACGGCAACGTACAAATATACCGATGACCAAGGCAAAGCGCTGGAGAAAACGGTTAATCTGATTGCCAGCAAAGATGTGAAAAAGGCGAGCTGGTTCGCCCTGATGTTCCGCGGAATCGGAGGCTTCTTCTCCGGTCTGTTCAACGGTATCGTCAATTTGTTCTAATCTAGCGCCGGATATGCTCTAAAGCGTGGCAGGCAAGGCAAATCAAGGGTTGTCGATTAATGGCCCTTCCTGTAAAATAAATGGTTAGAGTAAGCGGCGAGCTTCAACCTAAATAAGCGATTAAGCGTTTAGCCCTCTTAGCGAGGGCTGCGCTCCATTTTAAGGAGGATTTCTAAGCATGGAAACAGGTACTTCGCGCGTAAAACGCGGTATGGCAGAAATGCAAAAAGGCGGCGTCATTATGGACGTTATGAACGCCGAGCAAGCGAAAATTGCGGAAGCAGCAGGCGCAACTGCCGTTATGGCACTGGAACGCGTACCTTCTGATATTCGTGCAGCAGGCGGCGTAGCCCGCATGGCTGACCCTACGATCGTAGAAGAAGTTATGAAAGTGGTATCGATTCCGGTTATGGCGAAAGCCCGTATCGGTCATATCGTAGAAGCACGCGTCCTCGAATCGATGGGCGTTGACTACATCGACGAATCCGAAGTACTGACTCCTGCGGACGAAGTATTCCATATCAGCAAGAACGAATTCACTGTACCTTTCGTATGCGGCGCGAAGGATCTGGGTGAGGCTCTTCGCCGTATCCAAGAAGGCGCGGCTATGCTCCGCACAAAAGGCGAGCCGGGAACGGGCAACATCGTTGAGGCAGTTCGTCACCTTCGCTTGATCAACGGTCAAATCCGCAAAGTACAAAATCTGTCCAAGGACGAGCTGTACAACGAAGCAAAAGTTCTGGGCGTTCCTTACGATCTGCTTCTGCAAGTTCATGAGAGCGGCAAACTGCCGGTCGTTAACTTTGCGGCAGGCGGCGTTGCAACTCCATCCGACGCGGCACTTATGATGGAACTGGGCGCTGACGGCGTATTCGTAGGCTCCGGTATCTTCAAATCGGATAGCCCGGAGAAATTCGCTCGCGCAATCGTTGAAGCTACAACGCATTACAAAGATTACAAACTGATCGCGGAAGTATCCAAAAACTTGGGCACTCCGATGAAAGGCATTGAAATTTCGAAGCTGCAAGCAGCTGAGCGTATGCAAGACCGCGGTCTGTAAGAAGCGGTATCTATAGAAAGGCGTGTAGGCTTATGAAAATTGGTGTACTGGCGCTTCAAGGCGCAGTAGCAGAGCATATACGCAGTTTGGAGGCGGCGGGCGCGGAAGCGGTCGCCGTTAAACGAATTGAAGAGCTTGCTGAGCTCGACGGTATCGTCATTCCAGGCGGCGAAAGCACAACAATCGGCAAGCTGATCCGCAAGTACGACTTCCTCGAAGCTCTCCAGGAGTTCTCGAAGCAAGGCAAGCCGTTATTCGGAACCTGTGCCGGTCTTATTATTTTGGCGAACAAAATTGAAGGTCAGGACGATGCGCATCTGCAGCTGATGGATATGGTTGTCGCGCGTAACGCCTTCGGCCGTCAGCGTGAAAGCTTCGAGACGGATCTTCCGATTCAAGGAATCGATGAACCGATCCGTGCGGTGTTCATCCGCGCTCCTCTCATTAAAGAAGTTGGCAGCAGCGTTGAAGTATTGTCCGTATACAACGATGAGATTGTTGCCGCAAGACAAGGGCATCTGCTTGCGTGCTCCTTCCATCCGGAGCTCACGGACGATTACCGTCTGCATGCTTATTTTGTCGACATGGTGAAAGAAGCGGCTAAAACAACGGCGAAGTAAAATACTTCGCAAAGCATTAGAGAGGGGTCAACTGTCGTGTTGGACGTGAAATGGCTACGTAACGAATATGAGCAGGTGGAGAAGGCGCTGAAGAACCGCAACGCTTCACTCGACCTTATTTCCGGTTTTCCGGAGCTGGATGTTAAGCGCCGCGCTCTGCTCGTTGAAACAGATAATTTGAAAACCCGCCGTAATACAGTATCCCAGGAAGTGGCGAAGCTGAAGAAATCCGGCGGAGACGCTGAAGCGCTCATTATCGAAATGCGCGAAGTGGGTGACCGGATTAAAGAGCTGGATGAGGAGATTCGCACCGTTGAAGCACAAGTGGAAGAGCTGATGCTTGCTATTCCGAACCTGCCTCATGAGAGCGTGCCGGTTGGCTCTTCGGAAGAAGACAACGTCGAGATCCGCCGTATTGGCGAGCAGACGACGTTTGACTTCGACCCGAAGGCACACTGGGATCTTGCGCAGGATCTGGGCATCCTCGACTTCGAGCGCGCAGGCAAAGTAACGGGCTCGCGCTTTACCTTCTACCGTGGTCTGGGCGCGCGTCTGGAGCGTGCTCTGATCAGCTTCATGATGGACCTGCACAGCGACCAGCATGGCTACGAAGAAGTACTGCCGCCTTACCTTGTTAACCGCGATAGCTTGATCGGTACAGGCCAGCTTCCGAAGTTTGAAGAGGATCTGTTCAAGATCAGCGATTCGGACTACTTCCTTATTCCGACGGCTGAAGTTCCGGTAACGAACCTTCACCGGGAGGAAATTCTGTCGATCGATGAGCTGCCGAAGCATTTCGTCGCTTACAGCTCGTGCTTCCGCTCGGAGGCTGGTGCTGCCGGCCGCGATACGCGCGGTCTGATCCGTCAGCATCAGTTCAACAAAGTCGAGCTGATCAAGCTGGCGAAGCCGGAAGAGTCTTATGATGAGCTGGAGAAAATGACGGCTGATGCGGAGAAAGTGCTGCAGCTGCTTGGTCTGCCGTACCGTGTTCTGACGCTCTGCACGGGCGATATGGGCTTTACGGCGGCTAAGACCTACGATCTTGAAGTATGGCTGCCTAGCGCAGGCACCTACCGCGAGATTTCGTCTTGCTCCAACGTAGAGGACTTCCAGGCACGCCGCGCAGGCATCCGTTTCCGCCGCGAAGCGAAGAGCAAGCCGGAGTTCGTGCATACGCTGAATGGCTCGGGTCTTGCTGTAGGCCGTACGTTTGCAGCTATTCTGGAGAACTATCAGCAAGCAGACGGAACGATTGTCGTTCCGGAAGTACTTCGCCCTTACATGGGTGGTCTGGAAAAAATCAGCCCGCGTGCTTAAATAATTTACCATGGGCCAAAAATGCAGTTGATTCTGGTTTTTGGCCTGTGGTACAATAACATTTGTCAGTTCTTTATATGGAGAGGTACCGAAGCGGTCATAACGGGGCGGTCTTGAAAACCGTTAGGGTGCAAGCCCACGTGGGTTCGAGTCCCACCCTCTCCGCCAGTTTTATTTAAAGCATACATAAAGGTACGTCCGAGACGTTTGTCTCGGGCGTTTTTTGTTTTTTTGGGTTCGGACCGCTTGGGGATAACATGTTCGACGCCGGTTGTAAACCTGTGAATAAAGTCGTTCGGAGCCTTATGCACAGCGTTGTGAATAAAGGGGAGAATATGTGGATAAGTCTGTGGATAAGGTGAATAGCCGCTGCCGAATAATTCGAATCGCATTGCCGCATCTTATAGGTTGTGGAGGTGCTTTTACAAATGGCTAATGATAAGCTTCAAATTGATCAGAATCAACTTGTAGCCGCATGGCAGCGTACCTTGCCGGAATGGATCAAGGATGCGGACAATTGCGAGGTTCTCGCCGATGAGTCGGATCCTAACGCACTCCGCGTCACCATTCGTACGGCAGGACACCAGGCTTACTCCTTCGACTTCAAGGTTTGTTATGTAGATAGCCGCGAAGTGAAGGTCGAAGTGGTTGATGTGGATAAAAATAAAGTTTCCATTGATGAACGTACAGATCCGATGCAGCAATTAATTCAGGACTACACTCGTCACCTGCATGAATGCGCACAAGCCCTTCATCAGCTGACACACGCGTAGGAGGGACCGTCCATGACGAAAGCAAAAGGCTCACTCGACAAAAATCTGTCGAACGTAGTTGACGATCTGGCTCTAACGCCGGTGAATAGCCATCAGGCTCAGCAGATCAATCAAGATGTGAATGACCGGCGCCATCAAGACGCGCTTAATCATGATCAGCCGACAGACTTGCATCATCAGCGCAGTTAACCTTCAATATAGGAGGCGTTAAAATGAGCAAACCCGATTCTTATCCGGTTCAGGAAGGACAGGAAAACGGCGGCAGACAGCAACGCAGCCGAGGACAACAGCAAGAGCCCCTTTCCGGTTCCAAAAAGGTGAAACAAAGAAATCATGTTCGGCATAATAACCCCGAGGGTTCGTAAACTTCATAAATCGATTGATAAAATCCCGTTCCAGTCTGCTGGAACGGGATTTTGCTGCATTTATCTTCTAAATGGCGGGGTGATGTTATAGAATGAAGGTATTGTTCAAAAAGGGGGACGAACGGATTTGAAAAATGTACGGCATTTGGCTTATCTTGGACTTATTGCTGTTCTATTCATTATTGCAGGCTGCAGCTCCGGCGATGCACCGCCTAAGCAGGCTCTTCAGGATGCAATGAAAAATATGGAAAAGCTAGACAGTTACTCCGCTAAAATGTCTCTTGGCATAGATAATCTTGAATTGCCCGCAAGTAAGGCACAAAGCGGAATGGATATGACTACGGTTATCGCAGGTATGATGAAAGGCGCTAAGCTGGATATTAAGATGGTCTATGCGAAGGAGCCCAAGCGTACGGATATGGAGTTGAATCTTCAATTATCCGGTACAACCATTACGATCCCGATGATTATGACGGATGAGAAGCTGTACATGAAGCTGCCGGCGTTGCCAATGCTTCAGCTTCCCGAATCCGCAGCGGGTAAATTCGTTGTATTGGATTTGAAGGCGTTGGCGCAGCAGCAAGGGGCAGCGGCAACAACGCTGGATGCCGCAGCTCAGCAGCAACTGGTACAAGAGGTTGGCGCGGTCGTACTCAAACATTTTGACGAGAAAACCTATTTCAAGAGCGTGAAGGCCAAGGATGCCGGCGTGCCGGATGATGTAAAAGCCGATCAAGTCGTCCAGTTCAAGATGGATGAGAACAATTATAAGCAGTCCGTTGAGACGATTGTTAATGATATGGTTCCGGAATTGTTGACGGTTATTGCTTCGAACGAAACCTACTTGCAGGCGATTCAGAAGTCCAAGGAAGATGTAGAGAAGATGAAAACCGACTGGGAGGCAGATAAAGCGGCTAAGACCGATTATCTGAACCAAAATGTAAAGGTCAACGAGCTGTCTGTTACCGGCGCCATTAATAAGGATAAGATGCTGGCGTATCAGGCGGGGAAAGTGAACGTTGAGCTGACAAATAAGGATAACGGCGGCATAACTAAAGTAAATGTTCATTATGACATGACATACGGCGATTTGAACGGCAATCCGAAGTTCCTCTATGAGCTGCCGACGGATGCCGTGAAATTCGAAGATCTAATGAAGCAGTTGCAGCTTCCGCTGGGACTGTAATTAAAAAAGGGATGGTGTGCGTTATGAAAATTGAAGTATGGTCCGATTTTGCTTGTCCGTTTTGTTATATCGGCAAACGCCGCTTGGAGCAGGCGCTTAACGAGTTCGAGCATGGCGATCAGGTAGAGGTGGAATTCAGAAGCTTTGAGCTTGATCCAAACGCTCCTATCGAGATTGGTTATGATGTATACGATTATTTGTCGAACAAATACGGCATGTCCCGCCAGCAGGCGATCTCCAATAACGTTCAACTGACGCAGCAGGCAAAGACGCTGGGGTTGGATTATCATTTCGACACGATGATTCTGACCAACACGTTTGACGCGCATCAGCTGACTCATTTTGCAGCCAAATACGGCAAGCGGGAAGAGATGGCGGAGCGTCTGTTCAAAGCTTATTTCACGGATTCCAAGCATCTAGGACGCAAAGAAGTTTTGGCCGACCTGGCCGCCGAAATCGGGCTTGACCGCGAGGAAGCGCTGAAGGCTCTGGAGGAGGGTACTTATAAGCAGGAAGTTCGCTCTAACGAACAGGAAGCCGGACAGCTTGGCGTACGCGGCGTGCCGTTCTTTGTCATTGACCGCAAATACGCGGTTTCCGGGGCTCAGCCAAGCGAGGTATTCCTGCAGGCGGTATCGAAGGCTTGGGAGGAAAACAAACCGCTTACCGTCATTGGCGGAGACGCAGAAGCGAACGGAGCGGATGATGCCTGCGCAGACGGGGTTTGCGCTCCTAAATCCGATAAGTAACCGAATCAGGCTTGTCTAATCGCAGCAGGGGGTCGCTTGTCTTTGAAGAAACTACTCGCCATTTTATTCGTGGCTATCATGATCTATGTCGTACCTCATCTAGACGATTGGCAGGGGCAGCCTTCATCTTCGAAACCTGCCTCAACCACAATTGATTACACGCTGGAGTTTCCGGCTGATCGTTATCCGGAGACGGCAAAGCATATCCGCGAAGCAATGGCTTCAGGGGAGTCAAAGATCTGTACGATTGACCGGGAGGAAGCCGAGGAGAACCGCAAGGAATCTCTGAAGGATATCCCGACCAAGAAGGGCTATGACCGGGATGAATGGCCGATGGCCATGTGCAAGGAAGGCGGAGAAGGCGCCGACATCGAGTACATTTCTCCGTCCGATAACCGCGGGGCGGGGGCTTGGGTAAGCAATCAGCTGGATACGTTCCCGGACGGAACCCGGGTGGAATTTATAGTGAAGTAAGGAATAGGCCTTTGCAAGCGCGTCTGCCGCGTCTGCAAAGGCCTATTTTCTCAGTAGCGGGTGCCGGGGTGAGTAGTGAGCAGGAAGAGTCTTCTGCAAGTATCGGTTAAGAATGATAAATCAGGGCTGTTGTCCGACGATAATGGGGCAGGTACGCATATAATAACGGTATCGGCGCCGTTTTCTGGAGTCATGATCGATGCCAGTTACGTGGTCCATTTTCACAACATTAATAGGAGGTTGCGAAAGCGATGAGCGCTGCAGACGCAAGAGGCGTCACGATCATTACATCTACCATGCGCCCTAAGCATATCAATCAATTATTCCAAAACTACGCCCGGCAGGATTGGGTAAACAAAGAGCTTATCATTATAGTCAATAAAGATAGTGCCGGGCTTCAACGATATCAGAATAAGGCCAAACTTTTCCCGAATGTGAGGGTCTTCCGGATGCCGGAAAGCTCAAAGCTTGGTGCCTGCCTCAATTATGCGGCTTCGATGGCCAAGTACGACTACATCGCCAAATTCGACGACGATGATTATTATGGACCCCATTATATCTCTGAGGCCATGTCGACGTTCCAGACCAGTAAAGCGGATATTGTCGGGAAGCTGGAAATCTATTATTATTTCCCGCATCGCACAACCTTACTGCTGCGAAGAAGGGGAAGATCCTGGTATACGCCGGTGAGCAGGGTTGCCGGGGCGACCATTATGTTTCACAAGCGGGTAATGGATAAGATATCTTTTAACACCGAGGTTCGTCAGGGGTCGGATGTACGGTTTCTTAAGAGGGCGCTCGAACATAAGTTCCGCATCTATACGACATCGCGGTACAACTTCGCGGCAATGCGAAGAGCGGATCGAAGCTCTCACACATGGAAGATTACAGATCAGCATTTGCTGCGTTCGAAAGGCGCTGTTATAACCAGAACCGCTAATTACCGGAGGCATGTGAACCGCACTATGCAGCAGCTTCGCGGAATGGGGCTTCAGCGGCCCTATTCCAATGCTCGATAAGGCGCTGGACAGCTAAGCCTCTTGCATGAGAGGCTTAGCTTGCTCTTGTCTGCCCAAGTTTGCTACCATTAGGGCAAATTCACGGAGATAAGTAGGAGAAAGCGATGATCACGTTTAAAGAAGTCAGGAAACGCTACAAAGCCGGCAGACAGTGGGTGGAAGCGGTCAAGCCTACTTCGCTGCATATAGAGAAGGGGCACATTCAAGGGATAATCGGGTTTAGCGGAGCGGGCAAATCGACTCTGCTTCGTATGGCCAATCTGCTCGAGATGCCAACTGCCGGCGAGGTTTATATAGATGGACAAGAGCTTACGGGTCTGAGAGCAGGAGAATTGCGGCAGGCCAGACGATCGATCGGAATGATTTTTCAACATTATAATCTGCTAAGCAACGAGACTTGTGCGGCCAATGTGGAATTCGTACTGAAAGCCGCGAAGCTGCCTTCGAGGGAGCGGAAGAGAAGAGTGGAAGAGTGCCTTGAGATTGTTGGGCTGGCGGATAAAGCAAAGCAGTATCCGGCGCAGCTGAGCGGCGGACAGAAGCAGCGGGTGGCGATCGCCAGAGCTCTAGCGAATAATCCGAAGGTATTGCTGTGCGATGAGCCGACTTCGGCGCTGGATCCGGTTACGACCTTGTCGATCCTGGAGTTTCTGGAGAAAATCAACCGCGAGTTCCAGGTGACGATTATGCTGGTGACGCATGAGATTCAGGTGGCCAAGCGATTGTGCAGCCATATTGCGGTCATGGAGAATGGGCAGATAACGGAGCGGCTGGATATGAATCTTTCGGGCGTTAAGCCGGTAACGCCGCTAGGACGGTTTTTGTTCGATGCCGCCGAGGGGCCTTCCTCTTCCGTTTGGCAGAGAGAGGAAGGTTATCATGGATAGTGTTCTGGCATTAAAATCAGAGATGATCAAAGGGATCCAGCAGACCTTCACGATGGTCTCCATCTCGGTTGCGGCCGCCGTTCTCATCGGCCTGCCAATCGGCATACTCCTGTTCCTGACGGCACCCGGTCATCTAAAGGCTAACCGCCCGTTATACGGAATTGTCAGTTATGCGGTGAATCTGGTGCGCTCTTTTCCATTCCTTATTCTGCTCGTAGCCTTAATTCCATTCGCCAGGATGATTGTAGGTACCGCAATTGGTCCGCTTGCAGCTTCCGTATCATTGTCCGTAGCGGCTATTCCGTTCTATGCGCGGCTGGTGGAGCAAAGCTTGCGGGATGTGCCCAAAGGGATTATTGAGGCTGCTGTAGCCTCGGGAGCGCCGATGAAGCATATCATATGGGGGGTTCTGTTGTCCGAAGCCCGCCCGGGACTGGTATCCGGCCTTACGGTAACGATCATCAGCTTTATCTCGTATTCGGCTGCGGCAGGTACCGTCGGGGGCGGAGGCATCGGTGATCTCGCGATCCGCTATGGCTATCAGCGGTTTGATACCGGGGTAATGGCTGCGTGTATCGTTATTCTGGTTGTTATCGTTCAACTTGTCCAATGGATAGGTAGCTTCGCTGCCTCCCGGCTGGATAAGCGCAAATAATCAGCTGTTCAAATAACGTTCTTGAATTATCGTCAAATGATTCCGTTCATGGCCATACATAATATAAGCTATTGAGCGCGCTGTTAATGGCGATTGATTGGCAATGCCGGAGCGGGTATAAGCTTCTGCCGGCAGCTGCTTAAGCAGAACAATCGTCGCTTGGCGCACGGCATTATAATTGTCGAGAAGATCTGTAACGGCAAGGCCGTCAAAGGGGTTGCCTTCCATATAAGCATCTTGGTCAAAGCCCGGGAGCGGGGTTTGGTCCCCTCTTGCAATGCGGAGCAGACGATAGCTCATAATGCGCTCCGTATCGGTCACGTGACCCAGAACTTCCTTTAGCGACCACTTGCCTTCGGCATAGCGATAATCGGCTTGGTCTTCGGATAGCCCGGAGAAGATACGATTCGTCTCCGCCTGCTGCTCTTCCAGCAGCGTAATTAAGTTTCCTTCTGGAGCCAGGCCAATGTAACGGGTAAAAAAATCGTTATATTCGCCTGCTTGCGGACGTTCGAGCATAAATGGCACCTCCTTGAAATTAATTGGAGTATACCTCCTGCGGTGGATGATTTCAATAGAAAAGAGGAGCCCTTTTACAGGCCCCTCTTCCGACGGTGTGTTGTTTGAACGAGACTTTACATATCACACTTCACGTATTGATCACTCGGGCGCGGCTTACTCACGAACCGTTAGGGCGGAACGTATTAAGCACGCGGTTGGATGTACTCTGCGGCACAACCCCTCGCTTCCATCGTTATAAGTGGCTAGTTAAGATCCCTCAGCAGTTCTTGCACCAAATAGTCCAATTGAACCACACCTCACTTACACCGTCACAAGTATTATGGTCGGGTTGAGCCATTGTTATGCACGACTCGTAAATAAATTGTAAATCCGCTAATCCCCGTCCCTTAACGCCAATCCGCAAATGGCGCACACCTTATCTGACTTATGAACGAGGTGTCCGCAGCCCGGGCAATTCTCATGGTCCTCATCGCTCGCTATCTGCGGCTCGGACGGTTTACCGACCAGATGATCCCGGATTTCCTGAATGTTTCTTGCCATTGTGGAATTGTCGATGGCGCTTTGGATAACTTCATGCAGGATCCAGTAGGCGAAAAAGGCAACTATTAATCCGAATATAATCAATACGACAATCATGTTGAACCTCCATGGCAGAATGAATTTGGATGATATTTACAATCAGTATACCATGGGCAATGGCGATTTGACGCGCGGCTGCGGGGAGATCTATACTCTATTCGTATGTTGAAAGTTCATTTGAAATGGAGGCAGTGCTATGCGGATTGCAGAAGGTATTGAGATGTTGGAGCTTGATTTGGGACCGATGACCATCTGCCCGACGGTTTTGTTCGACAAGGAGGAATGGGTGCTTGTCGACACAGGCATGCCGGGTTCGGCCCCAACAATTATAGAGCTTGCCAAGCAGGCGGGCATTGGAGAACAGAAATTAAACACCATCCTTCTGACTCATCAGGATATCGACCATATTGGAGGGCTTCCGGGCTTCAAAGCGGACAATCCTGAGCTTGTCGTCTACGCGCATGAGGACGACCGGGCGGTTATCGATGGCAAGAAGCCGATGCTCAAGGCATCGCCGGAAAGGCTGGCTGCTTTGCTTGGAGCGCTGCCTGAGGCCGCCCGCAGCCAGTTCGAAGCAACTTTCATTAATCCTACGGGCGCAAACGTAGATCGGACCATGACAGATGGAGAGAACCTGCCGTTTGGCGGAGGAATTACGGTTATTCATACGCCAGGCCATACGCCGGGTCATGTGAGCCTTTATCATCAGCCAAGCAAGACACTGATTGCGGGCGACGCGATGGTTGTGGCGAACGGGGAATTGAATGGCCCAAGAGAAGCGGTAACGCCTGATATGGCAACCGCGCTGCAGTCGTTGAAGAAGCTTAAGGACTTCGATATTGAAACGGTAATCTGCTATCATGGCGGAGTGTTTAAAGGCGATGTACAGGGCCGAATCGCCGCGTTGACGTCAGGCATTTAACAAAGGTAGTATCTATATCAGCGCGCAAATGCCTCAGGGCAATTTGCGCGCTGTTTTATTGTGAGTTTAATAAAACGCAATAGACCCTTGTACCCGCCCACTCCCATACTTAGGCATTTGAATATGATGTGTTCGAACCTATAACTCAAGGAGTGAATAATTTGTACCAACCAAGTTATATGCAACCAAGCAAGGTCAGCCCAGCGCAAATAAATCCAAGTCAAATACAAATGGTATCTTCCGTTGATCCTTACGTGGTGGAAGCGCTCAGCCGATTAATCGGCCGCTGCGTATTATTTGAGACAACGCGAGGCGCGCTTGAAGGAACCATCATTGACGTAAAACCTGATCATGTACTTTTGCAATTGCACACCCGGCAAGCATGCGTGCGAATCGCTGAGATTGTATGGACGATGCCGTTATAAAGATTAGAGGGACTGCTGCAAGCAGTCCCCTCTTTAACGCAATAACCTTATTCCTCGTCAACCGGATTATGAACCCGGTCTTCATAGGAATCGAAGTATAAATGTCCGTTCGAGCTTTTTACGGCATAATTGACCGATTGAAGTGACAATCCTTTTGTTTTCGCCTGCGATACGAGCCATTCTTTTGTAATGCCGTTCTGCTGCAAGTTGTTGTCAATAATCTTGCCGTCCATGATAAGCTCGATCGGGAATGACGGTTTTGCGCCGGCAGGTATGTTCATATCCTTATGAATCACAGGCAAATAATCTGATTTTCGCAGAACAGAAACTTTCCCGTTCAGTTCGAGTACCGCATAGTGGACTTCTTCGATATTAAATATATTTTTTTCCCTTAATTCCTGATTTAACGTATCTAAAGTAATTTTCAATTTTCGCATATTGTTTTCCAATATTTTTCCGTCTTGTATAAGAATCGTCGGCTGGCCGGAAATCCATTTGCGAAGCGGTCGGCTTCGCAGGGCAATAACCATAAGCAAATAAGCGATTCCGCCAAATGTAATAAGTGCAGAAAGCATTTGCCAGAAATCTACTTTAGTATTAAAAGCGAGATTTGCCGTAAAAGCACCCAGCGTAATCGCTGCTACAAAATCATGATAGGTCATCTGGGAGATTGTTGATTTTCCGAGTATGCGGGCAATAAGCATCATGATGAAAAAAGCCAAGACTGTTCTTAAAACAGTATAAATAATTTGCTCCATACCATGATTTCTCCTCTTCATTGCGGTCATTTTGCTGCATAGTATGCCAACTTTATTGATTATGTCCAAGTTTTACCACATATAATCGAGAATGATATGGATCTACATATTCGCGTCTGTTACTCGCTCATGAGGGAAAGCCCCGCGTTTATACGGAATTCTGCCCCGTTCCACTCTGGCGATAATGACAGCGAATCCGATGTAATAGACGAGATTAAAGACCGCCACGAATTTCTCGTTCGGCGGGGATGGCCCCCAAATGGAATTTGCGTTGAACAGCAGCAGCGCGGCAATAACGAGCGGCATTCCGTAACGACTTCCGAAGCTGCCGACCGGCCAAGACGATCTCATATACAGCACCAGACCGATCAGCAATAGCGTCGCCTCGATGGCGAAGCTCCAGAAGATGCTATGGTAGACGCCAAAGCCGACTTTAAACCGGTTGCCGAGCAGCGGCAAATCGTGATTGTGAACGATCAGATCGAGCACCCAATGCGAAAATACGGTCGTTGCCACGAGTGCTCCGGAGGCATAACTCTGGCGTGTGGTCAGACGGTATGCGAATAACGCAAAAACCGACCATAACAGCGCGGCAACGAGCCCGTGCGAGTAAGGCATATAAGTCAGGTGAATCGGACTTGCCGGCAAAGGGTGCTTCGTATCCGCTTTTTCGATGTCGAGCAGGATAAGCGGACTCCATACGAGATCAAGCCATTGTGCCGCCAAAAACAAATGCCATAGCTTGATCGTTGGATCAACCTTTTTCGCCATATAACTAACGGAATAATGTCCACCTAACATCCTATCGCCCCCATAAAAAATTTAAATGGATTTTCCCCCTCAATATGATACGTTTAGGATAAAATACCAAGTGGTCATCCGAACATTGACCGCGGTCATAATTTCGTCATCTGGCGAGGGGGAAGTCTGTTGCGAGCGGTTTTTATCGTAATGAGATTGATAGGATATGGGTTTATATGTACCTTCGTTTATATGCATGCCGAACATTGGAGCAAATGGGAGAGTGCCGTAAGCGCGATTATCTCTTTGTGGTGCATTGGGGACCACTGGAAAAAGCCGGATGCAACCGTGAACATCATGCGTCAGGGAATCGCAGTGGAGGCGGCTCTTGCGTTTGCGCTGGCATTCGTTGTCCACAACGGCGTCGTATTGTTCGCGCTGCTTTCGCCGTTGGCCCGTTCGTGCATTCATTTGAAATGGCGAGATAATGTCCTGCTCTTGCTTGCGGAGATGGCCGGGGTTGGGATTTGTCACTCTTATATACCTTCCAGCCCGACCGTTCTGCTCTTCATGCTTCCTGCCGCTGGAGGTTACGCTTTTGTCGTGGGGGCTTTGCTGAGGCAGAGGGAGAAGGCTCATCGCTTGCTAGCGGTATCCTCATTCGAAAGGGAGCTTCACGCGCAAGACGAAGAACGAGTCAGAATAGCCAGACAGCTGCACGACAGGACTGGCCAATATTGGGCGGCCATTACCCGCGCCTTGGATGTCGCCAAGAGAGTTGAGGGCGAGCAAAGGCTGCAATTCATTGATAAAGCCCGGAAAGCATCGCTTGAAGGACTTGAAGAGATGAGAACGGCCGTGGGGCGATGGAACGACGGCTTGCAGACGCCGGGAGACTGGATGCGATTCATGGAGCGGTCTACACGACGGTTCGGCGAAATCACGGGCATTCCGATTGAGTTGAGCGTTTCGTCGATCCCTTGGCATCGTTGGAATCACGCCACGGAAGTTGCGGAGACGATCGCGCGGACGGTTATTGAATCCATGACGAATGCTTCGCGTCATGGCCAAGCGGCAACGATCGCCGTTCGAGTAGAGGCCGGGCACGAAGGCATTCTCGTTATCGTTCAAGACGATGGCGAAGGCTTGGGCGCAGACAATGGTGCGACTTCGGGAGCCGCAGCCGGGATGGGAATCAAGACGATGAGAAAGCAGGCGCAAGCTTGCGGAGGAAGTTTCGCCATTGAAGCGGGACGCGAACGGGGAACGACCGTTTCCCTTCGGTTCCCTTATCGCACGGAAATGGAGGAGTTGGCGGAATGATACGGATCGGAATTGCGGAGGATCAAGCGTTAATCCGGGAGAGTCTGGCGATTGTCATGGGGTTGGAAGCGGATCTGAAAGTGGTTTGGACGGCCTCGAACGGGTTCGAAGCCGTCGCTCTGATGGAGCAAGACCCGGCGGATGTCGTCCTCATGGATCTCCGAATGCCTGAGCTGGACGGCTCGTCAGCGATACGGCGCATTCGCGCGAGACAGTCTCTTGCGCTAGTTATCGTGCTGACGACTTTTCAGCACGAAGAGTGGCTGATGGACGCAATCGATGCGGGAGCCGGGTTATGCTTGCTCAAGGAAGTTCCTCCCGATCTATTGGTCGGAGCGATACGGCGGCTCGTTCGCGGCGATTGGGACCCCGCGCGCTGGACTGCTGATTGGCGCAAATATGCCCCGGAAATCCAGTTCCGAATGCGGCTGTCCATCCCGTTTCAGACGGGAAAAACCGATGCTCTGACTTCCCGAGAACTCGCGATTTTGTGCAAGCTGTGCGAAGGTGCGACGAACAAGGAAATCGCCGCGGGCTTGCACCTGGCCGAGGGCACTGTCAAAAACTACGTCTCGGAGATATACGCGAAACTAGGCGTCCGGCATCGAGCCGAAGCGGTACGGGTCGCTCGCGAACGAGCACTTGTTTGAGCGCCCGCATATACCTGCAAAAACAAAAAGAACCGCATATGCGGTTCTTTAATCTTTAAGGTTGGCGCGCCACGGCGGGATTCGAACCCGCGACGCACAGTTTAGGAAACTGTCGCTCTATCCTGCTGAGCTACGGGCGCGCAGTATGGTTTATTTTAGCACGGGTGGCTTGGAACTTGCAACGTCCCTGTTTCATCTCTAATATGTAAGATTTCTTATCAACAAATATATGAACGAGCATGAAACATCTAGACGACTCCCACAAAAGATGGTAATTTAGTACTGTTGGTCCATTTTGTGTCGAATCATGCCTGAAAATTGTGTTTTCTTGTCGACAGGTTTTTACAAACAGTAAAATGAAGAAAGCGTATAATAATTTTATACCTACATCAATGAATATAAGGAGCGTGCCCCAAAGCGATTATGGACAAAACAGATCTGCTTATACAATTGCAATCGCTGCGGCTGAAGCTTCATGAAGTAGCGGAGGCACGCGGTAGCTTGACCGACCCCGATGTCCTTGCGATCAGCGAAGAGGCTGATCAATTGATTGTTGCCCTGCAACATATCCAACGTAACGAAGTTGCCTGTGCTTCCATGCGCAGAAGCGAGTAAGATTACTTCCGCTTGTTTCTTAGGTTTCTGAAGAAATTCGTCAACAGTTCGGCGCATTCCGGTTGAAGGATGCCGCTAGTTAATTCTGTTTCATGATTGAAACGGGGTTCCTGGAGCAAGTTCATTAACGTGCCTGCACAGCCTGCTTTAGGATCGCCCGTTCCGTATACGACCCGTTTCACCCTGGACTGGACTATGGCGCCTGCGCACATTGGACAAGGCTCAAGCGTGACGTACAGCGTACAGTCCAAGAGCCGCCAAGCACCAAGCCGCTCACAAGCTTCCCGAATAGCGACCATTTCGGCATGCGCAGTCGGATCATGGTTAGTCTCTCGCAAATTATAACCCCTTCCGACAACTTCCCCGTTTTTCACAAGGATGGCACCGATCGGTACTTCGCCTATTTGCTCGGCTTTTTTGGCTTCCTCAATGGCGAGCTGCATCCAGGCCTGATCTTCTTGTTCTCGAATCATATTACCCTCCAACTTACGATAAAATCGAACATATTCGCATTTATTCATCGAACAGATATTCTGTTGTTAACATGTAGTGGATAAAATTGTGGATAACTATCGTAATGTCCACAAAACTACACACAAACTATTCTATGGGCATGTGGATTAGTTGTTGATAATGTCAATAACTTGTGGATAACTGATGCCCGATTTAAAGGATGTGCATAGCCAGTGTCTTTTAAAGCCAAATTCTCCATCTACATATTTATGATTGTTCTGGCGATGTTTATCCTTATCGTTATTTTGGACCAATATGCCGCGCTTCGCAATATGAATCAGGATATGGGGGAAGTGATGAAGCAGGCTTCCGTCAAGCTTTCGGAATCTTTTGACCAGCATCCTGGCTGGGCCTCGGCCGCAGCTTCTTTAAGAGACGACCCGGAGTTTGAGCCCAACGAAATGCAGAGCTTATTAAAAAAGCTTTACCCCGATCTGGAGGAGGTAACCGTGTTCCGTCCGGATTCTACCGGAATTTTGACTGATGATAAGGTATTGTTGGGCACGTATACCTTCCGGGACGAAGCCACAGATATGGCTTACGCCGCGCAGGCTGCCGAAATGGGCTTCCAGACTCGCGAGGTGAATTTGAACGGCAAGGAGTATATCAAAAGCTATTACAGCGATGCAAGCCTTGCACCCTACGTGATTGGCATGGTGTACGACTGCGAGGAATATAACCAGTTTATGAGCATGAAGCGGATGGATGCGATTACGTATGCCGGCATGATCCTGCTGTTCGTGCTTATTAGCAGCTACCTGCTTGCCGGTTTTATGCTGAGGCCGCTGAACGCGATTTTGTGGAAGGTAAATGAAGTATCGCTCGGCCGCTTCCAGACGGCCATTAAAGTTAAAGGCAAGGATGAGTTCGGCCTGCTTGCCTTGAAGATTAATGCGATGTCCCAGAACCTGAGCATTTATATGGAGAAGCTCCGTCAGGCGTTTGAGGATAACAGGCAGATGAAGGAATATTTGCAGTCTTTCATCGATCATACAAGCGATGCAATCCATGTCGTGGATTTACAGGGGAAATTCATTCAAGTGAACAAAGCCTTCGAGCAGCTGTTTGGTTACACCTCGGAGGAGGTGTTCGGAGCGGAAATCGAGCTGGTACCCGACACGCACAGGGGAGAAATGCGCCTCATCATCAATTCTCTGCAGGAGGGAAAGGTACTGCCCGCTCAGGAGACGATCCGGATGACCAAAAGCGGCGAGATCATTCCCGTCAGCGTCACCATATCGCCTATAAGGGACACGGAGGGCGTCATTCAGGCTTACGCCAGCATCACCCGCGATATGAGAAGCCGCAACCGGATGGAGGAGCTTCTGCGCCGTTCTGAGAAGCTTACGACGGTGGGGCAGCTGGCAGCCGGGGTAGCGCATGAGATCCGCAACCCGCTTACTACGCTGCGGGGCTTCCTGCAGCTTCAGCAGCATACCGGAAAGATGAACCTGGAGCATACCGGACTGATGCTCTCGGAGCTTGACCGGATCAATTTGATTGTCGGAGAGTTTCTGATCCTGGCAAAGCCGCAAGCGACAAGATTCGCGACCAAAGACGTCAGGGAAGTGTTCGGCAACGTACTCTCGCTGATCGACAGCGAAGGGCATCTGCATAACGTAACCTTTACGACCTCTTTTACCGAAGCGCCATGCCTTGTATCCTGTGAAGAAAATCAGCTGAAGCAGGTTTTCATTAATCTGCTCAAGAACGGGATCGAAGCGATGCCGTCGGGAGGAAGAATACATACCCATATTGCCGCGAAAAACGATCAGATTACGATTTCCATTACGGATGAAGGAATCGGAATACCGGAGGAGATGATCCCGAAGATCGGCAACCCGTTCTTTACCGGCAAGGAAAGCGGCACGGGGCTTGGCATGATGATCAGCCAGCGGATTATCCACAGCCATCAGGGGCTAATGGAGATCAAGAGCCAGGTGAACGTCGGGACAACGATTATCATTACGCTCCCTGCTTTGAAAGAAGGGAACGCGAACGTTATACTAGGTGAAGGATTGGATAAACCAAGCGCAAATGTCGGCTGAGGAGGAGTAATCCGTCAATGGACAACATTGCAGGTAACAGTACTTACAGCTGCTTGATTGCGGGAGCTACGGGACTTGTCGGATCGGCGCTGCTTGAGCAGCTTCTGAACGATCCGGCCTGTCATTCCATTACGGTATTAGCCAGGCGGCCGATCGGCCGTATAGAGATGGAGCAGGAAGCGAGGTCCAAGCTGCACGTCATTATAGCGGATTTCGACCGGATGTGGGAAGCGCTGGATGATGTGGCGGTTGATCTCGTGTACTGTACGCTGGGGACTACGATAAAGACGGCGGGATCCCAGGAAGAGTTCCGCAAGGTGGACTATGACTATCCGCTTGCCTTGGCAGAATGGGGACAACATACGGGAGCGCGTCATTTTCTGGTCATAACGGCAATGGGAGCGTCATCTTCCTCTGCTTTTTTCTACAATCGGGTAAAAGGCGAGCTTGAAGAGCAGCTGGCCTTAATTCCGCTGGAATCCGTCCGGATCTTCAGGCCGTCGCTGCTGCTTGGCCCGCGCCAGTCATTCCGCCTTGGAGAAACGATTGGCGCGGCCGTGTCGAAGGCAGTACAATGGGGAATGGTGGGCTCGCTTCGGCCATACCGTCCAATCGCAGGCGAAGCCGTTGCCAAAGCGATGCGGATAGCAGCGAAGCAAGCCATAACGGAGCAAGCCGTGGAAGGGCAGGCAGAAGGTCGTCCAGTCGTCCACACGTATTCCTCCGATCGCATAGCGGAAATGGCAGCACAGACTACGGGGTGAACTTTTGTGCGTATTAATAAGTTTATAAGCGAGACGGGGTATTGCTCGCGGCGTGAGGCGGATAAGCTGGTCGACGGCGGACGCGTCACGATTAACGGTGTAAAGGCCGAGCTCGGCAGCCAAGCGGAGCTTGGCGATGATGTACGAATAGACGGAAAACGGATCGGCGAGCAGAAGCATCATGTTTATATCGCGCTGAACAAGCCGGTGGGCATTACAAGCACGACGGAGCTGCATATCCGCGGCAATATTGTCGATTTTGTCGGCCATAAAGAGCGGATCTTTCCTATCGGCCGGTTGGACAAGGATTCCGAAGGGCTGATACTTCTCACGAATGACGGTGACGTGGTTAACCCGATTCTCCGCTCGGAAGGCAAGCACGAGAAGGAGTATATCGTTACGGTTGACCGTCCGATAACGGCGGAGTTTGTCAAAGGAATGTCGAGCGGGGTTCGTATTCTGGGCAGCATGACGCTGCCATGCCAGGTGACCAGAGTAGCGGAACGTGTCTTCCGGATCGTTCTGACCGAAGGGAAGAACCGTCAGATCCGCCGAATGTGCGAGGCATTTGGTTATCATGTGAGGAAGCTGCAGCGCATCCGCATTATGAATATTCATCTCGGGCAATTGCCGACGGGCAAATGGCGGGACTTGACGGAAGCGGAAAAAGCGGAGCTGTTCGGCTCTTTGAATTACCGCCCGTCGTAGGCATCGATCAAATCCATTTAAAAAAGGGCTATCTCGCCGTCATGTCATGACGAATGAGATAGCCCTTTTATTATCCGCGAACGGAAGCTGCCCGTCCCAAGGACGGTGCAGCCGTTTGCGATGAACTTTACTGCTTTGGCGTTGCAGGAATTTGCTGCACCTTGCTCGAATCGACATATTTACGAATGATCGATACTTCAACCCGGCGGTTCTTCGCCCGTCCGGCCGTTGTATCATTGGAAGCTACCGGACGGTATTCGCCGTAGCCGATGGCGCTGAACCGTTCCGGCATGAGCTTGTTATTTTGCAGAAGGACATCCATAAACCGGATCGCCCTTGAAGAGCTTAGATCCCAGTTGGATTTGAAATTCTGCGTCCGGATCGGCTGATCGTCCGTATGGCCGGATACGACAATCTCATAGCCGGTATAAGGCTCCAGCATCTTGGAGATATTGGCTGCGAGTTCCTTCGATTCCGTCTTGAGCGCGTCGCTGCCGGAAGCGAACAGAGCATTGTCGCTAATGGTGATCATTAGCTGGGATTGATTAAGCTTTGTCTCAAGCTCCGAGGACAAGCCGTTCTTCTTAATATACTGGTCGAGCTGCTTCTTCAGCTTTTCCAAATCTTCTTGTTCCTTTTTGATCAGCTCTTGAAGATTGGATTCCGGATCCTCGCGCTGGTCCTTGCTGGTCTTCTTCTCATCCTCGATTTTCTGCTGGGGCTGCTCGCCCGACTTGATAACCGACGGATTGTCAAGAATACCGGCTCCGGAATTGAAGGCCGCGCTGAACGCCTCGCTCATCCGTTCGAACTTTCTGGCATCCGTGGAGCTCGCCGCATACAATACGATAAACAGCGCGAGAAGCAGCGTCAGCAGATCGGCATAGGGGATAAGCCATGATTCGTCAATATGTTCATCGTGATCGTCGTGCTTACGCTTTTTCACCTGCGCCAGCCTCCTTCTCCCTCATAGCAGCCCGTTCCGTTGGGGTGAGGAATACAGACAGCTTCTGGTTAATCGCGATCGTGGATACGCCGGATTGAATCGATAGCAGGCCTTCAACCATCATTAGGCGAAGCTGTACTTCTTTCTTGGATAAGCGCTTCAGTTTGTTCGCAAGCGGGTGCCATAGCACGTAACCGGTAAAGATACCGAGCAGCGTTGCGATAAAAGCGCCGGCAATGGAGTGGGCAAGGGTCTCCATGTCGTCCATATGGCCAAGTGCGCCGATCAGACCGACTACGGCACCAAGTACGCCAAGCGTTGGAGCATAAGTACCGGCCTGCGTGAAGATCAGGGCACCTGCTTTATGGCGGTCTTCCGTTGCGGAGATATCTTCAAGAAGGACATCGCGGACAAAATCCTGGTCATTCCCGTCAATAATCATGCGCATGCCGTTGCGGAGGAAAGTATCTTCGATATCCTCGACCTTGGCTTCCAGGGCAAGAAGGCCTTCGCGGCGGGTAATCGAAGCCCATTCCATAAAGCTCTCGATCAGCTGCTCGCGCGGCATCAGCGGTTGTTCCTTGAATGCAATCTTGAACAGCTTGCCGACCTTGGAAAGCTCCGACATCGGGAAGGCGATCATAACCGAAGCGATGGTCCCGAGGACGATAATCATATAAGCGGCGGGATTTAACAGATTGCTAAGAGCGGCACCCTTCAGCGTCATACCGACCAGTACCGCTACGAGTCCTAATATAATACCGATAATTGTAGAATTTTTCATCATGCACCCCGTCCAGTACGTTTTCGACAAATCTCTAGTACTTATATCGACAAGTTATCGTACGGAAATTAGACTTTCAGAAATGATTTAAGAGAGAGAGCGTTAATTTTCGTAAAAATGCGGTAAAATGAGTATAGAAGATAATTATGGTAAAGGTGGTTGACCTATAGTGGGCGTTAGACATGCAAGAGAGTATGCAGATATATTGAAAGAACTGACGGAAGCGGTAAGCGAAGTGGAAGGCAGCTATACGTTTTTTGAGATGGAAGAGGAAGAGTGGGTGGCGCTTGGGGCGGACGACCGGCATGAAGTCATGGAGGCGCTTGCCGACGATGTATTCTTCGGGCTTGGCGAACAACCGGTAATCGCGGTTGGCAAAGGAGCGATTACGTATCATCCGAAGCATCATGTCATTGAAGTATCGCAGGGGGATAACGTGACCCGTATGATTCGGTTGACATAAAGGCAACAAAGGGAGAGCGTGAGCGTGACGAACGACTGCTTATCAAATACGACGTTACCGCAGACGCTGCTGCTGGATGGCGAGCAGCTGTCTGCCTTCTATCAGCCGATCATCGCGCTTGATACGAGAAAAGTGGTTGGCTATGAGGTGCTTGGAAGGGCGTGCAAGGACGATGCGGTCCGCAGTCTCGGGCCTTTTTTCTGCGATTCCTCCGTACCGGTCCAGGACCATATCGCGGTTGACCGGATTTTGCGCGAACAAGCTTTTCGGAAAATAGGCGCAACCCCTCAGCCTCCGATGCTGTTTATTAATTTGAAGCCGAACTGGATGCACCGGGGCGTGCAGTCCGGGGAGATGTATACCTTATCTCTGCTGGACAAATATCAGATTGATCCCCGCAGAGTCGTTATAGAGATTACGGAAGAAAGCTTTAACGGCGAGATCGAGGAGCTGCGGGAAATTATCGATATGTACCGCTCTAAGGGCTGCTTGATTGCGATTGACGATGTGGGCAGCGGCTTTAGCGGCATGGACCGGATTGCCTTGATTCAGCCCAACATTCTGAAAATCGATATTCATATGCTGAAACGGAGCGCGAGCCATGACGGCTATCTGGGCACGCTCCGTTCCCTCTCCGCGCTGGCGGACCAGCTTGGGGCTTCGCTGCTTGCCGAAGGCGTGGAGACTAAGCAGGATTTGGCGCGAGCGATCCAGGCCGGAGTCCGGTACGTACAGGGCTTTCTGTTCGCGAAGGCCGAGCCGGATTTCGAAGAATCGTCCCGTTTTTCGGATTTATTGGAAAAAGAATTGGAAGCGCACCGGCAGCTTCAGCTCTATTCGGAGAACTACTGGCGCTATTTGTCGGACAGGTTGTCCGGCAAAATCGACAGGATTGGTCATCTGGAGGAGCTGGAGGAAGAGGATAATGAATGGATCGTCCGGCTGCTGCAGGAATTGGAGAACAACAGCGTTCGCGTCTACCTTTGCCGTGAAGACGGCATTCAGATTTCCTCCAATTATTCGAGAAGGGAAGACGGAAGCTGGCGGCGGGAGGACGAATACTGCGGAGCCAACTGGAGCTGGCGCCCGTATTTTGTTCCGAATGTCGTTGAATTGAACGAGAGCCGCCGCTCCATGGTATCCCGGGCCTATACCGACCTGGATTCTAGAGCGTGGATCCGGACGGTATCGGTAATGGTGAAACCCGGCATTATATTGTTCGTTGATATGAAAGATCCCGAGCCCGATTATTACCGGTTATAGGGATATTAACAAGTGGAGTGGTACACCATACAATGGAACTCCGCAGGCCCTTCCGGGGTTGGCCGTACATACGTATCGTCAATCGCAAAGCCGGCCCGTTCATAAGCGCGAATGGCCCGCGTGTTCCAGGTCAGCACCTCCAGATCGATGCTGTTCTGCGGTGCCCGGCGAAGGGCTTCAAGGACCAGCAGCCGCATAAAGTCGGGGCCGCTGCCTCTGCCGCATAAAGCGGGATGCAGGCCGAGACCGAGGCGGGTAACGCCAACAAGAGGAAAGAATTGGGCAAAGCCGATCAACTCCCGATCGCGATTCACGACAGCCGCATATTGCATGCGCCGCAGGACGGGATCGCCGAATTCGATCTCGTCCTTTTGCATCGCATCCCACGCCGGCCAGCGGTAAAGATCGTATGGCGGTTCATATTGCCATTCGCAGATTTGCCGGGCATGCTTAATTTCCAGCGGCTGGATAGTCATGTCCTCCAGAGATGGTTTATAATGTACCTCATTAGCGAAATTAGTCATAGATCTACCCTCATTATAAGATTCTATAAGTTTCTTTCCATTATAACATTTCGGTAATCGACTTCATGAGGATTTGGCGAAGGACAACGAAGGAGAACTTTTACGATGCGGAAATTAATAGCGCTTGGCTGTTTGTCTTATCTCGTAATTGGATTAGCTCATGTTGTGGGCGGGTCGGTAATGGAGCAGATGCTCGATAAATACGGTTTGTCTTATGGCGACGGCGGGCAATGGATGATGAATCAGTTTTTTGGTTTTTTGGTGGGCGTATTGCTATCCCCGTTTATTACGTCCAAGCTGGGCAAAAGAGGGGGAGTGCTTCTCTCGCTTGGTCTTCTGACGCTTGGCGAAGCGGCTTACAGCCTGACTCCCCATTCCTGGGGGCTGATGCTGTTTATCGCCTTGTTCGCCGGCTTTGGCTTTGGCATGACCGAATCGGTTATCGGAGCCATGGTCATTGATCTGGCGGAAGAGAACGGCAAGGCCAATGCGATGACCAAGCTGGAGACGTTCTTTGGAATCGGGGCCTTCCTGATGCCAACGATGGCTAGCCTATTGATCAGGTATGGGGTTTGGCAATTATCCTTCCCGATTTTATCGGCGCTTGCCGGCATTACCTTTATATTATGGATGACGATATCGTTCGGGCCAATCGATGACAAGATTGGTTTTCATGCCAGAGGCAAGAAGTCGGCGGCGGAGAGGGAAGCGGACGAACCGCGTCCAAAAGGATGGTTCGGCTATAAGAGAGCTTCGATTCCGTTCCTGCTTCTGTCGGCTTTATTTTTCGTCATTTACGTTGGCGTGGAAATGAGCTTCTCCAATTATTTGCCTTCGATTATGATCGAACGCTCCGGCATGACGGAAGCGAATGCCCCTTCCTCGCTAAGCCTGTTCTGGGGCACGATGATCCTCGGGCGTCTGTTCGCCGGACGGATCGCGGATCGCGTCGGATACATCCGCTATCTGTTTGTTGCGATTGCCGGAGCCTGCGTCGTTATTCTCGCGATGGGGGCCATTGGGCAGTTAAGCGGAATGATGGTTCTTGTCGGACTAAGCGGTTTGTTCTTCTCCGGCGTATTCGGGATTGCTCTTGTATTCGCGAACGGGCTCATTCCGGGCATGACGGAGCGGACAACCAGCCTGCTTGTCGCTTGCGGAGGAGTGGGCGGGGCGATCTTCCCGAAATTGACGGGATGGATGATGGACAGCTATGGCGCGGACCGAACGGTCTGGATTCTTGGCGTTTTTCTCATTGCGATGTTTGTCGTATTGCTTGCGATGCTGGCACTCGGCCGGAAGCAGCAGACGTCGGCTGCCTGACTAGAATAGCAGGAAAGAATAAAGCCGCATGCGGTTTGTCCGGTGGGACAAGCTGCATGCGGCTTTATTGCAGGAATCCTGTCAATCCGCCCCGATGGAAGCGGCTGCCGGATTCTATTCGTCGGCATATTTATCAAAAGTGCTAGGGTCCATGACACGTCGAGCGGTCACATACCGGTTGACATAATAAGAGTCACTAAGGTTGCTTATCGTAACGCCCTTGCTGGACGATGCATGAGCAAACTTGCCGTCTCCTACATAAATGCCGACATGAGATACACCACGACCGTTCGTGTTGAAGAACACGAGATCTCCGGCCACTAGATCGCTTTTTGCGATCTTCTTACCTGTTTCAGATTGCGAAGTGGAAGTGCGAGGAAGATCGATGCCCATTTTGTCGAAAACGTAAGAAGTAAATCCGGAGCAGTCGAATCCTTTCGTGGATGCTCCACCTGCAACGTACGGCGTGCCAATCAAATCGCTGACAATGCCGTCCATTTTGGAGTCTGCGAAAACGCTTCCGGCCTGAAAAGCCAGCATTAACGCAAGTCCAAGAAGTAGTGCTGTAACCTTTTTCAAAACGGTAAAGCTCCTTCCAATGCCGACGAGGTTAGCTGTGGGGTTCGGTTGAAGGATCCCTATGACTTCTCGGGCGCCGATACAATCTTTCGGACGTCGAAGTCAATTCACCCAAAGGTGGTTCCCCCGTTTCCAGTACAAGGAATTAGGCAGTTTGTTTTATGTACTTGGTAACTATTCGGTAATTTTCGTTTATCTCCTCCCCAAAGTGGCAAATTCTAATAATTCTCATGCAACCTTTTGACTAATCAAAGCGGAAAAGCTTGTATCCTGCGGTTAATAGTCTTCATGTAGGGCGCGCAGACTAGCAGAGAAGCACTATAAAGATTTACTAACTCTTTACTATGTGGTTTTGCTAGCCGATATGTTGATTTATTTGGAGAATGACGGACAAGCGAGCCCGAAAAAACGCGAAAAACCCGCGCCGCGACTAGGTCGCAGGGCGGGCTGCTTCTATAATTATGAGAAAATTTTAAACTTCCTTTGATCTTAAAATGTCGTATTGGGAGGCTAGAGTCCATACTTTCATCAGGGTTCGGACAAGATGATAGCTTTGGTGGACAAGGAGGGCGATAAAGCCGGCCCAGACAAGGGACAAGCTACTGACAAACAATCCGATTCCCGAGCCGATCGCCCACATGAGAAGCGATAATCCGGCAAAAGGAAGAAGATGCTTAACAGCTGTGCCCAGGGACTGGAAGATACCCCCGGCCTTCCCGCTGGTTGCTCCAAGCTGCATGGCGAGGAACAGCAGATGGAGCAGGATGCCCCATAACAGCCAGCCTCCCGCCGCGGGAAGGGTCTTTTGCAGCAAGGCTCCGATCGAGCGGCTGTGAAGCAGCGCTTCAAGACCCTTTGGCGCCAGCCACCATGCGGGAGCAAGAGTAAGAAGGGTCTCGATCCAGTAGAGAAGGGTAACCGGCTTCCATGCCCGGCGGATGCCTTGCAGAAACTGCGTTCCTCCTGCATCGGTCGCATGCTGCAGGGAGTAGAGCAGACCTGAGTTAAATAAAGGCGAGAGCAGCATTCTTGCCGCGAATAAGCCGCCAAGCAGCCACAGGTACGGAGTCAGCACATCCGTCTTCATAATTTGAAACTGCGCTTCGCTCATAAACAGCTGGACGGCTGCCTTGGAAGGGGATTGATCCGGAAACCGCCGCAGCAGCGGCGCTACAACGGAATCGATAAAGCGGTACAGGAAAAATCCCCACAGCAGCTGGTACAGGAATAGCAGGATAACGATATAAAAGTGCTTGATCGCGAGCCGCCAGCCTTGCCTCATATGATTTTTCATGGCTTATCCTCCTAAAATTGCGAAGCAATTCTTAGCTACCACATAAGAAGTTATAAGTTTCGAGAAAGCCGGAAGAACAAATTCTTATTGGCGATAAAACCTACCTCTAGACGCGGTCGCTCATCTTCGAAATTCTTCGATAGAGGTTTTCTCACCAGCCTAATATTCCGAGCAGACCCTGAATGACGTTAGAGATACCCAGACTCCAACGGGTACGCGTAACCTCAGATAGGTCAGCCTTCATATAGTCGTTGATATGCTTATTGTCCAGCACGTTTGTATGCTGAGGATCGACAGCCACCCATTGGAGCGGAGAGCTGTGGACAATTTTGTATTGAACGTGAGACTCCGTCGGATCCCAAGACTTCGGAACAATGGTGCCGTCCTTGAATTTCAGGACAACCGGAATCGGACCGTTATACCCGCCGTTGCGCTGAAGAAGGACAACCGATTCATACATCTGCTTTCCATCCTGCTCCACCGGATGGACGTTAATGGACTCCACGGATATGTCGGCCATCTGATTGCCATAGACGTATTGGTCGAAGTAATTGGTCCACTTCTGCTTGGTCACCTGTTCGACAACGCGCTGGAAGTCGGTGCTGGTCGGATGCTTGAACTTATATTTCTGGAAGTAGGTGCGCATAATCTTCTGCATCATTTTCTCGCCGACCTGTTTCTCGATGCCGATCAGCACGAGCTTCGCCCGCATGTACACATTTTCGGCATAGACGTTGTTGCTTGGATAAGCCCAAGATGGCTGCTTCAGCGGAGCGGGATCCGTCATATAGCTCGATTCCAGCGGCAGGTTAGCTTCGATGCCATATTCGCTTGCCATGACTTTATCTTCCGCGTAGGAGGTAAAGCCTTCGTCGAGCCAGGCCTCCTCGAACTCATTCGAGGCCACCATGCCATACCAGTATTGATGCCCGACCTCATGCACGACGGTTCTCTCGAGACTGTAGCCCGGATTATCCGTCTCGGCGGCGAAGGAGGTGACGAGCGTCGGATACTCCATTCCTCCGGACCCGTTAGCTCCCTTAGGAGGCACAACAACCGATAAGGTCGAATAAGGGTACTCGCCATACCATTGCCCGTATTTGGAGAGGGCGGATTTGGCGGCATGCATATACCGGTCCTTCAGATCCTCATGGGCAGGATCCAGATACAGCTTGATACGGACGCCCGGAATGCCCGGGCCGGATAACGTGTCTTCATAATAGATAAAGTCCGGGGACGCAGCCCAAGCGAAGTCATGCACGTCATCGGCGTAGAACTGATAGATCGCCCGGTTGTCCTTTTTCTCAACGGCCTTCGTCTGAAAGCCCGTCGCTGCAACGGTATAGGATTCCGGCACTTGAATGCGGACGGAATAAATGCCGAAGTCGCTGTAGAACTCCGAGTTGCCATGGTATTGATGCGTGTTCCAGCCTTCCGTCGTGCGGCCTCTTGTTCCCGCTGTCTCGTACACGGCCAGCTTAGGGAACCATTGGCCCGCCATGACATAATTGCCGGAGTAGCCCATGCGCGCGAATACTTCGGGCAGCTTTACTTCAAAGCCCATCTCGAGGGTGACCGATTTGCCTGGGGCAACCGGTTCGGGCAGCTTAAGCTTGGCCAGCGTAAAGTCATTCGGATTGTTGTCATCGGGCTGAACATAATGCAGCCGCGGAAGCAGGCTTTCCCCTTCCGTCGTCTCCAGCGTAAGCAGCTTCATGTAGCCCTGACTTGCTTCGGTTGCTTTATCCGAACGCAGCTTGCCGCCGGATTCCTTCATAAACGTGGTTTTGTCCGACATGAAGGCATTCGGATAAAGATGGAAGTACAGCTCGGACACCGTCTTCTTGCCTGGATTCGTCCAAGTGACGGTTTGCTTGCCGTCTAGATACCGGATATCATCGCGAAGCGAGACATTGATATGATACTCGGCGATCCGCTTGCTAAGCGGCTGCGGTTTCGGAGCCACATTGTCCGGTTGGGACGAGGCGGGCGGCTTGGCCGATTTTGGCGCAGAATCGGTCGCTGCTTTGGCGGCAGGGGCTAGAGCGTAGGTATATTGGGATTGCCAAGCGCGGCCGAAGCCCTGCTGGATGGAGAGGCCGAGCAGGACGGCGGTAAGCGTAAACAGCAGCATTCGTTTGACGTAGCGTGGAGACATGATACAATTCCCTCCCGTGACAAGCATCTACAGCATGTATATGTTTGCTTTTCGCGGATTATTAGCTAAAATGGAATTATTGTACGGGGAAGGTGGAAGAGCTATGACGGAACAGCAAGGACAGCCGGCAGAGCCGGAAAAAAAAGAGAAGAAGTCCCTCTCTCTTAACGTAGTGAGCAACAAACAACATAAAGGCTTTGGAGCCGGAACGATAGATTTAAGTGCAGTATCCTGCGTCATTATCGATAATGGCTCGGCTTATATCGATGACGGAGCGATGCATGCGAAAAGCAAGGTTGAGCGGGGCATCAAGTTCAGTCCGAATAAAGAAGACTGCCCGAACGGCCGCAAATGCTGGATCGTATGGACAGCCGTTGAACGGGGCGAGACAGGTTCGTATTATGCGGGGGCTACGGCCTGCGAGATGTGGATCGATACCGAAGCGCGCCGCGGCTGGAAAATTCTCGCCGATCACGTGAACAAGCTGGATGCCGCGATTAAGCGCAAGTATAAGCTTGAAGAGCTGGACGCGGAAGAGAAAGCGGCTTACCGCAAGCTTCTGATCGAGCATAATGAGGAATGGTGGAATAATTCGCCTGAAGAGCTTAAGGAAGCTTTGGCGTAATCAAGGCATTTAATAACCGGGGATCGTAAGGCGGATGGCCGCTCGATCCCCGGTTTTTTTCTTGAAGAATTATTTTTTTAAAGATGTGCAGGGGTTGGGAGTTAAGCTGTCGTCTATTATAGCGGGAAGGGAGGAGAGCGAGATACAAGACGAACAATGGATCACAGCCATCAAGAACGGCGGTCCTGCGGCGTTTCAGACTTTTGTAGACGAATATGGGCCTTATATCTATCGAACCGTGTTTGCTGTTATCCGTTCGCCGCATGATGCGGAGGACGTGACGCAGGAAGCGCTGCTGCAAATCTATCGCTCCCTCCCGGAGTTCCGAATGGACGGCTTCAAGACGTGGATTACCCGCATTGCCGTCAATAAGGCGATTGATTGGAAGAGAAGCCGGATGCGCAAGCCCGAAGAGCTGGTCGACAGCTTGACGGGACTTGAGGCGGAAGGAATGATGGCAGACCGCGGGCTCGCCGTTGAGGCGGCGGTTATAGACCGCGAAGAGCAGCGGCAGGTACGCGAGCAGGTGCAGCAGCTGCCGGACAATTACCGTGAAGTCGTGACCGCTTATTATATGGAGAACAAATCGTACGAGGAGATCGCGGTTCAGACCGGACTCGAGAAAAAAAGCGTAGAGTCGAGGCTCTACCGGGCACGTAACTGGATCAAGCGGCATTGGCGGAAGGAGGACTTCGAATGAATGAGCAAGAGTGGAAGGAACATGTGACGGCAGCAGAACTGACCGCTTA
Source organism: Paenibacillus sp. MMO-177 (assembly GCF_037147795.1). Classification (NCBI taxonomy): domain Bacteria; kingdom Bacillati; phylum Bacillota; class Bacilli; order Caryophanales; family Paenibacillaceae; genus Paenibacillus; species Paenibacillus sp. MMO-177. The sequence goes on along the minus strand of NZ_JBBCUR010000018.1, from coordinate 28,406 downwards.
TATCCATGATGAACTGGCTGAACGTAAACGGGAGGAGATTGAGCTGCATATCGCGGCATGCGAGCCGTGTATGGTGCTTTTTATGACCGCGATAGAGGCATCCGAGGCTGGCGAATCGGATCCGGCATCTGATGGACCGGCAAAGGCAAGGGAAGCCATTCCGGATATGAAAAAGCTGGGGAAGCGGGTTATCGATGTTCTGCTCGCCGAGTCGGCAAGAAAGAACCCGGTTATGCGGGCGGAGCCTGCCCGCCGCCAGTCGTTCCTGCAGCGTCCCGTTGTTCACTTTACTGCCGCGGCGGCCATTACGCTGCTGCTGCTTGGCACAGGAACGTTTAGCGGAATCTCGGCCAAGCTGGGGGAGATGGATTCCCATTCCGCCGCTACGGGGCAAACGATTGAGAAGGACGCCGAACAACCGCCGCAAGGGCCAACGTGGTCCGACCGGATGGTCACGCGTACTTCCACCTGGTTCGATAAGCTTGAGAAAGACCGTTTCAAATAAGATTGATGGAGGAGAGGAAAGACGAAATGTCGAAAAATCCGGTAGTCGCTTTATTGCTGTCCTTTATTCCGGGCGTCGGGCATGCCTACTTGGGGCGTCCGTTTCGCTGCCTGCTGTATGGAGGAGGGTTCTTTGGCTCCTTAATGCTTTTGTTTTTCGCTGTACAATCCGGGGAAGGAGGGAGGATCGGTCTCTTCTTCCTCTTCACAGCCGCTCTCAGCTGGCTAATTAATATGATCGATATGGTCGTGACGCTGTTGTCTCCAAAGGCGCCTGTGGCGCCTTACAGCGAGCGGGGAGATATCCCGTTTGATCCGGGCTACACGGCGTACGAGCAGCAGCGGGAGAAGACAAGCACCGTCATGCTGTCCCTTATACCGGGTCTTGGCCATATGTCGCTTGGTCTTATGCAGCGCGGCATCACGTTCCTGGTTGCTTTCCTTGGACTGTTCGCGGTTGTGGTTTTTATCGGAGTCGTGACGAATACGGCCGCTTTTCTGGTATTTCTGCTAGGGCTGCCGGTGATCTGGATTTATAGCATCTTCGATGCGATTCAGCAGCTTCACCGGAAACAGCGCGGAGAGGAGCTTAACGACCGTCCGCTGTTCGAGGAGATCGAGAATCATATGGGGACGGGCCGGAAAAATAAAGTGCTCGCCGCGATCCTGTCGCTCTTCCCGGGAGCGGGACATCTGTATCTTGGCCTGCAGAAGCGGGGCCTTCAGCTGATGGGCGGATTCCTTATCGCCATCTATTTGATGGATTCGCTGCGGCTGTCGATTTTCTTGTTCCTGATGCCGCTGCTCTGGTTCTATGCCTTTTTCGACTCCATGCAGCAAATGTCGCGTTATGAACGCGGAGAATTACATGATCAGGCGGTTGTTGCCCAGCTTGCCCCTTATCAGAAGTGGATCGGGATCGGCCTCTTGCTGCTTGGCATTTATTATCTGGGCGACCGGGTAATGGGCGGCTATATCTCGCAGACTTGGCCGGGAATTTATGCGGAGTACGTAAAGCTGAAATATAATCTGCCGACCGCCATCGTTGCTTTCCTGATGATTGCACTCGGCTTCCGGTTAGTATTTGGCAACGGCAGCAGAAAAACTTATTCGGCGCCAGCGCCTCTTCCGCCTCATCCCGCGGAGATAATGAGGGAAGAGGAGGGGGACCGATGAGGGAATGGCGGGTAGGTTCGCTGTCTATGGGCATAACGCTGCTCCTGATCGGCGTTTCCATTGCCATATCGATCTGGAGCGGCACAGATGCGCTGAATACGCTGCTGTGGGTGGCGCCCGTCGTTTTTATCCTGCTTGGTGCGGAGCTCCTCATTCACCTCAAGCTGTCGGGGAAGGAACGGCCGGTTATGCGCTACGACTGGATGAGTATGTTCTATGTGGCGGTTATCGGGGCGGGCAGCCTTCTCATGGCGTCTTTTACTTCGACGGGTCTGCTCGGCGAGGTGCGGGACCAGCTGCAAATGACGGAGCGTACGGCTATCGTCCAATCGGACCCGGTAAAGGTGCCGGAAGGCATCAAGAAGATTGTTGTGCAGTCGCTTCGTCCTATCCAGGTCGACCAAGGAGAGGTCCGCGCCGTGCAGCTTCTCGGGCAGGTGCAGTACTGGTCGCCCAAGCCTCTTAAGCAGCCGGAGAAGATGGTGGCAACAAGCACCGTAGGCAGCACGATGTACGTTCTTATTAATAGCTTCGAGCATAAAGACGGCTCCATTGGTTCGGAGAACATCAATCAGGAGCTGACGCTTGTGCTGCCGCAAGAGATAGAGGTAGAGAAGCGGGGCTTTTAATACCATTTGAAAAAGGCAGTTCCTCGCAACTAGCGAGGAACTGCCTTTTCTCACTTATTCACCTTTTCAGGCTCGGCAAAAGTCATGCCTTTCGTATCGACCGTCGCTTTCTTGATCGCCATCGGTTTAACCGGACGGGAGCCTTCGCCCGTCTTCTCGGTTTCCTGATTAACGATTTCGTCAACGGTATCCATGCCTTCAACCACCTTGCCAAATGCCGCGTAATCGCCGTCGAGCGATGGGGCATCGGCAACCATAACGAAGAACTGGGAACCGGCGGAATCCGGATCGCCGGAGCGCGCCATGGAGATTACGCCGCGCGTATGCAACAGATCGTTCTGGAAGCCGTTGCTCATGAATTCGCCTTTAATGGAGTAGCCGGGGCCGCCCATGCCCGAGCCTTCAGGATCGCCGCCCTGAATCATAAAGCCGGGAATGACGCGGTGGAAGATCGTGCCGTCATAGAAGCCTTTTTTCACAAGCGATACGAAGTTGTTGACGGTGTTTGGAGCAATCTCCGGGTACAGCTCAACCTTGAAGGTCTTTCCGGTATCCATCTCGACCGTTACAACCGGGTGCTTGTCGGAGCCAAGCAGCTTGTCCGGCTGAGGCGGCTCGGTTGCTTCCGGAGTTGCGGTTGCGTTAGCGGATCCGGAGCCGCTTGCGCCGTTATGGTTGGAGCTGGTCTTGCTGCCGCCGCCGCAGCCGGCAATGACGAGCAGCAGCGCTGCCGTAAGCAGTGCAAGCACCGGCAGAAGCATATTGCGTTTAAACATCGTAAGAATGCCTCCTCTGAGGATGTTGTCCTATCGTTCTATACCTAATATACCATAGCGGTTGGAACAAGTGAAAATGGCAGAGCCATCACTTGTTATGAAAAAAAAGCCCGGGCGCTTCTCGAAGGAGAAGACCCGGGCTTCTTGCTTTTTAACCTACGGTGTTGTAAGCCATAATCCAGATCGAGCCTGCAATGATCGTGACCAGGATGACAAGACCGAAGATGAGCGCCATGACGTTGTAGCGCGGCTTCTTCTCTTCGCGAAGATGCATGAAGAAGAAGAGCTGAACGACGAACTGCAATACCGCCATGATCAGAATAAAGATCAAAGTTGGCGTTTTGTCCATCATATCGTTCAATACGACAACAAGCGGCAGAATCGTAAGCACAATGGAGATAACAAAACCGATGACATAGGATTTCATCGAGCCATGGGATTCATGCTCGTCATGTCCGTGTCCATGCGTGTTATGGTTGGTCATCCTACATCACCCCCATCAAGTAAACGACCGTGAGGACGAAGATCCACACAACGTCAAGAAAGTGCCAGTACAAGCTTACAATGGTAACTTTGCGTTTGGTAACCGAATTGATACCGTGTTTGCCGATCTGAATCATCAGGCCAACCATCCAGCAAAGACCAACCGAAACGTGAAGTCCGTGAGTTCCTACCAGGGTGAAGAATGCGGACCAGTAGCCACTTGTACCGATCGTAACGCCTTCGTCGACCATTTTAAGAAACTCGGATACTTCAAGGAAAATAAACGATGCGCCGAGAAGGGCCGTAACGATCAGCCAGCCGATCAGGCCTTTTTTGTTGCCCTTGTGCATTTGAAGAACAGCGATACCGCTGGTGAAGCTAGATGTTAACAAGATAAACGTTTCGGCGATTACGCCAGGCATTTCGAACATCTCATGCGGCGTAGGACCGCCGTTTGTGCTGTTGTGCAGGACGGAGAACGTCGCGAACAGCGTACCGAACAAGATAACGTCGGTTATAAGAAACATCCAGAAGCCAAGAACCTTAATCGATTCATGATCGTGATGATCATCATGGTGGCCGTGATCGTTATGACCATGGCCGCCATGAGGCGTCACTGTGTGTGCCATTTACCGTACCCCCTTTAATGCTGCTTCCGTACGTTCAATCTCGTCAACCGGAATGTAATAATCCGGGTCGTAATCGAAGGAACGGGCGAACAGGCAGCAAGCAACGCCGATCAGGCCAGGAACGATCATCCAAGTCCAGTGCCATACAAAGCCAAAGCCGGCGATGAAGAAGAACACAGACATAATGAACGGAATACCCGAGTTTTTCGGCATATGAATTGGTTCCAGCGGACCAGGCGCTTTAGGCTGAATACCTTTCGCACGGCGCTGTTTCTCTTCCCACCATTCATCCGAGCTCGAAACCTCAGGAAGATGCGCGAAGTTGTACATAGGAGCCGGCGATGGAATCGACCATTCGAGCGTACGGCCTTCGCCCCATGCGTCTCCCGATTTTTCTTTCTTCAGGAACTTGATGCTGTGCGCAATCTGCCACACTTGGAAAATAAAGCCGAGACCCATAATGAAGGCACCCACCGTCGAAACGATGTTAAGCGGCTGCCAGCCAAGGTCGAAGTTGTATTCGTTGAAACGGCGTGTCATACCCATCAGACCAAGCGCGTATTGCGGCATGAAGCAGACATAGAAGCCGATGTTCCACAGCCAGAATGCCCATTTGCCAAGGCCGTCATGCAGCTTGAAGCCGAACATTTTTGGCCACCAGTAGTACAGGCCCGCGAAGTAACCAAATACAACGCCGCCGATGAGCACTTGGTGGAAGTGCGCAATCAGGAAGTAACTGTTATGGAACTGGAAGTCAGCAGGCGCAACCGAGAGCATAACCCCCGTCATGCCACCGACAACGAAACACGGTATAAAGGCAATGGTCCAGAGCATTGGCTGGCTGAAGGTGATCCTTCCTCGGAACATCGTAAACAGCCAGTTGAACACTTTTACACCGGTCGGTATGGCAATGAGCATCGTCGTAACCGCGAAGAACGCATTGACGTCGGCGCCGGAGCCCATGGTGAAGAAGTGGTGAAGCCAAGTAAAGAACGAGAAGAAGCTGATCGACATAAGAGCGAATACCATGGACTTGTAGCCGAACAGTTTTTTCTTCGAGAAGGTCGATACGACATCCGAGAATACCCCGAAGGCCGGCAAAATAACGATATATACTTCCGGGTGACCCCACATCCATATCAAGTTGACGTACATCATCGGGTTGCCCCCGCCGTCAAGCGTGAAGAAGTGAGCGCCCAAGTAACGGTCGATGAACAGAAGGAACAGCGTAACCGTCAGAATCGGGAATGCGAACATGATTGTAATCGAAGACGACAATACGGACCAGGTGAACATCGGCATTTGCATGAGCTTCATGCCTGGCGCACGCATCTTCAGAATGGTGACAACGAAGTTGATACCGGACGCAAGGGAACCGATACCGGAAATCTGAATACCCCAAATATAGAAGTCTTGGCCAAGACCGGGACTGCCGGACAGCTCGGACAGCGGCGGATAAGCCAGCCAGCCCGCATCAGGCGAACCCCCGATAACGAACGATACGTTAAACAGCATGGCGCCAAAGAAGAAGAGCCAGAAGCTGAGAGAGTTCAGGTAAGGGAATGCTACGTCGCGCGCGCCAATCTGGAGCGGCACAACGATATTGAACAAACCGAACATGAGAGGCATCGCCATGAACAGGATCATGATAACGCCGTGGGTTGTAAAGATCGCATTATAGTGACCTGCATGCAGGAACTCTAATTGCGGTACTGCAAGCTGAGTACGGATTAAAAGGGCGTCGACGCCCCCGCGGAACAGCATGAGAAGCGCTGCGATAACGTACATAATACCGATTTTTTTATGATCGACGGTTGTCAGCCATTCGGTCCACAACCAGCGCCATTTTTTAAAGTAAGTCAGAGCAATAACGATCGCTACCATGGACAGACCAATCGATACCTGGGCACCCAGGATAAGCGGATCGCCGGTGATGAAAAAGTCATTCATCAGGAAATCCCAGAATTCTTTAAACATAGTGCATCTCCTTTCCTTACATTATGATTTAGCTTCATCAGTAGTGGTAGGCGACTGCGTGTCATGCCCGCCCTCTGCATCATGAACAGGTCCCGATTTCTTGCCGGAATTAGGAGCGGGAACTCCGTTTGGTCCAACGTATTGCATAACGACTTGATCGAACAGGCCTTTCGGGAATGCCGAGAAGGACTGCTGTTCGGACGAACCCGGCAGCTTCAACTCTTTAAAGCCTTCCTCCGTAAGAGCAGGCGCCGTTTGCTTCACGCTGTCTACCCAAGCGCGGTAATCCGCATCGGAAGTCGATTTAACGTTAAACGTCATTTTCGCGAATTGCTCGCCAGTGAAGTTTGCGCCCATGCCAAGGAAGTCGCCAACCTCGTCAGCTTGCAGATAAAGAGTCATTGCCATGCCGCTCATCGCGTATATCTGGCCGCCGAGCTGCGGAATCCAGAAGGAGTTCATCGCTTGGTCCGCTGTTACGCGGAAGCGAATCGGCGTGTCCTCCGGAATTTGAAGATAGTTAACAGTGGAAATGCCTTCGTCCGGATAAGTGAAAAGCCATTTCCAGTCGAGCGATGTTGCTTCGATTGTAATAGGCTGTTTAGCCGACTCAAGCGGTTTGCTTGGTTCGAGATCATACGTGTATTTGATCGTCACCGTCGCCAGAATAGCGATAATGATGATAGGGATTGCCCACCAAATGGTCTCCAGCTTTGTGCTGTGCTCCCAGTTAGGCTGGTAGCCCGCTTTATTGTCTTTCTTATCGCGGTAACGCCACACGATAATCGCAGTCAGGATCAGGACCGGAACGAGAATGATCGCACACAGCCAGACAGTGATCCAGATGAGATCTTTTTGCGATTCGCCGATCGGCCCTTTAGGATCGAGGACGACGTATTGGTCGCTGCAGCCGGACAGCATAACGGCTATCAGCATAATCATCAACGGAACCAGAAAGCGAATGTACTTCCTCATGATTTGTTTCAACTCCTCAATATTGCTTCTTGTCATTAAGATTAGCAGAAGTCGCTCAAAATAACTGCTGGCTTAACAATTACGACAACAATTCGTCTTTTTTCTGTAAAAGAAAGTTCACTATATTGACAACTGTGCCTTTTTTCCTTGGAAATAAAACACAAAAAAGCCGCCTCCCGTCAATATTGACGAAAAGGCGGCTCTTTAAAAAGCAGATTTGACTTCACAAAATAGGTTTGGATGGGTCATCGTTTTGTTCGTCTTCTTTTGCCTGATGGATTCTTGCATGGACCAGACCTATAGCTGTGCCGATGGTGTAAATAAATACGCTGCCGACAAGGCAACCGACACCAATCATCAGAGTTGTATTCTTATCACTAAAGTGGCTGATTTTGATTAGGCATAACAACACACCTACTGTCAAACATGTCCATGCAAATATAGTCATTAGAGTAACGAGACGTTTCACGCTTGCAGCTGTTACTTCCGAATCCGACTTTACATTGCTTACCGTTGCAGTTTTCGTAGCCATCTGAAACACTCCCATAAAGTTTGTAAGTGCTTACTTCTTGGTTCTACTATACCACAGTATATGGCGTTTGTTCAAAGAAATTTCACTTTTTGATCATATTTCGGACAAATTTTAATTCCAAGAGATGCTAATTCTTCCACCAGCGCTTCAGATCGCTCCACCAGGATCCGCTGCTATCCTTGGCTGCATGGTCCGCCGGGGCATCTTTCGCCGCTGGTCCGCCGCAAACCTCGGTAGGCTCCGTGCCCGCCACAAAGGATTCAAGCCGTTTGTTCGCGCAGGTGGCTGCTGCTAGCTTGCCGCTCTCCGGATCGACATATACGTTAACGACGCCGTCCGGAATCGGAAAGATCTTAGGCGGAATGGCAGATAGCGCCTGCTCGGTAAACTGGGCGAAGATCGGAGCCGCGCGGTGCGCTTCGGTTACGGTCAGCTTGCGGTTCTTGTCATAGCCTACCCATACGGCGGTAGCCAGTTCCGGCGTATAGCCGACCAGCCAGGCATCCGTTGAGGTGGTCCCGGTCTTGCCGGCTACCGGTCTCTTAATAATGGAAGAAACGCGGCTCGCTGTACCGCCTCCCTCGAACACGCTCTCCATCAGACTGGTCATGACATAGGCCTCTGCCGGATTAATAACCTGTTCTTCGTGACGCTCCGCTTCATATATAATACGACCGTTCTTATCGGTGATGCGCAAGATCGCGACAGGCTCTACTTTTACCCCGGCATTTGCAATAACGGAGAAAGCGGAGGCCATCTCCAGCGGACTAACCGGGAAGGTGCCAAGCGCCAGGGAAGGAACCGGGTTCATCGGGCTTGTAATGCCCAACTTGCGTGCCGTCTCGATAACGCGGTCGGCGCCCACCGTCATAATGGTGTTCACGGCGTATATGTTATCCGAGCTCGCAATCGCAGTGCGCATATCAATGAAGTCGTTAAAATATTTGTCGTTATAGTTGTGCGGTTCATACTTCTTCCGTCCCTCATCGTATGTAAAAGCCGTCGGCTCGCTTTTGAACCGGGTGACCGGCGTCATAAAGCCGCTATGCAGCGCCGTCAGATACAGCACCGGCTTGAACGAGGAGCCGGGCTGGCGGGTTTGGGCAAGCGCCCGGTTGAATTGATTCGTCTTATAGTCGCGTCCGCCAACCATTGCTTTAATATACCCGTTGCGCGGGTCAATAGAAACAAGCGCCGCCTGCTGCTCCCCGCTGCCGGCCAGTCCGTTCTTGACGGCATCCTCCGCGGCGCGCTGCGCGGCAGAGTCCAGCGTCGTATAGATCGTAACGCCGCCTTCATTAAATAGCTGCTCATTGATGCCTAGCTTATCGACGGCTATGTAACGTATATAATCGCGGAAATAGGGAGCAAAGCCCGCTTGTTCGCCGGAACCAAGCGGCTGGAAGTTCAGGACTTCCTTGTAAGCAGCATCCGCTTGCTCCTGCGTAATGTCGCCGGATTCGGTCATGGCATGCAGAATGGTCAGCTGCCGGTCCTTCGCGTTTTTCATATCCATGAACGGCGAATAATATTTGGGTCCCTTCGGAATGCCGGCCAGCATGGCGCTTTCCGCAAGCGTTAACTGCGAGGCATGCTTTTTGAAATACAGCTGGGAAGCCGCTTCAATTCCGTAGGCGCCATGACCGTAATAAATCTGATTCAGGTAAAGGCCAAGAATCTCGTCCTTGGAGTAATTCATCTCCAGCTGGACCGTATACATGGCTTCCTTCAGCTTGCGCTGCCACGTCTTCTCGTGAGTGAGATACAGGTTGCGGGCGAGCTGCTGCGTCAGCGTGCTGGCTCCTTGCTTGGCCGACATCGTCTCCACGTTGACCAAAACGGCACGGGCCATGCCTTTCATATCAAACCCTTTATGCTCGTAGAAGCGGTGGTCTTCGATCGCCAGCGTCGCTTCCACCAAGTAAGGGGAAATTTCTTTGAGCGGTACGGAGCTGCGATTCTCTCCGGTATGGAACGTATCGATCACCTGTCCCTGCAGATCAAGCATGCGGGAGGATTGGCTGATCGACGTGACCGGAAGAGATTGAAATTTTAAGTAAAGGAGCATGGACACAATGCCAAGCACGACGACAGAGGAAATGGCTGCGGTTAAGCGCAGGCTTTTTTTGAACCTCATAACATGAGGAAGAAAACGTTCGGTTATAATAGGAAAAGCATATTTGCGGCGCGGCTTGCCCGGCCTGATCTGCTGCTTCTTCATGATGGTGCTCCCTTCGCAAGAACGACCTTTTCCTTAGTATGGAAAAACGTAGGTGGCGATATTCATGGAAGCGAGCAGAAAAGGTTGATTTTTCGCCCCGAACTACTATAATACATGGTGAACCATTGACGGAAAGAAGGGATTTATCGAAATGGAATTGTGGTATACAGAAAAACAAACCGAGAACTTCGGCATTACGGCGAAGATTACAAAAACGTATGTAAATGAACAAACTGAGTTTCAACAGCTCGATATGATCGAAACGGAAGAATTCGGCACCATGCTGGTTCTCGACGGTATGGTCATGACTACGGTTAAAGATGAGTTCGTGTATCACGAAATGGTAGCCCATCCGGTACTCTTCACGCATCCGAACCCGGAGCATGTGCTTGTTGTAGGCGGCGGCGACGGCGGCGTTATCCGTGAAATTATGAAGCATCCGAAAGTGAAGAAGGCCGTTCTCGTCGATATCGACGGCAAGGTTATCGAGTATTCGAAGAAATACCTGCCGACCATCGCAGGCGAGTTGGACAACCCTCGCGTTGAAGTGCTCGTTAACGACGGTTTCATGCATATTCATGATCATAAAAATACTTACGACGTCATTATGGTTGACTCCACGGAGCCGGTTGGCCCTGCGGCTAACCTGTTCACTCGCGGCTTCTACCAAGGCATCTACGAAGCGTTGAAGGAAGACGGCATCTTCGTGGCTCAAACCGACAACCCTTGGTTCAAGGCCGACCTGATTCAAAGCGTAAACAAAGACGTGAAGGAAGTATTCCCGATCGTTCGCGTATACGGCGCTAACATCCCGACGTACCCAAGCGGTCTGTGGACCTTTACAATGGGCAGCAAGAAGTACGATCCGCTTGAAGTGGACGAGGCTTCCATTGCTGAAATCCCAACGAAGTACTACACTCCGCGCCTTCACAAAGCGGCGTTCGTTCTGCCTAAATTCGTTGAAGATCTCGTGAAGTAATATTAATAGTAACGTTTCGTGCGAAGAGACGACCTTCTCCCGCGGCTTTAATAAGCTGCGCGAATTAGGCGTCTCTTTTTTTACCACAATAGAATTGATAAGATTTGATAACCGTTGAAAACCGTAATTCGATTTGGCGATAAAACCCACCTATAAACGCGGCCGCTCAGAATACGTAATAAAGATTTTTGATGCAGAGCTAAAAGGAGTGGATGGTACATGGATACCGAACAAGAGCAAACGGAGCGCATCTATTCATTTCCGCCGGTCATTGACGAACGGGCCCGCGTATTGGTGCTGGGTACGGCGCCAAGCGTGAAGTCGCTGGAACACCGGCAGTTCTACGGTCACCCCCGCAATTATTTTTGGGGAATGGTGTATGGTTTGTTTGGCGACGGAACGCCGGATGAGGAGTACGGGAAGCGTCTCGCTTTTTTGCAGGATCATCATATGGCCGTGTTTGACGTAATTAAGTCCTGCGAACGGCCCGGCAGCCTTGACGTAAACATCAAGAACGAGGAACCCAATGATCTGCCTGCTTTGGTGGGCAAGTATCCGGGGCTGAAATGCTTTGCTTTTAATGGAAGCAAGGCGTACGATACGTTTCGCAAATACTACCGCGATCATCCGGCACTGCAGCATCTTACCCTTTTGAAAATGCCTTCGACAAGTCCGATTCCCACGCAAAAGATGCGCAATTTGGAGGACCGGATTGGAGCCTGGAAGGCGATTCTTCCGTACCTGGAGTTACCGGAATAGCGCACAATCGTTGAAATTAAGGGGCTTCCTGTATATAGTAGTAACATACGAGAAGACTGGAGATATAGGAGCTTTTGCGATGCAAGACAGAATGGCGGTTAAAATTACGCTGACAAGCACCCAGGATGGGGAGTCCGTCGTACATACTTATTCAGGGGAATGGTTCCGGAAGGAACGGACGGTTTATATCCGGTACGAAGAGCCTGTGGAGGGAAGTGCTTCTCCCATTCGGACGCTTGTGTGTTACCGGGAGGACGAGCTGTCGATCACGCGCCGGGGCGTCGTTGAATCGGAACAGTTGTTTGTGCCCGGAGAAATGCGAAGAAACGGCTACTACCGCTCTCCCTATACATCGTTTCAGATGGAGACGGCAACCGCATTTATTGAACTTAAGGGAGAGGGCGGCGAGAAGCCGGCTTCCGCAGAACCGCCATGCGCGATTGAGTGGCAGTATGAACTATGGATGAATGAACATTTGTCGGGCCGGTTCCTTAACCGGCTCCATATACAGGAGGAGAAACAATGAGTACGAACGTGTTGGAGCAAATGTATGAGAAGGTGAAGGAGGCCATAGCCGATGCCGCGGTAGCAGGCGGCCTCGCTTCCCGCGAGGAGCTTCCCGCCTTTGTGCTGGAGGTGCCGAAGGATAAGGCGCACGGCGACCTGGCGACAAACGCGGCTATGCAGCTGACCAAGCTGGCGAAGAAAAACCCGCGTCAAATCGCCGAGACGATTATCGCGAACCTGAACGGCGAGAAGTTCGGCATTCAATCGGCCGAGATTGCCGGCCCGGGCTTTATTAACTTTCGCATAGACAAAAGCTATTTATATTCCGTTATTGGCGAGATTACGGCTGCGGGAGACAACTATGGACGCACAAACGATGGATCCGGCCAACGCGTGGAAGTTGAATTCGTCAGCGCCAATCCGACAGGCAACCTGCACCTTGGCCATGCGCGCGGCGCTGCCGTGGGCGATGCGCTTTGCAACGTGCTGGACTTCGCAGGTTATGAGGTAACCCGCGAGTACTATATTAATGACGCGGGCAACCAGGTCAACAACCTGGCGCGTTCGATTGAAGCACGCTACCGCCAAGCGCTTGGTCAAGACGCGCAAATGCCGGAAGACGGCTACCATGGCGAAGACATCGTTGGTTTTGGTAAGCTGCTTGCGGAAGAGAAGGGCGACAGCCTTCTATCGCTGTCTGATGAAGAGCGCTTCGCATTCTTCCGCCAATACGGTCTTGAAAAAGAACTCGACAAAATCAAACGCGACCTTGGACGCTTCCGCGTGGGCTTCGATATCTGGTACAGCGAAACCTCGCTATATGAGAGCGGTCAAGTGGAAAAGGCGCTCGAAGCACTGAAGGCCAAAGGCCAAGTGTACGAGGAAGAAGGCGCTACATGGCTATCGACGATGCCGTACGGCGACGACAAGAACCGCGTTCTTGTGAAAAATGACGGCTCCTACACGTATTTGACGCCGGACATCGCTTACCACCGAGACAAATTCAGCCGCGGCTACGACAAAATGATCAATATCTGGGGCGCCGACCACCATGGCTATATCCCTCGCGTGAAGGCTGCCATGGCTGCGCTTGGCAATGATCCGGACAAGCTGGTTGTGTTGATTGCCCAGATGGTAAGTCTGTTCCAGGACGGCGAAAAAGTGAAAATGTCCAAGCGAACCGGCAAAGCCGTTACAATGCAAGATCTGATGGACGAGGTTGGCGTTGACGCCATTCGTTACTTCTTCACGATGCGCAGCATGGACTCGCATCTTGATTTCGATATGGACCTTGCGATCTCGACTTCGAACGAGAACCCGGTCTTTTACGTGCAATATGCGCATGCCCGCATTTGCAGCATCTTCCGCCAGGCGGAGGAGCAAAGCATTGCCCTCCTGCCGATCAGCGACATCGACTTAGGCAAGCTCTCGTCCGAAGCCGAATTCGACCTGCTTCGCAAGCTCGGCGAGCTGCCGCAGGAAGTGTCGGAAGCTGCGGCTCAATACGCGCCGCATCGCCTGATCCGTTATGTATATGAACTGGCTTCGCAGTTCCACAGCTATTACAAAGCCGAGCGCGTCATTACCGAAGACGCGGCTCAAACCCAGGCGCGCATCGCGCTGCTTGGCGCCGTCCGCACCGTTATCGCCAACACGCTCCGCCTCGTTGGCGTATCGGCTCCGGAGCGGATGTAGTCCGCCCGGTCGTTTTTACCGCAGCAGGCGATTGCTTCGCCAGCGAATACAACAAAGCCGCCAATTCCTTTGGCGGCTTTGCTGCGTTTTGAGAGCGGACGCTTCGTCCCGCTAACTTCAGCAAGAGCGAGCTCTAACCTCGCTTCATACCCCAGTAACTATTGCACACGTTGTAAGGAATACAGTAAATTTCGCTTTTTAGCGAACCCGCTCTATGTACGTTGTATCCAGTGCAGTCCTAAACAAAGAAACCGTTCCGGGGAACTCCCATGGAGCGGTTTTTTTTCGTCCCTAACAGGACCGATGAGTGCGGGCAAGGACAATGTATCTCCCGGGGGAGCGCAGCGCTTGCCTTTGACGACTGAGAAATCTCGTTACGACGAGTACATTCCAAATTTCTCAGCGTCAACAGCAACCGGAGGGAGATACATTGTTCGCCGCCAGTATCCTCACGGCAAACAAAGTCCTTCCCTCATCTCATCGGTCCGCCGCCCCCAGCATCTTCATCACGTCAATCTCCCCGGTATACCGGGGAGCCTTTGTGCTTCGAAGCGGCAGGTACGATTTTTTCAGGATCGCTTTAATCTCCGCGGGAGACAAACCCGGCTTATGAGCCAGCAGCAAAGCGATGGCCCCGCTCACATGGGAGGTAGCCATCGAAGTCCCGCTCATCTCGTGATACTTGCCGCGGAGCCAAGCGGAGAAGATTTTGTCGCCGGGTGCGTATATGTCGATAAACGTACCCCTGTTGCTGAACGGGGCGATTCGCCGCAGTTTGTTTGTAGCCCCGACCGAGATCGTCTGCGGATATCTGGCCGGATAGTCGACCGACCGGCGTTTGCCGTCGTTGCCCGAGGAAGCGACAACGATAACACCGGCGTTATAAGCGTTGTTTATCGCATTGAGGAGAGCTTTGCTGCGTGTTTTCATGCCAAAGCTCATGTTAATAATGTGGACCCTGTTGCGGACGCACCAATCGATGCCGAGAATAATATCGGATACAAAGGCGCTTCCGTTGTGGTCGAATGCTTTTACCGGGAGAATTTGTGCCCGCGGCGCAATGCCGATCATGCCATGCATCTGGTTGGCGGCTGCAATTGTGCCTGTAATGTGCGTGCCGTGACCGTTGTCATCATGGGGCAGCATGCTGCGGTTGAGCAGATTAATGCCTCGCGACAGCGATTGGCGGAGATCGGGATGACTAAAGTCTACGCCGGTATCGATGACGCCGATTTTGATGCGGTGTCCGGTCGTCGAGCTCCAGGCAAGCGGTGCTTTAATCTGCTGTACGCCCCAGGGGATGCCTTTTTCCAGCGGCAAGGTCTTGGCTGCGGTGTGAACGGTAATACGGCGGTCGTCCTCGATCCATACGCCGCCGGAAAAGCCGGATAAAGTTACTTCGACAGGGAGCTTACAAGAAATTGCACGTATGATGCGCATTTGCTTAACCGGCTTCAGTTCCGGGGATGCTGTCGATGCTTCTGACCACTCTTGCAGAAATCGTCGATAGTCACCTTGCTGCTGAAATCGGATAATCCGATTTTTTGTCGTTTGGCCCGTGCAAGCCATCGTGTCCTTCAACCAATGGAGAAAAGCGGTGATGTCCAATTACGCGTCCCCTCCCGACGGACGATGCTGAACTATTGTATGAAACGGGGAGTCAGGCCGCATGAGCAACTTGCCTTTTTTCAGATAATTAGGCGTGGAGCCGTGTCAAAACGGCGTTCAGGACATAGGATGATGTAAGAGTTCTAGCGACTCTTACGCTCCGGTCTAGCATTACTCATGCGTGTTCCGGATGGATACAGTCAAAGCGAAGGGGACAGCCCTTCGCTTTTTTCTTTTTTGCAGGGAAGATTTGCATAGGCGGGAAGCAGCCGGGAGACAGCTTGCTTTTTTGAATAAAATAGGTTTTACTATACTGTGATATTGGTTATGATTACGAAAGTATGAAGATAGCAAGAGAGGATGTGTCCATGTGAGCAACGGCAATATTGCATTGAAGCTCGACCCTGAACGGTTGAAAGAAATGCCTATGGTGGACCTGGCGTTTGAAGTGCTGAAGTCTGCCAATACGCCTTACTACTACCGTGACCTGATGATGGAAATTGCGAAAATTCGCGGACTGTCTGCAGATGAAATCAATCAAGTAATCGCTCAAGTATATACGGAGATTAACATTGACGGCCGTTTCGCCTGCGTTGGCAGCAACATGTGGGGACTGAAACGTTGGTATCCGGTTGAACGCAACGAAGATCCGATTACAAGCGCTAAGCGTCCGCGCATTATTAATGACGATGACGATGATGATGAGGATCTGTTTGCAGACGAAGAAGATGATTCGTATGCCGGCGACGAAGAGGATTACGACGTATACGATGAAGATCGCGAATTCAGCGAATCGGAAGAAGAAGCCGAAGTGGATGAAGAAGTTGGCATCGAAGACGAAGAGCTCGAAGATGAAGAAGTTGACGAGGAACTCGACGCTGATGCCGAGCTTGACGATGAAGATTCCGAAGACGAAGATTTTGAAGACGATGAGGATGAAGAAGACGATAAATAATCGTCCTCAAGCTTGCCGTGTTTAAGCTTGACAGTCCGCATACGGGCAGAGTAAACTATTGCATGGGCTTTAAGATTCGGTTAACGTACCGCATAAGCAGCAATGGCTTACCTTCCCGTTTTTGAAGGATACAAGCCTCTGCGGATTTAGCATTTGCCGCGTTTTTCCGGCAAGCTACACGTTATAATAATATGCCAAATGAAAAGTGCCCCGTGAAGACGGGTGTCACTTTTTTTGTTTGTAGAAGCAAGTTAGAAGCAAGTTCAGGAACCTGATTTGTTCATCCATAAACTGGACAGAGGAATAGAGAGCCTGTAAATCCATGTTTATTGTACAAATGGGAAAACCTAAACATAACCAGAGGAGCATGGAGGGTATTAGCAAAGTGACAAAATATATTTTTGTAACCGGGGGCGTCGTTTCATCGCTTGGCAAAGGAATTACCGCTGCATCACTCGGCCGTCTGCTTAAGAACAGAGGCTTGAAAGTAACGATTCAAAAGTTCGATCCTTATATCAACGTTGACCCGGGAACGATGAGTCCGTACCAGCATGGCGAAGTATTCGTAACCGACGACGGCGCGGAAACAGACCTTGATCTTGGGCATTATGAACGGTTTATTGATATTAACCTGACGAAGTACAGCAGCGTAACGACAGGTAAAATTTATTCGAACGTTATCTCCAAAGAACGTCGCGGCGAATATCTGGGCGGAACGGTTCAGGTTATCCCGCACATTACGAACGAAATCAAGGAGCGCGTATACCGTGCTGGCAAAGAAGCCGGTTCCGACGTTGTTATCACTGAAATCGGCGGTACAGTAGGCGATATCGAAAGCTTGCCTTTCCTTGAAGCCATTCGTCAAATTAAAAGCGACATCGGACGCGACAACGTGATGTACATCCACGTAACGCTTATTCCATATATCAAAGCGGCGGGCGAAGTGAAAACAAAGCCTACGCAGCATAGCGTAAAAGAGCTCCGCAGCATCGGCATCCAGCCGAACGTAATCGTATGCCGTACCGAGCATGCGCTGTCGGAAGACCTGAAACGCAAGATTGGTTTGTTCTGCGATATCGATGCCAACGCGGTTGTTGAATGTATCGATGCTTCTACTTTGTACGAAGTGCCTCTTATGCTTCGCGAGCAAGGTCTCGACGATATTGTAGTAAATCACCTGAAGCTTACAACGAACCAGCCGGACATGACGCAATGGGAAGATCTTGTGGAGCGCGTAAAATCGCTGCATAAGACGACGGAAATCGCTATTGTCGGTAAATATGTTGCGCTGCATGACGCTTATCTGTCCATCGTGGAGGCTCTCGGCCATGCGGGTATCGATGCGGATTCCGAAGTGAAGCTCCGCTGGGTAAACGCGGAAGAGATCGACGACGAGAATGTTGCGGAAATGCTGAAGGGCGTACACGGTATTCTTGTTCCCGGCGGCTTTGGCGATCGCGGTATTGAAGGCAAGGTTTCGGCTATCCGTTATGCCCGCGAGCAGCAAATTCCGTTCTTCGGCATTTGCCTTGGCATGCAGGTTGCCGTTATCGAATACGCGCGCAGCGTAGCCGGCTTGTCGGGCGCGAACAGCGCGGAAATCAATCCTTCGACGCCTTACCCGGTAATCGACCTATTGCCGGATCAGAAAGACATCGAGGATATGGGCGGCACCATGCGTCTTGGCCTTTACCCTTGCAAATTGAAGCCGGGATCGCTTGCGGCTGCAGAATATAACGACGAGCTTGTTTACGAGCGTCACCGTCACCGGTATGAATTCAACAATGAGTACCGTGAGCGTATTGAATCGGCGGGTCTTCGCATTTCCGGTACTTCGCCGGATGGCCGACTGGTGGAAATGGTGGAGCTTCCTGAGCATCCATGGTTCCTTGCGGTTCAATTCCATCCGGAATTCACATCCCGTCCAAACCGTCCGCAACCGCTCTTCCGCGGCTTTGTGCGTGCGGCGTTGAAATACTCCGAGCAGTAAGAACGGTTGTTCTGACATCCAATGTTTCAATTTTTTTAGTGGAAAAGCAGGATAATGTACCTCTTCGCGCGAATATATTAACGATTATGGAAGAGTTGACCAGTTGTGGGTCGAGTCGCGGGAGGTAAATATCTTGGAGAAGAAGAAGCTATTGATCGTTGATGATCAGAATGGCATCCGTGTGCTTCTAATGGAAGTGTTCAGCAGTGAAGGCTACAATACTTTCCAAGCTTCAAACGGTAGGCTGGCATTGGAAATCGTAAAAGCCGAGAACCCTGATCTCGTTCTGCTTGATATGAAGATTCCGGGTATGGACGGGCTTGAAATTTTAAAGCATGTGAAGGCAATTAACCGTGATATCAAAGTCATCATGATGACCGCGTACGGTGAGCTTGATATGATCAAGGAAGCGACCGATCTTGGCGCCGTTATGCATTTCACGAAGCCTTTTGATATTGACGAGATGCGAATTGCGGTTAATATGCAGCTTCATGGCGGTAATTCCAACAACCGTTTTGCGGTAGGGTCCTAAGGGACCCTTTTTTTTATGAGAATTCCCTTTTTCAAGGATTAATTTGCGTGACCAAAATTAAAGGTTTCTCACCCTTTGCCTTCTTCTGTAAGAGAAATACCATTCCCTGTCCCGATATGGTATAATGGCTCAGAATCAACGGTCTAATAGACATTGTTAATCTTTTATTAATGATAAAATTCCGCTTCGCAAGGAAGCGACAACAAGCAAAGTGTACTAAATAGGAGTACGGGATAACGAGCCGCCCATCACGGCGAGCGTGTCAGTATGAGCTCGCGCCATATGGCGGTTTTCCTATGTTTCTTCTTACATTTCGGGAGGACTATATTTGATGGAGAAATTGATGATACGCGGTGGACGTCCGCTGCGGGGCACCGTCCAAATAAGCGGAGCAAAGAACAGTGCCGTCGCTCTGGTTCCGGCTGCCATACTGGCAGAATCAGAAGTGGTATTGGACAATTTGCCCCATTTGAGCGATGTTGTCGTATATAGCGAAATCTTGCAGGACCTCGGAGCTGTCGTAAGCTGGCAGGGCGATGTCATGAAGATTGATCCTTCGCGGCTTGAATCGAAACCGATGCCTAATGGAAAAGTGAAGCTGCTGCGTGCTTCTTATTATTTAATGGGCGCTATGCTTGGACGCTTTGGGGAAGCGATTATCGGATTGCCGGGCGGCTGTAATTTCGAGCCGAGACCAATCGATCAGCATATTAAAGGCTTTGAAGCTTTGGGTGCTACCGTTACTAACGAACAAGGCTCGATGAGGATTCACGCCAAAGAGCTGCGGGGAGCGAAGATTTACCTCGACGTTGTCAGCGTTGGAGCAACTATTAATATAATGCTTGCGGCCTCTCGGGCCAAAGGCTCTACGATTATTGAAAATGCGGCAAAAGAGCCTGAGATTATAGATGTAGCAACGCTTCTGAATGCAATGGGCGCGCGGATCAAAGGCGCGGGCACGGAGACGATCCGGATTGAAGGGGTCGACAGCATGCACGGCTGCCGCCATTCGATTATTCCGGACCGGATTCAAGCGGGCACTTACATGATTGCGGCGGCGGCAACGCGCGGCGACGTGACGATCGACAACGTTATTCCAAAGCATATGGAAGCCATGACCGCGAAGCTTGAAGAAATGGGCGTAACCGTTCAGGAAATGGACGAGTCTATCCGCATTATCGGCGCACCGGAGTATTCGGCCATTGACGTGAAGGCTCTTGTCTATCCGGGCTTTGCCACCGATCTTCAGTCGCCGATGACGACGCTGCTTGCTCAGGCCAAGGGTGTCAGTATCTTGAGCGACTACGTCTACAGCAACCGGTTTAAGCATGTGCCGGAGCTAAACCGGATGGGCGCGAATATACGCGTGGAAGGCCGTTCAGCGATTATTGAAGGCGGAGAGCTGTTTGCGGCGAAGGTAAAAGCTGCCGATCTGCGGGCGGGCGCCGCTCTTGTGATTGCCGGCCTTACCGTGAAGGAAGGAATTACGGAGATTACCGGCGTAGAATATATTGACCGCGGTTATGACAATCTCGTTGACAACCTGCGCAGACTTGGCGCGGATGTTTGGCGGGAAACGGAATAATTTTTTAATTTTAATGAGTGAAACAACCCGGTTTGGCGTTTTTCTGAAAGTTTAGACGAATAGAACTCGTCAAATCGGGTATATAATGATAGCTAAAACTGAATACAAAGTGGTGAGAATATGACTGATCTTCAGATCTCCGATCTCGAAGAAATGAAGCTGACCGAGTTGTACAAATTGGCGAAGCAGTATCAAATACCGTACTACGGCCAGCTGAAGAAGAAGGAATTAATATTTGCAATACTACGGGCACAAGCGGAAAAAAGCGGCCTCATGTTTATGCAGGGTGTACTTGAAACATTGCCGGAAGGCTTTGGCTTCCTACGGCCAATCAACTATTTGCCTAGCAAAGAAGATATTTATATCTCTGCTTCCCAGATTCGAAAGTTCGACTTGCGTACCGGCGACCTTGTATCAGGCAAATGCCGGCTGCCGAAAGACTCTGAGAAATATTTTGGCCTCCTCCAGGTAAACGCCGTTAACGGCACCGATCCTGCGCAAGCGGCCGAAAGACTTCATTTTCCCGCTCTAACTCCTCTTTATCCACAGAAAAAGCTCGTGCTGGAGACGGCATCTTCCAAACTTTCTACGCGAATTATGGATTTGCTTGCGCCTGTTGGCCTTGGCCAACGCGGACTCATTGTAGCGCCGCCAAAAGCGGGCAAAACCTTGCTGCTCAAAGAAATAGCGAACAGTATTTCGACGAATCATCCGGATATCGAGTTGTTTGTGCTGCTTATTGATGAACGCCCGGAGGAAGTAACGGATATGCAGCGTTCCGTGAAGGGCGAAGTGGTGGCATCGACCTTTGATGAAGTGCCTGAGAACCATATAAAAGTAGCCGAGCTGGTGCTCGAGAGGGCGTTGCGGCTGGTAGAACACAAGAAAGACGTTGTTATTCTGCTCGACAGCATTACTCGTCTTGCCCGTGCTTATAACTTAGTGGTGCCGCCATCCGGGCGTACGCTTAGCGGCGGTATTGATCCGGCGGCTTTCCATCGTCCGAAGCGCTTCTTTGGCGCGGCCAGGAATGTGGAAGAAGGCGGCAGTCTGACCATTCTCGCGACTGCGCTGATCGAGACCGGCTCGCGTATGGATGATATCATTTATGAAGAATTTAAAGGTACGGGCAATATGGAGCTGCATCTCGACCGCAAGCTTGCGGAACGACGCATTTTCCCGGCGCTCGATATCCGCAGATCGGGTACGCGCCGCGAAGAGATGCTTTTATCGAAAGAAGAATTGGATAAATTATGGGTTGTGCGCCGCAATATGACCGATACGCCTGACTTCGTCGACGGCTTCCTCAAGAAGCTTGCCGATTCGAAGACCAATGAGGAATTCCTGATGTCGCTTGACACATCGGAAGAAAAGCCCGCCCCGCAGCAGCGGACAAGCGCAGGTACGGGCACTTCGGGTACGGGACTCAAAAGCAGCGCAGCAACCGGAAGGCGACCGGCGCCGCGCACCACGCACGGCTCCTAGTGCCGCCGGAAGGAGGACATCAAGATGAATCTCGTATACGCGGATGAGAAAGGCAATGTGTTTGATCATCC
Organism: Paenibacillus sp. MMO-177; assembly: GCF_037147795.1. NCBI lineage: Bacteria > Bacillati > Bacillota > Bacilli > Caryophanales > Paenibacillaceae > Paenibacillus > Paenibacillus sp. MMO-177. The sequence goes on along the minus strand of NZ_JBBCUR010000018.1, from coordinate 6,338 downwards.
TGACTATATAGCGCTTGGACGCAGCGGTGATATGATCGTCGAATTAATGGAGGACGAGTTGATCCCTCTGCCAAGGGGGGCTACGCTCGTAGGGCTGCCGCATACACGGCCGGTCTTTATGGACCCGGATACCGGCGAAATGAAAATGCTCTCCGGCAATTACCAAGCCGTGGGCGCTCTGCTGCCGCAGGGCTATACCCGGCTGGCGCTGCCAAGCTATGTAAAGACCGATAAGAATGAGAAGTTTCCGCTCTTTGGCTACACCTCTGTCGTTTGGAAAGACGGCGGCTTTTATGTAGCGGCGGAGCAAAGCGACGATCCGTACAAATGGGATCCGCTTAACTGTGACCGCGGAGATGTCCGCAAAGGGGTAGAGCTGCTGACGGCCAAATACCCGGAGAACAGACTGTACAAGCATTTATCGCATTGCGCGCTTGGTTACGAATGCCTAACTTCCTCCAATACGTTCCTTCAGCGCTGGGAGGGCGGCGTGCCCGTTTCTTATTCTTGCAATGCGGGATGCTTCGGCTGTATTTCGGAGCAGCCGGATGACAGCGGGTTTGTTGCGCCTCAGACGCGGATGAACTTCAAGCCGACGGTGGAAGAAATCGTGGAAGTGATGCTGGAGCATCTGAAAACGCCGGAATCGATCATCAGCTTTGGCCAAGGGTGCGAAGGCGAGCCTTCCACGCAGGCCAAAATCATCGTGGAAGCGATGAAGATCGTCAGAAGCCAAACAAACCAGGGCTATATTAATATTAATACGAACGCGGGGCTCACTGACTTTATGCGCGCAATCGTTGACGCGGGTCTTGACCTGATGCGCGTCAGCACGATCAGCGCCATTGACGAGCATTACAATGCTTACTACAAGCCGCGTGCATATACGCTTGCCAATGTGGAGAAATCCTTGAAGTACGCGACCGATAAAGGGGTATACACATCCATCAACTACTTGATCTTCCCCGGGGTAACCGACCGTGAGGAAGAGATCGAAGCGATGATCGGATTTGCGAAGCGGACCGGACTTAAGCTTATTCAAATGCGCAACCTTAATATTGACCCGGAGAGCTATTTGCAGCTGATTCCTCCTGCCAAAGGCGAGATTTACGGGATGAAGCAGATGCTTGAAATCTTCCGGGAAGAGCTGCCGGATGTCGTTATCGGCTCGTACACGCATCTTCCGCCGGCAGCGGCACGCAAGTAGCTGGCAAAACATCGGCATTGCATGCTTGTAATCGTCGTGCTATAATCCGTGTTGTGTGATTTATAACTCTGAGCCCGCATGTGGTTCAGGGCAGAAAGAGGTGAACGAGATGAAACAAGGTATTCATCCGACATACCACGTATCCAACATCACTTGCGCTTGCGGTAACACGTTCGAGACTGGTTCGATTAAATCGAATCTTCGCGTAGAGGTTTGTTCCGCATGTCACCCGTTCTTCACGGGTAAGCAAAAGTTCTTGGATGCAGGCGGTCGCGTCGATCGTTTCAAAAAGAAATACGGCATTTAATCTCATCTGCCGCTTAATTTGGCAGAATAAGAAAACCTCCCTTAGCCATCCTATGGTTAAAGGGAGGTTTTTTGATTGCTTACCAAAAAGATGCTGCGCCGCAAGCTGCGCTTAATATTTATGGGATTTGCGATTCCTGCTTTGGTCATCGCTGGTTTAACGGGCTGCGCTGCCGACGGCGTGAACGATGGTCACCGGACGAATGACGGCAAGATGGAAACCTATGGCCATGACGGCTATATGGGCTACTCCAACAGCAATCCGAATCTGCCTAATAACAAGACATTCCTTAATTACGATACGGACAGGAAGCTTATAAATCGGGTGCTGCAGCCGATTGAAGGGATTAAAAGCAGCCGTGTCGCGTTTAATGGCGGGGATCTTACCGTTCATATCAAGGCTGCTTCCAATTTGACGGATGCCCAGCTCGAGGCACTCCGGGCAAAGACGGAGCAAGCTGTCCAGCTTAACATGCCGCGCTATCATGTTAAAGTGAAGGCGTCCCGTTAATTCAGGGCTGCCAATATCATACGGTTGCGCTTTGCGTTTGGATGGGCTATACTTAGTTTTGCCGTGCTAGATGGGGAGTTAGCGGTGCCCTGTAACTCGCAATCCGCTTTAGCGAGGTTGAATTCCTGCTTTAGGTTATGTGATGCAGGGTTTGGCGCTTGCAATCAGCGTTGACGGTTGGGTCCTCCGCAATGGACGCTTGTGAACCTGGTCAGGTCCGGAAGGAAGCAGCCATAAGCAAGTTAGTTCATGTGCCGGGGGAGTGCCTGACCCGAGCTGAGACGCAAGAGTGCCGCCTGGATCGCATGTTATCGAGGGCAGGTGCACGGTTCATCATTTTCATAGCTTGAGTGAAGGACACCAGCGATATGGATCTGTTTTGAAGAAGCAGATGCCATGAATGCAGGTGTTTTTGTTTTGCTTATAGACATCATGATGTATAATAGAGAACAAGAATGAGCAAGCGGAAGGGAACGTAAACGCGTGAGTCATATTGCATTATATCGTGCCTGGCGTCCGCAGACGTTCCAGGATATGGTTGGACAACGGCATATTATACAAACGCTGCAAAATGCGATTCGAGAGAATCGTGTTTCGCACGCCTATTTATTTAATGGTCCCCGGGGAACGGGGAAAACAACGGCGGCCAAGGTATTGGCGAAAGCGGTTAACTGCGAACGGGGCCCTGCAGAAGAGCCTTGTAACGAATGCGATGCATGCCGCGGCATAACAGCCGGTCATGTTATGGACGTTGTCGAGATTGACGCGGCGTCCAACCGGGGTATTGACGAAATACGGGACATTAGAGACAAAGTCCGTTACGCCCCGTCTGAAGTTCGGTATAAAGTGTATATTATTGATGAAGTCCATATGTTGACGTCCGAGGCGTTTAATGCGCTCCTCAAGACGTTAGAGGAGCCGCCTGGGCATGTCATCTTTATTTTGGCGACTACGGAGCCTCATAAGCTTCCGGCTACGATTATTTCGCGGTGTCAAAGATTCGACTTTCGGCAAGTCTCGCTGGAAGAACAATCGGAACGGTTGCTTGAAATTTGCCGGGAAGAAGGCATTGAAGCGGAAGAGGACGCGATCGCTTATATTGCCCGTTTATCCGAAGGCGGGATGCGCGATGCGATTAGCTTGCTTGAGCAGGTAGCTGCTTTTGGCGGGTCGAGAATTACTCTTGACGGTGCTGTTGACGTAACGGGAGGCATGGCGGCGGATCAGTTCTATGCGCTGGCAGAGGCAATCCGGGATCGTAATGTCGCAGCAATCATGCCGCTGGTAGAGGGATTGACGCAGGCCGGGAAAAGCGCGGACAAATGCATGGAGAATCTAATCTTCTATTTCCGTGATCTGCTTGTATTAAAGCTAGCTCCTCAGGGTGCTGTAACGGAACGGGTGGTTGACGCCGAGCGGTTCCGCGGGATGGCCGATGCTTTTAGCTCCGAGCGGTTATTTAAGATGATCGATACGCTTAATGGGTACCAATCGGATATGAAGCATGCTTCGCAGCCGCAGACGCTGTTTGAAGTAGCTTTGATGAAAATTTGTACAATCGGTAACGAGGGTGTTGTTGGTGCGGGTAGCGGCGGCGGTGCCGCAGCGTCTTCCCCGCCCGCCGCATCGGCTGAAGTGCAGCGACTTCGCCAGCAGGTAGAGATCCTTGAGCGAAAACTGGAGCAGCTTATTCAAAATGGCGGTGCTGCTGGTTCAGGTGCCGGAGCGGGTGATGGCGGCGGGGTCCGACAGCCTGCGAGCCAGTCGCGGCGCGGCGGCTTTGGCGGCAGCGGAGCTGCGGTCAGCCGCTCTACCGTCAAGCTTGATCCGTTTGTTGCCGCAGCCGGCAGTCCTGGCACAGGGCAAGTTCGGATGAAGTGGAACGAAGTGCTTCACCGGGTAAAGGAAGCGAGAATTACCGTTCACGCCTGGCTCGTTGACGGCGAACCGGTAGCCGCAACGGATTCTACGATTCTTGTTGCCTTCAAGAATACGATGCACCGGGAAACCACGGAGCGGCCGGCACACCGGGAAATTATCGAACGGGTGATGCAGGACGTATTCGGCAATCCGGTCAAGCTTGCAACCTGCATGCTGAAGGAATGGCAGAATGCGGCCAGCCGCTCAGGCGAGCAGGAAGGCGAAACGCTGGAATTGCAGCCGGATGCGATTGACACCGGGGAGGAGCAGCGTCCACAATGGGTAGAGGAAGCTGTTAAGCTTTTTGGTGAAGACTTAGTTGTAATTAAAGAAGATAATTAACTATTACGATGAGGTGATAAGTCATGAATAACATGAACCAAATGATGAAGCAAGTGAAGAAAATGCAAGAGCAAATGATGAAAGCTCAAGAAGAGCTTGTGAACAAAACGGTTGAAGGTACGGCTGGCGGCGGCGTTGTAACCGTGGTAGCGAACGGCCACAAGAAAATCCTTAGCATCGCGATCAAACCTGAAGCGGTGGATCCGGATGATGTTGAAATGCTGCAAGACCTTGTTTTGACAGCCGTTAATGACGTGCTGGCAAAAGTAGACGAAATTGCGAACCAGGATATGGGCAAATTCACTGGCGGCATGAAAATTCCAGGTTTGTTCTAGGTTGAATTGCTGTCTATATAACATATAAAAGCTGCACGCTGACGCCGCCGCAAGGGCGGCGTCAGCCGTTTAAGCTGGGGGCTTGAAAGGGGCTGCGCGTTTTGTTTTATCCCGAACCGATAGCGAAGCTGATTGATGCCTTTACGCGGCTTCCGGGCGTTGGACCGAAGACAGCCGCAAGATTGGCTTTTCATGTGCTTCGCATGAAAGAAGATGATGTCATTGATTTCGCAAAAGCGCTTGTCAGCGTTAAGCGAAATCTGACGTACTGCTCCGTCTGCTGCAATATTACCGATACCGATCCATGCCGGATTTGCCAGGATAAAACGCGCGATAACTCCGTTATTTGCGTGGTCCAGGAATCGAAGGACCTTGTGGCCATGGAACGGACGAAGGAATTTCAAGGACATTACCACGTGCTTCAGGGTGCCATTTCCCCTATTGAGGGTATTGGACCGGATCAGATCAAGATTGCGGAGCTGCTCCGCCGTTTGAGCGATGAACGCGTGCAGGAGCTGATCCTGGCGACGAATCCGAATATTGAAGGCGAAGCGACCGCGATGTATATCTCGAGGCTTGTCAAACCGTTTGGTATACGTGTTACGCGGATTGCCCACGGCCTGCCGGTTGGCGGCGACCTTGAATATGCCGATGAGGTTACCTTGTCCAAAGCGCTTGAAGGACGCAGAGAGCTGAGCTAACTTAATATACGAAACAAGAGCCGTTTTCCCGATTTGGGGAAACGGTTCTTGTTTTGAGATACATGCGTTCTAAATAGCTGTCCAAGCCTCTATACATATATAGAAAATGTCTTGTCCCAGATGGGCGAGCAGAGGAGGCGAAGCGCAGTGGCGAACTTATGGCGGGAGATAAAGCAGCCGAGTGAAAGCAAGCATACCGGCGGATTGGAAATGATGAAGACTCAATATCAACCCGTACCGGAACAGGATACGGCTGAATGGAGAGAACATTTGCGGGCGGAGATTGATGAAGCCCATAAAGAGTGGGTGAATGCAACCCGGTTCTTCAACGTTGCCCTTGGCGAAGATCAAATTGATTATGCCATCTACGCGTTGATCACGGCGGAAAAGCGGTACGAGATGCTTATTCGGATTGCCAAGCGGACTTGCAAGGTATGGCCGGAATGGAGAGGGGGATTGCAATGAAAACATTATGGCTGGCGATGCTGATCTTATCCTCGGTCGCGCTTGTTGGCGTGCTTGTAAGGCAGAAGCTCTCGTGGACGTTGCTTCGCAATTTTGCTATCCACATTGTACTGGCAGCTGCAGTCCTGTATGTGTTAAATTTCTCCGGACTTATCCCTAATATATATATACCGCTAAATCCGGTTACAATAGGTACTGTTGTCGTGCTTGGAGTGCCTGGAATCGCGCTAATCGCCGGGGTTCAGTACTTTATTGTCTGAACCCTTAAAGTTTTTTGGACGAAGGGTTGACCTTACGGAATGATTCATGGTATATTACTTCTCGCGCCAAGTGCAAGGAAATAAAAGCTTCGAAAAAGTTTTTAAAAAAAGTACTTGCAATCATCTAGGCGAATGTGATATATTATAAAAGTCGCCGCTGAGAAACAAGGCGATGAACGAAAAAACAAATTGTTCTTTGAAAACTGAACAACGAGCGAAACTGCCCCGTTATTTATAACGGAAAAGCGATTTTTTAAATGAATGAGCAAGTCAAACACTTTAATGGAGAGT
>NZ_JBBCUR010000017.1:0-64721 GCF_037147795.1 Paenibacillus sp. MMO-177 | reverse complement strand
GTCGAGGGCTTATCCTAAAGACTTAAAGAGTTACACTTTCGCATCCAGTTTTCAAGGCGCAAATAACGCCTTACGTTTGGTGGCGATGGCGGAGGGGAACCACGCGTTCCCATACCGAACACGACCGTTAAGCCCTCCAGCGCCGATGGTACTTGGACCGCAGGGTCCTGGGAGAGTAGGACGTCGCCAAGCAATGAAAAGCCTGTCGCATCATGCGGCAGGCTTTTTGTTTCCTTATAGTTATCAACGGTTCATCCACAACCTGAACAGCTGATCCACACTAGGATTAAGCTGCTTTTTTGTGTTGATATCCACATGTGAATAGTCACTCAATTACAACTTATCTGTATTTTGTAGATAAAGTTGTGTATAAATCGTGACAATCTCTTATTTTATGCAGTATTTCGCTCTGGATAACTGCATAAACCGGTGGATAGACAACTACCGCCTACCAGTTCGGATTCCCCTTTTCTCCTTAGCCTGTTTATAAACTCCCCATAGCGGTTTAATAACAAAATAGAGCCTATGGCTTGCTCGAGCTATTTGCACACCGTTATGCACAAATGTGAGTAGTCAGTGGACCGACGGCATAAGGGACAGCTGCTGCTGTGTGTTAATGGGATGGACTGTGTATAAATCGCATCCATCCGCACCATGCTAGATAATGGCGATAGTGTGATTGTTAAATTATCAGAAAATTGAAATTCCATGTATTGACCTTTCCTGATTTTTGCGTATAATAAAGTTAAAGTCAAAGAAAGTCAAAGTCAGTTGAGGCGGCATTTCCACAAATGCATCCACAGCTCATGTCGCCAGGAGGTTGGTATTTTTGCGTAACATTTCCGATCTCATCGAGCAGTACTTGAAGCAGATGTTGCAGGAAAGCCCGGAAGGCGCCGTTGAAATTCAACGCAACGAACTGGCAGACAAGTTTTCCTGCGTTCCGTCGCAGATCAACTATGTAATCAGTACCCGGTTCACTTTGGAGAAGGGATACATGGTTGAAAGCAAGCGCGGCGGCGGCGGCTATATTCGCATTCAGCGGGTAGACCTGCCGGCGCTTAAGACGATTCAATTCCATATCCATCAAACGATTGGCGATTGCGTCGAACAAAGCGTGGCGGAGGGGCTGATTTATCAGCTGGAGGAGGCAAGACTAATTACGAAACGGGAAGCGAACCTGCTTCGGGCCGCGGTTGACCGCGAGACCATAGCCGTCAAGCTGCCGCTTCGCGATGAGATCAGAGCCAGGCTACTGCGCTCCATGCTGATATCTTTATTAGCCAAATAAGCGCCTGAGAAGGCTACACCGGAAGGAGGGGATTCGGCTTGATTTGCCAAGAATGCGGCAAGAAGCCGGCAACGCTTCATTTTACGAAAATCGTGAACGGTGAAAAGACCGAATTTCACATCTGTGAATCCTGTGCAAGGGAACGGGGAGAAGGCATCCCCGGCGCTCCAAACGGGTTCTCTATTCACAGTCTGCTGTCGGGCCTTCTCGATTTTGATCCGAGCAGCACTAACGGCGCAAACAGCGCCAAGCAACAGCAGATGATCCGCTGCGATAATTGCGGGTTAACGTACACGCAATTCAGCAAGATCGGCAGATTCGGCTGCAGCAACTGCTACCGTCAATTTACCGAGAAGTTAGATCCTCTGTTGAAGCGCGTACATGGCAATACGGTCCATGTCGGTAAAATACCGAAGCGTTCCGGCGGCCAAATTCAGTACAAGCGAGAGATTGAACAGCTGCGGCGGGATTTGCAAAGCCGTATCGAACGAGAAGAATTTGAAAGCGCGGCTCATATTCGTGATCGAATCCGTGAGCTGGAGCGTAAAATAGTAGATCTGTAAGGCGCACGAAGGAGGTTTACTCTTGGCGAGTCATCGTTTCTCAGAGCAAGCGTTAAGCGATTGGATGAAGGGAGTTGGACCTGACTCCGATATCGTCATTAGCAGCCGAGTACGCATTGCGCGAAACTTGAGGCAGTTCCCATTCCCGATGCTTGCTACCAATCAGCAGTCGCTTGAGGTTATGAATCAGCTTACTGCAATAGGGCAATCCGGCAAGCTCGATCCGATAGGACATTTCGAAACGATTATTTTATCGGAGCTAAGCGAGCTGGAAAGACGGGTATTGGTGGAGAAGCATCTGATTAGCCCTAACCTGGCTAACGAGTCACGCGGAGGGGCGGTCATTCTAAGCGAGAATGAATCGGTCAGCATCATGATCAACGAAGAGGATCATCTTCGCATTCAGTGCCTGTATCCGGGCTTTCAGGTCAAAGAGGCTTGGACGCTGGCGAATCAGATCGATGATATTTTCGAGGAAGAAACCAATTACGCATTCGACGAGCAGAGAGGGTATTTGACCACCTGTCCGACGAATGTGGGTACGGGAATACGCGCATCGGTTATGATGCATCTGCCGGCACTTGTGCTCACGCAGCAGATTAACCGAATTTTATCGGCTGTTACGCAGGTAGGCCTCGCTGTCCGGGGCATGTACGGCGAAGGCAGCGAAGCGCTGGGCAATCTGTTCCAGATATCGAATCAGATTACGCTGGGACAGACCGAAGCGGAAATCATCGATAATTTGCATGGAGTAGCCAAGCAGATAATCGAGCACGAGAAAGCAGCCCGTCAAAGGCTGATGTCGGAGTCACGGCTTCGAATCGAAGACCGGGTAAGACGCTCGTACGGCATTCTGGCTTATGCGGCCGTGATGGATTCCAAGGAATCCGCGCAACGGCTGTCCGATGTAAGGCTAGGCGTTGATCTGGGGCTTCTGGATCACGTTACGAGCCAATCTTTAAATGAATTAATTGTTATGACGCAGCCCGGGTTCCTGCAGCAGACGTTCAACGAGAAGATGAGCGCTGACCAGCGGGATTACCGCAGGGCCCAATTAATCCGCAATCAATTGCGGGGTCAAACCGAGCATGGGGGTGCATGAAACATGATGTTTGGACGATTTACGGAGCGAGCGCAAAAGGTTCTTGCCTTGGCGCAGGAAGAAGCGGTTCGTCTTGGTCACAATAATATTGGTACGGAGCATATTTTGCTCGGCCTGATTCGCGAAGGGGAAGGCATTGCGGCGAAGGCTTTGATCGGGCTTGGTCTTGGACTTGAGAAAATTCAGGACGAAGTGGAGGCTTTGATCGGCCGCGGTCAAGAGCAGCCTACTAACATTGCCTATACGCCACGCGCGAAAAAGGTTATCGAGCTGTCGATGGACGAAGCAAGAAAGCTTGGCCATACGTACGTAGGCACGGAACATATCCTGCTTGGTCTGATCCGCGAAGGAGAAGGCGTAGCAGCCCGGGTTCTGAATAACCTTGGCATCAGCCTTAACAAAGCGCGCCAGCAAGTATTGCAGCTGCTGGGCAGCAGCGAAGCGGTATCCAGCAGCCATGGCTCTCCATCCAATGTGAGCACGCCAACGCTGGACGGCTTAGCCCGTGACCTTACCGCTTATGCCCGCGAGGGTAATCTGGATCCGGTTATCGGCCGCAGCAAGGAAATCGAGCGCGTTATTCAAGTGCTCAGCCGCCGTACGAAGAACAATCCTGTTCTGATCGGTGAGCCGGGCGTAGGTAAAACCGCGATTGCCGAAGGTCTTGCCCAAAAGATTATCGCTAACGAGATTCCGGAGACACTGCGCGACAAACGCGTTATGACGCTGGATATGGGCTCCGTTGTAGCCGGTACGAAGTATCGCGGCGAATTCGAAGACCGCTTGAAAAAAATTATGGATGAGATCCGCCAAGCCGGCAACATCATCCTGTTCATCGATGAGCTTCATACGCTGATTGGTGCAGGCGGCGCTGAAGGCGCGATTGACGCCTCCAATATTTTGAAGCCTGCGCTTGCCCGCGGCGAGCTGCAGTGCATCGGCGCAACAACGCTGGATGAGTACCGCAAATACATCGAGAAGGACGCTGCGCTGGAGCGCCGTTTCCAACCGATTACGGTCGACCAGCCTTCGCCGGAAGAAGCGATTCAAATTCTGCATGGACTTCGCGACCGCTATGAAGCTCATCATCGCGTGAAAATTACGGATGATGCCATCGTGCAAGCCGTGAAGCTGTCCGATCGTTATATTACGGACCGGTTCCTGCCGGACAAAGCGATCGACCTGATCGACGAGGCGAGCTCGAAAGTGAGACTTAATTCGTATACGGTACCGCCTAATCTCAAACAACTGGAGAACCGTCTGGAGGATATCCGCAAGGAGAAAGACGCGGCGGTTCAAAGCCAAGAGTTCGAGAAAGCGGCAGCCCTTCGCGATACGGAGCAAAAAATCCGAGAAGAGCTTGACGTAACGAAGAACCAATGGAAAGAAAAACAAGGCCGCACCGATTCCGAGGTAACGCCTGAAGATATCGCGCAGGTTGTGGCAAGCTGGACGGGGATTCCGGTCAGCAAGCTGGCGGAAGAAGAGACCGAGCGTCTGCTCAAGATGGAAGACATCCTGCATGACCGCGTAATCGGCCAAGAAGATGCGGTTAAAGCGGTATCGAGAGCCATCCGCAGAGCGCGCGCAGGCCTGAAGGATCCGAAACGTCCGATCGGCTCGTTCATCTTCCTTGGTCCTACCGGGGTAGGTAAAACCGAGCTGGCTCGCGCACTCGCCGAAGCGATGTTCGGCGACGAGAACGCGGTTATCCGCATCGATATGTCGGAGTACATGGAGAAACATTCCACGTCCCGTCTCGTCGGAGCTCCTCCGGGATATGTCGGCTACGAAGAAGGCGGTCAGCTGACCGAGAAAGTACGCCGCAAGCCCTATTCCGTTGTCCTCCTCGACGAAATCGAGAAGGCGCATCCGGAAGTATTCAACATCCTGCTGCAAGTACTGGAAGACGGCCGTCTGACCGATTCCAAAGGCAGAGTGGTTGACTTCCGCAATACGCTGATCATCATGACTTCGAACGTTGGCGCGGATCAAATCAAACGCAATTCCTCGCTTGGCTTTACAGCCGTGCAGGATTCGGGCCGCGAGTTCAACCAAATGAAGGATAAAGTGATGGCTGAGCTGAAGAAAAGCTTCCGTCCGGAGTTCCTGAACCGGATCGACGAAACGATCGTATTCCACTCGCTGGAGCAAGAGCATATCGCTCAAATCGTTACGCTGATGTCCGAAGAGCTTCGCAAACGGCTGCGCGAGCAAGAGGTGGACTTCGTTCTCACCGATTCCGCAAAAGCATTCCTTGCGAAGGAGGGCTTTGATCCTCAATACGGTGCGCGTCCGCTGCGCCGTGCGATTCAGAAGCATATCGAAGACCGGATCTCTGAGGAACTCTTGCTTGGCAAGATCCGCAAAGGCGATTCCTTCACGATCGACGAGAAGGACGGCGAGCTGACCGTTAACAAATCCGAAGCTGTCTCGGAAGAGCCGGCTGCAAAATAAGAATGAATCAACCAAACTGCCCGGTGAGGAACTTCCTCACCGGGCAGTTTGTCTGTAGCGATTCGTTCCATTCAGGCGTATGTCCATAGGGGAAAATAAGCAGGCTTACGGCGCCAAAGGCAAGGATGGCAATGGCTTTCCTTATTCCGATTTTGGAATAGGGAAAGCTTCTTTGCTGACTGGAATCTATTGGTCCGTACATTAGTTCGTAAGAAGGGGTTTATACGCTACGGATAAAATGGTAAACTTTTAAATGGTAACGCTTGTTAAAAGGAGCCTAGTATGGCAAAGATAAAGCTAAAGTTTGTATGTACTGAATGCGGAACGGAATCGCCGAAATGGCTGGGGAAATGTCCGGGCTGCCAGTCTTGGAATACGATGGTGGAGGAAAAAGAGACCGTTATCAAAACGCAAGGTGTCGGTCTTCGCGTGGCTCAGACGAAAGAAAAGCCGAAATCCATCATACATATAGAAAGTGGGCAGGAACCGCGTATTGAAACAAGGTTGCAGGAGCTTAACCGGGTACTGGGCGGAGGCGTCGTGCCGGGCTCGCTCATTCTGGTTGGCGGAGATCCCGGAATCGGAAAATCCACGCTGCTGCTGCAAACCTCGCATGCATTGGCTTCCAAGGGGCTGAAGGTACTGTATATTTCCGGGGAGGAATCCGTCCGGCAGACGCGTCTTCGCGCTGACCGGCTTGGTGCTCTGACGGAATCCCTTTTTGTCCTTTGCGAGACGAATATGGAGCAAATTAACGATGCGATCGAATCGGTCCAGCCGGACTTTCTCGTCATCGACTCCATTCAGACGGTGTATGATCCAAACGTTCAGTCTGCTCCCGGCAGCGTAGCCCAGGTAAGGGAATGTACCGCTCATTTCATGAGGGTGGCCAAGATCAACGGAATTGCTACCGTGCTTGTCGGGCATGTCACGAAGGAAGGCGCGATTGCCGGGCCTCGTCTGCTGGAACACATGGTTGATTGCGTGCTGTACTTCGAAGGCGAACGGCATCATACTTACCGGCTGCTCCGGGCCGTTAAGAACCGGTTTGGCTCTACCAATGAGATCGGCATATTCGAGATGGGAGAAGAAGGCCTTCGCGAGGTGGCCAATCCGTCGGAGCTGTTCCTGTCGGAGCGCCCGCTTGGCGTATCCGGCTCTACGGTTGTAGCCAGTATGGAAGGAACACGCCCCGTGCTGGTTGAGCTTCAGGCGCTTGTCGCGGCAACGAATTTCCCGTCGCCGCGGCGGATGTCCACAGGGATCGACCATCATCGGATGGCCTTAATTATTGCGGTATTAGAGAAGCGGATCGGCATGTTTTTGCAGACGCAGGATGCCTATTTGAATGTAGCGGGCGGCGTAAAGCTGGATGAACCGGCAGTGGACCTTGCTGCGGCAGTCTCGCTCGCATCAAGCTTTCGCGATGCGCCTACCCGCCCTTATGACGTTATCTTCGGAGAAGTCGGCCTGACGGGCGAGGTTCGCGCGGTATCCCGTGCCGAGCAGCGGGTGAAGGAAGCGGAGAAGCTTGGCTTCAAGCGGGTCATTATGCCGGAGAAAAGCTTAAAGGGCTGGAAGCCGCCGGAAGGCATCGAAATTATCGGCGTAAGTACGGTAGCAGAAGCGCTGTCCGCGGCACTTGGATAGGGGGCAAATATGAAGGAACAAAGTCAGCTAGAAATAATGAACCAGCTATTGCAATTAGTCGCACCAGGCACCCCGTTCCGTGATGGGCTTGATAATGTGCTTCGGGCCAAAACGGGTGCGCTGCTTGTTGTCGGGTATAGTCCCGAAGTGATGGAAGTCGTGGATGGAGGCTTCTCCATTAATTGCGATTTTTCCCCAAACTATTTGTATGAGCTCGCCAAGATGGACGGAGCAATCATCCTCAGCGAGGATATGAAGCGGATTCTGTATGCAAATACGCAGCTTATCCCGAATAACTCGATTTCTTCGATCGAGACCGGTATCCGGCACCGTACGGCGGAGCGGGTAGCGAAGCAGACCGGCAAGCTTGTCGTGTCGATCTCGCAGCGCCGGAATATCATTACGCTGTATCAAGGAAATTTGCGTTATTCGCTCAAAGAAATGGGCGTTATATTAACGAAGGCCAATCAGGCGATTCAAACGCTTGAGAAATATAAAGTCGTACTTAGCCAGTCGCTCACCAACCTGTCGGCTCTTGAATTCGAAGAGCTGGTCACGCTGCAGGAAGTGGCGCATGTCGTTCAACGCGTTGAGATGGTTCTGCGCGTCAAAATGGAAATCAAGCGTTACGTCACCGAGCTTGGCACCGAAGGCCGCCTTATCGCCATGCAGATGGAGGAGCTTGTTAACGGCGTTGACGAAGATGCCTGGTATCTTCTTAAGGATTATGCCAAGGATAATTCGGATGACAAAATCCGCGAAATCCGGGCTGCGCTCAAGAAGCTCAGCGCGGAAGATTTATTGGATGCGCCTCCGATTATCCGTCTTCTCGGCTACACGCATACCGCCGCCATGGTGGAGGAAGCGGTGTCGCCGCGAGGTTACAGGCTGCTCAATAAAATCCCACGCCTTCCGTTAATTATTATGAACAATCTGATTGATCGCTTCGGTCGCCTGCCTCATATTCTGATGGCAACGATTGATGAGCTTGACGAAGTGGACGGTATTGGAGAGGTTCGCGCGCGAGCCATCAAGGACGGCTTGAAACGGATCCAGGAGCAGATGTTCATTGACAGGCAAATTTAAATCTCATACAATGGATGGAATGTGTACCGTGTTCCAGTCATACATTAGTAAACGGTTTTAGGGCATAGTAGAGAAGAGGTGGAATAGATGATCACTAAGTCGATACCGAGCCTTCTCACGGTCGGCAACTTATTCTTAGGAATAGCCGCCATTATTCTCGTGTTTAACGAAAAGCCGGAGACAGCCGCGATGATGGTTATTATTGCGATGCTGCTTGATGGCGTGGACGGCCGTGTAGCACGTGCGCTGAACGTGCAAAGCGAGTTCGGCAAAGAGCTCGATTCGTTATCCGATGTGATCTCGTTCGGCGTGGCGCCGGCTTTTATTATGTATGTCGTTGCCTTTCAAGAGCTTAACCCGACCATTGCCTGGATTATTACCGCATTGTTCCCAATCTGCGGTGCTTTGAGGCTGGCTCGATTTAACGTAGTCGCCGGGAAACCGGGTTACTTTATCGGCCTTCCTATTCCTGCTGCAGGAGGCGTGTTGTCCACGCTTGCGCTGTTCCAGGGTGATATTGCTGTCTCGGTCTTGTTAGCAAGCACGCTGGTGCTGTCCTTGCTTATGGTGAGTACGATTAAATATCCGAACTTTAAAAAAATCGGCATTTCCAAGGGCGCGATCTGGGCGATTCCGTTTGTAGTCGCGCTGGCTGTTGTTCTGGGGATCTTATTCCCTAACCAGTTATCCAAAATTATCTTTGTACCGATGCTGTTATATGCGCTTTACGGTCTAAAAAAAAACGTTGACGGCCGCGTGAAGAAACGGGTCCGCAAACGTCGCAGCAAAGATGTGCAGGAAGAGAACGTACAATCGGAGACGCCTGCGTAAAAAAGCCCCACAAAGTGAAGCGAATGCTCCGGAGCGTACTCCGAGTACTTTGCGGGGGCCCCGGTGTGGAAACCGAAAATCTAAAAGCCATAAAAAAGAAGGAGCTGTTTCTTGCACTCGTTATAAACGAGGCAAGGAGCAGCTCCTTTTTCGCATTCTTTACGTTAAATTAAACAATCCCAGGGTAGAACATTTATCGTATTCCTTGGCGACAACTTCATCTAATTGAATGTCAAGCAGATTGCACATGGCTGTCATGTAGAACAGGTTGCGTCCGAGCTCGGATTTGAGCACATCGCGGCAGGATTCGCATACATGGCCTGAGATATGGCTTTGAAGCGTAGATTTGGCACTCTCGAGATTCGGTTCACTTGCATACTCTTGCTTGCGCGCATTGAGTTCAATACAACCACAGTCCGTTACGGCCTTCGTCACCGCGCGGTTAACGGATGCACCGGACTGACCAAACTTGGACATAACATCCAGCAGGCTTCGATGCCTAAGCAATAGTTCTGATACTTGCTGCTGGAATTGTTCCAGTGTAGGAGCACTCATCGATTCCACCTCTTTCATCAGCTTCATCTGCTATAACTGCTAATTCCATTATAAGCATACCCTGCCATCATTTCAAAATGAAAAATCATTCACGAACCTACGGTTTAGGCCGTCCATTATTGGAACATAATTGTAATGGAGGTGGTATTTATGATGAGACGAATTATTCAAATGGCCGGTTTATTATTTGGCGGACTGGCTGGGTTGCAAGTAGAAGGCAGAACGAATGGCATAGAAGGTTGGACGCAATCGTCGCTTGGTATTTGGCAAGGAACTAGCGTGTATTATTTCGCGATTGGGGCACTTTTTGGACTTCTTGTTGCGAGCATGGCTGCAGGGCGGATAATCAAGTTTATGCAGCGCGGTATTGAACAAACGGCCGAAATGCCGATAAAGGATTTACTGGCTGGCGGAGGAGGGCTTCTTGCGGGGCTGTTCTTGTCCGCGCTGTTGTACCCGGCGGTAGCGAAGCTTGGCGGACCGGGGCTTTTGCTACCGGCAGTGATGTCTCTCTTCTTCGGATACTTAGGTCTTCGAATCGGCCTTGGCAAGAAGGACGAGCTGGCGGCGGCGGCATCGGCGGTGCTGGAGCAGCGCAAGGCCGTTCCGGCGGTTGAAGAAGCGAGCGGTTTTGAAGAGCATAAAATTTTGGACACCAGCGTCATTATCGACGGCCGGATTGCGGATATCTGCAAGACCGGATTTATCGAAGGCACTCTCGTTATCCCGGAATTCGTGCTGGAGGAGCTGCAGCATATCGCGGACTCTTCGGATCTGCTGAAGCGTAACCGGGGACGCCGCGGGCTTGATATTTTGAACAAAATTCAAAAGGAATTGGACGTTCGGGTGCTTATTTACGAAGGAGACTTTGAAGAAATAAGCGAGGTCGACAGTAAATTGGTTAAGCTGGCCAAAGCTCTTAAAGGCAAGGTTGTTACGAATGATTTCAACTTGAACAAGGTATGCGAGCTTCAAGGGGTATCGGTACTGAACATTAATGATTTGGCTAACGCAGTGAAGCCCGTCGTCCTGCCCGGTGAAGAAATTATCGTACAAGTTATCAAGGACGGCAAAGAGCATGGACAAGGCGTTGCTTATCTGGACGACGGCACGATGATCGTTGTGGAGGGCGGACGCGATTATATCGGTACCACGATGGAGGTTCTCGTAACGAGCGTTCTGCAAACATCGGCAGGCCGAATGATATTCGCGAAGCCGAAGCTGTTGGAAAAAGCGCTGTAACCTTGTATAGTAGGGAGTAGTTGTTTATACGTACGAGGGAGATTAGGCGATGAATGCACATTGGGGAGCGGTTGTCGTTGCGGCCGGACGCGGCTCGCGCATGGGAACCAAAGAAAGCAAACAGTATTTGCCGCTGCTAGGAAAGCCTATTCTCGTGCATACGCTGGAAATGTTTCAGGCGATGGACGAGATTGCGGATATAGCGCTTGTGGTTGGCGCGGACGACGTGGAGCGTTGCTGCGGGCTTGTGCGGGAGTACAAGCTGGGCAAGGTGACGGCCGTTGTAGCCGGGGGAAGCGAGCGCCAGCATTCGGTCTTCGCGGGAATCAAGGCGTTGTCGCCGGCTGCCGAATGGGTGATGGTGCACGACGGCGTGCGGCCGCTCGTCACGCAGAAGGCGATACGCGCCTGCTGCGAGAAAGCGGAGCAGAGCGGCGCTGCCGTCTTGGCCGTACCGGTCAAGGATACAATCAAACAGGTAGACGACACGGGTCTGATCGTTTCAACGCCGGACCGCCGAAGCTTGTGGGCGATACAAACGCCACAAGCTTTTCGTCGTGATTTGCTGACCGCAGCGCATGAGCGCGCGGCGGAGGAGCATTTTCTCGGCACGGATGATGCCATGGTGGTGGAGCGGACAGGCGCGCCTGTCGTTATTGCGGAAGGCGATTACACGAATATCAAAATTACGACGCCGGATGATCTGCCTTGGGCGGAATTTTTGTTAGAGAAACAGAGGAGAGAGGAGAACAAACAATGATTCGAGTAGGACAAGGCTTTGACGTACATCAGCTGGTGGAGGGCCGTCCGTGTATTATCGGGGGCGTTACGATTCCTTATGAGAAGGGGCTGCTGGGCCATTCCGACGCGGATGTGCTGCTGCATGCGATCACGGACGCGATTCTTGGGGCGCTTGGACTTGGCGATATCGGCAAGCATTTCCCGGATACTTCCGAGGAATTCAAGGATGCCGACAGCCTGAAGCTGCTTGAGCATGTATGGGCGCTGGCGAAGGAGCGGGGCTACAAGCTTGGCAACTGCGATTCGACGATTATTGCCCAGCGTCCGAAGATGGCGCCTTACATTCCGCAAATGGCGGAAATTATCGCGCGTGCGCTGGAAGCGGACATCGAGCAGGTGAACGTGAAGGCGACGACGACCGAGCAGCTTGGTTTTACCGGCAGAGGCGAAGGAATTGCCTCCCAATCGGTTGTCTGCTTGATCCAGGATGTTATAATCAAGTAATGGTTTAGTTATACGAGAGGGGTTATTAGCGATGACACAAGAAGTGAGAGTCCGTTATGCACCGTCCCCGACGGGTCATTTACATATCGGTAATGCCAGAACGGCCTTATTTAATTATTTGTATGCGCGCAGCCAAGGCGGCAAATTTATTATCCGGATTGAAGATACGGACGTAAAACGCAACGTGGCGGGCGGGGAAGAAAGCCAGCTTAAATATTTGAAATGGCTCGGCATCGACTGGGATGAGAGCATAGATATCGGCGGAGGCTACGGCCCATACCGTCAGACCGAGCGCCTTGATATCTACAAGGAATATTGGC
Organism: Paenibacillus sp. MMO-177; assembly: GCF_037147795.1. Lineage (NCBI taxonomy): Bacteria > Bacillati > Bacillota > Bacilli > Caryophanales > Paenibacillaceae > Paenibacillus > Paenibacillus sp. MMO-177. The sequence continues at coordinate 52,379 of NZ_JBBCUR010000017.1, read as the reverse complement.
AGGATCTGATTGACCGCGGCCTCGCTTACCGCTGCTATTGCACGGAAGAAGAGCTTGAGCAGGAGCGGGAAGAGCAGATGAGCCGGGGCGAGACGCCGCGCTATTCCGGACGCCACCGCAATCTGACGGAGGAGCAGCGCCAGGCGTTTGAAGCGGAAGGCCGCGTAGCCAGCGTGCGTTTCCGCGTGCCGGAAGGCAAAACCTTTGCTTGGGACGATATGGTCAAAGGCTCCATCAGCTTCGATACGGCGGAAATGGGCGATTTCGTTATCGTGAAGAAGGACGGTATCCCGACCTACAACTTCGCCGTTGTCATTGATGATTACCTGATGAAGATCAGCCATGTGCTTCGCGGCGAGGATCATATTTCGAATACGCCGCGCCAGCTGATGATCTACGAAGCGCTTGGCTGGGAAGCTCCGAAGTTCGCCCATATGACGCTGATCGTGAACGAGAGCCGCAAGAAGCTCAGCAAACGCGACGAGTCGATCATCCAGTTCATCGAGCAATACGACGATCTTGGCTATCTGCCGGAAGCGCTGTTCAACTTTATCGCTTTGCTTGGCTGGTCGCCTGAAGGCGAGCAGGAGATTTTCTCGCATGACGAGCTGGTTAACGTATTTACGGCAGAACGTCTGAGCAAAAGCCCTGCCGTATTCGATACGCAAAAGCTCAGCTGGATGAACGGCGAATATATGAAAAAGATCGACCTGCAGCGTCTTGTCGACCTTTGCTTGCCGCATCTGCAAAAGGCTGGCCGCGTCGCCGAACAGCTGGATGCCGCCGGCCGCGAATGGGTTACGGCACTAGCAGCTCTCTACCAAGAGAAGCTTCGCGCAGCGTCGGACATCGTGGAGCTTACGGAGCTGTTCTTCCGCGATACGGTCGAGGATGAAGAGGAAGCTAAGGCTGTGCTTGCCGAAGAGCAGGTACCGGCTGTCCTGGCCGCATTCCTTGCGAAGATCGAAGACAACGAGGCTTCGGCCTTTACCGTTGACGGCATTAAAGACTGGATCAAAGCCGTTCAGAAGGAAACAGGCTTTAAAGGCAAGCAGCTGTTTATGCCAATCCGCGCTGCGCTTACGGGCCAGACGCATGGCTCCGACCTGAACCAGTCTATCGCCCTGCTTGGCCGCGATAAGGTGATTAACCGTCTTAAGAACCGTCTGGGCTAAGCATTGCCCATGGCGGACAAGGTTGACAAGCGGTGTTATAAATTCCTTGTCACCCTTACGGGGATTCGCTATACTGTTACTAATTACAATTCGATGATTTAAAAAGCCATGAACAGGATAAGTACGTTTTGCCGGATTTACAGAGAGGACAATCAGCATCTGCCTATTAGCCAAGCCAAGGATTGGCATGCAGGGATGCGGGCTGCAAGTTGTCTAGTTCGGGGGACGGAAAATTGCACCTGGGAGCTTTGTTCCGATCCGTAATCCTACCGCTTCGTATACCGGAGCCGGCGGCGCGGGGTAGGCAGCAACGTATCAGCCAACGTTACAGGCTTTAAGACGGACAGCCGGATTAGGCTGGGCTTAAGCTCGTTTCGAGCTGCGGTCCTTTAATCTGGTCGTTCAAGCAGAGTGGAACCGCGACGTTACACGCCCGCCTCTGCAGCATTTCAAATGCTGCGGGGGCTTTTTGTTTTTCACGCATTGATTAGCTTCACCTTGTTAGCTTTGTTTTTTGTTGCGGGGGGCCGCGGCACAGGGGAGAGGAGAGCACGCATGTTTCGCCATATTAGATCAGACATTAAGGCAGTATTTGAGAACGACCCGGCTGCCCGTAGCCGTTTTGAAGTTGTCTTTACGTATTCGGGTCTGCACGCGATATGGGCTCACCGGATTGCGAACAAATTTTTCCGCAGAGGGTGGTTTACGCTTGCGCGGATCATCTCGCAGTTCAGCCGTTTTATGACGGGCATCGAGATTCATCCGGGAGCCACGATCGGTGAGCGGTTGTTCATCGACCACGGAATGGGTATAGTGATTGGAGAAACATGCGAGATCGGCGATGATGTCGTTATTTATCAAGGCGTAACGCTGGGAGGAACCGGCAAGGAAAAAGGCAAACGCCATCCTACCATCGGCAACAATGTCGTCATCGGCTCAGGCGCGAAAGTATTAGGCTCGTTCCGTGTTGGCGATAATTCGAATATCGGATCGAATGCCGTTGTCCTGCGCGAGGTGCCCGACAACTGTACGGTCGTAGGCAATCCGGGCCGAGTCGTCAGACGCAATGGCGAACGGGTCGGAGACAGGCTTGACCATAAGCAGCTACCGGATCCCGTCATTGAGATGTTCCGCGAAATGCAAAAGGAAATAGATAGTTTAAAGGCCGAGGTCGAGAGGCTTCGCGAGCCTGTAGCTGGAGGAGAAACGAGATCATGAACGTTCAAATTTATAATACGCTGACCCGAGCAAAGGAAGCATTTGTCCCGCAGGAGCCGGGAAAAGTAAAAATGTACGTCTGCGGACCGACCGTTTATGACTATATTCATATCGGCAACGCTCGTCCGGTTATTTTCTTCGATGTCGTGCGCCGTTACTTGGAGTACGTGGGTTACGACGTAAACTACATCGTGAACTTCACGGACGTGGACGACAAGCTGATCAAGAAGGCGGAACAATCGGGACTGACGGTTCCGGAGGTGGCCGATAAGTTCATTAACGCGTTTAACGAGGATATTGCATCGCTTGGCGTGCATAAGGCTTCGATGAATCCGCGCGTTACCGAACATATCCCGTCGATCATTGCGTTTATTCAAGGCCTTGTCGACACAGGCTATGCATATGCAAGCGACGGCGACGTGTATTACCGTACCTCCAAGTTCGAAGATTACGGCAAGCTGTCGCATCAGAACCTGGAAGAGCTGCAGTTCGGCATCCGGATCGAGGTTGGCGAGCGCAAGGAAAATCCGCAGGACTTCGTGCTCTGGAAAGGCGCGAAGCCCGGCGAAATCAACTGGGAAAGCCCATGGGGACCTGGACGGCCGGGCTGGCATATCGAGTGCTCGGCGATGGCGCGCGAATATTTGGGCGATACGCTTGATATTCATGGCGGCGGCCATGACCTGCAGTTCCCGCATCATGAGTGCGAGGTTGCCCAATCCGAGGCATTAACCGGCAAGCAGCTTGCGAACTACTGGATGCATAACGGCTACATTCATATCAACAATGAGAAGATGTCCAAGTCGCTTGGCAACGGGATTACGGTTAACGAGCTGGTAAAGCGCGTGAAGCCGGCAGCTATCCGCTACTTTATTTTGTCGACGCATTACCGCAGCCCGCTTAACTTTACGGACGAGACCATCGCCCAGGCCGAGAACAGCGTGGAGCGGATCGCGAATTGCGCGGCTAACCTGAAGCATCGGCTTTCAACGTTTGGCGGTCAGTCAGAGGGTGAGGCTGCCGGCGAGCTTGGCGACAGAATCGCGCAGCTTAAAGCGCAATTCGAAGCGAAAATGGGCGACGACTTTAATACGCCGGATGCAATTACCGCCGTATTCGAGCTGGTCACGGAAGCGAACCAGTACATGAACCGCGCGGACGCTTCGCAGGAGGGAATTGCCGCATTGCTGGCAGCTCTTGAAGGAATGAACACGGTGCTGGGTCTGCTGCCTGAAGCTGGTGCCGATGCCGAGCTTCTCGATGACGAGATCGATGCGCTTATCGTTGAACGGACGGAAGCGCGCGCGGCGAAGAACTGGGCAAGAGCGGACGAAATCCGCAACCTGCTTACCGAAAAAGGCATTGCGTTAGAGGACACTCCGCAAGGGATTCGTTGGCGGCGCCTGTAGAACTCTGCCGCAAATCGATTGGAGGACGTGTCATATTGAACAGCAACAGCAATGAACGTGAACATGCAAGCTTAGAGGAAGCGGGACAAGGCAGTGGAGCGGGAGCGGGGCTTCTGTTCCACCGTCCGGCCAAGAAGACGCAGCTTATTAATCCGGTTGTGCTCGCTTATGTAGGAGACAGCGTATTTGAGCTGTTGGTCCGGCAGTACCTGGTATCGCTGCCCAATCATAAATCGCATCATCTTCACAAGGAAGCGACCAAGATCGTATCGGCGAAGGCGCAGCGCAAGCTGCTGGAGAAATGGCAGCCGATGCTGACGGAAGAGGAAGCGGATATCGTAAGGCGCGGCCGCAATACGAAATCCGGAGCGCCGCCTAAGAATGCGGATCCGGCCGATTACCGGCAGGCTACCGCGCTCGAATGCCTGGTCGGCTATTTGTACTATGAAGGACGGATTGACCGTCTGCATGAATTGTTTGCGGCAGCGGTTGCGCCGCAGTCGGAAGACCATCGGGAAGAGAAGGAGGGACAAGCGTGAGCGAACGTTACAACCAAGAAGAAATGATTGCCGGCAAGCATCCCGTTATGGAGGCGCTTCGTTCCGGACGCGATATCAATAAGATCTGGATCGCCGAAGGCGCGCAGAAGAGCTTGACTCAGCCGATCGTGGCGGAAGCCAAGCAGCATGGCGTCATCGTGCAGTTTGTGGACAAGCGGAAGCTGGATGCCATGGTAGAGGGCGTACAGCATCAAGGCGTTGTCGCGCAGGCGGCGGCTTTTGCTTACGCGGAGATTGAGGATCTGCTGGCGAGAGCCCGCGAGTTGAACGAAACGCCGTTCTTGCTAATTCTCGACGAGATCGAGGATCCGCATAACCTGGGTTCCATTCTTCGTACCGCGGAATGCACCGGCGTCCATGGCGTTATTATTCCGAAGCGACGTTCGGTTGGCCTGACAGCTACGGTGCTGAAGACATCCGCAGGCGCGGCCGAGCATGTGCCGGTAGCCAGGGTGACGAACCTTGCCCAGACGATCGACCGCTTGAAGGAAGAGGGCGTATGGGTAGCGGGTACGGACGTAAGCGCACCGCAGGATGTATACAAGACAAAGTTTGATCTGCCTCTTGCGATCGTAATCGGGAACGAAGGCAAAGGGATGGGCCGCTTAATCAAGGAAAAATGCGATTTTCTAGTCAAGCTGCCGATGCACGGCCGTCTTAATTCTTTGAACGCGTCCGTAGCGGCGGGCGTTCTGATGTACGAAGTGGTCAGGCAGCGCCGGAGTGTATAGCCGATGAACCGGCGCAATGATATTTTGCTGGTGGACGGCTATAATATGATCGGCGCCTGGCCTATGCTTGAGAAGCTGAAGGAGATCCATCTGGAGGAAGCGCGGGACAAGCTGCTTGATATGCTGGCCGATTACCAAGGCTTCTCGGGTATGACGGTGTATGTTATCTTTGATGCCCATCAGGTGCCCGGCCTTGGCGCGACTTACCGGCATCATAAGCTTACGATTGTCTACACGAAAGAGAAAGAAACGGCAGACGAGTGCATTGAGCGGCTGGTTACGGAATTGACGGCCAGACGCCGCAACGTATTTGTCGCCACCTCCGACCTTGTCGAACAGCATGTCGCTTTTGGCAAGGGAGCTCTCCGGCTGTCGGCCCGCGAGCTGCTTATCAATATTCAGCAGAATCGCAAACAAATCGAGCTGACTTTGCGGGAGGACATACCGGTCAAACGCAATACGCTCGACGGGAATCTGAGCCTTGATGTGCGCACAAAGCTGGAGCGTCTTCGGCGCGGCGGCAAATAGGCCCCTTTTTCATCCATAAACTTACAGAATTTCTATTAAAACGACTCTCCCAAAAAGGCAAATTGGTTGACGGTGTAAGATTACATAATGTATACTGGCTCTATATTTAGTGATGAGAACGGCAGTTTTATCGCTATTTCGTCTTGTTTAAATCGTTGTGGCAGGAAGCCATGGAGATAGGTTGCATATGAATCTAGCGGCGTACGCCTTGCAGGCCGGAGGGATAGTTCGTGAGCATCGACCTCAAAAAATGGAGTACGCTTGAGTATGACTGCAGTTCTGACGAGGATATCGTGGAAGCGGTTCGTAACGGCGACAGTCTGGCTCTTGAATATTTGATCAATAAATATAAGAACTTTGTCCGTGCCAAGGCGCGTTCTTACTTCTTAATCGGGGCTGATCGGGAAGATATCGTGCAAGAAGGCATGATTGGACTCTATAAATCTATCCGTGACTTTAAAGGGGACAAGCTTGCTAGCTTTAAAGCTTTTGCGGAGTTGTGCATTACGCGGCAGATTATTACGGCCATCAAGACGGCTACCCGGCAGAAGCATATTCCGCTTAACTCTTATGTTTCTTTGGACAAGCCTATTTATGACGAAGATTCTGACCGTACCCTCCTTGACGTTATTTGCGGCACCCGGGTATCCGATCCGGAGGAGCTTATTATCAACCAGGAGGAATTTGTTGGTCTTGAGGACAAGATGTCCGAGATTCTAAGCGATCTGGAACGAAAGGTGCTTATGCTGTACCTGGACGGCAGATCGTATCAGGAGATTGCCGTTGACCTCGACAGACACGTGAAGTCGATTGACAACGCGCTGCAGCGTGTTAAGCGCAAGCTCGAGCGTTACTTGGAAGTTCGTGACCTTAGCGGATAAGCTATTAATCGTTGTGCATGGTATAGAGTTGATATGAGCTGTTCTCTCGTTCGGTATCAGGCCGGAGGCGGAGGGCAGCTCATTTTAAGTTTTAAAAGCAGGGATTGTGACGATAATGGTAGAGACGAGCGTCCTGGTGTCGCCATATTTCCATAATATTCGCTATGGCCCAGTCTATGTTTCCATTGACATTGGAATAGGCCGTGTGATAAATTGTTTTAGGTAGGCCTTGATGTGAGGCTTTGTTTTGTATTGGGGCCGAAGTTGCAATGTCATATACATATGGCGTTGTGATCCGTTATTTAGCAGTTCGGGAGGTGTAATTCAATGCGGGTAATAATCACGTTGGCATGCACAAACTGCAAACAGAGAAACTATGCGAGCAGCAAGAACAAACGCAATCACCCCGACCGCATCGAGTTGAAGAAGTTTTGCAAGTTCTGTAACGAGCAGACTCCTCATCGCGAGACGAGATAGTCATTGGAGGTGTTGACGTGGCATTTTTGGCTAAACTGAAGCAAAGCTTCGGAACAACGTTTAGTTTCTTTGCCGACAGCTGGGCAGAACTTAAGAAAGTTCGCTGGCCAAACCGTAAAGAGTTGACAAGCTATTCGATCGTCGTACTTCTAACGATCGCGTTTGTTACGATTTACTTTTGGCTTCTTGACATCGGGATCTCGTCTCTAGTTAATCTGATTGTTTAAGAAGGGTCCAAAGGTGGATTGGAATGGAAAAAAGATGGTATGTCGTACACACTTACGCCGGTTATGAGAACAAAGTGAAAGCCAATTTGGAACGTCGCCTCGAATCGATGGGCATGGAAGACAAAATCTTTCGCGTTCTGGTTCCGATGGAAGAAGAAGTGGTAGAGAAGGACGGTAAGAAAAAGACCGTTCAACGTAAAGTCTACCCCGGCTACGTCCTAGTGGAGATGGTTCAAACTGACGATTCATGGTATGTTGTTCGCAATACGCCGGGCGTCACAGGATTTGTAGGGTCAACGGGTTCCGGTTCCAAGCCAATCGCGCTTATGCCGGACGAAGTAGAACAAATTCTGAAGCACATGGGCATGGAAGAGCCTAAGCCGAAGATTGAATTCGACCTGAAGGAAACCGTGCGCGTCAAAGTAGGTCCTTTCGCGGATTTCGTTGGTACGGTAGAAGAGATTCTGCTCGACAAATCCAAGCTTAAGGTACATGTCAACATGTTTGGCAGGGAGACCCCGCTTGAGCTGGACTACACTCAAGTGGAGAAGATATAATATTATCCGGTTTCCGTAGTTTGGGATTACTTGTGTAAGGAGGTGTAAGTCATGGCAAAAAAGGTTATCAAAATGGTCAAACTGCAAGTTCCTGCAGGTAAAGCTAATCCGGCTCCGCCGATTGGTCCGGCACTTGGTCAAGCAGGCGTTAACATTATGGCGTTCTGTAAAGAATTCAATGCTCGTACTGCAGATCAAGCGGGATTGATTATCCCGGTTGTTATCACAGTGTTTGAAGACCGTTCCTTCACTTTCGAAACTAAAACTCCGCCGGCAGCAGTATTGCTCCGCGTTGCAGCAGGTATCGAAAAAGGTTCCGGTGAACCAAACAAAAAGAAAGTTGCTACAGTTAAACGTTCGAAAGTTCGTGAAATCGCTGAGCAAAAAATGCCTGACCTGAATGCAGCTTCCGTTGAGGCAGCGATGCTTATGATTGAAGGTACTGCACGCAGCATGGGTGTTACTATCGTTGACTAATTGTGCGACTGGCCGCTTGCGGTCGGTTAGCACATGGGCAGCCGAACAGGCGCAGCCCGGCGAAGTGTTATGCTTCGTTCAAGTGGGAGGAGTCCCAAAAGGGGAATTTTCCGCTACAACCACAAAGGAGGAAAACTCAAATGGCTAAACACGGCAAAAAGTATGTAGAAGCTGCTAAGCTGATTGACAGCGAAGCTACTTACGAGTCTTTGGAAGCAATCGAGCTTGTGAAGAAAGCCGCTACAGCAAAATTCGACGAGTCCGTTGAAGTAGCTGTGCGTCTGGGCGTTGACCCTCGTAAACAAGACCAAGCGGTTCGTGGCGTTGTTGTGCTTCCGCATGGTACTGGTAAAACGAAACGTGTTCTGGTATTCGCAAAAGGCGATAAAGCAAAAGAAGCGGAAGCTGCTGGCGCTGATTTCGTAGGCGATTCCGACATGATCAACAAAATCCAACAAGGCTGGTTCGAATTCGACGTCTGCGTAGCAACGCCGGACATGATGGCTGAAGTTGGTAAACTGGGTCGTATCCTCGGCGGTAAAGGCCTTATGCCTAACCCTAAAGCGGGTACGGTAACATTCGACGTTACTAAAGCTGTTCAAGAAATTAAAGCTGGTAAAATCGAATACCGTCTTGATAAAGCAGGTCAAATCCATGCTCCAATCGGCAAGGTTTCCTTCGACGCAGAGAAACTTAACGAAAACCTTAAGTCTCTGATCGACGCTCTGAACCGTGCTAAACCGGCAGCAGCTAAAGGGGTTTACCTGAAAAACATCTCCGTTTCTTCGACAATGGGCCCTGGCGCTCGCGTCAACGTAGCGGCTTACCGCTAAGTTTAACGAGAACGGAATTAAATTCGAATACGCATACCGTAGACAGTAGGTGCCGCAAGGCTTAATTTCCTACCGAGGTGTTATGATAAATACAGCTTGCGCGTGATTAGCTTCACGGCAGCGATATATCATGGCCTTCGCAGTCGCTGTGGAGGCCTTTCTCATGCACCCTAGGCATTAGGAAGCTCGTCATATAACGGGATGTACAACTATTACAGGAGGTGTACAGTTTGGCAAACGTTAAAATCATCCAAGAGAAACAACAAGCGGTTGAAGAAATCACAGCGAAGCTTCGTGAGAGCTCCAGCACTGTTGTTGCTGACTATCGCGGATTGAACGTTGCGCAAGTAACTGAACTTCGTAAACAACTGCGCGAAGCAGGTGTTGAGTTCCAAGTTCTGAAAAACTCGCTCGTTCGCCGTGCGACTGAAGCTGCGGAATTGTCCGATCTGAACAGCATTCTGGTTGGTCCTACAGCCATTGCTTTCAGCGTGAACGATGCTGTAGCACCAGCGAAGATCCTCAACGATTTCGCTAAAAAGAACGACGCTCTGAAACTTAAAGGCGGCGTTGTTGAAGGTAAAGTAGTAGGTGCGCAAGAGATTAAAGCACTGGCGGAACTTCCGTCCCGCGAAGGCTTGCTCTCCATGCTCCTCAGCGTCCTGCAAGCTCCAATGCGCAACTTCGCGCTTGCGGTTAAAGCAGTCGGCGAGCAAAAAGAAGCACAAGCTTAAGTTAGACCGTCGTTTGTACGAACGAACCGCCGACCTTCCCCGGAAGGCGGCATAAAACCAAAAAAATCAACCATTTTCGGAGGTATAACCATGTCTAAAGAGCAAATCTTAGAAGCAATCAAAGTTATGACTGTTCTTGAACTGAACGATCTTGTTAAAGCAATCGAAGAAGAATTCGGCGTTACAGCTGCTGCACCAGTAGCAGTAGTAGCAGGCGGCGCAGCAGAAGTTGCTGAGCAATCCGAATTCGACGTTATCCTTAACAACGCTGGCGCTTCCAAAATCAACGTAATCAAAGTGGTTCGCGAAATCACTGGTCTGGGCCTGAAAGAAGCTAAAGACCTGGTTGACGGCGCTCCTAAACCAATCAAAGAAAAAGTTGGCAAAGAAGAAGCAGAAGCGGTTAAAGCTAAGCTTGAAGAAGCTGGCGCTGCTGTAGAAGTGAAGTAATTCGCTTCAAGCTATAATAACGGGCCCCTTGAAACGTCACGTTTCAAGGGGTTCGTTGCATGTTTGAGACATACAGAGCTAGAGGCAGGAGGCCTAAAAGAATGTCGGACCACTATTACTCCCAAACGCCGGGAGTGAAGCATGATAGACAAGTACATGAAGCAAAGCTTCGGGGATTCGCGCTGCGGTTTGTGACGGATGCTGGCGTATTCTCGAAATCAGGGGTCGATTATGGCAGCCGCGTGCTGCTGGATGCGCTCGTTCTTGCGCCATCTGCTAATGTGCTTGATGTCGGGTGCGGTTACGGGCCCATCGGATTAACTGCGGCGAAGCTTGCGCCGGAGGGGCATGTAACCATGATCGACATTAATGAACGTGCGGTTGAGCTGTCGAAAGAGAACGCGAGGCTGAACGGGATTGCCAATGTTACCGTTCTCCAGAGCGATATCTATGAATCAGTGAAGGACAGCCGTTATGACGTGATCTTGACCAATCCTCCTATCAGGGCAGGGAAGCAGGTTGTCCATCGTATATTTGAAGAGGGGTACAATCTATTAAACCCCGGCGGCAAGATGTGGGTTGTTATTCAGAAAAAGCAAGGCGCGCCATCGGCGGAAGCCAAGCTGGAAGCGCTGTTTGGCGATGTGGAAGAGGTAACGAAGGATAAAGGCTACCGGATATTTTTAGCAACAAAATCTATGGCTTGATTTTCTTGACTTGACTTTTCAGATATGGTAGTATTATAAAATGTCAGCATTAAATTGGGCTCAATCTCTTTAGCTAACTAAAATGTCAAGTGCGAATTTTGGCGCGGAATGCATATTTCTTGCACATTTGACGTATAATGTTTACATTTTGGGCAAAATTACTTGATATGGAACCATCGCGCCGCGCTGCGTTTGGTTGGCTGCCGGAACACGCTCTTTTTTCGAACTATTCGATAAGGGCTTTTCTTTATTTAAAGTAGTGACGCAGTAGATATCGATGCTGTGAGACAGACATGAGGGGTGAGGTTAAGTTGGCAGGACAACTTGTTCAGTATGGTCGGCGCACGCGGAGAAGTTACGCCCGGATCAACGAGGTGCTGGAAGTCCCGAACCTGATTGAAATCCAACAAAAATCGTACGAAAAATTCTTGGATAACGACTTGCTTGAGTTGTTCCAGGATATTTCGCCGATTCAGGACTTTACGGGCAATCTATCGCTTGAGTTTATCGACTATAGCTTGGGCGAACCGAAATATTCGGTCGATGAATCAAAGGAACGCGATGTGACGTACGCTGCTCCACTGCGCGTTAAGGTACGGCTCTTCAACAAAGAAACCGGCGAAGTGAAGGAACAAGAAGTGTTCATGGGCGACTTCCCGCTGATGACAGAGACCGGTACGTTCATTATTAACGGGGCGGAACGTGTTATTGTCAGCCAGTTGGTTCGATCCCCAAGTGTGTACTTCAGCACGAAGGTTGATAAGAACGGGAAGAAAACATACACGGCAACGGTAATTCCGAATCGCGGAGCTTGGCTCGAGCTTGAGACGGATGCTAAGGACATCATTTACGTTCGTATTGACCGGACCCGGAAAATACCGGTGACGGTGCTTTTGCGCGCTCTTGGCTTCGGAACCGACGCTGAGATCTTAGAATTGCTCGGCCATGACGAGTATATTCGCAACACGCTGGATAAAGACAACACAGATTCGACCGAGAAAGCGTTGATCGAGATTTACGAACGCCTTCGTCCGGGCGAGCCGCCTACTTTGGATAATGCGAAGAGCTTGCTCGTAGCTCGTTTCTTCGATCCAAAGCGTTACGATTTGGCTAACGTTGGCCGTTACAAAATAAACAAAAAGCTTCACATTAAGAACCGTCTGTTTAATCAGCGTCTTGCTGAGACTCTGGTTGATCCAGGAACAGGCGAAATCATTGCGGAAGCAGGTCAAGTGATTGACCGCCGCCTGCTTGACGAGATCCTCGACAAGCTGGAGAAAAACGTAGGTTTCAAAACGTATCATGTGGCAAACGGTGTACTTGACGCAGATAGCATTCCGCTTCAAGCGATCAACGTATTCTCGCCGCTGGACGATGCGAAGGTTATTAAGGTCATTTCGAATGGCGTTATTGATAAATCCGTTAAGCATATTACGCCGGCGGACATCATTTCGTCCATTAACTATTTCATTAACCTCCTTCACGGAGTAGGCAATACGGACGATATCGACCATCTCGGTAACCGTCGTCTGCGTTCGGTAGGCGAATTGCTTCAGAACCAATTCCGTATCGGTCTTTCCCGGATGGAACGCGTTGTTCGCGAAAGAATGTCGATTCAAGATGCTAACGCAATTACGCCGCAAGCCTTGATTAACATTCGACCTGTAATCGCATCGATTAAAGAGTTCTTCGGTTCCTCGCAGCTGTCGCAGTTCATGGACCAAACGAACCCGTTGGCAGAATTGACGCACAAACGTCGTTTGTCTGCTCTCGGTCCGGGCGGTTTGACGCGTGAGCGCGCAGGCTTCGAAGTACGGGACGTCCATCACTCCCACTACGGGCGTATGTGTCCAATCGAAACGCCAGAGGGTCCGAACATCGGTCTGATCAACTCCTTGTCGACGTTTGCCCGCATTAACGAGTATGGCTTCATCGAAGCGCCTTATCGTTGGGTAGATCCGAAGACGGGCATCGTTACCGAGCAAATCTCGTATTTGACGGCTGACGAAGAAGATAACTACGTTGTCGCGCAAGCGAACGCGAAGTTGACCGAAGAAGGCAAATTTGTCGATGACAGTGTCATCGTACGTTACAATAAGCAAGCAGATAACATCTTGACCATGCCAAGCGAACGCGTTGACTACATGGACGTATCGCCTAAGCAGGTTGTATCGGTTGCGACAGCGCTCATTCCGTTCTTGGAAAATGACGACTCCAACCGTGCGCTCATGGGATCCAACATGCAGCGGCAGGCCGTTCCACTCCTTATTCCTAAAGCGCCACTCGTTGGTACGGGTATGGAGCATAAGTCGGCGAAAGACTCCGGTGTATGTATTGTATCCAAGTATGACGGTGTTATTGAACGAGTATCGGCAAATGAAATTTGGCTGCGCCGCACAGAGATGCTGGACGGCAAGCAAGTGGTTGGCGATCTCGTGAAACATAAGCTGCATAAGTTTATGCGTTCCAACCAAGGAACATGTATTAACCAACGTCCGCTTGTACGCAAAGGCGAAGTGATCAAGAAAGGCGATATTCTCGCCGACGGTCCTTCCACGGAGCAAGGCGAATTGGCGCTGGGCCGCAACGTTGTCGTTGCGTTCATGACTTGGGAAGGTTACAACTACGAGGATGCGATTCTTCTTAGCGAGAAGCTTGTGAAAGAGGATGTTTACACTTCCATTCACATTGAAGAATACGAATCCGAAGCACGCGATACGAAACTTGGACCGGAAGAAATTACGCGCGACATTCCGAATGTCGGCGAAGAAGCGCTGAAAAACCTCGACGAACGCGGCATTATCCGCGTTGGTGCCGAGATTGGCGCCGGCGATATCCTCGTTGGTAAAGTAACTCCTAAAGGCGTTACGGAACTGACGGCGGAAGAACGCCTTCTTCACGCGATCTTTGGTGAGAAAGCTCGTGAAGTGCGCGATACATCGCTTCGCGTACCGCATGGTACCGACGGTATCGTCGTAGACGTTAAAGTATTTACCCGCGAGAACGGCGATGAACTGCCGCCAGGCGTAAATCAGCTGGTTCGCGTATATATTGCTCAAAAACGTAAAATCTCCGAGGGCGACAAAATGGCAGGACGCCACGGTAATAAAGGGGTTATCGCCCGCATTATGCCGGAGGAAGATATGCCGTTCTTGCCAGACGGCACACCGGTTGAAGTCGTGTTGAACCCACTGGGCGTACCATCGCGGATGAACATCGGTCAGGTGCTCGAAGTCCATCTGGGTATGGCTTGTAAACGTCTTGGTCTTCATGCTGCAACGCCGGTATTCGACGGCGCGCGCGAGTATGACGTATTCGATACGATGGAAGAAGCCGGCATGCAGCGTAACGGTAAAACGATTCTGTACGATGGACGTACAGGCGAATCGTTTGAACGCGAAGTTACGGTTGGCGTCATGTACATGATCAAACTGGCGCACATGGTCGACGATAAAATCCATGCCCGCTCGACGGGTCCTTACTCTCTCGTTACGCAGCAGCCACTGGGCGGTAAAGCTCAATTCGGCGGCCAGCGCTTCGGTGAGATGGAGGTTTGGGCACTCGAGGCCTACGGCGCAGCCTACACGCTTCAAGAGATTCTTACGGTCAAATCCGACGACGTGGTCGGCCGGGTGAAGACATACGAATCGATCGTGAAGGGCGAGAACGTTCCGGAGCCAGGCGTTCCAGAATCGTTCAAAGTATTGATCAAAGAGCTTCAGTCCCTTGGTATGGACGTTAAGATCCTCACCGAGAATGAAGAAGAGATCGAAATGAAAGAAATCGATGACGAAGATGACGGAACAAGCGATAAGCTTAACCTCAACTTAGAAGGCGCCGAAGCAGGCGCTGAATAAGCTTTGAATAAAAGGCTGCTCGTCCTTCTTAACCGGAGGGCGTGCAGCCGCCAATTTGTACGACATAGCCATACATGACGAAGGAGGGTTGCTCCTTGTTGGACGTGAACAACTTCGAGTATATGAAAATCGGGCTTGCCTCGCCTGATAAAATTCGCTCTTGGTCCCGCGGAGAAGTCAAAAAACCGGAGACGATCAACTATAGGACGTTAAAACCGGAGAAAGAGGGTCTTTTCTGCGAAAAGATCTTCGGGCCTACAAAAGACTGGGAATGCCATTGCGGTAAATACAAACGCGTTCGTTATAAAGGCGTTGTCTGTGACCGCTGCGGCGTTGAAGTTACACGCGCGAAAGTACGCCGCGAGCGTATGGGCCATATCGAGCTTGCTGCTCCAGTATCGCATATCTGGTACTTTAAAGGCATTCCAAGCCGTATGGGCCTTGCGCTTGACATGTCGCCTCGTTCCCTTGAGGAGATCATTTATTTTGCATCCTATGTCGTAACCGACCCAGGTGATACGCCGCTTGAGAAAAAACAACTGCTGTCGGAGAAAGAATACCGCAGCTACCGTGAGAAATATGGTTATGGCTTCCAAGCGAGCATGGGTGCCGAAGCAGTTAAAAAATTGCTGCAGGACATCGATGTAGAAAAAGAACTGGAGACACTTAAAGAAGAATTGCGCACGGCTCAAGGCCAACGCCGCAATCGTGCGATTAAGCGTCTTGAAGTTATCGAAGCCTTCCGCAACTCCGGCAATGAGCCGGAATGGATGATTCTCGACGTGCTTCCGGTTATCCCGCCAGAGCTTCGTCCGATGGTACAGCTGGACGGCGGACGTTTCGCAACGTCTGACCTGAACGACCTGTACCGCCGTGTTATTAACCGTAACAACCGTCTGAAACGCTTGCTTGACCTGGGCGCTCCGGACATTATCGTTCAGAACGAGAAGCGCATGCTGCAGGAAGCGGTTGACGCCCTCATCGATAACGGCCGCCGCGGCCGTCCGGTAACAGGCCCAGGCAACCGTCCTTTGAAATCCCTCAGCCACATGCTGAAAGGTAAACAAGGCCGTTTCCGCCAGAACTTGCTCGGTAAACGGGTTGACTATTCTGGTCGTTCCGTTATCGTCGTAGGACCAAACCTGAAAATGTTCCAATGCGGTCTTCCTAAAGAGATGGCGCTGGAGCTGTTCAAGCCTTTCGTTATGAAAGAGCTTGTGAACAAAGGCCTGGCTCACAATATCAAGAGCGCAAAACGCAAAGTTGAACGCGTTAGCCCGGAAGTTTGGGACGTTCTTGAAGAAGTAATCAAGGAGCATCCGGTTCTACTCAACCGTGCCCCTACGCTTCACCGTCTCGGTATCCAGGCGTTTGAACCGATTCTGGTTGAAGGCCGCGCCATCAAGCTTCATCCGCTCGTATGTACCGCTTATAACGCGGACTTCGACGGTGACCAAATGGCCGTTCACGTACCGCTGTCGGCAGAAGCGCAAGCTGAAGCACGTCTCCTGATGCTCGCATCGGGCAACATCTTGAACCCGAAAGACGGCAAACCGGTTGTTACGCCATCCCAGGATATGGTTCTCGGATCGTACTACTTGACGATGGATAACAAAGAAGCAAAAGGTTCCGGATCGGTGTTCGCTACCGTGAACGAAGCAATCTCCGCATACCAACGCGGCATTGTATCGCTTCATGCGCGTGTATTCGTGCCTGCTAAAGTACTGAAGAAAACCATCTTTACGGAGCAGCAGCAGAACTCCCTGATTTGTACGACTGTCGGTAAAGTTATTTTCAACGAAATCTTCCCGGAAGATTTCCCTTACATCAACGAAGCTACCAAAGCGAACTTGCTGCAAGGTACGCCGGATAAGTATTTTGTCTATGAAAAAGGCAGCGACTTGAACAAAATCATGAATGAGTTGCCAATTGCCGGCGGTGTCGGCAAAGAGTATCTCGGCAATATCATCGGCGAGTGCTTCCGTATCTACCATACAACCTTGACTTCGGTTATTCTTGACCGGATCAAGCAGCTTGGCTTTACGTACTCCACCCGTGCCGGTATTACCGTTGCGGTAGCGGACGTTGTCGTTCCGGAGGAAAAAGTCGAGATTCTGAAAGAATCGGATGCTAAAGTAGCAGTCGTCATGAATCAGTACCGCCGCGGTCTGATCACGAACGAGGAACGCTATGACCGTGTTATCGAAATCTGGTCCAAATCGAAAGACCAAATTACCGATATCCTCATGAAGTCGATGGACCGTTACAATTCCATCATGCTCATGGTGGACTCCAAAGCACGGGGTAACAAATCGCAGATCGCCCAGCTCGGCGGTATGCGCGGTCTGATGGCCAACCCATCCGGTCGTATCATCGAGTTGCCAATCAAATCGAACTTCCGTGAAGGCCTTACCGTCCTCGAGTACTTCATCTCGACGCACGGTGCCCGTAAAGGTCTGGCCGATACGGCGCTTCGTACCGCTGACTCGGGTTACTTGACCCGCCGTCTCGTAGACGTTGCGCAGGACGTTATCGTCCGCGAAGACGATTGCGGTACGGATAAAGGCTTTACCGTTAGCAAAATTCAAGACGGCAAAGAGGTTATCGAGGATCTGTACGACCGTATCGAAGGCCGTTACTCGTTCGAAACAATCCGTCATCCGAAAACGGGTGAGGTTATTGTCAAGAAGAGCGAGCTGATCGACTCCGGCAAAGCCGATGCGATTATCGATGCAGGTATCGAGAAGCTTCAAATCCGCTCTGTTCTTAGCTGTCGCGCCCGTCATGGCGTATGTAAAGTATGCTATGGCCGTAACTTGGCGACCGGCAAGCACGTTGAGATCGGCGAAGCGGTAGGCATTATCGCGGCGCAATCCATCGGAGAACCGGGAACACAGCTGACAATGCGTACATTCCATACCGGCGGCGTTGCCGGCGACGATATTACGCAAGGTTTGCCGCGTATCCAGGAGCTTTTCGAGGCGCGTAATCCGAAAGGTCAAGCGATCATTACGGAGCTCGACGGTGTCGTTAAAGAAATTCGCGAGGCGAAAGACCGCCGCGAAATCGAAGTCCAAGGCGAAGCAGAAACGAAAGTCTACGCTATTACGTACGGCTCGCGTATCCGTGTAACCGAAGGCCAGCAAATCGAAGCAGGCGACGAGCTTACAGACGGTTCGATCGATCCTAAAGATATGCTGCGTATTAAAGGTATCCGCGGCGTTCAAAACTACATTTTGCAAGAAGTACAACGCGTATACCGTAACCAAGGCGTAGAAATTAACGACAAGCACGTTGAGGTTATGGTTAAGCAAATGCTTCGCAAAATCCGTATCGTTGACGCTGGCGACACCACGCTTCTTCCAGGCGCATTTGTTGACATCCACGAATACGAAGCAGCTAACCGCGAAGCCATCTTTGCAGGTCTTGAGCCTGCCGTTGCGAAGCCGGTATTGCTTGGTATTACGAAGGCGTCCCTTGAAACAGATTCGTTCTTGTCCGCGGCATCGTTCCAAGAAACGACCCGCGTCCTGACCGACGCTGCTATCAAAGGGAAAGTCGACCAATTGCTAGGTCTGAAAGAGAACGTTATTATCGGTAAGCTGATCCCGGCCGGTACAGGTATGAACCGTTACCGCAGCATCAAGCTGGTAGGCCTTGAAGATGAGCCTGAAGCAACAGCGGAAGGCGAATTGGAATCCGAAGCTGTAACGATCGAATAGGAACCGCATATTTTGTAATAGATGAGGAGAGCGCGGCATTCGGCAGGGATGGTTGGTCTTCCCTGTTGATGCCCGCTCTTTTACATGTATAATAATTAATGGGCCTTACCTTTAACCGTGAAAATGAGTTAACCAAAACTTTGCAATTGGACAGGGTGTATTACAGCTTGACACTTCTAGATGTAGGTGATACTATATCGAAGTGTGCCTAATTGTGTGATCGCTCTACCGCAATAGGAAAGGTGATATCATGCAGTTTAAGGTTGGCGCGAAACAGACGACTAAGATGCTTGAACAGAGTAAAGCTATCGAAGTCTATGTGGCTCGTGATGCAGATCCGCGGATGAGAGAGAAGATCGTTCATCTGTGCGAGCGGTTGAGTGTTCCGGTCAAGTGGATAGATACGATGCAAGAACTCGGGGAAACCTGCGGGATTGATGTCGGAGCCGCTATGGCAGCGCTCATACTTGATGAAGAATAAAGTAGACTCTATTTTTGTTGGTGCAGAATTGAAAGATGATGGACTGACAGAAATTTTTATTTGTTCTTTTATGAACCGCCTGGATCTGTGGGCTTAATTAATTGGGTAAAATGTCTTGCCATTAATAAGACATAATCATGGGAAGGGGGTGGCAACATGCCAACAATTAACCAGCTGGTCCGCAAAGGCCGCCAAGCTAAAGTCGTAAAATCGAAATCGCCTGCTTTGCAAAGAGGTTTTAACGCCTTGAAACGTGAAGCAACGAACATCAGCGCTCCGCAAAAACGCGGTGTGTGCACTCGTGTAGGTACTATGACTCCGAAGAAACCGAACTCCGCACTTCGTAAATATGCGCGCGTACGTTTGACGAACCGCGTAGAAGTAACGGCGTACATTCCAGGTATCGGTCACAACCTGCAAGAACACAGCGTTGTATTGATCCGTGGTGGACGCGTAAAAGACCTTCCGGGTGTACGTTACCATATTGTTCGCGGCGCATTGGATACTGCGGGTGTTAACAACCGCAACCAAGCTCGTTCGAAATACGGTACTAAACGCCCTAAAGTTAAAAAATAATATTAGCAACTTGTTCGGATAAATATTCGGATATTGCGACTAACTAAGAAAGGGGGACTTTCTCATGCCACGCAAAGGTCCTGTTACAAAACGCGACGTATTGCCGGATCCGGTTTACAATAGCAAACTGGTAACCCGCCTTATCAACCGCATCATGATCGACGGCAAACGCGGCGTTGCTCAAACGCTGTTGTATGATGCTTTCACGCTGATCCAAGAACGCACGGGTAAAGATCCAATGGAAGTGTTCGAAGAAGCGTTGAAAAACATCATGCCTGTACTCGAGGTTAAAGCTCGCCGTGTCGGCGGTTCCAACTACCAAGTACCGGTTGAAGTTAAACCAGAGCGTCGTACATCGCTTGGTCTCCGTTGGCTCGTGAACTACTCGCGCAACCGCGGTGAAAAAACGATGGAAGAGCGTCTGGCTGCAGAAATCATGGACGCATCGAACAACACTGGCGCATCCGTGAAGAAGCGCGAAGACACACACAAAATGGCAGAAGCGAACAAAGCGTTTGCTCACTACCGTTGGTAGGATTTTAACCAAAATGTTTGAGTTTAACTCAAAACACGAGAGGAGACAAATTCATGTCTAGAGAGTTCTCCTTGAATAATACGCGTAACATCGGGATCATGGCGCATATCGATGCTGGTAAAACAACAACCACTGAGCGTATCTTGTTCTACACAGGCCGTACTCACAAAATCGGTGAAGTGCACGAAGGTGCTGCAACGATGGACTGGATGGAGCAAGAGCAAGAGCGCGGTATTACAATTACGTCTGCCGCGACTACTGCTCAATGGAAAGGCAACCGCATCAATATCATCGACACCCCGGGGCACGTTGACTTCACAGTAGAAGTTGAACGTTCCCTGCGCGTATTGGATGGGGCCGTTGGCGTATTCAGTGCCAAAGAAGGCGTTGAGCCACAGTCTGAAACGGTATGGCGTCAAGCAGACCGTTATGGCGTTCCACGGATCGCCTACATCAACAAGATGGACATCATCGGTGCAGACTATCTGAATGTTATTAAAGACATGCGGGACCGTCTGCAAGCAAATGCTGTAGCGATTCAATTGCCGATGGGCGCTGAAAGTGATTTCGTAGGCGTTATCGACATCGTTGAACGCAAAGCATATAAGTACAAAGATGACCTCGGGAAAGATCCTGAAGTTATCGAAATCCCTGCAGAATATGCAGATAAAGTCGAAGAGCTTCGCACCGATCTGATCGAGCGCGTAGCTGAACTGGACGAAGAATTGACTATGAAATATCTGGAAGGCGAAGAAATTACGATTCCGGAAATTAAAGCAGCGCTCCGCAAGGGCGTTTGTGAAGTTAAGATCTTCCCGGTTGTAGCAGGTTCTTCGTACCGCAACAAAGGTGTTCAAATGATGTTGGACGCAGTAGTAGACTACCTGCCATCCCCGCTCGACGTACCGGCTATCAAAGGTACACTCGAAGACGGCGAAGAGTCGGTACGTCATTCTTCTGACGAAGAGCCGTTCGCGGCACTCGCGTTCAAAATCATGACTGACCCTTACGTTGGTAAACTGACGTTCTTCCGTGTATACTCGGGTATCTTGAAATCCGGTTCGTACGTTCTTAACGCAACTAAGAACAAACGTGAGCGGATCGGACGTATCCTGCAGATGCATGCGAACAGCCGTCAAGAGATTTCGGAAGTTTACTCCGGCGATATCGCTGCCGCAGTAGGTCTGAAAGATACCATTACAGGCGACACACTGTGCGACGAGAAGAACCCGATCATTCTTGAATCGATGAACTTCCCTGAGCCGGTTATCTCGGTAGCTATCGAACCAAAAACGAAAGCTGACCAAGACAAGCTGGGTATCGCAATTTCCAAACTGGCTGAAGAAGATCCAACGTTCCGTGCTCATACAGACGAAGAAACGAACCAAACGATCATCTCGGGTATGGGTGAGCTTCACCTTGAAATCCTGGTTGACCGTATGCTTCGCGAATTCAAAGTTGAGACTAACGTTGGTAAACCTCAAGTAGCTTACCGTGAAACATTCCGTACTGCGGCTAAGGTTGAAGGTAAATTCGTTCGTCAGTCCGGCGGTAAAGGTCAATATGGCCATTGTTGGGTTGAATTCACTCCGCAAGAGCCAGGTCAAGGCTTCGTATTCGAGAATAAAGTTGTTGGTGGATCGATTCCTCGTGAATTTATCGCTCCTATCCAAGCAGGTATCGAAGAGTCGATGAAGAACGGCGTACTCGCTGGCTTCCCGCTCGTTGATGTTAAAGCAACTGTATTCGACGGTTCGTACCATGACGTTGACTCCTCGGAGATGGCGTTCAAAATCGCTGGTTCCATGGCGCTTAAAGCTGCCAAGGAAAAATGTAACCCAGTTCTTCTTGAGCCAATCATGAAGGTTGAAGTTACAGTGCCAGAAGAGTACATGGGCGACGTTATGGGTATGCTGAACTCCCGTCGCGGTCGTATCGAAGGTATGGATACTCGTGCAGGCGCACAAATCATCCGTGCTAAGGTACCTCTTGCAGAGATGTTCGGTTACTCCACAACTCTTCGTTCCGGTACGCAAGGCCGTGGCGTATTCTCCATGGAGCTCTCGCACTATGAAGAAGTACCACGTTCGATCTCGGAAGAGATTATCGCGAAAAACAAAGGCGCTTAATTATTAAGCCCTTAAATTCATACCTTCGGTATGCAAGGCCGGGCACAAATTCCTTAAGGCATTTGTGTTTGGCCCACACATAAAACTTCAGTTATATTAAGGAGGATTAAGTTCAATGGCAAAGGCTAAATTTGAACGTAATAAACCGCACGTAAATATCGGTACTATTGGTCACGTCGACCATGGTAAAACTACTTTGACTGCTGCTATCACTACTGTACTTTCCAAAAAATACGGTGGCGCGGCAATCGCTTTCGACCAAATCGACAAAGCTCCAGAAGAGCGCGAGCGCGGTATCACGATCTCGACAGCTCACGTTGAGTATGAGACTCCTAACCGTCACTACGCTCACGTTGACTGCCCAGGTCACGCCGACTACGTTAAAAACATGATCACTGGTGCTGCTCAAATGGACGGCGCTATCCTGGTTGTATCCGCAGCTGACGGCCCTATGCCGCAAACTCGCGAGCACATCCTTCTGTCCCGCCAAGTAGGCGTACCTTACATCGTTGTATTCCTAAACAAATGCGACATGGTTGAAGACGAAGAGCTTCTTGAACTGGTTGAGATGGAAGTTCGCGACCTTCTTAACGAGTATGAGTTCCCAGGCGACGACACTCCAATCATCCGTGGTGCAGCTCGTGAAGCTCTGCAAAACCCAGATGGTCCTTGGGCTGACAAAATCGTTGAACTGTTCGAACAAGTTGACACTTACATCCCAACTCCTGAGCGCGACACAGCTAAGCCTTTCCTGATGCCTGTCGAGGACGTATTCACAATCACTGGCCGCGGTACAGTTGCTACTGGCCGTATCGACCGTGGTGTGGTTAAAGTTGGCGACGAGGTTGAAATCGTTGGTCTGGCTGAAGAAACTCGCAAATCCGTTGTTACGGGCGTAGAAATGTTCCGTAAACTGATGGACTCCGCTCAAGCGGGCGACAACATCGGCGCACTGCTTCGCGGTGTAGACCGTAAAGACATCGAGCGTGGTCAAGTATTGGCTAAACCGGCTTCCGTTAAGCCACACACTAACTTCACTGCTCAAATCTACGTTCTGACTAAAGAAGAGGGTGGCCGTCATAAGCCTTTCTTCACTGGTTACCGTCCACAATTCTATTTCCGTACAACTGACGTAACAGGTATCATCAACCTGCCAGAAGGTACTGAAATGGTTATGCCTGGCGACAACATCACAGTTACTGTAGAACTGATCGCTCCAATCGCGGTTGAAGAAGGAACTCGTTTCTCCATCCGTGAAGGCGGCCGTACTGTAGGCGCTGGCGCTGTTGCAACTATCCAAAAATAATAAAGTGCGGCCTAAGCCGCGCTTTATGAACCCTCTGCCGCTGGCAGAGGGTTTTTTACTTCCAGATAAAACCCACCATTGACGTATAACTTTACATGCCATTAGAATTAATGGATAAGCGTCTATCGACGTTATTCGAAGTATTCAGACAAATATCCAACTGGGAGGGGCAATCTAGAAATGAAAAAGAAATGGTTGGTACCGCTTGCTTTAGTACTTTTGCTCATTACAGCAGCATGTGGGAACAGTGGTAAAAGCAACAACGAGAACAGCAGCTCCGGCAACGCCGCAAACGCAGGCGCTTCGGATGCGAAGAAATCGTACAAGATCTCGATTTCTCAGATCGTTGAGCATCCGTCTCTCGACGCAACGAAGGAAGGTTTTCTTGCAGCGTTAAAGGATGAAGGTTTTGTAGAAGGGGATAATTTGACGGTAGACTTTAATACCGCGCAAGGCGATCAAACGAATAACCTGTCGATCGCTCAAAAAATCGCCGGCGCTAAAGCCGATCTTGCTCTTGGTATCGCAACTCCATCGGCACAGGCGCTTGTGCAAGCTTACACGAATGCCGGCAATAAAGGTCCGGTATTGTTCGCGGCCGTAACGGATCCGCTTTCCGCAGATCTGGTTTCCGATCTGGATGCTCCAGGAGGCAACGTAACTGGCGCTTCCGATACCAATCCGGATGCAGCTGTACAGCTGATGGATTTCATCGCTGCTAACTTCCCTAACGTGAAGAAGGTTGGCTTGGTCATTAACAAAGGCGAGAGCAATGCCGTAGTTATGGCTGCTACTGCGAAAGAAGCACTTGCTAAACACAACATCGAACTGATTGAAGCACCGGTTACAAACACATCCGAAGTAAAGCAAGCCGGTGAATCTCTCATTGGTAAAGTAGACGCTATGTATATCACTCTTGATAACGTGGTTGTATCGGGTGTAGATGCGCTTCTGCAGCTGGCGAAGCAAAACCATATTCCGTTCTTCTCGAGTGACCGCGATACGGTTGAGAAAGGCGCTTTTGCTACTGTAGGCTTTAAATACTATGACCATGGCTACCAAGTAGGTCAAATGGCCGCCGAAATTCTGAAGGGTAAAAATCCGGGCGAGATGAAAGTGACGAAGCCGGACAAGCTCGACCTGATCTTGAACCTGAAGGCAGCTGCTGATGAAGGCATTACCGTAACTGACGCTATGAAAGCCGGAGTTAAAGATCCGGATAATAATATCATTCAATAAAAAGTTGAGAACGGGGTAAACGCTCCCTTGCGTTCATCCCGTTCTCTTATTATGTGGAGGAGGTGCCCCGGTGCCAGTATGGTTAAATGGTGCTTTTGAGCTAGGTTTGCTTTATTCCTTAATGGCTCTAGGCGTTTATATTACATTTCGCATCCTTGATTTTCCCGATCTCACGGTTGATGCAAGTTTTACAACCGGAGCAGGGGTAGCAGCAGTTCTGATTACGAACGGCACTTCGCCATGGCTCGCATGCCTTGCGGCATTTGGCGCCGGAGCTGCCGCAGGTGCGATTACGGGCTTGCTGCACACGAAAGGCAAAATCAACGGATTGTTATCCGGTATTCTGATGATGATCGCGCTCTATTCCGTTAACATGCGGATTATGGGCAAGCCGAACATCGGACTTATGGGATCGGACATCTCGACTGTCTTCTCGGGAGTTAAGGTTTTAGTGCTTATGCCGATAGTCGTTGTTATTATTAAGGTTCTTCTTGATTTGTTCTTCAAGACGGATCTTGGTTTGAGTCTTCGGGCTACTGGCGACAACGAACGCATGATTCGCAGTTTTGGTACAAATACGGATACGACCAAGATTCTTGGTATTGCTCTGTCAAACGGTCTAGTTGCTTTGTCGGGTTCTTTTGTCGCACAGCAAAGTGGATTTGCCGATATCACGATGGGTGTCGGAATGATCGTTATCGGTCTGGCATCGGTTATTATCGGTGAAGCTCTGTTTGGAGCAAAAACCGTATTCCGCGCGACACTGGCGGTTGTGCTTGGTTCGATCGTCTATCGTATTATTATCGGTCTCGCTTATCAGAGCGATTTCTTCGAAGCATCCGATCTTAAGCTGATCACCGCCGTTATCGTTATTATCGCGCTTGTCTTCCCGTCTCTGCAGAAATCGTGGAAGCAAAAGAGGATGGCGCAAAAACGCACAGCAGCTCTTTTGAATAGCATTGAACAAAAAGGGGCGGACGCTGATGCTGGAAATATCCAAAGTATCAAAGCTTTTTAACCCGGGTACATTAGATGAAAAGACAGCCCTTGTGAATACGAACCTGGCGATGAAGCCGGGAGACTTTATAACGGTTATCGGAAGTAACGGTGCCGGCAAGTCGACATTGATGAATATCATCTCGGGCGTGATGAAGCCGGATACCGGCGAGGTCCGGATCGAGGGCAAAAATATTAGCAATCTGCCGGAGTTCCGCAGAAGCAAATGGATCGGCCGCGTATTCCAGGACCCGATGGCCGGTACGGCTCCAAGGATGTCCATTGAAGAGAATCTGGCGATGGCCTATACGCGCGGGAAGCAGCGCGGGTTCTCGCTGAGCATCAACCGTGGACGCCGCGCTATTTTTAAGGAACAGCTATCCCGTCTCGGTATCGGACTCGAGAATCGCTTAAGCGCCAAGGTTGGCCTATTATCGGGCGGTGAACGTCAGGCGCTTAGCCTACTGATGGCTACCTTTACGAAGCCGCAGATTCTTCTGCTCGATGAGCATACGGCGGCTCTTGACCCTGCGCGTGCGGAGCTCATCACAACGCTGACCGAAACGCTTGTGCGCGAGATGAACCTGACAACCTTGATGGTTACCCACAACATGGAACAGGCCATCCGTCTCGGCAACCGCCTGATTATGATGGATAAAGGCAGAATCATTCTTGAAGTCAACGAGGACCGGAAGAAAGATCTGACAGTAGAACGCCTGCTTGGCGAGTTCGAACAGATCAGCGGCAAAAAGATGGCCGACGACCGCGTCGTGCTTGGCTAATCACTCTAATATGGAAACGCAATGGCGAAAATGCTGTTGCGTTTCTTCTATTATATAGAAGCTATTTTTAAGGTCAAAAATGGATTTGAGAGTTTGTGCGTTATCGTGTATTATAGGCGAAGTGGAAAACACGGTTCGTCCAGGCGGCGGACGCGGGAAAGTCGAACATAAATCGTTGTTGCACCAAGCTGAGTAAAGATAGGAAAAGATATAACTTTCCCTTGCATTTGCCCAGCTGTTTCGGTATAATATTGACTGTTGGTCTGTGACGTTGCGATGATGTGAGAGGTTGCCGACACACCCGGCCCCTTTGCCATGGGGCATGTGCCGGGTTTTCTCACGGAGTATGTCCGATAAGAAATTGGGCGATAGAAGGAGGGACTTATATGGCAAAGCAAAAGATTCGTATTCGCTTGAAAGCATACGATCACAGAATTCTTGATCAATCCGCTGAGAAAATCGTGGAAACAGCAAAACGTTCCGGTGCAGGCGTATCCGGGCCGATTCCGCTTCCTACGGAAAAGCAAATCATCACTATTCTCCGTGCGGTGCACAAGTACAAGGATTCCCGGGAGCAATTCGAAATGCGTACACATAAACGCTTGATCGATATTGTTAACCCAACGCCGCAAACGGTTGATGCGTTGATGCGCCTGGATTTACCATCCGGTGTAGATATCGAAATCAAACTGTAATAAGCATAGCTGATCATTGAAAGGAAAAGAGGTGTCAACATGAAAGGTATCTTAGGGAAAAAACTTGGTATGACGCAAGTGTTTACCGCTGAAGGTAATGTCGTTCCTGTAACGGTTATCGAAGCTGGTCCTTGTGTAGTTCTCCAGAAGAAAGATCAAGAGAACGATGGTTATGAAGCCGTACAATTCGGTTTCTCCGATAAGAAAGAAGCTAGAGCGATCAAGCCGGAAATCGGCCACGCAAAGAAAGCTAACACAGCTCCTAAGCGCTACGTTCGTGAAATTCGCGGAATTAACTTGGGCGAATATGAAGTTGGCCAAGAAGTGAAGGCTGATTTGTTCGCAGAGGGCGAGTTTGTTGACGTAACAGGTATTTCGAAAGGTAAAGGCTTCGCCGGCGTTATCAAACGTTGGGGACAAAGCACGGGTCCTATGGCTCACGGTTCCCGTTACCATCGTGGTCCTGGTTCCATGGGTTCGATTCAAGCGAACCGCGTACCAAAAGGCAAACACCTTCCTGGTCACATGGGTCATGAGACAGTTACGATCCAAAAACTCGAAATTATCCGTGTAGACGCTGAGCGCAATGTGATCCTTGTTAAAGGCTCCATTCCAGGTCCTAAAAACGGTTTCGTTAAAGTGAAACAAACAGTTAAGAACTAATTGCTTACAAGAAAGGAGGAACAAGAAATGCCTAAAGTTACAGTATTTAACGTGAGTGGCTCTGAAGTTGGTGAAATCGAATTGGCGGACAGCGTATTCGGTATTGAGCCTAACTCTCATGTTCTGCATAGCGCTGTACTGCTTCAGCAAGCTGCTGAACGTGCAGGCACGCATAAAACAAAAGGACGCTCTGAAGTACGCGGCGGCGGTCGTAAGCCTTGGAAACAAAAAGGTACTGGCCGTGCTCGTCAAGGTAGCATTCGTTCGCCACAATGGGTTGGCGGCGGTACAGTATTTGGACCGACTCCGCGCTCTTATGGCTTTAAACTTCCTAAGAAGGTTCGCCGTCTGGCGATTAAATCCGCATTGTCTTCCAAAGTGATCGCTAACGAGATTGTCGTTCTTGATCAATTGACATTCGCGGCTCCTAAAACGAAGGAATTCGCAGCAATCTTGAACAACCTGAAAGCTGATCGCAAAGCACTCGTTGTTTTGCCGGCTTATGATGACAATGTAGCATTGTCCGCTCGCAATATCCCAGGCGTGAAATTCGTCGCTGCTGACGGCATTAATGTTCTGGACGTATTGGTGCATGACAAGCTCATCATCACGAAAGAAGCGGTAGAGAAAGTACAGGAGGTGTTTGCATAATGAAAAATCCTCGCGATATTATCAAACGCCCTGTTATTACGGAGCGCACTAGCGACTTCATGGCGGTTAAACGCTACGTATTCGAAGTTGACCTTCGTGCGAACAAAACCGAAATTAAAGATGCTATCGAGCAAATCTTTAAAGTAAAAGTAACGAGCGTTAATACAATGCGTGTTGCAGGTAAGCCGAAGCGTTACGGCAAGTACAACGGCTACCGTCCAGATTGGAAAAAAGCAATCGTTCAGCTGAGCGCTGACAGCAAAGAACTCGAATTCTTTGAAACGTCTGTATAGAAAAGGAGGGAAACACAGTGCCAATCAAAAAGTATAAACCGACGTCCCCGGCTCGTCGTAACATGTCCGTTTCGACTTTTGAAGAGATCACAACAAGCACACCGGAGAAATCCTTGCTTGCTCCGCTTTTCAAAAAAGCTGGTCGTAATAACCAAGGTAAAATTACAGTTCGTCACCATGGCGGCGGACATAAACGTAAATACCGTATCATCGACTTCAAACGTACGAAAGATGGTGTTGTAGGTAAAGTTGCTTCGGTCGAATACGATCCGAACCGTACTTCCAACATCGCTCTGATCCACTACGTTGATGGTGAGAAAGCTTACATCATCGCACCGAAAGGTCTGAAAGTCGGCGATCAAGTTGTTTCCGGTCCTGATGCTGACATCAAAATCGGTAACGCTTTGCCACTTATCAACATTCCAGTGGGTACAGTTATCCACAACATCGAACTGAAACCAGGCAAAGGCGGACAATTGGTTCGCGCGGCTGGTACAGAAGCTCAACTTCTTGGTAAAGAAGGCGACTATGTATCGATCCGTCTGTCCTCCGGCGAAGTTCGTCGTATCCTGAGCACTTGCCGTGCAACAATCGGTTCCGTTGGCAACGAAGATCACGAACTCGTGAAAATCGGTAAAGCTGGCCGTTCCCGTTGGATGGGCAAACGTCCTGAAGTTCGCGGCGTAGTAATGAACCCGAACGATCACCCACACGGTGGTGGTGAAGGCCGTGCTCCAATCGGTCGTAAATCCCCTATGTCTCCTTGGGGCAAACCGACTCTTGGTTACAAAACACGCAAGAAGAAAAAAGCATCGAGCCAATATATTATTCGTCGTCGCACGAAGTAATAATCGCTTGTTTGCAAGCTGCGTGACTAACGGTCGCGCTACGTTTCCGCGAAGGGAGGACTCCAAATGGGTCGCAGTTTGAAAAAAGGTCCGTTTATTGACGGCCACCTGCTCAAAAAGGTCGAGGAATTGAACGAAACGAACAAAAAAGTCGTTATCAAGACTTGGTCCCGTCGCTCGACAATTTTCCCGCAATTCATCGGTCACACCATTGCAGTCTATGACGGCCGCAAGCATGTGCCGGTTTATGTTACGGAAGATATGGTTGGACACAAGTTCGGTGAGTTTGCACCGACTCGTACCTACAAAGGCCATGACGATGACAAGAAGACAGGTAGAAGATAATCTGCCTGAATTATTTTTTAATGTATGAGAGGAGGTTCATCCATGCCAGAAGCTAAAGCGCACGCTAATTTCGTACGCATTGCTCCTCGTAAAGCACAGCTGGTTGCGGACTTGATCCGTGGCAAGCAAGTAGGTGAAGCGATCGCGATTTTGCGTCATACACCGAAATCTGCTTCCCCAATCCTGGAGAAGTTGCTGAACTCTGCTATTGCTAACGCTGAGCATAACTACCAATTGGACGTGAACAAACTGGTTATCACGCAAGCATTCGTGAACCAAGGTCCGACAATGAAACGTTTCCGCCCTCGTGCAATGGGACGCGCAAGCCGGATCAACAAAAGAACCAGCCACATCACATTGGTTGTATCTGAAAAATAAGGAGGGATAACGTGTGGGTCAAAAGGTAAATCCGGTCGGTCTTCGTATCGGGATTATCCGTGATTGGGAATCCAAATGGTACGCTGGCAAAGACTTCGGCGATCTTCTGTTGGAAGACGTGAAAATTCGTGAATACCTGAAGAACAAACTGAAGGATGCGGCAGTATCCCACATCGAGATCGAGCGCGCGGCTAACCGCGTTAACGTAACGATTAACACTGCTAAGCCAGGCATGGTTATCGGCAAAGGCGGTTCTGAAGTAGAAAGCCTTCGTACGGAGCTTGGCAAAATCACTAAAGGCAAAAAAGTTCACATTAACATTTCCGAAATCAAACAAGCAGATCTGGACGCTATTCTCGTAGCTGAAAGCATCGCGCAACAACTGGAGCGTCGTGTTTCTTTCCGTCGTGCTTTGAAACAAGCGATCCAACGTTCGATGCGTGCAGGCGCTAAAGGGATTAAGACTGCTGTCAGCGGTCGTCTCGGCGGTGCTGAAATTGCTCGTTCGGAAGGCTACAGCGAAGGTACAGTACCGCTTCATACACTGCGCGCAGACATCGACTACGGCACAGCTGAAGCACATACAACTTACGGCCGTATCGGCGTAAAAGTATGGATCTATCGCGGCGAAGTCCTTCCAGCTAAGAAGAAAGCTCCCCAGGAAGGAGGCAACTAATCATGTTGGTACCTAAACGTGTCAAACACCGTAAGCAACAACGCGGAAATATGAGAGGTCGCGCTAAAGGCGGCACTGAAGTAGCTTTCGGCGAATACGGCTTGCAAGCTCTTGAACCAACTTGGATTACGAACCGCCAAATCGAAGCGGCTCGTATCGCAATGACTCGTTATATCAAACGTGGCGGTAAAGTGTGGATTAAAATCTTCCCTCATAAACCGATCACTCAAAAGCCTCTCGAAGTTCGGATGGGTAGCGGTAAAGGTAACGTTGAGAAATGGGTTGCAGTCGTGAAACCAGGCAAGATCATGTTCGAACTCGCTGGTGTTTCCGAAGAAGTCGCTCGTGAAGCGATGCGCCTCGCGTCCCACAAACTGCCGATCAAAACGAAGTTCGTGAAACGCGAAGAAGTAGGTGGTGAAGCAAATGAAAGCTAGTGAATTTCGCAACCTAACCTCTGCTGAGATTGAACAAAAAATCGCTGGTTTTAAAGAAGAGCTTTTCAACCTTCGTTTCCAACTGGCTACAGGCCAACTGGAAAGCCCGACACGTATTCGTGACGTGCGCAAGAATATCGCTCGCGCTAAAACCATTTTGCATGAAAGACAACTCGGTATCAGCAGCTAATTTAGCTGTCCTTGACTTAGGGTTACCAAGGTTTAAGGAAGGAGGAAGAACATGAGCGAACGTAATGCCCGCAAAGTTCAAATCGGTAAAGTCGTTAGCGATAAAATGGATAAAACAATCGTTGTTGCCGTTGAAACATACAAAAAACACGATTTGTACCATAAACGCATCAAATACACGAAAAAGTTCAAAGCGCATGATGAGAACAATCAAGCGAAAATTGGCGATATCGTGAAAATCATGGAGACTCGTCCACTTTCGAAAGACAAACGCTTCAGACTGGTAGAAGTTGTTGAAGTGGCAGTTGTCCTTTAAGATGTTATAATCAGTGAATGAGCATTTTCCCGGAAGGAGGACGTTGAGATGATTCAACCATTTACTCGTTTGCGTGTTGCTGACAACTCCGGAGCTAAAGAACTGATGTGTATCCGTGTTCTTGGCGGTACTGGCCGTCGCGTAGGCGCTATCGGTGACCTGATCGTGTGCTCTGTAAAACAAGCAACACCAGGCGGCGTTGTCAAAAAAGGTGACGTTGTTAAAGCGGTTATCGTTCGTACGAAGCGTGCAGTTCGTCGTAAAGACGGTTCTTACATCGCATTCGATGAGAACGCAGCTGTAATCGTTAAAGAAGATAAGAGCCCGCGCGGTACTCGTATTTTTGGACCTGTTGCCCGTGAGCTTCGCGATAAAGATTTCATGAAAATCGTATCGCTTGCACCAGAGGTTATCTAAGACAAGTGCCCTGTGCATAACGGGGATCGCGATATAGCCTGAAAGCTTAGTGAGCAGGAGGTGTAATCAATGCCAAGACTGAAAAAGATTCTTGAATCGCACAACAACAAGCTGCACGTTAAAAAAGACGACACGGTAATCGTCATCTCCGGTAAGGACAAAGGCAAAAAAGGCCGTGTTATCGCTGCGTATCCGCGTGAAAACCGCGTACTCGTAGAAGGCGTGAACTTTGTTAAAAAGCACACTCGTCCGTCCCAAGTGAATCCACAAGGCGGAATTATCGAGCAAGAAGCTCCAATTCACGTTTCCAACGTGATGCACATTGATCCGAAGAGCGGTAACGTTACTCGTATCGGATACAAAGTGCTGGACAACGGCAAAAAAGTCCGGTACGCAAAACGTTCCGGCGAAGTGATCGACTAATCGTTACTGTAGGAAAGGAGGTCCATAAAAAATGGCAGCAAGATTGAAAGATAAATTTCTTAACGAAATTACGCCTGCATTGATGCAGAAGTTTAACTATACGACTGTAATGCAAGTGCCGAAGATCGAGAAAGTTGTCATCAACATGGGTGTTGGCGAAGCGGTTGCTAACTCCAAAGTGCTTGATGTCGCTGTCGACGAGCTTCGTCAAATCTCCGGTCAAAAGCCGGTTGTAACTCGTGCGAAGAAGTCCATCGCGGGCTTTAAACTTCGTGAGAACATGCCAATCGGGGTTAAAGTAACACTGCGCGGCGAGCGCATGTACTACTTCCTTGACAAGCTGTTCAACATCTCGCTTCCACGCGTACGTGACTTCCGTGGTGTATCGACGAAAGCATTCGACGGTCGCGGTAACTATACGCTTGGCCTGAAAGAGCAACTCATCTTCCCAGAGATCGAGTATGATAAAGTTGATAAAGTTCGTGGTATGGACATCGTCATCGTCACGACGGCAAAAACGGACGAAGAATCTCGTGAACTGCTCACCCAAATGGGCATGCCGTTCGCGAAGTAATCCACTTTTAGGAGGTGTAATACCAAGTGGCAAAAACTTCGATGAAAGTGAAGCAACAACGTACACCGAAATTCCAAGTGCGTGCCTATACGCGCTGTGAACGTTGCGGCCGTCCGCACTCTGTTTTGCAAAAGTTTAAAATTTGCCGGATTTGTTTCCGCGAATTAGCATACAAAGGCCAGATTCCTGGCGTTAAAAAAGCAAGCTGGTAATCAGCCTAGTTCGGGAAGGAGGTTAACACAAATGGTTATGTCTGATCCGATTGCAGATATGCTGACGCGCATTCGCAACGCGAATGTTGTTCGTCACGAAACCGTGGAATTGCCCGCTTCGAAAGTTAAGAAGCAAATCGCAGAAATTCTGAAACGCGAGGGCTTCATCCGCGATGCTGAATATATCGAAGACAACAAACAAGGGATTATCCGTATTTTCTTGAAATACGGCCCTAACCAAGAGCGCGTTATCACTGGTCTGAAACGTATTTCTAAACCAGGTCTGCGCGTATACACAAAATCGACTGAAATCCCACGCGTTTTGGGTGGTCTGGGAATTGCTATCATTTCCACATCCAAAGGGGTTATGACCGATAAAGAAGCACGCCAAGGCAAAGCAGGCGGCGAAGTCGTTTGCTACGTTTGGTAATTAACTAGTCACAAGATTGGAGGTGTAACAATGTCCCGTATTGGTCGCAAACCGATCACAGTGCCAGCTGGCGTAAGCATCAGCCTGGACAACTCGGTTATTACTGTAAAAGGACCGAAAGGATCCCTTTCCCGTGAAATTCACAAGGATATGAAAGTGAACGTTGCGGAGAATGAGATCGTAGTCGAACGTCCTTCCGATAATAAATTGCATCGTTCCTTGCACGGAACAACTCGCAGCGTCATCGCTAACATGGTGAGCGGCGTTACTGAAGGCTTCTCGAAAAACTTGGAGCTGGTAGGCGTAGGTTACCGTGCGAACAAAACTGGCGATAAGATTGTTCTTAACGTTGGTTATTCCCACCCAGTGGAGATTGCACCTGAAGCCGGTATTGAGTTCGAAGTTCCTGCGAACACGAAAATCACTGTTCGCGGTATCGACAAAGAGCGCGTAGGCGCTGTTGCTGCTCAAATCCGTTCCGTACGTGAACCAGAGCCTTATAAAGGCAAAGGTATCAAGTACGAAGGCGAACGCATCATCCGCAAAGAAGGTAAAGCTGGTAAGAAGAAATAAGCAGTCTGATTGGGCTGCTTAAAATAGCGGTATAAGGCAGAAGGAAAGGAGTGAACCTTGAATGATTACGAAAGGCGATAAAAACAAGGCTCGTCTGAAAAGACACTTGCGTGTTCGTAAAAAAATCAACGGAACGGTAGCTCGTCCACGTCTCTCTGTATTCCGTTCGTCGAAGCATATCTATGCTCAATTGATCGATGACGTACAAGGCGTAACGCTTGCATCCGCATCCACAGTGGATAAAGAACTGGCAGAAGCAATCGGCAACGGCGGCAGCGTAGAAGCTGCTCGTAAAGTTGGAGAATTGATTGCAAAACGCGCTCAAGCGAAAGGGGTATCCCAAATCGTATTTGACCGTGGTGGTTACTTGTATCATGGCAGAATTCAGGCGCTTGCTGAAGCAGCACGCGAAGCTGGTCTGGAATTCTAGTCGAATTTACTTATAAGGAGGTTAATCGACTTGCGTGTAGATCCAAATACGTTAGAACTGACTGAAAAAGTTGTCCACATCAACCGCGTTGCTAAAGTTGTTAAAGGCGGACGTCGTTTCAGCTTTAGTGCACTCGTAGTTGTCGGCGACGGCAAAGGCTACGTAGGCGCAGGGATCGGTAAAGCGGGCGAAGTACCTGATGCGATTCGCAAAGGTATCGAAGACGCTAAGAAAAACCTGATCCACGTTCCACTCGTAGGAACAACAATTCCACATCTTGTAGTTGGACATTTCGGTGCAGGTGAAGTTCTCCTGAAACCGGCTTCCAAAGGTACAGGTGTTATCGCCGGCGGTCCTGTTCGTGCAGTACTCGAACTGGCTGGTGTAGGCGATATCCTGACGAAATCCCTTGGTTCTTCGAACTCCATGAATATGGTTAACGCAACGCTTGAAGGTCTTTCCCGCCTGAAGCGCGCGGAAGATGTTGCGAAGCTTCGTGGAAAAACTGTCGAAGAGCTGTTAGGTTAAGGAGGGGAATAGGATGGCAAAATTGCAAATCACCCTCGTTCGCAGTGTGATCGGCCGTAACGAAAAACAACGCGCGACTGTTGAATCCTTCGGCTTGAAGAAAATTCA
This sequence comes from Paenibacillus sp. MMO-177, assembly GCF_037147795.1. Classification (NCBI taxonomy): domain Bacteria; kingdom Bacillati; phylum Bacillota; class Bacilli; order Caryophanales; family Paenibacillaceae; genus Paenibacillus; species Paenibacillus sp. MMO-177. Next base: position 16,606 of record NZ_JBBCUR010000017.1, on the reverse strand, counting down.
CCAATCCGTTGTTTTGAACGACAGCCCGGCTGTTCGCGGCATGATTAATGCCGTAAGCCACTTGATCAAAGTAGAAGAAGTGTAAGCAACTTGCTTGCTATAAGAAATAAATAAGGAGGTGCAAGAACGATGAAATTGCATGAACTCGCACCAGCACCAGGCTCCACGCAAGTGGCTAAGCGCAAAGGTCGCGGTATTGGCTCCGGTAACGGTAAAACTTCTGGTAAGGGTCATAAAGGTCAGAACGCTCGTTCCGGCGGCGGTGTACGCCCTGGTTTCGAGGGTGGCCAAAACCCATTGTACCGTCGTTTGCCGAAACGCGGTTTCAATAACCGTTTCCGCACTGAGTACGCTATCGTTAACATTGAAGAGCTGAACAAATTTGCAGCAGGTTCCGAAGTTACTCCAGAAGTTCTTCTTGAGCAAGGGATCATCAAAAATCCTTTGGCGGGCATTAAGATCTTGGGTAATGGCGAAGTTAAGGTTCAATTGACTGTAAAAGCAAACAAGTTCTCTCAATCTGCGGTAGAGAAAATCCAGGCTGCCGGCGGTAAAACCGAGGTGATCTAATTGTTTAACACCGTGTCCAACATTTGGAAAGTGGCGGATTTGCGCAAGCGGATCCTTTTCACCCTTTTCATACTGCTTGTTTATCGCATCGGAGCTTTTATTCCGGCGCCAGGCGTTGACAAAGATGTATTCAAACAGGTTGACCAATCCGGTGTAAATCTGTTCGGTTTGCTTAACACGTTCTCCGGCGGTGCGCTGTACCACTTCTCCATTTTCGCGATTGGTATCGCTCCATACATTACGGCCTCGATCATCGTACAGCTGTTATCAATGGACGTTATCCCTAAATTCGCGGAATGGGCGAAAGAAGGCGAGAACGGGAAGAAAAAGCTCGCGCAGATTACACGTTACGGCACGGTAATCCTTGGTTTATTGCAAGGTTTTGCAACAGCAATCGGCTTCAATCGTCAATACAGCTATAAGATGGTTCCAAATGCGACATTTGTAGATTACTTGCTCATCGCTCTCGTTCTGACAGCGGGCGTATCATTCCTGATGTGGCTTGGCGAACAAATTACGGAGCGCGGTATCGGTAACGGTATCTCGATTCTGATCTTTGCCGCTATCGCAGCAAGCATTCCGCAACATATTCGTACGATCTACTCGACAGAATTCGCATCGCAAGATGGCAATCTGTTCTGGAGCATCGGCAAAGTTGTACTGATCGCAGTGGCGATTGTTCTGATTATTGTAGGGGTAATCTTCGTACAACAAGGTATCCGTAAGATTCCGGTTCAATACGCTAAACGCGTAGTTGGTCGGAAAATGTATGGCGGTCAATCGACTCACATACCAATGAAAGTGAACGGTGCAGGTGTTATTCCGGTCATTTTCGCCATTTCGTTATTGATGTTCCCGGCAACAATCGCACAGTTCTGGTCTGGTGCCGCTTGGGCAGATTGGATCATGCATAACCTGACGTACACACAGCCGCTTGGCATGGTACTGTATGTTCTGCTGATTATCGGGTTCACGTTCTTCTATACATTCGTACAGATCAATCCGGTTCAAATGGCGGATCAGATGAAGAAGAATGGCGGTTACATTCCGGGCATTCGTCCTGGTAAACCAACATCCTCTTATTTGACTCGCGTATTGTCGCGGATTACGCTGACGGGTGCGATTTTCCTGGCCGTTATCTCCTTGTTGCCAGTGGTATTCGGCGAAGTCGCCGGATTGCCTGCTTCGGTAAGACTTGGCGGTACCTCGCTTCTGATCGTTATCGGTGTTGCACTTGATACGATGAAGCAAATCGAGAGCCAGTTGATAAAACGCCATTACAAAGGGTTTATCAATAAATAACAATAGGTTCCGACCGGGATTCCGTAACGTCGCAGGCGCGATGGACGGAACCCGCACGAGCCTATTGTGCTTAAAGCGAGGAAGAATGAATGAACATTTTATTCATGGGTCCTCCGGGGGCCGGTAAAGGGACGCAAGCAGAACGTATCGTTGACGAGTTTGGCATTCCGCACATCTCGACAGGCGATGCTTTCCGTCTTGCGATGAAACAGGGGACTCCGCTCGGTCTTAAAGCGAAAGAGTATGTCGATCAAGGCTTGCTTGTTCCTGATGAGATTACGAACGGTATTGTCAAAGAACGTCTTGCTCAAGACGATTGCAATAAAGGTTTCTTGCTTGACGGTTTTCCGCGTACGCTGCAGCAAGCCGAAGCGCTTGATGTTATGCTTACCGAACTGAACCGCAGCATTGACCATGTTGTTAATTTGAAAGTTGACCGCGGCTTGCTGCTTGCCCGTCTGACTGGCAGACGCATTTGTAAAGCTTGCGGATCGACATACCATGTAATGTTCAACCCACCGAAACAAGAAGGCGTCTGCGACAAATGCGGCGGCGAATTGTACCAACGGTCGGATGACACGGAAGAGAAAGTCGGAACGCGTCTTGACGAGTATATCTCGAAAACCGCGCCGCTTCTTGACTACTACAACGGTAAAGGTCTACTTCGCGAAGTCGACGGCGAGAAGGAAATCGATACGGTTACGGCCGAGATTGTTTCCTGCTTGCGAGGTTCATTGTAATGATCATTTGCAAATCCGATTCGGAGCTGCGATATATGAGGGAAGCCGGCCGCATTGTAGCGGAGACGCACAGGATTATGGCCGAAGCGGTAAAGCCCGGGGTTACGACCCAGGAGCTCGATCAGCTGGCCGAGGCGTACATCCGCAGTCAAGGCGCTGAGCCATCCTTCAAAGGTTACAATGGTTTTCCTGCCAGCATTTGCGCTTCTGTAAATGACGAGCTGGTACACGGTTTTCCCGGACCTCGTAAGTTGAACGAAGGCGATATTATAAGCATCGACATTGGAGCGCAATACAAAGGCTATCATGGCGACTCGGCCTGGACCTATCCGGTCGGCAACGTATCGGATGAAGTCAAGCGGTTGCTTGAGGTGACGGAAGAGTCTCTGTACGCAGGGATTAATCTGATCCGCCCAGATGTTCGTTTATTTACAATATCGCATGCGGTTCAACAGGTTGCCGAAGCGGCGGGCTTTTCGATTGTACGGGAATTTGTCGGACACGGTATTGGCAAGGACCTCCATGAGGAACCGCAAATTCCGAATTACGGCATTCCGGATCGCGGGCCGCGTCTTAAGCCAGGAATGGTGCTTTGCATCGAGCCTATGGTCAACATCGGCGAACGTTACGTTCGCACGCTTGAAGACAATTGGACGGTCGTAACGGAAGACGGCTCTTGGTGCGCTCACTTCGAGCACACGGTTGCCGTAACGGAGGACGGATTCGAAATTTTGACGAAACTACCGAAGTCGGTGTAATCTGTTATGGATAAGCAACCGCAAATCGGTCAAATCGTTAAGGTGCTTCGGGGCAAAGATGAGAACAGCTATGCTGTTATTATTGAAATTGTTGACGAACGCTTCGTAATGATCGTCGATGGCGATAAACGCAGGTTTGATCAACCGAAGAAAAAGAACGTTCTGCATCTCGAGTTACAACCCGCTATAAGCAGCGAAGTTACAAGCAGCTTGCTTGAAACGGGCAGGGTGACCAATGCCAAGTTACGTTATGTGATTCAGAAGTACGCACATGCGAAAGGAGAATGACGGTGGCTAAGGAAGACGTCATTGAGGTCGAAGGTACGGTAATCGAACCGCTGCCGAATGCCATGTTCAAGGTGGAGCTGGAGAACGGTCATCAAATTCTCGCACATGTTTCCGGTAAACTCAGAATGCATTTCATTCGTATTCTGACTGGGGACAAAGTGGTTATACAGTTATCGCCTTATGATTTATCAAGAGGGCGCATCACCTATCGGAAGTAGGCCGCTCGCGGTTTGCTCTCGAAGGATTCGGGAGGTAATTCACAATGAAGGTTAGACCTTCGGTAAAGCCGATTTGCGAAAAATGCAAAGTCATTCGTCGCAAAGGCAACGTTATGGTAATTTGTGAAAATCCGAAACACAAACAAAAACAAGGATAAAAGGAGGGACAATGGCTTATGGCACGTATTGCTGGTGTAGATATTCCGCGTGATAAACGCGTTGAAATCGCCCTGACGTACATTTTCGGTATTGGCAAAACAACTTCGCAAAAGATTCTGGCTTCTACTGGCGTGAACCCTGATACTCGCGTTCGCGATCTGACAGAAGACGAACTCGCTAAATTGCGCGAAGCAATTGACAAATCCGTTAAAGTGGAAGGCGACCTTCGTCGTGAGATTTCGCTTAACATTAAACGTCTGATTGAGATCGGCTGCTACCGTGGCGTTCGTCATCGTCGTGGCTTGCCAGTTCGCGGTCAACGTACGAAAACAAATGCGCGTACGCGTAAAGGTCCTCGTCGGACTGTAGCTAACAAGAAGAAATAATAAAGGGGTGAAATAGGGCAATGGCTAAACCTAAAAAAGTCGTTCGTACAAAACGTCGTGACCGGAAAAATATTGAGTCGGGCGTAGCACACATCCGTTCGACATTCAATAACACGATCGTAACGATCACTGACCCTCATGGCAACGCAATCTCTTGGGCAAGCTCCGGTAACCTGGGCTTCAAGGGTTCGCGTAAATCCACGCCTTTCGCAGCGCAAATGGCAGCTGAAGCAGCAGCTAAAGCAGCGATGGAGCATGGCATGAAAGCTGTTGAGGTTATGGTTAAAGGTCCTGGCGCAGGCCGCGAAGCAGCGATTCGTTCGCTTCAAGCAGCTGGTCTGGAAGTTAACCTGATTAAAGACGTAACGCCAGTTCCTCACAACGGATGCCGTCCGCCGAAACGTCGTCGCGTATAGTTGGATCCGCTGTGGTATCAAATAACAACAACTTGTGAATAATGGTTGTGAAGGTTTGGCATACTACGAGATTTGACTAAACAATACGAATGGTAACGGAGCGACGTTTGAAGGAGGGTACTATTAGTGATTGAGATCGAAAAGCCGAAAATCGAGACCGTAGATTTGAATGAGGATGGAACATACGGGCGTTTCGTAGTAGAACCGCTCGAGCGTGGATATGGCACGACGCTTGGAAATTCGCTTCGCCGAATTTTGTTGTCATCGCTGCCAGGTGCGGCAGTAACATCTGTTCAGATCGACGGAGTGCTTCACGAGTTCTCTACGGTTCCTGGAGTGATCGAGGACGTAACTGAGATCATTCTGAACTTGAAAGGCCTCTCGTTGAAAATCCACTCCGATGAAGAAAAGGTGTTGGAAATCGACGCTGAAGGCGAAGGAATCGTTACGGCAGGGGATATTCGAGCTGACAGCGATGTCGAGATTTTGAACCCTGATCTTCACATCGCAACCTTGGCCTCCGGCGCGCGGCTCCATTTGCGAATTTTTGCCAATCGCGGACGTGGTTACGTCCAAGCGGACCGTAACAAACGGGACGATCAACCGATTGGGGTTATTCCCGTTGATTCGATTTACACGCCAATTACCCGTGTCAATTACAGCGTTGAAAATACCCGCGTTGGTCAAGTAACCAACTACGACAAGCTTACGCTTGAAGTATGGACTGACGGCAGTATTAGACCGGAAGAGGCTGTAAGCCTTGGCGCTAAAATTTTGACAGAGCATTTGGACCTGTTCGTCGGATTGACCGATGAAGCCAAAGACGCGGAAATCATGGTCGAGAAGGAAGAGGACAAGAAAGAGAAAGTTCTGGAGATGACAATCGAAGAACTGGATCTGTCTGTTCGTTCCTACAACTGCTTGAAACGTGCAGGCATTAACACCGTTCAAGAGCTGATTACGAAATCCGAAGAGGACATGATGAAGGTTCGTAACCTGGGCCGTAAATCCCTCGAGGAAGTTCAAGAGAAGCTGGAAGAGCTGGGTCTTGGCCTGCGCATGGAAGAGTAGTAGCTTGAACATCTAGAACAGACTATAGGCAAGGGAGGGGAAAACAAGATGGCATATCAAAAATTGGGCCGTGACGCTAGCGCGCGGAAAGCATTGTTCCGTGACCTCGTTACTGACCTGTTCCTGTATGAGCGCATTCAAACAACAGAAGCTAAAGCGAAAGAGGTTCGTTCTATCGCTGAAAAGCTGATCACGAAAGCGAAAAAAGGTGACTTGCACGCTCGTCGTCAAGTAGCTGCATACGTTCGTCGTGAAACTGTTGATGGAGAGCAAGATGCAATCCAAAAGCTGTTCTCCGAGCTGGCCACCCGTTACTCGGAACGTGCGGGCGGATACACACGGATTTTGAAACTGGGACCTCGCCGTGGCGACGCTGCGCCTATGGTGTACCTGGAACTGGTTGACCGTGCGTAACACAAGCGTAATCGGCTCGCCGCTCTAAGCGGTTGAGCTACGTTTCGCGGTGAGAAAGGGTGGACCCTTGAGGCCACCTTTTTTTATTGCCTGCATCGAAGGCAGGCTACACTGGCGAATGACTGCGCTGCATAAAAGGTTTTGCCTCGATCGCTGTTGTTCCCGGATTTCTTCTAACAACTCGCTTAAGCGGTTGAAATCCGGGAACAAAGGCGAACGCTTAAAAGCTTTCTGCAAGAAAGCTGCTTCGGAAGCATTCACTTGCTTCTTCGGTCAAAACCTTTTATTCCGCGCACGCCGCCAGTGAAGCACATACTTCGTGCTAGGCAATAAAAAATGAGGCCGAAAAGGGACACCCTTTTGAATGATTAAGGGGATTGAATGTTAATTACGTGTGTTGTTAACGGATGGGGAAGTGATGAAGGATGAGGAATATAGCAGTGACGGTAAGCTACGACGGGACGGACTTTAACGGGTTCCAATCTCAGCCGTACGGACGGACCATCCAGCAGGAAATCGAACTGGCCATCAAGAAGCTGACCGGCGAGGATATTATTATTCTCGGTTCGGGCAGAACGGATGCCGGCGTGCATGCTATGGGACAAGTGTTCAACTTTCTGACGGAATCCACGATTCCGGCGGAGCGTTGGGCCATTGCCTTGAATACGCGCCTGCCGAAGGATATCGTTATTCTCGAAGCGCATGAAGTGCCGGAAGCCTTTCACTCCCGGCGTTCTGCAAAGCGGAAGACATATCGCTATACGATTGATATGGGGAAGTTTCCGGATGTGTTCTATCGCCGCTATGCGTTCCATCATCCTACACCGCTTAATGTTGAAGCCATGCAGAAGGGGCTTAGCTTCCTTGTGGGGGAACATGACTTCACTTCATTTACGTCCATACACTCGACTAAGCCGCATCATGTTCGGACTATCTACGAGGCTTATCTCGAGCGTGAAGGGCAAATGCTCCATATGTATATGACAGGCAACGGGTTTCTCTATAACATGATCAGAATCGTGATGGGCACGCTGCTTCACGTCGGCCACGGAAAGCTGAAGCCGGAAGATATGGCGCGCATATTGGAAGGCCGCAAGCGTTCTTTGGCCGGCCCTACGGCGATGCCTCACGGGTTGATGCTTATGAAGGTAGAGTATCCGGAAGAAATGTAATTTACATTTAATAACTTCTTGATTTAGGCCATTATCTATAGTAGAATATAACTTGTGCTTTCTTAGTGGCTATCCCACAGCCCCGACTGAGACTGACACAAACTTGGCATGCAATACCTGAAATTAACAAATGTAAATTACGTTCTGAAACGTTGTTTAATAAAACTTTAACTGTAATGGAAATAAGGAGGATCATCCATGCGTACTACGTATATGGCTAAGCCTAATGAAGTTGAGCGTAAATGGCACATCATCGATGCTGCTGGTAAAACGCTTGGCCGTCTGGCTACTGAAGCTGCTAGCCTGATCCGCGGCAAGCACAAACCGCAATTTACTCCTCACGTTGATACTGGTGACTTCGTTATCGTAATCAACGCTGAGAAAATCGTTCTGACTGGTAAGAAAATGCAAAACAAAATGTACTATCGTCACTCGGGCTACTCTGGCGGTTTGAAAGTAACGCCAGCTCACGAAATGATCGCTAAAAAAGCTGACCGCGCTATCGAGCTGGCTGTTCACGGCATGTTGCCAAAAACTCGCCAAGGTAACGCAATGAAGCTTAGACTTAAAGCATACGCTGGTTCGGAGCATCCGCATCAAGCACAAAATCCAGAAGTTTACGAACTTCGCGGCTAATAAGGGGAGGACAGTTTCATGGCACAAGTACAATACTATGGAACCGGTCGTCGTAAACACTCTGTTGCACGTGTACGTCTGGTGCCGGGTGAAGGACGAATCATTGTTAATAAACGCGACCTGAACGAATACTTTGGTCTGGAAACTTTGAAGCTGATCGTTAAGCAGCCATTGGTTCTGACTGAAACTTTGAATAACTACGACGTTATCGTTATCGCTAACGGCGGCGGTATGTCCGGTCAAGCTGGCGCTATCCGCCACGGTATCTCCCGCGCTCTGCTTAAAGCAGACCCTGAGTTCCGTCCAGCTCTGAAACGTGCTGGCTTCCTGACTCGTGACCCACGCATGAAAGAACGTAAAAAATACGGTCTCAAAGCTGCTCGTCGCGCGCCACAGTTCTCGAAACGTTAATATCGGGATCAAACACCTTCTCTGCATGCAGAGAGGGTGTTTTTTTATTTTTTCAAAAGGTGCCTGTACAAGCGAATCTGCCGGCATAACTTTATTTCATTTTGGTGAAAACTTATTATTGATCCTTAACCCATTAGAACGTATACTTTATTTAATAGCATATGAATTTACTTGGAATTACAAATGGAGGGTAAAACCATGAACTTGTTCGAGAAAGAAGCATTGGTTAAACAAAAAGCCGAAGAGCTTGAAAATGCAACGCCACAAGAAATTTTGGCCTATGCAGTTGAAGCTTTCCCTAAAATTACGTTTGCATGCAGCTTTGGCGCGGAAGATGTCGTACTGGTCGACATGCTGCAAAAAATCAGCCCGAAGACAGATATTTTCTACTTGGATACAGACTTCCACTTTAAAGAAACGTATGAGACTCGCGACCGCATGGTAGAGCGTTACCCAGGTATTCCATTTGTTGAAGTTAAACCGCTAATCACCCCGGAAGAGCAAGCAGAGCAGCATGGTCCTGAATTGTGGAAATCCGACGCTAACGCTTGCTGCAACATCCGGAAGGTTGAGCCGCTGACAAGAATCCTGTCTAAATACGATGCCTGGATTACGGGTATTCGACGCGACCAAGCTCCAACACGCGCCAATGCGAAGAAAGTTGAATATGATACTAAATTCGGTTTGATTAAATTCAATCCAATTGCCGGTTGGACTTCGGAAGACGTATGGAATTACATCCGTGAGAACGATGTGATCTACAACCCGCTGCATGACAACAACTACCCAAGCATTGGCTGCGAGTATTGCACGCGCCAAGTTATGCCTGGCGAAGACCCTCGAGCAGGACGTTGGTCCGGTCAAGAGAAAACCGAATGCGGTCTGCATAAATAAGATCGTTCAGCACATGAAACAGCCGGCAATTTGGGGTCGCTTACCCAAGGAGGCTAAAAGCTATGAGTCAGATTTCACCGCATGGCGGCGAGCTCGTTAATCGTCTCGCTACCGGCGAGCAGCGTGAGGCGTTTTTGAATGAAGCCAAGTTTTTGAATACGATCGTAATTAATAACTGGACGGTATCTGATCTTGATCTGATTGCTGTCGGGGCATTCTCGCCTCTGACCGGCTTCATGAACGAAGAAGACTACCGTTCGGTTGTTGAACGTTTGCGTCTTGCTGACGGCACGGTATGGAGCATTCCGATTACACTCGCTGTAGAAGAAGCAAAGGCCGCCGAGCTGCAAACAGGCACCCGTGCTGCCCTTGTTGGCGAAGACGGCGTGACTTACGCGATTATCAACGTAGAAAGCATCTACAACGTTGATCAGAAGGTAGAAGCAATTAACGTATTCAAAACGGACGATTCGGCGCATCCAGGCGTTCAAAAGCTGCTTTCCCGTCCATCTACTTACGTTGGCGGCGCCATTACGGTTCTGAACCGCCCGCAGCCCGAGAAATTCGAAGAGTTTTACTTCGATCCATCGGAAACTCGCCGTATTTTCGCCGAAAAAGGCTGGAAAACGGTTGTTGGCTTCCAAACGCGCAACCCGGTTCACCGTGCGCACGAATATATTCAGAAGACAGCCATGGAAATCGTTGACGCTCTCTTCCTGAACCCGCTTGTTGGCGAGACCAAATCCGATGACGTTCCCGCGAACGTGCGAATGAAGAGCTATCTGACTCTGCTGGAGAACTACTATCCGCAAGACCGCGTATTATTAGGCGTGTTCCCGGCGGCTATGCGTTACGCAGGCCCTCGGGAAGCGATCTTCCATGCGCTTGTTCGCAAGAACTATGGCTGCAGCCACTTCATCGTAGGCCGCGACCACGCAGGTGTGGGCGACTACTATGGAACTTACGAAGCGCAGGAGCTGATTAAAACCATCCCTGCCAAGGATCTTGGCATTACGCCTCTATACTTCGAGCACAGCTTCTTTTGCACGAAATGCAGCAACATGGCGACTACGAAAACTTGCCCGCATGGCAAGGAAGACCGCCTGACGCTGTCGGGTACGAAAGTTCGCGCGTTGCTGCGGAACGGCGTTTGCCCGCCTCCGGAATTTTCCCGTCCGGAAGTCGCGAAGATTCTGATTGAAGGAATGGCACAGCAGTCGGCTTCATTTTAATTAATAAGGTTAAGCAACCAGTCTAACTGCGGCTTGGCCATCATAAACAACCACCTCGTCCCATATAAATGATAAAGAGATCATTTGTATGGGAACGGGGTGGTTTTATTATGCGCCGAAAACGTTTAGTCGTCTGGATGACCTATAAGGGAGCGCTCCGCATCGCGGGCGGCATGGCGGCGCTTGTGTTGACCTGGATATTACTTACACAAGGGGGCGAGCCTGTATCTCGGACCTGGAGTTACTGGACGCTGCCTTTATCGGGGAAAACAATTGCCATTGATGCGGGTCACGGTGGCGTGGACGGCGGTGCGGTAAGCAAGGAAGGGATAGTGGAAAAGGATTTGAACCTCGCGATTGCGCTGTACCTCAGAGATTATCTGCAGCAGGCAGGAGCTATTGTGCTGCTTACCAGGGAAGGGGATTATGATCTCGCAGGGCAGGATACGAAGGGATATGCCAAGCGCAAGACGGAGGACTTGCTGAAGCGTGTGGCCAACATCAAGGAAAGTAAGCCATGCCTTGTTGTCAGCATTCATATGAACAGTATTCCTTCTGCAAAATGGTCAGGAGCTCAAACGTTTTTTAACCCTGCTAATCATCCGGACAACCAGGTGCTCGCCACGTTTATACAAAACGAGATCCGGCGCAATCTGGAGAACACGAGCCGGGTTGCGATAAAGGATAAAAATAACGTGTACCTTCTTAAAGCGTTGGATGACATTCCTACGGCACTTGTTGAAGTCGGATTCCTGTCCAACCCGGGTGAGGCCGCGCGTCTGGCCGATTCGAATTACCAGCGCCAGGTGGCCGCTTCGATCTATCAGGGCATTCTCCGTTACTCATCAGGGGAAAAGCTGAGTACGGGTACGGCGACCGATGCTGCCTCGGACTTGGAGGCTGAACCGGCGAATTAACCTTGTTCCGCTTAATATGTTATAATCATTTTAAATAAGCAGCTACTATTTACGCTTAAACCTACAACTACTCTCTTACATAAAGGTGGGACTCATTCATGTTGACACGTGAACAAGCTCTGGAAGCCGTCGGTTCTGTGACGGCCCAATATAACGCGGACTCCGTTACCGTCCGCGATGTTGTCGTGAAGGACCGTCAAGTATCGATGACGGTCCTGACGGCCAGCGAGGACATTCGTCCCTCGCTGGAAACCGCGCTGCGCGAAGCGCTCGCGCGGGCTGGCGCCGAAACCGTGCATTGCCGGTTTCGCGCGCTGGAGGGCGGCGCAGGCGCAGCTGCCGCGCCGCAAGGACAAGCCGGCGGCAAAGCCCAGCCGGCTGCGGCAAAGGGCCCCGTACAAGGTCACGGGGCCGGAATCGACAGCCCGCTGCTTGCATCTGGCAGCGGCACTCAATTCATCGCCGTCGCCAGCGGCAAGGGCGGCGTCGGCAAATCGACGGTGACCGTCAATCTCGCGGTCGCCTTAGCCCGCAAAGGCAAACGCGTCGGCATCATCGACGCGGATATTTACGGCTTCAGCGTGCCCGATATGATGGGCATTGAGACTCGCCCCGAGATCGTGAACGAGCGCGTTATCCCAATCGAACGTTACGGCGTCAAAGTCATGTCGATGGGCTTTTTTGTTGAAGACAACAGTCCGATCGTATGGCGCGGACCGATGCTGGGCAAGATGCTCCGCAATTTCTTTGCCGAGATCGAGTGGGGCGAGCTGGATTACCTGCTGCTTGACCTGCCTCCGGGTACGGGCGATGTGGCGCTCGACGTCCATCAGATTATCCCGCAAAGCAAAGAAATTATCGTAACGACTCCTCACGCTACTGCAGCATTTGTAGCTGCCCGTGCCGGTGCGATGGCCATCAAGACCGAGCACGAGATTATTGGCGTGGTGGAGAACATGTCCTATTACAAATGCAGCAAATGCGGCGAGCCGGAATACATCTTTGGACGCGGCGGCGGCGCCCGTCTTGCGGAGTCGCTGCATGCAGAACTGCTGGCTCAGATTCCGCTTGGACAGCCGGATAATCACATTTCGGAGCCGGATTTCTCGCCTTCGGTATACAAAGCCGAGACCGAGACAGGCGCGCTGTATCTGAATATGGCCGAGCGAGTCATTCAAAAATGCGGCCGTTAATGCCATAAATAAAGCCCGGACGGGGAAGAGAGGGAACTCTCGACCCGGACCGGGCTTTTTTTAAGCCTATAGAGTACGGTTAAGTCGAAGAACCGTCGCCTTCGCCTTCGCCGCCGCCTCCTTCACCGCCTTGTTTTTCTCCGTCAGAGGAGCCTTCGTCACCGCCACCGCCGCCTTCTTGCGATTTTTTATCCACTTTTTCATCCGGCTTTGGTTTCAACTCTTCTTGCACGGCCTTTTTCATCAGATCAAGCACTTCCAGTCGGAAGAGGGGGTTCTGCATCGATTCCTGCATCAGGGACATAACCTGCTTTTTATATTGCGTGCTTTGCAGCACTTCGAGGATCATTTTGTCCATTTCAGGCGTTTTCAACGCTTTCACCATTTGCTCCTGGTACGTCGGATCCTTCATCAGTTCCTTGTGAATGTCCTTGTTCTGCTTGTTTACCGCCTTGGCAAATTCACCGGCAAAACGCGTGTCCGTCATTAATGTTCGGATAACCTTATCGTATTCCGGAGAAACCATTACATCTTTTACGGCAAGACGTACCTGCTCTTGATCCTGTACCGACAACAGCTTCGTGCCGCTGCCGCTGTAACCGGACATTTGCTGGGCGGATTCCTGCAAGGCTTTTTGGGCATCCTCGGTTTTCAGGATGTCAATAACCATCGACTTCATATCCTTGTAGCTGAGCTGCTGGTTACTGCCTCCCGAGGATTCCGCACCGCAGCTTGTTAATACAAATGTTAGGGCGGAAAGCGCCGTTAATAAAGCCAATCGCACGCGCATGTTCCCACGATCTCCCTTCTATGATTACCATTGCTGAATTTAAACGTAGTATGCGTTAAAGTTCACGGGATTATCATGGCTTCATAGTTAGCTTTTTATGACGAACGTGGTAAAATAATGGATGGTACAGGTAAGTGCTTACAATGGCACGACCCTCGCCGAACATGAAGGAGGATAACGGAATTATGAATTTGAAAAGATGGTTTTTTCTTTTTTGGACCTGCATGGCCGTCGGGGCTGTAGTGACAGTCGTCAGCGGATCGATCATGCAATGGACGGACCAGTCCTTCGGATTTATGGGGCTTGAGGCAGCCGGATTCAACGCCTTTATGATGGCGATGGTCGGCTTATTGATAGGGGCATTCAGCCAGATGGGGTTCTTTGCTTATCTGACCTTGAATTACATTGCATTAAGCATTTTCCGCAAAAGTTATCTTTGGAACGCTCTACAGGGCTATACAACGCTGTTTGCCGTATTTGGCCTTGGCTATATGCTTTATGAACAGCGGACCAACGAATGGTTCTTCTGGGTACTGCCGCTTGCCCTTTTAATCTGCTCCTTGGGCGTGGCATACGTCAAAGTCAAGCAAACAAAACCAAGCGCGTTTGTACCAACCGCGTTTTTGATGTTCTTCGTTACCTTCGTGGAAGCATGGCCTGCACTGCAAGGAGATACCAACATTTCGGCTATCGTCTTTATGATTATCCCTTTGTTTGTCTGCAATGCTTACCAAATCCTCATGCTGCACCGCTTGCTTCAAAAAAATACAACAACCGACTCTGCAACATCTGCAAAGCCGGTCGCGTAATAATCAATAGCCAGTATCCGCAGCTGCCATAGCGTTATCGAGTCCAAGCATCGTAAGAGAGGACGTTTTGTCCTGCACCGCATGGCCTTCCGACTCGGTTTGATTAATCAGCTCCGATACGGTAACGAATTCATAACCTTTTGCGCGAAGCTCATCGATGATGACGGGCAGCGCTTCATGCGTTTGTTTCACCGAATCGCTGGCGTGCATAAGAATAATGTCGCCGTTATGGGCACGGCTGACGACACGGTTGATTATCTTATCCGTTCCAATGTTCAGCCAATCCATCGAGTCGGTATCCCATTGGATGACTTTGTAGTTCAGTTCTTCCGCTATACGGAGCACGCGTTTGTCGAAATCTCCGTTAGGGAGGCGGATCAGGTTCGGCTGCTTGCCGGTCAGGTCGGTAAGGATCGTATGGGCGGTTGTAATTTGCGTGCGGATCTCTTCGTCGCTAAGTTTGCTGTAGTTATCATGCTTGTGTCCATGGCTGCCGATCTCGAAGCCGTCGTTCACGATGTCTTTGACAATGTCGGGATGCGATTGGCTCCAAGGGGAAGACAGGAAGAAGGTTGCCTGCGTAACCCCTTTGTCTTTCAGCACCTTCAGAATCGGTTCGGTACGCTTGTCCCCCCAGCTAATGTCGAATGTCAGGGCTACGACCTTCTTATCCGTAGGGACACTGTATATAGCGGCCGGCTGCTGTGGTGAGAATACCGTGATGTTGTCTCTTTCTGCGTAAATAACCCCTACAGAGAAGACGAGTGCGAGAACAAGAAGGAAGTTGCGTTTTAATTTTCGTCCGTTCAGTACATAGAAAAAGTTCATCTGTTAAGGCTCTCCTTTCTATTGGAAGCTTGTTCTAGTACAATCCTATGCTCGTACACATCCAAGATATTCATGCTTGTTCAAACCAATTCATAAAGAAGTTACAAAGGAGAGAAGAGGCATGTTTCGCTGGTCAGAAATAAAAGCTCATTTCAAAATCATGAATCCCTACATCGCGTTTGGATTCATTTTGTTTTTTGCCGGACTTGTCGTCGGAGGTACCAACAGCGCATTCAGCGATTATCTCGAGCAGCAGCTGAAGGCACTCGGCAATGTGGCCCAAACTCTGGATCAAACGGAGAATCCGACGCTTGCCTTTATGGTCTTTATCTTTTTAAACAATGCAATCAAGTCCATCTTCATTATTTATATAGGGGCGCTCTTCGGGATCATCCCGATTTTCTTCCTCGTTCTTAATGGCATGGTTGTAGGCTTCTTGCTGCAGCATGTGGCACAGACGCAGGGGACGGGAGACATGCTTACGGTTGTATTGGGGCTGCTGCCTCACGGTATTATTGAAATTCCGGCGATCGTAGTAGCGTGTGCTTACGGGATGAAGTTTGGCGTTCTTTTGCTCAAGGCAATAGGGAGGATCGTTATTCCGGGGAAGGAAGCGGGCAAATCCGGACGGGAGATCGAGTATTTCATGATCAGATCCGTTCCGGTGGTCGTTATACTAACGGTGGCATTGCTTGTTGCGGCGGTTATAGAAAGTACGGTTAGCGTTTGGGTAAGTTCGTTGTAATATTTTTCCGATTAATTGAGCATAACAGTAAGGCGGCGTCGTGATGCGTAATCGCAAGACGCCGCTTTTGCTTTCGATTGCCGCAGCAAAACTTAGCTGCAGGGCCAATACAGCTTAGGAGGGCGCACATTAGTTATGCTAGGAATTCTATTCAACGACAAAGAATGCAAAGAACTCGACTACGTCCTGCGCAAAGAATTAGATGAGATGCTGCTTGATCTGAATGACAATCGGTTAGACGGTGATATTAAGCAAGCCATAACGAGACGGTACAAAATCATCTTCCGTATGTATGCCCGCATTGCATCCCCGAAAGAGCTGTCCCGGTATGCGTTAAATGTGCGCAATTACAGGTAGAAAAATCCAGTAAAAAAAGTTTTAAAAAAGGGTTGCAATCCTATAGACGTCCATGATATATTATCTCTTGTCGCCGCTGAGATAAACGCGAACGACGCGAAAAACAAATTGTTCTTTGAAAACTGAACAACGAGCGAAACTGCCCCGTTATTTATAACGGAAAAGCGATTTTTTAAATGAATGAGCAAGTCAAACACTTTAATGGAGAGTTTGATCCTGGCTCAGGACGAACGCTGGCGGCGTGCCTAATACATGCAAGTCGAGCGGACTTTGCCTTCGGGTAAAGTTAGCGGCGGACGG
>NZ_JBBCUR010000016.1:0-77431 GCF_037147795.1 Paenibacillus sp. MMO-177 | reverse complement strand
TACTCACCCGTCCGCCGCTAACTTTACCCGAAGGTAAAGTCCGCTCGACTTGCATGTATTAGGCACGCCGCCAGCGTTCGTCCTGAGCCAGGATCAAACTCTCCATTAAAGTGTTTGACTTGCTCATTACTTGTTTTATCGCTTTTCCGTTATAAATAACGGGGCAGTTTCGCTCGTTGTTCAGTTTTCAAAGAACAATTTGTTTTTCGTGTCGTTCGCGTTTATCTCAGCGGCGACAAGAGATAATATATCATGATCGCCTATAGGATTGCAAGCATTTTTTTAAAGTTTTTTTGAGACTAGCTTTTTAACGCTTTAAGACTCCCTGAATACCCACCACTTGCTGCCGGCAAAGTTGAGGATAACAGTTACCCCAGTTGCTAGAAGCTTAGCCGTTAACGGACCTAGCCCCGCCGCTTCCGTAAGTTCATAGAGGAGCAGCATAGACACTCCCAGCACGACCGCGTTCAGCAGGACGAAGCGCATAGCCCTTCCGCGGTCCGTTTTGTCCCCCTCCTTTTTTGAAGTCCCCTTAAAGGTAATGAGAGAGTTAAGCACATAGCTATTCGCCATGCCTGCACTATAAGAGACAACCTGAGCGGGAAGAACGTACAATCCCGCCCACACTAGAATGCTATAGACAATAAAGTCTACGAGGGTGTTGAGCAATCCGACCATATTAAATAAGACGAATTGCTTTAACGCGCCAAGCCGTTGCTTTCTTGGACGAATCTGCTGCCGGGGCTGTTCAATGGACATATTCTCGTTCCTTCTCCTGCTTATCCTCTTGTTCCTTCTCTTCGCTAAACCCTCTGGCTTCTCTTACGATATATAGAGGACGGTTCTTGGATTCGTCATAGATCCTTCCAATATATTCGCCGATGAGTCCAAGCAGCATGAGAATAATCCCGTTAAACAAAAGATTAATGGCTACAATGGTTGTCCATCCCGCTACCGTGCTTGAAGTAAAGAGGCGCTGGCACAACACGACCAATAAATAGACGAAGCTTGTAGCTGACAAGGTAAAACCGATATAGCTTGCGATTTTGAGCGGCTTATAAGAGAAGGAGGTAATCCCGTCCACCGCAAAATTAATCATTTTTTTCAGCGGATACTTAGTTTCTCCCGCAAAACGCTCCTCGCGAACATACTCCACCATCGTCTGCCGGAAGCCCACCCAGCTGACAAGACCCCGTACGAAGCGGTTTTTCTCTTTCAATCCGCGCAGCACATCGCAGACCTTGCGGTCGATCAGGCGGAAATCGCCGGTGTCCATCGGAATATCGAAATTCGTCAGGCTCCGCATCGTACGATAGAACATCATCGCGGTTAATTTCTTGAAGACCGTTTCGCCTTTGCGCTTCAGACGCTTGCCGTAGACAACCTCATAACCTTCCTTCCACTTCGCGATCATCTCGAGCATCACTTCCGGCGGATCCTGAAGATCCGCATCTATAATAATAATGGCATCGCCCCGCGCGTAATCCATGCCGGCCGTAATGGCAATCTGATGACCAAAGTTGCGCGAAAAATTGATCAGACGGACATTGTCGTCCTGCTGGCAAATGGCCTCCACGATTTCGACCGTCCGGTCCTTGCTGCCGTCGTTAACGAATACGAGCTCGTAAGGTTCGCCGTATCCGTCCATCACTTCTTTCAGTTTGGCATACGTATGGCGAATCACTTCTTCTTCGTTATACATCGGCACTATAATGCTGTATCTCGCCTTCATGCCAGTCTACCCCTTCCGTTCATCAGCTGTAAAAGACCCAAGAGTCAAAATGTCTTAAAGCAATCATCACATATTCCTTGCTTACTTCCATGCCGGAAATGACCGGATAATACATTATAAACAGAACTACCGCTATGCCGGCATACGCCCAGCGAATCCATTTTTTGTTTTCGCGGCCCTCTTCGAAACGGGTGAATATATAGACGATAGCCAGAATCATGAATGGGACCATGGCGAAATAATGGTATAAGAATGTCAGACGCGGAACGAGCATCCATGGCAGATACTGCGATAAATATGCGATCCACAGCACGTACATCCGCTTATCCTTGCGTTTTACGCTTATATACAAGGCAGCGATAACGGCAAAGATTCCCGTCCACCAGATGAGCGGATTGCCAAATGCGGAAATGGATGAGATCATTCCCGGCTCCAGATTCTTGCCGTTGTAATACCAGACCGGCCGCTTCATAAACGGCCATTCCCACCATTGGGATGAATACGGATGCGTAGCGACAAGCTTGCTATGGTAATCATACATATGTTTCTGGTACTCGATTAGCCGTTCCGCCGTATACGTATCTCCCTTTACGTGGAGAACCGGAATGTAGGACAAACAATAGATGACTAGCGGAATCGCGACGAAAAAGACGAGACAGCTTGCAAGTGTCAGTACCGTATTGCGCGCAAACCCTCGGGAAGCTTTTTGATAGACCGCTTCTTCCGGATAAGGATAGCCTTCTTCCCTGTCCGCCAAGACGCGTTTGGCAGCTGCTTGCTCAAGGTAACGCTCAATCAGAACAAGCGCCAGCATAACGGCCAATCCGGCACCGCCGTAAATGACAATCCATTTGGAAGCTACCCCAATCCCGAACATCAGCCCCGCCCAGAACAAAGGCACAAGCGTTTTCCGCAACGGAGACCGATAAAAGCTCATTTCCCTGTATTTATTCATAAAGTAAAACATCAGCATGATGAAAAAGACGCCATACACGTCGATTGTTGCGATTCGTGTCTGCGTAAAATGCATAAAGTCTGCCGCAAAGAGGACCGTTGCCGTTGCCGCGTAACCCGTCCTGCGGAACAGCTGCAGGGCAAACAGAAAAATAATGGGAAGCATCGCAATCCCAAACAACGTACCTACAATCCGCCAGCCAAAAGGGCTAAGTCCAAATACTTTTATCCCAACCGCAATCAGCAGCTTGCCGAGCGGCGGATGCGTATTCTCGTAAGCCTTCATGCCATGAAGATTCTCGTAAGCGGTACGGGCATGATAAATCTCGTCAAAATAAGAGCTGTTCAAGTAGTTCGGCTTATACACGGCATTCTGCTGCTCGTCAAACAACCGACTGCCCGCAAGAGCCGCGTCCTGCTGGACGGCGCTTGCGTCTCCAAGATCAACAACCTGCTCAACCGGGATCGGCTTGTCGCCGCCTTCCGGATAGAAAGCAACCTCCTGCATGGAGAACCCCCACTGGGTAACCGTGAGCTTCGCATACCGGACCGTCTGATTGACCGGGTTAACCGTCCACTTCAGGTCGTCGCCAACCTTCTGCTCAATCTCAATGGGACTGCTCCATTGATCCGGCGTGCTGCTGCTGAATTCCCATTTGTATTTGCCAACGCCAACCCCGTTAAAGCTGTTCACTTGGCCGATCTGCACCGGCTTGCCGAAATCCACATAGAAGCTTTGGCCGTCCCGGTCAGCCTTCCATCCGCTGTCGAAGCTAACCGTGGAGCCCAGATTCACAAGCGCAATGACGGCATAAACGCCCGTAATAACGGACATCCACAGCCAATCCTTGCGCTGCAGCCTGGAAGCAGGCTGCTCTTGCGCCCTGACGTTTTGAAGCAGCCGCTCTTGGGAAAGAGCTAGCTCGTCTTTCTTCACTGCAGGAACCGGCTGCTGGCGACCCCTGATATATCTATCATAGCCAATATAAATCATGTATAAATACAAACCGATATTTATTAGCGAAGTTACGATCATAATGCCGTTCGAAGAAGGCAGGAACGTATTTGCCTGACTGAAGGCCAGAACATAGCCGACGTTAATATAATGCGTGATGCTAAAGCCAAGCAGCAGATGCAAAATCCGGCGGTCCTTCGCTTCGATATAAGCGAAGATCATCAGAAGCAGCGCCGGGAACATGTAGCGCTCGTGCATTTTGGCAGCAAACATAAAGACGGTAACGATTAGAATCAAAGCCATGTAGAAGGTACCGGACAGGTCCTTCTGCTGCTTGCGAAAGGCAAAGAAGAGAACGGAGACTACAGTCGCAAAAACAATCCCGATATTCCCCCATGCGGAGTATTCCAGCCCCAGCCAATGCGCGTCTAGCTTCGCCCAGTTGCCGCCGGTTAAAGCATAGAGATTAAAGGCGTTCAGCGTGGCGTACGGGTAAGAAGACAAGGTTGATTTATAAAGATGATAGAGCGCGGATAAACCGCCGTTCTTCCAAATAAACGGTGCGGCTAGCAGCAGGAAAGCAACGGCTCCGTAAACAATACCCGCGGCGACACGCTTCCAATGCCTGAGGCTGTAACCGTAAGCGAGCAGCATAACCGGCGTAAAAATCAGCGCCTGCGGCTTCACAAGCACGGCCAGCGCAAACCAGATCGAACCGCGCTCCAGCTTTCCGTCTGAAATTGCACATATGGCCAATACCAGAATCAGCGCAAAAAAGGAATCCACCTGTCCCCATCCGGCCGAGTTGATCCAGACGGCAGGGTTCCAGACGAAAATCATGGCCAAGCCGAAGGCAGCGCGGTGATCGAGTTTTTTCACGGCGGTGCGATAAATGAGGTATCCGGTAATAAGATCCGTGAAAATAGCCGGAAGCTTGTAGAATACAATCGCCGCATCGCTGGTAGACCCGATGCCAAACCATGATTGCAGCGCCCCCATTACGTAGAGCACATAAATATAGCCGGGCGGATAATCGGCGAACAGGCCTTCCTGATAGAAGTTGCCAAGTCCGTCCTTAAAGGCATGATTCGCCCAATAAATAAACGTATTGATATCATTCGTATAGCCTGGATTCGTGGCCGCTATGTAGAACCGGAAGGCGAATGCCGCCAGAAACGCGATCCACAGCCCGTTCAGGGAAGGCTTGCCGCCAGACGCAAGGGGCTTGCCGCTCACCGTGAATTCCCGGGCACGCAGCCATCTGCTATACAAGTAAGCGAATAAGGCGCCAAACAACGCCGATATCGATAATACCGAAAAGGCCGATATTTTCTTCGGATCTATTTTCTCCTGGTTTTGAGGTGTTGCCGAGGCGGCCTGTTCCGACTGCAGAGTAAGGACAGGCGAGAAAGCTTCTGTCGCAATATTGCCTAAGGCATTGGTTTCTGCGCCGGCACTCCCCTCAGCTGATACATAACCGTTCATGGCAGGCAAAAGGCCAACAACGAGAACAAACAATAAACAAATGATTGCACGCAAGCCACTCTTCCACATTTTCCGCGGTTCACCTCAAACGTTAAGTTTCTTGAGCTTGTTTTTCCTGTAAAATACATTCTCACTTTCCCTATCAAATGTCAATGTGCGCTCCTATCCAAGTGAAAACGGCTGCGCCGTCCATAGGAAGGGCAGCTTACGTTTCGCGAATGAAATATAAGCAAAGTATAATAAAAAGCACCGCCCGGACCTGTAAGTCCAAGCGGTGCTGTCATTGTCTTCTTATTCGCCTGCACGCTCGCGCATATGCGGGAACAGCAGAACGTCGCGGATGGAAGGCGCATCGGTAAGCAGCATAACAAGGCGGTCAACGCCAATGCCAAGTCCGCCGGTAGGCGGCATGCCGTACTCGAGGGCGCGGATGAAGTCGTCATCCATCTCATGCGCTTCGTCGTTGCCTTGCTCTTTCTCGACAAGCTGAGCTTCAAAGCGCTGGCGCTGGTCGATCGGATCGTTCAGCTCGGTGAACGCGTTCGCATGCTCGCGCGCTACGATAAACAGCTCGAAGCGGTCCGTAAAGCGCGGATCTGCCGGGTTCTTTTTCGCCAGCGGCGAGATCGCAACCGGATGTCCCGTAACGAATGTCGGCTGAATCAAGGTATGCTCGCAATGCGTTTCGAAGAACGCATTCAGGATGTGGCCAAACGTCATATGCGGCTCGACCGGTACTTTATGCTCCTTCGCAAGGGCATGAGCTTCTTCGTCGCTCATCTCTACGCTGAAGTCTACGCCGGTAACTTCTTTAACCAGGTCCACCATCGAAACGCGGCGCCACTGCGGCGTCAGATCGATCTCTTGACCTTGGTAAGAAATTTTCATCGTGCCGAGAACCTCTTGCGCGATATGGGCAATCAGGTTCTCCGTCAGGGCCATGATGTCCTTGTAATCGGCATAAGCCTCGTACAGCTCGATCATGGTAAACTCCGGATTATGGCGCGTCGAGATGCCTTCGTTCCGGTAAACGCGGCCGATCTCGTATACTTTCTCCAGACCGCCCACGATAAGGCGTTTCAGGTGAAGCTCAATCGCGATACGCATGTACAGCTGCATATCAAGCGCATTATGGTGAGTGATGAACGGACGAGCCGCGGCTCCGCCGGCAATGGAATGCAGCGTTGGCGTTTCCACTTCGAGGTAGCCCTTCGAATCAAGGTAACGGCGCATCGATTGGATAATGCGGGAACGCGTAATGAACGTCTGCTGTACGTCCGGATTCACGATTAGATCGACATAACGCTGGCGGTAGCGCAGCTCTACGTCCTTCAGTCCGTGATATTTATCGGGCAGCGGAAGCAGCGACTTCGTCAGCACTTCCACTTCATAAGCTTTTACCGATACTTCGCCGGTGTTGGTCTTGAAGACAACGCCCGTGATGCCAACGATATCGCCGATATCGAGCATTTCGAATGCCGCGTATTTATTCGCTTCAACCGTATCTTTACGAACGTAGATCTGGATTTTGCCGGAAAGATCCTGAATATGCGCGAAAGAAGCTTTGCCCATGCCGCGCTTTTGCATAATGCGGCCCGCAACGCTTACCTTGATTGCTTTCTCTTCCAGCTCTTCCTTGCTGAGCTCCTCATAAGCGGACACAATGTCTTTCGCATTGTGCGTACGCTCGAATTTGACGCCAAACGGGTCAACGCCAAGGGCTCTCAGCTCGTCCAATTTGTCTCTGCGGATTTGCAGAAGTTCGCTTAGTTCTTGTTCTTGTTCCACTCCCGTGTTTTGCTGATCCACTTTATTCATCTCCTAAATTAAAGGCACTGCTCAAGCGTAAACGGCTGCGCCATCCTTTGGAAGGGCACGGACGTTTCGCGAGTGAAATATAAGCACCGTATAGAGACAACCTATACTTTCTTATATTTAACGTTCAAAAAGCTTCCGATAAGGAAGCTTTCGAAAGATATGCGCAATTGGCAGTGCAGACCTTATTTTTTAATATCGACGATTTTATATTGAATGATGCCGGCAGGCACGCTAACGTCCACAACAGTACCTTTCTTCTTGCCCAGTATCGCTTTGCCTACGGGGCTCTCATTCGAAATCTTGTTGCGAAGAGGATCGGACTCGGCTGTTCCTACGATTGCATATTCCATTGTATCACCGAATTCCAAATCTTCCACCGTTACAACAGATCCAATACTTACCGTATCGGTATCAATCTCATCATTATTGATAATCCGCGCGTTGCGGAGCATTTTCTCAAGCGTAATGATACGGCCTTCGATGAAAGCCTGTTCATTTTTGGCATCCTCATATTCCGAGTTCTCGCTGATGTCGCCGTAGCCAATGGCCACTTTAATACGTTCCGCTACTTCACGACGCTTGACCGACTTGAGGTTTTCCAGTTCCTCTTCAAGTTTCTTTAACCCGTCCTGAGTCAGAATGATTTCCTTATCGCTCATCTTCCGATTCTCCTGTCGTGTGACATATTATTCATACGGCGTATGAATTCACTGTTATCTAAATATATGGCATTCCCCGTTCCTCATGCCAAGTTGCGGGGCAGCTAGCGCGGAAACGACGATGTCGTTGATGTATATTGCAAGATTATATTTCAAAGACACCCCGAATGTCAATCAAAGCCAAATTTGTGTTGTAACCGCTTTATCGGCAATAGACTTAAGAGGATTATCGGCCTCTTGACCGATAATCCTCTTCGCTCTCTTAATGTGCGTTGTTAGAGCTTCCAGCCATATCGGCAAGAGCTTCTTCATCCAAGGAAGCAATGTACTGCTCCAAAATTTCGACAAGCTTGTCGCGTCCTGTCTCTTCCATAATGACATCTTTCACGCGCGCCGCGCCCGGAAGTCCTTTGAGGTACCAGGCCATATGCTTGCGCATCTCGCGCACGGCGGTCGCTTCGCCCCTCAAGGCTACAAGACGGTCCATATGCAGAATCGCAACTTCCAGCTTC
Source organism: Paenibacillus sp. MMO-177 (assembly GCF_037147795.1). NCBI lineage: Bacteria > Bacillati > Bacillota > Bacilli > Caryophanales > Paenibacillaceae > Paenibacillus > Paenibacillus sp. MMO-177. Next base: position 69,316 of record NZ_JBBCUR010000016.1, on the reverse strand, counting down.
TCGCGCGGAAGCGGATCCGGCAGGAGCTTGCCCGATTCCAGGTATTGAATCGTCCGGTACAGCATCCAAGGGTTGCCGAGCGCTCCTCGTCCGATCATAACCCCGTCGCAGCCGGTATGGTCGAGCAGGCGGCGGGCATCCTCCGGCGAGAAGACGTCGCCGTTGCCGATGACCGGAATCGAAACGGCCTGTTTCACATCGCGGATAATATCCCAGTTCGCCTTGCCGGTATAGAGCTGCTCGCGGGTACGGCCATGAACGCTGACGGCTTTGCCGCCCGCGCTTTCGACAGCCTTCGCGTTGTCTACCGCGTAAATATGCTCATCGTCCCAGCCGATGCGCATCTTCACGGTAACCGGTTTGCTGACAGCGGCGGTTACCGCCGACACCATCTCGTAAATTTTATTAGGGTCAAGCAGCCAGCGCGCGCCAGCGTCGCATTTCGTAACCTTCGGTACCGGGCACCCCATATTAATATCAATAATATCGGCATTGGTCTGTTGGTCTACTACCATGGCCGCTTCGACAAGCGTCTCGCGGTCACCGCCGAAAATTTGCAGGCTAAGCGGCTTTTCGCGCTCGTCAACAAACAGCATTTCCATTGTGCGCTTGTTGCCGTGCAGGATCGCTTTGTCGCTGACCATCTCCGCGCATACAAGCCCGGTTCCGAATTCTTTGGCAATCAGACGGAAAGCCGGGTTGCAGACGCCGGCCATCGGCGCGAGCACGACTTTATTCTTCATCTCGATGTCTCCGATTTTCAACATGCTGCTTCTGTTCCTCCTTCCTAAATGAAATGACCGCCTTAATGACGGCAGTAATGAAGTTCTAGTGCGTCATATGAAAGGTACGTTATGATTCCGTATCCATTAATTCTTCATAGCTGATGCCAAGCGTATTCGCAATATTCATCATAAGCCGGGCATCGGGCTTGCGGGTTCCCCGCTCCAGCGATCCAAGGACCGCAACCGATACGCCTAATACCTTTGCCAGCTCCTGCTGGGTGTAGCCCTTCAGCTTCCGGAATGCCCGGACCCGCTGAGCCAATTGGTGATTTTCCATAACGTGATGCCTTCCTTTCCATCCTGAAGCGCCGCTGCTGCAGTAATCGAAACACGGTCCTGCAGAGGATGGGACGAATCGATGACATCCGCAAGCGGAACCAGCACGAAAGCCCGCTCCATCATACGGGGGTGAGGCAGCGTCAGCTCCTCGTCATCCATCGTAACATCTCCATATAACAGCAGATCTAGATCTATGGTGCGCGGTCCCCAGCGTATATCTCTTACGCGGCCAAGAAGCTGTTCCGCTTTAAATAACACGTGAAGAAGCTCAATGGGGGAAAGAGTGGTCTCAACGGCCATCGCCATATTCAGAAAAGCCGGCTGATCCGTATACCCGACAGGGTCAGTCTCATAAATACCGGATACCCTCAAAACTTGAACGCCGGGCTGCTGACGGAGGTATTCCACCGCCTGCCGAAGCAGTCCTTCGCGATCGTTAAGATTGGAGCCCATAGCTATGTATGCCTGCATCGCGGTGTTAGACACGGACAACACGCCCATTCCCGTCCCGCTTGCGGCGGAGCTCAATCGTAACCCCGTCAAAATGGATCTCGAACGGCGGATTTGGCTTCGTTACGCGAACCGTCACTTCATTTATCATAGTATAAGCTTCCAAAACCCGCGTTGCAATGCCGCCGGCCAAAGCTTCGATTAATTTATAGGGCTCTCCCTGCACGACGGATTTGATCTGCTCGTACAGCTCGGCATAGTTGATCGTTGCGTCCAGATCATCGGTTGCCGCAGCTTTCTCCAGGTCTAGCCTCAGGTCAAGATCCACGATAAACTTCTGTCCCAGCCGGTTCTCCTCCGAAAAAACACCGTGATAGCCGTAAAATTGCATGCCCTTCATGATCATGCTGTCCATCTTTAGCTTCCTCGCTTTCTATCTGAACGAAGGCATAAACGCCGTTATTTGCGGTACATAATCGCGTCGGTCATCATCGCTGTCCGCTTATTCGCCCTTACATCATGCACGCGTACGATTTGACAGCCTTGAGCAATGCCAAGCGCCGTTGTTGCTGCCGTGCCTTCCGCAAGTTCGTCAACCGGCAGGTTAAGCGTCTGCCGGATAAACCGTTTGCGCGAGGTGCCAAGCAGCACCGGGTAGCCAAGCGCGGTCAGTTCCGACAACCGGCCCATGAATTCGAGGTTGTCGTCATGGTCCTTGGCGAAGCCAAGACCCGGGTCGAGCCAGATCCGGCTTGCTTCAACGCCTGCCTGAAGCGCAATGGCCACGCTCGCCTGCAGGTCGGCGAGCACATCCGGGACAAGGTCGCCGTAGTCCCGGGCAGGGCGGTTGTGGCTGATAATAACCGGACAGCCATATTCGGCCGCCACGGCCGCCATAAAGGGGTCATGCTTCAGACCCCAGATGTCGTTGATGATATGCGCGCCCGCTTCAAGCGCCTGGCGCGCCGTCTCGGCTTTGTACGTGTCGATGGAGATCGGCACGTGAGGCGCAGCCTCGCGTACCGCCCGGATAACGGGCAGCAGGCGGCGCAGCTCTTCTTCTACGCTAACCGGCTCAAAGCCGGGACGCGTCGATTCCGCGCCGATATCGATAATATCGACGCCTTCCTCAACCATAGCCGCCGCACGTGCAGCGGCAGCATCCGCATGGTTATACCGTCCGCCATCAGAAAAAGAATCCGGCGTAGCGTTCAGAATGCCCATAATCAGCGTCCGCTTCCCAAGCTCCAGCGTCAATCCACCGTCAAGCTCATAGCTTCTAGTCCAAAAGGTCGGCTTATAGCCTGTAAGTTCCTGTCTCCGTTCTTGTTCACTCATCGTTGTTGTTCCTCCGTATCTTGGCGGTAGGCTAGCAGCAGCTCCCGCAGCACGGGTCCTGCCGATCCGGAACCAACCACCGTACTGCCGCCATGATGATCGGTTACGCGCGTTACCGGTACAAGCTCCTGTATAGAAGTCGTCAGCCACACTTCATTCGCGGCAAGGAGCTCCTCAAACAGATAATGCCCTTCCTTCACGGTATAGCCAAGCCCGCGTGCCAGCTCGATAACCCGCTGCCTTGTTATTCCCGGCAAAATGCCGATATCTATTGAAGGGGTATAAATCGCACTCTCCTGCACAAAAAACAAATTGCTGACGATGCCTTCCGCAAGAAGTCCCTCATGGCTCAGCATAAGCCCTTCCGCCGACGGCGAAGCATCGCTTGCCAGCAATTCCCGCTTAGCAATTATATTGTTCATATAATGGAGAGATTTTAATCGAATGGCCCCTTCCGGGGTGTTTCTTGCGGTCTTAAGCAGTCGTAATTCTTTGCCTTCGCTGTACAGGCTCTCGTTATGGGGCGGAAGCGCCTTAACGAGCATGAACTCCGTTGGCTGCTCGTAATCCCCCGACGGAAGTCCCAGCTCCCCGGTTCCCGCCGTAACGGTGAGACGGATATAACCTTCCGTAAGCCCGTTTTCTCTCAGCAGTCCGTCTATCATCTTCCGAAGCGCATCCAGATCCGGCTTGTAACGGATACCGATTGCTTCGCAGCCCTCCGCCAGTCGCTTCATATGCCGCTCCAGCAAATACGGCTTGCCGCCGTACGTGCGGAACGTCTCAAATAACCCCATACCGTACAAAAAGCCGTGATCGTATACCGAGATCACAGCTTCGCTAGATTCCATTACCGTACCGTTCAGCCCGATCTTCATCGCGCCGCGCCCGTCCGGATTTTCAAGAAATTGCGCAGCATGTCATGACCGTGCTGCGTGATGATCGATTCGGGATGGAACTGTACGCCTTCAATCGGATATTCCTTATGGCGCAGTCCCATAATTTCGCCTTCTGCCGTTTCCGCGCTGATCTCCAGGCAATCCGGAAGCGTCTCGCGCTTTACGATTAGAGAGTGGTAACGGGTAGCCGTATACGGGGAAGGAATCCCTTCAAAGATCGTTTTGCCGTCATGCAGGATTTCTGACGTCTTGCCGTGCATCAGCTTCTCCGCGCGCACAACGTCGCCGCCAAACGCTTGTCCGATCGACTGGTGGCCAAGACATACGCCAAAGATCGGAATAATGCCTTTGAAATGCTCAATGACCGACAGGCTGATCCCTGCTTCGTTCGGAGAGCAAGGCCCTGGCGAGATTAGGATATGGTCAGGCTTTAGCGCCTCAATGCCCGCAAGATCAATCTCGTCATTCCGTTTCACGACAACCTCTTCGCCCAGTTCACCCAAATACTGCACCAAGTTGTACGTAAAGGAATCATAATTATCAATTACTAGAATCATCGCTCCTGCTCCCCCTTTGTGTATCGCTCCGCGCTATGCCCGGCTTGTCCGCTCCGCAAACCGCTCGCTGTACTGAATCGCCTTCCATAGCGCCTTTGCTTTATTCAACGATTCGTAATATTCCCGCTCCGGGTCGGAATCAATAACGATACCCGCTCCGGCTTGAATATTAACGATACCGTCCTTCACCGCCATCGTTCTTATTATTATATTAAATTCCATATCGCCATTATAGTCAATCCATCCGAGCGATCCCGTATAGGCCCCGCGCCGCACGGGCTCAAGCTCCTCGATGATTTCCATGGTCCGGATCTTCGGCGCGCCGGTAATCGTTCCGCCAGGGAATGTAGCGGCGATGACGTCAAAGGCATCCTTCCCTTCCGCGAGGCGTCCTTCCACCTGCGAGACCAGATGCATCACATGGGAATAATATTCGATGACCATAAGCTCTTCCACTTTAACGGTTCCGAATTCCGATATCCGTCCAAGATCGTTACGCTCCAGGTCAACCAGCATAATATGCTCGGCCCGTTCCTTCTCGCTTGTACGGAGCTCCTCCGCCATCTCGCGGTCTTCTTCCTCCGAGCGGCCCCGGCGGCGCGTGCCCGCAATCGGGCGGGTAGCCAGCTTGTCGCCGTTCTGCTCGACGAGAAGCTCCGGAGAGGCGGAGACCAGCTGGAAGTCCGGACAGCGTAGAAAGCCCATATAAGGCGACGGATTAAAAATACGCAGCCATTCGTACAGCTCCTCCGGCGAGGAGCTGACCTTCCGGCTCTGCCGCTGCGACAGGTTCACCTGGAATACGTCGCCCTGGCTGATATACCGCTGGATCCGTCGAACTGCCTCCATAAAGGCTTCCTTCCGGAATGGGGAGGTGATGCCTTCTACCGACTCTACGTCAATGTGAAGGCTGTCGCTTGCCGTGAATTGTCTGCGCTTCTCGCGTACGACAGACGCCTCTCCATCCTGAAGCTGAATATGCTGCTGCCAGAATAAAGCCATCTCCTCCGCTTGTACAACCGCCTCGTCGTACTTCGCTTGCAGCTGGGCTTCGCTTTCTTCGCCGGTAACCGCCGTGTGGACCGCGCAGTACAGCATCTTCTCCTGTTGATCCACAATCCAGATCCGGTTCATTCGCAGGAACAGATAGTCCGGAAGTCCCGTATCATCTGCCGCAAGCTCGGGCAGCCGCTCGATAGAGCGAATCACATCATAGCTCCAAAAGCCTACGCAGCCTCCCGTCCACTTAGGACCGTCCGCAAGTTTAGGGGAACGGTGCGGCTCCATCCAGCGCCGAACAACCTCCAGCGGCTTGCCCTCCCAGCGCTGCCCCGATAGGACTTGTCCCTCCCGGTCCCATTCCGATGAATGGGCATTGTATCCTTTGCCGCGGATAACCCCTTCCGGATGCAGCCCCAAATAGGTATAACGTCCATCCTTGCCGCTTTCCAATACGAATGCATGCGGGGAAGCCGCGCTCCATGCCGACTCCCATGAATCCACCGTAATGGTATGAAGCGAAATGCGCTTCAGCAGCGGCAAGGTGGTGTATTTGCGCTCTGCCTGCCATAAAGCCCACTGCCCTAGTGCGGTGAACATGTCAATTCCCTCCGATCAGGTATGATTTGCTAAGTATACAAAAAGCCTCAACAAACGTCAAAAAGCCCCCGTTCTTAGGAACGGGGGACTTATAGGAGACATATTAGTTCTCGAAGTTGAACAGAGGCGTGGACAGGTAACGTTCGCCGTTCGAAGGAACAACGGCAATGACGCGTTTGCCTTTACCGAGCTCTTTCGCTACTTTCAGAGCAGCAAAGATCGCAGCGCCGGAAGAAATCCCGCACAGGATACCTTCTTCTTTCGCAGCACGGCGTGCATATTCGAAAGCTTCTTCGTTCTCAACGGTAATAACGGCGTCGTAGATCTCACGGTTCAGGATATCCGGCACGAAGTTGGCGCCGATACCTTGGATTTTGTGAGGACCTGGGTTGCCGCCCGACAGGATCGGGGATGCAGCAGGCTCAACCGCGTAAATCTTGATACCTTCGAAGTTCTTCTTCAGTACTTCGCCCGTACCCGAGATCGTACCGCCAGTACCGATACCGGCAACAAAAGCGTCCAGCTTGCCGTCAAGCGAGTTAATCGCTTCTACGATTTCCGGACCTGTTGTTTCGCGGTGTACTTTTACGTTAGCTTGGTTCTTGAACTGTTGCGGGATGAAGTAGGACGGGTTCTCTTTCGCCAGCTCTTCCGCTTTGCGAACGGCGCCGTTCATGCCTTCGGATCCTGGAGTCAGAACAAGCTCAGCACCGTAAGCGCGAAGCAGGTTGCGGCGCTCGATACTCATTGTTTCTGGCATTACGAGGATCGCTTTGTAGCCTTTTGCCGCCGCTACCATAGCAAGACCGATACCCGTGTTGCCGCTTGTAGGTTCAACGATTGTATCGCCAGGCTTCAAGACGCCTTCTTGCTCCGCTACTTCGATCATGCTGATCGCGATACGGTCTTTAACGCTTGCGCCCGGATTCTGGTACTCAAGCTTCACATAGATTTCCGCGCTGTCTTCCGGTACAAGACGGTTCAAACGAACAAGCGGTGTATCACCAATAAGTTCAGTTACGCTGTTAACGATTCTAGCCATGAGAATAATTGCCTCCCTTATTCCGACTAATTCAGTTGGTTTTTCACTACTAACATCTTATCAATCTCTCGTGTCCGTTGTCAATAGTTTCTTTCTTGAATTGACAGGAAAAGGCAGAAGCCGCCCAGTCCGGCGGCTTCCATATCATATAATAGATAAGTGCTCCTAAGGGGTAATCTCCGCGTTGTATTTCTTGAGCAAATCATCCTCGATCTCATTAAGCGGCTTGGCCTTGGACAGTGCCAGCTCCTTGCGGGCGGTATCGTACAGGACATGGCCGGTCAGACCCTCTGTTTTCTGCCGCTCCATCACGCGTATAACCGCATAGCCTTCCGGAACCTTAATGGGTCCGGTTGACTCCCCGGTTTGCAGCCTGCTCGCTTCCTCCAGCATACCGGCATCGTAGAACGGATCGTCCGAATCGATAAGACCCAGGTCGCCGCCCGCATTCGATGTATTGGCATCCTTCGAATACTCGAGCGCAAGCTGCTCGAACGAATCGCCGTCCGAAAGCTTATCGAGCACTTCGTCCGCTTCCTTCTTCGTATCGGTGACAATCCACTGTATATGAAGCCTTAGCCGGTCCGAGAACTGCTCCGAATGAGACGCTATGTAATTCTCGATCTCCGCTTCGGACAGATTAACGGTTAATATGGCAATCTTCTCGAGCAGCAGACGGTACTTTACGTCTTCCTCCACGTCACTCTTCGTCATGCCAAGCTGTTCTTTCATCACTTCATAAAAAACGTCCTCGTTATCATAGCCGTCCATCATAGCGGCAAGCTCCCTTTCCTCTTCCTCGGAGGACAGGCTTAACTGCTGGGCCTCTGCTTCCAAATCAATCGCCTTGTGAACCATCATGGTCCGCAGCACATTATCGCCATACTGCCGCTTAAGCTGCTCTGCCAGCTCCGCAGCCGTAATCGGGAACCCGCCTACCATTGCAGCGATGCCTTCGCTGCGTGCGTGATCAGATTCGCTTGGCGTATCCCCGGCTTGCGCTTTTGTCTCCGAATCGGGATCATGCTTGTCGGAATCGTCCGAGAACGGAGACAGCTTCACAATAACCGCCACGCTTAGTACGATCATACAGATCGCTTGAAGAACAACAACCGCTTTTAATACCCCGTATTTCTTCATTTCCGTGAATGCCCCCGGCGTTATTGCACTAGCTTTGGCTTCGCCTGGTCAAGCAGCTCTTGCAGCTGTTCCCGGTCAAACGTGTAAGCCTCATTGCAATAATGGCAGACTACCTCTGCCTTGCCGTCTTCCTCAATAATCTGCTCCAGCTCCGATGCCCCGAGGCTGATCAGTGTCTGCTCCACCCGATCCCGCGAGCATTTGCATTGGAACTTCAGCTCCAGCGAATCATGGATTTGCAGATCGTCGCCTACCAGCCTGCGGAGGATGCCCTCCGGCGTTTCGCCCTGCTCCATCAGCTGCGTCACATGCGGAATGGAACCGATAGTCTGCTCAAGACGGGTAATCTCCTCATCCGTAAGGCCGGGCAGAAGCTGCAAAATAAAGCCGCCTGCATGAGTAACTCTTCCATCCGGCTCAACAAGCACGCCAAGTCCAACTGCGGAAGGCGTCTGTTCGGATACGGCAAAGTAATAGGTGAAATCCTCGCCCAGCTCGCCCGAAATAATAGGTACGCTGCCGAGGTAAGGATCCTTGAGGCCAAGATCCTTGATAATGTGAAGATAACCGTTCCGGCCAACTCCGCCGGCAACGTCAATCTTCCCGTGCTCGTTGCTTGGCAGCAGAACATCCGGGTTATCGACATATCCGCGCACCTCGCCGTGCGCATTCGCGTCAACCACGATTTGGCCGATTGGACCGTCGCCTTTTACTTTTACCGTCAGCTGCTCCTCGCCCTTCAGCATGGCTCCCATAATTGCGGCTGCGGTTGCCGTGCGCCCGAAGGCTGCGGTTGCTGTCGGCAATGTCTGATGACGCTGCTGAAGCTCGTTTACAAGCTGTGTTGTGCAGGCTGCAAAGACGCGGATTTTACCTCCCCACGCCGTACCCCGGACGAGTACGTCTGGTAACTGCTCCATGGTTATCCCTCCTGATTTCGTTCGTAAATAATGCGCAATCCTTCCAACGTCAGAAGTGGATCGACTTCTTCTATCGTTTCCGATTCCGTGCTAATTAACTCCGCCAGCCCTCCCGTTGCCACAACGCGGGGGCTTACTTGAAACTCTTTTCTAATCCGGTTTACGATACCGTCAACTTGTCCGGCATAGCCGTAGATAATACCGGCTTGCATGGACGTAACGGGATTGCGGCCGATGACGCTCTTTGGCTTAACCAGTTCAATACGCGGCAGCTTGGCCGCACGCTGGTACAAAGCTTCCGTGGAAATGCCAATGCCGGGTACAATCGCTCCGCCCAGGTAGCTCCCCGAGGCATCAATATAGTCAAACGTTGTGGCCGTGCCGAAATCAACAACGATAAGCGGCGCGCCATATTTCACAATACCGGCAACGGAATTCACGATCCGGTCCGCACCAACCTCGCGCGGATTCTCGTAGCGGATATTAAGCCCTGTTTTAATGCCGGGACCAACGACAAGCGGCGTCTTGCGCAAATATTTCATGCAAAGCTGTTCCAAGGCACGCATGAGCGGCGGAACAACCGAGGAGATAATAACGCCTTCGATCTGCTCCATCCGGATCCCCGCATAGTGGAACAGATTATGAATGTTCATGCCGTATTCGTCAACGGTCGCCGAGCGGTTCGTGCTGAGCCGCCAATGATGCAGCAGTTCCTTGCCTTTATAGACGCCCAGAACGATGTTTGTGTTGCCCACATCGATTACTAAAATCACGCCCGCGCGCCTCCTTTTTTCTCATTCAAATCCAGACTGATGTCAAGGGCATTAAACGAATAGGTCAAGCCGCCGACGGAGATGACATCAACGCCGCAGGCTGCTATGCCGCGAACCGTATCCAGACGAACATTGCCCGATGCTTCTACTATAACATGAGGCGAGCGGGACTTGATGAGGCTTACCGCCTCCGTCATAAGAGCCGGCGCCATATTATCCAGCATAATAATATCTGTTCCGCATGCCAATGCTTCTTCTACCTGCTCCAGAGACTCGGCCTCTACCTCGATCTTCATTGTATGTGGAATCGCCGCGCGGGATGCTTCAACAGCTTGGCGGATTCCGCCCGCGCCCTTGATATGATTATCTTTGATCATTACGGCGTCATATAAACCAAAACGGTGATTTGCTCCTCCGCCAACGCGGACCGCGTACTTCTCCAGCATCCGGTGGCCCGGCGTTGTTTTGCGCGTATCCACAAGACGGACGGGCAAGCCTTCCAGCGCCGTAACGAAAGCATTCGTCTTTGTTGCGATGCCGGACAGACGCTGCATCAGGTTAAGCGCCAGACGCTCGCCGGTAAGCAGGCTATGGGTACTGCCTTCCACGGTTGCGATGACCGTACCCTTCTCCACGTAATCGCCGTCTTTCGCTTTTGCTTCGAACCGAAGCGACGGATCCACGATCTCGAAAACGATTTGCGCTACCGGAAGGCCGGCAATAATCCCGCTCTCCTTCACATGGATCACCGCCGTAGACTGCGAGCCAATCGGAATGGTTGTTGCCGTCGTAATATCGCCGCTGCCGATATCTTCAGCAAGCCAGCTGCGGATTTGCTCGCGCAGGGCATGGTTATAAGTGCCGAATGTTGTATCAAACATGAATAATTCGCTCCTCCGTCGTTCCTTGCAGCCGGTGCATCACGGTATGCTTGCGCCATACCTGGTCATTCTTCTCCGGAAAGTCCTCCCGGTAATGCCCGCCGCGGCTTTCTTCCCTCTGAAGCGCGGATTCGGTGGTCAGAATCGCGCAGGTCAGCAGGTTTGCGAACTCGTATTCCTCGCGCTTGGTCAGAACGGATTGGAAGAAGGGCAGCTGCCGCTTCAATTCCTCCAGTCCTCTCTCAAGACCGTGCGCATCGCGACGAAGCCCGGCATACCGTACCATCACCTTCTGCAGCTTCAGCCTTTTCTCGACTACCGCCTGCATAGGCGCACTGCTGCGCGGCTGATTCCTTTCAATAACAGGCTTCGTCTCCAGCTCCGGCAGCTTCATAATGCTGTCTACAATCCGTTTGCCGAACACAATCGCTTCGGACAGCGAATTGCTCGCAAGGCGGTTCGCCCCGTGGACGCCGGTAGAGGATACTTCTCCGCATGCAAACAGTCTTCTTATATTGGTTTCCCCGAACAGATCGGTTTTGACTCCGCCCATCATATAATGGGCAGCCGGCGCAACCGGAATCCAGTCGGTTGTCAAATCCAATCCGTATTGCAGGCAAAATTCATAAATAGTAGGGAAGCGGTGCTTCACCATTTCCGGCGATTCATGCGTGATATCCAAATAGACGAAGGTTGACTTCGTCTCTTCCATCTCGCTTACAATAGCGCGTGCCACGACATCGCGCGGCGCCAGCTCCAGCTGGTGATGATAACGCTCCATAAACCGTTCGCCCCGGATATTGCGCAGAAAAGCGCCTTCTCCGCGAACAGCCTCCGAGATCAAGAAGCGAGGGGCACCCGGATAACATAGCGAGGTCGGATGGAATTGCACAAACTCCATATCCTGAATGAGAGCACCCGCCCGATAAGCCATCGCAATGCCGTCGCCGGTTGCCACATCCGGATTTGTTGTGTACCGGTATAATTGGCCCGTCCCGCCGGAGCACAGAATCGTGGCTTTGCCGCGCACATGCAAGCGTTGTCCGTCCGGCTTCTGTACGATCGCTCCGCAGCATTCGCCGTCCTGCGTGACAAGATCGATCACGAAATGATCGTCCCATACGTCAATGCCCGGGTCGGCCGTTGCCTTCTCCGAAAGGGCACGCACGATTTCATAGCCCGTCGCATCTCCATTCGCATGAAGGATTCGGCGCTGGCTGTGCGCGCCTTCCTTGGTCAGCGCGAATTCACCATTCTCCAAATCGAACTGCGTCCCCATGCTGATCAGATTGTTAACGCCTTCCGGTCCTTCATGAACCAGAACGTTAACGGCGTCCTCGGAGCAGAGGCCAGCCCCTGCAATAAGCGTATCCTCACGGTGGTAAGCCGGGGAATCCTCATCCGAAATTACGGCCGCGATACCGCCCTGCGCGTAACGCGTATTGCTGTCGAGCAGTGATTTTTTCGTAATCATTAAGACAGACTGTTTATTCTCGCTTGCCCGAAGTGCGGTAAAAAGACCGGCGATGCCGGCCCCGATTACAATTACGTCCTTCTCTATTACCGGCAAGTCCTCGAGCGACAGATCAACAAGATATCTTGGTATCATCATCTTCGTAATGCGCCTCCAAGCATAGGAGTAGCGCATGCTCCTCCTATTTAACGAGTAACATGCGCTCCAGGGACTTACGGGCTTCGTCCGCAACATGATCAGGAACGTAAATTTGAGGCTGCATGGTTTCCAGGCATTTCACCAGCTTTTTCAAGTTGTTCACTTTCATGTTCGGGCAAACCAAATATTTGGATGCAAAATGGAATGTCTTGTTCGGGCTGTCCAGACGAAGCTGGTAGCCGGTACCGTCTTCCGTGCCGACGATAAACTCCTGGCAATCCGATTCCTTGCAATATTTAATAATCGCCGTTGTACTGCCGACGAAATCGCCAAGCTCCACAACCTCGGGACGGCATTCCGGATGCACAACGAATTGAGCATTCGGATATTTCGCTTTCATTTCTTCAACGTCTTTCACGGTGAGCATATCATGGGTGTTGCAGTAGCCTTCCCAGATAATCATTTTCTTGTCGGTGTTCTGCTGCACGTAATGGCCAAGGTTCTTGTCCGGTACCCAGATCACTTCATCGCTTTCAACCGAGTTCACCACTTTAACGGCGTTGGCCGAGGTACAGCAAATATCCGTCTCCGCCTTGATCTCTGCGGAAGAGTTAATATACGTAACGACGGTCGCGTTCGGATGCTGCGCCTTCAGCTTGCGCAGTCCGTCCACGTTAACCATGTCGGCCATCGGGCAGCCGGCACGTTCGTCGGGAATAATTACGGTTTTATTAGGAGCCAGAATTTTCGCGCTTTCTCCCATAAAATGAACGCCGCAAAAAACAATAACGTCCGCGTCGGTTTGTGCAGCCTTTTGCGCAAGCAGGAACGAGTCCCCGCGGAAATCGGCCACCTCTTGAATTTCATCTCGTTGATAATAATGGGCAAGAATGATGGCATTGCGTTCCTTCTTCAATTGCATGAGCCTTTCACGCAGTTCTCGATTCTGTTCCGCCTTGCGTTCCAGCGCCAGTGCTTCCACAGTTGATCCTCTCCTCTTATGAGGGATGGGCGATAAGGCCCATTCCGATTATGGCTATCCAGACTTTGTGAATTGATGCACAAACTATTTCAAAGTCAATGGCCGATTTGTGATTCTTTTGTTAAGGTTTAATTTACTCCAGGCGCAGGATGCTGTCAATGTATTTAGGCAATAAAAAACCTCTTCTCCGCAGCAAATTTTGCATAAGGCGGAGAAGAGGGCATAAACAGCTGCTGCAAGTGGATTCCGCTACCTTTTCGCCGGGTCGTACGGCTCGCCAAGGGCGCCTGGCGCCGCCGAGCGTCCCACCGCGCCCGCAAGCACAAGAAGCGTCAGCAGGTATGGCAGCATATAGAAAAATTCATTCGGAATATGATGCGACCATTCGAACAGCTGGGCCCAGTTGCGGAGCGCCTGCGCCATCCCGAAGAAGATCGCGGCGCCGGCAACGCCAAGCGGATTCCATTTGCCGAAGATCACGGCAGCAATCGCGATAAAGCCCTGCCCGGAAATCGTGTTATGGGCAAAGTTGCTTGTTGTTGTCAGAGCAATCGTTGCTCCGCCAAGACCGGCCAAAGCGCCGCTTAGCATAACGCCGATATAACGGTACTTCGTTACGCTGATGCCAACCGTATCGGCCGAGCTTGGATGCTCGCCCACCGCACGGAGACGGAGGCCAAAGGTTGTGCGGTACAAAACGATATAGCTGAGAATAACTACCCCGATCACAATATAAGTGGTTGGGTAAGCGGTGAAAATACCTTTGCCGAGCAAAGGAATATCCGATAGTCCCGGAATCGCAACCGGATTAAATACATATTCCAGCGTTGTTGTTTGTCCGGAGCCTTCATACAGGCTTTTCGTCAGATAAATGGCAAGGCCCGCTGCCAGGATATTAATAACGACGCCTACAATGGTCTGGTCGGCTTTAAACGTTATCGTGGCAACCGCATGCAGCAAAGACACCACAAGTCCAAGAACCAGACCGGCAAGCAGTCCAATCCATGGAGCGCCATGCTTCATACCGCCCTGAATGGCTTGATCGGTAAATACGGCAGCCCCGAAAGCGCCTGCGATCATAAGTCCCTCAAGACCGATGTTCACAACACCCGACCGCTCCGAGAACACGCCGCCTAGTCCGGTGAAGATCAAAGCGGTGGAGAAGACAAGCGTTATGCTTATTAATTGTCCGATTGTATCTAGTGCGTTCACAGGGCACTGCCTCCTTCCGATTTGCCTTTATTCGAGCGGCGAGCCATAAACGGCTTCAGGAAGAACTTCACGAGACCATGCGAAGCGACAAAGAAGATAATGGATCCGATAACGATCCTTACAATCTCGGGAGGCACATTCGCTCCGAAGCTCATGCCGGCCGAGCCGTAGCTCAATCCGCCAAACAGCACGGCGCCAAGGAACACGCCGATTGGCGTATTGCCGCCAAGCAGGGCAACGGCGATGCCGTCAAAGCCATAACCCCATGATGCGGCCATAACCGTCTGGTAACCAAAGACGCCGAGAATCTCGAATACGCCGCCAAGTCCGGCAAACACACCGCTAATAAACATCGAAGTAATGATCGTGCGGTTAACGTTCATCCCCGCATACAGAGCTGCATTCGGATTAAGGCCAACCGCGCGAAGCTCATAGCCTTTTTTCGTACGCCACAAGATGACATAAAACACAATCAAGCCGATGATCGCAAACAGCGTTCCCCAATGCATACGGGCATTGCCCATGCTTTCGGACAGCCACTTGATCGATACAAGCGCCGATTCATGAACCGGCTTCGATTTCTGCTGGCCTTCCATGACGAGATACGTACCTACGATATAGTTGGACAGGAAGAGGGCAATCCAGTTCAGCATAATGGAGGAGATAACCTCGTTTACGCCTCGCGCTGCCTTCAAGTAACCGGCGAGCGCCGCCCACAACCCGCCAAACAACCCGCCTACGATAATCGCAAGCGGCGCATGGATATACCATGGCAGATCCAGCGTTACCCCGATAATCGTTGCGCCCGTCATCCCCATCAGAAACTGACCGTCGGCACCGATGTTGAAGAGGCCCGTACGGAAAGCGAAGGCTACCGAAATACCGGTAAAGATAAGCGGCGTAATCGCGCGAATCGCTTCACCGATATCGTAAGGACTGCCGAACAGCTTCTTCACCAAAGCGGTATAAGCCATCCAAGGATCATAACCGCCCGCAAGCATCGCAAGCGCACCGCAGATGAGACCAAGGATGATCGCCACAAGCGGCACGAGGAAGGAAGACTTGTCGAATATTTTTCTCATCGTGTTCATTTCGCTCTACTTCCTCCCTTCTGCTGTAGCGGCAGCGGATGCATCGCCCGCCATCATGAGGCCAAGCTGCTGATCATCGCGATGATCGGCATCCACTTCGCCCATTAAACGTCCTTCGTACATAACCGCAATCCGGTCGGACAAGGAATAAAGCTCATCCAGCTCAAAAGAAACGAGAAGAATCGCTTTGCCTTGATTGCGCGCTTCGACCAGACGCTTATGCACGTATTCAATTGCGCCGATATCAAGGCCGCGTGTCGGCTGAACCGCAATAAGCAGGTCCGGGTTTTTCCAGAGCTCGCGGGCGATAATCGCCTTTTGTTGGTTGCCGCCGGAAAGCGATCGCGCTTTCGCATGGATACCGGAGCCGCGGACATCAAACTCGTTGACCAGCTTATCGGCCAGCATGTCCATTGCCTTAAAGTCGATAAAGCCATTCTTGCCGAATTGAGGATCGAAATAGCTGCCGAGAATCATGTTCTCGCTCAAGGTAAAGTCAAGGACGAGTCCATGCTTATGCCGGTCCTCCGGAATATGACTCACACCGGCTAGCGACACTTCGCGCGGCGTTCGGTTCGTTATATCCTTGCCGTTCAGGGTTACGCTTCCATCATTCACGCCGCGCATCCCCGTAATCGCGTAAATAAGCTCGCTTTGGCCATTGCCGTCAACCCCCGCGATACCGAGAATCTCGCCAGCCCGAACCTCAAAGCTTATACCATTGAGAGCCTGCTTGCCTTGATCGCCTTTCATACGCAGCGAATCAACGGACAGCACAATATCGCCAGGCTCCTGTTTCGATTTCTCGACTTCGAAGGTGACGTCTCTTCCGACCATCAACTCGGCCAAATGCCGTTCGTTTGTTTCCGAGGTTGGAAGGGTACGAATAACCTTGCCTCTTCGGATAACGGTTACCGTATCAGCCAACGCCATAACTTCCTTCAGCTTATGGGTAATCAGAATAATCGACTTGCCCTCTGCGGACAGGTTGCGCAAAATTTCAATCAGCTCTTCGATTTCCTGAACCGTAAGTACGGCCGTTGGCTCATCGAAGATGAGAATATCGGCACCGCGGTACAGGGTCTTCAGAATCTCTACCCGCTGCTGCATGCCGACTGTAATATCTTGAATCCGCATCTGCGGATCTACTTTCAATCCGTAACGTTCGGAGAGCTCCCGAACTCTCTGATTTGCTTGTCTATATTTCAGAAATCCAAATTTCGACGGCTCGTTGCCGAGCACGATATTTTCCGCAACCGTAAACGGCTGCACAAGCTTGAAATGCTGATGGACCATGCCGATCCCAAGTTCAATTGCTTTACCCGCACCGTCAATGACGGTCTTGTTGCCGTTAACCCAAATCTCGCCTTCTTCCGGCTGATACAAGCCGAACAGAATATTCATCAGCGTCGATTTGCCCGCCCCGTTCTCGCCGAGCAGGGCATGAATCTCGCCTTTTTTCAGTTCAAAATTGATGTTGTCATTGGCCACTAACCCTGGAAAACGTTTTGTTATTCCTTTTAGTTCAACAGCCGTTGTGCTCCGGTCCATTCTTCCATCATCCCCCCGGGGTTTCTACCTGTATGGCAAAAAAGGACAAGACCGGCTTCCTGCCGGCCTTGCCTTGACACAGCGACATCAAATTATTTTCGCAAGGAAAATTATTTGACTGGTACTGTAATCTCGCCGCTGATGATTTTTTGTTTGAATTCATCCACTTTCGCAAGAACGTCAGCCGGAACGTTTTTCGTCGAAGTCTCAGGCAAACCTACGCCGTTGTCTTTCAGACCAAGCGTAACCACTTTACCGCCTTGCCATGTACCGTTAATCAGATCCGTTGAAACTTTATATACAGCCGCTTCCACACCCTTCATCATCGAAGTCAGTGTAATTGCGTCGCCGAATTCAAGCGATTGGTCTTTGTCTACGCCGATAACCCATACGTCTTTGCCAGCGTCTTTACGGGATTTTGCTTCGTTGAAGACGCCATTGCCGGATGCGCCGGATGCGTGGAAGATGATGTCAACGCCAGCGTCATACATCGTTGCAGCCGCTTGCTTGCCAAGGTCAGGCTTGGAGAAGTCGCCTACATAGTTAATTTTCATATTTTTCGCAGCTTCAGGATTAACCGCTTCTACGCCCGCTTTAAAGCCGGCTTCGAACTTTTTGATAACCGGAATTTCCATGCCGCCTACAAAACCGATTTTGTTCGTTTTTGTCATCAGACCGGCAACAACACCAACGAGGAACGAGCCTTCATTCTCCGCGAAAGATACGGATTCAACGTTAGGCAGGTCCACTTCGGCATCGATAAGCGCGAATTTGGAGTTTGGATTTTCTGTCGCTACTTTGGTCATCGCATCCGTAAACAGGAAGCCGATACCCCAAGTCAGATCATATTTCTCCGATACGAAAGCCTTTAGGTTCGGCTCCATGTCGGCATCGCCTTTAGATTCAAGATATTTCGTTTCAGCGCCGGTATCAGCCGTTACTTTTTTCAGAGCTTCCCAAGCGCTTTGGTTAAAGGATTTGTCGTTAACGCCGCCAACGTCAGTCGCCATACCGATCTTCAGTTTGGAGGCTGCTCCAGAAGTTCCCGGGGATGCGGCACCTTCGTTGCTGCCTTTGTTAGAGTTATTGGTGTTGTCATGACTCTTGCTTCCGCATGCGGACAAGACAAATGTCAACGCCAGGATGATCATTAGCATTAAACCAACTTGTTTCTTCATACCTGTTCTCTCCCCTGCTTTTATTTGTGTTTAGGGCAATTGCACTATCTTTATTATTCTTGATGTCCAGCGCCACTATTCTCCTTAATTATAATTACAATCTAACAGCCGTCAATCACATTATGTCAACTAATTTGACACAGAAATTTTGTTCACCTTACACCGCATTAATAATTTTACATTTGTGCGAGTAAAATTTGGAATTTTCCGACAAATATCTTACATCAACCGGATATGCCACTTCGTTAATACCCCTAAAGCCCAAACGCCAAACAAAAACAGCTGCCCTTCGTTTGCTATGAGGCAAACTTCGGACAGCTGTTTTCTTATTAAGATCCCTTGTTTGGATCTTCGTCATCTGGTTTTTGTTCGTCCAGTTCAGGAGGTGTAATCTCACCTGCATCGCGGGTTTGAATACGAACCTTCACACCGCCGATCGTATCCACGATTGGCTCGGAAGAGGACTCCGCCGCACCGCTGCCTTCACCTGCAGGCTCGGTTCCGCCTGCAAGATCACCGGATTCGATCAAATTCTTGATTTGCTCAAGCTCGAGCGTTTCTTCTTTAAGAAGCGTTTGAGCGATCAGATGCACTTCTCTGCTCTTCTCCGTTAACAACTGCTTCGCGCGAGCGTAGCAATCATTGATGAAGAATTGCATTTCCTGATCAATCTCGTAAGCGATCTTATCGGAGTAGTTCTGCTCATGCCCAAGATCACGGCCCAGGAATACTTGGCCTTGCGATTGGCCGAACTGCATCGGACCAAGCTTGTCGCTCATACCGTATTCCATAATCATGCTGCGGACGATACCGGTCGCTTGCTTGAAGTCGCTGTACGCGCCAGTGCCAATCTCGCCGATAAACAACTCCTCCGCAACGCGTCCGCCAAGCAGACCCGTTACTTTATCAAGCAGCTCTTGCTTCGTTACGAGCATACGGTCTTCCTTCGGAAGCATAATGACGTAACCGCCGGCACGGCCGCGAGGGATAATCGTAACTTTGTGTACCATGTCCGCATGCTCCAGGAAGTAGCCGACAATGGTATGACCAGCTTCGTGGTAAGCGACAATCCGTTTCTCGCGGTCGCTGATGACACGGCTTTTCTTCTCCGTACCAACGATTACGCGGTCAATCGCCTCGTCAACCTCTTGCATGGCAATGTCTTTCTTGTTGCGGCGGGCTGCAAGGAGCGCTGCTTCGTTCAGCAGGTTCTCGAGATCCGCGCCGGTAAAGCCCGTCGTACGTTTCGCAATGACGTCTAGCTTCACGTCTTTTGCCAGCGGCTTGTTGCGCGCATGGACTTTCAGTACCGCTTCGCGTCCTTTTACGTCTGGACGGTCAACCGTGATTTGACGGTCGAAGCGTCCCGGACGAAGAAGCGCCGGGTCAAGAATATCCGGACGGTTGGTCGCAGCGACGATAATAATGCCCTCGTTGGCACCAAAGCCGTCCATCTCAACGAGCAATTGGTTGAGCGTTTGCTCGCGTTCGTCATGTCCGCCGCCAAGTCCGGCGCCGCGCTGACGGCCAACCGCATCGATCTCGTCGATAAAGATGATACAAGGTGCGTTTTTCTTCGCATTCTCGAACAAGTCGCGGACACGGGATGCGCCGACACCGACGAACATTTCCACGAAATCCGAACCGGAGATGCTGAAGAACGGCACGCCTGCCTCGCCGGCTACCGCGCGGGCAAGGAGCGTTTTACCGGTACCCGGAGGACCCACAAGCAATACGCCCTTCGGAATACGCGCGCCCACGACGTTGAATTTGCGAGGGTCCTTCAAGAAGTCGACGACTTCGACAAGCTCCTGCTTCTCTTCGTCGGCACCTGCGACGTCCTCAAATGTAATGCGCTTCTTCTCTTCGTTGTACAGCCTTGCGCGGCTCTTGCCAAAGTTCATCACTTTGCCTCCGCCGCCCTGAGCTTGATTCATCAGGAAGAAGAACAAAATAAATATGATCACAAACGGAATTATGGAAGTAAGGAACGTAAGCCAGATGCTGGGTGTATCCATTGGCTTGTAGTTCAGCTTAAATCCGTATTGCTTCTCTGCATCAAGAATATCCTGCCCCGCTTCTAGACCGATACGCGAGGAGAAGTTCTTTTCTCCGTTTTTGGAGTCCGCAGGCGGTTCTTTATATTTACCTGAAACCAAATAAGTATAACCATCGTACTTCACGGTCAGCTCTTCCACGTTATTGGAACTGATCGCTTGGCGAAGCTGATCGTAACGAATTCCGACGGTAGTATTATTTTGGCTGCTGATAAACTGAATAATCCCAACCGTTACTAAAAAGATGATCAAATAAAATCCAGTATTACGGATGATCCGATTCATCCCCTACCTCCTCTCAAGACGCTTTTAATATTTTAACATAGCATGACTTTCCATCTCAATAGAACCAAGAGTAAGGGGAGACATGCCGGTTTAACCGCAAATTCTATTTCTCGTAAACTTCCGGCTTCAGAATGCCGATGAACGGAAGGTTGCGGTATTTCTCTGCGTAATCGAGGCCGTAGCCGACAACAAACTCATCCGGCAGCGAGAACCCGGTGTAGTCTGCCTCCAGATCAACCGAACGGCGCGCAGGCTTGTCGAACAGCGTGGCAACCGTTACCGACTTGGCATTGCGGCGTTCCAGCACATCGATCAGGTAGCTGAGCGTCAGACCGCTGTCAATAATATCTTCGACGATCAGGACGTCACGCCCTTCTACGGAAGCATCAAGATCTTTAATAATCTTTACGACGCCCGACGATTTGGTCGAAGCCCCGTAGCTTGATACCGCCATAAAGTCGAGCTCAAGTTTAATCGGCATCTCTTTGACCAGGTCGGACATGAAAATAAACGCGCCTTTGAGGACGCAAATAACGAGCGGATTACGCCCGTCGAAATCGCGGCTTAACGTTTCCCCAAGCTCCTTCACCTTCGCCTTGATTTGTCCTTCGTCATAGAGTACCTCTTTAATATCGTTCAACAAAATGTAAATCCTCCTATATCTTTCACTTTATAATTATGAATACAGCAGTGCTTCTTATTCGTTCTCCATTCGAATGAACAGGAAGTCCGTTGTCTCATGACCGGTTTGAGCATGGCTTGAACGTCTTATCCCCGGAATCCAGAGCAGGCGGTTATCCGCGTCAACGAGCAGCGGATATCGTTCACGCTCGGATGGCGCGATCTTTTCGTCAACGAACATATCTTGCACTTTTTTGGACCCATTTAATCCTAAAACCTGAATTCGGTCGCCAGGCTGCCGATTACGTATCGTAAGCGGAAAAACAAGCTGGTCCGCATCAAAGCAAACCTCGCTCCGTCCCGCAGGTCTTACCGCTTCACCCCGCTTCAGCCGCTCGATATGCAGCGCTCTTCCGCCGGCTGTGATATGCACCGACTTCGAATCCCCGGAAATGGAAAAGGCATAGCCATCTTCGGACATGTCCGATGCCTTCAGCACTCGCACCCATCGGATGCTGCTATACTCACGGATGCACCGAACACCCGAGCCCGCGTCGTATCGCCAGGTACTCGGGGCTGCAGGGGCTGCCGCAAGCCGCATCGTCTCAATCGCGTCAAAGGAGGCAATTTCTGCATCCTTCGAAAGATAATTTAATATTAGTTTAATCAATCTTCTTTGTAAAGCGACATGAAGACCGTTCAGCTGACCGGTATTCAGCTTGCATTCATCCGCGGATAACGTTACAAGCGATGTGAACATCCGCCGCGCTTCATGCTCCATCCAGTCATCCTCCGCCCCCGCTACGTCGGCGATTCGCCTTAACGAGTGGGTAAGCTGAGGGTTAAATTGCGAAAGATAAGGAATAACATCGAGCCGAACGACATTCCGGAAGTAATATCTCTCATTGTTGCTGCTGTCGAGGCAATACGGAATATCCTGCTCGGAGCAGTAGCGCACAATGTCTGACTTGTTCATACGAAGCAATGGTCGAATAAGTTCCACGTTTTTTTCTTGCCGTTTTGCGGCCATTCCCGCAAGGCCGGTTAAGCCCGCTCCGCGGATGACGCGCATCAGCACCGTCTCCGCCTGGTCATCTGCATGATGGGCAAGCGCTATGGCGGACGCGCCGTATTTTACCGCGGTTTTATGTAAAAAAGCATACCGCTTCTCCCGCGCCGCGGATTGCGCATTCATTCCCGTTTCTTCTATGTATGCGGGCATATCGAGCTCGATCATCTCGAAGGGTACGCCCAGCTTCTCCGCATATTGGCGCACCATCTCCGCCTCCTGCCGGGAAGCCTCCTTGCGGAAGCCATGATTAACATGGGCCGCAATAATCGCGAGCTGCTCCTGCCGGGCCGCCAGCCAGAGCAGATGCAGCAGAGCCATCGAATCGGGACCGCCGGATACGGCGGCCACAATCCGGTCGCCCATTGACCATAGCTGTTCGGTTGCTCTGTATTTCATCATCTCGGTCAGCAGCTTATGGTCCCCCGTTTCCATACGCGTATGTATCTCTCCATTCCCCTCTAATGACATGTTCCTTCTATATATTACCTATATACCACTGCGAAGCAGCCAGTAAACCGAAATACCTAGAACAACCGCGGAAACAGCGGCAAGCCCCTTCAGCCATCCGGGCGTCTTGGCGCTTTTAACTCGCGTATCCCTGCGGTGCAGCAATCTCCGCCAGGCCTCCGCTCCTTCCGAAGCATCGAAGAATTGCCCGCTGAGCGCCTGTTTCAGCCATCCCGCTACGGGAGCCAACCCCTTGCACTCGCCAATTAAACGTTCCAGCTCTTCGGTTGAACGGATCTGCGGCAACCCTCCCGTCAGCGCGTGAAGCTTCTTCGGCTCATGAAGCATGATGCAAAGCACGGCGAAAGAGAATAGATCGTATCTGGCATCGGCCGAACGCGACCCGGCATTCCAAAAGCCACGGTCATAAATTTCCGTGAACTGGCGGATTCCTTTGCCCATCGCGGTAACGCCGCCATAGTCTACAAGCTCTACGTATCCGTAATCGGCAACCAGCACATTGTCGATCTTCAGATCGCCGAATACCCAGCCCTTACGGTGAAGCTCGGACAGCTTGCCAAGCAGGTTAAGACCAATGAGCGGGAACCACTCGGGCCCGCTTTTCTCCAGGAAGTCGGAAATCGTTACGCCGCGCACGTATCTCATAATATAGAAAGGATACTCTTTGCCATCCGGTCCAAGCAGGTCATCCACTTCAAAGAGGTAGGTCTGCTTCCGGTCCTGCTTCTCGAGAGCCTGCAGAACATTGATCTCAGACTGCAGATCAATGGCGTCCATCCCTACCTTTAACGCACACCAGCCGCGGTCAGCATGAACGAGATAAACCTTGCCGTTCGCTCCCTCTCCAAGCAACCGCTCGACTCGGTAACGGGACTGCTTCCATTTCCCCGTTACAACGGCACCGCGGCGGAGATTCAACCTAAACGACGTAGTCACTCATCATCCCATCCGTTTCATCGTTTCTGCTCTTCTTACCATAATCCCCCTGCCGATAAAAATCAATGACTTGCATCATGGCCGGCCCCGTTGGCGTCGTTCCGCTCATAGGGAATTTTGTAAATATGGAAGAAATGCCTTTCAGATTATCGGTCCAGTCCAGATCCAGCTTGCAGTCCTCGCCATGCTTGCTGCTTGGAAAATGGAATACGGCAATCTCGCTCTGCCCTTGGCGCGCCTGCAGGCTTAGCATAAGATCATGAATCGCTTCTTCCACCGCGCGAAGCTTAGGCTTCATGCTGGCGCTTGCGTCTATGAGCAGGGCAACCTGCAGCTTGGAGGTCTCGCCAAGCTCGTCGATGACCCGGACGACCTCGCTCCGCTTCTCGGGCGGGAGCGCCTCGATCGAGCCGTTTCCAAGCACCTGCTTCAATTCCTTTTGGACGGCCAGCTGAATCGTTTGAACGGCCGTTTTTCTCGTCATCATTTGAACCGTCTGCGACAGCTGCCGCATATTCACAAGCCTGCTCAGGCCGCCTCCGGCACGAGCAATCTCTTCTATTTCGGATGCACCAAGTTCTCCTACATCGCCGTAATCAAGAATACCTACCACGTTGACCGCGATACCTTCCGCCTTCGCATGCGCCGCCGCAACAACTGGACTCATTCCTACGTTGGAGCAGCCGTCCGTCACCAGCAAAATTTGTTTCATTATTCCTTGCCTCCTCTTCAAAACAAGCATAACCTCCCTATTAGTTTTGCCGTTTGAAGCGAGGGATAAACCGCTAGATTGCCCTATTTCCCGAGAAATTATGCAGCCTTCGCAAAGAAAAATTATTTTCGCGCTAAGCCATGCAAAAAAGCCCTTGGGCCAAAACGCAAACTGCCGCGCTTTAGTCCAAGAGCCTGCATCCGCCCATTTGTCATCTGCCTCCTTCAGCTAACCGTCCGCGGCCGCTCCAGCCGGTTAATTCCCGGCCAGCGGAATGACGCCCATTCCGGCAAATGCTTATCGATCTTTGCGACAAGCACCGTCATATCGTCTTTAATATCGCCCTCATGATACCTCACCACGGTCTCCAGCAAGGCATCGGCCATTTCCTGCGGTTCATCGGTCTTCAGCTCCTGAATAATTCTCTTCATCCACATCTCCTTATTGACCGCATGTCCCGGCGCGTCATAAATTCCGTCGCTCATCATGACGATCGTGTCACCCGGCTGCAGCGGCATGGAGATCAGGTCGAATTCAATATCCTGCAAAATACCGACCGGCAAATTATTTGCCGTTACCGGAATCACCTCGTTTCCTCGTTTAATAAAGCTTGGCGTCGAGCCAATCTTCATAAAGGTCGTCCTCGCTGTATATAAATCAATCATCGCAAGGTCAATGGTCGCGAACACTTCATCCGGCGACCTTAAAAGCAGGATTGAATTAACGGATTTGATGGCAAGCTTCTCGTCCATCCCGGACTTCAGAAGCTGCTGCAAAATCGACAGGGCTGCGCTGCTCTCCTGGCGCGCGCGTTCTCCATTGCCCATGCCGTCACTAATGGCCACGGCGAATTTGCCATTGCCAAGCTCGAGCATACTGAAGCTGTCTCCCGACAGCAGATCGCCTCCTTTGGCGGCACCGGCAATGCCTGTCTCTACCTCGAATTCCTTGGCTGAACCAAACACGACAAGGGTTGGCTCACCATTCTTCTCGGCTGGTCTCTCGGATTTAACGGCCACATGCTCGCCCAGAATATCCGATAAGAGCGGAGCGATAATTTTGCGGCATTCATCGTAGCCCCTGGCAAAGTGGTGATACAGCTCGATTTCCACATTCCCCTCTTCCAGATTAATAACCTCAATTTCCTGTATGGATAATCCTAGTCCCTCCAATGCTTCACGGATCTGTTCTTCCTGCAGGTGCAGGGTCTGCCCCTCCCTTTTAATTTCATGCGCCAGGTCCTCCATTACCTGCGATACGCCTGATAATTGATCCGCGACAAGCTGGCGGGAATCGAATATTTGTTTTTTCCAGTGCATATCATTCTTATAAAGCTCGTACTCCTGCTCGATAATGCCAAGCACCTGTGCTGGCCTCACGCAATGGGACGCCCATGTGCGCGGCATATTATGCGTAGGGATGCGGTCCTCGTCGACCGCCGAGATCATATCCTTCATCATTTGATAGGTTTGAAAGTACTTGCCCTCCCAGCAAGCTTTGTTCCTATGGCAGTCCGCGCAGCTGCGCGCCGATACCGCCTGCATGAAATGATTAAGCTCCTCCTCCTGCTTCACGGCCCCCGCCGTGTTATTGAGCTGGCCAAAGCTCTTCGAGAGCTGGCGGAACACCTCCGAATATTGGGATACCCGCTCCGCGGTTACATCGCGCACGCGCTTGGCATACTCATGCTGCGACTTGGCATGCTCGTTTGTACCCGGAACATAGCGGGCGATGGTTCTAATCATAATTTTTGGGGTAAGCATAAGCAGGACAGCCGCGGTGACCGACTCCCATGTCGAGGTCATCACGTCCGATCCGCTTCCCACGTAGATGGCAAGGATTGAGGTGCCGAGCAGCATGCCGAAGGCAACCGCCGCTTTGCCTCCTTCGCGCAGAAGGCCGGCCAGCAGCCCCGCGAAAGCAAGCAGGCTCATTTGCACAACCGCGTTAAAGTCGGCGAGACTAAGGATGAGTCCGGCTACCACGCCGACACAGGCGCCAAGCGGTGCTCCGCCTGCAAGGGCAAACAATAAGAGCAGGAAGCGCGACATAATATGTTCAACGGACAGACCGTAAATTTGCCAGCCTACCGCACCGGTCATAACGGAGGCAAGCAGAATCATGAGGCAGATAATCTCTTCATTCTTGAGAGAGGCGGTTTTCTTCGCCATGGTCAGAACCGGTATGGCCTGAATAAAGACAAGCGTAAGCACAAAGCTGAGCGCCGCCTCCACCACTACCATCATGAACCCATACCAGCTCATCGTGTCTCCTATGAAGAGTCCAAATAGCTGCACAAGTAAGGTGGAGATAAAGACGAGTATGGGAGCAGTCCCGAGCTCCGCCTTCTCGTAAGCCTCCAGGCCTTTAAATAATAAGAACAGTACGGCGAGCTCCATCCCGATCCATAAGGGTGCGGGCGTAACCGCGAACCAGCTCCCGGCCACAAGCGAAACGGCTGTCCAGGCGAACGCGTCTTTTCGAAGAAAGTAGACGACCGCAAAGTAAGCCGCTGCGAAGGGCATCAGGGATTCCAGAATCACCGCCCTTCCAAGCAGAAAGCCAAGCCCCACGAGCATGATTGTCCATTTCTTCGCCAGCACCAGCTGGACCAGCCTTCTCGAAGATAACCATCCACGCCCCTTCTCCATTATGGAACGTCCCCATCCCATCTGTTGTTCACCTGCGGGAAACATAATCACGTTTTCTTTTTTCATACGAACACCACCTATTCGTTTTGTTGTGGTTCTCATTATAGGAGCATGTCCGTATGAAGTTTGTCAGTTTACCGTGGGCGTACCAAAGTTTTTTCCGACAAAAGCCAAATGGCCCGCCCACAAATTGTCAGCGCTATCAAAACCGCGTCATTCCTCGCTTTAAACCTGACACGTGACTATTGGCACTGCTGCCGCTTCAACAAAAACCGTCGCGCCGCGCCGTGGGCTTCCCGCGAAATCTTTGTTTTCTGCTGTCGGGAATGCAGAGAGTATCGGGGAAACAAGCTAAAACTTTTTTTGAAAGGAGGTATATTTTTTGAAAAAAGCGCATAGCAGGGGTTGAAAAACGTTAAAAGGGCATCTTTTTCTTGTATCTGCGGCCAGCAAAGGCGTAGTGGAACTCCTTAAGCAGCTTCCTAGGGCTGCTGGAGTCTTCTTTTTATGAGGAAGTTTGTCGCTCCGTACGGGATGATCTTTATCCAAGCAATTCGAAGATGGGCGACCGCGCTTAGCGGTAGGTTTTATCGCCGAATGGATGTGGTGAGAAAACCTTTATCGAAGCAATTCGAAGATGGGCGACCGCGCTTAGCGGTAGGTTTTATCGCCGAATGGACCATATTCATGGTCCATTGCGGTAAAAAAGGCAGAACCGTTTAGGTTCTGCCCTCATATGATTGTATAAAATCCAGCTTAGACCCGTTTAGCGCCGCGTCCGCCGCGTTTGCCTTCGGTATTTTTCTTCAGGGAGGAGATACGTTCTTCGCTATCTTTCAGGAAGCGAGACATTTTATCCTCGAATGACGGTTTGTTGTAAGACGGTCTGCCAGCCGACTGCTTGTTGAAAGGACGTCCACCGCGATCTTGACCGCCGCCGCCTCCACGGTTAAAACCTCCGCCACCGCCTGCACGTGGTTCACGTTGTGGTGCTGCTTGGCCCTCAGGCCGGTCAACTGCCTGTTTGATGGAAAGTCCGATCTTACCGTCTTTATCAACGTTGATCACTTTGACTTTAACAACATCGTCAATTTTCAGGTGATCCTTCACGTCTTTGACGTAGTTATCGGCAATTTCCGAGATGTGAACGAGCCCTGTGACACCCCCGGACAAATCAACGAATGCTCCGAAATGCGTTATGCCTGTCACTTTGCCTTCTAACTTGGCTCCTACTTCAATTGCCATAAAATAAAATGTTCCTCCCTAAGCTAAATAGCGTTACTATCGTGATTATAACCGAATCGTCAAAGTAAGGTCAACAGACGTTCACCCGTTGTAGCGTCTATTTAATGACCTGAATCTGCTGTTCCCCAGGTGTTACCATTCCTTGTTCCTTCGTTGCAAGTTGTCTGATATATTCCGGATCGTTAAGCCGATCTATCTGTTGTTGAAGCTGCTTGGACTGCAGATTGGAGTCGTCGACCTGTTTCTTGATCTCCGTCAATTGCGCCTGTGTCGCACGCGCATCCTTGATTTGACCTATAAAGGTATACGCCGCCCAGCACAAAAATAGAGTGATGCACATGGCCCATATGCGCAGACGGCGTTTGGATCCTGCGTTCCCTGTCGATTGATTGGCTGTGGCAGTCGTCATAACGGTAAACCTCCTAAAATGAGTAACACATTAAAACAGGCGTTTCCATAATTTTATAACACCCGATAGGATCTTGTCCCATCTTTCTTTGAGCTGCAGACCGGAAAGCTTTGGTCCAAGCCATCGCCATAGCGGGCGTGTAAGCGGACCAAGCAGAAAACGCAGCAAAAGCCAGAACGGACGTACCAATTGTAGCACAATTTTTAACAGGAAAATAGTGAGTGCGGTCCCAAATCCGATTAAGACGCGGATAAACCGGTACAACAGAACAATCGGCTTCACAATTAGAAGGTCAAAAGTCCGCAGCGTGAACCGGATGAGGGCTCGTACCGCATCAATCAGCCATTTTACCGTACGGATAACCGGTTTGCTCAGCAGCCAATAATAGCATAGCACGCCAATAAGCAAGCCGAGGAATACATACGCCCGCACCTCGCCGTAGTTGCTGGCGTACAGCACACGAAATACAATGAGCGATGCGGCCAGCCAGTACACCATATCGAGTACCGGCAGCGTCCACCGCGGAAAGCGCAATTCGTTCGACACAACCCGGTAGCCGTCGAAGATCACGCCCATCCCGATGCCTGACAGCAGCATCATCCCCATTGTGAGAAACTGTAGGCTTAAGGAGGTCACTTAAACAGCTTTCCGAATAAGCCTTTTGTTTTGGTAGAGGTATTGGCGTCCAAATAGGCGAGTGAATGGACATACCCCTCGATGGCAACCAGGTTCTGCTCCAGATTGAGATGCTTGATATGCAGGTTTTGCCCTTTTATCATCAGGAAGCCAAGTTCGGTATCGAGCAGAAACTCTTCGCTGTCAAAACTTTCTACATTTAGCACGCCGGTAATTTCGAGCAGCTTGCGATTCAGCATTTTGACTTCCTGCCGCTTCTGCCCTTTGCTTTGTTCAACCATTGACCCGTCCCTCC
This sequence comes from Paenibacillus sp. MMO-177, assembly GCF_037147795.1. Taxonomy (NCBI): domain Bacteria; kingdom Bacillati; phylum Bacillota; class Bacilli; order Caryophanales; family Paenibacillaceae; genus Paenibacillus; species Paenibacillus sp. MMO-177. The sequence continues at coordinate 39,640 of NZ_JBBCUR010000016.1, read as the reverse complement.
ACTTCGAAAGCATAGCTTGAGACTAGCTTATGGGGGTTGGACGAACTTTAGAACATCCGCGGAGGGCTATTCTACTCTTTCATATTCGGTTTCGCTAGAGCGCCGGATTGCCTCCATCCCTCGCGCTTTTTACGCGCTTCAGCTGCGCTACGATAATGACGCTGATGACAACAAGCAGGAACCAGGAGCTGATTTTTCCCAGGTGGACAATATGCCAGACATGCTCCTGGTCCGGATAAGCCCATGCTCCCATAAACGTCGAAATATTTTCCGCCAGCCAGATGAAGAAGCCGATAAGCAGGAAGGACAGCACAACATGCATGCGATATTCCCTGCCCCCCACCTTGTAAGCAAAGGACGTCCGGTAAAAGACGATAATCAAAAGCAGCGTCAGCACCCACCGCAAATCCCACAAATAGTGATGGCTAAAAAAATTCAAATAAATAGCCGCGCAGACCATTACGGCATAACGCTGCCGCGGCCAACCGTATACCGAGATCGACAGCCTCCTCCATGCCTGGCAGATGTAACTCGCAACGCTGGCGTACATAAATCCGCTGTAGAGCGGCACTCCAAACAGCTTCGACCAGCCTTCTCCCGGATAAGACCAGGAGCCCATATGCACTTTGTACAGCTCAAGCATCAATCCGATAGTATGGAACATGCAGATTACTTTTAGTTCGTCGACGGTCTCCAGTTTAAATACCACCATGCCAACCTGGGCAAACAGGCAGATCAGCAAAAGCACATCGTAACGATGAACGTAGGGTATGGATATAACCTTGGTTAAGGCGAGCGACGCGAATATAATAACCGGAAAAATACAGGACATGGCCTGCTGATAGCCAAAAATAAAAAGCTGCCAAATACGGCGGATCCAGACGGCATTCAATAAGGGCTGCAATTCCATGGGTATGCCCCTCCTCTGCATAAGTGAAAAGTCACCATTAAAGTACCACAGCGTTTATCGTTTTACAATAAACATTTAATGATATCATTAATATATTTGTTGTTATAATAAAAAGAGCACTTCTCCGGAGAGAAATGCTCTTTTCTTTAGACGACCGTTTATGCCGTGACGGCAGCTTCTTCAGCAGCCTGAGCGGCCGCCGCATTTTGCTCCGTTCTGATCTTAAGATACAAAACAAGAGATAGAGTAACTCCAATCAGCGATACCCAATCTATGAACAGGTAATACGCCGTCACCGTAATCCCGTTGATGTTCCCCGATTCTACAAGCCATTTGCTCGCGCCCCAACCTAGGAAAAAGCTGAATAGATTTATGGCAGCGCCAAGTCCGATAAAACGCCAGAATTGCCCCACGGCCATATTGCGGCTGCTCTCGAGCGGATTCGTCACGGAAGTATTCTCGATCGAGACGACAGCGGGAAGCAGCAGAAGCCTTGCATACATGAACAACCCCGGAATGACGAACAACAGGAAACCTGCGGAAAGAATAACGCCTTGAAGAAAATTATACATAATCATCCGCAGCCACTTGCGGAGCCCCCACCGGTAAGCATCGGCCACGCTGCCCTTGCCGCCCCGAAGTCTCTCAATTAAGTAGTAAACTACAGCAGGGGTCAGCAAGGTTAGGAAAAGCTGAGAGATAATCATGTCCTTGAGGAAATTATCGATAGACAGGTCAGAAAAACCGTAACAGACGATGATTTCAACCGGCACAATCGTAATTGCCGTAATAAGCAGCAGTGCCGCGGCATTTTTAACAAAGAGAGAAAAGGTGAGTCCTAATACGCCTCCGCTTTTTGACGGACGGATTTCAGGCAAATTCGTCATGGCTGGAATCACGGCTGTCTGCCTCCTGAGCATCAAGGTGAAACGGCTTAGCCGTCCTTATAGGAAACAAATATAAACTCTTGGAATTGAAAAAAAGAGCTGCCACGAAAGGTGACAGCTCTTTGTTGTTTACCAGCCGAGGTTGTCCTCGCGCGGGCGTTGTTCTTCCTTGATCAAAGTGTAAAGCTCACCGGCTTCATCCTTGCGGGTCGTCTCGGCAATTCGTTCGACACGAACGGTTACCGTCTTCTGCCCGTATTGGATCGTAAGCTCATCCCCTGCTTTAACCGTGCTGCTGGCTTTCGCTTCACGGCCGTTGATCCACACGCGTCCTTGCTCGGACACGTCCTTTGCTACCGTACGGCGCTTGATCAACCGGGATACTTTGAGGAATTTATCGAGACGCATGAATTACTTGATAGCGTCTTTCAGTTTGTTGCCTGCTTTGAATGCAGGAACTTTGGATTCTGGGATGGAGATTTCTTTACCCGTTTGCGGGTTGCGGCCTACGCGGCCGGAACGTTTACGAGTTTCGAAAGTACCGAAGCCGATCAGTTGTACTTTATCTCCGCTTGCAAGAGCGTCAGTAACTTCGCCAAGGAAGCCGTTCAGTACGGATTCTACGTCACGTTTAGTCAAACCGCTTTTTGTTGCAATGTTGTTGATCAGATCTGTTTTGTTCATTATTAATATCCTCCTAAATTCAATTCGCTTGTTTTGTTCGGTCAGCGCTGCTATTCTGCACTGCCGTTTGTTTGGTAATTTTAAGCATAAACACAAACACGTTGATACTTATTCTGCTTGTCTGTAAAAAAATCCTGCTGCACGAGTAAAAAAATTTACCGAAAGATGCAGAAATGTTGCGATTTGTGGCGAATTTGAGGCTCTATTGTCGCTTCGCTTCCTCCCACCAACGATCCATTTCTGTTAAATCAGTCTGGTCAAAAGTTTTGCCGTTTATACGAAGCTGCTCCTCAATATAAGAGAATCGGCTCTTAAATTTTGTATTGGTTCGAGAGAGTGCTTCTTCAGGATCCGCGTGGATAAAGCGAGAAGCGTTCACAACCGCAAACAGCAAATCTCCCAGCTCTCCTGCCTGCTCTTCCGAATCCTTCGAATCTATCGCCTCGCGCAGCTCGCGAAGCTCCTCTTCTATTTTGGTCAGAACCGGCTCCAGCTCCTTCCAATCAAAGCCAACCTTCGCCGCCTTCTTCTGAAGCTGGTAGGCCTTCATAAGCGCCGGCAGATCCTTCGGAATGCCGTCCAGCTGCGACTTGCGGGCATCGGCTTCGCCTTTGCGCTTCTTCTCCTCCGCCTTCATCTGCTCCCAGTTGCCAAGCGCTTCGCTGGCATCCCCGGCGCTGCGGTCGCCGAACACATGCGGATGGCGGAAGATTAGCTTCTCGTTCAGGCTTTCGATAACGTCATAGACAGAGAACGCTCCCGTCTCCTCTTCCATCTGGCTGTGCAGCATCACCTGCAGGATCACATCGCCAAACTCCTCCCGCATATTGTCGGGATCATCGTTATCGATGGCTTCAAGCGCTTCATACAGCTCTTCAATGAAATTCTTGCGGATGGACTGATGCGTCTGCTCGCGGTCCCATGGACAGCCTTCAGGGCTGCGCAGAATGGCAACGATCTCATGCAGACGGTCGAACGTACGGTTAAGAACGGCATCCTCTTCCGTACGGGGTACCCAAATCAGCGACAGATTGCCGAAGCCCGGCGTCCGGTCGAGTTCATACAGCGGAACCTTAAGGATCTGTTCCTCGCCCGTTACTCCAAGCGCATGACCGACGACAACCTCGTAGTCATCCGGGTAACGTTCCATCAGCGCAAGTTTTACATCGGATGCCGTATAAGCATCATAGACCTGCCCAATAATCGTATGTACGCGCGGCTGAACATGAGCCGCCTTCAGCTCGGCCGCATCAAGCAGCGCAAAGCCTTCGATCGGATCAATGCCAAGACGGATAAAGGCTTGGTCAAGGAAGCTTTCGCCGCCAATAATTTCGAGCGTTATACCAGCCGGCGAGCAGCGCTCGCGCAGCAGCTGCACCGTACGCTCCGCTACCATCGGATGTCCCGGCACGGCATACAGAATTGGCGCGGATGCTTCCTGCGCCTTGCGGACAAGCGTATTCGCTATTGTATCATAAACCTCCGGAAAGGTGTCATGCTGTTCATAAACGCTGTCAAAGGACGTGTAAGCCAGCTGATGCTCCCGCAGAAGCGACATCACCGGATGCTGCTCCGTGCGGACATAAATGGCTTCCGCCTCCTGCAGCCTCCGCCACACGCCAAGCGTTAATTGATCGGGATCGCCCGATCCCAAGCCAACTACCGTTATTGTTTGTGCCATATTCGCAATGCTCCTCCCTGCCGTATGCAGATTCTACACGTAGTATACCATTTCTTGCATCAGGATTAATAATGCATGAGCGTCGAGATTTGCTTATCCGATGCTCAGAGGGAGGAGATTGGCCCGCAACGCCGGTCGCTCCCCTTTAGCAGGCATTTTACCTGCTACTGCTGGTGTTGGCTGGCCCTGCCGGCCTTACTCTCCTTTTTAGCAGGCATTTTACCTGCTACTGTATGGGCTGGCGAACCGAATGAACATTTCTTCCCCACTCGGCGCGGTGAGTACGCAATCAGGTATAATAAAAGCAATAAAGGAGAAGGAGATGGCTGCTCGTGAAAATCGTTATAGCACCGGATTCTTTCAAAGGCAGTTTGTCCGCCGCTTCGGTGGCAGAGGCCATTGCTCGGGGCATCTGGCGGTGCGCGCCGGATGCCGATATCGTTAAGCTTCCAATCGCTGACGGCGGTGAGGGAACACTTGACAGTCTGCTTGCCGCTACCAGCGGTGAACGCATTACCGTTAACGTGACCGGGCCGCTTGGGACGAGCGTTAATGCCTCTTACGGAATAATCGGACAGACGGCCGTGGTTGAGATGGCGGAAGCTTCCGGCCTTTGCTTACTAACGGAGGTGCAGCGTAATCCAGCCCTGACGACAACCTATGGTACAGGCGAGCTTATTCGCCATGCGCTGGACCTTGGGTGCCGGCGGTTTCTGCTCACCGTAGGCGGCAGCGCCACCAATGACGGCGGAACCGGCATGCTGCAGGCGCTAGGGATGCGTCTGCTGGATCGGCATGGGATGCCCGTACCGCCTGGCGGAGGAGCCCTGGCGGATATCGCAACGATTGAAGACAGCTTATGGGATCCGCGCATTTCGGAATCTTCTTTTGTTATCGCCACTGACGTGCAAAACCCGCTTATTGGGGAGCAAGGGGCTACACGCGTCTTTGGTCCCCAGAAAGGCGCGTCTCCCGAGATGGTAGACCAGCTTGAGCAAGGGATGGCGGTGTGGGCTGATTTAATCGAAGCGAATACGAGAATCCGACTTCACAATCGCCCCGGCGCAGGAGCAGCAGGCGGATTGTGCGGCGCCTATCTGGCCTTCTTCCCCGCCTCCATCCGCCGCGGCATTGATGTGGTTTTGGAGCATGTGCGTCTGGAGGAGCATCTACACGGGGCGGATCTGGTCATAACCGGTGAAGGCCGGATCGATCACCAGACCGCCTCCGGCAAAGCGCCGATGGGCGTCGCCCAACTGGCCAAGAAGCATGGAATTCCAGCGATTGCGTTGGCCGGATCCGTCGGCTCCGGTATTGATGTTCTGTACTCGGAAGGTATCAGCAGCGTGCATAGCATCATGAATACGCCGATGGCCTTGCAGGAAGCGATGGAGCGTGCCCCCATCCTGCTTGAGCAGACGGCCGAGCAAGTAATCCGTACTTTTCTGGCAGGACGCGTAAGCAACCCTTAAAAGACCGGAGGTATTCTGAAATGAAATATGAGTGGAAAAAGAACGACAAGCATCTTTATCTGCCCAAAAATGTCCCTTCCGTCGCCGAAGTCCCCGCAATGAACTATTTCATGCTAAATGGCAAAGGCAACCCCAATCATTCGGAATTTGTTGAAGCAGTGGGAGTACTCTATTCCTTATCCTACACCGTAAAAATGCTTCCAAAAAAAGGAGCTGTGCCAGAGGGGTATTACGATTATTCCGTTTTTCCGCTGGAGGGTATATGGGATCTGGAGGAAGAGGCCAGACAAGCGGCCGTTCTCGATAAGGACAAGCTCATCTACACCCTTATGATCAGACAGCCCGACTTTGTAACGGAGGCATTGGCTCAAGAAGTGATCGAGACCGCCAGCAAGAAAAAGCCTCACCTGCTTCTAAGTAACGCAACGTTCGGAAAGCTGGAGGAGGGGCGCAATTGATTCACGTTTCGTTCTTTCCTGAGGACGCATGGCGATCTCGGTTCAGAATTGTATCTCTTCCGGTTGCTGTTGCCCTTTTAAAGCTTGAACTAACTCGATTATACGAGGCTTTAAAATGGCAAAGGCGAACGCTCCGCTCCTACAGAGTACAATTCCTCCCCTCAATCCATTGCTATATATACCACAATAGGCTACCCGATGACCCGGGCAGCCGAGCTATTTTAGGGACGGCCTGAGCCCATCCAGGCCCTCAATAAAAACAAGGCCGCCCCGATATGCATGGGCGGCCTAATTATGCCTACAAAACCGCGCTTTGTGCGGTTTTTGATCGCGTTGCGATCGATAGATAGGGAAAGGGTATGTAGCTCGTGGAGGAGCGCAGCGTTTGCCTTTGTGGCCCCGAATACTCGTTATACGAGTTCATTCAAAATTCGGGGCCGCAACAGCAACCGGAAGGAGCTACATTCCCTGCCCCCGCCCACCATCGATCACCCCGCATCACTTAAATGCCGGCAGCCAATCCCCATGAGCCTCGATCAAATCGTCGCACAAAGCCACAATATCATCCATGGACAGCTCCGCCGAAGTATGAGGATCCAGCATAGCGGCATGGTAGATATGCTCTTTCTTCTGCGTCAGCGCCGCTTCAATCGTCAGCAGCTGCGTATTAATGTTCGTGCGGTTAAGAGCAGCCAGCTGCGGCGGCAGATCGCCGACATACGTCGGATTGATGCCCGAGCGGTCGACAAGGCACGGAACCTCTACGCAAGCTTCCTTCGGCAGGTTGGTAATCAAGCCGGTGTTCATAACGTTGCCGCCGATTTTGAACGGTTTGCCCGTTTCAATGGCCTCCATAATATGGGAAGCGTATTCATGACTGCGTTTATGCTCGATATTGCTGTTGGCAAGCAACGATTCACGCATATTATTCCAGCCTTTGATCTGCTCGACGCAACGGCGCGGATACTCATCCAGCGGAATATTGAAGCGCTCGATCAGCTCCGGATAATTGCGCTTGATGAAGTACGGATGATACTCCGCGTTATGTTCGGACGACTCCGTGATGTAATAGCCGAACTTCAGCATCATTTCGAACCGGACCATGTCATGATGCTTCTCCTTCTGCTTCTCCGCCGCACGGCGCTTAATCTCCGGATACAGATCCACGCCATCCTTCTTCACTTCAAGCAGCCACGCCATATGGTTGATGCCCGCAATCTTGGATTCCACTCCCGTAGCGTCCATTTCCAAGCTTCTGAACAGATCGGACACGCAAGCCTGCACGCTGTGGCACAAGCCCACCGTTCTAACGCCGCCCGCCGTCGACAGCACGTTCGTCAGAACCGCCATTGGATTGGTATAATTCATGAACAGAGCGTCCGGACATACCTCGCGCATATCCTTTGCGAAATCAAGCACGACCGGAATCGTGCGCAGGTTGCGGAAAATGCCGCCAATGCCAACCGTATCGGCAATCGTCTGACGCAGACCGTATTTTTTCGGGATTTCAAAATCGGTGATCGTACAAGGATCGTAGCCGCCAACCTGAATAGCGTTGATCACATATTTCGCGCCGCGGAGCGCTTCCTTGCGGTCCGAGTAAGCCTTCACCACACAGTTGCTGCCAAGCGATTCTTTCATATTCAACAGCAACTGCTCGGAATCGCGCAGACGCCCTGCATCAATATCGAATAAGGCAAGCTCGAAGCCTTGCAGCGGCTCCGTCAACATTACGTCACCCAGTACATTTTTCGCGAATACCGTGCTTCCCGCACCTAGAAAAGTAATTTTAGACATCTTTGCTTCCGCCTCCGTTTTCTAAAAGGAATTGACTCCTCCACTATATATCCGAAGGGGATAAGCGAACATGGCAAAGCCTCTTATTTATTTGTCATAATCCCATTTCCTTATGACGAGCCGGCCCTCCGGCTTTATAATGATAATATAAGCTGTGTACCATCCAACTGGAGGGAACCGCCCTATGCCGTTATCCGAAATTTATCTACCCAGCCCGGCAACAGAGCGTTATATGGACTTAAGCTTGTTGTTCTGGGGCAAGCAGGATTGCGATCCCGGGCACTATTGGGGGCCTGGTCTGCGCGATATGTACATTCTTCATTACATCCACAGCGGCACCGGTCAATTCCGGTTAGGCGAGCTCAGCTTTGAGCTGCATGCCGGCCAAGGCTTTCTTATCATTCCGGGTACGCTTGTGTATTACAAAGCAGATGAGAATAACCCCTGGACCTACTCCTGGGTCGGACTTAAAGGGCTTCACGCGAAATCTCTGCTGCAGCGGGCCGGGCTTAACCATACGAGTCCAATATTTGACGCAACGGAGCAGAAGGGCTTTTTCGAATCGGTCTATGAACAATTCCATCAGGCCCTTGAAGGTCATGCCGGCAGCGGAGATCTATTCAGCCAAAGTCTTTTGTACCAGTACATGGCTCGGCTGATCGCCTGCAATAAACAGGCGTCTGCTCCGGCGCATGCCGTCAATACGAAAGAAGCCTACATCAACAAAGCGGTAGCTTTCATCGAGAACAGCTACAGCCTCCCAATCTCCGTTCAGGACATCGCGAATTTCGTGGGACTTGACCGTACTTACCTGTCCGGTTTATTTAAAGCGCAGCTTGGAGTCTCCTTGCAGGCCTTCCTGCTCCGTTTCCGGATGAACAGGGCCGTTGAGCTGCTGCATCATCATGAGCTTGCCATCGGCGACATCGCCCGCTCCGTCGGTTATACCGATCCTTTTCTGTTCTCGAAAATGTTCAAGAAAGTAATCGGCAGCTCGCCCCGGGCATCCCGGGATCATATCAACAGCGCGACACAAGCGTAATCGCCTGCCCCGTTCTTTAAGAGAAGCATACGTTTCATGAGCGAAATAGGAAAAGACTTGGTTTCCGTCACGATGCACCCTGCAGTCGGTTTACGGGAACCAAGCCTTCATTTTCGCTTTATTATTGTTCCATTTGTTTCGCCAGGAAGCCTGCCGCCGTTTCCACCATTTTGGTTTCCATCTGCGCCATTTTTACCGCTTCGTCTTTGCTGAGCAGGACAACGGTGCCGATCGGATCTCCTCCTGCAACAATTGGTGCTGCTACATAAGCGGAGTATGTGTCATGCATATCCTTAACGATCTCGTATGTGCCGGAAGAGCCTTCAATCGTCTTGCGGTTATCCATGCATCCTTCCAGAATCGAGCCGATTTGCTTCTCCAGCAGTTCTTTTTTCGAAGCGCCGGCTACGGCAATAACCGTATCGCGGTCGGTAATGAGGGTAACATGGTTTGTGCTTTCAAATAAGGATTCAGCATACTCTTTGGCGAAGTCACCAAGCTCACCAATCGGAGAGTATTTTTTCAGGATTACTTCACCATCGCGGTCAACAAATATTTCGAGCGGATCTCCTTCACGGATACGTAAAGTACGGCGGATCTCCTTCGGAATCACCACACGCCCGAGATCATCGATGCGACGTACAATTCCAGTTGCTTTCATTTCTTGTTGCCCCACTTTCCTAAAGGATTTTAAGTCACTGGATACGATTAGCCTTCATAACAAGCGATTGCCGTCTTCCCCGTTATAAGCCAAGGATTAAAGCGTTCTCGCGGAAAAAGAATGATTCAGCTAGCGGAGCGCCTATTCTAAAGCTGCCGTTATGCTGGTTGTGGTTCGGCGGCTCTTATGTCTAGCGCGTTCGATAACGAATTCTTTTGTGAATCTGACCATAGTATTCATCGGCTCCCAATTTCTTATGCACCGCTATCCGCCGCATCATGCGGGTTTCCTGCTGAAGCCAGGCATTCTCGGACAGGCATCGTAAGATAAGCCTTAAAGCACCATTTAAAGCATTCCCTTCTATGCCAAAAACCTTGCTTCATTTCCTCTTTTTTAATAATTAACCCCACTAATTGTTCCACGTGAAAAAACTTATTCAAAAAAAACCGCCGCTCCCCCTTAAGGTTGGAACGGCGGTCTGCTAAGCATCACTCATTATTGACCGGGTTATTGGGCGCCCTCTTAGGCAGCCTTCCGGCCTTGCCAAGCGCTTCCCGGAGCAAAAACTCGATATGCCCGTTCACGCTGCGGAACTCATCATTCGCCCATTGCTCGATGGCACGGTGTAAATCTGGATCAAGCCGGAGCGCAAAAGCTTTCTTCTCTTTCCCCATTGGACTGCCCTCTAAGAGTACAGCGTGCCCGTATTAATAACCGGCGTTGCACCGCGGTCGGATACAATGGCGACCATCAGATTGTTGACCATTGCCGCGCGACGCTCCTCATCCAGCTCGATTCCATTCTCCGCCAACTGCTTCAAAGCGGAGTCCACCATGCCAACCGCTCCTTCTACAATTTTTTGACGTGCCGATACGATTGCAATTGCCTGCTGGCGCTGCAGCATCGCGTTTGCGATCTCAGGAGCGTAAGCCAAATGCGTCAGGCGGGTCTCCAGCACCTCTACGCCGGCTACCGCAAGACGATTCTGCAGCTCATTCATCATCTCCGCCGCAACTTCATCCGCATTGCCGCGCAGCGACTGCCCAGCGGTGTCGGAGAAGGTATCGTAAGGGTATTGAGCAGCGATATGACGAACAGCCGTCTCGCTCTGAATTTCCACGAAGCGTTCGTAGTTATCCACGTCAAAGGAGGCCTTTGCGGTCTCCGTCACTTTGAACACGACAACGGCGCCAATCTCGACAGGATTGCCCTCCGCGTCATTTACCTTTAATGTCTGGCTGTTGAAGTTGCGGACCTTCATCGATACCTTCTTTTTGTTCGTAAACGGCACAACAATCCACAAGCCGCTCGCGCGGACAGTCCCTACATACGTACCGAAGAACGTAATGACCTTCCCTTCATTCGGCTGAACGATTGTGAGCGAGGATACCGCTACGATAAATACCACTTCAAGCAATATCCCGAGAACAATCAGAAAAACATTCGGATCCGGCTGATCGGAGCCAAATATGATTAATGCAATACCTCCGGCAAAAGAAATAATCGCGGCGAGCAATGCGAGGAATCCATTGATATGCCAAGCCTTATATTCCTTCATAAGAACACTCCTTATATTACTTCGATATAATAATGATATCACTTTTTACAAAAACAAGAAAGTCCCTCAAACAATAAAAAAAGCTGATCCATCATGTACATGATGAGATCAGCTTTCTTTAAAGGCTTTATTTAGCTGCCGGGGACTCCGATGCTGCCGGAGATTCGGATGCCGCAGGCGACTCCGAAGCACCTGGCGATGCGGATGCGCCTGGGGAAGCGGATGCTTCAGGCAGCGTGATCTTTACGTCTTGTTTCGGCATTTCATCCGTCATGAACGCATTCATGTGGGTGTAAGCCACAGCGCTTTGCACTTCTTGCTTTTGCTCGGCCGTAATTTTGTCATACGCTACTTGGTCGCGTTTTTCAACTTCGATAACGTGGTAGCCGTATTCGGTCTCAACCGGATCGCCGATTTTGCCGACAGGCTGCGTCAGAGCCGCATTTTTAAAGCCCTCTACCCAATCCGAAGCTTTTGCGTCCTTGTATTCGCCGCCGCTGTTCTTCGAACCTGTATCGTCGGAATATTCTTTAGCAAGGGCTGTCCAGTCTCCGCCTGCATCAAGCTTCGCTTTCACTTCTTTTGCACGGGCCAGAGCTTCCTCTTTCGTGCGAAGCGTCTTCGTGGAGTCCGAAGGGTCCGTTGTTGCTACGAGAATATGACGAACGGTAACCGGGTTGTAATTGCCGATGTTTTTCTCGTACTCGGCTTTCATTTCGTCGTCCGTTACTTTCGAGTTCATATGCTCAACCACAACCAGCATCAGGTTGAGATATGTTCTTACATCGGCTGTGGATACTTTTTTATCATCGAGTGTTTTCTTCACGTCGGCATTTGTTTTAAGCGTATCTTCAAAGCTTTTCATCTGATCGTTCGTTTCATCGCCGGCTTTTTTAAGCGTTGCTTCGGAAGCCTGCTTGGCAAGGATCTTGTACGAAACGAATTGCTGAAGCAATTGCTCCTTGAACTGCGGGATTGCAATCACTTGCTCATAGCCCGGCTGCATGATGTTGAAGATATCCAGGTACTTGTTGAATTCCGCTTCCGTGACGTTGCCGTCTTTGTAGGTTGCAACGACAGTACCTTTGCCCGCTCCTGCGAAAGTAAGGCCCGTGGAGCCGCCCCCGCTTTCTTTCTTGCCACCGCAAGCCGCCATGATCGTCATGACAAGCACTGCCGCGATTACGAGCAGCGCGCTTCTGCGCCATGTCGATTTGCGTGTTGTGTGCAACATGTTGAATCCCCTTTCAATTTGAGAAGTTTATTGTATTGTAACAGAAAACGACAAGGCTTGACCACAAGGTTGTAACGGCTGCCCCTCCCCCGGGAGGAGCAGCCAGTCATTTTTAGATGGGATACAAGCCTGGCATAGGAAGTACTGTACATACGTTCAAACTCATGTTTTCGCGTCCTGAAGCGCTTCCTCGCCTTTTCTGGCATCCTTGAATTTTTTCAGGAAGCCCTCCAGAAGCTGTACCTTCTGATCCATCTCAAGCCCTTTGCCCCGCAGCAAAAGCGTCGGATATTCATCCTGTATCGCGCCTTGGCGGAAGCGGTTCTCGTACTGCACGCACAGCTGATCCACCAGCTTGCGGTCGATCCGCTTCTTCTCTCGCTCGTTGAAGCGAACGATGAGATCATCGCCCTTCTGGCTGATCTGTTCAATGCCGTATTGCGTGCCGTATACCTTAAGCCGGGCAACGGAGAGCAGATTTTCGACCGCCTGCGGCAGATTGCCAAACCGGTCGATCAGCTCCTCAGCAAGATCCTCCGCCTCATCAATAGACGTAACGGTAGCCACCTTCTTGTAGATCTCAATCTTCTGGATGCTGTCGTAAATATAATCCGATGGCAGGTATGCGTCTATGCTGACATCGATCAGCGTTGTTACGCGGCGCTCTTCCTTCACTTCTACGCCTTCCATCTCCGCCTTCCGCTTCGCAATCTCGTCAGCCAGCATCTGCGAATACAGATCAAAGCCGACGGACGCGATAAAGCCGTGCTGCTCCGCCCCAAGCAGATTGCCCGCCCCGCGGATGGAAAGGTCGCGCATCGCGATCTTGAAGCCGGAACCCAGCTCCGTAAACTCCTTGATCGACTGCAGACGCTTCTCCGCCACCTCGGTGAGCACCTTGTCCCGTTGGTAGGTGAAGTAGGCGTAAGCGATCCGGTTCGAACGGCCAACCCTACCCCGTAGCTGGTACAGCTGGGAGAGGCCCATTTTGTCCGCATCATGCACGATCAGCGTATTTACGTTCGGAATATCGACGCCGGTCTCGATAATGCTCGTGCTGACAAGCACGTCGGACTCGCCGTCCAGGAAGTCCAGAATCGTCTTCTCAAGCTCCTGCTCCGACATTTGGCCGTGTCCGACGGCAACTTTGGCGTCCGGCACAAGCGCATTGATCTGCTCGGCCATCTGGTAAATGCCTTGCACGCGATTATACAGGTAATAAACCTGCCCGCCGCGGGCCAGCTCCCTCTCAATCGCTTCGCGCACAAGCGAGGTGCTGTATTCGACGACATAAGTCTGCACCGGGAAACGGTTCTCCGGCGGCGTCTCGATGACCGACAAATCGCGAACGCCCAGCATAGACATGTGCAAGGTGCGCGGAATAGGCGTAGCGGTCAGCGTCAGCACGTCGACATTGGTCTTCAGTTTCTTTAGCTTCTCCTTATGCGACACGCCAAACCGCTGCTCTTCGTCGACGATAAGCAATCCAAGATCCTTAAAGATAACATCCTGAGACAGCAGACGGTGCGTGCCAATCACGACATCCACCGTACCCGCCTTCAGGCCCTTCATCGTATCATTCTGCTCCTTGCGGGAACGAAACCGGCTTAATACCTGAATGTTGAACGGATACCCGGAGAAACGCTCGCGGAACGTTTCGTAATGCTGCTGGGCCAAAATGGTCGTTGGTACAAGAATAGCGACCTGCTTCCCTTCGATCGCAGCCTTGAAAGCGGCGCGAACCGCCACTTCCGTTTTGCCGTAGCCTACATCGCCGCACAGGAGCCGGTCCATCGGCTGCGGCTTCTGCATATCCTTCTTGATCTCTTCGATCGCCCGCAGCTGATCTCGCGTCTCATCGTAAGGGAACATTGCTTCGAACTCGTTCTGATAGGCCGTATCCTGGCCGAAAGCAAATCCGGGCGCAGCCTGGCGCTCCGCATACAGCTTGATCAGGTCATCGGCAATATCCTGGACGGAGGCGCGGACTTTGTTTTTCGCCCGTACCCATTCACTGCCGCCCAGCTTATTGATTTTCGGCTCCTTCTCTTCGGAACCGACATACTTCTGAATCATGTCGACTTGCTCTACCGGTACGGACAGCTTATCGCCGCCGGCATACAAGATATGCAGGTAGTCCTTGTGAATGCCGCCGATCTCCAGCGTGCCGATACCGACGTATTTGCCGATACCGTGGTTCTGGTGAACGACGTAATCGCCGACCTTCAGCTCGGTATAGCTCTTGATCCGCTCGGCGTTGTCGATCTTCTTGTCCATTCGGCGCGCCTTGCGCTGCTTCTGCGAGAACATCTCGCCTTCCGTAATAATGACAAGATGCGAGGAAGGCAGCTCAAAGCCGGATTGAAGATTACCCTCAATCAAGATCGGAGGCTCGATATGATAATCCTGCAGCACGCGGCGGATCCGGTCGAGCCGCTCGGCATTGCCGCCCAGCATCATCACCTTCGCGCCGGTCTTCTTCCACCGCTCCATCTCCGCCTTGAGCACATTCATCTGCCCATGGAAGTTTTGCATCGCGCGGCTCGTCATATTCAGAATATTTTGAGGCTGCGAATGCGGAATTTGCCGCAGGAAGAGCGACATAAACAGCGTTTGGAACTTCCGGTGGTGCAGTATCTCATCCGATTCCCGGGCAAGCGTAAAGCTTGGCAGCGATTTGCCGTTGGAGAGCAGATGGGTTGACCATTCCGCCTCATCCCGCTCCAGCTGGCGCCCCGTCTCGATCAGCCTTGTCGGCTCATCCAGGATAAGAACCGTATCTTCCGGCATATAGTCCAGAATGGTCTGTCTTTCCGGGTACAGCAAGGATATATATTTATAGATTTCAGGAAAATAGACTTGCTCCCGCAGCTTCTCAATCTCGCCGCCGATTTCCTGGCGGAGGCGATCCTTCGCCATTCGGTCCGTCATCTTGTCGAGCTGCTGTTCAAGGAGTGTTGCTGCGTGATCCGCTGCAGAGCTAAAGCGCCGCTGGTCGGCAACAATCTCCTGACAAGGCGTTACGGTAAACGTCTGAAGGTTATCAAGGGAACGCTGGTCGGAAGGGTCGAAGGCACGGATGGAATCTATCTCGTCGCCAAACCATTCGACCCGGTACGCGAGCTCCGCCGTCAGCGGGTAAAAGTCTACGATACCGCCCCGTACGCTCATCTCGCCTTTCGACTCGACGCGGTCCGCGCGGACATATCCAAGTCCCGTCATTTGACGCAGGAAATCATCCAGTTCAATCGTGTTGCCAACCTTAATCGCAATCTTCGCATCCGACATAATTCCTTTAATCGGCTGATAACGCCGAATGCCGGAGAACGGAACGACAATAATCCCGCGGAAGCCTTCGGACAGCTTGATCAGCACATCCATGCGCTGCGCCAGCGTCTCAGGACTTGAGATCGCCGCTTCGGCAGCTACCAGCTCGTTCGCGGGATATAACAATACATCATCGGCAGAGATGCATTCCTGCAAATCCTCTGCAATCTTCTGTGCGGCATACATATTATGCGTGACAACAAGCAGCGGACGGTCTAAATCATCCTTCACCGCCGCAACGAGCACTTGCCTGGAAGAACCCGCAAGTCCCGATATCATCTGTTCGCGCATACCTTTGCGGACGCCGGCTATAATCGACTGTACATCCGGATCCGCGGCAAAAGCCTGTACTAACGCTTTCAATCGTGAAGGCACCCCGTTTCTATACACAAGACAAAAGGCAAAGAAATAGAAGCAATATTTATCAATATCATCGAAAAGAAGCCTCAGCCGGATGCTAAGGCTACAGATCCTATTGAGTTGCCCTACTGCAGCGGATTTACGACGAGCAAGAGCTCCGGATTTGCTTCCAGCGCCTCGCGGCAGTAATCGCAAACAACCTTAACCGTAATATCGCCGTTCGAGTTATACGCTATTATATCGCTGCGTTCTTCGGGGGTCAAGAAATGGAAACCGAGTCTCGACTCGGAAATTTCCTTCTCCTCTATCGTCCCCATCGGCGTCCGGCAGTGCCGGCAAATATAATTTACAGCCATATGTATGCCTCCTGAAGAATAGTTATACCCTTCAGTATGCCCGTTTTGCTCGAGCTTAGGCGGTTACTTGTTAAACTTGGCCATTGTATTATCGAAGCTCGCCTTGAGACTATACTCCACCGCGTCGCAAGCCTGTTCAATCATGCTCTTCAGCGCTTCCTGCTCGCTCTTCGGGAAGTTATCGAGCACGTAGTCGGCAATGTTGCGGCCCGGCTGCGGACGCGAGACGCCCATTCGGATCCGGTTGAACTGCTGTGTGCCCAAATGCTGAATCAGCGACTTGATGCCGTTATGGCCGCCAGCGCTGCCCTGATAACGAAGCCGGATTTTTCCAACCTCCGTATCCATATCATCATAAACAATAAGTCCGTCTTCCAGATCGGCCTTGAAGTAATCCATGAACCCCCGCACCGATTCCCCCGACAGATTCATGTAAGTCATCGGCTTGATGAGGACAACCTTCGTACCTTGTACGTTTCCTTCTCCAAGCAAGGCCTTGCACTTGCTCTGCGTCACCTGAATATTCCAACGCCGAGCCAATTCGTCTATAACCATAAAACCTACATTATGCCGCGTGCTTTGATAGGTTGTGCCGGGATTCCCCAGCCCTACAATCCACTTCATGCTATCCTGCTCTCCAATCTCATTTTGCGTATGTCTTTATTCATTCTACACGATGGGCAATATTCCCTGCACGAAAGGAAGAAACGGTATCTTCCCCGCAAAGGGCAGATACCGTTTATCCGTTGCTTTATTTCGCAAAATCAACCTCGTGCATTTGCGCCTCCGTCGAACGCGATACCGCTTCCTTCGCTTCCACTTCCTGCGCCTCTGCTTCTTCGGCCGTCAAGTCCTTCTGAGGTACCAGGACCGTCACAAGCACCGCCGAAGGATCGGTTACGATCGTTACGCCAGCCGGAGCCTGAACATCGCCAACCAGATAGCTGCTGCCCATCAGAAGACCCGTTACATCAACCGGAATCGAATCCGGAATGCTGCCCGGCAAACAACGCACCTCCAGCTCATGCAGCAAAGCCTGCACGATGCCTCCTTCGCGCTCGCCTTGCGAATCGCCAACCAGATCGATACGGACATGCGTTGTTACTTCTTCATTCATATTGATTTGCTGGAAATCAACATGGATCAGCTTACGCGACAGCTTCTCGCGCTGTACGTCGGCAATCATGACCGACTGTTTGCCCGCGCCCGGAATGTCCAGGTCGATGACCGCATTCGGATGGGAACGCAGCAAAGCGAGCAGCTCCTTCTCCTGGATGGCCACGGAAGCCGGGGAAGCGAGCTGCTTGCCGTAAACGACGCCGGGGACCCGACCGCTTGCCCTCAAGCTGCGGAGTTCGCTCTTCATGGTTGTATTTCTTTGTTCTGCCGTCATAGCTATGGACATCGGGATAGGAACCTCCTAAAAGTCAATTTCCATATCACTTTGCCCAACCTTTGGAAAACCTATTCTTTCTTGCTTCTTTCTTTCTTCGCTTTCGCGCGTGCGCGGATCTTGTCCGCATAGCCCGGTTTGTTCACCTGACGCTCGCGCGCGATAGCCAAATCGCCGGACGGAACATCCTGCGTAATCGTGGAGCCCGCTACGACATAAGCGCCATCGCCAAGCTTCACCGGAGCGATCAGGTTGACGTTGCTGCCTACAAAAGCATTGTCGCCGATTTCCGTAATCGCTTTGTTGAAGCCGTCGTAATTGACCGTAATCGCCCCGCAGCCAATATTAACGTCTTTGCCGACTACGGCATCGCCCACATAGCTCAAATGGGACACTTTGCTGCCATCGCCAAGCGTAGCGTTTTTCAGCTCGACGAAATCGCCAATCTTGCAGCCTTCGCCAAGCTTAGAACCCGGACGCAGGTTCGCGTAAGGACCAACCGTGCTGTCCTTGCCCACAACCGAATCGGCAACCGTCGAATATTTCACGGCAGCGCCGCTTAGAATCTCGGAATCGGTAATATCGGCCTGCGGCCCGATTACGCAGTCCTCGCCGATAACCGTATTGCCGCGCAGAACGGTACCCGGATATATAATCGTATCCGCTCCAATGCGCACATCGGCTTCAATGTACGTATTCGCAGGATCAATAATCGTTACTCCTTCAATCAGATGCTTGCGGTTAATGCGCTCGCGCATGAAGCGTTCGGCATCCGCCAAAGCTACGCGGTCGTTTACTCCAATCGCTTCCGCCAGATCCGGCGTGCAGTATGCTTGAACCGTATCGCCCGCACCACGGAAAATACCGATCACATCGGTCAAATAGTACTCGCCTTGCGAGTTCTCGTTCTTCACCTCGGCCAGAGCCGCAAACAGCTTTTTGTTATCGAAGCAATACGTACCCGTATTGATTTCCTTCACGGCCGCTTCTTCAGCCGAACAGTCCTTCTGCTCAACAATGCGCTGCACGGCGCCGTCAGCGCCGCGAATAACGCGTCCGTAACCGGTAGGATTATCGAAGGACGCCGTTAGAACCGTTGCAGCCGCGCCGCTGGACGCATGAAGGGCAAGCATCGATTGGATCGTTTCCGCCCGCACTAGCGGGGTATCGCCGCAAATGACGATCGTTGTGCCTTCTTCGGAACCGAGAAGCGCCTCTGCCTGGCGTACAGCATGGCCGGTGCCAAGCTGCTGCTCCTGCAGCACGTATTCCGCGCGGTCGCCGAGGTAGCCTTTAACCATCTCTGCTCCGTGGCCAACGATTACAACCGTCCGCTCGCTCTTTGCTTCATTAACCGTGTCGAGCACATGGCCCACCATTGGCTTGCCGCTTACTTGATGAAGAACCTTATATAGTTTCGATTTCATCCGCTTGCCTTGACCGGCAGCCAATACAATCGTCATTACTTTCAACTGTAATTCCTCCTACACTATCTATTTGAATGATTGATATTTATAAGTTTGAATGTCCTACGAATAAAATACGCATAAATACGCGCTGCGCCGCCAGAGGGCGGCAACCACCGTTGTTAAAGACTATATCCCATTATACACAAAAAGAAAAGAGAGCCTCACGGCCCTCTTTTCTATTATCCCTTTGCTGGAACGGCGTCTGCCGTCCCGGCAAAGGAACGCAATTCCGTTACTTAAAGGATAGGCTTAAGCTCCTTCTTCAATTGCCACTTCTTCCACTGCCGCACGCTCGTATTCAGCGAGTACAGCAGCTTGGATTTTCTCCCGGGTCGTCGAAGAAATTGGGTGAGCGATATCCCGGAATTCTCCATCTGGCGTACGTTTGCTAGGCATAGCCACAAACATGCCATTGTTACCATCGATGACGCGAATATCGTGAACAACGAATTCATTGTCAATGGTGATAGAAGCAATAGCTTTCATACGCCCTTCCGAATTTACACGGCGGAGTCTGACATCAGTAATTTGCACTTGTGTTCACCACCTTTGCCTATCTGAGACTTGGTGTATACTTCCACATTTTTGTGCTAATTCCTTCTGCTTTTTTGGAAAAATATGCGATATTTAAAATATTTTTTTACAGATAATTTTTTTTCGTTTCTATTCGACAACAGTCGATGCAATGAGCTCGATTTCGACAAGCACATCCTTCGGAAGCCGCGCCACTTCAACTGCGGAGCGTGCTGGCTTATGGTCGCCAAAGTAGGAAGAATAGATGCCGTTAACAATTGCAAATTGATTCATGTCTTTCATAAATACTGTTGCTTTTACAACATTATTTAATGTTACTCCTGCTTCTTCTAACACAGCCTGTAAATTAAGGAAAACCTGGTGAGTCTGTTCCTCGATTCCGCCCTCTACCAATTGGCCCGATGCGTCCAGCGGAATTTGACCGGAGGTGAACAGCAGATCCCCTACCTTAATAGCCTGCGAATACGGCCCGATTGCGGCCGGCGCTTTATCTGTAGCAATAACTTGCAGCTTTTTGTCTGTCATTGCGAATTCCCAACCTTTCTATTCATGTGATTCAAGCAAAGCGGCTGCGCCGCTTTGCTCTTTTATTTGAAATAGTTGCCCGGAATAACCTTTGTCTGCTTCGTCTTCAGATCAACGGCAGTCAATGTCGCAAGCGATACGTAATCCTCGAGCAGACGCTCTTCATGCTCCACTTCGCCCGATTCTACAAATACGCCCACACCCGCTACGGTCGCCTTGAATTCGTAAAGCAAATCCATCATCCCTTGTATCGTACCGCCGGCTTTCATGAAATCATCGATAATAAGGACGCGGGACTGCTCCTTGAGGGCACGTCTGGCGAGGGACATCGTCTGGATCCGTTTGTTGGAGCCGGAAACGTAATTGATGCTTACCGCCGAACCTTCCGTCACTTTATTATCTCGCCTAACAATGACAACCGGCAGGTTGAGGCAGGCTGCCGTTGCGTAAGCAAGCGGAATTCCTTTGGTCTCAACCGTCATAATCACGTCAATATTTCGGTCAGCAAAAGCTGTCGCAAACATTCGTCCAACATCGGCCAGCAGCTCCGGTTGTCCCAGCATATCGGTCATATACAAATAACCGCCCGGAAGTACCCTTTCAGGCTGTTCCAGTTGGCGGCAAATGTTGTCCATAATCGATAATGCTGTAGAGGTATGCATCTTAGGCGTGTATTTCACGCCTCCTGCAGCACCGGCAAGCGTATTTAATTCACCGAAGCCTTCTTCTTCGAAGACCTCTTTTATAATGGCCAAATCTTCACTGATGGAAGATTTTGCAGACTGATAGCGATCAGCAAATGCTGTGAGCGAAATTAACGTGTGGGGACGACTCAGCAAATATTGCGTCATCTCTACCAGTCTTGCACTTCGCTTCAATTTTTTCAAAGCCATTCCCCCCACTAAATCCGAATAATATAAAGTCAATATAACATTTTTATACGGATTTAATCAAGAAAAACGTCAGCATTATGTCAGCATTCTTACCACGTAGACTTCCTTGCAGAATCCGCGAAGTCCATTATAGATACGTGGAAGCTTGGCTTCCTTCGAGACTAGACCAAACACCGTTGGTCCGCTGCCCGACATGAGGACGCCATCAGCACCTAGCTTTTGCATGCTTTCTTTCAGCTGCAGCACTTCCGGATATAAATCCAATGTCACATTCTCGAGCACATTGCCGAGTCCGGCGCAGATATCCGAGAATGATCCGCGTTCAATGGCCGACACCATCTCCTTCGTTGAAGGATGGCTCTTCAGCTCACCCGCCCGCAGTTTGCCGTATACATCGGCTGTTGATACGTTAATAGGAGGCTTGGCCAATACGACCCAGCACTGCGGCGGATTGCCGATCCGCTCCAGCTTCTCCCCGCGCCCGCGCGCGATCGCGGTACCGCCCGTCACGCAGAACGGTACATCCGAGCCAAGCTCCGCCCCAAGGCGGCACAGCTCGTCCTCAGAAATATTCAGCTGCCACAGGCGGTTGAGCCCGCGCAGTGCAGCCGCAGCGTCGCTGCTGCCTCCGGCGAGCCCTGCGGCTACCGGTATCTTTTTGTCCAAATGTATATAGACGCCTTTGCGGACGTCGTAACGCTCTTTGATCAGACGCGCAGCCTGGAAGGCCAAGTTCTTCTCATCAAGCGGTATGTATCCAGCCTGGCTCGAGATAATAATCGTATCCCTCGGCAGCTCCTCCAGCTCCAGACGGTCAGCCAGATCGACCATCGTCATGATCATCTCGACTTCATGGAATCCGTCCTCCCGCTTCCGCAGGACATCGAGCAGCAGGTTGATTTTTGCCGGAGCCTTTTCGTAAATTTTCATGGCAAGCTCTCCCGTTCGTTGTTAGCTAAGCAACATTATAACAAACGGGCACAAGAAAAGCTAAGAGGTCAGCGCTGGCCTTGAGCGCCCCGCTCTCTTAGCTTTTTTAACGGCTGTATTTCTGTTTATTGCTGACCATGGTTTCTGGCTGCGGCTTGCTCAGCAAGCTGAATTGCCCGCTTCACCATATTGCCGGCATCCTTTGTGCTAATGCTGCCCCAGCCTTCCTGTTCAACCTTGTTGATAAAGCCCAGTTCCTTCGCCAGTTCGTATTTCAGTTGCTCGGACATGACACTTCTTCTGCGGCCCATGTTCCGTGCACCTCCCGTCCTTAGAAATGAGTGTGATTGCGGTTTAGTATGCGCAATGCCGGCGGGCGCTTATACAGCAGACAGATTTCAAGGAACACCTGTACGAAAAAAAACGCGAATCCCTTCGATTCGCGTTTAAGCATGCTGCATGCATCTATTGTTGAATATGGGTGATTCGGACTTGACCTTCATCATTGCACACGGTCACTTCAACAGACTCTGTCAGTATATCCGCATAACTGTAGGAAACGCGCTTAAACGCGTGAGACTCCTGATCCAGTTTGACAATGAAAACAGAAGGGTAGATTTCTTCTAACGTGCCGGTGCGTTCGATGGTCTTTCGCCGGCCGCCGTTAGCTCGAAGACGGATTTTGGAACCTACGTGAGCTTCCAAATTGCGTTTAATTTCCAATAGCGCGTTTTTTGCCATTGTCCACTACCACCTCTTTCCTTGTCCATTATAACCAGAAAGAGGAGGTTTGTCAAATGAAGCAAAATATTATATCAGCGTTTTTATTTTCTTGTCAACGGTTTTTTCGCCCATTTTTTCGAATTTGATGCATATTTATCTAAAAAATGTACATATTAAGACGTTATCTTCATACTTGCCGTGGAATGAGTCACTTTTTTGGGCTTCGGAAGCCCCATCCGGTGCCGTCCCATCGTCTCGATTCCGCCTACCCCGTCAATTCCGCTTATGGTCCCGTGGATCACGTCCGAGAGGTTGATCGACTCCCTGACGGAGGTATAGCTTGCTTTAATTGCAATATAAACAGGATCCAGCGCGTGGATCAGTATTCTTCCCGGGGAGCTAGCGAAGTTGGAGCCTGACTGGAGCAGCGCTTCAAAATGCGATTGGCAGGCGCCGGCCACCACAACAAGCCCATCCATGTTTTTCTCATATTGGCGGGCAACACGTACGGCATTTACGAAATGCTGCGAATTTTTATAGCTGCTTAGGCTGTATAAATCTTCACCCTCGCGATTCTTGAGAACTCCGTCATGACCGGTGATCACGACGATATCGGGCTTTACCTGCGGGAGCAAACGGTACAGCAGTTGCGCCATTTGCGATTCATGAGCATGCACGCCATGTGCGGGTACCTTCATCGTCTGGTACAACTGCATGCTTTTACGTAAGTAATTGCCGTCCCCGTCCAAATGAAGCACTTTGCCCGGCAATTCGAAATAAGACTGGCTTTGCTGCTGCAAAGCCGTTCGGTCAGGATTCGATAGCACGGTCAGATGCGCCTTCTCCTGCCTCATCCGTTTAAGAGAGTCGTTTACTTTAATCTTCACTTGCTGCCGAGCGCTTGTCGCTTCCGGATCGCGAACAACCGACAAGTCGGGAATTGGCGCATCCGCAAGCAATCGGTAATCCGTGCCTTTTAATAACGCTTGATCGGATCGCATCTCTTCAACTCGGAACAGCACGTCACCGCCATAGGAATTGCGGACGACCAGGTCCCCTTGCTTCATGGGTAAATCACCTCTTCGTCTATCGTATGGGTGGAGAGGGCGGAATGTGCGGAGAAAATTGTGCGATTGCGTAGGTGGGCGGGCTCCGGCTGCCGCACTGAGAGACGGGGTAGCTTCCAACTGCCACTGTTGCCTGTACATTGCTCGAACTTATGCCACATGGGTGGCAAAGTACAGGCAAAGGCGGGCGCTTAAAACTTTCCAAGGGAAAGTTACTTCGGAAGCATCTGCTCCGCTCCTTATGGGAGTTACCCCTTACCCTCTTGCGGGTAGCCTGCGCCTCTCAATTGCCTCCCCACATTCCTTGTGGGTGGCAGAAGCTGCCGCGCTGCTGCGCAGGCGCGGCGGTATGACGGGCAGTCAGCGGCGTTGCTTGCCCCGCTGTGCCACGAGTGCCTTACAAGCGTGACCCACCGCTGCTCCACACGCAGCGTAATGGCGTAGCTATGCCTGCCTGTGACAACAGCCTGTAGACAACTTAGGGCAAGGGAAGGTAATTAAACAGCAGAAGCGCCGCTTCTGTGGCCTATAGGCAAGCCACACACATGTAGGACGACTGTTTGGCACTGCAGCACTCTGTGCCGCCTTTTCTACTTACTTGGTGTACCTCGCCCTCCGCCGAGTTAGCCAGTTGCGGTACTATGTATACCCTCCCTAAGGAATAAAAACTGCTCCCCCTGGAAATAAGATTTGCGTTACGCTGCCTGAACAATTTCTCTCATTTACACTCTTGCGTATTGCCCGGGTAATGGTGGAACGATGGTGAGACCCTGTAAGTCGGTTTTTTCATGCTACAGGAACTTTTGATGGCGCTCACAGCTCTCTTGATGAGACGTAAGAGGGTATTTTCATGTTACTGAGGTTGTGGAGGGCGGATGAAGAGAAGATAAAGCCATGTAAGTCGGTTTTTCCGTGTTACAGGAGCATTAGATGGTGCTTGTAGCGCTCTTGATGAGCTGTAAGAGGAAATTTCCGTGTTACTGGGGCATCAGGTAGTCGATGGAGTACATTTGGGGTCTGAGCCTATTAGAGGTTGATGGGGCCTATGGAGCTGCTGTAAGTGCCGAGGACCCGCACGGCGCTTCGTTGCCGTGCCTTGGCCCTCCCACCCGCCAAGACGGCGGCGGGTGCGGCCACAACAAAACCGGCGGCGCTAACCGCTCGCCGCCGGCTCAAACAAGGCTCGGCCACTAACACCAGGCCGAGCTAACCCCGCCAGCCCGCCGCCAGAAAGGCGCGGCTGATGCGGGCGAACTCGTCGAGGGACAAGGTCTCTCCTCGACGGCCAGGATCAATCTCGCAGCCGATAAGCAGCTGCGTCATCTCCTCGCGGCGTTCCTTGCCCACGAACGCCGTTAGATTATTTGCCAGCGTCTTGCGGCGCTGGGCGAAGCTCGCCTGGACGATGCGGAAGAAATGCGCCTCGTCCTCAACTTCCACCGGCGGCTTCTCTCGCACTGCCAGCTTGATGACAGCCGAGTCGACATTCGGCTGCGGGATGAACACCGTATGCGGCACGATGCAGACAAGCTGCGGCTCGCAGTAATACTGAACGGCTACGCTCAAGCTGCCGTATTCCTTGCCGCCCGGCTTCGCCGCCATCCGCTCCGCGACCTCCTTCTGAATCATAACGACGATGTTCTCGAGCGGCAGACGCTCTTCCAGCAGCTTCATCAGAATCGGGGTCGTCACGTAGTACGGCAGGTTCGCCACAACGCTTACGCCGCTCACGTCTGCGAAACGTTCTTCGAACAGTTTTTTCAGATCCAGCTTAAGCACGTCGCCGTGCACGACCTTCACATGCTCCTCGCCCGCCAGAATGTCGCCTAGAATCGGAATAAGCCGGTTGTCGATTTCAATAGCCGTTACCGTGCCCGCCGCAGCAGCCAGATGCTGCGTGAGTGCGCCGATGCCCGGACCAATCTCAAGAGCGCCCTTCGTCTTGTCGAGTCCGGCCGCGCTTACGATCTTGTGCAAAATATTTTGATCAATCAGGAAGTTCTGGCCCAAGCTTTTCTTAAACTGAAAGCCATACTTCGCGATAATTTCCTTCGTGCGTTTTGGCGTTGCCACCTCAATCGCCTTCATATCGTTTCCGCTCATACTGTTCACTCCTGTCCCTGTTCCATCGTACGCAGAGCCTCCGCAAACTCTTCGCGGGAGATACGGAAGCTTGTACACCGTTTGAAAAACTGCTTGCCATTCGCATATCCGATCCCTAGCAGCTTGCCCATCTGAAGACGGCGGTTTGCCGCGTCCGGATGGACGATAAGTCCCGCTTCCATCAGATCTTCCCAGGTAATATCCCCTTCGCCGGCCGCCATCTCCGTCCGAAGCTCGGAGAGCGCCTGACGGATCGCTTCAGGGCTTGCGTTCTCGATTCCGATATCGCCTTTGTACATCGCCTTCTCCTGCGGCAAAAAAGCATGCTTGCAGCCCGGCACGCGCCGCGCGACAATTTTGCGGATTCTCTCGCCCGCATGATCAGGGTCCGTAAATATAATAACGCCTCTGCGTTCCATCGCCAGCTCAATCCGGCGCAGCACTTCCTCGCCAACCGCAGAGCCGTTCGTTTCAATCGTATCCGCTTCAACGGCCCGCTTCACGGCAACCGTATCGTCTTTGCCTTCCACCACAATAATTTCCTTAATCACAAGCGAACATTCCTTTCTAAAGCAGCAACTTTCGCTCTTCTTTCGCCGTCAATGATAATGCAGCCTGCTTAGCATCTCCATGCACACAAAAAGAAGAGGCAGCGCCTCTTCTTATAATGGCATATTTAACAATGAAATACGATAGCATTAAGCCATTAGCTTGCGGTTGGCTTGGTTGGTCCAAGCACGTATACGGTATACCCTTTTTTCCGGCCGAACTTATTGGCATAGCTGGTGCTGTCAAAGTAAACGTCGATCTTGTTGCCATTGATGGCACTGCCTGTATCCTCCGCCCTGCGGAAGCCAATGCCTTCGATGTACACCCACCAGCCGATTGGAATAACATCCGGATCCACCGCGATTGTACGTCCTTCCTTCACCTTTGCGCCGGAAGCCGTAATGCCGTATCCCGGATGGCTCTCATCCTTGCCCGTAGAAGCTACTCCTGCGGAATAGGCGGTTAAAGTTACATTCTTGATAATCTTCTTTGGCTTAAACGTTACGCCGCTCTTTGTGTACGAGGCTGTGCTCACAGCTGAGAGCGTATGTACGTCCTTCTTCGAGCCGACTGCTACGACCTGACTGACCGTATGCTTCTGTACAACCTTGTCGACCAGCTTGGAGGAGACAAGAACGCCGTTCTCGTACTTTTTCTCCACGCGCTCGATAACGAGGCCATTCTTGCCGGATTGCACCAGCTTCTCCTTCCCTTTCTCGAGGGTTGGATCTTGTTTCTTCACGATCGAGAACGGCAAAGTCCGTTCAGTCTCTGCTACCTTCGTATCGACGCGGGTAACGGTAACCGTCATTGCCTTCGAAATCTGAGTATCGAGAGACGGGTTAACTCTATCTTGATCGCGAACAGGAATATTTAATTTCCCGATCGCCGCCTGTACTGTTTTCTCTGTCGTGTACACCGTCGATGTTTTGCCATCTGCTTTTACGGTAACCGGAACCGCGTATTTGATTTCGATGCGGTCTCCGTCTTTGATGGACGCATTCAGAGGATGGGATACCTCGTCATAGGGTCCAACCGTTATAGCTTGTTCATCCAGTAGGCGTTGCAGGACCCATTGTTTTGTCTTAACAACAGTTTCTTGTCCGTTCACTACTACGGATACGCTCTTATCAGCCGATCCGTACAACAACACCAAAAACATGAAAGTCATAGCGATTGAGATAATTGCACTCAGAACAATTAAACGCAAATTTTCATGCTTCCATCGCAATGCGAAAGTCATGCTGGATGATCGCTTCCCATGGGTCTCCTTAGCCTGGATCATTCCCACTTCTATCGGTCCTCCTTCATAGCCCCGCCGCCAAACTGTTACGCATGATACTATTGACGCGACTATTAAGTATATTGGCGTGACTAGCACGCTCCAGTGTTACGACCTCCCACCTCCAAGATTTACCCTGTAAAGACTATTTCCGAATACCGAAAATCGAAAATAAAAAGAAGCCTTCGACAGAGGATCTGATCGTGGCTTCCTGGGTAATCAAACATTCAGGAAAAGGTGAATACACGAGGTTGATCGCTCTCTATATTCGCTTACGAGGTTAGCTGACGGGTTCGGGCGAGAGAGCTGCCCTATCCGCGGAACGAATGCTCATGGCAATCGCCGCAAAATTCACCCCTGAAGAATTCATACGCAGCGCGATGCTTCAAAACGTCTTAACTATGCATCCGCTGTCGTTGGTTCCCCCGCTCTCCGGCTTTCGGAGATTAAGCGCAAACTGGAAATCCAATACAAAAGTTAAAGCTCTGAGAAAAATCATACATTCCTGACCACGGAATTGTAAAGATGCGTTAAAAGACGATTTTAACGAAATTTTAGGATTCTGAAGGCAAATATCGGCGATTCCGGCAAGTAAAAAGAGTTTTATCGCGGCTATAGTCTTTATTTCAGCGGTTTTAGACCGTTTTTAAACAATACCAAAACATTTTTTACCGTTTGCGCTTGTAATAACTGCGATTTCCTCCTTGGATTTTCCTGTTATTTCCGCTGCAGCCTCTGCGACTAAAGACACATAAGAGCTCTCATTCCTCTTCCCTCTAAATGGATGGGGAGACAGATACGGGGAGTCCGTTTCGATGAGAAGTCGGTCAAGCGGAACCTTCGCAAGCACCTCTTTTGGCACCCTTGCATTTTTGAAAGTGACCGGTCCGCCGAACGATATATAGAAGTTCATATCGAGGCACATTTTGGCCGTTTCCCAGCTGCCCGAGTAGCAGTGCATGACCCCTCCGACTTCAGACGCCTTTTCCTCCCGCAGAATTCGGACAATGTCCTCATGAGCATCCCGGTTATGAATGACAATCGGCTTACCCAGCTTCCGGGCAAGGCGGATTTGCTCCCGGAATACCCGGTGCTGCACATCCTTCGGAGAGGTATCCCAGTGGTAGTCAAGACCGATTTCCCCAATCGCTACGACCTTCGGATGGGAGCAAAGCGTCTCGATCCATTCCAGGTCCCCCGGCTCCATAAAAACGCTGTCTACCGGGTGCCAGCCAACCGCCGCATAAATAAAATCGTATTTTTCCGCGAGCTCCATCGTAGTTGGGATTGTCTCCCGGTTGAAGCCGATATTGATCATTAAATCGACACCGGCAGCACGCGCCCTTTCGATAACTTCGGCGCGGTCGTTGTCGAATTGCGGAGAGTCCAAGTGAGTATGTGTGTCGAATAAAGATATCATCTTAGCTGCAAGCTCCTTCTATATAAAAAGTTAAATTTTGAACAACTCCCGGACAGCCGGGCTTAGCCGGTCAGCCGCGGCAAGGAGCGGCTCAATCGGGTAATAAATATGATACTGGCCTTGATGCAGGCCGCTGATGGAACGGACAATGTCGGATTTCACCGATATTTCGCTTAAGCTGTTATCGTCGCTCAGCAGCAGGATCGGCGCTTTTTCCTCTTTCCCGCCTTTTTTCGCATCCGGGCGATAAATGTCGTAAGGCTGGTCAAACGGGAAATCGATTTCCATATGGTAATCCGGAATAAGGCCGATCGCGATGAACTCAAGGGCTGCTGCTTCCAATAAAGAATCCCCCGGATCATCAAGCGTAATGTATTTGTACAGCTGGCGATTGAGAAAACGGTCGCACAACTCGGCTAGCAGAGCGTCCTTCTCCTCGGTCCATAACGAGAAGATCGTCTGCATGTAGGCCTCGTCCAGCTTCAAATAGTCCGGCACTTTAATGCTTCCGTCCAGAAGCTTCTTAATTGGGCCCGGCATCCAAGAGAAGGTATAGCCGCTGTCGTACAGCTCCTTGGCACGGCGGGTAATTTGCCTCAATATAATTTCCGAGCTCCGGGTAACCGGATGGAAATAAATTTGCCAATACATTTGGTAACGGGACATCAAATAATGCTCAATGGCGTGCATCCCGCTTTCTTTCACGACAATCTTGCCCTGGACAGGACGCAGGACGCGCAAAATCCGCTCCAGATCAAAGTTGCCGTAGTTGACTCCTGTAAAATAGGCATCCCGCAGCAGATAGTCCATTCGATCCGCATCCATCTGGCTGGAGATCAAGCTTACAACGATCGGATTCGGGTACGTCTTGCTGATTACCGAAGCTACCTTATCCGGGAAATCCTCCGAGACGCGGCGCAGCACCTGATTGACTTCCGTATCCTCCAGCAAGATCGCACAGGTCCACTGTTCATGATGGGTATCGAATACCTGCTCCAGCGAATGGGAAAAGGGGCCGTGACCAACGTCGTGCAGGAGCGCGGCGCAGAGCGCCAGCAGCCTCTCCTCCTTCGGCCAGTCCGGGTACTCGTTGCGCTCAAACTGCGAGATGATTTTCCTCGTTATTTCATAAACCCCAAGGGAGTGGGAGAATCGGCTGTGTTCTGCGCCATGAAACGTCAAATAAGAGGTTCCAAGCTGGCGAATTCGTCTAAGCCTCTGAAACTCCTTCGTATTGATCAAATCCCACACCGTCTGATCCTGCACGTAAATGTATTTGTGCACCGGATCCTTAAAAACCTTCTCTTCGGTCAGCTGCTGATTCATTCGCCCTTTCAACTCCTTTGTTCATGGTTTCGACACAAAACTTTGATAGAATGTCGAATACTGTCGTAATATAGTTTCCAAATTGTCGAAGCTGTTGTATTCTATAGTAAGATTAATATGACCTTGCTATAGAGTCAAATTCCCATAATTAAAGGTCTTGTAAGGTCTATCACAGACTTTCTCAGTTGACTATTATGGGAATGGTTGGTATTATAGTAGCCATAAAAAGAAAAACTATGTCGAATAGTGACGAAATGTAATTTCCTGAGAGGAGAAACAAAATCATGATGAAATCTACTGGTATTGTACGTAAAGTCGACGAATTGGGTCGCGTTGTTATTCCAATCGAATTGCGCCGTACGCTTGGTATTGGCGAGAAAGATGCTCTGGAGATCTATGTAGACGGCGAGCGCATTATGCTTAAGAAATACGAGCCTGCATGTATCTTCTGCGGCAATGCAGAAAACGTATCCTACTTCAAAGGCAAAATTGTTTGCCATATTTGTTTATCTGAAATGCCTTCTCCTGTGACAAAATAAGAAATATAGGTTATAATAGAAATACACCAACTTGTTAATTCTAACCTTTTTATACTCCTTGATGCCTTCCTGTGCTAGAACCCGGCCAGGAAGGTCTTTTTTTGCCCAAATAACGCAGTAATCTATCGATTAACTGCGTTGTAGACTTCCCGCTTCGGCAGACCCCGGTCGTGAGCCGCTTTTTTAATGGCTTCTTTGCGATCAATTCCTTCGTTCTCGTAATGGGTTACATGCTCTTCAAGCTCAAGCGATGTCCACCAAGTCTCTCCGTTATCTCCTGCGTCTCCAGCTCCTGCAGCTGCCCCTTCAATAATGAGGCAGTATTCCCCTAGGGGAGGATTCTCCTCAAGAAAAGCGAGACATTCGGAGATGCTCCCGCGAGCAGCCTCTTCATGGCGCTTAGTAAGCTCTCTGACCATTGCAATTCGCCGGTCGCCCCAGTGCTCCAGCATGGCATCCAGTGTCTTCTTCAGGCGATGGGGTGATTCGTACATCATAAGCGTTCCTTCTTGACGGTCAAGACGGGTCAACCATTCGGCAAGCGGCTTTTTATCCCGTGGAGGAAATCCCGTGAACATGAATCGGTCAGTCGGAAGTCCCGATATGATCAAGGCCGATAACGCAGCATTCGCTCCCGGTATAGGTACTACCTTTATACCCGCTTCTACGGCATCTTTAACAAGGTCGGCACCAGGATCACTCACGGCAGGCAAGCCTGCATCGCTGACAAGCGCAATAGACTGCCCTTCCATTAATAGACGAATAAGCTCGCTTCCGCTGGCCTGCTTATTGTGCTCATGATAGCTGACCAATCTGGTGGAGATTTCGAAATGCGTCAGCAGCTTGCGGGTCTGCCTTGTATCTTCGGCCGCAATAAGCTGTACTTCCTTTAATGTCCTTATTGCCCGGTAAGTCATATCTTCCAGATTGCCAATTGGAGTTCCCACCAAATAAAGGATGCCGCAATCACTATCCGCTTGATCTTTAAAGCTTTTTTGAATTTGTATCATTTGCCTGCTCCTTCCTGTCCGTAATATTGTTTATTGATATACAAAGACCGGCGGCAGCAGTCTAAGCTCCGGCTTGCCGTCCCGTATCGCTTCTATTAATACCATATTGGCCTCTCCTTGCGCATTTGGGTGAATGAATTGCACGCGCTTTGGTTCAAGCCGGTATTTCCGCATTGTCTCCATAATATCGATAAACCGCGAAGGACGATGAACCATCGCCACTTTGCCTCCGGAGCGGACAAGCCTTGCACAGGCATGAACGACATCATCCAGCGTGCAATGTATTTCATGACGGGCGATTGCGTAATGATCATTCTCGTTGGAATCGCCTGCATTTACCGCCATGTATGGAGGATTGACCGTTACGGCGTCATAAATACCATTGCCCGCTTCTTTCATGAATATTTTCAGGTCCGCCTCTATAATGGATACCTGCCCCGACAGATTATTCATTTCTACGCTGCGTCTTGCCATATCCGCCAGTCTTGGCTGAATCTCAACCGCATCAATCCGTGCCTCGGTCCTGGTCGTCAGCAGCATCGGGATTACCCCGTTTCCCGTGCAGAGATCAAGAATCCGTCCGCGCTTAGGAATGGTAGCGAACTTCGACAGGAGCACCGCGTCCAGAGAGAAGCTGAATACTTCCCGGCTTTGAATGATATGGAGGCCCGTCTCCGTCATCAAATCATCAATTCGTTCATTGGGTTCCAGTTTTACTTCCCACACCTTTGACCTAACTCCCCTGACATAAAGATACCGCCCTTCATAGACAAGGACGGTATGCATGCAATGTTCTATTATTTATTGAGGAAGGATAAGCAGAACAAGCAATCTCCTTCTGTCCTCAAATGCCCGTAATATACGTTGCAGATGTGGAATCCTTCGTGATACAGCCTAGCCAAATTATCATGCGCCTCACCGACGAGACCGGCTTGCTGCGATGTATCGTGAACCGTATCTTCCTCCGCATGTACTGCAACCTCCCGGCGGGCAGGCTGGACGGCTTGTCCTCCCGGACGGCCTGCAGTAGTTTTTGGCTTCGGCGACGTCTCTCGTTTCAATATTTTGCGCAGCTGTTCATTTTCCATGCTCAGCTGCTGATTTTCCTCCAGCAGTTCTTTGACCCGCTGCTTCAGAACGCCCAGATGAACGTGGAAATCACCCATCCGGCTTTCTAATTCATCCATTTGATTAAAGATTTCTTTGTTCTCCAAGCTTTCACCCCAGAGCTTTCAAACGTAGTCGTTCAATTTTCCTTCACAACCACATCGTCGAGCGGCAGCTCCTTCGGTTTACCCGACACATCGAACAACTGCACGTACACAGACTTCGTGGAAGCGTTGATGCCCGTTACTTTGCCTTCGCCATAAGACGTGACGACGATTTTTCCTACGGTAGGAAGCTCCTCCCGTACGCTTTCGTAATTGTCATGCTCAAATTTCAAGCAGCACATAAGACGGCCGCATAACCCCGAGATTTTCGTAGGATTGAGCGATAAGTTCTGATCCTTGGCCATCTTAATCGATACCGGTTCGAAATCTCCGAGCCAAGAGGAGCAGCACAATACGCGTCCGCATGGCCCGATGCCTCCCAGCATCTTTGCTTCATCGCGTACACCGATTTGCCTAAGCTCAATACGTGTACGGAATACACTGGCCAAGTCTTTTACCAACTCCCGGAAGTCGACCCTTCCTTCAGCCGTAAAATAGAAAATGATTTTGTTCCGGTCGAACGTGAATTCCACATCAACCAGCTTCATCTTGAGTTGATGATCTCTTATCTTGTCCAAACAGGTGGCAAAAGCGTTCTTCGCGGCCGCACGGTTCTCCTCCACGACCTTCGCATCTACCTCGCTGGCAATCCGGATCACTTTCTTCAGCGGAAGGACAACGTCTTCTTCACCGACTTCTTTCTGTCCGACCACGACTTTACCATATTCGATCCCCCTGGCCGTTTCGACAATAACATGCTGGTCCTTGTCCACGGGGTGCAGGGCTGGATCAAAGTAATAAATCTTGCCCGCTTTCTTAAAGCGGACACCGACAACGTTATACAAGGATTTAGCCCTCCTGTAGGTTTACCAATAGTTGCTCGACAGCAAGCTGCGGAGATACGTTGGAACGTATTTTCTTACCCGCTTCAAGCGTGTGCTCGATACAAGCAATCCAGCTCTCGATCGGGCGGTTAAACGCATGCTTGCCAATCCAGTCCAACTGATCTATATAAACAATGCTTTCCTGCCTTCCGGCCTGAAATTGAATCATATCTTTGAACCATAATACAAGTAACGACAGCATAAGCTGCGCTTCACCCGCAAGGTCCGTTTTGAAAAATTGCTGCTGGGCGGTGAGCATTCCCGCGGTGAATCGGGTCAGACTCTCCTTCCCTAATTGTATCACTACGTTTCTGATTTCTGCAAACTGATTCTGTTGGATAATCTCTCTAGCGCCTTCCAGTCCGGAGCTCAGTTGAACGGCAGCACGGGCAAGAGTCGGCGGTGCTCCTTCACCAACCAGAGTCTGCAGCATCTCGTTTGACGAGAACGGCAGAAACGGCACCCACTGCGCTCTTGAACGAATGGTTGGAAGCACGGCTTGTCCATTATCAGTAATTAGTATGGCGACAATAGGAGAAAGCGGCTCTTCCAGAAATTTCAGCAGGCTGTTAGCTGCCTGAAGGGTCATTGTCTCCGCACGTTCGACAATATATACCTTCCTTGAAGTTCCGCTTCCCCGGTAAGCAAGCTCGCGCTGGAGCTCTCGTATTTGATCAATCTTGATGGATTGCCCATCCGGCGTTATGGTAAGCAGGTCCGGCTGATTCCCATTCTCGAATTTACGGCATTCCAAGCAATGATCACAGGCATCATCCCCGCCAGACGTGCAAAACAGCGCCTTGGCGAAGGCTCTGGCCATAGCCTTTCTTCCTGTGCCGGAAGGGCCGTAGAACAAATAAGCATGCGACACCTTGCCGCTCTGCAGCGCATGCTTTAATATTCGCTTTGCTTTCCATTGGCCGGCTACTTGTTCCATGCTCATTGCTGCTTACCCTTTCTAAAACAATAAATTAATAAGAAGTCCGCGAATTTCTCCGATCCGGCCAAGCAGCTCGATTCTGCCTTGTTCCGTCTCCAGCAGTTCCTCTGCCATGGATACCAGGGCTGAATCAATCTCGTCGAGCAGCTTGTATCGCTTGGTTCGGCCCCTTCGATCAAAGCCGCGCAGCTCCTTCAGCCCGATTCCGCGTTTGACGGTATCCTCCAGGAACCGCTTCACCATCTGCCGGTACATCTTCAGCTCGCGGACCGTCATCGTCCTGGCCAGACGCTCGCCTTGATTATGAATTTCCGTAAGCTTCTGCTGCAGCTGCTCCTGCGTCCGCAGAGCATCCTGCTGTACCAGGGCATCAGAGAAGCTTCTGGCAGGAGCCGGCTTTGTCGCCGTATCTCCGCCTGCGCGGTTCTGGCCAAGCGGACGCCAGCTTTGATCGATTTTCATAGCTATTCACGTCCAATCAGAAATGTTCGAAACGCTCAACAGGTACGACAAATACCGCCGCTCCCCCTACTTGCACCTCTACAGGGAAAGGAATGTACGAATCGGTCGAGCCGCCGATTGGAGATACAGGCGTAACCAATTGATCTCTCACCTTGCAGTTCGAGCTGATGACTTGCAGAACCTCATGAACACGCTCATCTTCTATGCCTATCATAAACGTTGTATTGCCGGCGCGAAGGAATCCCCCTGTACTTGCAAGCTTTGTAGCGCGGAAGCCATCCTTCACAAGAGCATTCGACAAACGGTTGCTGTCCTTATCTTGCACAATCGCAATGACTAATTTCATCCTCATTCCTCCCAATTGGTTAGGTTAATAGAACAGGCACGAAGTCATTCCTACTTTGTTTATTGCACATCGGCTGCGAAAAATCCTTTAAATCTGCGGTCAATCGTCAAAATAACTTCTTCCAGAACAGCATTTGCCGCTTTCCCCGCATCAACCTGCACGATCCGCTCCGGAAACTGCTCCAGCAACTTCTGATACCCTTCCCGTACAAGCTGGTGAAAAGCAAGCGACTCCAGGTCCAGGCGGTTGACTTCGCGTTCGCCTGCGGATCTGATCCGGGCTAATCCGACTTCCGGATCTATATCCATGTAAATCGTAAGCTGAGGCATTGCTCCATCTACCGCAAAGCGGTTGATCGACCATACCTCCTCCATGCCAAGTCCTCTGGCATGGCCCTGATAAGCGAGGCTGCTGTCCACGAAACGGTCGCAGATCACGATCTGCCCATTTGCAAGCGCCGGCATAACCTTCTCGACCAGATGCTGGCGTCTTGATGCTGCATACAGCAAGGCTTCCGTACGTGCATCCATTCCCGTATGGTTACGGTCCAGTATGACGGATCGGATCTGCTCCGCAATCGGGATGCCGCCTGGCTCGCGGGTCGTAATGACGGCTTTGCCCCGCTGCTGCATCGTATGCGCGAGCTGCTCAATCAGTGTTGTTTTGCCGGCACCTTCGCCGCCTTCTATGGTAATAAAGATTCCCTTATTCAACCTTGTATGGCTCCTAACCTAAGCTAGTGGTAAGTATATCTGTGTATTATATCTATTCTAACAAAGCCACTACCCTTGTACAATTAATTTTAGCTAATTAGCGGGGATATACGGCAATTGTCTGCATCGTGCTGTCGATTGCTCCCTGAAACTTGGCTCCGGTCCCTGCTAATGTCGAAATGTACCCGATCAATTCTTTGGTCAGCACTTCCCCTGGGTATAGGATCGGTATGCCCGGAGGATACGGCACGACCAATTCCGCGGCCTCACAGCCCTCTGACTCTACCAAAGGCAATCTTTGATGCTCCCTCTTTTTCCGGCTCCATTCTACCGGCTTCGGCGGATTTGGAGAACCAATACCCGGATAATATCTAGTTGAAACACTGCCTCTCTTGGAGGAATTGGCCTTGATGATATATTCGATCTGCTTGCATGCAGCCTGAAGCTTTTGCATTGCATCCTCACCTGCCCGGCTTCCCCACACCAGCACAACATGCCTGATATCCGCCATCTCCGCCCAGCATCCCTGCTCCTCCAGCAGCTTCTGCAGTTCAAAGCCGGTAACCGTCCCCGTACGATCCCATAAAACAACTCTCAGCGGATCCAAGCTGTCGTAAGCTGATGAAGTTTGATCGGCCGGGAGTACCTTCAAAGCCCCGTCCTCTTGCTCTATCCAAGCCCGGAAAGCCTGTACGGAAGCAACCCCCGGCTCAAACCATGCAGCCCTATACCGGTCTACCATAACGCGCGCAACATCCAGGGATGCCATAATCGGAAAGGATGGACTGGAGCTTTGAATCGCGGCTAGCACTTCCTTTATCGAAGCTATTGGAACCCGGCTTCCCTTCAGATGAAGCATAGCTCCCATCGTTAAGGCGGACAGCGTTTTATGGGTAGACTGGACAACGGCATCTGCGCCTGCCTGAATAGCCGATTCCGGGAACGCAGGGTGCAATCCGTAATGCGCGCCATGAGCTTCATCTACAAGCAGCGGCTTATCATAGCGCTGTACGAGCTCCGCATAGCTTGTCAGCTTCGTAGTCATGCCGTAATAATTCGGATTGGTCAGCATAACGGCTTTAGCTTCCGGATACAACTCAAGCGCTTGTTCAATGTCTTCTAATGAAGGAGTTGTTGGAAGGCCCGTTCCCTCATCCATTCTAGGCGTAACAAATACCGCTTTCGCCCCTGCCAGCTTTAATCCGTTAATGACTGACTTATGGACATTGCGCTGAACGATAAGGAGATCGCCAGGCTCGCATACGCCCAGAACCATCGCCAAATTTCCAGAGGTGCTTCCTCCTACAAGAAATAAAGTCTCATCAGCCCCAAAGCATTGTGCCGCAAGCTTTTGCGCTTCCGCTATGGATGTCTCCGGATGATGCAGATCATCGGTAGAGGACAGCTCCGTTACATCCAGCTTCATCATGCCGGACAGCCAACTCATCGCTAAAGATTGTTCATTCTCATATATATGTCCATATCCATGCCCAGGTACGTGAAAACCAACCGGCTCCGACTCGTAATGTTGTACCAGTGCCTCGAACAAAGGGGCTTGCAATCGATTCATGGTCTAAAAGCTTCCCTTCTATCTATTATTCGTCTATTGTAACGGATTTAGGCACAAAAAAAGAGCGGCGTCCTACTAAAGGGATTCCGCTCAGGCGTTTTTTTCGATAAAAATCTGTTTCATTTGATGAATAAAGAAAGGGTATTTGGCATCCTTAACGTCTGTTCGGACCATCTCGGATTCACATGACTCGCAAATAAACTCTGACACAATGCGGATCCCTTCACCCTCTGCTTTATGCTCCCCGCAAATAATACAATGAAGCGCGCGTTCTTCCGACATACCCATCCCGCCTTTCTGTCATCCTATATAGCTATTATTATGGCATATATTCTAGCGGTTTATACTTGTTTCATAGCCCATTTCAAATATTTCTATATCGTATGCAGCTTCCGCCTAAATGGTGAATCCAAAATTGCCGATATATTACCTGAGTAATTACGAAGGGAAGTACAATATGCGTCAATCCTTAATGGACCAGCAAGCAGCCACGATTTATCAATATAAGCTAATTCGGAGAAAAATCATCCGTCCTGAGCTTGTCCAAAGCCATATCCTCATTGCTGTCATCCTGCTTGCCTTCCAGCTGCTGATGTACCGCATGGACGGCTTATTCAGCTGGCTATTTGGATTTGCTATCGTTCAAGTCATTCATCTTGTTATTCTGCTGCTTGCCTTTATACGCGTAGACGATGCCGTAGACCGGCGCTGGGTTTGGGGGATCACACCGCCATGGTTTGGCTTCAAGCCCGCAAATGATATCCGTCTCGCCCTATACCGCCGCGTACACCGCCATCTCTTCTGGATTGGCCTCTGCGCAGTTGCGGTTATGTATCCATGGATCAAGCCATCCCTCTTGATCAGCATCCTCTGCTGGCATTTATGGCTTATCATCCCTCGGATGCTTCTATCTCTTGCCTTCCGCAAGCAGCGCAAGGACGGCATTCTCCGCCTCCAAAAAAACGAAGCCTCTTATTATCATCAATAAAACCCAGTAACAAAACAAAAAGCCTGCCGCGTAATGCGGCAGGCTCTTCATTGCTTGGCGACGTCCTACTCTCCCAGGACCCTGCGGTCCAAGTACCATCGGCGCTGGAGGGCTTAACGGTCGTGTTCGGTAAGGGAACGCGTGGTTCCCCTCCGCCATCGCCACCAAACGTAAGGCGTTATTTGCGCCTTGAAAACTGGATGCGAAAGTGTAACTCTTTAAGTCTTTAGGATAAGCCCTCGACCGATTAGTATTCGTCAGCTCCACACATTGCTGTGCTTCCACCCCGAACCTATCAACCTCGTCGTCTTCAAGGGGTCTTACTAATTGGGAAAT
>NZ_JBBCUR010000015.1:0-106969 GCF_037147795.1 Paenibacillus sp. MMO-177 | reverse complement strand
GGGGCGCCAGGGCCGAAGTGGGCTGTGGCAGCCGAATAAGAGGAAAAAACCGAGTTACAGCTGGGGCGCCAGGGCCGAAGTGGGCTGTGGCAGCCGAATAAGAGGAAAAAACCGAGTTACAGAGGGGTGGCCGAGCCGAAGTGGGGCTGGAGCAGCCGAATAAGAGGAAAAAACCGAGTTACAGGTGGGTGGACGAGCTGAAGTGGGGCTGGAGCAGCCGAATAAGAGGAAAAAACCGAGTTGCAACGGGGTGGACGAGTATAAGTGGGGCTGGAGTAGCTAAATAAGAGGAAAAAAGCGAGTTACAGCGGGGTGGCCGAGCCGAAGTGGGGCTGGAACAACCAAATAGCAGGCAAAAAGCCTGCTACAGAAAGTGAGCGGCTCAGCCGCTGCCCGCCCTCTGCCCGCTCCGGCCGCAGACGAACAAAAAAAGCTGCCCACCCGGAGGTGGACAGCTTCAACTTATATGCGCGTCATAGCCATCAGGCTGCTGTAGGCGACGGTGCGGTTGCGGCCGTCGCGCTTGGCCTGGTAGAGCGCCTGGTCGGCGTATTTGAACAGGTCGACGACTTCGTCCGCTGCATCGGGGAAGGTCGCCACTCCAAGCGACATCGTTACCGATTCGCCGATTGGAGTGACGGACTGCCCGATCCGGAGACGGATCCGCTCCGCAACCAGGACAGCCTCTGCCTCGGTGGCATGAGGCAGCAGCATGGTAAATTCCTCGCCGCCAAACCGGCAGCAGTAATCGTCGGGACCCTTCTCGCTGACCATGATGCCTGCCACAAACTTCAGCACCTCATCGCCCATTTGATGGCCATGCCGGTCGTTGACATTCTTGAAATGGTCGAGGTCCATAATAATGACCGAGAACGGCGTGCCCTGCTGCTTCCATAAGCTTGTGATCGCCCCCATAGTCCGGCGGTTCGTCAGGCCGGTAAGCGCATCGGTGTTCGCTTCGGCATGCAGCTCTTCCTTCTGCGCGCGCAGCTTGTTGAAGGCAACCGCTACCGTATCGACGAGCTGATTCGCTTCATAGTTCCAGCTGACATCCGCCTGAAGCGGCTTCAGCGTCTCGTCTCCGCCGGAGAGGCGGGAGGCGTAAGTAGCCAGCCGGTTAAGCGGATGGGCCAGCTTGCGGGACAGCCAGAACGAGAGGAGAACGAGCAGCAGAACGAACGGTGCCGAGAACTTCACCATCTCGCGGATGACATTTGCCGAGGTATTCGTAATATGGTCCTGCGGCGTCTGCGATACGATGCCCCAGCCCGCGGCCGGGACTGGCGCGAAGCCCGCGAGGAAATTCTGTCCCCGCGTGTTAATGACTTGCTCTGCGCCGGATAGTCCTTTCATCAGCTTCTGAACAACCGGATTGCTGCTCACATTTTCCGAGATGCGGTCTTTTTCCGGGTGATAGATCAGGTTGCCGGCGGAATCTACGACATAGAAGTAGGAACCGCTTGTGGTGCTTGCCTGAACGCCTAGAATATCGCGGAAAATATTCGCCTGCTGCAGGTAGATCGACCCGCCGACAAAACCTTTGTAATTGCCGTCGCGATCGAAGATCGGCGAGCTTACCATAACGATCATGCGGTTCGTTATGGCATGGAACGGCTTCGAAATATACGGCTTCTTCAGCCGGAGCGATTCCGTTGTCGCTTCCGAGGTCGGCTTGCTGCCAATTAGTTTCAGGTTGTTCGGCGAAGTGGAGACAATAACGCCATTCTTGTTCACAATGGTCAGCGAATTAAAATAAGGGCTTGTCCCCATAAAGAAATCAAGCTGGGATAAGACATTCTCATCGCTCAGCTCGACGTCCGAGAAATAAT
The DNA here is from genome assembly GCF_037147795.1 of Paenibacillus sp. MMO-177. Classification (NCBI taxonomy): domain Bacteria; kingdom Bacillati; phylum Bacillota; class Bacilli; order Caryophanales; family Paenibacillaceae; genus Paenibacillus; species Paenibacillus sp. MMO-177. The sequence continues at coordinate 105,140 of NZ_JBBCUR010000015.1, read as the reverse complement.
TCGCGGTCACTTCGAGACTTTTTTGCATGGAGATGACAAGCGACTGCGTGGTTTTGCTTAAGTTCAGCGCCGCAACGCCGTTCATTTCGATTGTATTATGGAAGAGCGATTTTCGCTCGGTCGTATAACCGATAACGGTGCTGATGAAGATGGTAATCAGAACAGAAAGAATAACGACGAATGAAAAAATAGAGGACAGCTTAAAGCCTTTGCGCGGCCGGATCTTGTAGACCATAGATGGTAAGCAATGCTCCTTTCCAATTCTTACTAAACGCTAAACGCTAAACGATAGTGTATCACTTTTTGTCGAAAGATACGAGATATGATAAATGTTCGACAAACAATCCGCAGGAAGAAAAAATGCCCATCCGGCCCACCGCATTCAAGGATGCGGAAGGAGCGGATGGGCATTAACGCCATTAACCTTTAACGGCGCCGGCTACAACGCCTTTAACGATATATTTTTGCAGGAAGATAAACACGATGATCGAAGGCAGAACGGCCATAACCATAGCGGTCATTGCATACTGCCAGTCCGACGTGTATTGGCCAACGAAGGTGTAAGCCGCAAGCGTCAGAGTCTTCGTATCCGGCGAGCCGTTAACCATAAGGAGCGGCAGCAGGAAGTCGTTCCAGATCCACATCACGTCGATAATGACGATGGTTGTCGTTACCGATTTGAGCAGCGGGAAGATGACGCTGAAGAAGAGCCGGAAGCCGGAAGCGCCGTCGATCGTTGCGCTCTCGTCGATTTCTTTCGGGATCCCTTTTACAAAGCCATGATAGATGAACACGGCCAGCGGTGCGCCGAAGCCCCAGTACAGAAGGCCAAGTCCCCAAGTGCTCTCGGTAATGTGGAGATTCTTGGATAATTGAAGAACGGTAAGCATGATCGATTGGAACGGAATCAGCATCGGCATAATGCAGAGCATGTAGATGAGGCCGCTCCATCTCGATTTGGTACGCGCCAGCTTATAAGCCGCGATCGAGGAAACAAGGATAATCCCTACGAGACCAAGACCGGTAATCACGAAGTTGTTCAGGAACAGCTTCGGATAGTTGATAAAGGACCAGACATGCGAGTAGTTGCCGAACGACAGCTTGGTCGGCAGGGCGATGACGTCTTTCATCACCTCGCCAAAGCTTTTGAACGAGTTGATGATGGCCAGGAACAATGGATACAGGAACAACAGAGACAGAAGGACCATCACCACTTCGAGAATGATGCGTCCGGCTTTTGATTGACGGTTCATTATGCCTCAACCTCCCTGCGTTTGAAGAACGTCAATTGAATAATCGTTACGATAAGCACGGCAACGAACAGGATCAGCGCTTTGGCCGTACCATAGCCGTACAGGTTGTTCTGGAATGTGTCGCGGTAGATGTCGTAAGCGATACTGTAAGTCGTACCGCCGGGACCGCCGCCCGTGAGCGACAGGATAACGTCGAATACTTTGATCGAGTTCGTCAGGGCCATAAAGACCGAGATCGTAATCGATGGTGCCAGAAGCGGCAGCGTTACGCTGAAGAAGCGGCGGATTGGACCGGCTCCGTCAACCGTAGCGGCTTCCTTCAGATCATCCGGTACGGATTGCAGACCGGCGATGTAAATAACCAGATAGAAGCCGATCGACTGCCAGATGGATACGAACAGGATAGAGATAAAGGCTAGTCCCGGTTCACCCAGCCAGCTAAGCTTGAAGATGCCCCAGCCCGTGCTTGCGCCAAGCGATTCGAAGCCTTGCATAAAGATGAATTTCCAGATGAAGCCGACGATAACAAGGCTCAGGATGTACGGAATGAAGAAGGCCGCACGCAGCCAGGTTGTCGATTTGAGCTTCATGTCGAGCACAAGCGCAAGCAAGATCGCAAAAACATTGATAAGTACGATGTATAGAACCGCGTATTTAATCGTGAACCATGCCGATTGGGTAAAGTTCGTGTCATGCAGGAAAATTTGCTTGAAGTTATCAAGTCCGATAAATTTAGGATGCTTGGAGATCCCGTTCCATTTGGTCAGGGAATAGCGGATCGTCATCGCGAACGGGATATAGAAAGCAATCGCGATACAGATGAGAACCGGCAGCGTGAACAGTCCGAATTCGACTTTCTCGCTTACTTTTCTCCCCATTTTCTTAAACATATTTGCACCTCTTCTCGATGTCGTCAGTTGTCGCCTAGTATGTCTTGTTGTCGTTAGCCGACTATACATCAGTACCTTATTCGATATACTGTGTATTATAAATGCGCCTTAAGGCAGCCAAAATGGATATATGAAATCTGTTAGGGGTAAAAAGGTGAACTGTACGGTAGACACCGTGAGCATGGGGAGTGGATGGCAATCGTAAATCGTATCGCAAAAAGCTGGAGCGCCTTGACCGAGCGCGTATCCAGCCGATTGGTGAACAAGCTTATTTTGCTTTTTACGACAATCATTATTCTGGTTGTGGGGTCTCTGACCTTCATCTCTTACAAGATGCTGCAGCGGGAAGCGCTGAATAACAGCATCGCCAGCACGTCGAACAATTTGCTTCTCGTCAACAAGAATCTGGAGGGGTACCTTGCGGGAATGGAGCAGCTGTCGCTGCCGCAAATTAATTACGATGAACTGGCTTTCGCCATCACGCATGCGTCCTCGGATTATGCATCCAAAATGTACGTGGAGGACTATCTCCGGGGCATGTATTTTTCCCGCAGCAATGAGGATCTGGAAGCTATTTATTTGTATTTTGTCGCGAGCGGCACGTACTACACGATTGCCAAGGAGAACTTCGATATCAAGATCCGGTCGGGTCAGGCGGATAATATTCCGTCGATGTCGTGGTACAAGCAGGCGATGGACAGCGGGAAGAATCAGGCGTATCAGTCCTTCCTTCTGTCGAACGAAGAACGGGGCTACGAGATGGACCCGAGCCGGAGCTTTATGGCGTATCACCGGGTGCTTCGCTCGATTTCGACACGCGCGCCGCTGGCGGTAGTGTCCTTCTATTACAACAAGAGTACGATCAACAAAATCATGAAGGACATTCCGGAGGACAAAGGACAGCATCTGCTCTTCTTAAGCCCGGACAATGTGCCGTTCGCGCTGGATAACAGGCCGTTCTACCAGTCGATGGAGGGCAGCGGTCTGTTGAAGCAGATTAAGATGGACGGAATAGGCGCAAACGGTCTGACCTGGACGTCGCCGGAGGATAATAAGTATCTGGTGGTCTATAACGTAGGCGCGCAGGAGGGCTGGAAATTAGTGAAGCCGATTCCTTATAAAGAGCTTTACGCGGCCGCGAAAACAACCCGTAACTTGAACTTTATGATCGGCCTGCTGTTCCTGTTGCTTGCCGTTGTGCTGATCACTTATTTCTCCAATGCGGTCACAAAGCCGCTCAAGCTGCTGTCGCAGCAGATGAAGCGTTTTAGTACCGGCGATTTCGAGGCTTCTACCGAGGTGGTCGGCCGTGATGAGCTGGCTTATCTGTCCCGTCAATTCAACCAGATGGTCAGCCAGACGAACGAGCTTATTAACGAGCGTTACAAGATGAAGCTGGTGGAGAAAAACGCGATCCTGAAGGCGCTCGAAGCGGAGATTAACCCGCATTTCCTCTATAACGCGCTGCAGGCCATCTCGACCAAGGCGCTTAAGGCGGAACGCTTCGATATCGCCGATATGGTCGATGCGCTGGCGCTTACGCTCAGATACTGCATCAGCGGCAAGGATATTGTCCGCGCGAGCGAGGAGCTGCTGCATATCGAGCGCTATATGTCGCTGCAGAAGGCGCGGTTCGGAGGCAGGCTGCAGCTGGTTATCGATTGGGATCAGGACCTGAAGGAGCTGGAGCTGCCGAAGCTGTCGCTTCAAACCTTAGTTGAAAATGCAATCAAGCACGGTGTCGAGATGGTCTCAAGCCCCGTCACGATTCGGATCAGCGCAAGGGCGGCCGGCGGACATGCCTTTATTATCGTCAGCGACAACGGACCGGGCTTTGCATCCGGCAGGCTGAAAGACGTGCTTCAATCGTTCGAGGCCGACTGGAGTGAACGAGCGGAAGAAGAGGGAAGCGTAGGGCTGGTTAACCTGAATACGCGGCTGAAGCTGCTGTACGGAACCAGCTCGCAGCTGGTGATCCGGACGAGTCCGTCAGGTACGGAAATGGAAATGCTAATACCGCGAGGAGGCGGGCAACATGTATAAAGTTCTTATTATCGACGACGAAGAACCGCTTCGCGAGGCCATTCGGATTCTGGGCGATTGGAAAGGGCTTGGCGTAAACGAGGTGCTGGAAGCCACGGACGGCAAGATGGGCCTTGAGATGATTGCCAATCATTCGGTTGATCTGGTGATGGTGGATATGAAAATGCCGGGGATGAGCGGCGCGGAGCTCCTGCAGGTGCTCGAACGCGACTACCCGGATTTGCCGGCTATCGTCATTAGCGGCTATAACGATTTTGAATATACCCGGCAGGCGATCCGCTCCAAGGTCGTCGACTATCTGCTTAAGCCGATTAACCGGCCGGACCTGAACGCCGCGCTGCGCAAGGCGGTAGATCTATTGGAAGCGCGCCGCGAACGGGAGAGCGAGTTCATTAACCGCAATATTACCCTCAATATGTCGCTGCCCAAGCTGAAGGAGAAAATGTATCTGTCGATCATCGACCGCAGCTTCCGCAGCCAGACGAACGAGGCGTTCCTTCCGCTGATCGGAGCGGATGATCCGGATAACCGGTTTGCCGCCGTTGTGCTTAGAATGCTCAATATGGAGAAGGTGCGCAAAGCCCGGTTCCATTCGGACGTGGACCTGCTTCATTTTGCCGTGGGGAATATGCTGAACGAGATTGCGGGCGAGTACTTCCAGGCGTTCAGCTTCGCCAGTCCCAAGATGGACCGCGAGCTTATCGTTATCTTGACGATGAAGGGAGCCTACCAGGAGGATATCGCGTACCGGTCGCTGCACCAAATGAACAAAGCGCTCTCCGCGCTGCAGGAGCTGCTTGGCATTGTGGCCGTGGCCGGGATTGGATCGCCATGCGAGAGTATTATGGAGATTGCCTCTTCCTACGAGACGGCCAAGGCGGCCATTAACGGAATTGATCTGCTGAAGCTGAAAGGGTACTTTGTGGCCAATACGGTGGCGAAATCCACGAACGAAGGCTATCCGGTCACGGGGCGGATTCAGATGTTCCGGGCTGCGCTGGAATCCGGCAATACGGCAGGCGCGAAGTCGATCCTCTCGGAAGAGCTGCGCAAATGGGGCGGCGCGGATTTGTTTACCCTCGGTGATGCCGATCAATCGCTGGCCCGGTTTATTATTATGATGAACGATCTCGCGCTTGATCTTGGCGTGCCGAGAGAAAAGCTGCCTTTAATGGAAGAGCATCCGGTTCGCTTCATGGGCTTGTCCGATGATTTTGCGAGCTATGAACAGTTCAGCAAGCTGCTGGAAGACGCGCTTCATTACTATCTGGAACAGATCCGCCTGACGCAGTCCGCGAATCGTCCCTTCGAGATCGGAGACATTAAAGCCTACATCGACAACCGGTATTACGAGGACATTAAAATATCGATGTTCGCCGATAAATATTTTTTAAGCAGGGAATACATAATGAAGCTGTTCAAGCAGCAGTTCGGATGCGGGATCCACGAGTACGTGCAGCGTATTCGAATGGACAAGGCAAAGGAGCTCCTTGATGATCCAAGCCTGAAGATCCAGGATATTTCCGAGATGCTCGGCTACAAGGACAAGAACTATTTCAGCAAAGCATTCCGGAATTATTTTTCCATTTCGCCGACGGAGTATCGAACCGCTCGCAAGGAAGGATAAAAAGTGAACTCGGGCAACACTCCGCTTTTTTACCCTTAACTAGTCACTTATGTGCATTTTTATCCCGTTCCGTATTCATTATGATAAACGTGTGCATAAGGTCAGCGATAGAGCAGCCCGCCAAAAAGACGGGAAGTCAGAATGCTGGCAACTATGAGAAATGGGGGCGTTACAATGTTCAAAAGAATTGCTTCGGTGTCGCTCAGCCTTGCGCTGGTCGGCGGCATGCTCGCTGCTTGCGGCGGCAACAACGGCAACGATACAGCTAATAACGGTGGCACGGCAGCGGGTAATGGCGCAGCTTCGGACAAACCGGTAACGATTAACATGTTCACAGCTTCTCCGGAGTACACGGATGCGTTCAACGCATACATCGCCGAGTACAAAAAAGTGAAGCCAAACGTAACGATTAACCTTGAAATTATGCAAGCCGATTACAATACAGTGTTGAAATCCAAAATCGCTTCGGGCAGCACGCCTGATGTATTCCAAACTACGGCCGGCGGCGACATCGATACGTTCGCGGAGTACAGCGCGGATCTGACAAACGAGCCGCTTGCGGCTGCGATGACAGACGGCGTTAAAGCAAACATGACTTCTTCGGACGGCAAAGTATTGGGTCTGCCGGTTAAAGGCAACCTGATGACGCTGATCTACAACAAGAAGCTTCTGACGGATGCGGGCATCGCTGAGCCTCCTAAGACAATCGCAGAGCTGAACGACGATATCGCGAAGCTTGAAGCAAAGAAAATCACGCCATTCGCCAACGCTTATAAAGAGTGGTGGGTATGGAAGCACATTTTCCAACACTATGTAAACGCAGCTGCTGAAGATGCGGGTATCGCACCAAAAGAACTGGTACAACAATTCATCGACGGCAAAACAACGTTCAACGATCATCCGGTTCTGAAGGACAACTTCTTCAATTTCATCGACCTGACGGTTAAGCATGGCACAGACAAGCCGCTTGAGCGCGACAGCAACGCGGAAGTAAGCGACTTTGCACAAGGCAAAGCAGCGTTCATGACGGGTAAAGGCGCATGGGATGAGGAAGCCATCAAGAAAATCAGCCCGGACATCCAAATCGGCATCGCCGGCTACCCTGTAAGCGACAAGCCTGAGCAGGCGCAAATCGTTACAGGCGCAGACCAAGCGCTTCGCATCAACAAAGATTCCAAAGTGGCTCGCGAAGCAATCGACTTTTTCAACTGGCTGTACACTTCGGATTACGGCAAACAATGGTTCTCCAACGTAGCGAAGGTTATTCCTCCAATCAAGGACGCTCCGCTTCCTGACCTGGATATGCCTAAGCAAATGGAAGAGATCCTGAAAACACAAAAATCCGGCGACCTGTCGGTTAACTACTCGCTCGATACGTTCCATCAGAAATTCGGCGAAATCATGCAGGCTTACATCGGCGGCAGCAAAACCAAAGATCAAGCAATCAAAGAAATTCAGACTGCATGGCAGCAATTCGGGTCGGCCGAATAAGCTACTTTAACAAGGGGGCTGTCCCAGAAGCCAATGGCTAATGGGACGGCCTTTTTACATCGATAAAACCTATTGTAGACGCGGCCCTTCATTTTCGAGAGGCATCGATAGAGGTCAAGTAGGGGGCGCCATTTGCGGGGCGAAACGGGTTGATGAGGCATGCGATGCCCGTTGGGGGCAGGTCCACCTGCGGAGCTAGCGGGTTGATGAAGCGCGCGATGCCCGTTGGGAGTGCGCCCCACCTGCGGGGACGTAACGAAACTAGGTAACGTTATTTGGGCCTTTTGAGCGGATTTGTGAGTGTAACGAAACTAGGTAATGTTATTTGGCCTATTTTTGCAGAATGAGCATGGTTTGATGGTATATAGCGTGTCTGAGTTTCGTTAGATTTGAAAAAACAGCAAATTTAGCGAAATAAGAATATGAGGTTTCGTTAGAATCGGAAAGGCGGTAATAGGGGATGGAGAAACTGGCTACGGCAGCGGGAATCAACAAGGTAGAAGAGAATGGCCTGCATTTGGTGTATGAGGTGCGGGAGAACGGCGATGTGCTGCTGCTTCATTTTGGCGCGTTGCCTTGGGCGGAAGAGTCGATTGGGGCGAAGCAAAAAGAAGGCTTCCGCCTGATGGAGCTGCAATTAACCGGCGAGGATCGGGCAGAATATCACGGCCGTACGCACCGCGCTTCGCAGCCGGGTCTGCGGATGGTGTATGACGGATTGTCCGACACCCGTAATGAGTTCGGACGGAAGCTGGTTCTGGGGCTGAAGGATCCGGTTACCGGCGTATCCGCTCTGTGGAATGTTCAGTTCTATAACGGCGCTCAGGTTGCGCGTTGCTGGACGGAGCTTGTGAACGGAGGCAGTGAGGAAGTTGGCGTAGAGTACGTATCTTCCTTCGCGTTGACCGGTTTTGATAAAGACGGCCAAGGTGACCGCGATGACAAAGTAACGTTGACCCTTGCGCATAACGCATGGCAAAGCGAGCTGCAATGGGGGACGTATACGCTGCCCGAGCTCGGCATGTCGCATCTGATCGACCGCGGCTCGAAGCGTCTGGCGTTCAGCAACACCGGTTCTTGGTCGGCGGCTGAGCTTATTCCGATGGCGATTATGTCGAATACGGCTTCGGGTGAAAGCTTGTTCTGGCAGATCGAGCACAACGGCTCTTGGCATTGGGAGCTGACCGACCAGGTGGACCGACTGACGCTGCTAATCAGCGGACCAACCGAGCATGACAATCACTGGTGGCTGAAGCTGGCTCCGGGCAAGACATTCGTATCGGTGCCGGTTGCGATTGGCGCGGTAGAGGGCGGAGTTGAGGAAGCGGCTGAACAGCTGACCGTGTACCGCCGCCGGATTCGCCGCGAGAATGACGATAACAAGCTGCTTCGCGTTATCTTTAATGATTACATGAACTGCCTCTGGGGTTCGCCGACGACCGAAAAGCTGCTTCCGCTCATTGATGCGGCAGCGGATGTAGGCTGCGAATACTTCTGTATCGATGCGGGCTGGTACGCACCGGGCGAATGGTGGGATGGCGTAGGCCAGTGGCTGCCTTCGGAGGAGCGCTTCCCGGAAGGAATCAAATACGTGCTTGATTATATTCGCAGCAAAGGGATGATTCCTGGCTTATGGCTTGAGCTTGAAGTTATGGGCATCAATTCACCGAAGTTGGCAGATACCGATGACAGCTGGTTCTTCATGCGTCACGGGAAGCGGGTAAAGGATCGCAGCCGCTACCAGCTGGATTACCGTAATCCGGCTGTTATTGCCCATGCGGATGAGGTGATCCGCCGCTTGGTTGAGGATTATGGCGTAGGCTACATCAAGATGGACTACAACATCAATGCGGGTATCGGTACGGAGACGGATGCGGACAGCCCTGGTGACGGTCTGCTCCAGCATAACCGTGCTTACCTGGCTTGGCTGGACGGCGTGTTTGCGCGTTATCCGGAGCTTGTTATCGAGAACTGCTCCAGCGGCGGCATGCGGATGGACTATTCGATGCTTAGTCGTTACAGCATTCAATCGACCAGCGATCAGGAGGACTACGTGAAATACGCTTCCATCGCAGCGGGTGCACCTGCCGTGCTGACGCCGGAGCAGGCGGCCGTCTGGTCTTATCCGCTTCGTGAAGGCGATGACGAGGAGGTTATCTTTAACATGGTTAACGCGCTGCTGCTTCGCGTTCACCAATCCGGCCATCTGGCCGAGCTGAGCCCGCGCCGCCGCGAGCTGGTGAAGGAAGCGCTCGATTACTACAAAACAATCCGCGGCGATATCCGCGAAGCGCTGCCGGTATGGCCGCTTGGCCTGCCGGCGCATGGCGACGACTGGCTGTCGCTTGGCTTGCGGCGCGGCGACAAGCTTTACCTCGCCGTATGGCGCATTGGCGGCGAGTCGAGCGAACTCGCTTTGCCGCTGCCGGAGCTTAGCGGCAAGCAGCTTGCAGCGCGCTGCGCGTACCCGGCAGCCGCGAGCGACACCGGCTGCAGCTGGGACGCCGCTGCAGCCGAGCTGCGCGTGACGCTGCCAAGCCCGCGCACCGCGCGCTTGTTCGAGCTGACACTGGGCTAAGCGCCAGCGCTTTTACTGGCAAAGTTAAGGCCACGGGCTATCCCGTGGCCTTTTGCTCGTGCAATAACTAGTTAGTTGAATTGACGCCATCCGCCTAAGCAGCACGTTGTGCATCGGAGTAGTGCGTGTCCACCAAGTAGCTTAGAAGACCGCCGTTGTCCGCCTTCGTTGCACGAAATGCAGTATAAAGGCGCATCGCAGCCCAGTAATCCGATATATCCTGCACGGAATGCAGGATATCGAAGTAAAACATGCCCCGATAAGCACAAATTGGGGCTATATCCTGCATTCTATGCAGGATAACTCGCTCAGTTAGCCTGAAATGGGGCAATATGCTGCATTTCGGTCAGCATATCCAAAAGGCTAGCGCTCTTTGGGATGAGGGAAAGAGGTTGAAGTGCCGCCGCCACCGTCCACCTACGCTGCACATCGTGCAACAAATGGTGGGTATGCGCCCAGCAGCTGGTTAGTTGAAGTGACGCTGCCGTCAGATTACGTTGCACGAAATGCAGTATAAAGGCGCATCGCAACCCAGTAATCCGATATATCCTGCACGGAGTGCAGGATATCGAAGTAAAACATGCCCCGATAGGCACAAATCGGGGTTATATCCTGCATTCTATGCAGGATAACTCGCTCAGCTAGCCCGAAATGGGGCAATATGCTGCATTTCGGTCAGCATATCCAAAAGGCTAGCGCTCTTTGGGATGAGGGAAAGAGGTTGAAGTACCGCCGCCACCGTCCGTCTACGCTGCACATCGTGCAACATAGGGTGGGTATGCGCCCAGCAGCTGGTTAGTTGAAGTGACGCTGCCGTCAGATTACGTTGCACGAAATGCATCATAAGGGCACAACGCAGCCCAGTAACCCGAAATATCCTGCACGGAATGCAGGATATCGAAGTAAAACATGCCCTGATAGGCACAAATCGGGGCTATATCCTGCATTCTATGCAGGATAACTCGCTCAGCTAGCCCGAAATGGGGCAATATGCTGCATTTCGGTCAGCATATCCCAATAGGGCAGCGCTCTTGGGGATGGGGGGAGACTTGCTTCAGGAGACGAGGAATCGGTGCGGTTACAGATGCTCAATAGCCCGGTCGTTCAGCTCATAATATCGAGTCTGGACGCCACGCACGGTCGGCTTCAGCATTCCTTTTGCGGATAGCGACTGCAGCCTTTTGCGTGCGGTGCGGAAGCTGATTCGGAAATGATCGGATACATCCTTGGGACCGACACGTCCTCCCGTGTGAAAAGCAAACCGAAGAACGTCTCTCTCAGCCGATGGGATTAATAGGCTCCCTGCGTTGTGCCGGCCTCGAATCATCTGCGTACCGAGAACATGCTTCAGCAGCATGATGCATATCTCCGGACGGTTCTGCACATCGTCGAAGGAGAAATGAATCATCTTCCACCCCATCCCCGTGAGGAATGTATCTCGATTTAAGGAGTAGCTGAATTTCTCGCGGTCCATATCTTTCACATGGCTTTGGAAGCCGTCGCACTCGATAGCAAACATGCCTTGCGGGGGTAAATAAGCGAAGTCTATGAATTGCGATTTGCGATTCCAATCATAAACCTCATATTCGGGATGCAAATGCTCGAAACTGCCAAATAGCGGCCACCACACGTTCTGCAGGAACAGCTTCTCCGCGAAGTTATGCCCTCTGGCTAATCTCCCCCTCCGCTCCCCCGTTCTTCCCTCCATATGAGTCTCAATAAACCGCCGATGCGCTTCCTCATACTCATCGTTAACCGTCATATACCTAACCTCCCCGAAAAATAAAAAAGAACGCCCCAATGCTGCCAATAATGGCTTGGGACGTTCTTCGTCTGAAGCTTAGTGTAGCATAGCTTTTTTGGTAATAACAGTCTCATCCTGTGGCTTACAGGATATACTGCCCGAAATGCAGTATATAAGCCCATTCCAGGCATGCTGGGGGAGTTATCCTGCACAGAATGCAGGATATAGCCTCAATTTTCACTTGTCGGGGCTGTTTTTCCCCGATATCCTGCATTTCCTGCAGGATATTCCGGGTTACTGGGCTTTCTAGCACCTTTATGGTGCATTTCGTGCAACGTAGGCGGAGGGCTGTAGCAGCACTCAACTAACTAGCTACTAGGCGGTTACCCGCCGTATGATGCATTTTAGGCGGAGGGCTGTAGCAGCACTCAACTAACTAGCTACTAGGCGGTTACCCGCCGTATAATGCATTTCGTGCAACGTAGGTGGAGGGCGGTAGCAGCACTCAACTAACTAGCTGTTAGGCGGTTACCTCCGTATGTGCATTTCTTGCAACGTAGGCGGAGGGCTGCTCCACCGCCCACGAAATGTGACCGAGCACCAAGTGCCGCGATGGCACTACGCGCCGGAAGGCATGCGAGGTGCGGTGTTTAGAACCAACCAATTATAGCCAACCTAATAAAAAACAGCAGTGCAATCCCCCGGAGGGGATCCGCACTGCTGCAGGCTTACACTTACAACGAATCTTAGTCCAATACCGCCGTAATATGCTCTTTGGTAATCGCCCAGTGGGACGCGGACCATACTTTCGCCTTTTTGTCCAAATAGATGATTTGCGGCGATTCGTGCTTCACCGCTGTGTCTTCCGCAATTTGCAACGAGACAGGGCGGGACTCGATGACCTTAACGAGTACATAATCAGCATCCTCGCGCGGGTTGCCGTTCAAATATTCATTGAACTCGCGGTACGCGTTGGCGCTTACCGGGCAAGTCGTGCTGTGTTTGAAAATAACGGTTGGACGGCCGCTCGAAGCCTCGAACGTTTCGTTCCAGCCTTCCATAGAATCAATCTCGCGATATTGTGCCATAGGGCCACACACTCCTTATAAGTAAATAGTTTTTTGAAAGAGAGAAGACTTATTCTTGTATTATATCCCCCCAAGGACAAAAAGTCATGCGCGCACACGCAAGCTTCATGTATAATCAAATGCTGAAAGCAATCGTTAGGAACCTAAACCATTAACTATGTTTACCTCCGGGTATGAAGGAGTGCAGCCATCATGTCGGATCAAACGATCATCCGATTCGAGCAAGTGACGAAGCAATACGACGATCAGACGACCGTCTTAAGCGAAGTCAGCTTCGAGATTGAAAGAGGCAAGTTCTATACGCTGCTCGGCCCGTCGGGCTGCGGCAAAACAACGATCCTTCGGCTGATCGCCGGGTTCATCGAACCGTCCAAGGGTCAGATTTATTTTAACGGCAAGGTCATTAACCGGATTCCGCCGAACGAACGCCAAGTGAACACCGTATTCCAGGACTACGCGCTGTTCCCTCATCTTAATGTGTTCGAAAATGTCGCCTTTGGCCTTCGCATCAAGAAGCTGAAGAACGCGGCCATCACGGCCAAGGTAAAAGAAGCGCTCCGCTTCGTCAACCTGGAAGGCTACGAGACGCGCAATATAAGCGAAATGTCCGGCGGCCAGCGCCAGCGCGTGGCGATTGCCCGCGCGATCGTGAACGAGCCGGAGGTTATTCTGCTGGACGAGCCTCTCTCCGCGCTGGACCTGAAGCTCCGCACCGAGATGCAGTACGAGCTTCGCGAGCTGCAGCGGCGACTTGGCATTACGTTTATCTTCGTCACGCATGACCAGGAAGAAGCGCTGGCGATGTCCGACGAGATTTTTGTCCTGAACCAGGGCAAGATCGAGCAATCAGGCACGCCAAACGATATTTACGATGAGCCGATTAACCGGTTCGTGGCCGATTTTATCGGGGAATCCAACATTGTCGCCGGCCGCATGAAGCAGGACTTCGAGGTCGAGTTCGCCGGCCGTACGTTTGAATGCGTCGACCAAGGTCTTAATCCGAACGAGCCGGTCGAGATCGTCATTCGCCCGGAGGACCTCGAAATTACGACAACGGAGCAAGGCAAGCTGCAGGTGCGCGTCGACTCTCAGTTGTTCCGCGGCGTTCACTACGAGATCTCCTGCTACGATGAAGCGGGCAACGAATGGCTCGTCCACTCTACGAAAAAAGCAGCCGTAGGCGAGCAAATCGGCTTGTACTTTGATCCGGAAGCGATTCACGTCATGCGCTTCGGCGAGACGGAGGAAGAATTCGATAAGCGTCTGGATGCGTACAGCGAGGGTCACGATGAGAACTAATACGCGCAACTTTTATCTCATTCCGTATCTTCTGTGGATCGCGCTGTTCGTTATTACGCCAATCGTGCTGGTCGTGTACTACTCCTTCTTCGACGTAGAGGGGAACTTCACGTTCGGCAATTACGAGAAGTTTTTCACGCCGGTCTATATGCGTATGACGTTGAGCTCGTTCTGGTACGCTTTTCTGATTACGGCGTTCTCGCTGCTTGTCGCTTATCCGGCTGCCTACTTGCTGACGAGAACCAAGCACAAGCAACTGTGGCTGCTGCTGATCATCCTGCCAAGCTGGATCAACCTGCTGCTCAAGGCTTATGCTTTTCTAGGCCTCTTCGGCACATACGGCGCGGTTAACGGCATGCTCAAATTCATTGGCATCGGTACGCAGCAGATTCTGTTCACCGATTTCAGCTTTATTTTTGTATCGGTCTATATCTTTATCCCGTTTATGATCCTGCCGATCTTCAACTCCCTGGAGGAGCTTAATCCTTCGCTTGTGTTCGCGGCACGGGATCTTGGGGCATCGCCTTGGACGGCGTTCCGCCGGGTTATTTTCCCGCTGACGCTAAGCGGCGTGAAGTCCGGCTGTCAGGCCGTCTTTATCCCCGCGCTGTCGCTCTTTATGATTACGCGGCTTATCGCGGGCAACCGGGTTATTACGCTTGGTACGGCGATTGAGCAGCATTTTCTCGTTACCCAGGACTGGGGCATGGGCGCTACGATCGCGGTGTTCCTCATTATCGCGATGGCGGTTATTATGCTGTTAACGGGCAGCAGAAAGAGAGGGCTGCAGAATGAAAACCGCAAAGCTGTCTAATGTGTACCTGATCGCCGTATTTATCATTTTGTACGCGCCGATCTTCTATCTGATCTTCTATTCGTTCAACAGCGGCGGAGCGATGCGCAACTTCGAAGGCTTCACCCTAGAGTGGTACCAGGAAGTGTTCGCGGACACGCGGCTCCTTATTATCGTACTGAACACGTTTGTTATCGCGCTGCTGTCGTCGGCCATCTCGGTTCTGTTCGGCATTGCAGGCGCGCTTGCCATTCATTATGTAAGAAGACGCCAGCCGAAGAATGCGCTGCTGTCGCTTAACAACGTGCTGATCGTCAGCCCGGATGTCATCATCGGCGCCTCATTCTTAATCATGTTTACCATTATCGGCATTAAGCTTGGCTTTGTGTCCGTTCTGCTGTCGCATATCGCCTTCAGCGTGCCGATTGTCGTTATTATGATTCTGCCGAGGCTGCAGGAGATGAGCTCCACGCTGATCGACGCGGCCCGCGACCTTGGGGCAAGCAGCTGGCATGTGCTGACGCGCGTTATTATTCCGTTTATCAAGCCGGGCATCTTTGCCGGATTCTTTATGGCGTTAACGTACTCGCTGGACGACTTCGCGGTGACCTTCTTCGTAACGGGTAACGGCTTCTCCACCTTATCGGTTGAGATCTACTCGCGGGCCCGCCAAGGGATTGCGCTCTCTATCAATGCGCTGTCGACTCTGATCTTCCTGTTTACGATACTGCTGGTTATCGGCTACTACTTCATCAATCAGCGGAATAACCGGACTTCGGCGCGATCGGAGGGACGGGGATGAAATCTTTAGTTCAGACGTTTATCGCCGTGCTGGTCGTTTCCTTCGGACTGATGTACCTGACCTCTTACCTCAATTCGAGTGAGGGCTACACGGGCAAGGATACGCTTACGATCTACAATTGGGGCGATTACATCGATCCGGAGCTGCTGGATGAATTCCAGAAGGAGACTGGCATCAAGGTGATTTACCAGACCTTCGACTCGAACGAAGCGATGATGACGAAGATTGAGCAGGGAGGCACGACGTTCGACGTCAGCATCCCTTCGGAATACGCGATTGACAAGATGAAGGAAGAAAATCTTCTCATTCCGCTTGACAAGAGCAAGCTGCCGAATCTGAAGTACATCGATCCAAGCTTCCTTAACCTGAGCTTTGATCCGGATAACAAATACTCGATTCCTTACTTCTGGGGAACGGTTGGGATTGTCTACAATCCCGATCTGACCGATCTTAAGTTCCATAGCTGGAACGACCTGTGGGATCCAAGCCTAAAAAATCAGATTCTGCTGCTCGACGGCGCGCGCGAGGTCATCGGGATGGGTCTGAACAGCCTTCACTATTCGCTGAACGATACGAATGAAGAGCATCTGCAGGCGGCGAAGGCGAAGCTTGGCACGCTCACTCCGAACGTAAAGGCGATTGTGGGTGACGAGATCAAGCTGCTGCTCGCGAACGAAGAGGCGGCGGTTGGGCTTGTATGGTCCGGCGACGCATCGGAGATTATGAGCGAGAACGAGAAGCTCGACTACGTCGTGCCGGAGGAAGGCTCGAACCTGTGGTTCGATAATATGGTCATTCCGAAGACGGCGAAGAACATCGAAGGCGCGCACAAGTTCATCAACTTCATGCTGGATCCGAAGCATGCGGCGCAGAATGCCGAGTATGTCGGTTACTCTACGCCTAACGCCAAGGCGCTTGAATATTTGCCGGAGGAAATCTCGGGCGACAAACGCTTCTACCCGGATAAAGAACTGACGGAAAAGCTTGAAGTCTATAAGAATCTCGGCAAAAAAATGCTCGTACACTATAACGAATTATTTCTAGAATTCAAGATGCATCGCAAGTAAAATTTTACATTTATTGGCATAGCCGTGCTAACGGCCGACCAGAGTCTCTTATTTGTGACAGAATAGGACCTCTGCCGGCGGCTGGCATGGCTTTTATTTTGTCATCTAACAGAAGGAAATTTAATTTCCAGCATTAAATATCGACTGAAAACGCTATCAAAGCAGGAATTTGTCCCGAAAAAATAGTCCGATATGATTATTTTTTGTCGAATACTAGGAAATATTGCGAAAGTGCTGATTCTCCAGTTCTATTCTGCTATAATGGGCTTCAAGTATTTTCCTAGGTACATTTTAACAATAGACAGTAGATAGGCACAGATTTCCCGCAGATACGTATGGCGGAATGGACCAAAATTGGCATCCAATTAACAGAAATGGATAACGAATTGGCAAATCAATTAGAGATAGAGCGCTCGCTCTAGTCGTTTTGTCGCGTTATTGTGTGTCTATAAATACCAATTTATGGTATAGAAAGTAGAAAAGTTACATACTGTCACACTATTAAACTACGAGGTGAATGTAAGAAATGACGATCAAAAAGAAGCTTATCGTATCCACAATCGCAGCAAGCATGGCGGCAACAGCATTCGCGGGAATTCCGCTGAGCAACAAAGGACTGGCTGAAAAACTAGGATTTAATAATACGGCTTACGCGGCAACATCGTCTACAGACCAGCTTATTGCCGAAGCTAACAAATGGCATGATGCTCTAGCTGCAACTAATGGGCTGGAGAAAGTAAAAGCATTACGCGATGTGATCAAAGGCTTGTCGAATTCCGATGTGGCAACTATTATCGCACCAATTACAGACGGCATTAATAGCAAGTACACTTTGTCTGTTGATGAGAAGGCTGCAGTAGAAGCTTTATATCTTAAAGTGCTTGGTTTTACATACACAGCGGACTTTTCTTATTTCGATGGTATTCAAGCAACACCGGGATTTGATGTATTACGTACACTTGCTGGAGAAGCTAGTGTTTCCAATCTGACCGTTGAAGATCTGGCTGCTTACGTGCTTAAAGTGAAAACAAATCTATTTGCCAGCCTGGATGCCCTTTCGGTCTCGCAAGTTCAAGCACTTGCCTCCAACCCGTTGGATGTAGTGACGCTTGTTAAGAATGCTATTCAAGCCGTACCGAACGATGGTACTGCAAGTAAAATCAAGCAAGTATTCAATTATTACGGCATTGATTCGACTGTATTGACGACAGCTGCCGGAAATCTTGTTGTTAAGGTAACTGCCGTAAAAGCTAACGCAATTCCTGATGCAGTAAAAGCTGTTATTGACGCTTATCTGAGCACTCGTAGTACTACTAACCCTGGCACCGGCGGTGGCGTAGTCGGCGGCGGAGATGAGACTGGTACTGTCGCAATTCCGAAAGATGTTACGGACTTCATTAACAGCATCAAGGACAAACTCAAGAATGCATCGGACGCTGAGAAAGCGGCTATTATCGCAGAAGCGGTTAAACAAGCAACTGCCCTTGTAAATAAGTTGTCGACAATTGATCTGTCCAGCAACATTAAAGTATCGAACGGTCAAGCATCCGTTCAAGTAAGCGGTTCGTCCGTATTGTCCGCTATCGCGGGTATCGGCGAAATCCTTAAGAACGTGAAAGCACTGGCTCCTGGCGTTACTGTTCCAGCTGTAATCTTGAATCTTAACTTGGGCAATGTTGCGCAAGACAACGTGAAGATTGGCCTCGACAATGCGGTTATCCAAGAAGCAATCAAAGCAGGTCTTGGCGGCATCAACCTGACCGTTAACGGCCTGAGCGCAACGCTTCCGGTTGGCGGACAATTCAACGGCGCAGTTGACTTCAACATCAACAAGTCGAAGGCTGATTCCTCGACAACCGGCGGATTGAAAGCAGCTTCCGATGTATACAGCTTCGACCTGACAATCGGCGGCAAATCGGTAACTTCCTTCGAGCAGCCTGTTACGGTAACGATTCCGCTAGGTAACGTAGACGGCGTAGACAAAGAACTCCTGTCGCTCGCGAAGATCGTTGACGGCAAGCTTGTGTTCCAAGGCGGTACGGTTCAAGGCAACACAATCGTTGAACACCGCGATACGTTCTCCCAATATGTTGTTGTTGAGAACAAAGTAAGCTTCACAGACATCGCTTCCGTTCAATCGTGGGCTGGACGTGCAATTGAAGTAATCGCAGCGAAAGGTGCAATCGAAGGCAAAAAAGCCGGTGTATTTGCTCCAAAAGATAACGTAACTCGTGCAGAGTTCGCGAAAATGCTGACTCGTGCTCTTGATATCGATAACAGCTCTGCAAAAGAAAATTTTGCGGACGTGAAGGATACAGACTGGTCTGCTCCTTACATCGGTGCAGCAGCTAAGCTTGGCATTATCCAAGGCCGTTCGGCTACAAAGTTCGATCCTAACGCGCAAATCACTCGCGCAGAGATGGCGACGATGATTGCTCGTGCATTGAAAGTAACAAAAGGTGCTCAAGACGTAACGGACGTGACTGCAGCATTGGCAAGCTTCAAGGATGCTAGCTCGATCAGCGCTTCCCTGAAAGCTGGCGTAGCTTTCGCTTCCAAGAACGGCATCGTAATCGGCAACAACGGCAAGTTCTCGCCGAACGCATCGGCTACACGCGCTGAAGCAGCGGTAATGATCTACCGTGCAGTAAACTTTAAGTAATCTATAGGACTCAAGACCTTCCTCTCAGATGCAGCAGTTGGGAGGAAGGTATTTTTTCGCAAAATTATAGTAAAAGTTGGTTTATTTACAATAATTGTCTACAATCTTTAGGACTAACGTATTACAATCATCATAGGCAACTAGGCAATCAGGAGGAGGCTAATAGTGTCCGAGGAACTAGATTTAAGAGAGTACTTCCTTATTGTGAGGAAGAGATTGTTGCTTATCGTTATTTTTGTACTGGTATGTACCGTGGCAGCGGGTGTATACACCAAGGTTTTCAGGGATCCCATCTATGAGGCATCAACCAAGATCGTGGTGAACCGCACCAATGAGTCGCTAGCCGTGGGAGCACTGGACATTAACGCCATTAACTCCAACATCAAGATGATCGAAACCTATAAAGAAGTCATTAAGACGCCTGCTATTCTTGGCAAGGTTGCAGAGAAGTACCCGCAGTTGGGCCTATCTGTGAAGGAACTGACGAAGATGATTAAAGTCAGCTCTGTGAACGATACACAGGTTATGACACTAGCGGTACAGGATGTATCGTACCAACAGGCCGCCAAGGTTGTTAATGCAATTTCCCTTGTGTTCCAACAAGAGATTCCACACATCTTCCAGGTCGAGAACGTATCCATTCTGAACGAAGCGCCGCTGGATGACCAGCCTGCACCGGTATCGCCGAATGTGACGCTGAACATCATCATCGCTTTTGTAGTGTCGCTTATGATTGCGGTGGGCATTGCCTTCTTGCTGGAGTATATGGACGACACGATTAAGACGGAAGCCGATGTCGAGCGTTATCTGGGTCAGCCAACTCTGGCTATGGTCGCAAGGGTAGAGGCTAGCGAATTCCAGACCGGATCGTCCCGGGCAGAGAACAGACAGAAGGCAGGAGGGCTAGAGAATGTCACAATCGGAAAGTAAACGCCGCCTGATTACCGTCGTCAATCCGCGTTCACCGGTATCGGAGACGTACCGAACGCTTCGGACAAATATCGAATTTGCTGCGATTGATTCTGCGATGCAAGTCATCATGGTATCGTCAGCAGGTCCGGGTGAAGGGAAGTCCACAACCATCGCTAATCTGGCCGTAGCGTTTAGCCAATCCGACCGCAAGGTTGTTCTGATTGATGCCGACATGAGGAAGCCAACTGCACATAAGACGTTCCAGATTTCCAACCGTTTTGGACTGTCATCGGTCATCTCGCAGCAAAGCACTTTGCAAGAGGTCATTCAATCGACCGATGTTCCGAACCTGGACGTCATTACAGCTGGGCCCATTCCTCCGAATCCAGCAGAGATGCTCGCGTCGAAACGAATGACGGCTTTGCTGGATGAGCTTCGCACGATGTACGACATTGTCCTTGTGGATACGCCGCCGCTTCTTGCGGTAACGGATGCGCAGATTGCGGCTACGAAGAGCGACGGGGTTGTCCTTGTTGTCGATCAAGGCCGGGTGAAGCGCCAGTTCGCGCAGAAGGCGATTCAGAATCTGCAGAATGTCAATGCCCGCATTCTTGGCGTTGTGCTCAACAACGTGAAGCGCCGTTCGAATGAAGAGGCTTACTACTATTATTATAGTGCTGACGTGAAGTAGGGAGAGCGGCTACAACCACCGCTCAAGGTAAAGTCTGCTGCACCTTTATCACTGCAGGCACTCGGTCACGCTGTGGGTTTATTAGTAAACCTTAGGCATTATTGCCAATGGTGTGATGTGAGGATGGGTTAAATGCCCCAATTAAATAACTAAATGTTCGAGCTATGTTTTTCTGCTGAAGGAAGACATAGCTCGTATATTTATACCCACCATTTATCCAATATCCACCACATACATAGACAAAATAGAGAGAGAAAAGAAAGAAAAGAGAGGGAACAAAACATGACGAAAGTGAAAAAGGCTATTATCCCGGCCGCAGGTCTTGGAACCCGGTTCCTGCCCGCGACCAAAGCAATGCCGAAGGAAATGCTCCCGATTGTAGACAAACCCACGATTCAGTACATCGTGGAAGAAGCGGTTGCTTCGGGTATCGAGGACATTATTATCGTCACCGGCAAGGGTAAACGCGCAATCGAAGACCATTTCGACAGTGCCTTTGAGCTTGAGCACAATCTGATGGAGAAGGGCAAGCTTAAGCTGCTGGATGAAGTACAGAAGTCTTCCAGAGTGGATATTCATTATATCCGCCAGAAGGAAGCGAAAGGCCTTGGGCATGCCGTATGGTGTGCGCGCAATTTTATCGGAGATGAGCCGTTTGCCGTTCTTCTTGGAGATGACATTGTCGATTCCGAGATTCCATGCACGAGACAACTAATGGAACAGTTCGAACAAACGGGCCGGTCGGTTATTGGCGTGAAGCCAGTTCCCATGAATGAGACCGAGCGTTATGGCATTGTGGAATACAGCGAGAAGAACGGACTGTTAAGTCAGGTTGACCGTTTTATCGAGAAGCCGGCTCCAGGCACAACGCAATCGAATCTTGCTATTATGGGTCGTTATGTCCTAACACCAGATATTTTTAAGTTCCTATCCAAGCAGGAGAAGGGTGCAGGCGGAGAGATTCAATTGACGGATGCAATTCAGAAGCTGAATGAATCCCAAGGCGTATATGCTTATGAGTTCGAAGGCAGACGCTTTGATGTGGGCGAGAAGCTGGGTTTTATTACAACAACGCTAGATTATGCCCTGCGGAATGAATCGCTTAAAGGACCATTGCTGGAAGCCATGAAAGAAATTTTAGAGCGCGAGCTTATCCATAAATCCAAGTAAACGGGGGGAGACAACAACATGGCGTTATCGCCTCTTCGGAAAGAATCCGAGATGACTATAGACAGCCATTTATCCATTGCTCAACGTGTTCAAGCCAAGACGAGAAGTACGAAACGAACTTATCTGATGATTAAGCGCATGATGGATCTGGTTGGTGCAGCTTGCGGGATCTTATTATTATCCCCGTTGCTGCTCGTAATTACCTTGCTGATTAAGCTGGAGAATCCGAAAGCACCGGTGTTCTTCTATCAGACACGGGTGGGTATTAACGAGAAGACATTCCGGATGTACAAATTCCGGTCCATGGTCCCGAACGCCGAGGACTTATTGAAGGACCTCTTACATAAGAATGAGATAGAAGGTGCCATGTTCAAGATGAAACATGACCCGAGAATCACACCAGTTGGAAGATTTATCCGACGGACCAGTATTGACGAGCTTCCTCAATTGTGGAATGTCGTTCGCGGCGATATGTCGCTTGTTGGTCCGCGTCCGCCTCTCCCAAGAGAGGTTGCTGAATATAGCAGCTATGATAAACTCCGCCTTCGTGTGAAACCAGGCTGTACCGGACTGTGGCAGGTTAGCGGCCGGAATGAGCTAAGCTTCAAGGAAATGGTGGAGCTGGATCTGGAGTATATAGAGAAACGAAACGTGTTCTTTGATCTGCAGATCATCGCTAAGACAGCTAGAGCGATGGTTGGATCGGATGACGCATACTAGGAGAAGGAGTGGATAGAGAGTGGAACTAAATTCGAAAATTTTTGTAGCGGGACACAGAGGGTTGGTAGGCTCAGCTATTCTAAGAGCTCTCGAAGAGAAAGGTTATACGAACCTGGTCTATCGCACCCGTGCTGAACTCGATCTGCTGGACAGAGATCGGGTTCTTTCTTTCTTCGAGGAAGAAGGCATTGAATATGTATTCCTGGCAGCAGCCAAGGTTGGCGGTATTGTCGCTAACAATGAGTATCCGGCAGACTTCATCCGAGACAATATTATGATTCAGACGAATGTCATTGATGCCGCATACCGCAACAAGGTGAAGAAGCTGCTGTTCCTGGGCTCAACTTGTATTTATCCGAAGTTCGCGCCTCAGCCGATGAAGGAGGAATACCTGCTGACAGGTGTTCTTGAGCCTACGAATGAGCCTTATGCCATAGCGAAGATTGCCGGCATTACGATGTGCCAATCCTACAACCGTCAATACGGAACAAAATACATCTCAGTTATGCCGACCAATATGTATGGACCTAACGATAACTTTGATCTCAAGACCTCGCATGTCCTTCCTGCGCTTATTCGCAAATTCCATGAAGCGAAGGTGAATCAATCTCCAGAGGTTGAAGTATGGGGAACGGGAACGCCTCGCAGAGAATTCCTCCACTCCGATGATCTGGCCGATGCTTGTCTCTTCTTGATGAATACCTACGAAGAGAACGAGATCGTGAATATCGGTGTTGGTGAAGATATCAGCATTAAGGAACTGGCTTATTTGATAAAAGACGTAGTAGGCTACGAGGGCGAAGTTGTATTTAATACTTCTGCTCCGGATGGTACTCCACGTAAGCTTGTAGACGTCACGAAGATTAACGGACTGGGCTGGAAAGCAACGATTCCTCTTGAAGAGGGAATTAGAGCCGTTTACGAAACCTTTCAGAATGAATATCTGGTACGGCAATAAGATTACAAAGAGAGATTAGAGGGAGTGGAAACAATGGTAAAGCGCGCATTAATTACAGGTGTAACAGGACAAGACGGTTCCTATTTGGCAGAATTCTTATTGGAGAAAGGTTATGAGGTTCACGGTGTTATTCGTCGCAGCTCCTCGTATAACCAAGAACGTCTGGAAGATCTTCTTACAGAAGAAGAGGCAAGATTCATTCTTAACAACCAGAACTTCCATCTTCATTATGGCGATGTTACCGATGCTCTTAACATTACACGCTTAATCGGTGAAATCCAGCCAGATGAGATTTATAACCTCGCTGCACAATCGCATGTACGCGTATCCTTCGATATGCCTGGCTATACGCTTGATGTTGACGGCAAAGGAACACTGAACATTCTTGAGGCAGTCAAATTCCTTGGCCTTACAGAGAAGACTCGCGTATACCAAGCTTCCACTTCCGAGCTTTACGGCAAAGTTCAAGAAGTCCCTCAGAAAGAAACAACTCCATTCTATCCTCGCTCTCCATACGGCGTTGCGAAGATTTATGGCTTCTGGATTACGAAGAATTATCGTGAATCCTATAATATGTTCGCGGTTAACGGCATTTTGTTCAATCATGAATCCGAACGCCGCGGTGAGACATTCGTTACCCGGAAGATCACCCTTGCTGCAGCGCGCATTGCACAAGGCAAACAGCAGAAGCTGATGCTTGGCAACCTGGATTCCCTCCGTGACTGGGGTTATGCCAAGGATTACGTAGAATGCATGTGGCTGATCCTTCAGCATGATAAACCGGAGGATTTCGTTATCGCTACAGGCGAAATGCACTCGGTACGAGAGTTTGTGGAGCTGGCCTTTAAGCATGTAGGTATTCAGATTGAATGGCAAGGCAACGGCGTAGAAGAGAAGGGCATTGATACGAAGACAGGTGAAGTGATTGTTGAAGTCGATCCTACCTTCTTCAGACCGGCCGAAGTGGATCAATTACTGGGCGATCCAACTAAAGCCAGAACGTTATTGGGCTGGAACCCTACGAAGACTTCCTTCGAAGAGCTCGTAAGCGTAATGGTGAAATACGACATGGCTAAAGTAAGCTCCGAAGAAGGCAGCAGAAAGATGTTCGATGGGGTGCTAGTGTAGCTTGGGGTAGTAAACCTAACCTACAAGGAGAACAAAAAATGGCGATTACAGAAATAATATCTAATAAAGAAGAGTATAGGCGTAAGGTCGATAAAAGAGAAATTCCTACCTGCAACATACTTGGTGTAAATATTGCAGCAATAAATATGCAATGGCTTTTGAATTATCTGAACCAAAAAGTTAAAAATGAAGCAGGTAACCTTCTTGCAGGGTAGTATATATGCGTTTCTAATGTGCATACAACTGTTACCTCATATGAGGATGAAGGTTACCGTAGAATTCAAAACGAGGGTTTAATGGCTATCCCGGATGGAGGACCTTTGTCCTCCTTAGGGAGAAAACGAGGATTTAAGGATATGGAGAGAGTAACTGGGCCTAGTCTAATGATCAAGCTATTTGAATCCTCCAAGATAAATGGATATCGTCACTACTTCTATGGGTCAACAGAGCAGACTCTTGAAATGTTGCAAATAGCAATAAAAAAAGAATATCCAGCAATACAAATAGCAGGAGTGTATAGCCCGCCATTTAGATCCATTACTAATGAAGAAGATGTAGAAATAATAAAGCATATTAATGAGGCCGAACCTCATTTTGTTTGGGTCGGTTTAGGTGCACCAAAGCAAGAAGAGTGGATGGCTAATCATCAAGGTAAAGTAAATGGTTTGATGATAGGTGTCGGGGCAGGGTTCGATTATATCGCAGGAAATATTCAAAGAGCCCCGATTTGGATGCAAAAGTGGAACTTAGAATGGTTTTATAGATTACTGCAAGAACCAAGAAGATTATTTAAAAGATATCTCCGTACAAACAGTAAGTTTTTATGGTTGTTAGTAATGGGAGGTAATGATCTTGAAAAATAGCCTTCATAAACCCAAAATACTTTTTGTTCATAATTACTATCAGATTCCAGGTGGAGAAGATACTGTTGTAGCAAATGAAATGAATATGTTACTGGATCAGGGTCATGAGGTTATTTTGTACAGTAGAAATAATTCCGAAATAAAAAGTATGAGTATATTTCAGAAACTTCTCCTTCCTCTTACTACAATATTTTCTTTAAAAACATACAGAGAAGTTAAAAAAATTATTAAGCAAGAAAAAATTGAAATTGTTCATGTACATAATACTCTAAGTTTAATCTCTCCATCTGTGTATTATGCAGCATTTTCTCGCAAAGTAAATGTTGTTCAAACAGTTCATAACTTTAGACTGATTTGTCCAGGGGCTTTGCTATATAGAGAAGGGGAGATATGTGAGGATTGCCTTAGTAATGGTTTGAAATGTGCTGTTACGAATAGTTGTTATAGGAACAGTAAAATGCAAACGTTAATCTGTGTTTTAATGTTAAAGATCCACAGGTTGTTAGGTACCTATAAGAGAATTAACTATATCTGTCTTACTGAATTCAATAAAAGAAAATTACTTCAAGTAAATGAAGGTAATAAACAAATAATTAATCCAGAGATGGTTTTTGTGAAGCCTAATTTTAGTATTAATAAATAAGTCTGGTGTGATATGAAGAACAGGGTTTTAATGTATATCATGAGAAAATTTTTAAAATTCCTATGGAACAAATCAAAGTTTGGGCACAGTATGAAATATCCTAAATTCGTTGATTAGGAGCGGCATATGCATTATATATCAGTAATAATGAGTGTATATAATGAACGCGACTCTTGGTTAAAAGAGTCAATAGAATCAATATTAAAACAGTCATATTCAAATTTTGAGTTTATTATTGTACTTGATCAACCCCAAAATGAGGTCTTAAAGCAAATAATTCTAGAATATGCAGAGATAGATAACAGGGTTAAATTAATTGTGAATGAAAAGAACTATGGGTTAGTCTATTCCCTTAATCGAGCCTTAGGAATAGCGCAAGGAGATTTTATAGCAAGAATGGACGCGGATGATATTGCTACACATGACCGATTTGAAAAGCAAATTAACGTTTTGAATCAAATGGGATATGATATTGTTGCATCTGCTTTGCAATATATAGATGAAGAAGGTAACAATCTTGGTCTCTCTTCATGTTATGGTCAAACGCCAGAAAAATGTAGAAATAGTCTTTCACATAGATCTATACTTGCTCATCCAACTTGGATGTTTAAACGTGAGATCCTCAATGAAATAGGTTTATATCATAATGTAGTGACGGCAGAGGATTATGATTTTCTATGCAGAGCAGTATCATCCGGAAAAAATGCTATAAACATGCCTGAAATTCTTTTAAAATACCGCATTAGAAACAATGGAATTTCAATTGGTAAGGCTTTTCAACAGCAAAGAACTATGTATATTATTCAAAATGAGTATAAAAAAACTTTTGAAAAAAGTGTGAAATATAATAGTAGGAATGTTATGAGTAGGACTGAAAAAATTGATTTCAACAAGCGTTATTCCTTCTTTTCATATACAACAAACATTTATAAGGAAGCTTGTAACTTAATCAAAAATAATAAAATAAAAGGTTATATTCTTTTGCCGATGAGTATAGTTCTAAACTATCACAATTTAATTAATTTAGTGAGCACAAAAAGATTAAAAGAGATCAATAGATAGCTCAGTATAAATAGGGTGTGATAAGATTGAAAAATTTGGTGAGTGTCGTTATTCCAACTTATAAAGGTGCGAACAAACTGGAGAGCGCTATTAAAAGTATACTGAATCAAACTTATACTTCAATCGAGATTATTGTAGTTGATGATAATGATCCAACATCAGAGGAAAGAAAAGGCACACAAGAATTAATGAGTAAGTATAATATGCCAAATATTATTTACATTCAACATGAGCGTAATAAAAACGGTTCAGCTGCGCGTAACACTGGAATAAGAGCAGCTAAAGGTGAATTTATATGTTTTTTGGATGATGATGATTGCTATTTACCAAGTAGGATTGAAAAAAGCGTTGCAGGCCTAAATAAAAATCAAGATTTTGATGCTATATATTGTAGTGTTGTTTTTACTAATGTTCTAAATGAAGTTCTCGGGACAGTACAGGCGAAGAAAGAATTGGTA
This sequence comes from Paenibacillus sp. MMO-177, assembly GCF_037147795.1. Classification (NCBI taxonomy): domain Bacteria; kingdom Bacillati; phylum Bacillota; class Bacilli; order Caryophanales; family Paenibacillaceae; genus Paenibacillus; species Paenibacillus sp. MMO-177. Next base: position 77,198 of record NZ_JBBCUR010000015.1, on the reverse strand, counting down.
CAAAAGGATATTTTACTGAATGAGAATATCATTGGTACAGGTAGTAATCTATTTTTAAGAAAAGAATCACTTGATGAAATAAAAGGATTTGATGAAGGTTTTAGAAGACATCAGGATTTAGAATTTTTATTAAGATATCTAACTAAATATAAAATAATAAATTTAGATGAAGTTTTAATAGTAAAAAATATTAATCGTACAGATAATATCCCTGATTATAAAAATTTTATTGTAATAAAAGAGCTTTATTGGACGAAGTTTAAAAATGTAATAGAGCGATTAAATGATACAGAGAAAACACAGTTTTATGGGCAGGAATATGCGACTCTCCTTCAAGCAGCGGTTAAGACTGAGGATAAGCTATACATAAGAGAGGCAATAACTAATTTAGAAAAGTATAGAAAACTAAATATTAAAGAAAAAATCAAAGTATATTTAGAAGTTCGTCCACTAATCAGGAATTTAGCGTACAAAATCTTCGGATTGTTTTCGTATCTAACAAAAGCGTCGTATAAAAAAAAGAGATACAGTATGCTTAAAAAAGAAATAGCAGAATCATCAATACTCGACAGAGGAAATAACTAAAACTGGCAATATTAAAAGTTCAGATTTTAGGAGTAGATACAAATATGTTGGGTGTAAATACGTTAAATGGTAAGTTAAGAAAAAATCAATTCATTTTTGCCGGAAGGCTTGATAAAGCAAAAGGAATTGATGTTTTATTAATGGCTTGGAATATTATTAATATTAAACAAGTTAACGATAAGCCACATTTGTTGATATGCGGTTCAGGGCCAGAAGAAGATTGGTGCCTCAACTTTATAAAGAATAACTATTTGGAAGATAGCATAACCTTTCTAGGCCGCAAAGATAATAAAAGTGTTCTGAATTACATTGCAGAAAGTAGAGCACTAATATTACCGACTCAGTGGTATGAAGGGTTTCCAATGACCATTGTTGAGTCATTTAGCTTTGGCACTCCTGTGCTAGGAAGTGCGATTGGCAATGTAGGGGGAATTATTATTGAAGGAGTTAACGGATATACCTTTAATCAGAAAATCCCGGAAGAGATAGTTAAAGTTATATTTAGAGTGTTAAAAGACGGAGAGTCGGAGGAGCGTAACATATACAAAAGTACTTATGAACATTTTATTAGAAATTATACGGAAGAGCTAAATTATAACAAGCTGCGTGAAATTTATAGTCTAATAAATGGATCTCTTGAAGGAAGGAGATAAACTAATAATAAAATAGAAATTCTGAGGGGGATATTAAGGGACAATGTTCCAAAAAATTAAGTTTAATTCATCGCACCTCTTATTGTTTTTTGGTGTTGCAGTATTTATCGTTAACACAATTACTCGCATGTCTATATCTCAGTTTATTGGTTTCGGTCCAGGAAAAGTTATACCATATGGAGACTCGATAAATTTCATTGCAATTGGATGTGTTTTGGGAATAATTTTACTAAACTTTATGAAACGTCCAAATATATTAATAATTCTGTTTTTGCCATTATATTCTCTTTGTGTTTTGTATTCAAATATAAATAATAAGGCTGGTGTAGCAGTATTTCTTACTAGTGTTTTACCAGCATTTTTGTTGCTTTGTGTCAAATATAATAATTTAGATATTACAACCGTTTTTAAATCCTTTTTGAAAATATATAACCTAATAATTATTGTAATATTTAGTCTTGGGATTATTGATTTCTTTTTACATGGGATCATTAATGAGTTTATTGCAAATCATATGTCTACCGAGAGTTGGGCTACAATGATTCGCACTGAAAATAAGGTGTACGGCTTCAGAATGATCACAGTGCTTGGAGCTCCTCTAATGAATGCTTTTTATGTATTAGTTTTTTTAATATTAAATAAAATTTATGAACATAGATTTGGTATTCGCCTATTAAACAAATATTTTTTATATGGTTTCTCAATGGTCACAATCGCATTAACAGGAAGCAGAAGCGCATTATTGATAGCTTTAGTATATATTGCTTTTGCTGAGTTATTCGGAAGAAAAAAAATTATTGAGTTGATCGTTATTGTAATAACATTACTATTGATATTTAATTCCAGCTTATTCAAAGAGACAATTTACTCAAGATTTGAACTAGGTTTTAATAATGAAAATGATGCTCGATACACACTCTTTGAAAACTTAAAATCAAATAAATATGGTGAGTTTGGGGTGCTTACTGGAGGGGGATATAACTATTCAAGAACGCTAACTGCCTCAAGTTCAAATAGTGCAGTAAATTTTGAGTACCCTGTATTAATGTTTCTATTTGATAATGGTATAATTGCTACCTCTATATACTATTTAATCACAGTTTTTATACCATTAATAATTTTATTGAGATTACGAAATATTAATTATTTGGTAGGATATTTGTTGATTATAGTTTATTTAAATTTATCAAATGCAATTGCTCAATTTTATGATTTTAATATGGCACTCGCGTTCCTTCAAATTGTTCTTATTTACTTAGCCAGGAGCCAGAGGTCAGAAGAGAATATTAAGGAAAGACCTTTAATCGAAAGGAGTGTTACAATATGAATGATCCCTTAGTTTCAGTTATAATTCCTGTTTATAACGTAGAGTCATATTTAACCGAGTGCTTGGAATCAGTTATGAATCAAACTTATAGAAATATTGAAATAATTGCAATTAATGACGGAAGTACTGACGGTAGCTTAGGTATACTAAATCAATATAAAAATGATTATAACAACATACAAGTGATTACTACAGAAAATTCTGGAATGTCATGTTCGAGGAATTTGGGGATTGATTATTCGAGGGGAAAGTATATCTACTTTCTAGACTCTGATGATTACATACATCAAGATACCTTAAATATTCTTGTTGACATAATGGAGAAAAAAAACTTAGATTTAATAAGATTTAGTGCTGAACCATTTGTGGATGGAGTCAATATGGTTCTAGAGAAAAATCCTTATGACTTTAAAGATATTTTTTTGAAAAATAAAGTATACATGAAGGATGAATTTCTTGAAGTGAGCCAAAGGGCTTACTCATGCCAACCTTGTTTATATTTGGTGCGCAAGGAGCTAATATCTGCAAATAATATTAGGTTTAGAACAGGTATTTTTCATGAGGATGAACTTTTTTCATTGGAGATATTTCTAAACGCTGGGTTATCTATGTATTATCCTGAAATGTTATATAAAAGAAGATACAGGTCCAATTCAATAATGACTTCGAGAAGTTCCCAATCTTTAATTAAATCCTTTAATTCTTATTGTGATGTAATTATGGAGTTAAATAAATTAATTAGCAAATATACAAAGCCATCTCAAGTTAGAATAATTAGAAAAAGAATACATGCTTTAAGTATTGGGCTTTATATGAATAAAGATATTGATAAAGTTTATTGGGAAGAAAAAATTTCCTCTTTAAATGCTTTAAGCAAATGGAGGAAATTATATTATAGGCTACGGTATAAGTATGGAGTTTTGAATTATATTATAAAGCCACTTATTAAAAGTCAGAGATAAATATTTAATGATAAGGAGTATATCATTAATTATATGTCTCTTTTTTATTAGAAAAATTGAGAATTAGGGTGGATGATATTATGATCATAGTCCAGATAAAAGGTGGATTAGGCAACCAATTGTTTTCTTTAGCATCAGCCTACGGAATTGCTAAGGAAAATAATACTAATGTAATAATTGATAAATATATTTATGATACAAGTTACAAATTAAGAGAGTATATGCTTAAAAATTTCCCTGGAATTAGTAATGAGTTGTTAATAGGATATAACCCAAAAAATAATACTATCTCTCAGAAATTTTACAAAATTTTAAGAAAGATGAAATTACGGTATCAATATAAGTGTCAATTGATTAATGAGAGTGAAGAGTTTAAATACCAAGAAATTATCTCAGAAAAAAATCTATACTTGAATGGTTATTGGCAGAACTACATGTACTTTGATAAGTATCGTGAAGAAATCGTAGATAAGTTTAAGCCTTTAATTAAACCAACAGATTCATATACTCAATTAGCTGCTGAAATATCCGCGAATAATTCCGTTGCGGTCCATATAAGACGTGGTGATTATGTGCATTTTAAAGGTGGAAAATGTTTAGAAATAACGTATTATTTCGAAGCTATGAATGTAATTCGTAATCAGGATAGTAAGAGTACTTTTTATATATTTGCTGATGATCTAAATTATTGCAAGGAAGCTTTCGATTCCATTGAAAATGTAGTTATTATAAGTGAAAGAGGGAATTTTAGCGACTTGGAAGAGTTTGATTTAATGATAAAATGCAATAACTTTATTATAGGAAATAGTACATTTTCTTGGTGGGCTGCATATTTGTCTAAGAATAAAAATAAAGTTGTAATTGCTCCTGTGGTGGATATGTGGAAAAAGGAGTTCTACTTACCTGAATGGCGGACTATAGATGCATCATTAGAGTAGTGTATTCATTGCAATAGGTGGTGTTTATGTGAGAGAGAAGTTAGCAATGAGAAATACTACTGTAACCTTACTATGTCAGATTTCGGATACGGTGTTACAGTTTATAACTCGAAAATTATTCATTTTATATATTGGGATTGAATTGCTAGGTGCTAATAGTACTTTTATTTCAATATTAGGTGCATTATCATTAGCCGAATTAGGCTTTGAAAGTGCAGTTATATATAGCTTATATAAACCTATTGCTGAGAATAAGAAAGATGTTGTTGAAGACATAATAGTCATATTAAAAAGAGTGTATACAATTGTAGGAGTATTTGTAATAATATCGGGCTTTGTTTGCGTACCATTATTACCGTATATCTTAAAAGGTATTGAAGTAACCTCAGAGATTTATTTAGCTTTCATTATTCAGGTACTAAGTACAGCAATAACTTATTTTATGGCACACAGAAGAACACTTCTCTATGCCTTGAAAATGGATTTCATAAGAAATCTATATATATCCGGTTATAAGTTAATCGCTGCTATCTTTCAGATCATCATACTGTTAAACTTTTCGAGTTTTATTGGTTTTGTATTGGTTGTGTTTATACAAAATATACTCACAAACTTTTCAATATCACGATATGTTAAAAAAAGATATGATTATAACTTTAAAGGTAGAAAGTTTAATAAAAAGTACTATCAAAATATATTAAAAAATGTTAAGGATATTTTCTGGGGGAGAATTGCAGGGTATATTTACTTTTCAACCGATAGTTTAGTGATATCTACAGTTGTTGGGGCAACAGCAGTAGGGTATTTATCGAATTACATGCAAATTTTTATTCAATTAAAAACGGTGCTTAGTAATGTACTAAACTCTAACAGGCCCATTATCGGAGATCTATTATCTCAAAGTGATAATAAAGAACATACACTAAGAGTGCTACATAATTATACTTTTATTCGTTATATATTATGTAGTGTATGTTTGGTACCAGGTGCATTATTGATTGATAATTTTATATCTTTATGGTTATCTCCTCTTTTTATACTTCCTTTTTATATTACAATATTTATAGTCGCCGATTTGTTTATCACAATCGTTCATGGTGCTTTGGTAGATTACATTTCAGGACTTGGATATTTTTCGCATGATAAAAAGATTTCTATTGCTGGTGCCTTAATCAATCTCATTACATCCATAATCATGGTTAATTTTTATGGTGTGGCAGGAGTGTTAAGTGGTACTATTATTAGTCAGGCTTTTTTCTGGATTGCAAGAAGTATTATTGTTTTTAAATACTATTATTCTGATACAAGGATACAACTTTATCGCTATTGGCGAAGACAGTTTATATACATCATGCTCTTCTCGTTGAATATAATATTAGGATTTTATGTGAATAAATTAATCTCTTTAGATAATTTGTATCTAAGGTTTATTATAGGCGGATTAATTTCTTTGGTTATTGTGGGATTTGTAAATATTGCTGTATTTCACAGATCTGCGGAGTATAGATATATTAGGGAAGTATTCGAAAGAGTGATAGCAAAACTGATTGTGAGAAAGAAAAAAGAGTTTATGAGCTCTAACTAAATAATTCTAAGTTGGAGGGTTAAAGATTGAAACTAATACTCTTATCAGGGGGATCCGGCAAGCGGCTTTGGCCACTCTCTAACGATGCCCGGTCTAAGCAGTTCTTGAAAGTTCTAGAGAACCAAGATCAAGATCTCGTCTCAATGTTACAACGAGTATGGGGACAGATAAAAGATAACGGTTTAGCTGATTCCAGCTACATCGCTACAGGCAAAGCTCAGATTGAGATGATGCATAATCAGATCGGACCGTCTGTACCGCTTATTATTGAGCCTGAACGTAGAGATACATTCCCGGCGATTGCTTTAACGGCCTCATATTTATATTCTGTCGCCAATGTTGATTTGGACGAGGTTATAGCAATTTTACCAGTGGACCCTTATGTTGAGGGCCACTTTTTTTATGCCGTTAAACAGCTAGAAGCTACCATTCAACAGACTCAGACTGATTTAGCCCTAATCGGAGTGAAGCCTACATACCCTTCGGCCAAATACGGCTATATTATTCCTGAACGTGAACAAGAGGCTTCTGGTGGTGTTCTAAAAGTCAGTCACTTTCAGGAAAAGCCTACTGAAGAGGCAGCTGTTGGCTTAATTGAACAGCATGCTCTGTGGAACTGTGGCGTGTTCTCCTTCAAACTTGGTTACCTCATTAATATTCTTAAGGAAAAGGGCTATCCGATTCAATATGAGCAGCTTGTTGAGCAGTATCATGAGCTGCCGAAGATCAGCTTCGATTATGAAGTCGTTGAGAAGACCAAGAACATTGTTGTAGTACCGTATGATGGTTATTGGAAGGATCTTGGTACGTGGAATACATTAACGGAAGAGATGGGACAGAGCCAGATTGGCAGAGGAACGATCAGTGAGGACTGTGTAAATACTCATCTGGTTAACGAGCTCGAGATTCCGGTTACTGTACTTGGAGTATCCAATGTTGTTGTAGCTGCTAGTCCTGACGGTATCCTTGTGACGGATAAGAGTGCAAGTCCCCGGATTAAAGACTTTATTAATTATGATCAAGGCCCTATGTTCGAGGAGAGAGAATGGGGGTGGGTCAGAATACTGGACGATGAGCGTTACGAGGACGGTCGTACTGTAATAACGAAGCGTGTGGCAGTCAAAGCGGCTAGGAATTTTAGTTATCTCATGCACTTAAACCGCGAAGAAGTATGGACGGTTGTAAAAGGTGAAGGGGAGTTCGTACAGAACGGCGTGCCGATGAAAGTGAAAGCCGGTAATGTCCTGCATATTCCAATGAAGACTTTGCATAGTCTTAAGGCAATTACCGATATGGAGATGATTGTTGTCCATAGCGGATATTCGGATGAAGATAAGGTGATGGAGCTGTATTCTACCTGGTCAGAGATGTCCGAACACTGCCTTAATATTTCAATGAGATAATGAATACGAAATCGATCGCTTATTATGTTTCTGATTATGGTTATGGCCACGCTACAAGAAGTATTGCTGTCATTCGTGCTTTGCTTCAAGTTGCAGAGCAGCCTTATAGACTTGTCCTATGTTCTTCAGACAAGGTATTAGCCTTTATGCAGGCTTCCCTTTTCGACTATCAAGAGATTATTCAATATCGTCGATGCATCTCGGACGTGGGTTATGTTCTTCAGCCAGACAGCATTGAACCTGACTCAGTGGCCTTTGCAGCAAAGTATCTCGAATATATGGAGAACTTGCCTTATGAGGCGGCAAGGGAGACAGATTTTCTTCGAACGGCTGGGGTTAATCTCGTGATCTCAGATATTTCTCCTATTGCCTTTGCAGCTGCGAAAAAGGCTGAAATACCCTCGTTAGGAATATCTAACTTTACTTGGTATACGGCCTATTTGGAAATGATCGATCATTCTGCTCTCCAACCATTATTTGATGTCTATGCTGCAATGAATTATTTTGTTCGTTTGGAGGGTGCTTTTGAACCGGACTGGGGGCAACGAGGAACTTTTCAAGCGGATTTTTTCAGCAGGGAAGTGGATCAGCAGGAAGTAAGCCGTATTTTACAGACCATAAATCCTGGAAGGCAGAAGAGAGTCGTCTATTTCGGCATTGGAATGAGTATAAATGTACAAGATTTGGCTGCGTTGAAGCTGTGGGAGGATGATGCTTGCCTCTTTATTGTGTCAAGCAACATGCAGGTGGAGCATAAGAATATTATAGCTATTCCGGCTTCCTATACGGAGTCGCAAAATTATGTTGCAGCATCGGATCTTGTTATCAGTAAGCCTGGATGGAGTACGGTTGGAGAAGCAGTGGCGCTTCGAAAGCCATTACTCCTGCTTCATCGAAGCAAGATGAAAGAAGATAAGAATACTATTCAGGCTCTTCAAGACCGTCACCCCTATCGAATGATAGAGTGGGGGCAATTAATGGCAGACAACATGCATGACTTTATAGATAGAGAGCATTTCTTTGAAGATACTCGGCAACGTAATGGAGCAGTTCAAATTGCTGAATATCTCAAACAAATTGTAGGGAGTGAGTGAGGATGAAGCTGGCGGTAATTGGTACCGGATATGTTGGCTTAGTCTCTGGGGTGTGTTTCTCTGAACTGGGCAATGAAGTTATTTGTGTAGACAATGCCCTATCAAAGATCGAGTTATTGAATAATGGTGAAGTCCCTATTCATGAGCCTGGTCTTAAGGAACTAATTGCAAGCAATACGGAAGCGGGACGCTTGTCCTTCACAACGAATCTGGCTGCTGCCGTGAATGCTTCAGAAATCATTATTATTGCTGTTGGCACCCCATCCTTGCCAGATGGAAAGGCCAACTTGGCCTATATCGAGCAAGCAGCGGCGGAAATTGGCCGTGCCATTAATGGATACAAAGTTGTCGTTGTGAAAAGTACAGTACCAGTAGGAACGAATGAGAAGGTTGCAGCTATCATTCGTAATTATGCGGCGGAATCCTTTGACTTTGCTTCTGTTCCTGAATTCCTGCGAGAAGGAACAGCTGTTAAAGACACATTAAATCCGGATCGGATTATTATCGGGACGGAAAGTGAACGTGCAGCAGAGATGCTTACTGCGTTGCATCGTCCATTAACGGATCAAATTACCATTACCGATGTGCGCAGCTCGGAGATGATTAAGTATGCTTCGAATGCCTTCTTGGCTACTAAGATTTCCTTCATTAATGAGATCGCCAATATCTGTGAGAAGGTAGGTGCGGATGTGGAGGAAGTAGCGAAGGGAATGGGGATGGATCGGCGTATCGGTTCTTCTTTCCTGAAGGCGGGTATCGGGTACGGCGGATCTTGCTTCCCGAAGGATACGCAAGCTCTCATTCAGATCGCGGGACAGATGGATTATGATTTTAAGCTGTTGAAGTCCGTAGTTGAAGTGAACCGGGATCAACGCTTTAATGTTATTCGGAAGCTGGATGAACTGTTGGGAGACGTGACGGGAAAAACGATTGGGATCTGGGGATTGGCTTTCAAACCGGAAACAGATGATGTTCGTGACGCTCCAGCCTTTGAGATTATGGAGACATTATTGGAGCGGGGAGCTTTGGTTAAAGCCTATGATCCTATTGCTTCGAGCAACTTCGAAAAGGCCTTTGACCGTTCTGAGGTGGAATACTGTACTTCTGCCCAAGAGGCTGCTGAAGGTGCGGATGCTCTGTGTATTCTAACGGAGTGGAAAGAGTTTATTAACATTCCTTTGTCGGATATTCAGAAATGGTTAAAAACGCCAAATCTCATTGACGGCCGGAATATTTATCGGGAAGAAGATCTGGAGGCAACTCCTTTCGCCTATTACTCCATAGGAAGACCTAAGATGAATAATGGAGTGAAGGAGACCAATCCTATTCTTTCTTTCTAGATTATTATTAATGTAGATAGGAGACATCATGGAAACGCCACGTAAGCAAAAACCAAAAAAGAAGCTAAAGCCTTGGATGAAGTGGGTAATCGGTACCGCTTCATTTTTTGTTGTTGTCGGATTGATCTTTATAGGAGTCACTTACTATTACATCAAATCCATTGATATTAAGGATATTGCAGCCCGCCATAGCAGTGATCAAGTGGCTAATTCCGGTAAACAGCAAACAGAGACGAAAAAGTTGCCGGCCATTATAGAAAAGCCTGTTGAAAAGGCTAGCGAATTAATTGGCGGGGACAAGATTGATAGTGCAGATGCACTTGATGTAGCTGCTATTCTTATGAACTCAGGCTTGAGTCTCAAACAGATCTCTTATCTTCAGGGGAATGCGACTTATGACTTGTCGGATGAAGAGAAGACAAAAATTCGCGAGATATTATTATCTAAGCTCTCAGACGAAGAAATAAAACTTCTAAAAGATATTACGATTAAGTATGGTATTACACTTAATATTCTTAATCCGGATTACCCAATTGAATGGGTAGGTGAAAAAGATCCGGAAAAAGTTAAGGAGATTAATGAAGCTTGGAAGAAGATGAATCAACAATCCAATGGTTCATCCAAACCCAACGATACCGGAACTAAACCAACTGTTAAACCTACCGAAACCAGCAAGCCAACAGAAGAACCGGAAAAAACACCAGCACCGGAGCTTACTACTGATTTGAAGCAGGTCAAGCAATCCATCGATTCCAAGACAGAGTCGCAATTAGCATCGCTATCCGGCACCTGCAAGGCCAAAAGCAACGCCATCCTTCAGCAGATCGTTGGCAGCGCGGATGGGGTTACAGTAGAGGAACTTCAAAATAAATATCTAGGTAAAGTCATGGAGGCCGAGGGCTCTTGTGATGCGCAGTTCCAGGGCATCGTGAGTCAAGCGGCCTCTAGTTATGCTGATGCAGGAATTGATAGTGGTGCAATGCCGAATTGGAATGCGAAGTATGAAGCTAGTAAGCAAAGTGTACGAGCATCCGCGATTAGCGCTATTGCCAAAGCTATTAAATCATAATAAATAAGAGGAGAATCAAAATGATGAAAAATTTACGCCATTACACACTCATGCTGTTAATTATCGCTTTATGTACCGTTCTGCCGCTGACAGCCGGTGCTGCATCCAGCTCGGTAACAATTAAGACACAGGCTGTTAACCTGAAGTTTGATGGGCAGTCGCTTGCTTTGCCAGACGGACAATATGCTTTCATTTATCAGGACCGTACTTATATTCCGGTTCGCTTCATCTCTTACGCGCTGCAGAAGTCGGTGAAGTGGGATCAAAAGACTTCTAAAGTTACCGTATCCGAACCAACTGCAGCAGAGAAGGAAGCTCTTGCGAAGCTGCTTGCTGGCGCAGCTGCTGGCGGTGCACAGCCTGCTGCTGGTAAGAGCATTACGATTAAGCCGGTTCAAGCTACGCTTGTCTTTGATGGACAGGCAAAAGCTCTTCCTACAGGTCAGTCGCTTTATTCGATCAACAACAGCATCTATGTTCCGCTTCGCTTCATGTCCGAGGCTGTGGGAACGGATATTAAGTGGGATCAGAAGACCAACAGCATTACAGGCGAATCCGCGGCATACAAAGCGGCACAAGCTGGTGGAAATAACGGTACTGGTACTAATCCAGGAACCGGTACGGGTGGCGGCACAGATCCGGTTGGAGAAACGAAGCCATCTTATGAGTCAATAATAAGTAGCGCGAAGTCGAGGCTTGATGCACTTCAAGCAAGCTGCTACGCTTCTTTGTACAGCCAGTACATGCAATATCAGGCGGCAACCGAACAAACGGTGAAGGATAATCTTAAGGTTCAGGGGCAACAAGTAATGGACAAGTGTCAAGCTGATTTCGATAAGGAAATAGCTAATATTACGGCTGAGTTGACGAAGTATGGTTATAGCACGGATATCATTGCTGAATATAAGAAAGAATTTGAAAAAGGTCGCACTAGTGTTATTGATCTGTTCAACTCGTTGAAATAACCCAAAAACTCCCCCGATGGCTTCGCGCCTTCGGGGGAGTTTTTCTATTGTTTATGATCATATGTATGGCAGTAAGTAGATTATCTGAACAGCCGAGAGCGTTTGTTGTTTCGGTATTTGTACCAGTAGTCGCCGTTCTCGTCTTTAAATACTCGTATGCCTACCACCTTGAAGGGTGTCCAAATCTCGGAGAACATCAAATAGCCAGCCATTCTCTAACCTCCTAAAATGAATGATCACACAAATGTCCGTTTTCAGGGACATTCGTGATGGTTCATGCTTCGTAAGCATGGCCCTAATAAAAAACTAACCACAATAGAATTTATTAGCTTCACATTATAATGAAACTAGAAATTCTATTTGGCGATAAAACCTACCTATAAACGCGGTCGCTCATCATTGATTGGCTGCGATAAAAGGTTTTATCAACAACTTTCATATATTTGTATAATACCAAAGAATGGATGATGAAAACAATAGTTTATAGGACTTTTAGATCAAATTTACACTACCTTAGAATTGTTTTTGCGAGGAAAATCGGTAGATTTCCATTTCCTTCATGAATCTGATACAATAACAGACCAGAGAAAGAAGTCGGGCGGGGCGGATTGTGTCGAAGGAGTGTTGAAGAATAATGGTGAAAAAGGATAGAAAAAATTCTATAATATGGTTTTTTGTCGTTTTTTGTTGGATATTTTTCATTTTTACATTGTCATCTGAATCGTATAATCAGCAATCCATCAAACCCACATTAAATAAATGGGTGACCAAAGAGGAATTGGCTCAGAAGCTGCCTGATACTTCCATTACGTATCATGGCACAACGGTTGTAGCCAAAAAGGACCCGTATGGCTTCGTGGAATTCTTCTTCCGCAAAGGGGCGCACTTGTTCATGTACGCGGTGCTATGCGTCGGGTTGTATATGCTGATCCGTAATCTGATGGCGCGCAGGCAGATGGTGCTGCCGGTCATCATGGCGCTGATCCTGACGGGCGGGATTGCGGCGATGGATGAGACGAATCAATTAAGCAGAGCGGGGCGGACGGGGAATCCGACGGATGTTCTTGTGGATTTGACGGGTGGCTGCATTGGCCTCATCATCTGCATTTCAATTAATTATTGGCTGGACCGAAGACGCCGGCGGCCGGAATACCGATTCGTCCGGAAGTTCTAGAGCAGGCAGCAATAGCGGCAGCCTTTCGCTGATGTGGCGGAAGGCTGTTGTTTTTGCTTATTATGGATATGCTGAGAGTAAGATCAACAAGAGGAGTGTGTGCAGGAGCAGTGGACGGTGCTAATAACTTAACGCTTCATACGGATAAATATCAGATTAATATGATGTACGCCCATTGGATAAATGGCACGGACGGGGAGGGCGCCGTATTCGAGGCTTTCTTCCGCAAGCTGCCGTTCGGCAACGGTTATGCGGTATTCGCAGGACTGGAGAGAATCGTCGAGTTCATCCGGCATTTGAAGTTTGGGGAAGAGGAGCTCGCTTATCTCGCGAAGCAGGAGGAGAATTATGATCCCGGCTTCCTGGAGCGGCTTCGGCAGTTCCGCTTCAAGGGAACGGTGCATGCCGTGGAAGAAGGCTCGCTGGTGTTCCCGAATGAACCCATCGTGCGGGTAGAGGGCACGATCTTCGAGACGCAGCTGGTGGAGACCGCACTGCTGAACTTCATGAACTACCAGACGCTAATCGCGACGAAAGCTTCGCGGATTAAGCAGGTAGCAGCGGGAGATATTCTGCTGGAGTTCGGAACACGCCGGGCACAGGAGGCGGATGCGGCGGTATGGGGAGCGCGCGCGGCCTATATTGCGGGCTTCCATGCGACCTCGAACATGCATGCCGGCATGATGTTTGGCATCCCGACGAAGGGGACGCATGCCCATTCCTGGGTGCAGGGGCATGAATCCGAGGAGGAGGCTTTCCTGGCTTATGCGAAGGCTTTACCGGAAGGAGTCACGCTGCTCGTGGATACTTACGACACGCTGAGAAGCGGGGTGCCCAATGCGATTAAGACCGCCCGCTATCTGGAGAGCATCGGCAAGCGGCTTGGCGGCATCCGGCTCGACAGCGGCGACTTGGCGTATCTGTCCAAGGAAGCGCGGAAGATGCTTGATGCGGCAGGACTGCAGGATGCGAAGATCGTGGCCTCGAACGACCTCGATGAGACGCTGATCTTCAACCTGAAGGCGCAAGGCGCCAAGATTGATACGTGGGGCGTTGGCACGCAGCTCATTACGGCGGCCGATCAGCCGTCGCTTGGCGGCGTCTACAAGCTGACAGCCCGCAAGCGTGACGGGCAATACATACCGGTGATCAAGATCTCGGGCAATCCCGAGAAGGTATCCGCTCCGGGCAAGAAGAACGTGTACCGGATTATGAACAAGTCCACGGGACTTGCCGAAGCGGATTATATGACGCTGCATGACGAGACGGCTATCTTGAATGGCGAGCGGATCAAGCTGTTTGATCCGGTTCACCCGTATATCCACCGGTTCATTAGCAGCTATGAAGCGGTACCGATGCTGAAGCCTATCGTGGTGGATGGCGAGATCGTGTACAAGCTCCCGCAGCTGGAGGAGATCCGCAGCTTCCACGAGCATCAGCTCAGCCTCTTCCGGCCGGAGATTCTCCGCAAGCTGAATCCGGACCTGTATCCGGTTCATCTAAGCGAGCAGGCCTGGCAGCTGAAGACGGATCTGATCAAGGCGCATCAGCAGTAACAGTTATCCGAGCTATCGCCGCTGCTGATGCCGCAAGCTTCAGCCATGCGAGAAGCGCTGGCGGTATTTGCGGGGTGATATGCCCTCGTACTTGGCGAAGCAGGAGGTGAAGTAGGCGGCGGAGTTGAAGCCGACCTCTTCGGCCACCCTTGCAATCGTATAGTTTGTCTGCACAAGCAGCAGCTTCGACTGCTGAATGCGGAAGCGCAGCAGGAAGTCGAACGGCGAGCAGCCGAATTCTTTTTGCATGCACCTGGCGATATACACGGGATGGAAGTTGATGCTCTCGCCCAGCTGCTGCGCCTTAATATCCTCGCGGTAATGCTTCCTTAAGTACGAGGCGGCCAGCTCCGCGCATTGCGAGGTTGGCGTCGTGCCCTGCATCTCGATGGAGGCGGACAGCTGCTCGATAATCTCCTGGAACAGCACCTGCTGCTTCCAGCTGACGCTGCCCAGATGATTGCCGTGGCCAAGCTCCATGAGCTGCTGGATCTGCTCGACCACCTTCGCGGGCTGCAGCAGCCTGGTGTATTGCGGCACCTGCTTAATGAAGGTTTGCGTAGTGAAAATTTGGGGATTTAAGCCATGCGGCTCCCTGCCTTGAATAATCCGCGGAGCATATTCCTCCGAAGCCGCCCACCGTCCCGTTGTCTGGAAGTGAAGCCAGTAATAGGCGGAGGGCTCTTCGCATTCTTTTGTCGCGTAATGATGATTGTCCGGCCCCAGAATCAATGCCTCCCCAGCCCGTACCTCAAACGTGGAATCGCCCTCCCCCATAAAGAGACAGCCCTCTGTAACGACAAGCAAATCAAATACGCCAATCCGGTATCTGCTCGGATGTTTGAACCCGGCGGAGCTCTTCGTATAGCCCGATGCGATATAGTGCGGAAGCGGCGGAACGGTAAAATGAAACAGCGTCATGGCGGCACCTTTTTATACCCCTTGCGGAGGTTTGAATTTTGAAAGTTTCGGTTGTAAAACTGATACAATATCCGAAGTATAGCATCTATAATATGAAATTGCATGACTATTATAGTGGCGTATTGGGGTTGCCGTTTACTTGAACATCGGCTGCAGCATGTGTACGCTCGGGAGGATTACAAAATGCAAAAGCGCGAACATCACAAGTTTTCGCTATGGATGCTTGCATGGCCGATATTTATTGAGTTATTCCTGCAATTTCTGTTAGGGGCAGCCGATACGCTGCAGGTGAGCAAGATTTCGGATAATGCGGTTGCGGTCGTAGGCTTCTCGACGCAGCTGTTCAGCGCCTTGATGACGCTGTTCATGACGGTAGCGAGCGGGGCGGGTATTCTGATCGCGCAGCGGATTGGGATGAGGAAGCACGAAGATGCCCGGACGATCGCGATTATGGCTGTAAAAGTCAGCGCGATTATTGGTCTGGGAATCAGCGTGCTGCTGTATCTGTTCCCGGGGCCGATTGCTTCGGCGCTTCAGCTGCCGGATGAATTATTGCCGCTGGCCCGGACGTATATTTCGATTGTGGGCGGCGGGATGGTGCTTGTGGCCATCATGGCGGCGCTTAGCAATGCGATCCGCAATACGGGCAACACGAAAGGCCCGATGTATACGGCCATTGGCATGAATATCGTTCATGTCGGGATGAACTATGCGTTTATTTTCGGCAAATTCGGATTTCCGCAGTGGGGGCTCAAAGGGGTTGCGATCTCGACGGACATCAGCCGCCTGCTTGCGGTGATCGTGCTTCTGGTCATGTTCCTTGGCGCTTTCGAGCGCCAGATTTCGCTTCGCGACTTCAAGCTGTTCGACGGCAAGCTGTTCAAGGAAATTCTGAAGATTGGCTGGCCGCTTGGCATTAACATGTCCTGCTGGGTCTTCTCCCAGCTTCTGATCTATACGTATATCGCGCAGCTTGGCGCGGTGGAGCTGTCGGCTCGTACGTATATGAATACATTGGAATCATTTTGCTTCATGCTTGGTTATTCGCTTGCGCTTGCGCTCCAGATCCAGATCGCGCATCTGTTCGGGGCGGGCAAGGCGCAGGAGGCTTACAGGAACTCCTATCGTGCGCTTTGGATCGGGCTTGCGATCGTGACGGTGAACGCGCTGGTGCTGTATTTGATCGGCGGCACGATCCTCAAGATCTTCACGAAGGATCCGGAGATTATCGCGATGGGCGTGTCCCTGCTTGGGATGAACCTGCTGCTGCAGCCGGGCAAAATGCTCAACATGGGCATCGGCAACGCGCTGAACGCGGTTGGCGACACCCGTTACGTGATGTGGACCTCGATTACTTCGATGACCTTGATCGCAACTATCCTTTCTTATATATTTGGGATAACGCTGGGCTTTGGACTTGTTGGCATCTACGCGTGCATGATCATGGACGAATACATCCGCGGCATATGGGTGCTCAAGCGGTGGAGACAGAAGAAATTCATGAAGACGGGCCAGGAGATGCCGGCTCCCGTCTCGCCTAACGGCGCGGGAGGCCAAGGCGCAACCTTAGAGGCTTAACAGACAGTAGACGGGGGTTATACGATTTATGTTGATTATGAATGAGAAAATAAAAGCAGCCGAGGTGCGCCTCACCGGTCTAGACGGGGAATCGCTTGGCATCGTGCCGACGGAGGAAGCGCTTCAGATGGCGAAGCAGCTGAAGGTGGATCTCGTCTGCGAATCGCTGATGAGCAGTCCGCCTCCGTGCAAGCTGATCGTGCGCGGCGGCGCCAAGCAGCAGGCGAGCCAGCAGAAGCGAGCGGAGAAGGTGAAGGATCAGCCCGCGAAGGTGAAGGAGCTGCGGCTTAGCGTGGATATCGAGCAGCATGATTATGATACGAAGCAACGGCAGGCGGTGAAGCTGCTGGAATCGGGCAACGCGGTTCAGCTGGTCATCCGCATTCAAGGCAAAGAGGGAGCTCGAGCGAAGGAGCTTCTGGAGCAGCTGCTGGCGGATCTGAAGCCATACGGCACGAAGCAGACGGGCATTCAGCTCAGCGGCAAGCAAGCGGCGGTTCAAGTGAACCCGAATTAATTGACAGTCATGCCCATCCCATATATGATAATGATTATCAACTAGTGAATAAAGGCTGCTTCGTCTATATGAGGAGCAGCCTATGTTTTCGCGGTGAAATAGAAGCCTGGTAGATGACACATCTCGTATATGCTTATATTTTTTCGAAAAAAGGAGATCCAGATGCTTAAGAAGTTTTTTGCGTACTACCGGCCTTATCGTAAGTTGTTCCTGCTCGACTTCTGCTGTGCGGTCGTTCTGGCTGTTCTGGAACTATGCTTCCCGCTGGCGGTCAGCCATGTCATTGATACGCTTCTTCCGGAAGGGAATCTGAAGTTAATTATTGGCGCCTGCGCGATTCTGCTCGCCGTCTATGTGCTGAATACGTTCCTGTCATTTGTCGTGACGTATTGGGGACATATGCTGGGCATCAATATCGAGACGGATATGCGCAAGAGGCTGTTCGAGCATGTACAGAAGCTTAGCTTCCGATTCTTCGATAATACGAAGACCGGCCATCTGATCTCGCGTATGACGAATGACCTGTTCGAGATCGGGGAAGTGGCGCATCATGGTCCGGAGGATATGTTTATTGCCGTTATGACTCTGATTGGCGCGTTTGGCATTATGGCGTACATTAACCTGCCACTGACGATCATGACGTTTATCGTCGTGCCGATTATTCTGGTGCTTGTTCTGTATTTCAATGGAAAAATGACGAAGGCTTCCCACCGTCTCTTTGGGGATATGGCCGACTTTAATGCCCGCGTCGAAGATACCGTTGGCGGTATCCGCGTTGTTCAGGCTTTCTCGAATGAGAAGCACGAGAGCAAGCTGTTCGCAGGCAACAATAGCCGGTTCCGTCAAGCGAAGCTTATCTCTTACAAAATCATCGGTCTCAACTCGTCCGTCACCTATTTCCTGATGAGACTGGTTACGCTGTTTGTCTTGCTTGCCGGTACTTGGTTCGTGATTAACGACAATCTGCTGTACGGTGAATTTGTCGCGTTTGTCCTGATGACCAATATTTTCTTCAAGCCGATCGAGAAGATTAATGCCGTTATCGAAAGCTATCCGCGCGGGATCGCGGGCTTCCGCCGTTACGTGGAGCTGCTCGAGACCGAGCCGGATGTAGCGGACGCTCCAAATGCGAAGTCGGTTGACCGTCTGCATGGCGATATCGAATACCGGAACGTGACGTTTGGTTACGAAGGCGAAGCGAAGGTGCTGAAGGATATCAGTCTGTCGATTCGCGCGGGCGAGACCATCGCGTTCGTTGGCCCGTCCGGCGCCGGCAAAACAACGCTCTGCAGTCTGCTGCCGCGCTTCTATGAAGTGGATGGAGGAAGCATCTCGGTGGACGGTCACGACATCCGCGATCTGAAGCTGGAATCGCTCCGCAAGCAGATTGGGATCGTGCAGCAGGATGTCTTCCTGTTTGCCGGTACAATCCGCGACAACATCACCTACGGCAAGCTTGGCGCATCCGACGCGGATATTATGGAAGCGGCGCGCCGCGCGAGACTGGAAGAGTTTATTCAATCACAGCCTGATGGCTTGGGCACGGTTGTCGGGGAACGGGGCGTGAAGCTGTCCGGCGGCCAGAAGCAGCGGATGGCGATTGCCCGCATGTTCCTGAAGAACCCGCCGATCCTGATCCTGGACGAAGCAACTTCGGCGCTGGATACCGAGACCGAGCAGGCGATCCAGCAGTCACTGGCCGAGCTGTCCGAAGGCCGGACAACGCTTGTTATCGCGCACCGTCTGGCGACGATCAAGAACGCCGACCGCATCGTGGTGGTGACCGAGAACGGCATCACCGAGGAAGGCCGTCACGAGGAGCTTGTGGCTACGGGCGGCATCTATAGCCGCTTGCATCAAGCGCAGTTTGGAGCGCTGTAAGGCGTACATGAGAGAGAGCTTGCCTGCGGGCAGGCTCTTTATTTTTAATTTTTAGCTGAGTCGGATTGGGGTTAAGGCGAGATAAGACCCTCGCAGGGTCTTATTAGTAAATAGAGTGGCCATGTCCCAATCAATAAGACCCTGGTGGTGTCTTATTGGATGGGAGAGAAGTGAAATCTGACCACTTAAGAGTCAGAACAAATTCAACTACTCGTTTAGCCTTTGGAATATAGAGGCCTTGCATCCACAACTCGTGCATTGACGATCGGAGCATTGCATAGTACATTGGACTGAAACTAACCATTAGATAGTGCGAGAGATAGAGAGGAGAGGGCCATATTGTCGGCAACGGCTGTAAAAGAAATATCCCCGCTTGTAGCGGCGCTTGAACTGAAGCCTCATGTGGAGGGCGGCTGGTACAAGGAGATTTGGAAGGCGAATTTTGAAATTCCGCAGGCGGTACTCGGCGAGCCGTATTCCGGACCGCGCTTTGCGGCATCTTCGATTTATTTCCTGCTTCATCCGGAAGAGTTCTCGGACTGGCATACGGTTCATTCGGATGAGCTGTGGCTGTGGCATTCCGGCAGTCCGCTATTGCTGACTTTAGGCGGCACGGGTGAAAACCCAGAGGTGCGCAAAGAGATTATCGTTGGAGGCGACGTTGCGAATGGCCAGCATCCGCAGGCGCTTGTTCCCGCAACCGAATGGCAAATGGCGCGTCCGCTTGGCGACGAGCCGGTTCTTGTGTCCTGCATCGTAGCTCCGGGCTTCCATTACGATGACTTCAAGCTGATCGAACGTAAATTTTAATGCGACCGGCAGAAAAACTCTGGACGAAAAATTTCATTCTGCTGGCGTTCTCCAACTTATTCTTATTCTTCGGTCTTGAAATGCTGCTTCCTACCCTTCCGCTCTTCGCGGACGAGAAAGGGGGCAGCGGATCGCAGATCGGCATGATGCTGGGCATCTTCACGTTCTCGGCGGTTGTCTCGCGCCTGCTCATTGGCATCGGGCTGAAGCATTTCGGCAAGCGAAAATTGCTCCTGATCGGCGTAACGATCTGCCTTATAGGCATGGCGTGTTATTATGCGGCCAACTCGATCTCGGCTTTGCTTGCGCTTCGCGTCGTTCATGGCTTTGGCTTCGGTATTGCTACGGCCCTGTACGGTACGCTTGTATCCGATGCGATTCCTCCCGCTCGGCGGGGCGAGGGGATGGGCTACTTTGCGATGGGCAATGCCGTATCGTTCTCGATCGGGCCTATGCTTGGCTTATGGCTTCTGGATCAATACGATTACGCAGGCTTGTTCGGAGCCGGAGTGATCTTCCTCGCGATAACATTGGTGCTGACCTTGCTAGTCCGGCAAAATCGCGCACAATCGGCGGAGATTGCCGCGGCCGAAGCGGCTGCAGCCGCGGAGTTGCATGCGGCAGGGATGAAGCCTTCGCCATGGGCGGAGATTATCGAGCCTAAGGTGCTCGTGCCTTCCATCCTTGGTTCGCTTGTTGGCTTCGCCTTTGGCGGCATGCTCAGCTTCGTAACGCTGTTCAGCAAGGACATCGGCATTACGCAGACCGGCTACTTCTTCCTGGTTGTAGCGATCAGCGAGGTGCTGATCCGGTTCATAAGCGGTCCGTTGTTCGACCGGAAAGGACCGTTCTGGGTATTGTTCCCCACGGCGATCCTTTGTATGATCGGCTGCGTATTGCTCTATTACACCGATTCCATGGCGATGCTGCTGCTCGCCGGCGTATTCTACGGCGCGGGCTTTGGCGCGATGTTCCCCGCTTTGCAGGCATGGGTCATCAACCTGGTGCAGCCGGAGCGCCGCGGTGTCGCAACCGCAACGTATTACAACTTCTTCGATATCGGCATCGGGCTAGGCTCGATTCTGCTCGGCGTTGTTGTAACCGCAACAAGCTACACGACCATGTTCCTGCTGTCGGGTATCCTGTACGTTATTTATCTAGCTGTGTACTTCATCTATCTGAGCCGCCAGCGCGCGCGGGCTCAAGCTTAAGGAAAGAGCGGTGCCTTGTGGCATCGCTCTTTTGTTTGTGGTCTCACCTAGCCCACGACTTCGACCAACGCTGACTTACGTTGCACGAAATGCAGGCTATTGGCCGAGAATGGTGCGTGTTCGTCAGATATGCTGCACAAAATGCAGTATCTCGCGAAATCAGCCCGTAGTGGCTGCTTTTGCTCGAATATCCTGCATTCCGTGCAGGATATAACCCACGACTGACCTCAAATGTTCCATTATGCTGCATTTCGTGCAACGTAGGAGGACGGAGGGAGCTCGAGCTAGAGTGTGCAACGTAGGAGGGCGGCGGGAGTTCGAGCTAGAGTGTGCAACGTAGGAGGGTGGCGGTACTAGGAACTAGATCGTGGAACGTAGGCGGACGGCAAAACTTGAAGTAATACGTTCAACGTAGTGGGACGGCAATTCTAAAACTAACTAGTCAGTTGTCCTGTACGTTGGATTCTGTCCAACGAAAAAGTCCTAAAACATCCATTACAGCATGCTACGTTGGAGTTCCTCCATTATATTGCGGCGATATGAGCTCGTTTCAACCCAAATGAGCTGATTCCGTTGGATGGAATCCAATGTAGCTTTAGTTACTTGGCTGATGCGCACCATTTTACTGCATGAAATCCAACGTAGCAGAGGGAGTGAATGCGGGGCTAGCTCTCCGAGCTAGATACAAGACAAGGGCTGTTCCCGCGGGAACAGCCCTTGTGCTTCTGCCGCTTAAGCAGCAGGGAGTTTGATTTTTTGCCCAGGATAGATAAGGTTCGGGTTCTTGATGTGGTTCAGGTCCCGAAGCTTCTGCCAGGTAGTGTTATGCTTCTTGGCGATCGCCCAGAGCGTATCGCCTTGCTTCACAACGTAGATAGCTGGCTTTGCAGGCTCCGGCTTCGGTTCCGGCTTTGGTTCTGGCTTCGGCTCTGGTTTAGGCTCTGGTTTCGGTTCCGGTTTAGGCTGCGTAACAACCGGAGTTGCCGCCGCGGTAATGCGGCCTTCCACCTTCGGATTTGCGGTGCCAAGCTTGGTGATGTAAGCGATCAGCGCTTCATCCAGCGAACCGTACATGCCCGCTTGCGGGTACTTGCTGAACATCGTGTACTCATCGCCGCCAGCCGCCATAAAGTCGTTGGTTGCGAGCAGATAGTCTGCCTTTTCATTCAGCGCTTTGCCGCCGACGGTAACGGAGTGGACGCGTTGCCCTTTTGGCTTGGCGACATCGATCTTGAAGGTGATGCCCGATACTTGAGGGAAGCCGCCTTTGGAGTTCGGATAGTCGGATACGCCGTTCTCGAGAGCCGCTTTAATGTCGGCGCCTTTGACCTTCAGCGATACGATCTGATTGCCGAACGGTAGGACGGTAATGATCTCGCCTTTTGTAATGGTGCCTTCATCGATAGAGGCGCGGATGCCGCCGCCGTTGGTGATGGCAATATCGGCTCCGGCCGCGTTGCGAATGGCGTCGGCAATCAGGTTGCCGAGATTCGTCTCGCTCGTGCGGACCTGCTCGCGTTCGCCGTTCAGCTTCACGCTGGCCGTACCCACTTCTTCGGCAAGAATGGTTTCTTGGCTCTTCTGAATAGATGCAACCATATCCGCGATCTCGGCATTAGGCGCGATGCTCGCGGCCGTATCTTTATTCTCCAGCTTCGCTTCCTTCTTCACGACTTTGCCGCCGTCTACCCATAGATCCACGACGCCAAGGTACTTCGTGTACTCGCCGGCGCTTGCGATCAGCGTGTTATGACCGGCTGTCAGACCATGCTCCAGCACGGTGTGGCTATGCCCGTCGATAAAGACGTCGATGCCGTCTACGGCTTTGACGATCTTCAGGCTTGTATCGACGCTGGAAGCGTCTTGGCCGATGTGGCCTACCGCAACGATGACGTCGGTCTTATCTTTGAGTTCATCCACAACAGCCTGAGCTTCTTTGGTTGGATCGGCGAAGGTCAAGCCCTCTACATTTTTCGGATGCGTCTTATAGGCGGTCTCCGGCGTTGTCAGGCCAAAAATCCCAACCTTCACGCCATCCACTTCCTTAATAATATAAGGCTTGAATAAGGACGAATGATCTTTAGCGACCTTAACGTTAGCGCTGAGAACCGGGAACTTCATCATCTGCTCGAGCTCAAGCAGTCGTTCGTAGCCATAGTTGAAGTCATGGTTGCCGGGAACAAACGCGTCATAACCCATCTTGTTCATCACCTGCACGACACTCTCGCCGTTCACCAGCGTGGCGAAGGTAGTCCCATGCGTAGCGTCGCCCGCATCAAGCAGCAGGCTGTTCGGATTGGACTTTCGGTAGCTGTCGACAATGCCGGCAAGCTTGGCAAAGCCCATTTCTCCCGAGGTTCCCTCCACGGCGCGCGCGTGCATATCGTTCGTGTGCAGAAGCGTGATGTGCTTGGCGGTAGCGGGAACTGCCGTTTCGTCTGCTGCTGCCACGGTACCGACAGAAGCGGCAAAAAGCGATGCGGCGAGCAGCGCAGACGCTGCCCATTTCATTTTTCTAAGCCTGGGTAACATCGTATCCCTCCACTATTTTATTTTTCTTTTATCGACAGTACGTATTCGGTATGGGGGTTGGATTTCCTTTCAATTTCTTGTAAATTATCTGAAAATTTAGCAAATTGGTCCTGAAGTCCTTTTTTATTCGTCCATCTTTCCTAGCTTTCGACAGCGGCATTTCGCCTTTTGTGCACAATGGTTACACTAGTTCCTTGAACATATGTAAAAACCTGGCGTTAAATAGAGCCGACTGTTGCTCTGGCAGGTGGGGGCACGTATAATAGTCCTGAAATATTGTCATATTAATTCGAACATATTCTCATAACTTTTAGGCAACTCTGCGAGAGGGGAAGACGGATGGAGGAGCTAAGCGATAAGCGGCTAAAAATGATTGAAGCGGCCCGTATGTATTACGAGCTGGACTACAATCAACAGGAGATCGCGAAAAAGCTGGGTGTATCGCGCCCGACGGTCTCGCGTTTTCTGCAGCAGGCGAAGGAAGACGGCATCGTGCAGATTCGCATTATGGACCCGGCTTCCGATAACCAGGAACGCGCCCGCATGCTCAAGGAACGCTTTGGCTTGAAGGAAGCGATCGTAGCTTCCGTTCCGAAATACGAGGACGGCATGGTCAAAAAGGTCATTGGCGAGGCCGCGGCAACTTTTCTGAACGATACGGTACAAGATGGCGATACGATTGCCGTCACTTGGGGAACGACATTATATGAAGTGGCTACCCGTCTGCCGAACAAGCATACGAAGAAGGTAAAGGTTGTGCAGCTGAACGGCGGCGTAAGCCATTCCGAGACGAATACGTACGCGTACGAGATTGCGCAGCTGTTCGCGAAGGCGTATCAGACATCGCCATACTTGATTCCGCTGCCGGCGATTGTGGACCATGCGGTAGTAAAGCATGCGATCGAAGCGGACAGGCATATCCGCAAAATCCTCGATATGGGCAAGCAGGCCAATATCGCGGTTGTTACGGTAGGGGCGCCGACGGAAGATTCGGTTCTGATCCGCGCGAATTATTTCTCCGACGAGGATCTGGGCATTATTTTATCGCGCGGCGTTGGCGATATCTGTTCCCGGATTATCGATATTAACGGGCAGCTGTGCAGCGAGGAGCTGGACCACCGTACAATCGGAATTGACTTGAACGAGCTGAAAAAGAAAGAATGGTCCGTTCTTGTTGCCGGAGGTCCCAGCAAGGTCGAGGCGATATACGGCGCATTAAACGGCCAGTATACGAATACGCTAATAACCGACCAGATTACGGCGCAGCATTTGCTGGAGTTCAAAGGCTAATAGAGCAGATAAATATTGGAGGATGGGTATGAGTAATCTAAACAATCTGTCGGCAGGGGAAGTAGCTGCTTACATTGATCATACTGCACTAAAAGCGGAGACTACAAAACAAGAGATTATCAAGCTTTGCGAAGAAGCGAAGCAGTATCATTTTGCCACGGTATGCGTTAATCCGGGTTACGTCGCGCTTGCGGCGAAGGAGCTTGCGGGTTCCGGCGTTGGCATCACGACTGTTGTAGGCTTCCCTCTTGGAGCGACGACAACCTTTGCGAAGGCTGAAGAAGCGAAGGACGCGATTGCAAACGGCGCTACGGAAGTCGATATGGTGATCAACGTTGGCCTTGTCAAGTCCGGCGACTTCGAAGGCGTGAAGCTTGATGTGGAAGGCGTAGTTCAGGCATGCAAAGGAAAAGCCGTTCTTAAGGTTATCCTGGAGACGGGTCTGCTCACCGACGAAGAGAAGGTACGCGCCTGCGAGATCTGCAAGGAAGCGGGAGCGGATTTCGTGAAGACGTCGACGGGCTTTGGCAAAGGCGGAGCTACGGCGGAAGATATCGCGCTGATGCGCCGCATCGTTGGTCCGGATATGGGCGTAAAAGCTTCCGGCGGCGTTCGCGATCTAGAGACTGCGCTCAAGATGATTGAGGCGGGTGCAAGCCGGATCGGCGCAAGCTCGAGCGTAGCGATCGTAACCGGCGGAAAAGGCGAAGGATACTAAAAGACTTTTGCAGAAGGGGCGGCCGCTTGCGGTCGTCCCTTCATTTGGGATTGACCCTCTGCGGAAGAGCGGGGTATCATGAAGATAGTCGAAGGCCGGCTCGGTGAGCCGGTTTTTTGTTTGTTGCGAAGATGAGGTGCCGGACCGGGATGCCCGGTCGGACGTTATCATAGATTAGTTGAGGTGAACCATGAGTTTGAAGACTTCATGGCGGGAGCAGTGGACGAGTAACGCGAGAGTGAACATACTGGCCGGCATTACGGCAACGCTGGCGCTTGTGCCGGATTCTCTTGCTTTCTCGTTTATGGCTGGCGTCCCGCCGGTCGTAGGCATTTATGCTTCGATTTGTATTTTGCTTGTTATTACGTTTCTGGGCGGCAGACCGGGCATGATCTCGGCTGCAGCCGGCTCGATGGCCGTTCTTATGCTGACGCTGGTGAAAGATCATGGCATCGAGTATTTGTTCGCGGCAACCGTGCTGACGGGTGTCATTCAGTTCCTGATGGGCGTGTTTAAGCTTGGCAAGCTGATGCGGTTTGTCCCTTCGGGCGTGCTGACGGGGTTTATTAACGCGTTAGCAATTATGATTTTCCTGTCGCAGCTGCGGTATTTCAAAGGCGAGTCCTGGGCCATGTACGCGCTTGTTGCCGTAACGCTTGGCATTATCTATCTTGTTCCGCGGTTTTTTAAAGCTATTCCATCGCCGCTGATTGCGGTTGTGGTGCTGACGCTGGCCGTATGGGCGCTTGGCATGGGGGATGTTACGCGAATCGGCGATATCGCCGAGATTGACGCCTCGCTGCCGTCGTTCTTGCTGCCGGATATACCGCTGCGCCTGGATACGCTTTGGATTATTCTCCCGTACTCCTTGTCGCTTGCGGTGGTTGGTTATACGGAGACGATGCTTACGCATAACCTGCTGGATGAGATGACCGGGGAGAAGACGGATAAGAACCGGGAGATGAAAGGGCAGGGCCTTGCCAATATCGTTGCCGGATTTTTCGGCGGGATGGCGGGCTGCGCTTTGGTCGCGGAATCAGTGCTTAACGTGAAAATGGGCGGGAAAAACCGCCTGTCGACCCTCGTCGCGGCGTTGTTCCTTCTGCTGCTCGTCGTGCTGCTTGGCGACCTGCTGTCGCTTGTGCCGATGGCCGCGCTGGTGGGCATTATGCTGATGGTATGCATCGCGATCTTCGATTGGAGCTCCGTATTCCGCATGAACCGTCTGCCGCTTGGCGAGACTGTCGTTATGCTGGTGACGGTTGGCGCCGTACTGCTCACGCATGACTTGGCGATTGGCGTTGTCGCGGGCGTGTTCGTAAGCTTTATCGGGTTCGCGGTAAAAGCCTCCAAAGTCCACATTCACGACGAATGGAACGGAACAACCCGGACGTACCGCGTGCACGGTCAGCTGTTCTTCGCCTCTGCCTCCGAGCTGGAGGAGCGGATCGAGCATGACTGCGAAGCGGAGGAGGTCCATATCGACCTCTCCGGCACAAAGGTATGGGATCACACGGCGAATCTCGCCGTCCGCAAAACGGTTGACCGCTTGCAAAAGAACGGCAAGCAAGTAACGGTTGTTGGCGTTTAAAGCTTGTTGGAGGGCCGCCCATTGGGGCGGCTCTTTTTGTTGGGCTTTTGTTGTCCGTTCGTAGATCCTTTTCTCGCAGATCGCTCGTTATGCCTTCCTCGTTGAGCCTCCGTTGAACCTCCGTTGAACCTCCGTTGAGCCTTCGTTGAACCTCCGTTGAGCCTTCGTTGTACCTCCGTTGAACCTTCGTTGCACCTTCGTAGTACGTTGGATTTCCTCCAGTAAAATCAGGCATATAGCAGGTGCCCGGAAGCTACGTTGGATTCAATCCACTATAACGGCCAAGAATGGGGCCGCTATTGTCTAAATTGAGCTGATTATACTGGAGCCAGTCCAATGTAGCTCGAACAATTGCCCAATCTCATCCCATTTTGCTGTACCAAATCCAATGTAGCTCTACCATCCAAGCTCTACATCAACCTGCAGAGCTCCATCGTCCTCAATGGCGGTTAAGTGAACGCTCAAACGCTCAAACGAGCAAAGCTCTGGCACAGGGACGAAGCATTCCACTCTGTTGTCTGTTTAGTTGCCCGGCAGCAGAATATCGAGCGGTTGATAGTTAGGCAGCCATTTTGGCGGCACATGCTCCGGGTTCGGCGCGTAAACGGACTTTAGCAGCCGGGTAATGGAGCCTGCCTTCTCTTCCAGGAGGATCTCCTTGATCTCCGAAGGCTTGACGGGGACAGCGGGATCCGTTCTGCGGCCGAAGTCCGCAAGCGATACGAACATGGCCGGACTCTTCCGGTAGTAGCAGCTTTTCGGAAAACGGGGCGAGCTGCCCGAGTCGTATTTGGACAATCGGACAGATTCTTCGTGCGCGAGCAGCAGCGCAAAGGCATCCAGCTCCAACACGGCAAACGGCACGTCAGGTTCTCGCCGCATGTATGTGGTCAGCATCTTGAGGCAGTCCCTTCTGGTCGGCCAGAAGAAGACATGCTTGTCTATAAAAGCCCGGAACTCTTCAACCGAGCAGCCCGACTCCATCATGGCTTCGGGAATACGTAGATGCGAATTAACCGTAACCGAGGTCCCCTCGTACGATATTTCCTCTCTTGAAGTTCGTCGCTGGCCGGTTGATTCCGGGAGCAAATGCTGGCTGGACCAGATGGCGTCGAAATGTGCGATAGCCTGAAGATTGCTTGCTCTTGTAAAGTGGTAAGCCGATTTTCTGCCTGTTGATTTCGTGATGAGGGCAATGATGGGTTCGTTATTCGGCATAAAAAGCCCCTTGTCGTAAAGGATGGGACACTTACTTGTTAATAAACAGGGAACCGTCTTTTTTAATCTCGGCGTAAAAAACCTCGTGTACGTTTTCGATGCCGTGTTTCTTGAGTTCGTCCTGCAGCCATTGCTCGGTTAAGTTCAGCTCTTGCAAGTTTCTTTTGACGATCTTGCCGTCTGAAATGATTTCGGTTGGAAGGTATACAAAATCCGGAGTAGGTATATCCAGGTCTGCTCTCGTGACGGTTTGCTCGTATTCCTTTTTTAGCACGCTTATTTGTCCGTTGGGCTCTAGGATGGCATAATGAACCTCCTGAAAACTAAATACATTCTTCTCTCTCAGCAGCATGCTCAGATCATCGATATTCACGCGGGTTTTCCGAAGGGCGGATTTCAGAATTTGTCCTTCCTTCACCAGGATAGTGGGCTGTCCATCCAGAACAACTCTGGCCTTGCCCGATTTCAGGCTTATATATTCAATAACAATCGTTAGTACGGACCACCAGATTAAGCTGACGAGGCCGTTTAAGAAAAGGGTTCGGCTTTCACCGGCAATATTCGCTGCAAAGGAGCCGATCGTTATTCCCGTAATATAATTAAAAAAGGTAAGATGGCCGAGCTGCTTTTTTCCCAGTACCCGCGCCAATACCAATAAGATAAAGAAGGTAAGCGATGCTCTCAGCATCATTTTCCCGAATTCGACATGCATCAAGTCTTCCATCGCGTACACCCTGTCCGTAAGTTCTGTTCGTTTTCCAGTATGGGCATAACCCATATCACGGATACATGAAGCATCATTAAGGCGGGGGAGGACAGCAGCCGGTTCGCCTATAAAAAAAGAGGCCTTCCCGCATCGGCAGGAAAGCCTCCAAAAGTTTATCGCTCGCAGCTAATCGTCAGGTTCGCGTTCAGCGTCTCGCCGGATTCGAGCATCACGAGCTCCTCCTGGCGGTTCAGCTCGCCGGTCATCGCCATCCATGGCTCGACGCAGACGAACGGCTTGTCCTGCACGGACCAGACTTGGACGTATTTGAAAATATCGTCATACGTCATGCGCACCCGGGCGCCGCCGCTAACCGGGAATGCGATCTCGCGCTTCTTGGCGCCAAGCAGGGTAACGGATTCCACCATGCCATCCAGATCAAGCTCGCCGGTGTATGGCTTCTCCACCATATCGTTGTAGTCGAGGTAGGTGGTCGCATCGGTCTCGTACGGAAGCTTTTTCGAATCGGCATTGAAGTAAGGGTGGAAGCCGGCGTAGAACGGCATGGCTTCGCCTTCCGTCAGGTTGCGGTATTGCTGGCGGATATGAAGCTCCCCATTCAACAGCGCGTATGTGAAGCTTACCTCGAAATCAAACGGGTAGCTTTGCTTGGTCTCTTCGTTGCTCCGCAGCACAATGGTAATCGAAGCTTCGCCATCGGTATTCGTGCCGGCAACCTCCCAGGCGGAGGTGCGGGCTACGCCGTGGTTAGCCATCTCGTACGATTTGCCGTTCCACGTATAGGTCTTGTTCTCGAGCTGACCGCAGATCGGGAACAGGATCGGATTGCCGCCGCGGATATTCGCGGTCGGATGCTCGAACGTTGCTTTGTCCAGGTAGAATACTTCGAGTCCGTTCAGCTGGCAGCCAATAACGATGCCGCCGCGCTCCGGACATACCCGAATGCGGGACGATGTGCTCTCCTCGATTAGTTCGTAAATCTTAAATGTGTCGGTATAGCTGTTCACTTGAAACTGGCTCATATGGCCCTCCTAAGGATCTATTTTTCTAATCACATCATACCATAAATAAGCAAAAAGGCTGTCCTCAAGGGGACAGCCTTTCGAATTATTTCGTTGTGTTTGTAGAAGCGTTGCCAGCGCCTGCGCTTGCTTCAGGGCTTGCCGCCGCGCTTGCCGCAGGGGACTCTTTAGCCGCGGCAGGATCAAGCGTATTTGTAATTTTTGCTTTAGCTTTCAGGTCCGCCATCCAGTTCGAGGACAGCTCGCTTACTTTTTGCGTAACCAGCTGGTACTTGATATCTTCTTTCTTCTCTTCCAGCGTAGGAGTTACAGCCGGCTTCTCATCGGTTTTCTTGATGATGTGGTAGCCGTAGCTGGTTTGTACAACGCCGCTCAGCTCGCCTTTTTTCAGGGCGAACGCCGCGTCTTCGAATGCCGGCTCCATGGTGCCTTTAGCGAAGAAGTTCAGGTCGCCGCCGTTGTCTTTCGTGCCTGTGTCCGTCGATTTCTCTTTCGCCAGAGTAGCGAAGTCCGCTCCGCCTTTCAGCTGCTTCAAGATATCTTCCGCTTCTGCCTTCGTAGCTACGAGGATATGCGAAGCGCGAATTTGCTCAGGCGTCGACATGGACGCTTTGTTCTGGTCGTAGTAAGCTTTAATGTCTTCGTCCGTTACTTTAACTTGAGGCTCAAGAATTTTGCGGATTTTCACTTGAACTTCGGCATCTTGACGCAGGCTGTCAACGGTCATGCCGTATTGAGCAAGCGTTTGGTTGAACTCGTCTTCGGAACCGAACGATTTCTTCAGGTTCTCGATTTCTTTGTCTACGTCCGCTTCGGTAACCGTTACTTTCGCGTCATCCGCTGCTTGGTCGATCAGCTCTTGCGTGATCATGTTGTCCAGCGTTGATTTGCCGCCTTGCTCCACGAGGGAGTCATACAGCTTGTCCTTCGAAATTTTAACACCGTTAACCGTTGCAACCGCTTTGTCGCCTGCGCCAAACGGTGGTTTAATCAGAACGATAATAAGCACGATGGCCAAAATCGCGGAAACGGCAATCCAAGCTTTACCGCCGCTGCGGCCGCCTGCTGCTTGTGCAGGGGGTTCGGAAGCAGGAGCTTGCTTGCGCTCTTCTTCGTCAACCTCTTCTTCGTCTTTCTCCTCTTGAAGGGCATCTACGGCTTGATCGTCTTTGTTGTCATCCTCATAGACGTATTGTTGATTCTCTTGCTCCGCAGCCGTGTCGAGTTCTTCATTTTCTCTTTTGTGCTGCGAGTCTTTGTTTTCCATTGTCAATAAACTCCCTTCAACAAAAAGGCACTATTTTTTACAATCTTCACCTACTATAACAAAACAATCGTCAAAAAACCTTAATTCTAAATAAAAATATGTTGCATTCCGCCGCTTTTCGTATAATGGTATATGTATACATAAATATTGGACTTTAGTCACATCAGGCATGTCCGGAGAACTAGTGGCGGAAGGTGGGGGACGGTTGGTCACATTACACGGAGAGTATAACGGCTGGGTTATTCTTCTCTCATTCATCATCGCGTTATTCGTTTCGTACTCTGCCTTGAATCTGGTGTACAAAATCTCGCAGACCAAAGGAAAGGTGCAGCTGAGCTGGATGCTCGCAGGCGCCTTTGTTATGGGCAGCGGGGTGTGGACCATGCATTTTATCGGGATGATGGCGTTTCATATCGGTATTCCGATTGCCTATAACGTCCCCATTACCCTTTTGTCGATTATCGCAAGCATATGTGCTTCTTACGTCGCCTTCTATTTAACGCTGGCAAAAGAAATCAACCGCCTCAAACTCCTCGGGGGCGGCTTTATCATGGGTGCGGGAATCGTCGCCATGCATTATACCGGAATGGCTTCGATGCACTCTCCCACAATGTCTATACAATATAACCCAATTATAGTCATATTATCCGCTTTGATCGCAATCGCGGCATCATGCGCGGCGTTGTATTTCTTTATCAATTTCCGGGACGGCAGCAAGGCGGCTTGGTCCAAATGGGCTGCCGCTTCGCTGATGGGGCTGGCCGTCTGCGGGATGCACTATACCGGAATGGGGGCCGCATCCTTCTGGTGCGGCGAAGCAGCCGCTGCCTCATTAACGGAAGATATCCCGATTAATCTGTTTCTTCTAATAAGCGTCACTTTGGTTACTCTCCTGATTATGCTCGTTACCTGGATTGCCATTTATTTGGACCGTACCGTGCTTGAACGTATGGCCTACAGCGATCCGCTGACAGGCCTTGCGAACCGCCATGCGATGAACCGTTATTTCAATCAAAAGCTGGATAATGCCCGTTCGTACGGCTTGCTCTTCCTTGATCTCGATCAATTCAAAATCATTAATGACACGCTTGGCCATGACATCGGCGATTTGCTTGTGCAAGCCGTCGCGAAGCGGCTTCGTTCCCATGTGAGCGAAGGGGCGCAGACCTTCCGCCTTGGCGGGGATGAATTTCTGCTGGTGACGAGAGGGATGGAGCCGGATGAAGTGGAGCAGCTCGCCAACAGGATCTTGGAGGACATCCGCAAGCCTTATTTGCTGGAGGGCAATGAACTGTATATCACGGGGAGTATCGGCATCAGCTTGTCGCCGCAGCACGGGAACAAAAGATCGTCGCTCCTTATTGCGGCGGATACCGCGATGTACCAGGCGAAGCGCAGGGGCAAGAACCAATACTGCCTCTACGACGAGCAGATGGAGCGGGAGCTGCTGCGACGGATGCAGCTGGAGAAGGATCTTCGGCTTGCGCTGCCAGGAGAGCAGTTCGTTGTTCACTATCAGCCCAAATGGGATGCTTCCGTTAACCGGGCAATCGGCATAGAAGCGCTCCTGCGCTGGAATCATCCTACTCTGGGGCGCATTCCGCCGGAAGAATTTATTCCAATTGCGGAGGAGACGGGGCTTATCGTTCCGATCACCCGTTGGGTGCTTGGACAAGCCTGCCGGGACTGCTTTGAATGGAATGAAGGCAGAGCGGTGCCTCTAAGCGTCTCGGTTAACATGTCCGTCAGCGTGTTCGACAGCAAAAATCTCGAGGATATGGTCATCTCGGCGCTTCTGCATTCCAGTCTGGATGCCAAGCTTCTGGAGTTGGAGATTACCGAGACGATCGTGATGCATAACGTTGCGGATGTCATCGAGCAATTGAAGACCATCCGGGAGATGGGCGTCCAGATTTCGATGGATGACTTTGGGGCAGGTTATTCCGCGCTTGGCTCCATTGATCTGATCCCTTTCCAGACGTTAAAGATAGATAAGCTATATATGCAGCAGAGCGATTCTCCCTCTAAGCGTGCCATTATCCAGACGATTATTGTACTGGCCAAGCAGCTTAATCTAGAGGTTATCGCCGAAGGGGTCGAAACCGAGCAGCAAATCGCGTTTCTGCAATCCGCGGGCTGCAGCATGATGCAGGGCTATTATTTCAGCAAGCCGATGTCGCGCGCTGATCTTGATCTTTGGTTACAACAGTCGATGGTTATGGATAGAAATCAAACGTCGCAGAGCTTGATCGGATAACGTATGCCAAGGAGGGCGTCAGATTTGTTGAACAGTCAGGCAAAAATCTATCTGTATCTTCTTTTATCGCTCGCAGTCCCGCTCATTGCATTTACGGTCCTTCGTATGAATCCCGCTTGGGATTATCATCTGCATTCTCCTAACGGACATTTCTACGTGGTTACCATCGTGTCCGGCGCGGCCTTTGCGCTTGCCATAGCGGTCGGTGTAGCGGCGATCCGGCTCCGCAACCTGAAAATCACCTTTTTATCGTTGTCCTTCGTATCGTTAGCGGCGTTATTCCTTGTCCACGGATTATCAACTCCAAGGGAGGCCTATCACACTACTGCCTTGCCAAGCAACGCAGCTCAAATGAGCATATTGCTCGCGGTGATGTGGCTGTGGCTGTCATCGATGTCCTCGGACCGACGCATTATCAGCTGGCTGTCGGCACATCAACGTTGGCTCCTGCCGATCTGGACGGCGTCGATTGCGGTCATTTGCGCGCTGCTGTG
The DNA here is from genome assembly GCF_037147795.1 of Paenibacillus sp. MMO-177. Classification (NCBI taxonomy): domain Bacteria; kingdom Bacillati; phylum Bacillota; class Bacilli; order Caryophanales; family Paenibacillaceae; genus Paenibacillus; species Paenibacillus sp. MMO-177. Next base: position 42,513 of record NZ_JBBCUR010000015.1, on the reverse strand, counting down.
GCTCTTCTCCGACCAGATGTCCTGGCTTCAAATGAAGCAGGGGCCCATCAAATGGACGGCAACCTTGCTTATTGTCGGATTAAACGGCTGGACGATGTACCGGTACCTGGAGACATATCTGTCTACAAGATTTCCGCTGCAGCTGGCGATTGTGTACAGCTCGGGGTGGATGATTGCCGCACAGATCATTAACGTAACGGGTACGATGTGGATGTTGAGCTGGTGGATCTACCACTTGCTGCTGCTGGCTTCCATCAGCGCCATGATTGTCGGCATTTATTATCAATATCGCAGCTCCGGCTCCTACACGAAGTCGCTGAAGCAGCTGTTCCAGAATGATCCCAAGGAATGGATTCACGCCTATATGTCCCCGGCGGTTCGTCAGCTTATTCGTACGACGGAAACGCGCGACGCTTATACGGCGGGCCATAATTACCGCGTTGCGTTGTACGCGATACAGCTCGGAGAAGAGCTGGGACTGAACCCCGACCAGCTTCGGGCTATCGCGCAAGGCGGCATCGTGCATGATATCGGGAAGCTGATTGTTCCTGACAACATTCTGAACAAGCCGGGAAAGCTGACGCCGGAAGAGCGGGAGGTTATCGAAAAGCATCCGGTTACCGGGTTTAATCTGTGCAGGCGGTTAGGCTTCATGCAGGAGGAGCTGGCGGTTATCCGCTCCCATCATGAGCGCTGGGACGGAAGCGGCTATCCGGATTCCCTGAGCGGAGAGAATATTCCGCTGCTTGCCCGCGTGACCGCGGTTGCGGATGTGTACGATGCTTTGACGTCATCCCGTTCTTACCGGGCAGCGTTGTCGCATGAGAAAGCGATGGCGATTATCCTGAAGGAGCGGGGGAAGCATTTTGACCCGTTATGCGTAGATGCGCTGGTGCGGATCGCGGGCGAGAAGGGCTGGGCCTTCAAGGCGTCGGCAAGCTGATTGTTTTTGCGGAAGGCTTAGGCTCATAGCCCGGGTTTATTTCCATAAGCCGCGGGTGTATGATAGAGGGGCATTACAGCATTACATAGAGAATTTTTTTAGGGATTTACTCACAGAAGGGATGGAAAAGAAGAAATGACATACGTGGCTGACAAATCTCGTTATGAAGACATGAAATACTTCCGCGTCGGCAAAAGCGGCCTTAGGCTGCCGGCCGTATCGCTTGGCTTATGGCATAACTTTGGCGGAAATGACCGTCTGGAGAACGGACGTGCCATGATCCACCGCGCCTTCGATCTGGGAATTACCCATTTCGACCTGGCGAACAACTACGGCCCGCCTCCGGGCTCCGCGGAAGAGACTTTCGGTAAAGTGCTGAAGCAGGACATGGCGGCTTACCGCGACCAAATGATCATCTCCACGAAAGCAGGCTATTATATGTGGGAAGGCCCTTACGGGGACTGGGGCTCCCGCAAATATCTGGTGTCGAGCCTGGACCAAAGCTTGAAACGGATGGACCTGGAGTATGTCGATATTTTCTACCATCACCGTCCGGATCCGGAGACTCCGCTTGAAGAGACTATGGCTGCGCTCGACCATATCGTACGTTCGGGTAAAGCGCTGTATGTCGGCCTGTCCAACTACAGTGCGGAGCAGACGGCTCAAGCTTCGGCCATCCTGAAGCAGCTGGGCACGCCATGCCTCATCCATCAGCCATCGTATTCGATGTTCAACCGCTGGATCGAGGACGGCTTGCAAGACGTGCTTGATCAAGAAGGCATCGGTTCGATCGTATTCTCGCCGCTTGCCGGCGGCTTGCTGACGAACCGTTACCTCGACGGTATTCCTTCCGATTCCCGCGCGGGCGGACCAAGCGTCTTCCTGAACTCGAACAGCATCACCGAAGAGAAGCTGGCTAAAGTTCGCGCCCTGAACGAAATCGCTCAAAGCCGCGGCCAATCGCTTGCGCAAATGGCTCTTGCTTGGGTGCTTCGCGGCGGCCGCGTAACTTCGGCCCTGATCGGGGCAAGCCGCGTCGAGCAAATCGACGACAACGTTGCCGCACTCAGCCGCCTCGATTTCTCCGAGGATGAGCTGCAGGCGATCGAGAGCATTTTGGCGTAATCGATGAATCGCCCTCTCGCTCTCATCGATATACTTTTGAACAGCAGAAGGCTGCCGATTAATCTCGGCAGCCTTTTTCTGAAGCGGGAAGTACTCGCTTGCGTAACGAATGCTGCTGCTCCTAAGGACGGCGTTTCGCTAACGAAACTGGGTATTCTTATTTCCCTCAAAATCGCATGTTTCAGAATCTAACGAAACCTGGTAACGTTATTTGGCCGATTCTGGGTTAAAAGAGGCGTTTAGATAGTAAATAACGATATGTAGTTTCGTTAGAATTTCTAAGAGTACAATTTTGGGCCAATAGCGTTACGTAGTTTCGTTAGCCCTGGTTTTAAATAGGAGGGGATAGGATGGAAGTAAGATTAAGTGATTACAAGAATGAATGGGTGCAGATGTTTCTGGAGGAAGCGGAGTATCTACGAGCTATATTTGAGGGAGTTGAGGTTCAATTCGAGCATTTCGGGAGCACGGCTGTTCCGGGGATGAAAGCAAAGCCCGTTATCGACATGATGGGGATCGTTGACGATATTAACAAGGTTGATTTGTTCAATGGCACATTGGCTTCCCTTGGTTATGATGTAGCAGGCGATTGGGGCATCCCCGGCAGAAGGCTGTTCCGTAAAGGCGGAGAACAGCGCACCCACCATATTCACTTCTACCAATCGGATAGCCTCCAAATCGGGCGGCACCTCATCTTCCGCGACTATTTGCGATCGCATCCGGAGGAAGCGGCCAGATACAGCCGCTTCAAAGAGCAGCTAGCCCAGCGATACGAACGAACCAACGAATACAGCCCCGCCAAAAAGGCATTCGTAAGCGAGATGGAACAACTCGCCCTCACCTGGCACTCACAAACAAGCGAATAGCCTTCTCCCTACCCTGCACTTGTACCTTGTAGGTTTTACGCTATATTTCCGCGTCAACGTACCTTCTCCCGGAATACGCTGCATGAAATACACGATATATGCCCCAAACTCCTTATTTCCCCCTAAATAATTAGAATATCCTGCATTCCATACACTCTCTCTGCTCCTCTCAAATCCTCAACAATCCTGCATAACGTACAACGTGCCGGGGAGGGGGAGGACAGGAGGGCGAGTGCGAACCGTGCTATGTATGCTGCACCCCAGAGACTAACTAGTATGCCCCCGAAACGCTGAGCTATGGAGGGCGAGCGCGATTCTGCCATGGATGCTGCACCCAGAGACTAACTAGTATGACCCCGAACCACTGCGCTATGGAGTGTGAGTGCGAACGGTGCTTTGTATGCTGAACACCGCTCAAAACGTTATGCCGCGGAGGCCCCGCGGGCTTTTTCTTTTTATTGTTTATGCTGCGTCGGGCAAGCAATATGCCCGACGCTAATGAAGCTCTTTCTTCGCCCTAGAGGCGAAGAAAAGAAATCGGGCCTGCCTCAGGCAGGCCAACCGCCAAGGAACGGAGGCGGTTGGCTTGCGCCCTCCCAAACGAATCGAAGACGAGTGGAGGGAGATGTTTCTCCTGGAGAGAGCGAAGCGCCTGCCTTTGTGTACACTTTGCGACCTCGACCAATTGTTCAGGCAAAGTGTGCACAACAGCAGCGTAAGGAGAAACATCTCCCGGAGTGAGCTCACGGTTCCCACGGTTCTCACGGTTCTCCCATCTCCATCACACTCCGTCCATCCGACAAATCGTCTATCGATTCCACCCCCTCCTGACGATATAATACATGTAGATTTACTTGGGAAGGGGACCGCGTGTCTTGAACAACCTATCATTGCGGACAAAAGGCCTGCTTATCATCGTCTTGATCACCTTCATCCCACTTGGCTTCGCGGGAGTGTTTAATTACTTGTCCGTTAAGCAGGAAATGATTAGTACCGCTTCTGAAAGGGTGGCTAGCCGGCTGAGCGTAAGCGCTAATTACCTGGCTTCCTGGCTGCAGATCAGGAAGGCCGAGGTGGTCGTGATGAGCCGCACGGATATTGTCCGTTACGGTACCGATGCGGAGAGGCTGAATTATTTCAGGCAGGAGCTGTACCGCTCGGATTATACCTATTATGCGATTGGGTATATTGATGCGAGCGGCCGGGCGATCCGTACGAACGGGGATCCGGTCAATATGAGCGGGCAAGCGTTTTTTCGAGAGGCGATGCAGGGCAAATCGGAAATCACGGATCTGTTCCTGCCTTCCTTCGATAAGCTTAGCCTGAAGCAATCCCTTATTGTAATTCCGGTCTATGATCAGAGGAACAAGATTAACGGTGTTTTGTACGCATCGATGCCGATGTCATCGATTTCGCCCTATTTCCTTGTGGATAAGGATCCAAGCTCGGAGTATTGGCTCTACAACGAGCGGGGAGTAGTCTTGTTCCATTCGTACTCTACCTCTGCAGGCGTGAAGCCGATTCAGGGACTGCTTAACGGGCAGCCGGGTCTAACTCTCGACAAGCTGCTTCATCCTTCCGGGCAAATCCATATCCAGCGCGGAAATATAGAACATATTCTTATTTATATGGACATAGACAGTACCGCACCTTGGCATGCCGCGCTCGAGATTCCGAAGGCAAGCCTCACTACAGGCATATCCAAAGTATTATGGTGGACCTTTGCCACAATCGCTTTGTCGGAAGTCGTGATCGTCATTCTCTTCTCGCTCTATTTCAATACGATCATTAACCGGCTGAAAGGCATTCTTTCCGTTACAAAGCAAGCTGCCGATGGCAAATTCGAAGTGGAGCATTTGTCACAGGAGCCGGGAGACGAGGTCGGCAAGCTGGCCGAATCGGTTAACGGGATGATGGAGCATCTGAAGGACATGTTTGGACGCCTCGAGGCGATAATCAATCAGAACGAATACTCCTTTATTTTGCTGGATGAGAATTACCGCGTCAGTTACATGAATCAGGCGGCGGAGAAGTTGATCGGCTATACGACGGACGAACTGAAGGGGCATGCGACGCCGCTTCTGTTCATGGATCCGGACGAAATTGAGCGGGAGGCGGAGATCCTGTCTCAGAAGCTTGGCGTACACGTCGAGCCGGGGCTCGAAGTATTCCGGATGCTGCGCCAGGTTGATTTCTCTTACGAGCGGCAATGGACCTATATCCATAAGGACGGGACCAAAATTCCGGTGCGCCACTTCTCGAACGGACTTCACGATCAACAGGGACGCCTGACCGGGGTTCTTGGTATGGCTTACGACATTTCCGAGCATGTAAGAGTGGAGAAATCCCGCAACCTTCTGCTCGATATTATCGGCTCGGCCAAAGACCTTATCGCATCCATCGATCATAACGGGAAGGTTGCCTACATTAACAAAGCGGGCAAACGGATGCTGGGCCTGCCGCTGGATTATAAGCCGAAGGACTATAAGAGCTACGTCGAACCGTCCATGTACCTGTATCTCATAAAAGGCTCCCGCATCGCCGAGAAACTTGGCTATTGGGAAGGGGAAGCCGAGCTTCTGACGCAAGCCGGAGACAAAGTGAATGTCTCCCTTGTTATCGTAGCCCATGCTTACAGAAATACCGGCGAGCTGTACTTCTCCTGTATCGCGCGCGATATTACCGAGCAGAAGCATATTCAGGAGGAACTGATTCAAGCGACGCAGGAAGCCGAACAAGCGAATGCGGCCAAAAGCCGCTTCCTGGCGATGGTCAGCCATGAGATCCGTACGCCTCTTAACGGGATTATCGGTCTGTCGCAGCTGATGCAACGCACCGGATTGTCCCCTTCTCAGAAGGATTATATGGACAAGCTTGGCAACTCCTCGGAATCTCTGCTGCGCATCATTAACGACCTGCTCGATTTCTCGAAGATCGAGGCCGGCAAGGTCGAGGTAGAGCGGGTTGCGTTCCACCCTCAGGAGATGCTCAGCCGGTTGACGGATCAGCTTAGCGTCTTTATGGGCGGCAAGGAGCAGTTCGAATTTATTTTGGAGGTTCCCGAGCAGCTGCCGACCACTCTTCTGGGCGATCAGATGCGCGTTGAGCAAATTTTGCTGAACCTGTGCATGAACGCCGTGAAGTTTACGGAACGGGGGCATGTGAAGCTGGCTCTTGAGGTGCTGGAGCAGTACTCTGACGGATTAAAGCTGCAATTCACCGTGGAAGATACCGGTATCGGCATGACGAAAAAACAAATCGACAGGCTGTTTACCCCGTTCACGCAAGCCGACGGCTCAACCACCCGCAAATATGGGGGCACCGGCTTAGGACTTGTTATTGCCAATGCTCTCGTCAAAATGATGGGCGGGAAAATCCAGGTGGACAGCGAGCCAGGCTTAGGCAGCCGGTTCAGCTTTGTCTTATCCTTCCCTGTCCTGTCTTCCGTGACGGAAGAGAGGCTGATTGTCGGCAAGGAGCTGGAGGATCAATGCATCTGGGTCGTGGAAGACAGCGACGAGATGCGTCGGCATTGGTGCGAGCTCGCCGAATCGTTCCGCCTGACTCCCGTGGCGTTCTCCTCCTGGGGAAGCGCAAGGGAGAAGCTGCGCCGGATGGGTGCGGGGGCGATGCCCAAGCTGATTATGCTGGACATGGAAATGCCGGATATGTACGGGGCGGAGACTTGGCTGGAGTTCCACAAGCAAGCTGCCGCGGCAGGGGTGAAGACGATCGCGCTAACGACCTCCTTCGGCAGGGATGAACTGATGCAGATGCCCGATTCCGGGCGGCCTGATACGATTCTGACCAAACCGGTAACCCGTCTGGCATTGTTCCATGCCTTGACGGGAACGCTGGAGCAAAGGCCGGTAGAGGTGAAGGAATGGACGATGGCTGCACAAGAAGCAGCCACTTCCGCGGAGCCTCAGGAAAAAATACGGGTTCTGCTTGCCGAAGACAATCATATTAACCAGCTGGTAGCGATCGAGCTGCTCAAGGAGCGGGGCTTCGAGGTTGGTCTTGCGGAGAACGGACGGGAGGTTCTGGAGAAGCTGGAACAGGGGAACTGGCATCTGGTCCTGATGGATATTCATATGCCAGAGATGGATGGAATGGAAGCAACAACGATGATCCGCAAAGATTCCCGTTACGAGCAGCTGCCGATTATTGCGGTAACGGCCAATTCCCTGCGCACGGATCATGAGCATTACCTGCAGCTTGGCATGAACGGAGTGGTGACGAAGCCTTTGGATCCGGATCGGCTCTACATGGTCATTATGAATCTGCTGAACAACAAGAAGTTTCCGGTGCTTGAGCAGCAATCATGGAGCGTTTCGGACCAGTCGGTGCCCAAGCTTGACGGCATTCAGGTTGAGACCGCACTAGCCAGGGTAAGCGGCAAAGTATCGATTTTGCGCCAGATGCTGGTTCATTTCCTGAAGGATTACGAGGGCTTCCCGGACAAGCTGATCGAGGAGCTGGCGAATGGCCGGATCGCCACCGCGAGACGGATGATCCATACGCTGATGGGGGCTGCGAGCCACTTGTCGGCGAATGACGTGGTGCAGGCGGCTGCAAGGCTGAACGAGATTTTGAAGAAAGAGGAGGGGGAAGAGGATTGGAAGGCGCCGGCCGAACAGCTGAAAAAAGAGCTTGATCGTGTCATAACCGGTCTGCAGCATAAATCGATTTCAACTTTCGACAGTTTCTCCTAACAATCTTCTAACATTTTATTGTTAACCCTTACATTCGTATTGTATATTAGAGATAGATTTATATTATTTGACAGAAATCTTCTTTCCCTAAGGGGTGGCGCCGGTGTATAAAGTTTTAGTAGTTGAAGATGACGTCATGATGAGGGATATGCTGTCGATGTACTTGTCGGAAGAAGGGTATTCGGTAAGACAGGCAGGAACGGGCGAAGATGGCCTGCGGGTCGTTCAGGAGTTTGAGCCTGATGTCGTCTTGCTTGACCTGATGCTGCCTGATATGGATGGTATGGGGGTTTGCGCCTCTATTCGCGAACGATCGCATGTTCCTATTATGATTTTGTCGATGAAAAGCGAAGTTTCCGAACGCGTCCAGGCCTTAAAGGCCGGGGCCGATGATTATATGTGCAAGCCATTCAGCATGCATGAAATGACGGCGAGGGTGGAGGCCCTAATTCGTCGTTCCCAATTCAGCGCTTCCGAAGCGGAGGCGGCAAGTGCCGCGGAAGCGGAAGAAGCCGATCTCGCGCCGATTCAGCTGGACTCCGAGCGCAGAATGCTCCTTGTCAGAGGCAAGCTGATTGAGACGACCTTTTCTGAATTCGAGATGATGAAACTGTTCTTATCCCACCCGGGCAAGGTATTCAGCAGGGAAGAACTGATCAATACGATTAGAGGATTTGATTCTTTTGTAACGGATAGGGCCATTGATGTACATATCGTTAATCTGCGCAAAAAAATCGAGCAAAACCCGAAAGAGCCCCGTTTAATTCGTACGGTATGGGGCTTTGGTTACAAATATACGACCGACCACAGTCAGGAACATGATTAAGGTAAGCGACCCAAAGATCACCTCCGCTGCAGGGTGATCTTTTTTATACCCCCTTGTCCTACAGCTGGCAAATGCCTAACATACTTCTAAAGAACAATCCGCAATTTTTCTAATACTTATATGGGACTATAGGATTAACAGTAATGACAAAAGGATGGTGTAGCAATCGTGCATGGGTTAGCCAGTTTACCTGAACGGCAGGAGGCTTATGCTCAGCTGGAGGTGGCTTTGAGCCGCGCGCGGGCATCGGGACAGCGGCTCGTTGTGGCGTTGATTCAGATCGATCGTTTCTATGGTGTGAATGAGGCCAAGGGCTTAGAGGCATGCAACCAGGTACTTGAAAGTATCGGAGGACGATTAAGTCAAGGGGCGGATACGGCCTTTGTTACCTTAATCAGCGGCGATACTTTTTTAATGGCTAGAGAAATCGGATACTCGCAGGCGGAATGTGCCAATGCGGTGGAAGAGATGAAATATGCAGCGCAATACCCGGTTTCCTATGAGGGAGCGGAATTGAATTTGACGGCAAGCATCGGCACCTGCCTGTTCCCGCAGAACGGACGGACAAGCGAGAGACTGCTCGGGCATGCCGAGACGGCTCTCTTCAAATCGCGGGAGCAGGGCGGCAACCGGATTACGTTTTACAACGAGGAAGAGACGGCCCAAATGAACCGCTGGCTGGAGGTTGGAGCGTTGCTGCGTCCGGCCCTTTATTTGCGTCAGTTCCATCTGAGCTATCAGCCGATCTTTCGCACGGATAACGGGCGTCTCCGCGGCTTTGAAGCGCTTCTGAGATGGAACCAGCCGGAGCTTGGGGCGATCTGGCCGGCGGAATTTATCCCGATAGCCGAGCAGAACGGCTTAATCGTACCTATCGGCGAATGGGCGCTGCGCGAGGCCTGCGGGATGCTGGCGGGCATGCAGGAATATGGCCTGAAGGAGCTTGTTATTGCGGTTAATATATCGCATGTACAACTGATGGATAACAGCTTCTGCAGCATGGTTGCCCATGTGCTGGGGGAGGCGGGAATCGAGCCTTCTTGTCTGGAGCTTGAGGTAAAGGAGGACGTTATTCTTCATTTCACCGACAAAACATTAGCCGTACTGAGTCAGCTGCGCGCATTAGGCGTCAGAATTACGCTGGATAACTTCGGAGAAGGTTATGCCTCGCTTGCGAACCTCAAGCAGCTGCCGGTCAACAGCGTAAAGATCAGTAAATCGTTCATCCGCCAGATCGATGTGCAGAGCGTAGAGCGTCATATCGTTGAAGCGATGATCGGGCTGCTGCACAAGCTGGAGATTGAGGTTATTGCGGGCGGCGTCGAATACGAGGAGCAATATAAATTGCTGAAGGAATGGAGCTGCGACTTTGTGCAGGGCTTCCTTCTGGGATCTCCGATGCAGCCGGATTTGCTCGACATGTCGATCATCCGAAAGTCGCCGCAAACGGCGTAAATAGTAAACAAGGTAAAATCTAAAAGCCCTGAAGGATTCGCGCTTGGCGGATCTTTCAGGGCTTTCGTATTTTGCGGGTCATTTGGTCTAGTTGTTATCCGTTAGCTTACTTCAAGATACAGTTTCGTCCCGTCGTTATATTGGAAAATGGCAACATCGCGGACAACCTCGACCTTCGAAATGCGTTTCCACTTTTTGCGGAAATCGAAGTTGTATTCCATCTCAAGCAATTTATGATGAAGTTGTTCAACGGAAGCCGCCTGCTCGTTAACGTAATAAACGGGAACCGAACGGTCTTTGAAGGTAATGATTTTCATCATACCATTCGCACCTCCACTCGTTTTTTTCCAGTTTACTAGAAACGTTTTAGCCGCTTATAAAAAGGTCATAAGGTTATTGTTTAGTTTGCTAACATTCTCCTAACAATTTCCTTAGCTGCTGTAGCTGCCGTATTTTTTCTTATAATGGCTATGACCGTATGGGGGTTGCTGCGGCGGATAATAGTTTCCTTTTTTGTAATCGCTGCTGCTGTGACTGTAATGACCGTAATGGCCGTGGTGTCCATGTTTGTTATAGTGTTTGCCGGTAACCGAGCCGAGGAGTCTTTGTAACATGTGTCTGATCATGAATTGACCTCCTAAAAAGAATTATCACCCAAACAGCCGGGAAAGGCTGTTCGTGATGATTCTTGCTTCGAAAGCATGGGCTTAAAGAATGATCACCCAAACAGCCCTGAAAGGCTGTTTGTGATGATTCTTGCTTCGTAAGCATGGGCTTACCTATAATTAAGTCTTTGTTAAGGAATTGAAACACCTTAGACTTACGAAATATTACGCAAGCCGCTTAACGCTGGTTTCATGGAAAACGCCTACTCCGCTCTGTACGAGGAAACCAAACTTGTTTCTATCCCGTATGCGTAGGGCAAGGAGGGATTCCTATCTGGTGGAAGCAATGGATCCATAATTGGGTGGACTACCCGCTGCGGCAGGGAATCGTATGGGCGGGAACCTACCGTATCGAGGAGTTTCTGGGGATGGGCAGTTACGGCCAAGCCTATCGCTGTACGGATCTGCGAAGCGGATCAACCGTTCTTCTGAAGCGCGCAAAGCCAAGCAAGCGGGATACCGGCCGGAGACTGCTGAAACGCGAAAACGATATCCTTCGGCAGCTCAGCCATCCGCAGCTGCCCAAGTGGCTGGACTGGACTGTTCACCGCCGTGAAGGCGCACTTGTGATGGAATATATAGAAGGCATAAACGTTGAGCAGGCGATTTTGCTGCAGGGAAGGACCTATACGCAGCTGGAGGCGCTACGTATGTTGTTGATGCTGTTCTCTCCGCTGGAGCACCTGCATCAGGCGGGTTATGTGCATCGCGATATACGGATTCCGAATGTGATACTGAGCGAAGATGAGGTTCATGTAATCGATCTGGGACTGGCCTGCCGGGTTGGAGAAAAGGATGCGGATGGACCGGAAGAAAGGCCTAGCGGATTTGCCGACAGCTGGGGACCGGTAAAGTACCGCATGCGCCAGCCGGAGCAGGCGAGCGACTTGTATGGGTTAGGTCATTTCTTCTTATTCCTGATGTATGCGGGCTATACGCCGGAGGAAGGACAGGAGGAGCAAAGCTGGGAGGAGGAGCTTGCGATTGATCTCGAGGTTAAGAGCTTTATCAAAGGGCTGCTGGAGAGCAGATGGGATACGGCATCGGAAGCCAGGAAAGTGCTGGAAGGAATCGTTAGACATTATTCCTCGGGAAATAACGAATAAAACGTTAAAATGTCGAATCCCATTTTAAAAAGGGCTGCAGCTGTTGTCGGGGAAAGCGGGAAATAGTTGACTTTTACGTTGAAAATCCGTATCCTAAATATTGTCTCGCTGATGTAGCTCAGGGGTAGAGCAACGCACTCGTAATGCGTAGGCCGGGGGTTCAATTCCCTTCATCAGCACCATTTTACGAAAAAGCCCGTTAAATCAACGTCTTGTCGACGTTGAATGTTACGGATGGACATACGAAAGGGCTGCGTTTTCCGAATGAAAAAGCGGATGAACGTAAGACCTAAATGAAGCCTTCTACGTCATAACGTAGGAGGTTTTTTTATGCCCATTGATCAAAATTTTCATTTTACAAAGAAAAATCCCCTTTCACTGCATGTAAAGAGGATTTTCGCTATCTATGCGATTTAGAGGGAGATTGAAACTATGAAATCCATCCTATCCTCTCATCTGAAACGTCTTCCATTAGATAATGATGCAATACCAATCTAACAGTACATTTTTAACCTTGGCTTTAATCTCTCTTTTGGTGAAACCTCCTGAGTATATACGGGTCGAAACCGAATCATACACAGCATCGATGTTGATACTGTCCATACTGGTTGCCGACACCCATAGACCAAATATCCTTGAGTTTGCATACGAGATATAAATAGCTCTGGATGTATTCGATTGCATCTCCAAAGTACGATCAGAATCAACGAATGCTGTAATAATGGGCATCATTTCAGACTTCACGCGCTCTATCACATCGTTTACATCATCTTGGTCCCTGTGGCTTTTGTTCTTTTTCTCATTCTTCAATTTCTTCATCTGGTCTCGGAAGTCTGCGAAATCATCTTCTTTACTCATTTCGTTGCACTCTCCTTTCGTAAATTCTCAATAAAAAGGGTACGGAATATTCCGTACCCTTTAAATAGGCACCCATAGAAAGGATTTAACTTAACAATTTCGATTTGCATGCAACGAGATTGCTTGAATGCTGCGAGGATTAATGAACAAGACTTCATTATCGACCAAGAACAGTACAGAATTCCCTTCGAATCCAAGGAATGTAGCATTGATCCCACGTGGACCTGTGTGGTCAAATACAACGTCTACACGTACCCCCGGGGAGAGACGGAACAGAATGCTTGGAGCTCCGCCAAAACCTCCATTAGCACCAACACCAAAACCGCAACTCATATTTTTATCCTCCTTCAATGATCCGCAGCCTCTATTTAGGCAATCGCAGAAAGGTACTTATTTTTTTCTTTAGCCATGCAACGAGATGGCTTGAATGCTGCGAGGATTAATATACAAGACTTCATTATTGACCAGGAACAGCGCAGAATTCCCTTCAAATCCAAGGAATGTAGCATTGATCCCACGTGGACCAGTGTGGTCGAATACAACGTCTACGCGTACACCTGGAGAGAGACGGAAGAGAATGCTTGGTGCTCCACCAAACCCTCCAGTAAAACCAGAACCGCAACTCATGTGTTTTTCCTCCCTTCAATGATTCTCATACAAAATATGAGAGTTTGTTAGCAAACGACAAGGCTAATCTACTAAGGAATTCATGGATTTTGTGAGATTAAAAGGTTACGGATTGTATTCCGCAGCCTCTATTTAGGCAATTGCATAAATTTAAGTTCTTCTCTGTGAGTACGAGGTGCATGCAAAGAGATGGCTTGGATGCTGCGAGGATTAATGAACAAGACTTCACCGTCGACCAAGAACAGTGCGGAATTTCTTTCAAATCCAAGGAATGTGGCTTGGAGCCCTCGCGGACCAGTGTGGTCAAACACAACGTCTACTTGCACCCCTGGAGAGAGACGGAAGAGTATGCTTGGAGCTCCATCAAATCCTCTATTAATCCCTCCATTAAAACCACCACAACCACAACTCATATAATTATCCTCCCTTCAATGACTCTCATACAAAATATGAGAATCTGCTTTTATACTATTCAGATTTGAAAGAGAGGTATGGACGGCTGACTGAGTCGAAACGCATATTTAATTGCCATATAGATTTATAGAGCAAAATATTTAGGAAACGAATGAATATTTATCCTTAACCTGGTAAAAGCTAACTTGGAAATTACGCTCCAAGGAGGATAACATGAACAAATCAATGATGCTGTGCTCGCTTGGCTTCCTCGTCGCAAGCTGCGGGTTTTCCAGTGCAGCAATGGCAAGCCAAGGAAATGGCCACCACACGCGCAGTCATGTGATGGAAGCAAAGGCCGCTTTTATCGATACGAAAGGCAATCAGATTGGGACTGTCGTATTGACGGAGGAAAAAGACGGCGTGCATCTGAAGCTGGAGGCCAAAGGCCTTCCGCCGGGCGTTCACGGCATTCACTTCCATAATGTCGGCAAATGCGAGGCTCCGTCCTTCGAATCAGCCGGCTCGCACCTGAATCCGAAGAACAAACAGCATGGCTTCGATAATCCGCAAGGCTTCCATGACGGCGATCTGCCGAATATTACGGTCGGCAATGACGGCACGGTAAAGGCGGAGATTATTTCGAAAAATGTAACGCTCGACACGGAAGCGCCAAACTCGCTGCTTCCAGCCGCCGGTACAGCGCTTGTTATTCATGAAAAAGCGGATGACTACAAGACGGATCCATCTGGCAATTCCGGCAGCCGCATTGCCTGCGGCGTTATTCAGCACTAACATACAAAAGGCACAGCCGTCCTCTTCGGACAGCTGTGCCTTTTTCTCATTTTCCTCTTTTTATAAACGTCTGCTTCACCAGCTGGCTCCCGTACACGGAAAAGGCTCCGCATAAAACACCCTGCAGTACGCTTTCCACATGAAAGCCTAAGATGAGACAGGCGCAGAGGACGGCTACCGCCGTAACCGCATACACAATGGTCCAATCCGGCACAATCGGCGTTTGTTTCAGCATATAGCCGATTACCCAGCAGGCTGCCACAACAATCATTAACCGGGGATCGATGAGATTCGAAATATTCTCCCACGACATACCGCCACTTCCTTCGTTCCACGCTTTATCATCGTACTTTATTTTATGAATCGATGGAGCCTCATGAAAGGGCCTTTCGCACATGGACAATAAATAAAGCGCGAAGCTCCGATAACCCGGAACCAGCGCCGTTGCTGGTTTTATAAGAATGTACACTTATTTATTCGCCTACGCATACGATATGTAAGATATCGCTCGATACAGGAGGCGAATGACAATGCCGATTATCCCTAACTTCCCGTTGGAATGGATGGAGGAGCATACGATCTGGCATCACCAGCATCATGTGACGCCGGGAACAATGCCGCCACCGGGGTTCGGTGAGGAGTTTTTACGGTTTCACCGATATTTTATCAATAAGGTGTATAACTGGTTCGACCGTATGGGCTACGACAAAAGGGTCATTGCCGGCTGGTCGGAAATGCCGGCTGGAATATTACAGTCGCCATGCATGAATCAGCAGGCTTTATACCGGATTCTTTACAATCCGCAATCGTTTCATTCGCTTGATGAGTTTGGCCGGTTTATAGAGTACACCGGTGTTCACGGTTGTATCCATGCCACCGCTGCACGTTTGTATAACAACCCGGAGATCGATAACTTTGACCTCTGCACAAGGCAGACCGAGTTCTACAACATTCACGGCATGGTCGATCAATGGTACCGGAACTGGGAAGCGGCCTGGGGAGCCCGGTCGGACAGCGGCGGCAAGCCGCAGCTTCCGAGCGGAGTGTCGATTACGTACAATCGCGCAAAGCCCTCATTATCGACGCGTAGTAGCTCGGCTCCCGAGGTACGAATTCAGCAGCTCGGACGGCTCGCGTCGCCTTGGATAGGCCACCATCGGCCGTCGACGCAACGCCCTCGCAAACCAGCTCCTGCAGTTCCCCGTCGAACAGCCGGATCATCAACTCGACGTCGGCCTCGAATACAGCCGCCACTTCTTCAGCTTGCAGCTTTAAATCGCCTAACGGAAATGGGCATACAAGCGCGAAAACGTCGCTGACTTCGCGATCGATAAAAGGCACGCCGTTTACTTCTCCGAACATTTCCTTGCGTGCCTCGCCAAGAGGAATCAGCTCTTCGAAGCGGGCAGCAACGCCAAGCTCCTCTTCGATCTCGCGGACCGCATCCTTCACGGTCTCGCCGGCCGAGAGGTGGCCAGCCGCGGTAATATCGTAACAGCCGGGATAGGTATCCTTCCCGGCTTGGCGCAGCTGGAACCGCACGAAGCGACGGTTCTCCTCGCGGCGCGTCAGCCAGCAATGGAAGGATCTGTGCCAATAGCCCAGCGCATGGGTCTCGGTGCGGCTTGCGGTGCCAAGCGGGTTAAGCTGTTCGTCGTAAATATCGAAGCGTTCTTCTGCCATCGGAACCTCCACCTTTTTATCCGGTTTCTTCTAGCCGCTGGCTGCCGTTCCTTCTTCAAGCACGGAGGTACAATGCTTGCAGCGCGTAGCCTTAACCGGAATTTGGGACAAGCAGTACGGACATTCTTTTTCCGTCGGCTCCGCCGGTGCGGCGGCTTCCTCCGGTTTAATGCGGCGCAGAATGTTGATCCCTTTCACCAGCAGGAAAATACATACGGCAACGATGAAGAAGTCGAGCAATACGTTAATAAATTGGCCGTACGCGATAACGGCTACCCCGTATTTGGTCGCATCGGCAAGGCTATGGATGTCGTGCATCGAAACGCCTGCCGGCAGCGGCTTGTCCGAGCCCAAGTTAATGAATAAGTCCTTGAAATCCGCGCCGCCGAGCATGCGCCCGATGGGAGGCATAATAATATCGTTGACGAGAGAGGTAACGATTTTGCCGAAGGCACCGCCGATAATAACACCGACTGCAAGGTCGATTACATTCCCTTTAATGGCGAATTCCTTGAACTCCTGAATGATTTTTTTCATCTTCAATTCCTCCTACATGGATCTACTCTACTATATTAGTCGATCTTCCTTCCGATAGAAAGTGCCATGGTCTTTGAAGGGCCATATTGGCGCCTAGAAAAATGCAACTTCCTCCGCCAATGAGCCGTAATAGGCTTAGGCAATCATTTAATTCGATGATAAGAGCGAAGGGATGGATGACATGTTTAATCGTTTATTGGCCAGTATTGGCATTGGTTCAGCCAAAATCGATACGCTTCTTGAAAAGTCGCAATACGTGCCTGGCGAAGAAGTCCGGGGCGTAGTCAATATTCGAGGGGGAAATGCTCCGCAAAACATAGATACCATTCAAATCTCAGTCATGACCGAATACATTCGCGAGAGCAACGACAATAAATTCAGGCAGCACGGGGAAATCGGGCGTTACCATGTGAGTGCGCCGTTTACCTTGGAAGCTGGCGAGACCAAGGAAGTGCCCTTTAGCTTCCGCTTGCCTTATCAAACGCCGCTTACGCTCGGCAGAGCGCCGGTATGGGTGAAGACCGAGTTGGAGGTACGCGGAGGCGTGGACCCGGGGGACAACGACCGGATCGATGTTCTGCCTACCGGCGCGATTAACACGGTGTTCCATGCTCTGGATCTTCTTGGCTTTCGGCTGCGCCAGGCGGAATGCGAATATTCTCCGCGGCATGGCGGCGGAATGCCTTTCGTTCAGGAGTTTGAATTTGTGCCGACCGGCCAGTTCCGGGGTCAGCTCGATGAGCTGGAGGTTATGTTCTATTCGTCCGACCGGGAACTGGAGCTGCTGCTTCAAGTGGATCGCCGTGCGCGGGGGTTAGGCGGCTTGTTTGCGGAGGCGCTTGACCTGGACGAGACGTTCGTGCGCTGCACATTTACCGAGGAACAGCTGCAGGCAGGACCGGCAGCTATTGCCCGTCAGCTGTCCGAGCTGATCGCCAGAACGATATAGCCGTTTGGGGGGCCGGGCGAGCGGTCAGTCGGGACGGGTCCGGGATGCTTTCATAAGGCGTCCCGGGCTTTTTTGTGTGAAACGGAAGAAGCCGCGCTGGCTGTCAATGGACAGCAAAGCCTTTTCGCCTTGGTTCAGCCTCCAATCCTTTGGTTAATAAGGGGGAAAACCTTGGTTATTTTAGCGTTTGTGGCATAATAAAGGGAAGACAAGGAAGGGCGAGTCTCGCTCATGAAGGAGAAATTGGTATGACGATTGGAGCGCGGGTGCTCAAGACAGGCATGGCAGTCGCACTTGCCATATACCTGAGCGGATTGTTTGGTTTTGCATCTCCGCTGATTACAACCGTCGCAGCGATTCTGACCATCCAGCCGTCTATTTACCGCTCTTGGCAGCAGGTGCTGGATCAGTTCCAGACGAATCTGCTCGGGGCGGCGATGGCGCTGGCTGCTATGAAGCTGTTTGGGCAAACGCCGATTGCGGTAGGACTTGTATGCATATTAGTTATTTTGGTTAGTATCCGTTTGAAAATGGAGACAACCATCGGCGTTACGCTGGTGACGGTTGTCGCGATTATGGAGGCGCATGGCCAGGAAATCACGGTGGCGCTTGAACGCTTTCTGATGGTATTGACAGGGATGGGAGCGGCGTTTACCGTTAATGTACTCGTATTCCCGCCGCGCCCGAGAAGGCAGTTCACCGAGCAGGTGCATCATGCTTTCTCCCAGATGTCGCTGCTCCTGCGGACCGCGATTTCGAATGAGATGAGGGAGCAGGTGTACCGCAAGGAGAAAGCGAAGCTGCACAAGACGCTGCGCAAGCTTGAGGACAGCTACAACCTGTTCGAGGAAGAGCGGAAGATACTGGCCCGCACAAAAATTAGCCACGCTCGTCAGCTGCTCGTATCCAAGCAGATGATCCGGGCGCTGCAGAAGGGATCGGATTTGCTCGAGGTTGTAGAGGAGCATTACTTCTCTGCGCCGAAGGCCGGCGACTGGGCCGCGCGCTTCGACCGTCAAATCGAGGATTTGACGAAGTACCATGAATCGATCGTGCTGAAGATCGAGAACAAAATGAAGCCCAACATGTCCATGGAGCCGGGCGAGGAGCGGGAGGCACGCCTCGTTGCCGAGCTCACCGACTACGTCCGAGAGGATCCGGACGAACATAAGCGATTGATCTTCGTCGCATCCGCGTTGTTCGAGTACGCCTACCATCTGCGCCGCCTGGAGAAGCTGGTCGACCACACCCAGCGCCCCCACGGCGAACCCGAAGAGCGCCGCGGCGCCGAAAAAGCCGACGCAGCGGCAGTTCGGGAGTAGCTCGTTCGCTAGCTGTCTTGGCCACGCCCGATACATACTTACGGAAAAACCGTGCTACAGCCGGTGAACGGATGAATCCGACTGGTGCGAGGGGCGGAATAACAGGAAAAAACCATGTTACAGAGGTGCGGACGCTCGAGTGCGGGGTTAAAGTAGCCCAATAAGACGGAAAAACCGTGCTACAGCCGGTGAACGGATGGTCTAACTGGTGCGAGGAGCCGAATAAGAGGAAAAAACCGTGTTACAGAGGTGTGGACGCTCGAGTGCGGGATTAAAGTAGCCCAATAAGATGGAAAAACCGTGCTACAGCCGGTGAACCGTATGGTCCGACTGGTGCGAGGAACCGAATAAGAGGAAAAACCATGTTACAGAGGTTCGGACGCTCGAGTGCGGGGTTAAAGTAGCTCAATAAGACTGAAAAACCGTGCTACAGCCGGTGAACCGATGATCTAACTGGTGCGAGGAGCCGAATAAGAGGAAAAAACCGTGTTACAGAGGTGCGGACGCTCGAGTGCGGGATTAAAGTAGCTCAATAAGACGGAAAAACCGTGCTACAGCCGGTGAACCGATGGTCTAACTGGTGCGAGGAGCCGAATAAGAGGAAAAAACCGTGTTACAGAGGTGCGGACGCTCGAGTGCGGGATTAAAGTAGCCCAATAAGACGGAAAAACCGTGCTACAGCCGGTATAAGAACGGTCGAATTGTTAGGTTGTGGCAGATAGTAACACGCATTCCTAGGCTTAACGATGTACGACATCGCCAAGCCTTTAAAAAGGCAGCTTAGCTGCCTCCTTAACGATGCACGACATCGTTAAGGATTGCAAAAATGGCCCGCGGAGGGCCAAAAGTGGAGTTTCGAGCTAGCTTAACGATGTGCGACATCGCCAAGCCTTTAAAAAGGCAGCTTAGCTGCCTCCTTAACGATGCACGACATCGTTAAGGATTGCAAAAATGGCCCGCGGAGGGCCAAAAGTGGAGTTTCGAGCTAGCTTAACGATGTGCCACATCGTCAAGCCTTCAAAAAAGCAGCTTAGCTGCCACCTTAACGATGCGCGACATCGTTAAGCGTTATCGCCGGCACTGGCCCGTGGCCTGTGGTCGGCGAATTGTGCAGCCGACCGAAAAGACCCCCTCATCCAATTGAGGGGGTCTTTTTTTGCTGTTTGCCCAGCTGCAGCGCAAGGCAAAGGGGAGAGGGAATGTGTCTCCTGAGGAGCGCAGTCGAAGGAGATGCATTCCCTCTCCCCCGATAACAAGCTACTCCCACCGCCCCTGCAACCTGCAAAAGCAACCTAAGAATCCGTCTTATTGCTCCCTTTGTGGCGCCGCGGATGCTGCATATGAGCTTCCGGATCATCATCGTCGTCTTTTGCAAGGAGACGCGGATCGGTACGGCCCTCGTGGTGATTATCGAAGTCGAGCTCGACAAGCTCCCATTCGGTATTGCCGTTCTGCGGATCGGCAGGGAATACATCGCCGCGTTCAAGCTTTTCTACGCGGCCGATTTCGTTTTTATAAACACCCGATACCTCGACATGCTCGCCTGACATCGGATCCATTTGATTATGCTGCTCGCTCATGGCCCACTCGTCCTTCCTTAGCTTATAATCCGTGCTTCGGTACCGCTGCCGCATCGGCTTCGGATTGCATCTTGCTAGCCTTTTGCTTGCCTTTGCCGGTACGGTCGGCTTCTGATTGCGCTTTGCTGGCTTCGACTTGTTTATGGGACGGCCATTCACCTGACATGCTGCCATCCTCCTTTCGGCAGATAATTCTTTAGAAGTGTGCCACTAAAGGAGGCTATGTATGAGCGGTCAGGGCCAAGAGGAACAAATTGCTGGTTAATTCACATGATAGCGGGACTCGATTTTTTTGCCGCCGAACCACATGACGATAATGACGGCACAGGTAACGAAGATGCGCCACGGCTCCTCGCGGAAGCTGCCGATGTTGAAGCTGATCAGCGAGATGCTTAGAATCATGACCCCTTTGCCGAGCACGGTTGCAAGAACAAAGGTGCGCAACGAGATTTTGCTGAAGCCCGATACAATATTAATGATTGACGACGGGGAGAACGGGAAGCAGGCCAGCAGAAAAAGCGGCGTAAAGCCTTTTTGGTCCACCCATTTGAAGAACCTTTCGGTTTTGGGGAACCGGCGTTCAATTTTGGACTTTACATTCTTCCCCAGCTTGCGGCTGATCAGAAATACGCAAATCGCTCCGATGGACACCCCGATCCAGGAGAGCAGAAAGCCCAGCCACAGGCCGAAAATATTCGCGTTAGCCGCTACAATCACGATCAAAGGAAGGAAAGGCAGGAACGATTCGAGAAGCGGCAGCAAAATGCCGGGCAAAATGCCAAACTGCGAGTAGCTCTCCAGCGTTCGCTGCAAATGCTCAAGGTCCAGATTTTTCATTTGGACGTACAAATTATTCACGCTCTCCATCACATGCATGGTTGTTACCTACCCCACTTAACCCCCAACCGGGAAAATATTTCGTTCTTCCTCATTTGCCGTTCATCTTAGTTGCCGGAATCAGCACATACAACAGGGCAATGAGTCCAAACAGCACGGCGCTTACCCAAATAACCGTGCGAGTTCCAAAGCTTGCGGCGAGAATTCCTCCGGCAAGAGGGCCGATCATGCCGCCCAGGCCTTCGACGGTCGACAGCATTCCCCAGCCCAGTCCTTCCTGCTTAGGAGGAACGTAAGCAGCAAGCAAAGCATTCCAGGCCGGCAGAATAGCTGCATAAGACAAACCTAGAATTACGACAATAACTAAACAATACCAAAACGGAAGCCGCCATGCCAACATATAGAGCCCGAAGGCGAAAACGGCAAAGCCAATAATTAAAAACCACTTCTTGCCGCCAAGCTTGTCCGATAAACGGCCCATCGGAATAAGACCGGCTGCAGCGCATACGCCTCCGGCAGACAGCAGAAGGGAATATTGCGCGCCTGCAAAGCCAAGCTCTTTTTCCGCGAAGTTTGGCAGCACGGGAACAAGCATGCTGGCGCCTGCCGTCTGCAGAATCATGCCCGGCAGAAGCATTCGCATAGCTTTTATACGTTCCATTAGGGCAACAAGTTGCCGTTTCAACGGAATGGCCTCGATCTGCTGTCCGCTGACCTTTGCGTTGTTCATGAAAAAAGCCAGAAAAGCTGCAATAATCGACAGAATCAGCAGCAAAAAATACGTGCCGTATACATAATAGTCGAGCAGAATATTGCACAAAATTGGACCGGCGCCTAGTCCCGTAAGCCAGACGGTGTACAGAAAGCCCATTTGGCTGGCCCGTTTATCGTCGGAGACCTTTGTCAGACAGACAATCCAGATGGGCGACATACCGATGCCGTACAGAGCAGCCGCCAGGATAAACAGCCAGGCTACATTGGCGAATTGAATCAGAAACACGCCCGCTAGCGAGATCAGCAGGCCTGTCCGCACGACAAACCGGATCGAGAACCGGTCGAGCAGATAGCCGATGACCATCTTAAGCAGCGTGTCGGTCAAATAATGCGCCGTAATCGCGATGCCGATAACATCCAGAGATAAACCCAGAACCTTCGTTCCATAAATGGGGAACAGGCTGATCAGCACCGCACCCCTTACAAATTCCACCAAAAACAAGATAACGGAGATGAGCCGCATCTCCGTTCCGAATCTCATCCCCGCATTTTTCACCGGCGGTCAGGCTCCTTTACGATTTCACCTTTAACTATAGCGTTGACCAAATTTTACATTCCAACCGCATTCCCGCAAAATATGATGAGCAATGCTGTCCGCTGCGGCATCCTCCGTCTGGAGGCGCTGTACCGCCATCCTGCTGCGCTGCAGCTGCTCGGGATTTCGGATCAGCTCCATAATATGGGCTGCCATTTCCTCGGGATCATGGCTGATCATGGCGGCCCCTTTGGATTGCAGGTAACGCGCGTTTTTTTTCTCTTGGCCGGGAACCGGCCTATAGAGGAAAAGCGGCAGTCCGGCCCATATCGCTTCGGCCAGCGTGACGCCGCCCGGTTTGGACACGAGGCAGGTTGCAAGAGACATCAGTTCATGAACCTGATCCACGAACCCAAATAGATGAAGGCGGTCCGCCGACGGGTGATATCTAAATTGGTCTGCCACAGAGGCTTTCAATACACTATTGCGTCCGCACACAAGCGCAATCTGCGCGTGCGGATGTCTTTCAAGCAAAAGGCGGCAAAGCTCATCGCAGTCCGGCATGACGCCTTGCGCGCCAGGCATAAGAAGGATGACGGGCTGCCCGGGGTGAAGGCCATATTTTTCGAATAGCTCAAAGGAAGGAGTGAGGCTGCTCCGAAAGCCGCGTCCAAGCGGTATGCCGGTAACGGATACGCGTCCGGGATGTATGCCAAGCGAGCCCAGCTCCTGCTTCAAATCGTCGGTAGCGACAAAATAACGGCCGATGCCGGGATGTACCCAGCGGCGGTGCAAATCAAAATCGGTAACAACCGTGTAGGTTGGAATGGAGGCTCCGGGGTGAATATTCTTGCTGAGCCGGCGGCGGTGAAGGGCAGGCAGCGCGAAGAAAGGAAAAGTATGTATCACCGCATCGGGTTGTTCTTTTTGCAGCAGCTTCTTAATCTTGTCGCGGCCAAAGGAGTGAAGGAATCCGCCGAACAGGGAGTTATGCTTCATGGGACGGGTAACATCGTAGACCCAGCCGTACAAATGGGGAATATGCGTATAGCTTTTCAAATACACGCGTCTTGTCATCTCGTTCAGCCAAGGGTGAGACTCGGCCATCAGGTCGACCATGACGGTACGGTTGTTGCCCGCCTCCTCCAGCGCGTCGCGAATCGCTTTGGCGGCTTGCAAGTGGCCGTCTCCATACGAAGCATATAAAATCAGCACCTTGGGCTGATAGCCGTTATTAGCGCGAACCATTTGATGCCACCTCCTGCCGCTAAGTATAGCGGAACAATGTCAACGCATTGTGATCATGTTGGTTCCCTCTTGTTAATTTTGTATAATGGGACATGTATCCAAAATTTATTCTGAGATTTTCCTTGGTTGCCGCATGCGCAGCAGGGAAAACTCACAAAGTGGGAGTGAATCGGGAGATGAAGTACACTTATTTGGGCCAGTCCGGCCTTCGTGTAAGCCGGCTTTGCTTGGGAACGATGAATTTTGGCGTTGATACGGACGAGAAGGAAGCTTTCCGCATTATGGATGCGGCGCTTGACGCAGGCATTAATTTTTTTGATACCGCAAATATTTACGGCTGGGGCGAGAATTCCGGCCGCACCGAAGAAATTATGGGACGCTGGTTCGCAAAAGGCGGCGGTCGCCGCGAGAAAACAGTGCTCGCTACCAAAGTATACGGCGACATGCATGATCCTTATGACGGTCCAAACCGTGAAGCAGGTCTTTCCGCCTATAAAATTCGCCGCCATCTGGAGGGCTCGCTGCGCCGTCTCCAGACGGATCATATCGAGCTGTACCAGATGCACCACGTCGACCGCAACGTGAACTGGAACGAGCTGTGGGGAGCTTTCGAAACGGCTGTTCACCAGGGCAAAATCGGCTACGTAGGGTCAAGTAACTTTGCGGGCTGGGATATCGCGGTGGCGCAAGGGGAAGCGAAGGCAAGAGGTGCGCTTGGTCTTGTCTCCGAACAGCATAAGTATAATTTGCTTTGCCGTCTGCCCGAGCTGGAAGTGCTTCCGGCTTCGAAGGCGCTTGGTCTTGGCGTTATTCCGTGGAGCCCGCTTGACGGAGGCCTGCTCTCCGGCAGTCACCGCCACGGCGGCGCGGGAAGAAGAAGCGGCGAGAGAAACGAGCGCTTTGCGCAAGTGAAGCCGCAGCTGGACGCGTACGGGGCGTTATGCGATGAGCTGGGAGCGCCGGAGGATCTGGTATCGCTGGCATGGCTGCTTGCGAACCCTGCCGTTACCGCACCGATTATCGGGGTGCGTACGCTGGAGCAATTCGAGCGCTCGCTGCGCGCGGTCGAGCTGACGCTTGACGAGTCGACGCTGAAGCGCATTGACGAGATTTTCCCTGGCCCAGGCGGAGACGCGCCGAAAGCCTACGCTTGGTAATTTCTACAAAAGCGGTAAGCTGTCGGCGCGCCGTATAAAGCCTATGATTAGATCAGGATATTAAAGAGGACAGGATCTTTGTTCAGTTCGACGAACTGGAAGCCTTTCTTCTGCATCCGCCCGATAAGCGCCGCGTAGTCCTCGCGCTGCTTGAGCTCAATGCCGACAAGGGCCGGTCCGTTGTCTTTATTATGCTTCTTCGTATATTCGAAGCGGGTAATGTCGTCATTCGGGCCTAGGACATCATCGAGAAATTCTCGGAGCGCTCCTGCTCGCTGTGGAAAGCTAAGCATGAAATAATGCTTCAGTCCTTCATAGATGAGCGAGCGCTCTTTGATTTCCTGCATCCGGTCGACATCGTTGTTGCCGCCGCTGATGACGCAGACTACCGTTTTGCCCGCGATTTCGTCGCGCAGCATGTCGAGTGCGGCAATTGGCAAAGCGCCCGCAGGCTCCGCGACAATCGCGTTCTCGTTGTACAGATCAAGCAGGGTGGTGCAGATCTTGCCTTCCGGTATGGTCCGCACATCGTCAAGCAGCTCGCGGCAGATCGAGAAGGTTAGATCGCCAATCCGTTTGACGGCGGCACCGTCCACGAATTTGTCGATATGCTCAAGCGGCGTCACTTCTCCGGCATCCAGAGAGACGCGAAGCGAAGGTGCGCCTTCCGGCTCGACGCCGATCACCTTCGTCTGCGGGGACACAGTCTTCACATAAGAAGCGATGCCTGCTACCAGGCCGCCTCCGCCAACGGATGCAAGCACATAGTCCGGCACCGTCTCCGCGGCTTCCATGAGCTCCTGGCCAACGGTTCCGTTGCCCGCGATGATCTTTGGATCGTCAAACGGATGGATGAAAGCCATTCCGCTGCGATCGGATTCGGCTACGGCTTCGGCATACGCATCGTCAAACGTATCGCCGGTCAAGATAACCTCGACAAACGCGCCGCCGAAGAAATTAACCTGATTCACCTTTTGACGCGGCGTCGTGCTTGGCATATAGATTTTGCCTTGTACGCCAAGCGCCTGACAGGAGTACGCTACCCCTTGGGCATGGTTGCCCGCGCTTGCGCAGACTACGCCCGCGGCAAGACGCTCAGGCGGCAGGGAACGCATGAGATGGTAAGCGCCGCGGATTTTGAACGAACGAACGATCTGAAGATCCTCGCGCTTCAAGTATACGTTGCAGCCGTAACGCTCGGAGAGAACGCGGTTGTACTGCAATGGCGTTCGGGTGATAACATCCTTAAGATGCATTTGAGCATGAACGATATCTTCAAGTCCGATCTTGGAGGAATAGGATGATTGAAATTCCATAATATAAAAGTCACCTCGTTAATAGTCGCGATTCGACAAACACTGATGATTCATTATAGCATTATCTTTGTTGTTATGTAGGCGAAAAGGAGGTAGACAAAATGTTCCGCTGGCTGAAATGGTTAACAATTATCGTGGTGCTGCTTGCTGCCATTGCCGCAGGCGGGGGATTATGGCTCAAATCCTATGTTGCTCCCGAGGAAAAGCTTGATTTAGCTTATGATCCGGTCTCCATTAAGGATAAAGCGGTTGAGATGGTTGCAAAGCTGAAGCCTGAGATCGTGTTGTCGGAAGCGGATGTGAACAATCTGATCAAAAGCCAGCTGCAAAGCAATCCCGCGTCGCTGCCCCCGGATATGACCCTGGACGGTGCGCGCTTTGAGGTGAACGGCGACAGGCTCATTGCCCATCTGAATATGACTTATCGCGATTTTTTGCCGGTAGGCATGCTTGCCACTTACAAGATGACCTGGCAGGCGCCGAATCTGACTTTCGAGCCCTTGTCTTTAACCGTGAAAAATTATGACCTGGGGAAGGACCGGCTTGACCGGATCGTTGTCCCGATTGAGCTCCCAAGCCTGATTTCGATCGGCAATATGGAGTTCCAGCAGGATCAGATTGTGATTAAGCTGCGGCTTCAGTTGTAAGATTGGCCTCTGTCCGTATGACAGAGGTCTTTCATTTTTCGTTAACCCGCGCTCAAAAGGCGTACGGCTATATTGAACTTGGTAGAATTTACTCATATAATGAGAAAAAACGTTACGGTAAGGGATCATATCGTGGACAAAAAAATAGTGGATGTTGCGAAGCGGGCAGGCGTATCCGCCGCTACGGTTTCGCGGGTGCTTAACGAGAGCAGTCTTGTGTCGGAGAAAACGAAAATAAAGGTGCTCAAAGCAATCGAAGAGATGGATTACCATCCGAATGCGGCAGCCAAGCATCTGCGTTCCCAGCGGACGATGACGCTTGGCATTATCGTACCGGATATCAACGTCTCTTATTTCTCCGAGATTATTAAAGGGATTGAGAATAAGGCGTACGCCCATAAATATAAAGTTCTCATTTGCGACTCGGATAACCAAATCGAGAAGGAAATGGAGTACCTGGGACTTTTGCCGGACAAGACGGTTGACGGCATGATTCTCGTTACGCCGCGCGTCAGCGACGACACCATTAACGAGTATGTGCAGAAGGGCTATGTCATTGGCGTGGTTGGACGGGCCGTCGCGCACGAGAATATACTGAGCTGCAAGACGGATAACGTAAAGTTCTCGAATGAGGCGGTGCGTCATCTGGTTGAGCAGGGTCACCAGCAAATTGCCTACATTGGCGGTTATTCCGATTCCCTCGAGAACTATGAGCGGATGGAAGGCTACATGAAGGCTCTCAAGGAAGGGAAGATTCCGTTCCTGCCCACTTTGATTGACAATGGCGACTTTGAAGAGACAGGCGGCTATCAGGCGTTCAACCGTCTGCTCGAGCGCAATCAATCGTTTACGGCGGTTTATTGCGCCAATGACGAAATGGCGCTTGGGGTGTACAGAGCCTGCCGGGAGAGGGGAATCCGCATTCCGGAGGATATGGCGGTCGTTGGCGTCGATAATAACCGGATCACGGAATATTTGCTGCCTGCCCTCAGCACGGTGGAGCAGCCGAAATACGAGATGGGAGCTCATCTCACCGAAAAGCTGATCGCCCAGATGAACGGAAACGAACAAAGCATGCAGAAAAAGTATGTGATAGAGTCCAAGCTGATCAAAAGGGAATCTTCCAGCTTTAAGCGCTAATAGTGGAATAGAGAAAGAGTTTTTGGCTGGCTTATCCAGCCAAACTCTTTCCCATCGAAGCTGCCATTTGGCGGCTTTTTTTGTTGTCTGGTCAGAGCTGTAACCTTGCGGGGACGCAGACGCCCCGTTAATGGTGGAGCACATTAACTAACGAGTTACTTGGTTCGTACGCGCACGGCCAGCATGCGCTGGACCGTTTATACGCTGCCCAAAAGTGCAGTGTATATGCCCATTTCGGGCAGCATGGGTGGAATATGCTGCTCAGAATGCAGGATAATGCGTCTAAATGGGCTCGTTGGAGCTGCTTTTCTCTTATATCCTGCATTCCATGCAGGATATATCGAGTTACCTGATCTAATCGCACCAATATGGTGCATTTCATGCAACGTAAGCGTGCGGCGGCACTTCAACTAAACTCTAGTTACTTGGCTAAATGGGGCATTAAATGCTGCCGAGCAGGCTAATTATGCTGGGCGCATGCATTTCAGCGTACTGCGTGCTGTATCAGGAGTGACATGCGCTAGAATGCGTTACGAAATGTAATCGAAACGCAAAAACCAGCGAAACTTAGGCTTATTTTCAGAAAACGAGCGGATTTTCTCTCTACTTTGTTATCGATTTCACAAAGATTTGATTTACGTCATCATCCACGAAAACAAGAGAAAGCCCATAACTACGCGGTTTCTGTGGGTTTTCGAAAAAAATCCGGACAAACTTTGAAAAATGTTATTGAAATCGATTTCAGCACGTGCTAATATCGGTGTATAAAAGTCAGGCAAAAAGAAAGTGATGCAATGAACGAGAGTAAGATCATTGACGTAGCGAATCGCGCTAAAGTGTCCGTAGCAACGGTTTCAAGAGTGCTGAATCGAAGCGAGCTAGTAAGCGAGAAGACGAAGAAGCGTGTGCTAGAGGCCATTCAGGAGATGAATTACACGCCGAATGCCATGGCCAAGAACCTGCGGTCAAGAAAGACAATGAAGATTGGCGTCGTTGTCGGGGACATCGAAGTTTCTTATTTCGCGGAGATCATTAAAGGCATCGAGAATATGGCGAACTCTCTCGACTACAACGTCATTATCTGCGATGCGCAGAACAAGAAGCAGAAGGAGCTCGAATACGTCTCCCTCCTGCAGAACAGAACCGTAGACGGCATGATCTTCGTTACCCCCGAAATGACCAACAAGGAGCTCATCGCTCTGGTGGAGGATGGCTACAGCGTTGGCGTAATCGGGAGAAATATCGACCATGAGCTAATTCCTTGCGCCTTCACGGATAACGTGAAGATCGCCAGGGACGTTGTGAATCATCTGATCAAGCAGGGGCATGAGAAGATCGCGTTCCTGAGCGGATACGCGGATGCCATCGACAGCTACGAACGCCTTGAAGGTTATATGAAAGCGCTTCGAGACGCTGGGATGCCCTTCATTCCGGATCTCATCGACAACGGAGATTTCAATGAAGACGGCGGCTACCTCAGCTTCATGAGGCTTCGCGAGAAGAACGATGACTTTACGGCGATTTTTACGGCTAACGACGAGATGGCCTTAGGCGTGTACAAAGCCTGCAAGCAATTATCGATACAGGTGCCGCAGCAGCTTGCGATTGTAGGCGTCGATAATATCAGGCTTACGAAGTACATTGTGCCTCGTCTCAGCACGGTTGATCAGCCCAAGTACACGATGGGGGCGCTGCTCACGGAGAAGCTGATTGACCAGATGAACAACAATGAATTCAAGGACAAACGGACCTTCAAGGTCGAGTCCAAGCTGCTGATCCGGGAATCTTCCATGTTCGACAGAAATCCCGTGAAGAGCAGGGAAGCATCGCAGTAAAGCCTCTTTTTTTGCAGAGGAAAGAAATCGATTACATTTTCAGCTTATTTTGAAGTCACGGAGGAATGCCGGTATGAAAGGTTTTTTCCAGGAGCTCGTACGGAATAGGATATTGTTCCTCATGATTGCGCCTGCCTTGTTATTCTTTATTGTCTTCGCCTACGTTCCGATGGTGGGGGTCTACTACGCGTTCACCCGGTTCAGCTTTGACGGCGGGTTGTTCGGGGGAGAGTTCATCGGATTTAAGAACTTCGAATTCCTGTTTAACTCGGGGGTGTTGTGGAACCTGACGAAAAATACGGTGCTCTACAACATCGCCTTCATTATTATCAGCAACGTCCTTCAGCTGGCGTGCGCGATCTTCCTGAGCGAGCTGCCGGGCAAATGGTTCAAGAAATCGACGCAGTCCATTATGTTCCTGCCGTTCTTCGTTTCGTTCGTCCTTGTAGGCGCTTTCGTATTTAACCTCTTCTCGAATGCGGGCGTTGTGAACACGATGCTGACGTCGCTGGGCCTGCAGCCTTACGACTTCTACCTGCATACGGCACCTTGGAAATACATCATCGTCTTCTTCCATGTATGGAAAGGGCTTGGCTACGGTACGGTTATCTACCTGGCGGCGATTATGAGTATCAGCGACGAATACCATGAAGCAGCCAAGATTGACGGAGCGAATATATTCAAGCGGGTTAGACATATTACGCTTCCGCTGCTTGTACCAACGTTTATCCTGCTTATCCTGCTCAGCCTTGGCGGCATTCTGAAAGGCCAGTTTGACCTGTTCTACCAAATCATCGGCAACAACGGCATGCTTTACAACTCGACGGACATTATCGATACGTACGTATACCGCTCGCTTGCGGTTAACTTCGATATCGGCATGGGTACGGCAGCCGGTCTGTATCAATCGCTCTTTGGCTTCGTGTTAATTATTTTGGTTAACTATATCATTCGGAAAGTGCAGAAGGACTACGCACTGTTCTAAGGAGGGAATCGACATGAAAATTAAAATGGAAAGAGCAACAATCGTCTTTAACATCATTGGTTACGTGTTGATCTCCATCCTGACCGTACTGTGCCTGCTGCCGTTCCTGCTCATCGTCTCCGGCTCGTTTACGCCGGAGATCCAGATTATATCGAAAGGCTTCAGCCTTATTCCGGAAACCTTCTCCCTGGATGCCTACAAAGCCGCATTCAGTAATCCGAAGCAGATTCTGGACGGATATAAAGTAACAATCTTCATTACGGTTGTCGGTACGGCAGTCGGCTTGTTCCTGACTTCCATGGCGGGCTTCGTTCTGTCCCGCAAAGATTTCAAATACCGCGATCAGCTGTCCTTCTTCATCTATTTCACGACGCTGTTCAGCGGCGGTCTGATTCCTTGGTACATCCTGATTACGAAGCACCTTGATTTGAAAGATACCTATATGGCGCTTATCGTGCCGTCGCTTCTGAGCGCATGGAACATCATCCTCATGAAAAACTTCATGAAGTCGATTCCGGATTCCATCGTGGAATCGGCCAAGATTGACGGCGCAGGCGAGTTCACGATCTACCTGAAGCTTATCCTGCCGCTTTCCGGCCCCGGTCTTGCTACCATCGGCTTGTTTATGGCGCTTGGCTACTGGAACGACTGGTTCATGGCGAATCTGTTCATTACAAGCGAATCCCATTATCCGCTGCAGTTCCTGCTGTACAAGATTCTCGCAAGCGCAGCCGTCCTGAAGACAAACGTGGCAGGCAACCTGTCTCCTACGTTCCAGCCTCCGGCGGAAACGCTCAAGATGGCCGCAGCCGTTATCGCGACCGGTCCTATCGTATTCTTGTACCCGTTCGTTCAGCGCTTCTTCGTTAAAGGGCTGACGATCGGCGCCGTGAAAGGTTAGAACCGGCCTTAAGGCCGGCTAACATATAGGTTCACTAAATAAAAGGAGGAGTCAACAAGCATGAAAAGAAAGATAAAAACAATGGGCACTGTGCTCGTTTCGACGGCTATTATGGCAAGTATGCTTGCAGCCTGCGGTTCCGACAACAACAGCAATTCGAACAAATCCTCGAATGCAAGCGCGAATCCGGGTACGGAAGCAAGCTCGAACACAGGCAAGGATGCAAAAACTCCGGACACTTCGAAAAAGGTTCAATTGACTTGGTATCTGCTCGGCGATCCGGCTCCGGACCAGGAGAAGGTTGTTGCGGAATGGAACAAAATGCTCGAGCAAGACTTGAATACGACCGTTAAACTGAACTTCACGACGTGGACGGACTGGCAGACCAAATACAACCTGCTGCTTGCTTCCGGCGAGAAAGTGGATATGATCTTCGCCTCCTCATGGGCGGACTTTTATAAATTCGCAAACCAAGGCGCCTTTATGCCTCTGAACGACCTCTTGCCAACGTACGCTCCTACAACTTGGAGCAGCGTATCGGAGCAGGATTGGAAGGAAGCTACGGTTAACGACAAAATCTATGCGGTTCCCGCAACTTATCCGGAATACACGCCTGACGGCCTCGTATACCGCGACGACTGGAGACAAGAGCTTGGTCTTCCCGAGATCAAAGACGTTGACTCCATCGAGGCTTACCTTGAAGGCGTGAAAAAAGCCAAGGGCATCACGCCAATTAACGGCAAAGCTTACAACGAAGTATTCACGATGTTCAAAGCCTTCGAAGGCTACCAGCAAATCGGCGGCGACAGCGGCGTAATCGTAGCGAAATCCTACGACACCCCGCGTGATATCGTAGCCTATCCGTTCACTCCTGAGTTCGAGCAATGGGTGAAGAAGATGAAGACTTGGGCGGAGAAGGGCTTCTGGAAATCCGATACTCTGTCGGACCAAAAAGAAGCCGGCGACGCAATCAAAACCGGTCAAGGTGCTGTGTACTGGCGTAATGCCCCAGGTGCGGGCGGCTTCATCGTAGGTATGGGAAAATCCAATCCGGATATTAAGCTTGGCTACTTCCCGTTCAGCCGTTTCCACAACCTGACTATGCCTACGCTGTCGGTTAACAATGCAATGGCTATTCCGAAGAGCGCGCCTAACGCAGAGCGTTCCCTGATGGTTCTCGACAAGCTGCGTAACGATCCGAAGTACTATGATCTCATGAGCTACGGTCTTGAAGGCACGGACTACTCGATGGATGCGGACGGCAAGCATATCGTAACGCCTCCTGCAGGCGTAGATGCAAAAGACTTCAAAGGCTATGGTATCGCAAGCTGGGGCTACCGCGTGGAATCGATGGAGCGCGTGAAGCAAGCCGGCGGCTGGGAAGGCTTCGACGCTCTGCTTGAAGAGTTCAAATCGCAAAGCAAACCAAACATCTTCGCGCAAGTTATCATGGACTACGCTCCCGTGAAATCGCAGCAAGCAGCCGTTAACTCGGTTATTCAGCAATACGGTATGCCTTTGATGATGGGTCTTGTTCCTGACGTGGATAAGGCGCTCGCGACTTACCGTAAGCAGCTGGAAGCAGCCGGCGTGAACGATGTGCTGAAATACGTACAAGAGCAAGCGAACAAATCGTTTGATGCGCAAGGAATAAAATAATAGGTTTTGCATGACCAAGGGGGATGTGTGACCTGTGCGTAAGGGATCGGCGTACGCATTCGTCCTCATCCTCCTTTTTCATTTTCACTCAATGAAAGAGAGACAGGAGAGACAACATGCTGAAGACAACCTTAACGCTGGAAAAAGTGAATGGCGTAAATGTTCCGTTCCAGAACGGTATTCCGGTACCTTCCTTCGAGCCGCAGACAAGAGGGAAGATCGCGCTGAACGGCGAGTGGCACAAGCACCGCCTGTCGATGGACCACGATTTTTCAATGGCGTCACGCTCCGAACGCTGGCTCGCTGAGCTGGCGGAACGGGAGGGGGACTATGTAAGCGGCGAACTGACGGAGCAATGGCAGGCGCATGCGGTTCCATCGCCGGAAAACAAGCTGACCGGATTGCCGGAAGCGAATGCTGCGGAAACGTATGAAGACGGTGTCTGGTACCGCAGAGCATTCACGATTGCAAGCAAGAACGAAGGTTATGCTTATACGCTTAAATCGCTTGGCATCAGCTATGTCGCGGATATTTGGATTAACGGGAAGTGGATCGGCTGCCATGAAGGCGGGTTTACTCCGTTTGCTTTTGAACTAACGGACTATTTGTTCACGGGCAACAACGAGATTCGCATCCGCGTGGATAATCCGCCATGGGGAAGCCGGAAGGATACGATTCCGGCCGTTGCGGGAACGGATTTCTTCAATTATACGGGCATTATTCATGATCTCTACATTGAAATCACCCCTCAGGCCGCGATCGTCCGGGCGGATATCGTTCCGCTTGATACGAACGGCAGGCTGGACGTAAAAGTTGTGCTGCATAACCGCGGCAATGATGCGGTTAAAGTAGGGCTGGAAGGTAGTCTGCTGGAGGCAGACCCGGAAGCGCCTAACTTCCTGCAATCCCCGCTGGCTTCCTCGCTTATTGGCGTGCCGGCCGTTACGGATAAACCGATGCGCACGGAACTCGCCTTGCAGCCGGATGAAGTGAAGGTCGTACAATTCGAAATCACTGTACGGGATCCTAAGCTTTGGTCAGTCTGGCAGCCTAATCTGTATGTTGCGACCTTCCGGCTGACAGCGGCAGGATCAACGACTCTGGCGCAGGACTCGTTCAGCACGCAATTCGGCATTCGGACGGTACGGACGGATAAGACCCGAATTCTGCTCAATGAGCAATCCGTCTTTATGGCCGGTATCGCCCGTCATGAGGAATGGCCGGATACCGGACGCACGGCGGCTTGGGACCGGATTCGCGCGGACCTGGAGCAGATCCGCGCGCTGAACGTGAACATGGTTAGAACCGGACATTATCCGAACCATGTGTACACGTATCTGCTGCTTGATCGGATGGGCTTTATGGCGATGAGCGAAATTCCGCTCTGGCAGTTCGAGACCGAGCATTACGAAGCGCAAGAAGAGAAACGTCTTGCCGATCAGATGTGGCGCGAGATGGTGTTCTCGCAGTATAACCGTCCGTCCGTGCTTATGTGGAGTACGCAAAACGAATCCAAGGACGTATGGCTTCGCCTCGCTTATAACGAACGCCTTGTCCGTGACTTAAGAGAGAATTACAACGACGGCCGCCTGCTGACGCAAAGCTCGGCCGCCGACCAGCCGGGTCCGCATGACCCGTCGATGGCGCCGCTTGATGTGGCGGCTTGGACGATGTACTTTGGCATTTTCCATGGCGGGACGTATTACGAGGGGACGCGGCAGTTCCTGGAGGAAGCAAACCGCGTCTTCCCGGATAAGCCGATCCTGAATACCGAGTTCGGCCATTGGTCCTCAGGCGGCATGGAAGGAGAGCAGGTCCTTACTTATGAAGAGACGATGCGCGCCTTGATGGAGAAGGGGACCCTGAATGCGGAGGGGGAGGACAATCCGGACGGCTATGTAGCGGGCATCGACTTCTGGATTATGTACGACTGGTACGTGAACCACAACAACTGGATCGATACGTTTGGCATTATCCATATGGACCGCGGCACGGAGAAGCCGGTTGCACCGCTCATCCGCCGCGATTACGGCGCAATTACCCGTCATAAAGGCGGCATGGGCCAAAAGCTGGAGGGAGCGGCGAATGAGAAGGTTTAGCACCGTTATGCTTCCCGTCGTGCTGGTAGCATTGCTGGTCACGGCCTGCAGCGGTAGCCATTCAGGCAGCTCAAGCTCTGCTGGCGGGCAGGTTCAGGTGTGGCTGACGACTCCCGACAAGAGCAAGCTGCTGCAGCAGGAGGAAAGCTTGAAGCTGACGAAGGCCAAGGATTCCGAAGAGAATGTCATTATGATCGATGACAGCAAGGTCTATCAGCAAATGGATGGCTTTGGCGCTTCCTTGACGGATTCCTCGGCTTGGCTGATTGCCAATAAGCTGAACGATTCGCAGCGGGAAGAGCTGATGAACAAGCTGTTCGACCATGAGAAGGGAATTGGCATCAGCTATATGCGCGTGCCGCTTGGGGCATCGGATTTCGCCGTGAAGAACTATACCTTCGACGATATGCCTTCCGGTCAAAGCGATCCGGAGCTGAAGAATTTCTCGATCGATCACGATAAGGAGTACATCATTCCGACGCTCCGGCAGGCGCTTAAGATCAACCCGGATCTGAAGCTGATGGGCAGTCCTTGGAGCCCTCCGGGCTGGATGAAGACAACCGACTCGGTTATCGGCGGGAGCTTGAAGCCGGATGCTTATGAGCCGTTTGCGAATTATTTTGTCAAAATGATTCAGGGCTACGAAGCGGAAGGCGTACCGTTTGACGCGATTACGCTTCAGAATGAGCCGCATTATACCCCGGCGGATTATCCGGGAATGCGAATGGAGCCGGTCGAGCAGGCCGAGCTGATCAAGAGCTTTGTTGGCCCTGCTTTCGAGAAGAACAACATCAAATCCAAGATCGTCGTTTGGGATCACAACTGGGATGAGCCGTATTATCCGCTGACCATTCTGAACGATCCGGATGCCTCGAAATACGTAGACGGGACGGCTTTCCACGGCTATGCGGGCGAGGTTGGCAATCAGGCGCAGGTGCATGACGCGCATCCGGACAAAAATCTCTATTTCACCGAAAGCAGCGGTGGGGCTTGGTCAACAGACTTCGGCGGCAACCTGAAATGGGATATGGAGAACCTGATTATCGGCGCAACCCGCAACTGGTCGAAGGTGGTCTTGAAATGGAATCTTGCGCTCGACGAAAATTATGGGCCAACGATTGGCGGCTGCAAGGATTGCATGGGCGTTGTAACGATTAATCAGGGCTCCGGCGATGTGACGTTGAACTCGGAATACTATTCGTTTGGCCATGCGAGCAAATTCGTGAAATCCGGTGCATACCGCATTGAATCCGGCGAGTCGGTGAGCGGGGAAATCGAGCAGGTCGCCTTCAAAAATCCGGACGGCAGCATCGTACTGGTTGCGCTGAATGCGGCAAGCGAAGACAAAGAATTGAAAGTTAAGCTCGGCGGCAAATCGTTTGCTTACACGATGCCGGCAGGCGCGGTGGCTACGTTTGTATGGCCGGGAACGGCTAATAGCAAATAACAAAACAAAGAGGGATAGAGGAGGAGACGCAAGTGTCTGCAATTCTCAAAACGGCAGTATCGACAAAAGAAGTTGAGGTGTGGCTCAGCTCGGAATTGACCCCGGGGAATACCCGCTGGTTTGAAGGGCCAACGGACCCGGCCTATGCGTTAAGCGGGCAGCCGAAGCTGGCATTAACGGCTCCTTCCGTCTCGGATCAAACGACGATTCTAGTTACGCCTGCACATACGTACCAACAGATGCTGGGCATCGGGACTTCGGTGGAAGAGACAACGATCAACAATCTATTGAAGATGGACGCTGCTTCGCAGGCGAGCTTTATTCAGCATCTGGCGGACAAGGAGCAGGGTCTGGGCTTTAATCTGTTCCGGATTACGATCGGGACCTCGGATTTCACCGCGCAGCCGTTCTATACGTATAACGATCTTCCCGAGGGAGAGACCGATTTCGAGCTGAAGTATTTCAGCGTGCAGAAGGATATCGATTTATCGATCTTTGAGACGGTGCAGCGTCTTCTAAAGGCCGTACCGGATGCGAAAATTTTCGCTTCGCCTTGGAGCCCGCCGGCCTGGATGAAGACAAACGGAGATCTGAAGCGGGGAAGCTTGAAGGAAGGCGCCGAGTACACGGAAGCGCTGGCAAAATATTACCGCCTGGCTATTCAGGCGTACGAGGAGCATGGCATTCCGGTCTGCGCGATGACGCTGCAAAACGAGCCGCTGCTCGAAACCGATTATCCAAGCTGCTACATGTCGCCCGACCGTCAGCGCGAGCTGGCGATTGCCCTGAAGCGCGAGTTCGAGGAGCATGGTCTAGCAACGGAGCTATGGATCTTCGATCACAACTTTGCGGATGCGATGGGTTATGTCACGCCGATTCTCAACGATTCGGAAGGTTATGCGGCGGTTGACGGCATCGCGCTCCATGACTATGACGGCTCGCCGGAAGTGATGAGCGAGATCCATGCGGCATATCCGGAAAAGCCGATATATCTGACGGAGCGTTCCTTATGGGGAACGGCCGGCGCGGACCGGATGGCGCAATATTTCCGTAACTATGCCAGCAGCTATAACGCTTGGGTAACGATGCTCGACAGCCGAATCGGCACGCATCAATGGCTCGGGCAGCCCGGTCCAACGATGCTTGTGCAGGATGCGGATGAGCCTAGCCGATTCTGGCGCACGCCGGAATTTAATCTGCTTGCGCAATACTCCCGCTTTGTCGAGCGCGGCGCTTACCGGATCGGCAGTACCTATGGCTCGCCGGAGACGGTAACCAACGTAGCGTTCCGCAATCCGGACGGCAGTCTCGTTATGGTCGTTATCAACCAGACGGAGGAAGAGCAGCCGTTCCGAGTGCTTTGCGAAGGCAAGCAGTTCACGGCGGCGCTTCCGGCAGGAACGGTTGGCACGTACCGCTGGCAGTAATCATGTAAGCGAGCTTGAACCTTAGAGTTCAGGCTCGTTTTTTTGTGGGCTAGGGCCGCTTCAGCCCAAGCACATGAACAACGTCGTCTCGGGGCTCATGCCTAGCGCCGCCCGTACCGCATACTACTCTTCGGCTGTTTTACAGCATAATCGGCTCCAAACGCCTGTGTTGCCCGTTTACGTTGCACGCTCTGCAGGATATTTCGCTTAGATGGGCCCATCTAAAGGCCATATGGGGGGAAACACTGCATTCCGTGCAATGCAGGATGCCGATTTGGCTAAAAGCGTGAGATAAGCTGCATAAAGTACACTTTAATGACAAGCCGGTCTGACAAGTTGAACGGAAAATTTGTCAGCAAGACAAATATTTTGGCGGGAGCGGGCATAGATTGTAACATTGCGCACAACATTTGCGAGCGAGGGCAGTCATGCGGGTACGGCATGGCTGCTACTGGTGTCGAATTTAACGAAGCTGAAGGTCAATCGCACGACGTTGGCATTTTGGCGGCAGATATCATGCACAACCTGGTCATAAGCACGCTGCAGGAAGGTGGAATAGACCGCATAGACCGGCTTCATACCTCCAAAGCGAGAGCCGCCGAATGCTAAGGATGAAGGACTTGGGTACGGTTGACAGCCGCACTGAGAATAGTTATCATGTATTTAACGAAACTGATAATCATTATCAATATAATGATGGGCAACAGTTGTTGATGGTTAACCGAAAGTATTCACACCACCGGGCAAGAGGCCCGGGCTTCGCACAAGGGAGGTTCTAACGTTGGGTATATTGTATGAATTGGTTGTGAAGAAGATAAAGCAAATACATCCCGTCCGTCAGACGGAGCGCGAGGAACGGGAATCGAAGCCGTGGCAGGTCGAGTCCATCATTATTCATAAGGCAGATGAACGGAAAGAACAAAACAAGTAAGCCTGCGCGGGCAGGCTTTACATAGCATTGGAGCTGAAAAATGTGAAGGATAGTCGGTTTAATCAGAACGGTCAGAATACGGCGGATCAGATCCATCATGAAAGCAAGCCGTGGAACTGGATGTTGTTTCCTTTTTCTTCGGTGCGGGTTGGCCAGGATTCTATTATTGCCGCTTCGGTTGGTTACGGCGTATACGAGATTGACGAATTCGGAGAGTGGACGAAGCTGGCGGCTGGGCTGCCGCCTCACGCAAGCGTGAACCGGCTTCAGCTGCACAGCGGTATTTTGCATGCTTGCACGAGCGAAGGGCTATACCTGTACGAGGATGAGGAGTGGATAGAGACGGGACTTGCTATTCCGTGCTCCCAATACCGCATTCTGGGCGGAACCGGCTATGCGGCGACCGAATACGGGCTGTGGGCGGAAGTACGCGGCGAATGGCAAAAGTTTGCCTGCCCGGGCAAAAAGATATTCGACTTCATGAACCTGCCGCAATACCTCATTGTTGGGCATGAGAACGGAGTTTCGTTTTATGACCGGTTTATGGACGAATGGGCCGAGTTCGAGCTGAACCGGGCGGTGACCAGCCTGTCGGTATTCCGCGGGCATCTGATTGGAGCAAGCGATAAGGGAGAGCTGCTGGTCGGGGATAAAAGTGGCCGTTTCGAACGGATCCGCTTCAGCGGCAAGTTTATTTTCTCCGTAGTCTCGATTGGCATTGATACGTATGTGTGCACGGACCATGGTCTGTTCCGGCTCAGCATGATTCAGAACCGGTTTATGCTTCTGCCAGTAAAGCTTGGTTTTCCGGTAACGGACGTAGAGCTCCGTCATGGCAGATTGTACATGGCTACCTTATTTCAGGGCATTCAATATTTAGATATCTAACTGGAAAGCTCTATTCTTCTACTAGAGGAATAGGGCTTTTTTTTTATTCTAAGAGTTTATACGTTTTTTGCTTAAAAACATGGTTTGGAATTCTCCGGATTGAATCACGCTCTGCCGCCTAAAGACGGCGATAGCCGTTTCACCTTGCATTAAGTCGTTCTGCTCTTAGATTATAGACAAATAGCAATGATTTCGGTAACATGGCAATAGCTTTTATGAAGTTTTTGCATACATACACACCATTGAGACAACAAGGAGAGGTTATTGTGTCGGAGGAATTGCTGTTGACCTTTCGGTCGCCGCCGCTGCCATTTTTCATAGAATCGAATCGGAGAACCTATCAGGCCGGAGAAGAGCATCCGAACCGGACGAATCTGGGCGTTTTTGATCTGCTGTTCGTTCAGCAGGGGGCACTCTATATTGCGGAGGAGGGCAACCGTTGGACGCTTCAAGCCGGGGATGTGCTTATTCTGAGACCGGATCGGTGGCATTACTCTTTTAAGCCTTGCCAAGAGGAAACCGTATTTGACTGGGTGCATTTCCAGACGGTTGGGGCTTGGGAGGAAACGGAGGCAAGCCAGGGATCGCTGCGCGGGGATTACTACACGTATGCCATCCGCCTGCCGAAAAAAATGCATTTATCGTTCCCGGACGAAGCGAAGCTGCTGTTCTCCGAGCTGCATGATGCGGCGCAAAGCTCCTCGCATGGCGCCTTCTGGGAACGCCAGCAGCGTTTTCTCCATTTGCTGCAGATGCTTGACGAGGGCTGGCGCTCGGATGCGGCGAAGGCCGGGGTATCGGTTGCGGAACGCGCTGCCGCTTATCTAAAGATGAATTACCGCAGCGTAATTACGAATACGATGCTGAGCGAAGCGCTTCAGCTGCATACGAACTACATTACCCGCTGCATGACCGAGGTGTTCGGCTGCACGCCGCAGCAATATTTGCTGTATTACCGCCTCGACCAGGCGAAGCTGCTGCTGATCAAGACGGATTGGCCGATCGCAAGGGTGGCGGAGGAGACGGGATTCCGTCAGACGCCGCATTTCTCCAGGCTTTTTGCCGCGCAGACCGGCATGCCGCCGCTTAAATTCCGCAAACGATTCACGAATTAATGGAAATGAACGCATAATCATCCTGCGCTTAAGCGAATACTTTTTAAAAAGGCGCAGGGGGTTATCGCACATGATTGAACGTTATTCCATTACCGCGGATGTTGGAGATATGATTGAGGCTTTTAAGGTGGAGCAGTTGATTAACTGTTATACGAACCGGTTTAACGTATCGCCGACGCAGACGGTGTCGATCATTATGACGGACCGCTGGGGTCTCCGCACGATGCATGACGCCAGATGGGGGCTGTTTCCGTTCTGGGCGAAGGATTCCGTAAACGCGGACAGCTCCATGCTGTCCAATAAGCCATTTTTCGAGCGGATGCTGCGCAAGCAGCGCTGCGTTGTGCCTTGCAGCGGATTTTTCGGGTGGCAGAAGGGTCAAAAGGAGAAGGACTCGCGGGCGATGCATATCGTGGTGCCGAACCGCGGAGTGTTTGGGATCGCCGGCTTCTACGACGTATGGCGAAATTACAGCGGGCAAGAGGTGCGCGCCTTTACGATGATTACCGCGCCGGCAACCGGGACGATGTCCCAGTGGCAGCCTAACGTACCGGTTATTATGGACGAAGAGGGGATGGAGGATTGGCTGAATCCCCGCATCTCCGACTTCCGCTCGCTGCGCAAGCATCTGGAGCCGATGGACAGCTACCGCATGAGAGCTTATCCGGTCACCAACGCGGTGAACGACGAAGCTTACGAATCGCCGGACTGCGTCCGGGAGATCCGCCCCGATTTTGCATTGAAATAATCGTAAGGGACTATTCCCGCAAGCTCTGCTTGCGGGAATAGTCCCTTTTTTGTGGGGGTAGGGCCGGTGGTTAAAAGGCGGGTAACCGAGCAGTACCGGGCGAGCCCGCGGGGCTAGGCGGTAGCCCCGGGCAGCCCGGAAGCCTGGAAG
The DNA here is from genome assembly GCF_037147795.1 of Paenibacillus sp. MMO-177. NCBI lineage: Bacteria > Bacillati > Bacillota > Bacilli > Caryophanales > Paenibacillaceae > Paenibacillus > Paenibacillus sp. MMO-177. Next base: position 289 of record NZ_JBBCUR010000015.1, on the reverse strand, counting down.
CACGGAAACCCGGAAACCCGGAAACCCGGAACCCCGGAACCCCGGAAGCCCGGAAGCCCGGAAGCCCGAAAGCCTGGAAACCCGGAAACCCGGAAACCCGGAAGCCCGGAAACCCGGAAGCCCGGAAGCCCGGAAACCCGGAAACCCTGAAACCCGGAAACCCCGGAAACCCGGGAAGCCCGGAAACCCGGAAACCCGGAAACCCGGAAACCCGGAAACCCGGAAACCCGGAAACCCGGAAACCCGGAAACCCGGAAACCCGGAAACCCGGAAACCCGGAAACCCGGAA
>NZ_JBBCUR010000014.1:0-140000 GCF_037147795.1 Paenibacillus sp. MMO-177 | reverse complement strand
TTCAGATTCCGCCTCACGGCGGACACCCTTGCTCTTGGCTAACGGTAGGCGTTCGCCAGCCCCCGTTCGGGACTTTCACCCTAGAGATGACGCCCATGCTGGGCGTACACAAAAATAACGGTTAAGCAGCTGCTTAACCGTTATTGGAAATGCGAGATATAGTCAAAAGCCGTTGTGCCGTAGACGCTCTTGAAATGTTTATTCAGATGAGTCAAATCCACGAAACCGCATGCGGCTACCGCCGAATAAATATCCTTGCTGCTCTCGATAAGCTGCTTGGCCCTTTCGATCTTGCTGTTTAGAAAATATTGATACGGCGATATCCCGGTATGAGCCTTGAATAATCGGATAAGCTGGTATTTTGACAATCCCAGCTCCATGCAAATCTCATCCAGCTTCAGGACATGCTCCAGGTTGGCGTGAATCATGTCTTTCGCTTTTCTGATCAAGGCATGATCCTGTCGCGTGCGGAAAGTCGAAAGGCTGGAATCAGCAAGGCGATCCGTTAGAGCAAGCAAAAATTCGCTGCACAACGCTTCATCCTTTTCGCTTAAGATCGCATTCGTTAAATTCAGAACCCTGTGCTCCAGTTCCCGGTCGTACACGATAGGATTTGAAAACCGAACAATCTCCTTCTTCTCCATAACCTCGAGCAGCAGCTGCGGCTCAATATACAGCATGACGTAATCAAGCCCCGCCTCGTCATGCGCCATTCCGTCATGCGTCTGTTCCGGATTAAACAGCATAACGCCGTTCTTATGGGATAACTGCAGGCTGCCGTCCAGGTTATAACGCTGAATGCCGCGCAAGGTAACGCCGATGGCATATTCCCGATGGGCATGCTTCTTATATTTAAACTCCGTCATGGTAGCCGATAACGCGGTAATGCCGGCCGACTTTTTATAAATAAACCACTCCATCTTATTCACCTCGCAAAGCTATACCCAAATCATAACGGCAGCGTAAGTTAAAAATAAAGCCATAACCAGATTAGCACCCGTATGATGCTTCTGCAAAAACGTTTTGAAGACTGTTCCGAAGAGAACCCATGTAAAAAAGGCCGCAAATCCGATCAAAGTGATGGCTGCAATACCAACGGACACTCCCGTAAACCCGCTATAAGTGGGCAAAATAAACGCCGGGATAACGGTTAACGCAAACAAAACGGTCTTGGGATTCAAAAACTGCAGCAGGACGCCAAACCGAAAGGAAGCATTTTGGTTGACGTCCGATTCCGAATGCCGGCTTCGGACCATCCGGTAAGCGAGATAGACCATATAGGCGCTTCCGATAACCTGGAGGACCGTAATAAACTTTGGCATTACCGTCAGAAGCACCGAATTTAACGCGGCCGAACAGACAAGCAGCAAACCAAAGCCAATCGTCGATCCATAAGAGAAGATCATCGCCTTTTTCGTTCCCGCGTTTTTTACGGTGGACAAGATCAGAATATTCGTTGGTCCTGGTGTAAACGTGGCAACCAGACAATAAACAAAAAAAGATGTAGTATCCATGAGAAGCCGCTCCTTTCACGCTCTTCTCATATCCTACATCCGAATGGAAATCGCCTATAGTATATTATTGCAGCTTATTCTAAGCCTTTGTGCTTCAAAAATAAAGTGGAATTGATGACCAAACCCTCGTCAGGCTGCGTCCGTCCAACGATATGCCATCCTTGGCTGCGGAGATCCTCCTCATCAATCGCTTCATACATAATCTGTTTCATTCCCTCAGCGGTTCGCATGGCGACCAGGGAATCCGAGGCGGTGCGGCTTATCTGTTCCAGCACGGCCTGCTTGTTTCTCACAAGACTGGCGACAAAGATCCGGTTATACGAGCCGTAATCGAAATTCGCTCCATTCTCCAATACGACCCTTACTTTTGCCGCGAATTCCATATGCTCGAGCAAAGTGCGGGACGCCTCGTAAGCCACTATGTCTTTCTCCAGGCAGACTACCTCCACACCGCTAAACAGATGCAGAATCATGGGACTTAGCGGCATAGGCCCGCTGCCCACAAACACAATGGGAGAACGTTCCGTTTGACGGCTTGTATCGGTAAACCGACGGAGGGCATCCAGTTCCCGCTTAACAAGTGCTATGTAAACCGGCCAATTCGGGAGACTTTTTACGGCGTCCAGAACGGAATCCTTCGTTTGGCAAGCCTGTCTGGAATCGCTGAGCTCGGTAAGAAACTCGGCTTCCGAGAGCTTATCCTGCAGCTGGCGCTGATGCGCTTGAATATACTCGCTGCTCAGAACGGCTTGTACCTCCTCCGGCAAATAACGGGAACGCAGCTGAAGAAAAAGGCGGCTAATGACGTTTGTTACCAATTGATTTGCCGGAGACAAATCTATTTCCTTCTGAAGAAGCTCATTGGCTTCGCGGATAAAAGCGATAAAGTCTTCAACGACCTGCCATCTTGGCAGGCTGCCCTCAGGCAACACGGATCCCGCAGAGTATACTTCCATTTGCCCAACTCTCCTTCATTCTGCATTACTGAGAATATATTCAACAGAATCAGAATGTAGAAGATTTGTCCGCAGATTACAGTTTACGGGCCAGAACGCCTTCGAAGGTGATTTTCACGGGACGAATCGTATTGTCTTCGTTAAAGTATAGCGGATCGATGCATACCACCCGGTGGTTCGAAGCCGTTTCGGTTAACGGGCGCCTGTGGTAGACAATGTAATACTCGTCCGTATCCGGGATTTGAATATATCCGTGATGCCCCGCCCCGGTCGCTACTTCCGGATCCTGCTGCAAGATGGTATCAATCCTCTCGAAAGGTCCTAGCGGCGAATCCGCAAGCGCATAGGCTACCCGATAATGAGGACCGCCCCATCCGCCTTCCGCCCACATAAAGACATACCTGCCGTTCCGCTTGATCATGCAAGGTCCTTCCACATAGTCCTTTGGCGTTACTTCGCGATAGACGGTTCCGTCCTCGAATGGAAGCAGGCTGATCATATCCTCTCCTAGCAAGGCGACATTGCAATGTCCCCAACCTCCGTAGTAGAGGTACACCTGTCCGTCCTCATCACGAAAAACATGCGGATCGATAGGCTGCGCGCCATGATGGAACCGGTCAATCAGCGGTTTGCCAATCGCATCGCGGAACGGTCCCTCCGGACGGTCCGCGACTCCGACGCCGATGCCCCCAAGCTCATCGTTGCTTTGAATATCGTTTGCCGAGAAATAGATATAATATTTGCCGTTGCTCTCAATCGGCGAAGGGGCCCACACCGCTTTATCCGCCCACTTGAAATCTTTCTTGTCTAGAACCCGTTCTACCTTGGTCCAGTTGACAAGATCGTCGGAATAGAACGCGTCCAGAAACAGCTGTTCTTCGTATTTCGCCGAATAAGTCGGGTAAATCCAATACCGCCCTTCAAAGATTCTTGCTTCCGGGTCGGCATACCAGCCAGGGAAAACGGGGTTACCGGATGTAAGGCTATTATTCATGGATTATTCCTCCTAATAGAAATGAATGCAGTAAACTTTCATCTACTAGAATAAAGTCAATCCGCCAAGATTGTAAGCCCTTTCTTATTGGATTACAGAAAAAAATACGGCAGGTTTAAAAAGAAGCCGATCGGTGAATGCTGATCGAATACCCTTCCCCCGTATCATGGTTATAGGAGACGTCCGCATGGATATAAACAACAATCCGTTGGTAAAAAAGGCTTATGCAAGCCCCAAATTAAGACAACACCTCTTAAACAAAGGCACGATGTTTCTATATTGCGATTATGCAGGCTTCCCTTTGCACAAGGCTTACGGGGCCGCTTGTTGTACCGTTTTTGACCGGACGATCAGCCTATCCGCCAAGAAGCTGCCGATTTCAGAGGATCACGGCTCAAACTACGGCGAGATCATGGCGATTATTTTCAGCCTGGAAACCCTTGCGGCAGCAAGAGCAGGATTAGAGCATCAGCCTAAAATCGCCGTCGTTTACACCGACTGCATCCGCATTCCGCATTTGCTGGCGCATCCGCAAGCTGAGGGGGAGCCGGGAAGAAAGGAACTGTTAACCGCTTTGGCTAAGTTCAACCGCAGACTCCCCGATATCAAGCTTCAGATCAAATACATAAGCAAGCATAAGAAAAACAACTGCCTGCATCGACTGGCTCATAATGCCGCCCGAGAGGCTGCGCGTTCGTTTATTTTGTCGTAGAGCCATAATCGGTCACTCGCAGATCGATATCCAAGTTAACTTTCGAAGCGCTGAACGTGTCATCCCAGTTGGCTTTGACCTCTTTCCATAGCTTTGGCTTCTGGATCCTCACTGCCTCGCCGAATTTGGCTACATCCACCTTATAGCGGGTCTGCATGGAGGCCAGCAAATGCTCCATCATGCTCGTCAGCTTGCTCTTAAATAACTTCTCTGCCTCTTTCTGATAGGACCTCAAGGAAGGGTCCGCCTCTAAATCCCAGTCTTCGCTGATCCTGCCTTCGGTTTCAACGCGGACCCTGAAGGTGATCCGGTTGTCTTTATCCGTCTCTACCCGGATACGGGTTTTCATGGCTTTCATCTCGTAGGTGATTGGATTATCATGCTCATCGTTGGTTTTGATCGTGCCGCTATCCCCTTGGTTTGTCAGCCAGTTGACGCATTCCACGTCTTCCTGCGACAAATTCCCGATCCAGCGTCCGGTATCCCCTTTGATAATGCCGGCTCCCGAGAATTCGATATGTTTTTTGGCCTGAATAATATTCTGAAGAATAAAGCTTTGTTTGGAATGCATCAAGGCATCCAGATCCGTCAGTAGAACGGCGTCCATAATCTTGCTTGTCCGGAACTGGTTATGCACAACATCGTTAATATAGAAAGACGGTACCTCGTCGGGAGTTTTTGTCGTTATGGCTTGTATGGCCTTGCCCGAGCTAAGAAAAATCTTCACGCTTGGCCGAATATCGTTATCGCGAAGCATAAAATTCGTCACCTGCCTGATGCTCCTCTCTTGAAGCAGCTGCGTGGAGATCACGATAATTTTCAAGTGATGGCCAATAATAGGCTTATTCAAGCGAAGGGAAAACTGGCGAAAGATCTCGAGAATGGAATCGCCGGTTCCCGTAATATTCGTATAAGGCGAAGTCTTGCCCTTTGTTTCATCCTTGGACCCGACCTTCAAGGGCACAATTTGAACCGTCGCCGTTATTTTATTCTGCTTGGAATAGCTTCCTCCCTCTTGTTCAAGTTCTTTTTCCACCGGGCTCTCATTATTGCCACTGTCTAACGCCATCCCCGCATAAATCGCAAGGTCTTCAATCTCATTGCTGCTCCAGCAGCCGGATTGCGTGATCAGAAATGCTGCGGCAAGCAGCAGTACCGGAAACCTAAGTCTTCTCATGCCGAGTACCGCCTTTGGATCTTATAAGAGCAATAAGCGTAAGACTGACGGGAAACAAAATAAACAAAAGGACGCTAAAATATCCGATGTCATCTCCAAGCCTGAACAGCTCATTAATATTTTTGGGAACCATGGCCGCAAGGAAGATAACCGGTACTAGCGCAAAAATAACCGGTTTGTAAGGAAGGTTGAACAATTGCGACAGACCAAGGGATGAATTGTAAAAGAAGCTGCTGTAGTTGCAGAACATCTGCATCAGCCAAATGACCATTAGAGGGAATTCGAACCGTTCGAAGAGAAACCCCGTAATCTCAAAGCTTCGGATCAGATCAATCGTTGGCCATGTACTGGTCACTGCCGAATCGACGGACAAACCGCCAATGACCATAATAATGGTAATAAAATAAATGCCGGCAGGAATGGCGATTCCGGTCAGCATCGCTTTTAGCGCCTGCTTTGGATGTTCCAATTTTGCCACAAGCGTCATGACGACCTCACACCCCGAGTAGACGAGAATGGTGGATTTCAACCCCTTGATAACGGGAAAGATTCCGTCGCCAAGAACCGGTCTCAAATTGTCGATATGAAATAACCTCAAGCTCAGCACATAGGAAACAATCAGAATAAACAAGCTGATGGGAAATACAACCTGACCCACCCGCGCGATTGCATTAATGCCTCCTCGAACCAAATAAGCGCCTAGCCAAATAAACGGAATTATGATCGCCCAGATCGGCGTGCCTTCCAGCAAATAAAACATCGTTACCTCCGACATCGCGCGAATCTCGAAGCCCGCAATTACGATGTAATACAGGATTAATAACAGGCACCATAAAATTCCGGGATACCGGCCTGCCAAGATTTGCGTATATTGATAGACGGTCTTGCCCGGAAAGCGCAGACTTAATTTAACCATCAGCGTTACAACAAGCATAATGATCAGGCCGCCCATCAGAACGGATATCCAGCTGTCAGGCGTTTTTACCGTCTCGCTGACGCTTCTTGGCAAGGTCAGAATGCCCGCTCCCAGCATCGAATTATTTAAAACCAGCGCCGCCTGCGAAGATGTGATTTTGTCGTCCGGCGCAAGAAATGATTTTGAAACAGACATCGTTTCCCTCGATTCTACCTGCGTTTGTTTTGTATCGTTTTCATTAGCTTTGGTCTCCTCTTCATCAAGAAGATCGGTACGCGCAGGAAGAAATCCTTCCAATCGCTCCAGCGGTATGGGCTTAACGGAGTTAGATAGGGAACGCCAAAGCTTTTTAGCTTGGATAAGTGACTGCAGATCAGCAAGAAGAACAGGATGGTTCCAAACATGCCTAGAATCGAGGCGAACAGCATCGCGACGAACCGGAGGAGCCGAAGCGTAATCCCCGCGCTGTAGACCGGAATCGAGAAGGAGGATATCGCTGTTACCGCAACAACGATAACAAGAAATGGACTGACGATCCCCGCTTGCACCGCCGCTTCCCCGATAACAAGACCGCCTACGATCCCCATCGCGGGTCCAATCGGCTTCGGCAGCCGAATTCCCGCTTCTCTCAATAATTCGATGGAAATTTCCAGAATCATAACCTCGATCAAAGCCGGAAAAGGAACGTTCTGCCTCGTTTCAATAATCGTTAAGGCAAGCTCCGTAGGAATTAATCCCGGATGAAAGGAAATAAACGAAATATAAAGGGATGGGGCCATGACCGCAATAAAGGCAGCCAAAAACCGCAGCATTCGCAACAGGGAACCGGGCAGCCAGCGTTCGAAATAATCCTCCGGGGACTGCAGCAGCATGCTGAATGTAACGGGAACAATCAGAGCAAACGGCGTGCCGTCCAGCAAAATCGCAATTCTGCCTTCGAGCAGCGCTGCGATAACCCGGTCTGGACGCTCCGTATTTTGGATTTGCTGAAAAGGACTTAAATAATTATCCTCAATCAATTGTTCAATGTAACCGGACTCGGCAGCAAAGTCGAGCTTGACCTTTTCGATCCGGTCGTTAACCTCTTTCAATAAATCCGGGTTTACGATTTGATCCAAATATACGATGGCCAGCTCCTTCTGAATGGTGTGGCCAACCGTATAACTTCGGATTTGCAAGTTTTCCGTAACTCCCTGCTTTCTCAGCATAGCCGTGTTTACGTTTATATCTTCCGTAAAGCCAATGCGGGATCCGCGCAGCAGAGATTCGGATACCGGCTCCGTTATATCGCGGGCGGGTCCGCTTGGCGGATTGATCAGCAAGCCTTCATTGTGACCGTCAATTATTAGAGCCAAATAGCCAAACAAGATGGCTTTCTTAAGCTCCTCCATGGAAGAGGTCGCATGAGCCGAGCTCGTCGGTAAACGGTTTATGATCGGGAGAGGGAGATTGGCTTCGGTATCCTGCAGCATTTGCATAATCCCCAGCTTAAGCACTTGATCCTCCTGCATGCCCTTTACAAAAATGAGAGCGGCACGGACCTTTGCATTCCCCATGGTTAATTCGCGTATGACGACATCGCTGTTTACCCCAACCGTGCTCCGGATATTATCCATATTGGCATCGTAATTTGCGGTAATGGGATCACTAGGCGTTGCATTGTCCGAGGAAGAATTTAAGCTTGTTGCCCCGCCAGAAGAGACCAGCTTATCATCAGCAAGCGAAACCAGCGATTTGTACAGCCAGTAAAGCAGAATGGGAACGACAAGAGCTATTAACGCCTGGAAAAACACGCTCCATCCCGGAATATGGGATTTAATAGAAGACAACATCCATAATCATTCCTTTGATTGCTCTTACTCTGGCGTCAATGGCATCGTATGAATAATATTCCTTATTTGGATTTTAATATACAGGAGTGGCCCGAGAGACCTGGTGTAGGGATAGAACAAAAAAAGACAATTCCCTTCTGCGAACAGAAGAAAATTGTCTTGATCTGCGGAGCATGTACGCTTCGCTATTTGGTTTGTCCGTAATAAGCATTTGCCCCGTGTTTCCGGAGAAAATGCTTGTCGAGAAGAGACTGATCCATCGGCTTAACATCCGGATTAAGATTATAGGCATGAAGGGCCATCTTGGCTACTTCTTCCAGCACTACCGCGTTATGAACGGCTTCATGAGGATCTTTGCCCCAGTTAAACGGCGCGTGGCTGTTCACGAGCACGCTTGGAATCATCATCGGATCTTTATCCTTGAACGTCTCAACAATAACGTTGCCCGTCTCAAGCTCATATGCGCTCTCGATCTCCGCGCGTGTCATGGCGCGGGTAACCGGGATTTCACCGTAGAAATAATCGGCATGCGTGGTGCCAAGCGCAGGAATGCCGCGGCCGGCTTGGGCCCAGCTTGTCGCCCACGGAGAATGCGTGTGCACGATACCGCCAATATGCGGAAATGCTTTATATAGGACAAGATGGGTTGGCGTATCCGAGGATGGCCGGAGATCGCCTTCCACCTTATTTCCCTCAAGATCAACAACAACGAGATCCTCCAGCTTCAGCTTATCGTAAGGCACCCCGCTCGGTTTGATGACTACAAGGCCGCTTTCCCGATCGATACCGCTCACATTTCCCCAGGTAAATGTAACAAGACCATACTTAGGCAAATCTAAGTTGGCTTCCAATACCTCTTGCTTTAACCGCTCCAGCATGATGCTCATCCTTTCGTCGAACTTCATTTTCAATGTCATTATACACTTGTACGTACATGTTTTCTACAATTATTTTCCCTTGCCCTACGACTTGTCATTACATCTTGCGGGTGGATTCCCTAATAATCAAACTTGGCTTGTATATTTGGGATTCCGGAACCGACGCCCCGCCGCTTTCAATCAGCTCGAATAACATCCTTGCGGCATCCTCACCCATTTCCGACTTCGGATGAACAAGCGTCGTCAGCTTCACTTCGGAAGCCGTTGCAAGCGGTGAATCGTCAAACCCTACGATGGATATATTGTGCGGTACCGATAATCCGGCTTGGCGGATCACATCAAGCAGCTGCAAGGCCAGCTCGTCATTGTAGCAGACGAAAGCCGTTGGCCGCTCCTCCTCCGGCAGCGACAGAAGCCGCGCTGCTTCCGCAACCGGCTTCTCCGCTTTCTCCTCCGTCCGGTAAGCCACTACAAATTCCGGCGGAAGCAGACAGCCCTCCTGCTGATGCGCGCGCATAAAGCCTTTGAGGCGCAGTACCCCCTGCTGGTCATCCGTCTTGAAAAATCCGACGATCCGGCGATGTCCCAGCTCGAGCAAATGCTGCGCTGCCGTTCTGCCGCCTTCTTCATCGTCAATAACGAGGGAAGGGCAGCTGATTTCCGGGTATCTGGCGTTAATCATGACATAAGGGATTCGCCGGTTGTTAAGCGCGAGAAAATAAGCGAGGTTTGGGTTTCCTTCCGCGCTTTTGGTCGGTTCGATAATTAATCCGCTTAGCGGCTGGCTGGTTAACATCGACAGGCTTTCCCGTTCCCTGCCCTTGTCGTTATCCGTGCTGGAGAGCATAAGCCGGTAACCTTTAGCGCGAATCGCCGCTTCCGTCCCCCGAACGATATGCGGGAAAATATAATCCGAAATATACGTCGTTATGAGACCTATCGTCTGCGTTTCCACGCGGCTCTCGCTTTCCCGCGCATCCGCAACGAAGGTACCCTTTCCTTGCAGGCGGTACAGCCTGCCTTCCTTCTCAAGCTCGCCAAGCGTTTGGCGGACCGTTTGCCTGCTTAACCCGAATTGTTCGGAAATCTCGTTCTCTGAAGGCATCTGTTCATTGGGCTGCAGCTTCCCCGTATCCAGCCATACCAATATTTCTTTCTTCAGCTGAATGTATTTCGGCAATGATTTTTCTTTCATGAACTTGCCCCTTTGCTAGCTTGTCTGCACGATTCTGCGATATGAGTATAGATTAACAAATCAGAGCCAGGAAATACTACTCCTGGCTCCAATCGTTTCGACTATCCGCACGCGCGGGATAACGGCTTATTTCAAATATTCAACGGCGGCTCTTTCAATGGAAAGTCCCGCCTTATACCGTTTCATAAAGACTTCAAAGCCATCTACATCCTTCGGATCAGGGGAAACCTGCGAGCCGGCTTTGCCCGCAAACACCTTCCCGTTCAGGAAGCCTTCCAGCGTTTCGTTCTCTGTTTTGTTCATCATATAGGAAGCAAGCAAGGCGATCCCCCACGCTCCGCCTTCGCCCGCTGTCTCCATTACGGATACGGGAACGTTCAGAGCGCCCGCCATGATCTTCTGGCCAACGCCTTCCGTCTTGAATAAACCGCCATGACCCAGAATCTGGTCCAGCTTTACTTCCTCTTCTTTAAGAAGAATATCCATGCCGATCTTCAGCGCTCCAAGTGCCGTAAACAAATGGACGCGCATGAAATTCGCCAGATTGAAGTTACTCTCCGAGGAACGCACAAACAATGGACGGCCTTCTTCGAAATGCGTCATGTGCTCGCCCGAGAGATAGCCGTAAGCAAGCAGACCGCCGCCATCCGGATCGCCTTGCAGAGCCAAGTTGTACAAAGTACCGTACAGCTTGTTTGCGTCAACGTCCAGGCCCATTACCTTGGCAAATTCGTCAAACAGGCCAACCCATGCATTCAGATCGGACGAACAGTTGTTGGAGTGAGCCATGGCGACCAGATTGCCGGTAGGCGTCGTAACGAGGTCGATTTCATCATAGGCCTTGGACAGTTCCTTCTCCAGAACAACCATCGCAAATACCGACGTTCCCGCGGACACGTTGCCCGTGCGCTTCGCGATACTGTTTGTCGCAACCATGCCGGTTCCGGCGTCGCCTTCGGCAGGGCAGAACGGAATTCCCGCCTGCAGCTCTCCCGACACGTCCAGCAGCTTCGCGCCTTCCTCTGTCAGTACGCCGGCATGTTCGCCGGCAACCAATACCTGCGGCAAAATATCCTCGAGCTTCCAAGGGAGCTCTTTCGCCGCAATCCGCTCGTTGAATTGATTAATCATCGTTTCGCTAAAGCTGCCCTTATGGATATCAATCGGGAATACGCCGGATGCTTCGCCTACGCCAAGAACCTTCCGGCCGGTCAATTTCCAGTGAATGTACCCCGCCAGAGTGGTCAGGAAATGAATGTCCGCAATATGCGCTTCTTGATTCAGAATCGCTTGATACAGATGGGCAATGCTCCACCGCTGAGGAATATGGAAATTAAACAATTCGCTCAGCTCCGCCGAAGCCTGCTCCGTTATATTATTTCTCCACGTACGGAATGGAACGAGCTGATTGCCGGCCTGATCAAACACCATATAGCCGTGCATCATTCCGCTAAAACCAATGGCGCCAATCGTTTGCAAAGCCACGCCATACCGCTGCTTCACATCGCCCGCCATCTTCAGGTAGCTGTCTTGAACGCCCTTCCAAATATCCTCCAGGCTGTACGTCCAAATATTATTGAGGTAGCTGTTCTCCCAGTCATGACTGCCCGATGCAATTGGCGTATTGTCTTCACCGATGAGAACTGCTTTAATCCGGGTAGAACCCAGCTCGATTCCAAGTACTGTTTTGCCGTTCTTAATAGCCTCTCTCACATCAAGACTCATGTTTGTTCCTCCATTATGATTAATGAATTTTGAATGAAGTTCGGTATAACTAACTTGTCTGTAGACAGTATAACATCATCGCAACTTGTATGTACATGTTTATGTGTTTATTAACCTTCTTATCTTACAAACCCGAAGCCAAGAATCGTAAACCGCTTATTCTCATTGCCAGCCGCCATATTGACTTCTACCGTATGTTCTTTCGAAGCAAGTTCCCGATACAAAATAACGGCGTGGCAGCGCGTCCACCCGACTGTATGGGATTCGGCCACCCGTACAAGCTTTCCGTCGACCCGGATATCGGCGTTTCCGAAATCATCGCTCCCGGAATTTTTATAAATGAGGAGCAGGCTTTTGCTATGAATCGTCATGGTGAAGCTCTCGTTTCCGGCTTCCGGTGTACGCATCCAATTGAAAGGGAACAGGGGCGTGCCCGTGGGATGGTCATCCATTTCGGCAAACTGCAGCTCGGAATCATAAGCATGAAAACTGCCTTCCGCCAGGATGGCTATTTCTTCGAAATTGTTCCGATCCAGCAATTGTACGTTTGCAAAATCATTGCCGTAAACGGGCGGCTTATTAAGGAGCATGTCCTCCTCATTTGGTGCATGTTTGTCGGTTTCAGAGAATAACCAGCTTAAACAATCGGCCATAATGCGGTGCCCCGCGTTGGTAGGATGATAAATGTCGCTGAAAAATTGCTGCTTGGAGATGACATGGCCTTCTTCCTTTGATTTGTAGAACTGCTCCGTCACTGCATCCTTCACGCTTACCATGGGCAGACCATATTGCTTGCCGACAAGGGAAAGCCGGTCCTGCAAATTCCAATCGTTCTCAAACACGCTGAACAGCAGGATAACGGCTGGCGCATTGCGAGCGGCAAGAGCTTTAAGCACGAGACTTTCGTAGCAAACTCCATTTGTCTCATCGTCGGCATCGTTGACAGCAAATTCAACGACGACAATATCAGGCTCAGCCTCCCCGTCTCTTCGTACGTCGCGGTCATAACGAATCATGCCCAGCTCGGAAGGCGTGCCTCCGACTCCCGCTTTGATCAAACGGATATGATCGCCCCCGTCTTTACCAAACCTCTCTTTGAAAGCGGTATAGGTTAGGTAAGCGTAGCAGCCGGTGTGGAGAGGCTCAGCTCCCGCCCCATGCGTGATCGATCCGCCAATAAAAGCAATCGTAACATCATCGCCTCTCTTCGCCTTGGCAATCGCGGCTTTCAGCCGCTTATTATTGCCTTTGTCAAGCAATGATTTCGCAATCATATTGCGATAAGTCTTCGAGCCAAAATCAACAGGCTCCTCGGAAGCATATAGGGTCATCGTTATTCTCCTCTCATAGGTTCGATTTCATTTCCCAGCGATATAGCAGTATTCCGCCTTATAGCTGCCTCCGAGCACATAAACTTTCCCCTCCTCGGCATCGAATGCAACCGCTCCATCCTCTTTAGGATCGAAAATAACGGGAAGGTCATCGCAGGACACGAGGAAGACGGCAGCGGAAAGGACCACGCAGCGTCCGGTAAATGCTGCCTGAATGCAGGCATCCCATCGACCGCTGCTGTCCCACTCCAAATCGACCGTATATCCTCCACGGGCTTTCAACCCCGTTATTTTTCCTTCCGCCCAGGCTTCCGGTAAAGCCGGAAGGAGATTCAGCTCGCCGGCGTGACTTTGCAGCAGCATTTCGGCAATTCCCGCCGTTCCACCGAAATTGCCGTCAATTTGAAACGGCGGATGATTGTCAAATAAATTCGGGAGGGTGGAATGACGAAGCAGCGCCAGCACATTCCGGTACGTTTCTTCGCCGTCCCCAAGACGTGCCCAAAAATTAATGAGCCAAGCCCGGCTCCAGCCGGTATGCCCTCCGCCGTTTGCAAGCCTGCGCTGCAGCGTTACCCGTGCCGCTTCGGCTAATTCCGGTGTCCCGCGAACCGTGAACTGGCTGCCCGGGTACAAAGCAAACAAATGCGAGATATGGCGATGCCCGGGTTCCGCTTCTTCATAATCCTCAAGCCATTCCTGAATTTGGCCATATCTCCCAATCCCGGTCTTCGGCAGCTTTGCTCTCGCGTCAATTAACTGCCCCCTGAAATCCTCGTCCAACTCAAGCAGAGTTGAAGCCTCAATACAGCATGTAAATAGTTCGTGCAGGATTTGGCTGTCCATCGCGGGACCATAACATAAAGTGCCGGATTCTCCGTTCGGCAGGATATACGTATTCTCCGGAGAAACGGAAGGATTGGTTACCAATCGGCCATCCGGCAGCTCCGTCAAATAATCCAAGAAAAATAGTGCCGCTTCCTTCATCGTTCCATAACGCTTAGCAAGAAACGACTTATTCCCCGTGAAGCTATAGTGCTCCCAGATATGGAGGCACAGCCAAGCAGCCCCCATTGGCCAATAGGTTGCCGGCAAATAAATATCCTGCGGCGCCGTATCCGCCCAAATATCCGTATTATGGTGCGCGACAAAGCCGCGGCAGCCGTACATCTCGGCCGCCGTAACGCGTCCCGGCTCCCTCATTCGCTCGATATGATCAAACAGCGGCTCGTGGCATTCGGACAAGTTGCCGATTTCCGCAGGCCAATAATTCATCTGGGTATTGATATTAATCGTAAACTTGCTATCCCATGGAGGCGTTAGGCTGTCATTCCATATCCCCTGCAGGTTGGCCGGCAACGAGCCGGGGCGGCTGGAGGAAATTAACAGATAGCGGCCAAATTGAAAATATAAGCCCAGCAGGTCGTGGTCTTCTTGCCCTTCCCGCATCCGTTCAAGCCGCATATCGGTTGGCAGTAAAGCGATATCATTCTCCCGATCGTTTGAGCGGCTGCCCAGGCTTATGGAAACTCGGTTGAACAAAGAACGAAAGTCCTCCGCATGACGTCTGCGCAGCTGCTCGTATGAATAAGACGATGCCTCGTCAATAATCCGCTTGCATTCGGAAGCCGGGTCCTCATAACGGAATGAGGTGGATGCCGACAAGAGCAACGTCATGCTTTGCGCGCCTTCGATAATCATAAATTCACCGGTAATCTTGGCTGTACCGCCTTCAGGCAGAACGCGAAGAGCTGCGGCATAACGAACGCCGCCCTCGCCGCCGGCTTTGCCGAGTACTCGCAGCGCCGTTTCGTCTATTCGTTCCGTTTGATCCAAATGCCTGTTTCGAATCCCCGCTAACCGGACATCCAAGGACAGCCCGGCCGGACAATCGGTGGATAGGCGAACGACGAGAATTTGATCCGGGTAACTGGCAAATACTTCTCTCGTATAGCTGAATCCGCCTTTATTAAAGCTGACTCGAACTATTCCTTCGCTCAAGTCAAGCTCCCTGCGATAATTGGTTATTTCTCCGGCAGAATTCGTCATGGTCAGATGGAGATCGCCCAAAGGCAAATAATGTCTTTGCGATTCCGGCACGCCCGACAGACTAATGGCCGCGAGGCGGTTTGCCTCGCTTAATCTTCCTTCCAACAGCAGCTTTCGGATCTGGGGCAAATTCGCCAGCGCATCCGGATTGTTTCGGTTAACCGGCCCGCCGAACCACAGGCTGTCCTCGTTTAATTGCAATCTTTCCCCGTCCGGACTGCCGAATACCATAGCTCCTAATCTTCCGTTTCCGACCGGCAGCGCTTCGTCCCACTTGGCTGCAGGCTTGTTGAACCATATTTTTGGATTCATGCTCTTCATGTTCTCTACCTCCGGTTAATCAAGCTTTGATGGATCCGCTATTGCCCAGAAAGCGGGCTTTGCTTGCAGCTTTTTATCAAAGAGCAGCGGCGCTTCCGTCCGTTCGACAGGGAATGTGCTGAGCCAGGTATGATCGTCGGCGATTCCCCAGAACACAACGGCGCTCACAAGCCCTTTATTAGACTTTAAGGCTTCGAATAATTCCTTGTAACGCTCCGCCTGTTTCCGTAAAATTTCTTCCGGCACTTGGTCTCCGAAATCGGTGCGGTCGTTCCAATTATAGAGGCTCATATCAAGCTCGGTAATCTGATTATCGAGCCCCAGCTCCTTGAATTTTTTCATAGAATCGATAATGTTCAATATGGCAGGGCTATAAATGCTGATATGGGTCTGATGGCCGACGCCGTCTATCGGAACGCCTTTATCCAACATCTCTTTAACCAAAGCATACAAGCGATCGCGCTTTCTCGGATCATCCGTGCCATAGTCATTGATATACAGCTTTATTCCGGGCCCTCCCGCATCCCTCGCCGCGCGAAAAGCTGTTTCAATATAATCGGTTCCCGTAATTTTGTACCAATTGCTGTTCCGCATACCGTCAGGATCAGCCGGTTCTATGACTTCATTAACAACGTCCCAATATTGGATATCCTCCTTGTAACGTCCCACGATTGCCCGAATATGAGCATCCAGACGGCCCAGCAGAAGCTTCTTGTTGGCTTCCCGCTTCTTGGCATCGGTCTCGTCAACCATCGGCTTTCCGTCTGCGTCAAGGAAGAACCAATCCGGCACCTGGTTATGCCATACGAGAGTATGGAAGCGAACCGCCATGCCGTTTGCCTTGGCGAACGCAACGATCCGATCGGCCTGCTCCCATTGGAACTGGCCCTCAATCGGCTGGATGGAGGCCGGTTTCATAGCATTCTCCGCGACAACCATATTCACCTGCTTCTTCATGAGCTCCGCCGACAACCCGCTTGTCTGGCCGGGCTCAAGAGCGGCTCCAATAAAAAACTCCTCCTTGAACGTATCCGCAAGCGACGGAATATCCGTCTGGACGGATGGAGAGTTAACCTCGGCAGACTGCTTGGCCGGCTCCGTGCCGGGATCTGGCTTTTCAGAAGCTGGTGATTCGTCAATCTTTGCCGTAACGGGAGCTTCGACGGTTTCACCGGATTTATTCAACGCCAGCACCAAAATAACAGCGGTCAGAATAATTGCTGAAAGAATAAATGCTGGGCTCTTGCGAAAAGGAAACATAAGAAACCTTCTTTCTATTGAAATGAGAAAACCTCTACCTCGGCCGCTCGAAGAAGAGCGGCCGCGTATAGAGGCAGGTTTTATCGACAAAAACAATTCGTTTTGAATTACCCGACAAGTCCCGTCCGTTCAATGCTTTCAACGAAATATCGCTGTACGAACAGATATAAAACAATAAGCGGCAGTATCGCCAGCAAAATCCCCGTGTCCTGTACCATGCTCAAGTAGAAAGGATCCTTGGCAGAAGCGTCGTTTCCGAGAATGATAGACAGGTTATAAGGCAAGGAAGACAGCTGCGTCGACATGACGTTGCTCGAGGTCAAATACGTTGTGGTAAAGAAGCTGTCGTTCCATTGCCAGACAAAAGAGAACAGCAGGACCGTAATAATGGAAGGAACCGCGTTAGGCAGCATAATCCGCAGAAAAGTCTGCCCGACGCTTGCTCCGTCCATGTAGGCTGCTTCCTCCACTTCCCTCGGAATTCCACGGAAAAACTGGCGAAAAATAAAGATGTACAGACCGGCTTTCAAGGAGTTCGCCGTAATGGACGTCAGGATAAACGGCCAATACGAATTCAGCAGATTCACGGATTTCCCCGTAATAAGGGGGATCAAACCCATTAGAGTAAAGTCCTTTAGATTCAGGTACATCGGGATAAGAATTGTCGTCGGCGGCACCATGATAGTTAGAATGACTCCCGCAAACAGCAGATTGCTGCCCCTGAACTTCAATCTCGCAAAAGCGTAACCCGCCAGCGCGCAAGAAATGGCCGTTAAAATGGTCGTTGTCGCCGACAAAGTAAACGTGTTGAGCAGCGTTTTCCAGTAGTCCATGATGGATATGGCATTCTTGAAATTCTCAAGGGAATAATGCTCCGGTATCCAAACGACAATAGGCGAATATAGATCGGTTTTTGCTTTGATGGCGGTAGATATCTTTTGAATAATCGGATACAGAATGACAAATGACAGGCCGGCAATCAGCACGAGCCGAACAAACGACCAAACCCAGCGTTTCCAGCTTTCAAGCGATAACAATCGGGCTAGGATCAACAAAATCACCTGCTTTCTATTCTTGGTAGAAGACCTTCTTCGAAACAATATAGGAGCTGATAAGCAGGATCAGCATAATAGAAACGAAGTACAGCCAAGCCATTGCCGAGCTCAGTCCGAAATCAAAGTTGGTAAAGCCCGTTTCTTTGATCAGATCCGTCATGTCGTTCCGCGAGAAAGAATCAATAATGGTATAGATCATATTGACCAGAATGAGCGGGCTGACCATCGGGAAAGTAATCTTCCAGAACGACTTGTAGCCCGTTGCCCCTTCCATCTTGGAAGCTTCGTAAAGCTGCGGAGAGATCGTCTGGATGCCGGCCAGGAAGATCAGAATCTGCACGCCCGATTGACTGACAATCTGGTAGATCCGTTCCACCGCGCTAGTCAAATAATTAACGATGCTCTCGCTTACGCCCGCATCCTGCATCAATCCTGCCAGCTCATAGGCACCTAAAGCATGGATAGCTCCGCCCGTGCCCTGATTCTGGTCATTGACGGCTTGGACAAGACTGGAAGTCTCCAGCGTCATAATGACTCCCGATGCTAGAATGACCGGCAGGAAGAATATCGAACGGGCAATTGAACGGCCGATAAATTTCTGGTTCAGGAGAACGGCCAGGAACAAGCTGAAAATAACGATTAACGGGACGTTAACGACCATGTTAAGAATCGATTCCGTCAAGGTACGGTTGAAGCTTGTATTTACGGTCAAGGCATTTACATAGTTTTTGAAGCCGATAAAACTGATCTGAATCCCCGATGAATTCGCATCAATCTTGCTGAGACTATACCGGAAAGAGTTGATCAGAGGAATAATAAAGAAAAAGATAAACCCAAGCAGCCAGGGTAAAACGAACAGAAAGCCAAGCAGAGCTTTCTGCTCCGCATAGGTTCGTTGCTTCATGCCGAGCTTTAGCATTCGTTTCAAGATTGGTCACCACCCGTCAAGTAACTCTCGGCTTCTATCGTCTTGCCATCCACATTCACTTGAGAACGGTTATAGTTGACAATGATAGATATCCCGTTGCCGTATACCGTTTTATACACGCCTTCCTGCAGCTTCTCATGACCGGTAATCGGCTCATTCCGGACATTCCGGAGCACCTTGTTGACCTCCTGATACATGGTTGCCGCTTTGTCCAGCCAGAGCTTATAGTTCACCGCGTACAGCTCGTTATGGTCCGTGTCCTTGACGGTATAGTTCGGCTCGTAAATCCATTCGAAATAAACATTTGCTCCATATTCCAGGCATTTCAGAATGTATTGCTTTTCATTCGTATAATTCGAGAGATTGTACGGCCTGCCGGTATACTCGACATTGCCGCGAATAACCATTTGATAGAACGGGATCTGCTCATCCTCGAGCTTAAACCCGCTATTGCCCATCGGCGCATTCGTTATGTCCGAAAGATACGGCAGCGCGTAGGCATTGCCGCCGTTGCCCATCACCTGCAAACCCTGCAGCTTCGCCAGCGCTTCGCGCGAGATCTGCTCCGATTCCGTCCGGTCTATTTGGTTATGCTTTCGGTAATCGCTATTCAACTGATTGGCGAGGTCTCGCAACGAGATGCCTGGTACCTCGAATTTTCCGAGTCCCTTTAAAGCCGATTCCACATAGCTCTCCACCAGCCTCGGGGTAACAATATAAGACGGGCTCTTCGCTATATCCCGGCGATTTAACGCCAGATCTACCGGGTAAAGGACGGCAGGGTCCCCTCTCAGCGTTCGGGATGCCGATTTGGTCTCATTAAAATCGGCGCCCGTATTCGCTGTAAGAACCGCAACATCGGGAAATAACGTGACGCCGTTACCCGCTGCAAACGAAGCAAAGTCCTTCAGCCCTTTGCTGCCCCCAATCTCATCGTCAACGTCAATGGATTTGGGCACTTTATGATCCACGCCGCCGTTGAACCAGCCGGCATATTTCAGCTTAATCTGATGCACGTCAAGCTGGTTCATCTGATTAATGATATCCTTGGCCTCGCTAAAGGTGGTGAGCGATTCAAGAGCCCTGTAAGGTATGCCCATGAAATGTTTTTTGTCCGAAATGCTGCCATCAAGCTGAAGATAGAAAGGGATATCCTCCTTGACGGAGACTGTTCCCTGCGCCGGGAGCGCCTTGTTCTGCGTCAAATACTCCTTGTAATAGCTCGCCATTCCCTGATAATTGGCATCCTCGCCGCTTAGGAAAGCATAACGGACAACGAAATCGGATTTCATCGGGTTTTCTTGAAACTTGGGAAGGGAACGCTGCTGACCGTTTGCGTCAAGCGTAACCTGGCCTTTATTGATGACATTAAAACTTGGGTAAACATAGTTGTAGCTGTTTAACCTTCCGCTTATATCCGCATTAATCGTAGCCACAGACTCCCCCTCTTCAATAATGCCGAGGAAAGCGCTGTCCCCGCGGATGATCCCGAATACCGGAAGTCTTACCGCTTCTTCTCTTGCCGCATCTTCCGTCCTCGCCGTTGTATTGTCTTGCCCGTAAACAACCTGCTGATAGGAAGGATAGCGGGTTTTCCCGCTGTTAAAGTTAATCAGGGCGCCGGAGCCATCCGGAACAAGCATCGAGCCTTTATCCCCTGTTCCGCCCGCTCCGAAGAAATTGAGGAAAGACACGCTATTGACCGGGTACTCTTCCGGGTATTGGATGTCGGCCACCGGAACGGAAGCAACGAGACTGTTGCCGTCCAAAGCGTACTTTATAGTCGCTTTAAAAATTCTCGGCGCGGTTTTCTCTTGGGTGAAATGAAGCTCCTCCATATCCTGTTTAAGGTCTTCTTCGGTATAACCCGCGGCTTCGATCGCTTTTAACGCACGGTCTAGCTGAAGACCGTTTAACGCGCTGTCATTTCTTTCGTAGGCCGTCTTCTCCTTGTTTTCTTTGTAAGCGATTTTTAATGCGCGCTGCCCGGTTTTATCCAGCTTCTTGTTTAATGATTCAAAGCGCTCGACACTCATCATTTTCGGCATATCCTCAACCGTCTTCTCCATCTTGCCGAATTGATAAGTCACGCTAAGCCCGTTTGGAAGCTTCTCCATGCTGATCTGTTTATTAACGACGCTGTCCGTATAGGAGTTAATCGAATTGAGCTGCCCGAAGCTATTGTAAAAATCCAGCTTGATCTGGGACGATAACAAATCCTTGTTTACGCCTGCCGCAACGGAATCGTCATTTCGGCCCGGAGGGTTGCTGCGCCACACCTCTCCGCTTTGCTTATGAAGTACGGCAATTTCGCCGGTCTGATCATCCGCGAATAACCGGAGCTGATCATTCTCCGCCACTCCTTTCATGTCAGCAAGCCGGGGGTCCGAGAAGGCTCCGCTCAAAGCCTTGCCTTTTGTAAAAGCCATAACGGCTTGGTCTGCCTCTCCGGTCTGGTTGCCCGGCGCGGAGTCCGAGCATCCGGCAATCACCATCGCAACCAGACAGCAACCGGTCAGCAGGCTTATTCCGGTCTTATTCATTTATAAAGCCTCCTCCCTAACGCCTGAGCACGATTTCTTGGTGTATAACCTGCACAAAAGCAACCATCTGCTGAATTAAACTAAAAAACAGTAAACATAAGAACGCCATAAACGCCATTGCCGCAATCGTCAGAAGTATCGTCCCGATCGTCTTCGACGGCGAATATTGCTGCACGGTCATGTTACCGACAAACAGCAGATACGCACACCACAGCACGGAGACGCTGTTGAAAAAATGATAAAAGGACACTTCCTCCAAGGAAATCAGGTTGCTAAGCCCTATCCAAGGCAATTGAATGAGGAGCAGCGGCACCAAGGCAAAGCAGGTCGAGGTGAAAATATCGACAAATTTGCCTTCCCCGTCCATTAAGGTGGTAAGAGACCAGTTGGCTATCGACCAGAATAAGACAGGCACAATTACATACAGGCACTCCATCAGACTGTTTATATTGTCCGGATATACGATATTGACCACGAATCCGCTGTATTGCGTCTGCATAATTTTCATAACGATCAGCAGAAACAAGACGGAAAAGGAAATGATCAGATTCAGCTTCCGGCTGCGTTCATACTTTAACTCCCAGAAACCGTTAAAAGGGTGAAAAATCAGGTACAACGGATATTTATAGAGCTCTCTGCTTAATGAAGGCAACCTTTTTCCCTCCTCTCCGCTTCCGGTATTTGCCTACTCCATACCAACCAATGCCGAGCAGTACAACCCCTGTCATAATGCCCGGGAAATACTCGCGAAGCACTTCTTTCCTATAGAGCAGGAACGCTTTGGAATATCCTCTCTGATCCATGCTTTTCTTAAAATATTTCATGGCTTCGCGGTAATCGCCTTGCCGCAGCAGCGCTTTGCCTATTCCCGCATAGGCAAATTCAAGATTTGCGTTCATGCTGATTGTTTCCTGGTACAACGCAAACGCCTTATCCTCGTCGCCATTGTAATAGGCTCTTACAGCCTCATTTAGCGTTCTGCCGTATTCGGTTGTCTGAAATACGGTAATTTCTCCAAGCGCTTTATCCAGGACAAGAAATTCATCTCCAAGCCTTTCAATCGCAACAGGCGTGTTGAATTGTCCCATCTGATTGCCTAACCCACCGAACACATAGAGCAAATGGCCATCTCCGTCATAAGTAAAAATTCTGCCCCGTTTTGCGTCAAGGATGGAATAAATCTCGCTGTCGCCAACGTCTATGTCAATTAGACGGGATGGTCCCGTAGCGCTCATGTAGCGAATATCGCCTTCCGGAGCAAAATAGCCGTTTCGCCGCAAAATATCATTGCCCTGGGCATTCAGCTTTTTCACATTCCCGCTGTCCTGGCCGTTAGTCGCGTAAATAAAGCCTTCCTGATCAATGTCCAAGTTGGTAAACTCGGTTGGCGTAAACATCACCATCTGGCTTCGCTGCGCTTTCGTCGACAGCATCTTCCATAAATAATCGGTCGGATTAAAGGAAACCCGGTTGGCTCCAACAAACGAGGTGAACGTGCCGTCGGGGCTAAATTCCATAAATCCGTCATATACACCGGCCGACATGGCATAAATGCGTTGAGCTTTATCGACGACAACCCGGACGGGCTGAAAGTCGAATTTTTCGGACAGCATATCGGATTTGGGAGCATCGATAATTTTGACAAGCTTGTTATCGCGATCGAGATGCACAATCCGTTTATTGCCGGTATCGGCTACCACAAGTTCCTTGCTGTCCGTAACAAACAGCCCTTGAGGGTTATTGAAGGTCTCTTCTTTTCCGTCCCGGATAAAAGAGCTGATCGTCTGCACCGGCTGAAATTTATCGTTCAGCACAACGACGCGGTTATGGCCCGAATCCAGCACGTAAACTTGCCGATCCCCGGTCACATGGAAGTCGCTTGGCTCTTTAAAAGCGCCTGCTCCCATGCTTTCGCCGTTCCACAATGCATTCGCCTGATAGGCAGCCGGAGCCGCGGTTGTCAGCCCCCAATAGGAATAGTTATAGGATTCCGCCCCGTCCGCAGCCATTACCCTGGTGCTTCCCGCGCTTATGCCCAATAACAAGGAAAGCGCAAGGATGAGAAATATTTTTTTCTGTATCTGCATCAAGCAGGACTCCCTTCTACTCTTTCATTCCCGAGGTTGCCATCGTCTGGATGACACTGCTCTGGGAGATGATAAAGAGCGTGATTGGAACGACCATCAGGATAAGCGCAACAGCGGCGCCAACGCCTGCCCTGGCAATGCCTCCAAGCGCTATTTGTCCTAGTGCGTAGTGAAGTGTCTTCAGATTCTCGCTGTAAATAAAGTTGCCTCCGTCTGAGCCCCACAGCATAGGAAATTGAAGAATCATAAGAGTCAGCCAAGCCGGCTTCACATTAGGCATAACAATCTGCCAATAAATCCGATACTCGCTGGCCCCGTCGATCTTGGCCGCTTCCACCAGCGCATCCGGAATCTGCTCCATGAATTGCTTCATCAGGAATAATCCCAGAGGGAAAGCCAAGGATGGAACAATAATCGATAAATGCGTATTGATCCAGCCTAACCAGGACATGACCATGTAGTTTGGAATTGCCGTAACCGTACCGGAGAACATCAAGGACAATACGACCGCCGAGAAAATAATCTGGGATCCCGGGAATTTATGTTTCGCCAGCGGATACGCGGCCGCTGACGCAAACAGAATATGACCGAAGGTCCCGACCAGCGTAATGACAAGCGTATTGGCAATATAACGGGACAACGGAACCCAGGAATTCCCCATTAAAGCAAACAAGTCGAAGAAGTTGTCGAGCGTCGGATTATTAACCATAATTCTCGGCGGGAATATAAACAGCTCGTCGAGCGGCTTGAATGCGTTATTGACGGCATAGACCAGCGGTATAGCCATAAACAAGCCAAATACGGCAAGGAGCAGGAATAACAAAAAGCTGACGGTGAAGGAACGGTTAAGCTTTTTTTGAATCCGGAAAGCTGCTGTCCAACTGTTCAAATCACTCACCGACCTTTCTTAGAAGCCTCTGGGTCAGCTTGTTGGCCCCCACCATGATCAGGAACAGCACCGTCGCAATGGCTGAAGCGTAACCCATCTCAAAACGGATGGTGCCGTAATCCATCAAATGCGTCACGATCGTATGCGCGGCGTAATTGACGCTTGGGAAGCCCGCCAGAGCAATGGAGACATCCGCCACGGCGAACGAAGCCGTGATCTGCAAGACGGCACCGAATAATAATTGGGGTCTCATCGAAGGAAGCGTGATGAACCACAGCTCCTGCCACCGGTTGCGGATGCCATCCACTGCGCCTGCTTCAACCAGTGATTTATCGATGGTCTGAAGCCCTGCTATAAAGGCCAGAAAGCTGGTGCCCAAGCTAAGCCATAACTGCACGATAATGACGATCGTAAGGATGTATTTTTCATTGGTCAGCCATTGGATAGGTTCGAGAATAAATCCGAATTTAATGAGGAAACCGTTCAAATAACCGTAACGGTCACCGGAAAACACGATAAGCCAAATGAAATACACATTACCCGAAATCGATGGTGCATAAAAAATCAAGGTCATAACGGCGCGGATCTTCGGCGATAGCTCATTAATGATCCAGGCAAACAGGAAACAGGCGAAATAGCTTATGGGTCCCGTAATAATGGCGAACATAAAGGTATTGCGCAAGGCAATCATAAAGACGTCATCATTCAAGAACAGCCTGGAGTAATTGTCCCAGCCTACGAATCTCGGAAATTCGAGCATATTGAAATAGAAAAAGCTGAGACACATCGAAAATACAACCGGAATAATGGTAAACAGGGTGAAAATAATCATGTACGGGCTCATCAGGATATAGTAATGCTTGCTTCTTTTTATCTCTTTGAACGCTTGCGCCCACTTGGATACCTTAACCGGCTGCCGGAGGAGATCAGGCCCGGGAACAGGTACGGATACGGTTTGACTCGTTTCAGGCATCGATTTCACCTCTGGCTAGTTTGGTAGTTTAAATTCTTTTCGCTTTATCGCGATTTCATCATTGATGTATAAGATATAGTCGGATAAAGCCTCGCGGGGATTCTCATTGCCGTTGACGACTTTGCGGAAGGCATTATCCAGATGGCGTCCGGTGAAATATCCGCCCGGAACCTGAGGAATCCCTTCAACCCATTGCCACTGGCTTTCAAGATTTTGATAATCCTTCACCGGCCAAGGCAGTTCCTCCAGCGCTTCGATGTTAGCGGTCGGATACCGTGCGGCTTCGCCAAGCAGTCCCTCCATCTCGCGTCCAAATGCAATTTGCGTTTCTTTGCTGGTCCACCATTTCATAAACGTCCATGACGCGTCTTTATCCTTGGCATTCTCGAGCATCATGACAGAGGTTGTATGGCTGGCCACTTCATGATTGACCGTGCCGTCCGGCAATTCCGTTCCGGGCACCACGGTGAAGTCCCACAATCCTTTAATTTCCGGCGCCATAACCGTCAGATTGTTATACGTCGTGTAATCCGCAATTCCGATTGGCATTTCTCCGGTACGGAACCTGTTCGGGAAGTCCGCTTTCAACGGAAACTTGTAGTTGGTATAGAACTGCGTCCATTTTTTAAAGACCTCCATCGAAATATCCGAATCAAGCGCGCTCTTCTTGTCGTCATCGGAATAAAACTTGCCGTTGTTCTGATAGAGCATCATGGAAAAAGCGGCATTTGGCGTAAGATTCGCGTTGTTCGTCACATCGTCGATTGGCAGGAAAAACTCCATATTATGCTTCTGCAGGACCGAGATCATGTTGTAAACGTCCTGCCAGGTTTTTGGAGGCTTTAAGCCGATTTCCTCCAGAACGTCTTTCCGGTAGAACAGCATGGGGAACGTCTGCTGCTCCGGCAATGCGTATACCCCACCGCCGTATTTGTAAGGAACCAGCGCGCTTTCGTTGAACCTTGAAGCCACATCCTTGAAATCAGGGAACACGGACAAGTCCGCCGCCGCTTTCCTCATCGCATAGTTGACCGGTACGTCCTCCCCTATCTGCATGGCAACATCGGGCCCTTCGTCAGCCAGCGTCGCAGGCAGAAGAATATTGGCCGGAACAAGCCTGAGCTTCACCGAAATGCCGGACTCCGGCGTAAAGCTTTCGTCAATCAAGCTCTTTAATACCTGCGCCTGGTCCCTGCCCGTCGTGATCCATACGGTAATCGATTTATCGCTTTGCTTCGTATTGCCGATGCTGTCGTAGTCCTCCGTATACGAGGCCAGCAGGCCGCCAAGCTCATGCTTTACTTTTTGGCCAAACGTCGCCTGAGCTCTTGGCAGCTTGGAATCAGGCGACGATACAATCAGATAATCCAAGGTCAAAGGTTGAACGCGCACGTTCAAAATCCATGTCCCAAGTCCGCCTACATTTGTTTTGAACGCGATCAATCGTTTAGCCACCGTTTCCGGTTTTGCGGCCATCTCTTCAAGCTGGCTCACCATTGTATCGAGTACCGCCACTTTATCGCTATGTTCGCCTGTAGACTGTTCAAGGTAATCGGCAACGCTTTTAATCGCCGCCGCTTGCGTTCTGAAGACCTCAGTCATTTCCGGAATCCGCTTCTCAAGCTGATAATCGCGATAGGGATCCGGAGAGTTGGAGGTAATGATCAGAATCTTTCTGTATATCTCATTAAGCTGCAGGACGCTTGATTCAATCGTCTGTAGCAGCGGAGCGATCTCGCCTAGGGATACGGACAGACGAAGCGTATGCTTGCCTTTTGTTAAATGGAATAGATAGGGTTCCGTCCCGCCCATCACGTCCATTTTCCAATCCATACCGAAATTAAACGGAATCTGCTTCATTTCTTTGAAAGGATATTCGCCGTCAATCATGAGACTGCGCGTGCTGTACACGCCGCGAAGCTGATCCTGTTTTCTTTTTAATGCAATCTGGTACAATCCGTCTTCCTTCGCATCCACTTCCCACTCCAGCCACTGTCCCGGAAGCTTCCAGTTCACGCCGCCGATTGCGTTAATCCTGATCTTCGATACGGCGTAAGGAATAACGGCCGGACTTGACTTGTCAGACAACGGATACAGCGTTGGAGACGATTTGAGCACCGCATCCTCGGCCTGAATCATCAAGTACTGATTTTTGACAGGCTTAAGGCCTTCCGCCTCATAATCCTTTTTCACGTCCTCATAGGATTTGACCGGTTTCTCCTGATACAGCTCGATATAGTCAATTGCCATCGGCTCCCGCGAAGCCGTAAGAGTAATCTTCTGCATGCCTTGGTCGAAGTGAAACAAATAGGGGTCCTCGTAATAGCCTTCGCTGTCCATTAAAGGTTTAAGCTGCCACATGGGCTTCTCCACTTGTCTCGGACGCAGATCGTTCCCGCGGTCATCCCGTTTGATTCCGGCATCGCGGTTGCCCCATAACCGGTCAAACAGCAAATCCTCCGCCCCGGTAAACGGCAGTTCATCATTAATGGCAAGCTTGCGTTCAATTGCGGAGCTTTTGCCATCAATGGGGTAGTAATGGATTCGCACATTATATAATCCTGCTGTTTCCACGGGAACTTTCCAGCTAATGGAACCCGTGTCCGGCGTAATAACCGCTTTCCCGTCAAGCCCATCCGGATGATCGGCCACTTCGAAACCTTCTCCAACGGTATCCGTGAAGCTTTCGCCTTCTATACGGATAACCTTCGACGGCCTATTATCGCCAGAGAAGCTTTTCAGGTATTCGGTATAACCGTCTTTATCACCTGAATCGGTAATCGCCTGAAACCCGCCCATGGCCTGAGCGCGTCCGTTATTCGGCTGACCCGAAGGGTAGAAAGCCCAAATGGACAAAAAAAATACGAGTAGAACCAGTATGGCAATTCCGTAGCGCTTTCTTCTTTTGATGCTCAACTCTGCTCCCCTCCTGCGGCAAGAGATTTCATTTCAGCAACAGTCCCCACCTGAGATCATTCAAATGAGAGATCGTTCAAATGGGGACTGTCGCTACGAGCTTTACTGATTACTTTTTGTAGACCTCATCAATGGCAGCCTGGGCCTGCGCTTTATACTTGTCGATAACGGTGGATACCGAATTGCCCGAAGTCAATTCCCCGATCATGTCGTAGTAAGGGAATTTAGGGAATGTCGCGCTGTCGAGCACCAGCATGCCTGCGCCTGCGTCGCGGGCGTTTTTGATATCGTTCTCGTCGGTGAAATTGCTCTCCAGCGTCGCTTGGTCCGGATAGTCGTAAATCGAATCGATGTCGTTGATCTTCTCCCAGATGTATATCAGCTGATCGGGATTCTGGACACTTTTCGGAATGGTCAGAGCTTGGAACGCGCCTTCAGCGGAATGGTAAGCAGTTGCGCTTGGACCTTTCGGGAATGGCACAAAGCCGATATCGTAATCCTTCATGTCCGTTTTTAAGCCGCCAATCTCATACATGGCTCCCGCGTACATAAGCGTATTGCCTTGACGGAAAAATTGTCCCGGCTCCGTCCAGTCCCCGCCTTCCGTTGGCCGGGCAACCTTCTCGGTTGCCAGCTTGGACAGGAAGTTAAATACCTCAACGGTCTTCGGATCGTCCAGATTTTGCTTATCCCCGTTGGTCAGGCTCGTTTCGTTGGATACCAGCGCAGGATCCATAAAGCCGGCCGACGCAAGTCCCCATGTATCGAGCTTGCCGTCATTATTCGTATCTTTGTTCGCTTCTTTTGCGACTTGAGTAAACGTATCCCAATTCCAGTTGTCCTCGCTCACGTACTCCTGAGGAGATTTAATGCCAAGCTTGTTCAAAAGGGTACGGTTATAAAAAATGCCGGTAATCAAATTGCCTTGTCCTTCGGAGAAAGCATACCCGCGGCCATTGTACGACATAAATTCGGAGGCTTTCGGATTAAATACTTTCGTATTTTTCGTGTATTCGTCTACCGGCCATAACAGATCCTGCTGCACCAAAGTCGGAATGGTGTAGTTTTTACCCAGACGCACAATGTCGCCAAGCGGCTCGCCAGCAAGCAGAGAAGCGACAACCTTTTGCTGGTATTCGCCATAATCGACCGCTACGAACTCCATCTTGAAATTATGCTTTTTCTCAAGCTCCTCCAGATTCTTCTT
This sequence comes from Paenibacillus sp. MMO-177, assembly GCF_037147795.1. NCBI lineage: Bacteria > Bacillati > Bacillota > Bacilli > Caryophanales > Paenibacillaceae > Paenibacillus > Paenibacillus sp. MMO-177. The sequence goes on along the minus strand of NZ_JBBCUR010000014.1, from coordinate 110,542 downwards.
CCGCTGGATATTGTCCGGATTGTCTTCGCCAATCGTCATATCCCACCAGGACACAACCTTGATGGTCCGCCCGCCCATGTCGAAATCCATCTCTGGCGATGAAGCATCCTCTTCCGCATTGCCTGCGTTGTTTGACGCCGCGGCGTTATTGTAGGCTGTTGCGTTACTGCTTGCGGGCGTATCCGTGTTTTTCCCGCTTCCATTTCCGTTTTTGCTGCCGCCACCGCTGCATGCGGTTAAAGAAGCAGCCAGCACCAAAGTCGACAGCATCATAACCGTCTTTCTCACTTGCATATTGGTCCCCCCTAAAATGGTTTACAGGAAAAAGTGTAGCGCTTACATTTCGGAGCAACAACCTGCCGGTCCATAGATCAATGACCTGTCAATTTATAGGTTTCGAGGAATGGCGCGGCTTGTCGGGTATCCCTGAACCGAAGAGGTAAACAAATGGATGATGGATAAAAAAATGCACATTGTCACCTGCCCAAGTCTTGAACAATAATAAAAACCATAATCCGTCAGAGACAATCCTACAGAAAGCGAGGTTCGGCTTTATGTATAAAGCATTGCTTGTTCATCCCGACGCGATATCGAGAGAAGAGACCAGATTGATGCTACCTTGGGAGCAGTACGGCTTCCGGCTTCATGACTATGCGGATTCTCTCTCTGACGCTCAAGCTATTCTCCGTACGCAGACGTTCGACCTTATTCTTATAGATCTCAAATTCTCGCAGACTATCGGAATGCAGATCTGCGAACAGATCCGCGAACATAGCCGTGTCTCTATTATTCTTTTGGGGGGCAGTCATGATTTCCAGCTGCTGAGGAAAGCAATGGCCTTACAAGTAAGCGATTACATAGCCGATCCCGTACTGCCGGAGGATCTGGCGGCCAGCCTGTACAAGGTAAAGAAAGAACTGGATGTACAGCCTGCCCATTCCAAGCGGTTAACCTTAAGCTACGAAAATAAAAAAAATCAAAATCCGTCCATCATTGATTTGGTCAAGCAATACGTTCAGGAGCGGCTTCACGAGAATATTACGTTAAAAAAAATCTCAAACATGCTTCACTTTAACTGCGCTTATCTTGGCCAGAAATTCAAAGATCAAGAAAGCATGTCGTTTAACGAATATCTGCTTCAACAGCGAATGGAGAAGGCAAAGTTTCTTTTGGAGCAAACGGATATGAGAATCTATGAGATAGCCAATCAAGTGGGGTACACGGAAATTGATTGGTTCTATAAGAAATTCAAGGAATATACCGGCTCAAGCGCCAATGAATACCGTAAGCAAAGTACCGTATTCGCCTAATGGATTATTGCGGAACATTAATTTCGTAAGCGCTTGCAAATAATTTGATGAACCGTCTGTAAAAAAACGAGGGGTCCCATAAGTCATGAAAATGACGATGGGACACCTCGTTTTTTCTTTTTCTATTTACTTTGTTCCTGACAGCTTCAACAGCCCAAAGCCGGAAGTGTTCGTATAAGACAGGCCGGAACGGTCATTCCAGATCGCCACGCTGTCTCGTTTCCCGTCGCCGTCTTCATCATTGTTAACCTGTACGTCAAAGCCAATGATTGCTCCTGCAGCAGGCGGAGCACCGTTCCATTTAATGGAGGCTTCCACCAGATAACCGTTAGCCGTACGTTTTACCGCGGATGACAGATTGCCGCTTAAAGAGCCCGGATTTACGCTTTGCTCGTTGTCGAAGTTAATCCGGTATTGTCCGTCATCGGCCTGATAGCTGGCGGTTCCTCCCTTATTCTGATCGACGAATATTTCTACCGAGTCCTGCTCCCATACGTTTGGACTTGCCTTGGACAAGAGCGAGTCCGTCACTTCCGCGAGTACGTATAAACGTCCTGCATCCCACAGTGTTCTAACCTTTGCTTGCGCTCCTTTTGTCCCTTGCACCCATCTGTCCGTTGTAATGATATTGGCCTTGCTCCAGACGGAATCTATTGTTCCGTCTATAACGGGAGTTCCGTTCGGAGCTTCCGTAAATTGAGGCCCTTCTACTAGGGTTAAGACGCCAAATTTGGACGTATCCGAATCCTGCGAACCCGTTCTGTCGTTCCAGGAGGTTTTGGTTGTCGTGCTTCCCGCTTTATCAACAACGCGAACATCAAGACCAAGCTTTTTATTAAGAGATAAGCCATCAACCGGAATGGCCGCTTCGATCCGGTATCCTCCTTCTGCAAGCTTCACCGCTTTGTATTCGGCAGGTTTGCCCGGATTCGCACCGCTCCGGCGGAACGTGTATTTCTTGTCGTCCTCTTCGTATGCGGTTGTTTTCCCGTTATTGCCGTCTATGAATACTTCTACCGCATCATTGCCGTTCGTGCTTGTATCCGATACGTCAACCGCGATATAAAGCCGGTCCGCATCCCATAACGTCTTGTAGGTTGCCACGGGAGTTCCTTCATTCAGGATGGAAACCGCCGGAGACTTGCTCCACGCATCCTCCAGCTTTCCGTCGATAACCGCACTAGCGTTAGCGGCCGTTGTTTGCTGAATGTCTACCGGAAGCTTGCTTGGATCAACTAATGCCCAATAGGCATATTTCGCCTGCAGCCTTTCGTCAAAGAGCAGCGGCCAATTATTGCGGTTGACCGGGAAGGTGCGCAGCCAAGTATTCAAATCGTCCTTGCCCCAGAATATAACGGCGGTTAACTGGTCTGCATGCTTCCTGAATACGTCGAAAATTTCCTTATACCGCTTCGCCTGTTTGATTTGAAGCTCGAGAGGGAATGTGTCGTAAGCATCATTGTCATTGGTATAAACGCTCATATCGAGCTCGGTTATCTGCTGCTCAATGTTCAAATCCGTAAACGCCTGTATCATATCATCGAGCTCTTGAACCTGCGGAGACTCAATTCCGATATGCGTCTGATGGCCGACGCCGTCAACGGGAATGCCTTTATCCTTTAGCCGTTTAATTAAATCATGAAGATCCTGCCGCTTCTCCGGCATGTTCGTATTGTAGTCGTTAATAAACAGCTTTGCATTTGGATCCGCTTCATGGGCATATTCGAAGGCCTTCTCGATAAATTCTTCTCCTGCGATTTTGTACCATAAGCTATTGCGGAGACCTCCCGGCTGTTTATCACCTGGCTCAAGCACCTCGTTAACAACGTCCCAGGCATAGATTTTGCCCTTGTAGCGGCCAACGACCGTCTCAATATGGCGCTTCATCCTGGCGAACAGCAGCTCTTTGCTTGCCAGGTTTCCATTCTCGTCGTAAAACACCCAATTCGGAGTTTGGGAATGCCAGATCAGCGTGTGACCGCGCATGGCAATACCGTTCTGCACCGCAAAATCAACAATCTTGTCCGAGCGGGTGAAGTTGAACTGTCCCTCCTGCGGCTCCGTAGCATCCCATTTCAGCTCATTGCCGGCAGTCAAGCTGTTGAAATGCTTCTTCACCAATTGCGCATCCGGACTATTGGAATCTTCGATTTCATTAACCAATACCGCTGTTCCAAGCTTGAAATCATCCTTAAAAACATCCTTCAGGGACGGAATATCCTGCTGGATAACGATTGGTTCCGGTTCCGGAAGCTGTTCCATGGAAAAATCGTCTACATAGAAGTCGAGCGTTGGGTTAGAGGATGCTTCAAAATAAACGGAAAGGCTTTCGATCGGTTGTTTTAATTGATATTGACCGCTAAATTTCGCCCAGCCGTCTGCCGTAACATTCCCGGAAGTGACTCCTTCATAATACGTTGTTCCGTTTGTCGTACGCTGAACCGTCATGGACACCGATGAAGCCGCCGTGCCTGCCGGAAGCTTGACCCAGGCGCTTAGCGCATAGGTTTTCCCTTCCGTCATAATGGATGTGACATCAAGCTGCGGGCCGTTCCAGCTTTGCGATCTTCCCGTTACTTGAAGACCGTATGTCCCTGTGTGTGCCGCGGCTCCCGAAGCTGCAAGCACTTCATTGCCTCCGCGTCCATGCCAGCCTTGAACCGTGCCATCCTCGAAATCCGTTACCACTTTCACCGTGCTTGCTTCCGCTTCCGCCTGTTTCGGCAGCATGGTTAGCGACATGGACGCCATCATCAGAGCGATGGCAAGCAGCCCCGAAAAATAACGCTTCAAACCTTGTTTCATCATTAAATACATCTCACCTTTCACCTCTTGTATATTCCATTAAACCGCCCCTTGCGGGGCGGATCATGGCATAGCCCTAGCAGCGCTCATGGTGTCTGTTGCATCAGCCTTCCCAGCCTCTTTTCGTTACTTCCCTTCCTGGGGATAAAGAATAATCCGCCCTTCCTCCATTTGGACACGTACTTTGTTGCTGTCTTTGAACCCTTGTTCATTCAGATAACCTGCGGGAATCTGAAGTCGCCCCGCTTTATCGAGAACGGCGTATTCAATATGGCTTTCTTGCTCGGCAAGAAGATGCTCGGCATCCAGTCTGGCGAGCTCATCGGCATACGATTCTCTTCGGATCATCTCGGCGGAGGTTTTGCCGTCCCGAATTTGCACAACCCGATTAACCTTGCGGGCAAGCAGCGGATCGTGGGTAACAATGACAATCGTAATGCCTAACGTCTGATTCAGATTCCTAAACAAATCAAGTACCTGTTCAGACGTTTTCGTATCCAGGGAGCCTGTTGGTTCATCGGCAAGAAGCAGCTTGGGCTCGTTTGCCAGAGCAATGGCAATCGCCACTCGCTGCTGCTCTCCTCCGGAAAGCTCGCTGAGCTTGTTTTTCAATCGATGGCCAAGCCCAACCGCTTCAAGCAGCTCGATCGCCCGCATTCTGCGGCGTCTGCCTTTCAACAGAATAGGCAGCTCCACATTCTCCAGGGCGGTCAGATAAGGGATGAGATTGCGCGCGTTATTCTGCCATACGAAACCAACCGTCTCCCGCTTATAGCTCACCAGCTCCTTCTCGCCAAATGCCAGTAAGTCCTTACCGTCCACAAACAGCTTTCCCGCAGATGGTTTATCAAGGCCTCCGAGCATATTGAGCAGAGTAGATTTTCCGCTTCCCGAGTTGCCGATAATGGCCATCAGCTCTCCGGCTTCCACCGTCATGTCCAGCCCTTGCAAAGCAACGACCTCGAGATCGGCGGTTTTGTAAATCTTGACAAGCTCCTCGCATTTGATCACCGTTTATTCCTCCCCCAGCTTCAGCGCTTGGGCAATTCGAGTCCGGGACAGCCGGTAGCCAAGTATAAGCAGACCAACTGTTAGAGTGAAGCCAACGATACCGTAAAGCTGCAAATAATCGCTCAGCTTATAGACAATTTCGAACGGCGGGACCTGCTCTGCCGTTGCGAACGACATTTCGAACAACGGAACAAACAGCTCGCTGATCATATTGCCTATTACCACGCCGATAATGACCGCTGCTCCGGAAGTAAGAAGCTGCTCGCTGAGCAGCATCCCGATAATTTGCGGGAAAGGGATCCCCATCGCCCGCAAAACCCCGTATTGCAGCGTACGGCCGGATAAAGCGAGCACCCAGAACAATAGGAAGCCAAAGAAGCTGATCAGCATCGATATCGCGAAGCCAAGCGTCATCACTCCGTTAATCGCAAGCCGGAATGGATCGTTTTTGGAAGCAATCAGCTCCTGCCTTGCATCATGAAGACTAGTAATATTCATTTTCGATGAGGTTAATTGGTCATAAATCGATTGGCTGGAGATGCCCTCCTTCAATTTAAGCCATACCTCGTAAGGCTCTACCGCCAGCCTGTTCTGAATCGTACTTAGATTGCCAACGATAAGATTAGGCTTTGCGGGTTTTTCTTCTCCATCGGCAGCGGAAGGAAGAGGATTCCAGCCCGGCCAATAATCAATAATGCCATAAACGGTAAACATGGCTTCATCCAGTCCGTCCCAATAAACCGAGATCGGATCTCCGGGCTTTACCTTCGCGGCATCGGCCAATGACTTCGAGATCAGAACCGCCTTTGGATTGGTTGCGATAAGATTGAGATAGCTGTTCATTGGATAATCAAGAAGATTGTCCTTCATCCAGGCGGTTTGACCAAAATCCATCGTATCGATCCCAACCAGAGTGGCAGCCCCGTTTGTTTTTTTCGCGCTGCCCGCGCTGAATCTCGCCCCTTCCTTCCGGAATACTTTTGCCGTTGCTTGAACGCCCTTCAGCTCCCGAAACGGCTCGAAAGGCGGTTCGGTATATTGAACTTGCCTATAGCCGGATTCTTGCGCGTTCTGAACCTGAGGCTCGGCCCCTTGCATAATTGGCGGTGGAGCATCGCTCTCCCAACGCGTAGTCAAGGTCATATCCGCGCCGATGTTATATTGGATTTTACTATCCATGTTATCGTTGATGGTCCGAGCCGCATTGGCACTGAACAGTCCGGTCGACACCGTCAGAACCAGGAATACCTTGATCGTCAGATACTGGCCCGATGAGCGGCTGATTTGAATCAGCGTATTATACAGAGCCGGCGGCCACCACTTACGCCCCGCCCAATAAACAAGCCGAATAAACCATGGATAGATCCTTAGCACCAGCAGTCCGGCTCCCAACGCAAATAGCGCGGGCATCAGAAACAGCAGCGGATCCACCTGCAGGGCATCCGAATTCAGGGCTAGACGCTTCAAATCCTCCTGCCTGTTATTGAAATTGTAGAGCAGATACAGAGCTAGACCGACAAGGAGTATGTCGATGCCCGTCTTGTGCCAGAAGGACATCCTGGTCAGTCTGGCCGCCTGCTGCTTATGATTCACGATCGATACTCGGGTCGCCAAAAACGCCGGGATTAAGATAAGAAGGATTGCTCCGGCTACTGCCGCTGCAGCTAAACGGTAAGCATTGCTCGTCAAATTAACGTCAAGCGCAGAACGCTGCACAAATTCCAGAAATCCGCCCGATGCTCCAAGCACTTTCGTAAAAGCGACGCCAAGAAAAGGCCCAACGGCAAGCGCGCTTATTCCTAGCATCAGGCTTTCAAGCGAATAGGCTGTCATAATTTGCAGCCGGCTTGCTCCACGGCTTCGGAGCACGGATATTTCCGTCTTCTGCCGCTCAATGACGAGATTGGCCGCCATATACAAGTAAAAAGCAAGCATGAGCATAACCGGGGAGTACAAAGACAGCATCATAACGTCAAGCTTTTCTTGCTTGCCCTGAAAGGAAGCGATCGTTTCACTCGCCGGAATATTAACCTCCGCCGATCCAAGCTTGCCGCGGAAATAACTGCGGACCGCCCGGTTGGCTTCGGAAAAAGCTTCGATTTTATCTATGCTCATCTGTTTGTAATCCAAAGCATAACGCCACTCCAGATCGGATATTCTTACCTTGCCGTCCTTCGAAACGAATTCGCGCTCGAATTGCTGAAAAGGAATCAAAAATCCGTCGGGTTCATCCGTTGCCAAAAAAGGCAGATAAGGATCTGCTGCCGGATCGGTATCGATAATTCCAACCGGTATGACCTTTAACAGCTGCTTATCCGGCGTCTCTGCCACAAGCTCTTCACCCAAATCCCGCTTGACGGAATTAAGGAACTTTTGCGTAACTACCGCTTCAAACAAACCGTCCGTGCGGTCAACCGGCATCCGGCCGTCAATCAGGCGAACCCGCTTCTCCATATCGGACAGTGATTTGAATCCCCCTGTTGTCTTCTGCGTCTTCTGTTCCTGTTCGGATGCATCCGCCCCGTACACTTTCATCTTCTGAGTGAAACGCTGCTGATAGAAGGACAGCGCTTCAAGCCCCATAAGCTCCGGAAGCGACTGTATGTAACGATCTGCACGATGAATTGCGTCGACGGTTTTCTGGTCCATCTTGTTGGAAGATACGGATGTACTGACCCGTACGTATCCCGGATATACAAAGTTTTTGCTTTGGACACCCTGAAGCTCCTTCTGCAAAGTCCGCTCAAGGATAGCATCGGAATAGAGCGGCATCGAGCTGAACAAGGCCACGCATACGGTTAGACCGAACCACAAATTCAGCTGCAGCCATTTGTTATTTGCCATCTTGCGGAGAATCATAGTCCATAATGCCATGCATACACCTCATTCTCGTGCCCTGTCGCCAGACCCGGGCTCATTGTAGCGTCAATTGTTCAGAATAACCTTCTGTCCTTCCTCCAATCCCTTCACGATTTCCGCCTCGGTAGGAGTCGTTAGTCCAACTTCGACGTCGACTTCTTTTTTGCGATCGCCGTCTGCAATTTGGACGTAAGAACGTCCCATATAGGAACGGATTGCTTTGCGAGGGAGCACGATCGCATTTTCCCGTTTTTGAAGTTCAATGGTCATATCCGCGCTATGTCCGATTTGAATGCCTTCGGGAGGGTTGTCGATCCCCATAACGACGGTAACGGCACTACTGTTCGATTTTGCCTGATCGGTCGTAATGGGAGCGTTGGATGGCGATTGCAGCACTTTGCCGGCATAGTCTTTTCCCTTGTACTTCAAATGGACAGGCATCCCCGCTTCGACGCCAAGCACATCCTTCGCATCGGATGCCGTATAGGTCAATTGCATGCTGGATGGGTCCGCCACGGTTACAATGTTCTGATAGGCATTTACCCGGTCGCCTGTTTTGATAGAATCAACGAAAATGACCGTTCCCCCTATAGGCGACAACAGTTGGGATTTGCGCAGCCGGCTTTCCATGGCCTGCAGAGACAGCTGCTCCCGTTCCAGATCGATTTCTTTCAGGCGCTTTTCGGTACCGGAGGCTCCGTTCTGGACCGCTTCGCTGTATAGAAGCTGTACCCGTTCTACGTTCAGCTTCTGCAGCCGAACTTGCAGCTCCAGATCATCCGTCTCCAATTCTGCCAGCAATTCGCCGGCTTTCACCTGTTGACCGGGAGTAACGTTTACGGATTTCAATTGACCGCCGGACTCCGTGAAAGAAAGCGTCTTCACCTTAGAAGAGATAAAGATTGCGGTTCCCTTGAGCGCGGTCTGGATACTGCCTCGGGCTGCCACTACGTAATCCAGCTTTTCTTGCACCGGCTGAATAAGCGGAGGCTGCAAGGCAGCTTCCTCTTGCGGGAGCAGTGAGCAGCCTGACAGCGTAATCGCGGTTATAGCAAAGACGGCTGACCGTTTCGTTATCGGATTAAATAAGAGGCGTTTGATTTGTTGTTTTAGATACAATTTTTCCATCCTCCAATGCAATAACATGATCGACGAGCTCCATAATCCCCGGGTCGTGGGTGGTAAGCAGAATCGTCATTCCGGAACGGTTGACCAAATCCCTGAATACGCGCATCACCTGCAGACCCATCCGGCTGTCCAATTCAGCGGTTGGCTCGTCAGCAATCAGCAGAGCAGGTCCATGCGCAATCGCTCGCGCGATAGCCACCCGCTGCTGTTCTCCCCCGGACAATTCCATCGGCCGGTGCTTCATCCGCTCCCGCATGCCTACCCGTTCGAGCGCCCGCTCGGCTGCTTCGCGATTCCCCTTTACCGGTGTTCCCGCAATTCGCAGCCCGAACTCCACATTCTCATAAGCTGACATAAGCGGGATCAGCCCAAACGACTGAAAGACTAGCCCGAATTCCTTCCGGCGCAAGGCGTTTCGCTCTTTCCCGGATAATCCGGTCACTTGTTCCCCCCGAAAAAAAACCTGCCCTTCGGTAGGCTCGTCGAGCGCGCTCAAAATATTTAACAAGGTTGTTTTACCGGAACCCGAACGTCCTTTCAGCGCTACCATAGAGCCTGCGGTTATCTCAAGATGAATATCCGTCAACGCCGTAACTCCGGCATTTCCTTTCCCAAACACCCGCTTTATGCCTGTTGCCCGGAGCAGTGTCTCTTCGCTTGTCTCTGTCTGCGCTGCCTGTATAGCCGGCATTTTTGTTCCCCCTTTCCCTCTTGCGACCGCTTTTTCTTCTTTCTTAAAAAGTGTAGTGCTTACAGAAAGAGGCAACAACCTGTCGTCCTTTGGTATAACACCTGCCAAGATATAGATTGTGCCGTACAGTTATAAACAAAAAAAAGCACGTTCCATGATTTGGAACGCGCTCTCGTCTTCCCCCTTTGCACTACATACCAATTATCCCCTTAATTGCTGCTTTGGGGCGCTGCTCCGTATCGAATAGCAGCGGCCAGTTCTTTCTCCCTCTCACGGGAAAATGATCCAGCCAGGTATAATCATCCGCCGCCCCCCAGAAGGTTACGCCCGTCAGTACCTCCTTATATTCCCGGAACAGTTCGAAAAATTGCTTGTATCTCTGTTCCTGAAGCCGCATCATTTCAGCCGTTGGCGCTGTTAGATCGGTACGTCGGTCATCAAAAGCGAAGACGGATACGTCCATCTCCGTGACCTGAAGCTTTAATCCAAGGGATGCGTAACGCTCGATGGCTTCCCTGATAAGATCCAAAGACGGGTCGTACAGATTCCAGTGTGCCTGAAGACCAATGCCATGAACGGGAGTGCCGTTATCAAGCAACGATTTCACCAGGGAAAAGATCTTCTCTCTTTTGCCGGGATTGCATTCATTGTAGTCGTTATAGAATAGAAGCGCCTCAGGATCCGCCTCGTGCGCGAACCGGAATGCCTGCTCGATATAATCCTCTCCGATGCCATGCAGCCATTTGGAAGGGCGCAAACTCTCTTCGCCATCATCCGTCACCGCTTCGTTAACGACATCCCAACAGTAAACGGCATCCTTATATCTCTTCACAACCGTGTCCATGTGGGACTTCATGCGGGCAAGCAGCATTTCTCTTCCTGCCATTCCGCCATTGCCGTCCTCAAATACCCAGTCTGGCGTCTGATTATGCCAAATAAGCGTATGGCCTCTAAGCTTCATGCCATTCTCGCGGGCAAAGCCTGCAATCCGGTCTGCCCGATCGAAGGTATACAGATGCTCCTCCGGATGAAGGCTTTCGAATTTCATCTCATTCTCGGCGGTTAAGCTGTTGTAATGCTGCTTCAGCAGCCCGCTTTGACTTACAATCGTACGGTGGTTGACGGCCGCTCCAATCAGGAAATCATTCTGAAAAGCTTCGGCTAGCGACTGCCCGCTTCGCTTCATCGGTGCATCATTCATCTTTGAAAACCCCTCTTTCTTCTAACGGAATGTGGCAAAACGGAAATAATCAAAATCGACATAACCTCCGGACTGCTCTGTTGCATAATTAAACAAGCCGATCCGGTACCCCATGAAATGATCCAGCGTATATTTCATTTGCAAAGGCCGTCCGATGGAAGTCCATTCCTCCCCGTCCGCCGAGTAATAGAAATTAGCAAGATCGATGCTGTCGCGGAAATCGAAGTCGATTTTGAGATGAATGACGCCGCCCCCATAGGGCTGCTTCTCCAACGTTTCCATCCCGCCGTCACCGCGGTTCATCCCCATGACGACAAAGCGCTCCCCGCCGTTTTCCGCCTGAACGCCAACCGTGCCATACTGGCCCTGCAGGGCAACCAGACCGGCGTGATCTCCAACCTTCATATGGGACAAATCCATCACCGTTCGTCCGCTGCAAGCCGGACCTTCCGTTCTTTGCGTTAACGTATTTCGGGCAAGCAGGACGTTGTCGGCCAATTGGCTTGTCTCTAACCGCAAATAACCCGGTCTTGCCGTTACCGACCAACGCGAATGGTCCGGATTATGATTCCACTGCCAATTTAAGGCCAGCTTGTTTGTTGCGTAATTGAATTCATCGGTGATAACAAGTGATTTGGCAGCCGATTCTGGCAGGTTAGCTTCGAAGGAGACCGGCGCGTTTGAGCCATCCTCGCCAATCACCGGCCAGCCGTCCCGCCAAGTCATCGGCAGGATGCAAGGAATGCGCCCGACCGCGTCATGATCCTGAAAGAGGAAGGCGAACCATTCCCCTGACGGCGAATCTACAATCCCGCCTTGAGCAACGCCCTTGTTGCGGTAGCCGAGATCATCGTCCAGCATGACCTTATACTCATATGGCCCGAGCAGCTCCTTCGAGCGGTAGCACAGCTCTCTGCGGCGGCCATGTCCCGTTCTTGGCCAATCGATGAAAAACAAATAATAATAGCCATTCAACTTGTAAGCATGACAGCCTTCCATGCGCAGGCCGATTCCGTCCCGTTCCCCTTCAAGCAGCAGCTGCCGGATTCCGTCCGGCTTGATTGCAGTGGCGTCGGAAGTTAATTCGGTTATAAAGATGTCCCCATTGCCGCTGAACACAAAGACCCGTTCCTCATCAAAGAGCAGCGCAGGATCGTGCAGAAGCCCCTTGATTACGGAGCGCTTCCACGGCCCGTTCTCGATATCCTCGGTCCGGTAAATATAGAATTGCTGCGTATCGTTGCAGGAGAAACAGACGTAATAGATTCCGTTATGGTAGCGAAGGCTGGATGCCCAGGCCCCTTTGCCGTATATTCCTTTGCCATCGGACAAATTATGGGCGGCATTGTCTTCGATCCTGTCGAAGACGTAACTCACAATCTCCCAATCCTTTAGATTAACCGATTTCATAATCGGACAGCCCGGCATCGAATGCATGCTGGTGCTAATCATATAAAAGACATTGTCTACGCGAATGATATCGATATCGGGCACATCCGCCCAAATAACGGGGTTCGTTATAACGGTGCCGTTCATTTAAAGGTCCCCTCTCGTCCTTAAATCTTATTCGATGCCTATAGGACATCTTTAAGCTGTCGCCTGCTGTGCGCGTCAAGACTTTTCCAATCGGTAATTTCACAGCGTTTGCCGTTCATGTCTGTCAGAACGATCCGGCTGCCTCCCGGAAATTGAAGATGCTCATGCAAATTTCTCATCGTCAGCCGTGTTTCTCCCAGATGGGTCATAACTTCCCATACCCACAAATCCGATTTAAACTTCACGCTGGCGATATGTTGTACCTTAGGAAGAAAATAACGGAATTGAAGCTCCTTATCCAGTTCGGCTGCGCATTCGGCAGACAATTCCGCAATATTGCGGATAACGCCAAGCTCCTCCCCGCCAGCGGTTCTTACCGAAATATATTCGGAGGCATAACGGAAAGGAAAGGTTCGATAAATAACCAGCTCTTCGTACGGTTTACCGTCCACTACGCCTTGCAGAACGCCGCCATTGCCCCGGCTGAAGTAAATCTCTTCCGGCTTGAACAGCCGGATATCATAAACGTCTGCCATCAGCCTTCAACCCCCTTAATTTGGGACAGCTCTTTCTGCGCATCCACAAGCTTGCGGTAAAACCCTTTTTCCTTTCCAAGAAGCTCTTCATGGGTGCCGACCTCAACGATTGTGCCATGATCCAATACGACCAGCCGGTCCGCATTGCGGAGAGTAGAAAGCCGGTGGGCGATGGCAAAGGTTGTTCGCCCTTGGATGAGCCTGGAAATCGCATCCTGGATTTGTTTTTCCGTTTCCGTATCAACGGATGCCGTCGCTTCGTCCAGAATCAGAATACGCGGGTCATGGATAATGGCCCTCGCTATCGCTACACGCTGCTTCTCGCCGCCGGAAAGCTTATGTCCCCGTTCCCCCACGCGCGTGTCGTATCCATCCGGCAGACGGACAATAAACTCATGCGCGTTGGCAATTTTAGCCGCACGCATAATCTCCTCCGGCGACGCATCCGGCTTCGAATAGGCAATATTATCGGCAATGGAGCCGTCGAACAGAAACGTTTCCTGAAGGACGACGCCGATCTGCTTCCGCAAATCGGATTGGCTGATCTGCCGGATCGGGATACCGTCGATATAAATATCTCCTTCATCCGTATCATAGAACCGGCAGATCAGATTAATAAACGTCGACTTGCCAGCCCCGGAATGCCCAACTAGACCAATCATTTCGCCCTGCTTCACTTGGAGATTGACGTCTTTCAGCACGGGGTGATGCTTTTCGTAACCATAGGTGACCCTATCGAATCTAACGATACCTTGAATGGTGCCGATTGCTGCCGGCCGACTAGCCTCCGGAACCTCCGACGGCGTATCCATGATCTCGAATACCCGGTGGGCGGCGGCCATCGCATTGCTTGCCCAGTTGATCATTTGACTGACCCATTGCAAAGGTCCAAACAACATGCCGAGGTAAGCAACGAGAGCCATGAGAACGCCAAGCTGCATGTCGTCATGCAGCACTTTATTGCCGCCGTTATACCAGATAAGCAGCGTCCCTATTCCTGCAATTAAATTAAAAGCCGGGAACATGAACTGCCATAGCCCCTCCATCCGGATGTTGTTCCGAACGACTTCGACATTGGCGCTTGCGTAACGGCCCATCTCCTCCCGTTCCCTGCCGAATGCTTTCACGACGCGGATGCCCTGCAGCGAGTCGCCGACAAGCGTATTCAAACGGAAGATTGAGCGCCATTGTTGATACCAGCGTCGTCCAATCTTTGGCCAGATCGTCATCGACACCGCGATCATAACCGGTACTGGAAGCAGAGCGAACAGCGAAAGCTTCCAGTCCAAGCTCAGCATAATAACGAATATCGCGACTATTCGCAGCGATTCCCCGCACACGAAAATAACCCCGTCCGTCATGAACTGCCGCATCGATTCCGAGTCGCTGTTTACGCGGCCGATAAACTGGGAAGTTTGCCGGCGGTCGAAGAAAGAGATGGAAAGGCGCATTAACGCACCGTATATATCTTTGCGCAGATCTCCCATCAGCTTGGAGCCTACCCAGACACCGATATACCCCCTTACCGTCTGCATGACCGACAGCATCAAGGTTGTCGCTCCCAAGCCTAGAATAAGAAACAATAAGATTGAACCCTTATTCTGAGCCTGAAGCACATCGTCGATAATGACTTTTGTCAAATAAGGCGGAATCAGCTCCACGAACGTGGTCAGTATAAGCATACAGGCCGCTGCTGCCAGATGTCCTTTATACGGCTTGGCGTAGCGGAGCATTCTGGCGGCTGCTTTGCCGCTGTTCATGCAAAGCTGGCAAACCTTCGTGCCCTCATGAAGCGGATTGCCGCAGGTTGGACAATGCTTCGGAATATCCCGCTCCGACAATACCGGCAGCTCTTCGCTCTTCGCCAGCGCGCTGATCAGCTTTGCCGCAAAATTGAATACCGGCGTCAAAGCTGCCGTATAGCGCGCTATAACAACGGGAGCGTCATAGGTGTCTGCTAACAGCATGCCTCCCCCTACCGCTCCGACAGCTCGCGCGGCTTTCAACTCGCTTATTTCAAATTTTAATGCCGGCGAACCGTCCTTCTGCCAAACCCTGATGTCCTGGTCTGTCACCGCCAGCCATTGCTCCCCAAAGCAGCCATCGAACAACAGATCGGTCTTCACGCTAAAAAGCAATTCTCCCGTCACCTGCTTCAACAGCTGCTCGGGCAGTTGATCCATGATGGACATAGTCCCCTCCCGCTTCGTTGAATATTGCCGTAACTTCTTCACCTCTTATGGTAATAGTGAACAAGGAAAGTTTAGCTCTATGCCGTAAGCTCTAACAACCTGCCGGATTACGGTTCTCTTACCCGTCAAGTTATAGATATCTGGCCGATGTATAACATAGCTGCTTTAAAAAAAGACCGCGGCCATTCCCGCCGCGATCTCCCTTCACAATACCCTGCTTACCGGCTGAACTGCCAGCTATGCAGCTTGAACAGCTTGCTGCCTTGCTTGCCTTTGAACACCAGATACAGGTCATGCGTACCTTCCGCGCCCGTTACTTTGGTTTGATATTCTACGCCTTCCGCCCCCGTAGGCTGGATCTGTAAGGTTCCGATCAGCTTGCCGTCCGCGGCATCCAGCCGCAGCTCGATAACAGCGGCAGAGCCCGCCCCCGATACAACCGCGGCAAATGTACGAGCGCCTTCGCTGCCGAAATCAACCTTCGATAAAGCGATCCAATCTCCGCTGTCAATATCCGTGACGGACATGCTGCCGTCGGAAGAAGCCTCCGTTGCGATTCCCGCGTTCCATCCCATCGTTGCCGCTTCTACGCGCTCATAAGGCTGAAAAACTTGAATTTGGGGAACTCCTTCGTAATTCGCCGTAATCTCTTGAATGGACTGGTCGGCATCCTGGAACTTAACTTCATTTAGATGAGTGGAACGATACCCCTTCGGAACCCCCATTGCCTTGGATAAAGTCTGGGCATGATAAGCCATATACCAAGCATCCTTAAATTCGAACATAGCATGATGGTTATTGCCGCCTACTCCAAAGAAATGCCCGGGATTTTTCAGAATCGTACCGCGGTATGTCCACGGTCCCATCGGGCTATCGCTAGTCATATACGCAATCTCGCCTGCCGGGGGACTGCCTTCCGGACGCTCGCCATTATAAAAGTTGGAACAATAAGTGAAATAATAAATGCCGTTATGCTTGTTAATCCCCGCATCTTCGAACATAAACGGCGCGGGAATAACCTGAGCTTCGCCTACAACGCTGACCATATCCTCGCCCAGCTCCATCACCCGGGCCGTATCCGGCCATTCATCCTTTCCTTCCGGCACGCCGCCTCCAAAGTAAATATACGCCTTGCCGTCATCATCGACAAGAACCGCCGGATCGAATAACCAGGTCACTTTCTCCACGCCGGGCGTCGATCTTAAGATAAGCGCTTTTCCGATGGGATCTTTCCAAGGCCCGATCGGGCTATCGCCCTCCAGCACGCCAATCCCGCTGGCATTGTTGGCGAAGTAGAGGAAAAATTTATCTTGTCCGTTGATCACTTTATGAGCAATCGCGGGAGCCCAGGATTGCGTTGCCCATTTGGCTGCTCCTTCAGGACCTGCAACCGTAATGACTCCATGATCGGTCCAATTCACCAAATCCGCTGAGGAGATAACACCAATCTTGTTAATATTGCCGTACGTATTATCCTTGACGCTTCCGTCCTCGCCGTATTCCAGGACGTCATTCGTCATGTAAAGATAAACCCGTCCGTCAAAGACAAGGGCGTAAGGGTCCGCTCCAAACTTATGGGATACAAGCGGATTTCCTTGAGACGGGATTTTGCCAACCGCACTCGCAAGCTTAACCTGTAATTCTTCCATGGATAATTCCTCCCGATTCGAATAATGAGATGTTATTAATAAAGCTAGAACTGCCGTAAGGAAACCAAGCTGCAAAGCCATCCTTAGGATATGCCGTTTCATAAAAACCCCCTTAAGCCGGAGCTAGGGCATCCCGATATTCCTGCGGCGTCATGCCGGTAGCCTTTTTGAAAAACCTAGTAAAGGAATGAGCCGCTTCATACCCGACTTTGACGGCGACTTCCCGCACCTTAAGTTCGTCCTCCTTCAACAGCTCCTTCGCTTTTCTTACCCTGCAAGTGTCAATGTATTCCGATAAATTGACGCCGCATTCCTGTTTGAAAAACCGGGATAAATAAGAAGGATTGAAATAGTTAAGCTCCGCCAATCGGACAAGCGACAAATCCTCGCTTAAATGGTCATTGATATACTCGCAGATTTTTCCGATTACGCTGGCTGCATTTTCTTTGCTCTCCAGGCTTTTAACCTGAACCAGCTCTTCGGTTATCTGCTTTAAGTATTGAACAGCCTCTTGCATGGAGGAATGCTCCTCCAGGCGCATCAGCTTGCAATAATCGCTAATCTCTCCGCAAAGCCCATTCCGGTTAATATACGTGAACAGAGTAAGCGCGATGGAATAATAGATTTCCATTTTCCGATTGACCGTACTGTTTTCATGCAGCATGACCATGCTTAATTCTTCGAACGTTTCCATGAATTTCTCCGCTTTGCCTGCTTCAAGAAACCCGGCAAGCATTTCTGCTTTCGAAGAAACCTGTCCTTCTTCCTTGGTTTGCTGCTCGCGCCGATCTTCCAGCCGTTCCCCGCGATCCGTTACAATAATGGCCATGCCTGTTCCGCCGATCTTCATGAGCTGAAGCTGACGGAGCCGTTCGTATTGCCGATTCATCTCATCCCAATTGCAGAAATTCCCGCTGAGCGTAAAGGCCAAAGGCAGGCCAAGCGATTGAAGGCAGGTTTCCTGAATCAACTCCAAAGTACCTTCCAGATAGCGAACCAGATGATTATTAAATTTCTGTTCCTCGTCCTCATAGGGCTGCAGCAGCCATAAAAGATCGCCTTGTTTGTCTATGATGCCGATATGCCTCGTTTTTTCGGACAAATAGGAATTGCACACGATCCTTGCCTTTGTAACCATCCCGCTTCTCTCGATGTAAGAAGCATGCTCCGGATACGTTAAATGCCCCCGTACAAGAAGGATTGGAGCACCGGGATCAAGCCCGATGTTCATTTTATCGAATTCATCTCTTAGTCTCTCCTCGCATAAGCCTTGCCCACTGCTTTCCTGAAGCAGATGACGAATGTAATCGCCTTGTGCCGCCTGTTCAATCGCAAATAGCTGCTCGCGGGATTGCTCCAGCATTTTGCCCATTTGATTCTCGTATTCGATTTCCTCCATGACTTCCCGTACGGTTGCCGTAACCTTTTCATAGCCCTCCGTCTTCAGCAGGTAACGAACCTTTGGCATCTGAATAGCCTTGTAGGCATAGTCAAACTCGCTGAAGCCTGTCAGGAAAATAACTTTGCTTCTTGGCCAGAACGCTTGAATTTCCTCGGAGAGCTCTAAACCGCTCATGCCGGGCATGCTGATATCGGTGAGCACGATATCGATCCTTGTCCGCGCCATCCACTGCAAAGCTTCCTTGGCAGAGTAGGCTTTGCATACATCGAGCTTCTCCGGCATCAGCCGATGGAACACCTCGTACAGCGAGTCGGTAATAATGTCTTCGTCATCCACAATCAATAATCTATACAAGCCCACCAGCCCCCTCAAGCTTGATTCTGATTTCCACCTTCATGCCATTGAGCTCGCTTCTGGACAAATAAAGACCGCTGCCTTCCCCATAGGTCAGCATAATTCGCCGATGAATGTTGATCATGCCGGTCATTTCGCCGGATTCGCCTTTGCTGTCCAATCTCGCCTGCAGCATTTCAAGCCTTTCATCGCCCAGGGGATGATCGCCGTTATTCTCAACAATAACTCTTGCTTCCTCTTGATCCATGCCGAAGGAAACGCGGAGCAAACCTTCATTGGTCATTTTCTCCAGGCTATGTTCATAGGCATTCTCGATTATGGGCTGAATAATCAGCCTTGGCACGCGGATTCGCTCCATATCCTTGGGCAGCTCATCAAACTCAACCTTGATTCTTCTGGAGAACCGGAGCTTCTGAATTTCGGTATACATTCTGGAGTGCCGGGCTTCTTCGGCCAGCAGGACGTTGTCCTCCCCGTTCCGGGTAATAAAACGATAATATTCGCCAAGCATATTCGTAAAAAGCTCTACCCGCTCCAAATCGCCGGTTTTTGCCAATGAGTTCAGAATAAAAAAGCTGTTGTACAAAAAATGCGGTTTAATCTGGGATTGAAGCTGCTTCAGCTCTGCCTTTTGCATCATCATCGTTTGTTTGAAATCCTGATCGATCAACGTCTGCAGCTTACTAATCATCTGGTTGAACCGGTTATACAAATAGCCGAATTCATCCTTCTTCTCATGGTCAATGTGAATGTCGAGTGCACCTCCTTCCATCTTTCTGAAGCTCTGTACCAGCAGCAGCAAAGGCTTATGAACAAACTTGTAGGTAGAAAAAGCATAAATAACAATAGCGCAGCAAGAGGTCAGCGCAAACACCCACGCCCAGTTGTTAAATCCGTTCAGAGGCTTCTTTACCACCGATTCTGGCAGATAAGTTACGACGGATAATCCAAGCGGCTCGGAATATGCTTTGTCCAAATGGTAGTTTTTGCTGTCAATGCGCGTAACCAGGGTGTTCTCCTTCGTTTGGAGAGCCTCAAACACATAACTGCGCAAAACCTCGGAGGTGTCCGCGTTGCTGGCCAACGTATACCCTGTACGGTTTGAAATGAGAAAGGAACCGCTTTCGGGATAGACGCTGATTTGCTGCAAAGACTCTCTCAGCTTTTCCATATCCAGCTCAATCTGGACGATATAAATAGGCTCGCCTTCCTTGCCTCCGTACTTAGCCGCGCTTAAGTGAAGGGCGTCATTGTACCGAATCAAGCGCTCTTCCTTCTTGTCGACCTCATTGCGGAAAAAATCGAAGCTAAGCCGATTGAAATCGTCAACTCCGTTGCTTGAAGAGATGGTCTTCTCAATGGTGCGTATATGAACCGATATGTCCTTAATATATACACTGCTGTTCTTAATAGAGGTAAAGCGGTGAAGCAAATAATCGATGTTTGCCTTCTTATCCGCGTTGTCCATCAAATTCCAGGTTACCGCCAATTTATTCAAATCATTGTCCTGCAAAATATCGTATTGCTGAATCTCCAGCCATTCAATCTGATGATCCAAGTCTTCTAGATAATAGGAAAGCTGGGCAGCCGTATTTTTCGATATTTCGTTGCTTGCATTTGCATAACTCCAGTTATACAGATATACACCTAGTAGAATAATAGGCAGGATAACAACCAAATTCGTTATAATTAGCCGGACAAATAAGGCATTGCGCCATGAATTAGCGGGCAGTCTTAACAAGTGATTACCTCCGTTGTTCATACCACTGATTGACCTCAGCTGTTATTTTGTCGCCGCCCAGCTTGTACCAGTCCTTTACGAATTGGTCGAAGTCATCGATTGGTCTGCCCAAAATAATATTCATGTAGGTTTCGTTTTGCAGATCGCTAAGAATTTGCTGCTTGTCAATCATGGTATCCGTAGGAGCGCCAACAAAGCTCTCGTACAGCAGCTGATTGTTTTGTTCGTACTGATTAATGATCGAAAAAGCGCCCGTTGGGCCATAGGTTTTATACCAGCCCCACCCGGATTCGCCAACATCTCCAGACAAATAATCGTCCATTCTCTTCTTGATGTATACCGCTTCGTCTTTCAGCTTCGCGAAATTACCCGACTTTCGAGCCTCTTCAATCTGCTTGTAAGCCTCCAGGTTCTTTCTTGTCGGAGATGGAGTAACCGGTGATAGCTGCCACACCGCGTATGTGTTGTTATAATACTTCTCGTATTCCGCCGTCTCACCCCAGTTCTTCTCCAGATGCAGATTAAACAGCTTAACGATAGCCTCGGGATGCTCATAGCCCTTTCTAACGGCGAAGAAAGTGTTCGTGTTGAATTTAAGCGGTACCTTAGGCGCTTGTCCCGTAGCTGAAACAATGGGAAAAGCCTGCCAGTCTGCTTGCGGATCATGATCGCGGCTTGATTGAACGAGAAACGAGGCCCACTGCTCCCCATAGATCATGCCGATTTTTCCTGCCTTAATGAGATCGCCAGCCTTCTCACCGTCTTTCAAGGCGAATTCGGGGTCAAGCTGTCCTTGACTATATATCCCCTGGATAACCTGTAATGCCGTTTTGACTTCCGGCTGGATACCTCCGTACACAAGCTTTCCTTGCTTATCCTTGAGCCATATATTCGGAAAAGCATCATAACCGGCCATAAGATCTACAAGCCCCATGACCGGATCCCCCAAATACTTGGTCGCAGCAAGGCCATAGGTATCGTTCTGGCCGTTTCGATCGGGATCTTCCTCTGTAAACGCTTTCGAAATTGCCAATAAATCGTTCATGCTTTTTGGCGGTGCCAGTCCCAGCTCCTTAAGCCAATCCGTTCGGATCCATAATACATCGGCATCTTCAATCGAGGAGCTGGTCTGCGGAATGCCCATCAGCTTGCCGTCTATCGTAGCCGTCTCAAAGGGGCCGTCGCCTTCCTCGCTAAGTACTTTTTGCGTTAACGGGGAAGCAAATTTGTCATACACTTCCGTCAAATCTTCGATTAGCCCCGCATTGCTGAGCTCTCTAAGCTGCTGTGCATTTACCTGAATAACGTCCGGAATGTTGCCGGAAGCAATGGATGCGCCGAACTTTTGACTGTATAAATCCCCTTTAGCCGTCCAATCATACTTAATTTTGATTCCCAGAACTTCCTCGTCAAGCCTTGTCCAACGGTTATCCTCCAGCGTTTCTCCCGGCAAGCTCGCAATTAAGTCTTCTAATCCTTCACCGACTTCGCGGACAAAGGAAAGCTCAATCGGTGAATCGAAACGGCTTAGTGAAGGATCCGTATACGTAACGGGAGCCGGCCCGCGACTCTCTTCCGGTGGCGTTATATGGCTATCTTTCTTGCATGCAGATAAGGCTGATAGAAGAATCAGTGCCGTCAGCATTAGCTTTACCTTGTTTGTCCTTGGTTTTGGCATCCGCAACAGGATTACCCCTTTTCACTCGGGCGCAGCTGCGACGAGTCGTATGATATTCATTATCTTGGTTGGAACCCGATAATACAATACGCATCTTTTTATGTCGTTACCCGTTGTTTACTTTTTCTTTAATTATATCATTTATCAGGTTAACCCCCATAATAAGACAGGTGTTCAGTAGCTTTCCCCTAGTAGTACACTCGTTTGCGGAAGCGCTTTCCAATAAACAAAAAACAAAGGAGTTGGTTATTAATGAACAGCATCAAATCAAGCCGGCTTTTAAAACTGTTCACTTTGTTAGCCCTCATGCTAACGCCATTATTATTGAACAGTCATCCCGTCAGAGCATGGTCCGGAATGACCACATCAAAGCTTCATGTCAGCGGCAATCAGCTGGTAAACAGCAGCGGGCAGCCGGTCGTTCTAAGCGGTTGGCATCAGCCTACCGGGTCCTACTGGACCTACCAGGACAGCAGTTACTATCTGAATCAATACGGCGGAAATAGACATGCCGCGGTTCTCGCTTATTTGAAGGACATTACCGATACGTTTACGGATACCTCAAATAAATACGGCAATAATCACGGTTGGTATATGAATCAGGTCCGCCTGTTTATCGACCGCGAAGATATGGGGGACGTTGCCGCCGGCACCTATAATTTCGCAGGGCTGCAATCGGTTACCCAAGACGTGATCATTCCGTACATCAATTATGCCAAGACTAAAGGAGTCTACGTTACGCTTGGTCTTGATTTCACTATCCTTAATAACCAGGCTACAACGCAAGCCAATCTGGACAAGTTCAATCAAATCTGGGGTTATCTATCCTCCCAGCCGGCGATCAAGAGTGCGGATAACGTCATGTTCGAGCTCATTAATGAGCCCGTTCAGGCTTATGCCAACGGTGCGTGGGGAGGCAACCCCGCTCAAAGCGACTTTGTTGCTTACTGGAATTCGCTTAAGAATTTCCAGAATTCGATGATTTCCACCATTCGCAATAACGGAGCGGATAACGTCATTTGGGCGGCAGGGCTTGGCTGGGATCAGTATTATCAGCTTTGCGCCTCCTACCCGCTGACGGATCCGCTTAACAATTACGGCTATGCGGTGCACTGGTATCCGGGGTATGGCGCCCACGACGACTATACCGCTTTGCAGCAAATTTGGGATGATACCATCAAGCCTTGCGCCAACAGCTACCCGATCAATATTACCGAGACCACCTGGTTTAAAACGCAGCCGGGAGACTCTTCCTATTGGGAGCTGTTTAACGGTTCCAACGAGGGCTTCGGCAAAAATACGAAAGCGATTTTCACCGCTGCCGGCAATGTCAGCATGGCCGTTCATATGAATGGCTTCCTGCTTGAACCCGGAGCCAGAAGCTCGTTCGCGGATCCAACCGCGGGGTTGAAATACGACGGCAATACGGCGAGAGACGGCATGGCCCGATTCATTTTCGAATGGTACTACGAGCGGGCGCAATGGCATCCATGGAACGGGATTTGGAACGGGCTGCAATCCGGTTCGACTTACAAACTGTTGAACCGGGCTTCCGGCAAAGCGCTTGAGGTGCCCGGCGGACAAAACACAAACGCGCTGCAGCTTCAGCAATATACGGATAATGGTGCAGCCGCTCAGCAGTGGGTTATTACGGATCAAGGCACATATAACAATTATTACAAGCTCGCAAGCGTCAGCTCGTCGGACGGAAAAGTCATGGATGTCCGCAATGGCACTAAAAACAACGGAGAGGCCATTCAGCTGATGTCCGATTTCAACAATACGGCGCAGCAGTTCCGGCTGATCAAATTAAGCAACGGTTACTGGAGCATCATCAATGTTAACAGCAACAAAGCAGTCGAAGTCGCCAATTCCTCTACCGCCAACTCTGCCCTCATCCAACAAAATCTGTACCGGGGCAATCTGAATCAGCAGTGGCAGCTCGTGAAGGTTAAATAATGAAATAGAACCGGGGCAGCGATCTCCTGCCCCGGTTCTTCGATTGAAACAAATTGTGGAGCTTTATCGAAAAAGTAATTGAGAAAAATGGTATAGATCATTTTTCCATACCGGCCAATCATGTCCTCCGTTTTCCTCGTACCCTAGATGAGAGATTCAATTCATTCAGCTTCCCGCATGATACTTCTTTTCCCCGGCAAATTCTATTCCTCCTGTTCAAAAATCTTGCATTATAATAGCAACTCCTAAAGAATGTATATTTCATTCTTGAAAGTTTACGTTTATCCTATTTCATTATGGATCTTTCTTACAGTAGGAATATGCCGTAGTAAAAGGAGAGGCTAACGGATGAACCATATCCACTATGTGGGAAGCGATGCTGAGCATGACAGCAATTTTATCTTTGATATTCCTCAAGGCCATCACTGCTGGCTGCTAGTCATTACCAAAACCCCGGCCCAATTCTGGGTAAACGGGGAGCTCCAACAATATCCCTCGCATAGCGCTGTCCTGTACCGGGCACATCAGAAAATCTATTATAAGGCTTGTACCGATAAATACGTAAATGACTGGATTCGCTTTGAATCGGACGAACCGTACGTTTCTAGCACATCACTGCCTTTTGGCATTCCATTCTCCCTGGATGATCCGGATTACTGCCATAAGCTGTTCGAACTGCTTGTCATCGAGCACAATTTCGATAGAGATTGCAAGAAATCCTCAATAGATTATTTACTCCGGACCCTGTTCAACAAGCTTCTTGAGTCTTATTGCCATGACGGCTTTACAACGCAATACTACGATATATTACGGCTGCGGGCTGCTATTCAGAATAGCCCGGGCGATCATTGGACGGTTCCGAAAATGGCGGAGCGCCTCCGGATCAGCCCGGGCTATCTGCAAACCCTTTACAAAAAAACATTCGGGATATCTTGCATCGAGGATGTCATCAGTTGCCGTATTCGGCTTGCCAAAGAATATTTGTTCCAAGGCTCCCAAACCATCAATGAAGTTGCTTACCGATGCGGCTATCAAAATGTGGAACATTTCTGCCGGCAATTCAAACAAGTGACCGGCTGCTCGCCGAAAAAGTTCCAGTTACAGGCCAGCCGCCTCCAACAGGTTCGGGGTGAGCCGGTTATTTTGCCTGAATCAACCGATTGGCTTTAAAATATTCCGTTACGAGGAACTTTATCGTTTCATTCGGCTGTTCCTCGTCAAACTCCGCTGCATCCGCGAACTTCATCCCAAACGGAGCATCCGGCGTAAAGGGCCTCCAGTACGGCATCTCTTCTCCGGTTGAATCTAACCCGTTTGGATCGCCGGTACGGATGAAGTTCGCCCAATAGTTGCACATTTGCCGGGCGAGATCGTAATGTTTGCCAACGAATGGTCTCCAGCATTTGGCAAGAGTCTCGAAGAAGAACCACAGATCAACCGAATGGAATGTTCCGGGATTATCCCATCCGGGGATCTCGGCATCGAAATTGTAATAGTAAAGCGGCGTTTTTCCCCCCGTATCGGCATTCGCCTGGCCTGCAATCCGAATCGCGTATTCAATGCCGTTTACCGAGGCCTTCTTAATGATTTCTTCAAGGTTCCCCGATTCGTATTCGCATAGCTTCAGGAACGTTTCAGCATCGTCGCCGAACAATTTGACGGCCATCTGTTGAAATTCCTCCAGCGATCCCGCTTGCGGAACGCTGAAAAACTCCGACGATGTATGACCAAGCATGACCGGTACCTGCAAACGCTTGTTTTGAAGGAATAGCTCCAGCGAGTTTCCCACGTTGAATGTATGATCTACGACGGTCCCCCAGAATGCTTGATATTCCACAATCTTATCCCGTAAATAGACGGCATCTAGACTTCGTGCTTCTTCCAGCGAAGTTACCCCAAGATAGTCGAAGAACTGGATGCCTTCCTGCTCGGCTTCCTCCAGCGTACGGAGAAACCGTGGCATTCCGGCGTTCGGGTATAACGGGGCAAACATTCCGCTCTGAACAATCGCTCTCTGAAAAAGTCCGTTGTTCTGAGGTGAAACCAGCTGGTTCATGACACTGCCGCCGCCAGCTGATTGTCCGCCAATCGTAATATTGTCCGGATCCCCTCCGAAAGCCGCGATATTACGTTGCACCCATCTTGTAGCGGCCTGCTGGTCGAGGTGGCCGAAGTTTGCGGGCGCATCCGGCGCTTCTGCCGTAATTTCGGGATGGCATAGAAATCCGAAAGCATTCAATCGATAGCTGATGGTAACCACAACAATCCCTCTTCGGGCAATGCGTTCGCCATCGAACTCCATTTCGGACGGATGACCAACCTGGAGACCGCCGCCGAAGTACCATACAAACACGGGCAGCTTTTCGTCAACGCTTTTAGCCGGGGTCCAAACGTTCAAGTAGAGACAATCCTCGCTCATCGCAATATCCGGCTCCACGGCCCATTCCCGCGTATAAATATTATTATCGTCAAGTTCCTGTCTGACCTGCAGCGGGATCGGCGAATATTCGTAAGCTTTCAATACGCCATCCCAATGGTTGGCCGGCTGCGGGGCGCGCCAGCGATTTTCTCCTACAGGCGGTGCGGCAAAAGGGATCCCTTTAAAACTTGTAATTCGTGGATCTGCCGCGGGCAGTCCTTGTACGACACCGGTTTCGATTTTAACGACTCTTAGCATGTTTCATTTCCCCCTTCACGAAATTACGAGAGGGATGCGATAAACATACATCCCTCTCATCCGTTAGAATATTGGTTTACTTACCGGCTGTGGCGTCTGCGCGCATTTTAACGATTTTTTGAGCTCTAGCGGTATCTGTAGCCAGAACATCGTTCCATCCGAGTCCAACCACATCGCTTTTCATTTTTGTCCATAGCTGATCGAATTCTTCCTGGTTCTTCGCAAAGACCATCTTCCAGGATGTATTCTTGACATAATCGGAAATCTGGCTTCGTTTGTTCTTAATATCGGAGGAATCGCTTCCAAGACTTGTATTAATATTCGGCACAATGTCAATCATTTTGTTCTTGATATAATAGTCGGTAGGATTGGTTGCACTATAAGTATTCTGCCAATCTGTCGTGAGCGCTGTTTTGTTTGCTTCTATCGTAGAGCTCCAATAGTTGTTGTTATAAAATTCTCCTGTGTCCGGATCCTTAACAAAATCGCTCATGATCATGCTGTTAATCTTGCTCTGACCGTCCTGATAGCCGCCGCCGCCATACTGATCCGGAACCGGCGTATTTTTCTGGAAGGCGGTTTGACCCACTTCCGTCAGTTTGAACTTGCCGTCAGCCGTCTTCTCATAGTTAAACCCTTCAAATCCGCTAGTATAATAACGCAGTCCTTCGGGAGAAACCGTCCAGTCCAGAAACTCCATAATTCTCTCCGGCTCCTTGGCTTTCGAACCGATGGCGAATACTCTTCCGTTCCCATAATAAGCATCGCTGCTTTGAATAAGATGGGTATCGGCGATCGGAACAGCTACGTTGCCGTCCCCTTTCTGGCCTCTTTCAATCGAGTTATAGAAGCCTCTCTGCCAGGAGTACCATAAGAGCATAACTTGCTTGTTGGTCAGCTTCTCCGCCACTTTATTCCAATCCTGCGACGCGGAATCGGGATCTACGAGTCCCATTTGATTCGCCGTGAAATAGAATTGCAGAATTTTCTTGTACATGCTGTTATCGTCTATGAGAGGGACGATATCGCCTTTGGCATTTAACTGAATCGTCGATGTACCGTCCGGCTGCTCATAGCCGTACCAGTTGCTGAGCCAGCGAACGTTCTCCATGCTTCCGCCGTCCCAGTCCTTCCATAATGTAATCGGAACAATCTTCTTGCCGTCGGGAGTCGTCGGGTATTTCTGCTGCATGGCCTTTAATACATTAAGCAAATCCGTCAAATTATTAAGCTTTGGCGCTCCCACACCCTTGTAATAGTCCCAAGGCATAATTGGGCTGGAATAAGGGATTTCCTCGGAGAACGTGGTTGGAGACGTATCTGCTTCGAAAGTCGGCATCGCATAAATTTTTCCGTCCGGATTCACCTTATCAAAGGCCGTATTAAAAGGCTTGAAATGATTATCCACGTATTTGGAAAGATATTGCGTATTTTTGAGCTTATCCGTAATATCCATAACGAGTCCTGCCGGTATTAATTCCTCCAGCTGACTGTTATCTACGATTAGGAGGTCACCCAAATTTCCTGCGGCCGTTCTGGTTTTGTACAGCTGATCGCCGGCAACCTGCGGGGCAAGAATGTTCAGCGTAATATTAAACTTATCCTTGATGAGCTTGCCGTACCAGCCAGTCTGTTCGCCTTGGTAATTGGCTGCATTATCGTAGACCGTAATGGTCAACGGCTTGCTGTGATCGATTCCTTTGCCAGGCTGGGATGCGTCTGTACCGTTGCTAGGCTTCGATGACGCATTTGATGTTGATTGGGGAGCGCCGTTATTGCTTTGGCACCCGGTTAATGCTGCCGACAACAAGAAGATGCCTGTAACCGATAGCAAAGACCATTTCCTTACCGCTCTATTACTTCTCATTTACAACCCCCCGATTACGTTTAATGTATTATAATGGCGCGAGTTAGCCTTTCACTGCGCCAATCATAATCCCTTTTACAAAGAATCTTTGGAAAATCGGATACACGAGAAGGATTGGGGCCACGACAATAATCGTGACGGTCATCCGAATCGACGTGGTGGTCTGCTTGGTTGCCAGGCTTGCCATTGCTGTCGAACCGGCATTTTGCAAGTTAACCATTGTTGAAAGCGAGCTCGCCTGGTTAATGTAGTTGTAGAGAATGAACTGCAGACTATACAGCTTGCTGTCGGTTACGAGCAGCAGCGTATCCTGAAAGGAATTCCACTGATCAACCGCCGAGAATATGGCAACCGTAGCCAGGATAGGCTTGCTTATCGGCAGCATTATTCTGAAGAAAAGCGTCATAATGCCTGCACCGTCAATACTTGCGGCCTGCTGTAATTCTTTAGGTGTTGATTCCACGAAGGTTTTGACCAGTATGATAAAGAACGGAGCAACGATTGTCGGAAGGACATACGCCAAAAAGTTATTGGTCAGGTGCAGATTCTTCATGGTTAAATACCATGGAATGATTCCGGCATTAAAAAACATGGTAATAACGGTGAACCGATACCAGAAGCTTCTGCCCCACATATCCTCCTGAGTAAACATAAATCCAAGGAAAGCGGAAGCGCCTACGGTTAGCGATGTGCCAATGATGGTCCGGCTTAATGAAATCAAAGTAGCATCCCATAGTCCGGGAATCTTGAACACGTCCACATAGTTTTGGAAATGAATATGCTTTGGAAGAAATACAATATCGCCTCTTGCGCTGATATCGTTCGCGCTAATGGTGTTGATAATAATCGAATAAAAAGGATATACGCAGATGAGAGCAAACAAGGAAAACAAAGTATAAATCAAGACGGAAATCAATCTGTCGGTTAAGCTGACCTGCATTTTAACTCTACTCATACGATGCTCTCCCCTCTCATCATCTTGGACATCTTGTTCACGGAAAAGAGAAGCACAACGCTAATCAAGCTCTTCAGCATGCTGATTGCGACGGACACCGAATAGCTGCCGCCTCCCATCGCAAGGTTGTACACGTACAAGTCCAATACCTGTATGGAGTCTTTGTTAAACGCATTCTGAAATACGAAGTATTGCTCAAGTCCGTTATTTAGGAAGCTCGCAATTTGCAGCATCAACAATACAAAGTAGGTTGGCAGCATGCTTGGCAGCACAACATACCGAATAATCTGCATTCTTGTCGCCCCGTCAACATGCGCGGCTTCATAAAGGGAGTCGTCTATCCCCATAATGGCAGCTATATACAGGATTGCGGACCAGCCCAAGGCTTTCCAGGTTGTCCACATCCACATGGTAAGCCACACGTGGTCAGAGCTTTGCAGGAACAAGATCGGCTGATCGATAAATCCAAGCAGCTTCAAAAGGCCGTTAATAATCCCTTCGCTAGAAAACATGGAGAACGCCAACGAATAAACCAATACCCAGCTGATGAAGTTCGGGAGAGTCGTTACGGTTTGGATGAATTTCCTGAACCTAACGGCCTTAATCTCCGTCAAGAAGATCGCGAAGATCATGGGAAGCCAGGAGAACAGCAGGCTTAGGCCGCTCATGCCGAACGTATTTTTGATAACCTGCAGAACCTGATCGATCTTCACCTGATTTTCAACCAGGGAATGAAACCACTTAAGTCCAACAAACGGCGATTTGGATAAAGGAATGGGAGGCATATAGTCAAAGAATGCGTATACCCATCCGTAGAGCGGATAATAGGCGAAAATTGCCAACAAAATCATAAAGGGAAGTATGTATAGAAATTTGGCGATTGATGTTTTTCTCTTTTTGTAATTAATAACCCTCACTACAGCACACCACCCGGATTCAAATTAAACTAATTATTTCAATATTCTGAATCATTTGATTGTGGGCAGGGACCTCCTCTTCATAAATGTGCAGCGGAATCAGCCCTTTTTTGTTAGCGCTTTCAATCAGCTCAATGAAGTCAGTATAAAATATCCGATTATTCAAAACAATGAACTATCCTCATCGATTATTGATCTATTCTTAGGTTCTGCTTCGCCTCGGATCAACACAACTGAGAATGAATATTCCTTCTGTTATCCATACAATGTTCATTTGAACGTTTAGCGGCGAAAGGCATATACTTAAGCTACACATTTATTTATAATCATTCTAATCTAGAAAAGGAGTGAGTAAGATGAACAAAGGAGACTATCATCATCTGCCGCATGTGAAAGAGCAGTCCACATCCAAAAAAACGCTGTGGCTCACCTTGACGTTAACTTCGTTATTTACCGCAATTGAAATTACGGGCGGCTTATTGTCCGGCTCGCTTGCTCTGCTTTCCGATTCGGCGCATATGGTATCCGATGTGCTCGCGCTTGGCTTAAGCATGTTCGCCATCTATATGGCGTCGCGGCAGCCTACCAGCCAATACACCTTCGGGTTCGTCCGGTTCGAGATTATGGCTTCATTCTTGAATGGCTTGGCGCTGGTGGCTATAGCCGTGTTTATATGGTTCGAAGGCATTCAACGGCTAATCCATCCTCAGCCGGTAGATATGGGCCTCATGCTTGTCATTGCCGTAATCGGTTTGGTGGTGAACGTTGTACTTACTATAATTTTGCACCGAAGCACAAAAGAAGAAGAAAATCTTAATGTCAAAAGCGCGTTATGGCACTTCATAGGCGACACGCTCAGCTCGGCAGGGGTCATCGTATCGGCCGTCTTGATGAAAGCCACGGGCATTCTAATCTTCGACCCCCTCATAAGCATGGTGATTGGCGGCATTATCGCGGTCGGCGGTTTAAAAATTATAAAAGAATCCTACGTTATTCTGATGGAAGCAGTGCCTGAGCAATTTGATCTGGAGGCGATACGCGAGGATTTGAGCAGCGTAGCTGGGGTATTAGACGTGCATGATATGCACCTGTGGGCCTTATCGACGGATCATTATTCCCTGACCGCCCATGTCCTTGCGCATTCCAATACCCAGCCTTACTGCATTACTCTCGCCTTGAATGAATTGCTGAAAGAGAAATACGGCATCATTCATTCAACCATCCAGATTGAGCACGCCGCCATTCATCATCATGGCGAATACGGCCGGCAATTTTTAACGTTAACGTGATAAAACAAGCAAACGTTATCGAAATCGGCCCAGAAAATAACAGAACTCACAGCGGGCTTCTGCCGCCGTGAGTTCACTGAAAGGTTAGTTATGCTGCCCGATTCTCGGCCGACTGGGACGCCCGTCGTTCCATCAGCCAAACCAGTCCCCAGAATACGATTGTACTGAGTAACGCGATAATCGCCGAACCGCCGGCATGAATAATCGCCGCAACGGCAAACGCGGTTGCCAGCAGGAAATGAATTTTTCGCAAATGCTTGTTCTTGACACGGCGGATTAAAAAACCGTAAACGGCCAATGAAAGCAGCAGCGCAAATCCTGCTATGCCTGTATAGGTATCATCCTTAATCCTCGCTTGGGTAAGGAAATATATGCCGTGGGCGGCGATCAACGCCAGCGCTGCGTAACCGGCGAGTTGATGCGCTCTGTCAAAAAGCTTGACCAGCTTCTTCACAAGAGGAGATGGCGATCTGCGTCTTAGCTTCAAGCGAAACCATGCAAAACTAACGGCGCCGCACCAGACGGCAATCGTTCCCATTGTTTTGAATATGCCCTCGCTTCCCCTTTCTCCGGGTCTTAATCCTGGAGGGCCGCCTTGATGGACGACGCCAAAAAACGCGTAAAGGATTAAGGAAAGACTTGCAAGCGCTATAACAACGGCGGGAACAAATACGCTACGACTATGTTTCATGTTTTTCCCTTCTCTCTTCAACATTTGATTCAGTATATAAGGCAAGTATTAAATAGATCTTAAGAATTCATTATTCTCTTATTATCTCTGTAAGTCCGCATAAAAAAACAGTCCATAACGCATGCATGGACTTGTCCAATTAAAGCGTATTGGCCCGCCTTTTAATTATGGTCACAATGTACTAAGCCGCAGTTCATAGAAATATTGAACGATGGGATGCTTTAACTTGATCTTATCGCTCATGTTTAGAATCCGTTTCTTCCCTACCCGTCTGTCAACCAACGCCAGTATATTCAATAAGATCTCATTGCTCTCTATGCTCTCCTCTATGGAAAGAGACAAAAATTTATTGGCTATAACGACAAAGTTTGATTTGCTTAGGGTTGTCTGTGCCGACAAAAGCTCCTTTGCAAGCTCACCTATTTTTCTGCCTCTTGCCATAACTTTCAACCGGTCCTCCGGAACTAGCCCCTTGGTATCTTTTCTGACGGCTTCAATCTCCTCATTGTTAATCGGGATTTGGATTTGCGGATCATTCTTGATTTCCTGCTCCGTCTGATACCATCTGATTGACGTAGTTGCATCGCTCATATTAAAGACGTTCTTTTTATCCACGGCCATATAACAAAGACCTGCTTTATCGGGTAGATAACGGTAGCTCGTTGCTCGGTATTCGACCCTCCCCAATAATGCAGGACTAAGAAAACTTTCCAGTTGCTGCTTCAATTTACTCCAGGACATGCAATGCCTCCAATAGTCTTTACTTCATATCCATCATACAATAAGCAGCGCTTCAATCCTACTAAGTTAACTAAAAGGCCGCAACCTTGGATGGGGTTGCAGCCTTTTTTGTTTACTGATGTTTCATTTTATCCAGCGTTTCCAAGTAAAGCACTTGAAGAAATTTCTTGATATTGACTTTGCGCTTCTCCTGCGGACATTTCTCGTCGATTTCTCTCATCTTGAGACGCACGTCCTCGAAATCGAAATAAAGCGGCGCGTAATGCTCGAACTTCGGATGGCTGTAATCCGTGAGTCCGATGCTGGCCAAGTTGGATAAAGCGGCGATGACGGTCCGGCGAACGCGCTGCTCGACCGCCTTCCCTTCCTTCTCGAAGTCGCAGCCTTCCGGCTTGCTCGCCCGGGCTCCGGCCTCGTACAACGATTTCAGCGGCGGGAAGCCCCCGCCTTGATGCCGCCGAATCAGCCATGACATCATCTCGATGATGTCATGGCTTCCGCTCTCCCCGACGATACCCATGTCCATTAAGATCATCCGCATGATTTCTTTGGCATCAATCTTCTTCCGTGTGCCATCGGGCTCCGGATTCAGGTCATCCAGCTTCGCGATCGATTGTTTGATTTCCTTCAGATAACGGGCCATTCGCCATTGCTCGCTTACTTTGCCAAGCACGGCTTTCACTTCAACCCGGTTAATCGGCTTCTGGATATAAAATTCAATGCCCGCTTGATACGCTTTGCTGATCATTTCTTTATTCTCGATCTGCGAGATCATGACATACTTGCCCCCGTACCCTTCCTGTTTCAGCCGCGAGATCGTTTCGATTCCGTCCTGGTCCGGCATCAATAGATCAATGAGCACGACATCGGGGTTCTCGTCAAGCACAAGCCGCTTCCCTTCAACGCCGCCCGACGCCATTCCCAGCACCTCGCCGACGCCGCCTTTCTCGATAATCGTCTGCAGCATACGTCTGCTTACCGCATCATCGTCGACAATACAGAAAGATAGCACTAGCGCCTACACTCCCTTCTTCAACTTAAAGGTCGGAAATGCCGCGACGAACGTGGTTTCCGCTTCCCGCCCAAGTTCCATCAGGAGGAATCTGCCCTTGAACGAGCCAACGATATCGCGGACATGCGAGAGGCCAATGCCGGTCGCGGCGACGCCTTCCTGATTGAACTTGGTCGTAAACCCGGGCTCAAACACCATATCCTTATCCTGTTCGGCGATCCCCGTCCCCGTATCGCTGACGGTAAACAAGGTTTCACCATCGCGTTCGCTAACGCGGATGCGTATCTTTCCAAGGCGCTCGATGGCTTCGACCGAGTTGGCCGTCAAATTGTTAAGCACGGTGATTAGCGGTATGTAGTGTGCGGTCAGGTAATCGATGCAGACGTCCTTCTCGATTCGCACCTCTTTGTTCAGCATCCGGCTGTACTCGCCGTTTGACTTAACCACAAGCTCGACGATCTCCGCCAATGTCATTTCCGGGGCGCTCTCCAAGTCGGAGAGCTTCATCAGTCCGGCCAGTATTCGCTGCGAATCCTTCTTCACCTCGTGAATCTGCTGGGTAATCCCGAGAACGGACCGGCCGTAGTCGTTCAGCCCTTCTTTGACCAGTTGACCGTACAGATCATGGCTCTTTGCGGTAATCCGTTCGATTAGATCCATTGATTTGCGCAAATAGAAGACCTCGCCATAGAGCCCGCTTCCGACATTGATCATCTGTTCTATCCGTTTTTGCTGTTCGGCGTGAACGCTCCGCATTTGGTGCACGGCGATGCTGCTGTAGATGCCCGTCGTAAAATAGCTGCGCACTACGGCAATAACCGAAATCAACATCCACTGATTGGTTTGAAAATACGGCAGTCCGAATGCGACGCTGCGCATCAGCAGCTCCGCTTCATTGGAGACAATGTCGATCAGCGACACGCACGCGCCGAGAATAAGCGGATTCCACTGATGCAATCTGCGTTGAATGAGGGCCATTCCGGCCGCGAAGACGATGTAATAGAGCATAGCGGAGAAGTGAGTCTTTAAGCTGCCCGGAAGATAGAACGTGCCGTCCGAGGCAGCTCCGTCAAAAGATACCCGAAACAGCAGCACCGTCGCGCCTGCGGCGATCCCCGTCCGCCAATAAGGCAGATGGCTCATCAACAGAAGCAGGAACAGAAAGGCGCTGCTGCCAAGACCGATGCGAAAGTCCTGGCCGATGAACGGGTTGATTTTGATCTCCCCCGCAACCGCTACGACGATGGTGACGACGGTCATTTGCATGCTTTCGGATTTGGACCAATTTGGTATGGCTATAGGAATGACCCCCACCGGGATCTAAAGTCCGAGGATGCTTAGCCCCATTTATTTTCCAGGCGCCTAGCCGCAAGCGACAGCGCGTAGTTGATTGCGAAATACAAGACGGCCACGAGTGCGAGAATCGGAAGGGTATAATCGAAATTTTGCGCGATGACGATTTTCGAATTGTGCATCAGCTCAGGCAGGGATATAACGATGGCTAGCGACGTGTCCTTAAGCAGGGAGATGAACTGGCTCACGATTGGCGGCACCATGCGCCTCAATCCCTGCGGGAGCACGATATGCCAAACCGTTTGCGTATAAGTAAGTCCCGACGAGCGGGCGGCTTCGACCTGGCCTTTCGGGATGGAGCTTAGTCCGCTACGCACGATTTCCGAGATCATGGCGGCTTCGAATACCGCCAGACCAACGATAGCCGAGCTCATGACCCCCAGCTTGAGACCAACGTCCGGCATTGCGAAATAGGTGAAAAACAAAATCAACAGCAGCGGCAAATTGCGGATAAACTCGACGATCACGCCGAGAATGCGGGATACGACCGGAATTTTCATATAACGCAGCGTTCCGGTGATGCTGCCCAGCACGAAGCTCAGCACAATCGCGATGAAAGCAACCCAGAGCGTGATGCCGAAGCCTTTCATGATGAAGATGAGATTATGGTATGAGAAAGCGCCAGCAATGTCCATCCGCCGATCCTCCTAAAAGTTATTTGCGAATTTTGCGTTCTTCTATCCGTTCTTGGCCAACCTTCGTTCGAGCTTCAGCGCCGCAAAGCTTAAAGGAAGGGTCAGAACGAGATACAGCGCCGCAACGAAGATATAAGTATCAAAGGTCGCGTACGTCTTGCTGGCCACCTGATCGCCATAATACATCAAGTCGAATCCGGCAAAGACGCCAAGAATCGACGAGTTCTTCACAAGGTTTATGAATTGGTTGCTGAGCGGCGGAATGACGATTTTGATGGCCTGCGGAAGCACGACATGCCGCATCGTCCGCATGTACGTCAATCCCGACGCTCTGGCTGCCTCCGTCTGTCCGGTCGGAATGCTCATGATGCCCGCCCGGATTGCTTCGGCAACGAAGGAAGCCGTATATACCATTAGTCCGGCCGTGCCGCAGATGAAGCCGCTTAACGTCACGCCGAGCGAAGGCAGGCCGTAATAAAACACAAAAACGACTAGCAAAAGCGGTATATTCCGAATAAACTCGACGTAAGCCGTCCCGATCC
This sequence comes from Paenibacillus sp. MMO-177, assembly GCF_037147795.1. NCBI lineage: Bacteria > Bacillati > Bacillota > Bacilli > Caryophanales > Paenibacillaceae > Paenibacillus > Paenibacillus sp. MMO-177. The sequence continues at coordinate 73,811 of NZ_JBBCUR010000014.1, read as the reverse complement.
ACCTAAGCGGCTTGACGGACGCAATACGGAATACGGCGATGATCGTCCCAAGCGCGAAGCTCCCGAGTAAAGCAATGACGCTCGCCCAGATCGTGTTGCCAAACCCTTTCATATAGATTTCGAAGTTGTCTGTAAAAATCGATATGTCCGGCATGCTGCTCCCTCCCGCTATTCCCGATATGCAGAGGATGGGTGGCGCTCGGCTACCCATCCTCTTGTTTGCAGACCTCTATTCCCCGGACGGCGCTTTACCTATCCACTTCTCGTAAATCTTGTCGTATTCGCCGCTGTCGTAGAGCTTCTTCAATCCAGCGTTTACGCTATTCAGAAGATCGGTTGAGCCTTTCTTGATCGCAATGCCGTACGGCTCGTCGGTGAACGGCTCTCCGACAACCTCATAGTTCGGGTCCTGAACGGCCATGCCGTACAAAATGGCGTTATCGGTCGTCAGCGTATCGCCTTGACCGGCTTTGAGCGCGCTAAACGCGTCCTGGTAATTATCGAACTCCAGGATGGTCGCGTCCGGCGCCTTCGCTTTAATGTTGTCGACCGAGGTCGAGCCTTTCACGGCCAATACTTTCGTGCCTTTCTTGATGTCGTCAATGCTCTTGATTGGACTTCCTTTCTTCACCAAAAGGGACTGGCCCGCCTTAAAGTACACGTCGGAGAAATCGACTTCTTTCTTGCGCTCTTCCGTAATCGTCATCGTAGCGACGATCATATCGATATCGTTGTTGTTCAACATTGGAATGCGCGTTTTGGAAGTGACTTCCTTCAGCTCGATCTTGGTCTCGTCGCCGAGAATCTCCTTGGCGAGCGCCTTGGCGATGTCGACGTCGAAGCCTTCGACGTTGCCGCTCGCCGGATCCTTGAGGCCGAACAGCTTCGTGTCATACTTAACGCCGACAACGAGTTTCCCCCGGTTCTTGATGCTCTCCAGCGCCGAAACCGCTTCGGACGTTGACTCCCCGTTCGCGCCGTTGCCGTTCCCTCCTTTATTGCTGCCGCATCCGGCCAATAATGCCGTGGCAAGAAACGTCAGTGCAATGCCCAGCGTCATCCAACTTCTTTTCTTCATAACTTGAAACCCCTCTCCGTTATGGAATTGCATGGTTTTGGCAACATGGTTCGCCCTAGCTCAAGACTTTAGTGCCGCAGCACGCGATTAAGAAACAAACGCGCCCTTTCTTCCCGAGGCTGCTCGAAGAATTCCTCCGGCGGAGAGATTTCGACGATTTGCCCTTTGTCCATAAAGACGACGCGGTCCGCCACTTCGCGTGCGAAACCCATCTCGTGCGTAACGACGACCATCGTCATCCCTTCTTGCGCCAAGGTCTTCATAACATCCAGCACTTCCCCCACCATTTCCGGATCAAGCGCGGAGGTTGGCTCATCAAAAAGCATGATCTTTGGCTTCATGGCCAGCGCTCTGGCGATTGCCACGCGCTGTTGTTGTCCCCCGGACAGCTGCGAAGGAAACGCGCCCGCCTTGTCCGCGATGCCGACTTTCTCCAAATACATCCTGGCCGTATCCGCCGCATGCGGCTTCGGCACGCCAAGCGCCTTCATTGGAGCGAGCGTAATATTGTCGATCACTTTCATATGAGGATAGAGATTGAAGTGCTGGAACACCATGCCGATTTCCCGGCGCAGCTTGTTGATGTCGGCTTTCTTATCGGCAACATTGACTTCATTGACGGTCAAACGGCCGCTCGTGATCGCTTCCAATCGGTTGATGCAGCGGAGGAGAGTACTCTTCCCCGAACCGGAAGGCCCGACCACAACGACGACTTCACCCTGCGCGATTCGAAGATCGATGCCTTTAAGCACATGAAAATCGCCATAATGCTTCTCCACTTGCTGAAATTCAATCAACGCAATCCCCCTTTCCGGTACCTTGCCCCTCTGATGGACAGGCTGTGTTAGGTTAAATAACATACTGTGTAGACAACTATATGGAAAACCTACGAAATCCTAACGAATCCGACATCAAATTTATGTTTTTTATATAGACGAACGTGTTTCTTCTTTATTTACAACGTCAAAGAAGCCCCCATCGCTGGGGGCCTCTTGAAACTTGAAACAGTCGTCCTCTTCCGGATCACCTGATGCTGCGACTAGGCTCCGTTTTCCTTCGACCTGGATCCGATCAAGTAACCGATAATCGTCGATTCGACGGGAAGCACCACAAGCGTCCACATTTCCTTTAAGCCGAAGTCGGGCGAACGGTATTGGTCGGGAATCAGCGTATAAACCAGCGCAATAAGAAGAACGCCAAGCGATATCGTACCGACGATATACAGACGCACGTTCTCGCCCGAACCGAAAAATTTGCCAAGGAAGCCAAGCTCGGCTTTGCGCTTGTCGTTCTCCGCGTTCACCGCGATGATCTTGCTGGCTACCCGCGGGTCCTGAATTTCGATTTTATTCATGCCGGCCCGACCTCCTCGCCCGCATAGAAAGTGAAGGCCAACGCCCAAGACGACGAATCGTAATTAACAGTCACTTCGTAACGCAAAGATAGTTTGCGGTTATTCAATACGCCGAGCTCGATGATATCTTGATTGCCGATCGGCTTGCCCCGCGGAAAATTTACGCAGGCGATGCGGACTTCGTTGTAACGGACCAACCTAATATCCGTCATATAGTCGTCTCGTTCCGATTCGAATTCAATGCAAAACACGAAAGTCAGCGGATCGTTCTCTTCCGACAACACGACTTCGATCGGATTCATTCCGTAGGCGAGCACGCGGCCGTAATACACGGCTTCGAATCCGCCGGACTTAATTTTCATCGTTATCCCTCCGCGGCAATCTGTCATCGAACAAGCTCATTAATACAGTGTACGAGCAGGTGCGCGAGTTCATGTCAATCGATAATGGAACATAAAAAAACGAGCCCACGGAATTCAAATTCCATGGGCTGCGTTATTAATTTCAGCGTTTACCCTTTTACCGATCCGGCCGTTAAACCCCGAATGAAGCTTTTCGAGCCAATTGCGAATAGAACAAGCACCGGCAGCGTTCCGATCGACAGTCCAAGGATTTGCGCCGCGAGATCGGTTCTATACGCGGAACCCAGCGTCGTAATGCCAAGCGGGATGGTGTACATCTCCGGCTTGTTAATGACGATTAACGGCAGCAGGTAGTTATTCCATGACCAGAGGAAGACCAGCAGCGACAGCGTTGTTAATGCCGGATAAATAAAGGACAACACGATCCGGAAGAAGATCCCCAGATCCGAACAGCCGTCGATGCGCGCGCTTTCGATTACTTCGACCGGTACCGCGCCTCGTATAAACTGGGTCATCCAGTACACGCCAAACGCGTTTGCCACCCAAGGCAGAATAAGCGGCATCAGCGTATCGGAAAGATTCAGATAGCGCATCTCGATGACGTATGCGACCAGGCCAAGCTGGCCCGGAATCATCATTGTCAGCAGAACGGCCCCGAAAATTTTCGATTTAAACTTAAAATCGTATTTCGCGAACGCAAATCCGGCAAGCGCGCTGACGAACACCGACAGCAGCGTGCTGGCAGCCGAGACGACAAAGCTGTTCCAATAGGCTAGGTCAAACCGGCTCGCCGCAACCGTCTTGAAATTTTCCGCAAGATAGTTGCCGGGATAAAGCACGATTTTCGTAAAAAGATCCTCGTTCTTGTAGGTGCCCATCACTATCATAATGTAAAACGGCAGCAGGGCGACGATCGACAGCAGCGCGATACCGACCGTCGCAGTAACCGTACGCGATCGTGTACTCATTTAGGATTCCTCCCTGTAGAACTTGGTGCCAACAAACGAGAACACGGCAATAATGACGCAAAGCCCATAAGCAATCGCCGCACCTAGTCCGTAACGAGTCGTACTGCCGAATGCCGTATCATACATATTCCAGACGGTCGTCAAGCAGCAGCGTTCCGGTCCGCCGATGACGGCGGACGCCGAGCCCATTCCCGCGCCGCCAAGCAGCAGCATCGGTTCCTCGAGCAATTGGAAGCCGCCGATGATTCCCGTAATGGCAACGAAGGTTGTGACCGGTCGAAGCAGTGGCAGCGTTATGGTCCAGAACGATTTCATGCCGGTCGCCCCGTCGACGGCAGCAGCCTCATGCAAGTCTTTCGATATGTTCGCAAGCCCCGCAAGATAAAAGATCATCGTGTAGCCAAAGCCCTTCCAGAAAAGCATCAGGATGATGACGATACGGGCATACATCGGTTCGCCCAGCCAATAGATCCCTTCGTCGATAAGACCGAATTCGACTAGCAGCTTATTGACAAAGCCGGCCTGCCAGTCGAATAGCAGATTAAACATGAGGCCAACCGCAACCGGCGTAACGATGTACGGCAGGAAGTTGACGAGCTGGAAAAAGGCTTTCCACTTGACGAATCTGCTGTAAAGCAGCGAAGCAATCGCAAGGCCAAAGGCCATTTGAAGCGGCAGCGATACGGCCACGAACAGCAGCGTATTCCCGACTGACGTGAAGAAGTAGGAGTCGGGATTAAACAGAAAGGCATAGTTGTCCAGCCCAACGAACGTTTTTTTGCCAATCCCGTTCCAGCTCGTCAGGCTCACATAGAACGAAAACAGGATTGGAATCAGGCCAAAGGCCGCGTAGAACAGCATATACGGTGACAGAAAAAGATACGGCGCCCATTTTCGCTTCACCACGTCCATCATTCTCACTCCGATCGTTATAGGGTCGCGGAAAGCGCAAAGAGCGGCCGCCCGGCCGCTCCCAGCGTCTTCTCCACATTCGGGCGCGCCGTTATCCGAACGTGATGCCCGGAACTTTCGCCTTCAGCTCTTTTTGGATCCGGTCCATCGCCTGCTCCACGCCGAAGCTTTTATCCTTCGCGAGGGTCTGCAGCACAATGCTCATCGCTTCGTCAAGCACCTGGTCGTTCAAGTTCTCGGCGACGTCGGTCGTCACCGCGGAGATGTCCACGAAGAACTTCTTCCCGATATCCTGGCTGCCAAAGTTCTCCCAAGTCCAATTAGAGAATTCTTTATTCTGGTACGCCTCTTTGAAATGGGTAAATACGCCGTCTTTCTTCTGCGCATCCGCGCCTGCCTGCGACATCGAAGTAAACTCGATCCATTTCCATGCGAGCTCGGCGTTCTTGGCGCCTTTCGGAATGCCGTGCGACGAACCGCCCCGTATAAAGCCGCCCTCCGGCGCGACCATCAGCGCCCACCTGTCGGGCTTTTTGTCATTTGGTCCAATGACATACTGCGGCATCCAGACCGGGCTCGGCGTAAACATATATTTATCGCCGCCAAACGAAGCGTTCCAGGCCGGCGTCCATTGGTCCAGCTTGTCTACAATGCCCGCATCGCGAAACTGGACAAGCCGTGTAACTATGCTTTGAAGCAGCTGAACGTTTAACTTGTTATCCTCGAAGTAAGGCTCATCCCGCTGGCCCTTCAGAATATCGTATACGCCGCCTAAGCTCGGGAACATCATGACCTTGCCGCCGCTCTTGTCCAGAACTTCTTTGCCTTTGGCGATAAATGCGTCCCAGTCCGGCAGCATGCCTTCCATCTCTTCGGGATTGTCCGTACCCAGATACTCCTTGGCCAGCGACTTGATATAAGCAACTCCGGCAACGCTCATATCGTCCGGAATAGCGACCAGATGATCATTCATAGAGAATGCCGGAGCGTCGTAGTCGAATAACACGTTGCGGTCCGCATTATAGGGATCGGCTTCTAAATCTTGCAAGATATCCATGCTGAAAATCTTTGCCTTCTGCCCGCGTTCGATCCGAATAACGTCCGGCAGCTCGCCGCCCGAGGCGATCGTGGTCTGCAGCTTCTTCGGCACATCCGCCGCTTCGACCTGCACCCGTTTAATTTTGATCCCCGGATATTTCTCGTTAAAAGCCGCTATCGACGTCGGATGTTCCGGCTCCCAGGTCCATAACACGAACTCCCCTGTAAGTTCCTTGTTGCCTCCATCTGCTACAGCACCGTTATTCTCTGTTTCTGCCGCCGGTGTGCTAGTTTTGACGTTTCCGCCGCTGTTGCCTCCGCTATTCCCGCCGCTTCCGCCTGAACATGCGGCAAGCAAACTAACAAGAGTCAAAGCGGTCATTGCCTGCGCGATTCCTCTTCCCCATTTCGAACGACGCATCCCAAATCCTCCCTTAGGTTTTTGGTTACGCTCTCATCATATACAAGTCACTATGAAAGCGTAAACATAACAAAACTGCACTTTTGGTCGGGATTCTGCACTTTGCTTCACCGGCCTTATTACGTAGAGTATAATGGATTCAAATATGGACATGGGAGGCTTCCTTCGATGAAGATCATATTGGTGGATGATGAACGCATTGCCCTGGAGCATATACGAACGCTAATACCATGGGAAGAGAATGGATATGAGATCGCAGCTGTGGCAACAAACGGCCGAAGCGCGCTGCGGCTCTGCGAAGAGCATCGTCCCCAAATCATGATCGTGGATATCCGCATGCCGGTCATGGACGGTCTAGAGCTTATACGAGCGGTAGCCGAGCGCGGCTGGGGCGTCCACTTTATCGTGATGAGCGCGTACGAGGATTTTAATTACGCCCGCCAGGCGATTTCGCTCGGCTGCGTATCGAGCTACCTTGTCAAGCACGAGGTTGATCGCGACAAACTTATCCTGGAGCTTGCGAAGGCAAAGCTCGCTTGGGAAATAAGCGAGCGGCAGCGCAAGCTCTCCCGCTCCGAGCAGCTGAAGGAAGCTTTCTTCGCCGGCGGCCAGCCTGCCAAGCACGGCGGTCATATCGCGCGTCCGCCGCTATGCGCGCTGCTCTTGCAAGCAGATGTGCCGTTCACGACAATTCCAGCCGTCTCGTCGCTACCCGATACTAGCGGGACTACGGGATGGACGGAAGGCTTTAAACATGCGGAGAAACCAGACTGGGAATTGATTGGGGAATTCGCGCATGGGCCTGGCCGGCTGGTTGCGTTGTACGAGCAGCGCGATAAAAGCGCCTCCGTGCAGCGTGAGGCCTTTTACAGGCTCGCATCGGTTGTGCAGCATGGGCTCGAAGACCGGCTTGGCCACACCGTCTCGCTCTATCTCGCGTTCGAATGCACCGATACCGCGCATCTGCCTGTCTTGATTCGCAAGCTCGAAGACGCCGCTCGACACACGGTATTCTCAGGCCGTGGCGTACTCGCATGCGCGGATGATCTTCCTCTGCCGGTCCGTATGGCGGCTGTAAACGCGGACAGCAGCCGCCGTTGGCTTGACGCGTCGGCAGCCTATTTCATGCGAGAAGATTACGGCAATTTTGAAAGCGTTATCAAGGAATGGTTCAACAGTCTCTCCCAACCGGAATGGAACTTGAACGGTTTGTACGAAGCTATTCGCGCGCTCACCGCCCTGTACCGCGAACGGCTTGCGGCACTGGGACTTCCCGAAGCGGATCCGCTCGATCCAAGAACCGCCGGACCCTTGTATCATGTAGCCGGCATACGCGACCGGCTCCTCTGTGCTTTCCGCGAGCTGGGCGAGCAAGGATCGGCTGCCCTCAAACCGCTGTCGCCGAAGCTGCTGCAAGCGTTACGCTACCTCCATGCCCATTTCCAGGACGAGATCGGTGTCGAGGATGCCGCTATCGCAACCGGCATTAGCGCAAGATATTTGCACGAACTATTTAAGCGGGAGCTAAACCGCACTTTTCTGGACTACTTAACCGAATACCGAATTAAACAAGCTAAATTAATCCTTATGCGCGAGGACGCCAAAATGGCGGAAGTCTGCGCTCGCGTCGGCTACCGTTCTCCCCAGCATTTCAGTCAGGTATTCAAGCGGCTGACCGGCGTTCTCCCTCACCAGTTCCGAGCAAAGGAGCAGGCCCGATGACCAGGCTTCGCACCGTCATTTTCTGGAGAATCGTTATCGTTGCTGCCGTCAGCTTCCTGCTGTCCATAGCTTTTACCTACTACTACTATAATCATATCCTGATCGGCCAAATGATGCGGGAGGACAAAGGGAAGCTGAGCCAGACGGTTCGACAGCTCGACTACATGTCCGATGATATTTCGAAATTTACGTTAACGCTTATCATTGCCGAGCAGCTGCAGGAGTTCTACAAAACGTATGATAAGCTGGATACGTTTGATCAGTTCAAGGCTTTGCAGAGCACGTTCAAATTCGTTGACGGTTATAAGGGGCTCCGCAAGGAGGTCACGAGCTATGCGCTCGTCCTCCCGGACGGGCGAGTATTCTGGAACGCGGCTGGCAACGACAGCTATTTCAGCGAGCGCTTGAAGGAGCCGTGGTACTTGAATTTCGTCCAGTCCGGAATCGAGTACGGCTTCACCGAGCCTCACCGGATGCTTGCGGACCAGAAGCCGTCTTCCGAGACAACGATCATTAGCTATATCGTAACGGTGAGGGATATCGAGAAGCCCGGGCAGACGATCGGTAAATTCATCGTCAATCTCGACTACAGCCATTTTCAGTCGCTGCTCGACTTCAGTCCTTTCGGCAATTTAACCTGGCTAGGCGAATCCGGCGACGTGCTCTATGTTAAGCCGAATGACGGCGAGCAAGCGGTATCCCGGCTCGTTCACGATCTTGATGACGGCACGAACAAGGAAGGCGCATTTCTCGTAAATAACGGCTACCTGCTTGTCGACCGGTTCGAAACGTCCGGCTGGCGGCTGGCCACCTTCATCCCGCAATCGTCGTTGTTCGACCGGGCTAAGATCGTTTTATATCTGCTCGGCTTCTTCACGCTCGTCAGCACTTCGCTTATCCTTGCCCTTATGATTCCGGCCATCCTCCGCATTACTCGTCCGGTCATGCGGCTGTATAATGCGATGAATGCCGTATCGAGCGGCAATTTGCAGGTATCCGTGCAGATCAATACCGGAGACGAGATAGAGAAGCTGGGAAACGGGTTTAACCGGATGACAAGCCAGCTGAGAACTCATATCGAGGAATCGATCAAGCACGAGAAAGACAAACGCGAGCTCCAAATGGAGCTGCTGTTGTCGCAGCTTAATCCGCATTTTGTGTACAACACGCTGAATGCCGTTATTTACATGGCACAAAAACAAGGGAATGAGGACATCGTCCGCATGGTCTCCGCTTTTATCCGCGTGCTTCAGGACGCGGTTCGGACGGGCGGAGATAATATGCTCGTCCCGCTCCGCGACGAAGTCGCGCTGCTTAGAGATTATATAGATATTCAATCCTATCGGTATGCCGATATGTTCAAGGTCGAGTGGGCGCTGGAGGATCGGTCGCTTCATTGTCTTGTGCCGCGCATACTCATTCAGCCGTTTGTCGAAAACGCTATTTTCCACGGCATATGTCCAAAGGACGAGCGTGGTAAGATTCGTATAGCCGCTTACGAATCCGAAAGCCAGCTCCTGCTTACCATTGAGGACGATGGAGTCGGAATCGAGCCGGAGCGGCTGCAGAGGATTTGGGAATCGCATGAGAAAAAGAGCAGCCCAGGGCTCAGGCACATCGGCCTCCATAATACGAAGAGACGGCTGGAGCATTTGTTCGGAAGCCTTGCGTCCGTACAAATCGATAGCGAGGCTGGTCGGGGCACCCGTGTCTCGATTAGGCTTCCTAAGGTGAGCAAAATTAACCTTTGAAAAAAAAAGCCGGACCTCCTAGTCGGAGATTCCGGCTTTCTTGCTATTTACCGCCAGTAAACGTTATTCCCTTGATAAAGAAACGGTTGAAGAAAGCATAAATGAGGAGCGCGGGAAGCGTGAATACCATGGATGCAGCCATAATGTAGTTCCAGTGGCTAATGTATTGTCCCTTAAAGGTATTCAGGCCAAGCGTCAGCGTGAACATCGATTTATCGGACATAAACATGAGGGGCTTCAAGAACTCGTTCCAAGCTCCCATAAACACGAATATGGTCTGGGCGGCCAGAGCCGGTACCGCTAGCGGCAATGCGATCCTGAAAAAGACGCCGAACCGGTTAAGGCCATCCATCGCCGCAGCCTCCTCGAGCTCCTTCGGAAAACCGAGGAAAAATTGCCGCATCATAAAAATGAATGTCGCATTCGCCATCATGGGCAGCGTTAAAGCCGCGTAAGTGTTCAATAAATCGAGCTGCTTCATGATTAGGTAAGCCGGTACAATGGTCAATTGACCCGGAATCATCTGTACGGCAAGGATAAGAATAAACATTATTTTGTTTCCCGCAAAATCAATTCGCGCCAGGGCGTAACCCGCCATGGAATTAAACAAGATATTGCACACGGTTGCAACTACCGCAATCAATGCACTGTTGTACATCCATCTCAGGAAGAGCGGCTCTTTTACGAATATGTCATAGTAATTTTGAAAAGTGAAATGTTTGGGAATAAAGCTGATGCCGCCTGATACAATTTCGCTTAACGGCTTGAACGAAGAGGATAACGCCCATAAAAAAGGCAACACCGTAACGCAGCCATAAACGAACAGAAGGAAATACAGGATTGCTTTTCCCCATTTGGTTTGTTGAAAGACCAATTTAATCCCCTCCTAATTCAATTTCTCTTCGGCGAACAGCTTGCGTTGAATCAGTGTAACAATCATGATGACCGCAGCCAGCATGACAGCCAAAGCAGAAGCGTAACCGAATTCGAGGTTTTTGAACGCGTATTGATAAATAAGCAGCGCTACCGTTAAGGTCGAATTATTAGGACCGCCTGAGCCTGCGGAGAAAATATAAGATTGATCAAAGAGCTGGAATGTTCCGATAATCCCCATTACAACCGTAAAGAAGGTTGCAGGCTTAAGCAGCGGGAGCGTAATAGAGAGGAATCTCCGCCATCCCCCTGCACCGTCAAGCATCGCAGACTCATAGAGCGCGTCAGGAATATCCTGCAATGCCGCCAAGAACACAACCATGAAAAAAGGAGCGGTAGACCATATATTCATAAGCATAATCGCCTTCATGGCGACCGCAGGATCTCCAAGCCAGTTGTAGCCATGCAAACCTACGAGTTCGAGGATGCGGTTCAATAGACCGTTGGAATTGTAAATCCACATAAAGATAAGAGACAATACAGCCGATGACGTTACGGTCGGCATAAAAAATACAATCCGGAAAAAGTTCTTGTACTTCAGCTTTGCATGTAAAATAACGGCAAGCAAAATAGCAAACGCCGTCTGCAGCGGTACGACAAAAAGCGCAAACGAAGCGGTATTCTTAAGCGCAATCCAAGCGCGTTCGTCCCCGCCCATACGGGTAAAGTTGTCAACCCCCACCCATTTATAGCTGACGTCGCCAAGCAAATTCACTTTATGCCCGGACAAGTAGAGCGAATAGAAAACGGGCAAAAACAAAAATGTACCAAGGACTAGAATCGTTGGGAGCAAAAACAGATAGCCTGTAATATTATTATTCAGCTTCCTTCTCCATGAAGAAACACGGGTCATGCTGCATCTTCTCCTTTCGAACAGAATCAAGAAAGGAGGGAGGAGAATTCTCCCTCCCCTTTCATTTCTCTTTTCGTTCGATTACTTCGCTGCCTTTATTTCCTTGTTAGCAACGTCTTCCGCTTTCTTCATCGCATCCTCAAGCTTCGAGTTCCCCATAAAGGTGTCCACGAATTGATTGTTGAAGTTGTTCATGATCGTTGGCAAGGTAGAACCCGCTTGCCATGGCGTTGCATAGGAAGCTCCGGCAACGATTGCGCCGCGCAGCTCGTCTTTATCATATCCCAGTTCCTGAGCGACCGATTTACGGGTCGGAAGCGCAAAGCCTTTGCTGGTCCAAGTCTTCATGCCTTCTTTGCCTGTCAGATAAGAGATCAGCTGCCATGCGGCTTGTTTTTGCTTGGATTCCTTATTCATCACATAAGCAACCGTAAAGGCCATTGTGCCCTTTTTGCCGTTTACGGTAGGAAGCTCGGCTGTTGCGTAATCCAGATCCTTGTAGTTGGACTCCAGGAATGGAATGGCCCAGTTTCCTTCGAATACGATAGAGGCTTTTCCTTGGCCAAACATCTCGCCGCCCCAGCCTGCGCCAACTTCCTTCGGCTCACCCGACGATTTGTCTACGCTGTGCATATCCGTAACAAGCTGCAATCCCTTAAGAGCTTCCGGAGATGCAAACGTCGCGTTGCCTTCTTCGTCGGAGACTTTGCCGCCAAACGCCTGAATCATGAACATTTGGCGGGCCAGTTCAGGCGCAACGCCGAAACCGAAACGTACCGTTTTGTCTCCCTCTTTTTTCGTCAGCTTGATGGCATCCTCTTTCAGTTCATCCCATGTTGTTGGAGGCGCCGCAATTCCTGCTTCCGCAAAATCCTTTTTATTATAGAACATAGCCAAGGTAGAGAAGTCTTTAGGGAAACCGTAAGATACGCCGTCTTTTTTGAAAGCGTCTACCATCGGCTGTTCAAAGTCAGCAACGTCAAACTCCGGAGTTACATAGCTGTCCAGCGGCTCCAATACATTCCGCTCAATTAGACCGGGAGCCTCGAATGCATCCAGATAGAAGACGTCCGGACCCTCTCCGCCAATAAGTCTTGTCTTGATAACATCCATGTATTGATCGGCGATAACCTCGTATTTAACTTTAATATTAGGATTTTTGTCTTCGAACTCTTTCAGCGTTTGATTCAGCAATTCCTGCTCTTCCGGACTTGCTCCCCATCCGGCAAGCGTTACGGTAACCGGCTCCGCTGCCGGTGCTTTTGTTGCATTTCCTGCTGCGTTATTGGTAGCTTCAGTTCCTTTGTTTGTTTCCTCAGCATTGTTGCCGCAGGCCGTTAACGACAGAGAAGCAGCCAGCATTAACGATACAGCCATATATCCCGTTTTTTTCATGATACAAACAACCTCCCTAATGAATTTTTATATATAAACAATTGCGTGAAACCTTATACCAGCTGCAGGTCATATCCCGTCAAGTTTGAAAGAATTTCTACCTCAGGCTTATCCGGCCCGCGGGTAATGCGGATGCTGAGCGTGCCGTCTCCGATATGAAGCTGATTCACTTGAAGCTCATTCATGCCCTCCAGCAGCAACGGTCTGATCGTAATCCGGCGGGCAAGCGCATCCGGCTCCAGACCAAGCAGCGCCTGCACGAAAGTAAGCGGCGTACCGGCAGCCCAAGCCTGCGGTGAGCAAGCAACGGGATACGGAACAGGATAGCCGAGCGTATCGTCATACCCGCAGAACAGCTCGGGCAGTCTGTAATATTCGAATTTTTCGGCAGCGTGCAATAAGCCTTGCATAACCGTTATGGCCTCGTTAGTAAAGCCGGACTTGCTAAGACCCAGCAAGCACAAGGAATTGTCATGCGGCCAAACGCTTCCGTCATGGTAGCTCATCGGATTGTAGCCGGATGAAGACGTGCTCATCGTCCGAATACCGTAGCCCCCGAACATGTCCGGAGCGATTAGACGCTCTGCGACATCCTTCGCCCGCTCCGGCGAAGCAATTCCGGACATGAGGATATGACCGGCGTTCGAAGTGACGGACTCGACGCGTTGTTTGTTCTTATCCAAGGCAATGGCGTAAAACCGCTCGTCTTCCATCCAAAAATCGTTCTCGAACCGCGCCCGAAGCTCTTGCGCGTCCAGCTCCATCCTGTTCGCCTGTTCCGTCAGTCCCAAGCTTCTAAAGATTGGCGCAAGTCTTGTAAGCGCCTGGTATACGTAGCCTTGAACTTCAACAAGCGCGATTGGGGCCTCCGCATAATCGCCATTGCGGTGAACGACGGAATCTGCGGAATCCTTCCATCCTTGGTTCGCGATGCCTTTGGATGACTTCTGGTAATATTCCACGAAGGAATCCTGATCGCTGTCGCCATACTCTCTTACCCACTCAAGCGCTGCCTGAAGATGAGGCATCAAGGCAATGATGAATTCGGAATCACCGGTCCAATGATAGTATTCGGCCGCTAGCAGCAAGAATAATGGCGTCGCGTCTATCGTTCCGTAATAAGGCGTAAACGGAACTTGATTCGTCTTTGCCAATTCGCCAAACCTGATTTCATGCATAACCTTGCCAGGCTGTTCGTCCCGCCATTCATCCTCCTTCGTCCCCTGATGCGATGCCATCGTAAGCAAGGTCCCGCGGGCGATATTCGGATTCAAGGACAACATTTGCAGAGCGGCAATTAAGCTGTCTCGTCCAAAAGGTACGGAGAACCATGGCAGTCCGGCAACGGGAAACGGCCCATGGCCAAGATCGGTCAGCAGTACGCGCAAGTCTTGAACTCCGCGATCGTACAGCTTGTCGAATAGGGGCAGATCACTCCGTATGGAGGTTGACGTACCGTTCCACTCGGCATATGAGGATTTGAGCTTATTCATAGCCTCGTTTGGTTCATGGTAAGCCGGCTCTTGCCCGTCAATGATCGGCGCAATAAAGAAAGCGATTTCAAATTCTTCTTGATGATTCAGCTTTACATCGAAATGCAGCTCTCCGCTCTCGCTTCTCCGGCTCTCATCCTTATTCCATGCGATCCTGGTCTCGCGGCGAATGCCATCCGCTCCAAGATAGCCGATCACTCTTTCCCTATGGGCGTACCGATCGGGAGTTTTATTGCCGAGCTCGCCGTGCTGGAAACCGCGGACTACAAACATGTCGGCATAATCCGCATCCAGCAGCACCGAGAAGTCGAATGCAACTGCTTTCGGATAATAACTGGTAAGCTTATAAGTTTCGTACAACGCGCCTTCGAAAATAAAGCGCTTTCGTTCAATCTCAACGGACTCCCGCCACAAAATAAGCTCTCCGTTATTCTCCATATGAGGATTAGTGAGGCGGATCGTGGAAATATAGTTCTCCTCGGCGGCTGAGGACAATAGCACCGGACTTTGACCGTTGATTCGAATCTCCATCTTGCTCAGAAAACGGGTATCGTTCGTGTAGAGGCCTTTCCCTGAAGCATCGCCCTCGCGAATATCCCCGTTCCTGTCCGTCATGAGAAACAAATCATTTTCTTTGATGACTAGGTAATCCAAGTTTCTCCCTCATTTCTATCGTTGTAGCAGCAAAAACATATTTATCCGAAACGTTTCGGAAATAGAACAAAAAAAATTGAAGCTGCAGTCTTCAAAAGTGCGTTTCTCTAATCCCTCTCTTTCCAAAACGTTTCGGATACTTTATAATCGAATTATAGATCAAGTTGTAAGCATTTACAAGCATGAATTTTATAAATAAATGGTTGTTCTTTATCTCAATTTCTTGTGGAGGCAGGATATGGTTACGATTAAAGATATAGCAAAATCCGCGGGGGTCTCTGTAACGACGGTATCCCGTGCATTAAACGGCTATGACGATGTCAATGAAGGCACCAGACTTAAAATAAAAACGATAGCGGAACGGTTGGGGTACAGCCCGAACATGGCGGCACGGTCCCTCATCTCCAAAAAGACAAAGACGCTTGGACTGCTGTTATCCAACGTGACAAGAGACAGCTCCAAGGATAATATTGCCTACGAGGTATTATGCGGAATAAATGATCGTTCCGGCGAGCTCGATTACGATCTTGTCCTATTCAGCACAACTCCCCAGAAGCAAATTATGAAATCATACAAAACCTTATGCCAGGAGCGAGGCGTGGACGGAGTCATCATTATGGGAATCCGTTTGGATGATCCCTATCTCAAAGAGGTTGTGTCTTCCGATATTCCTTGCGTTCTCATTGATATTAAGCTGGAGGGGCCAAATGTCGGGTATGTGACTTCCGACAACACAAACGGCGCGTTTGAAGCCGTCAATCACCTTCTGGAGCTGGGCCATCGTCATATTGCTTTCATCAATGGCCATGCGCAAGCCGACGTCAGTTTGCTCAGGCAAGAGGGGTACCGTCAAGCTCTTGAGCAGCATGGCCTATCCTTTGACGGCTCGCTCGTGTTCAACGGACAATTCTCCGAGCAAGGCGGACGCGAGGCTGCCAAACGCGTTATTGCCGCCAAGCCGCAAGTAACCGCTATATTTTGCGCAAGCGACTTAATGGCAATTGGGGCCATGCAGGGAGTCAGGGACATGGAGAAAAAAGTTCCCGAGGACATCTCTATTATTGGCTTTGACAACATCAACCTTACCGAATATTGCAGGCCGGCGCTTACTACCGTCCACCAGCATAAATACGAGCTTGGCTATCATGCCGCGCAGCTCTTGATCGATATGCTGGAAGGCAAAGAAACGAACCATCATATTACGCTGGCTACTCAGCTTATCGAACGGGAAAGCGTACAGAAACCAAATGCTTAAAAAGCGTGAAGGCAGTCACCTACGAGGCGGCTGCCTTCACGCTTTTATCCAAGCCGTATTTTTCCTTCAAATAGATTCTCCTGCCAGTACTCTAGCAATTGCAGCCTGCTCACGTTTTCGATACACAGACGGTGTCTCGCCGAAGGACTCCTTAAATTTGCGCGTAAAATAAATGGTACAGTCAAATCCGACATCCGACGCAATCTCGTTGATCTGCCTATTCGTCCCTGTCAGCAGTTGCGCCGCCTTCTCCAGTCGAATCTTGCTTAATATATTCAATATCGTATCTCCTACCTGTTCTTTAAACAGGTGCGACAGTCTTGAAGTAGACAGACAGCTCTTTCTTGCCAGCTCGGGAACGCATATCTTTTGTGCGGGGAACAGCTGAAGCTCATGCAAAATTTGAGCGATTCTTGGATCCATGGAGACTGAACTCTCTTTCATGCAAGTCTGCTGAATATATATCAATGCCTCTTCTAACGCAATCTCCGCTAGCCGGCGATGTAGTTCCGAGCTCCCTGCAGGGGATTCATGTCTCACCATCCGTAATAATGCTTCTAGAATACTGTTTCTCTGCTCATCAACCCCAATGTGTCTGTAAAAAAAGCGTTCTTCCGATCCGGGAAGCCTAAGCCAAGTGCTCCACTCCGGATCGGGAACAAAGTGCACCCAAATAAATTCCCAGGCTGTCCCCTTTGTTCCGTAATGATGAGGGACACCGGGCATGAGAATCGTAACGTCTCCAGGTTGACAGTTAACCGCGTTTTGAGAGTTTTTTTGGACATGACCTTCGCCGGAAACGGTATACATTAATAACCAGTCTCTGCTGCCGGAAGGGCGATGAACGGCATATTCAGCAGACTCGTTATAATGGCCAGCAATCAGGATCCCGTATGGCCGGTCGATATGAATAGCATAATCGGTTTGTTTTTTAGCCAAATCGGTACTACCTCACATTCTTACGATTATCCTACAATTAAAAACAATTGCTTCTATTAAAAAACGATCAGCAGAGCAAATTATCGTGCATCGAATAGAACATATCATAAGGAGGCTGTACGGGCAATGACTGAGGTTTCCAGACTTAATCTATTGAATTGCAATCAAGTGGAAGTTCGCCCGGGAAAACTGGGGTCGAGCGGCGGGTATAATCCAAAAGGAGAATCCTTTGGTTTCACCAATTATTTTATGACTAAGAACAACAAGCCGTTTATCCCCGTAGTTGGAGAGTTTCATTTCACTCGCTTCTCCTACCTGCAATGGGAGGAAGAGTTGCTCAAAATGAAAGCCGGTGGCATTCATGTGGTGGCAAGCTACGTCTTCTGGAATTTTCACGAGGAAGAAGAAGGCGTGTTCGACTGGAGCGGCAGCCGAAACTTGCGGCACTTTATCGACCTGTGCGCGAAGCTGGAGTTTCCGCTTATTTTGCGGATAGGTCCGTTCTGCCACGGCGAAATCCGTAACGGCGGCATTCCGGACTGGGTCATCGCAAAGCCTATCGAGATCCGCTCAAACGACCCGGGATACTTAAAGCTGGCCAGAAAACTGTACCGGGAGATTGCGGTGCAAATGAAAGGCAGCCTATATCAAGAAGGCGGTCCTGTCATCGCCGTTCAGCTAGAGAACGAATTTATGCATTGCGGCGCCCCAAACGAAGCATGGGGTTATAAAACCGGTAAATTCCTGTCTTCGGGAACGGGCGGCAACGAGCATCTGGCAGAACTCCGCCGAATCGCCGAGGCTGCGGGAATTAAGCCAATGTTCTTCACCGCGACGGCCTGGGGCGGAGCGGCTGTTCCGGAAGAAGGCTTCCTTCCGATGCTGGCAGGCTATGCCTATACGTCCTGGATTCCCAATCAACCGCCAAGCCGGGAATTTATGTTCCGCGATTTGCGGGTAGTACCGGCTGAACCTGTAAACTTTGACACGAACGAATATCCGGTCGCTTATTGCGAAATGGCCGGCGGTATGCAGGTAAGCTATAATGCCCGTCCCTCCGTGCCTGCTGCCAGCATTGAAGCGATGACGCTTGTGAAGCTTGCAAGCGGCAGCAACCTGGTCGGCTACTATATGTATCACGGCGGATCTAACCCGGTTGGAAAAAACGGCTATCTGAATGAACAATATCTGCCGAAGATTACGTATGACTATCAGTCGCCTCTGGGAGAATTCGGCCGCGTGGGAGAGTCTTATGACCGTATTCGCTCCTTGTCCCTGTTCCTGGAATCATTTGGTTCCGTTCTGGCGCCTATGACAACTGTTCTGCCGGAAGGCCAATCGGATCTAGAGGTAACCGATACTTCAACACTCCGGTGGTGCGTCAGACAAAAGGACGGCTCCGGCTTCGTGTTCCTTAACAACTTCCAAGACCAAGTCGATCTGCCGCAGCGTCCATTCCGCATTGAGCTGGAAACAACCCGCGGCACGGTCTCCTTCCCCTTGGAAGGAGAAGCGCTGTTACCGTCTAACAGCGGCATTGTGTTGCCGTTTAATTTAAACCTTCATGGCGTTTCCTTAATTAGCGCAACTACGCAATTGCTGACGGAAGTGCAAGACAATGGCGAGCGAATTGTTTTCTTCTATGCGCATGACGGCTTAGCTGCTGAGTATGTGATAGCGAAATCTTCTTTGTCTCATATTGACGTTAACGAGAGTCAAATTAGAGATGCAGGCGACAACTACGTGATCCGGCCGATCGTTGGCAAGAACAGCGGCATTTTGTT
Source organism: Paenibacillus sp. MMO-177 (assembly GCF_037147795.1). NCBI lineage: Bacteria > Bacillati > Bacillota > Bacilli > Caryophanales > Paenibacillaceae > Paenibacillus > Paenibacillus sp. MMO-177. The sequence continues at coordinate 54,899 of NZ_JBBCUR010000014.1, read as the reverse complement.
CCGGACGACAGACAATAAGCCGATTCGATTTATGACGCTGTCCCGTCAGGAAGCGCTGCAGACCTACCGTTTCGAACTATGGGGACAATCTAGAGTTGCAATCTGCAGTTGTCCTGTTGTTTCTCATCTTGATCAGCTCATATTCACATCGCCAGGAAATCCGGAATTTAAGGTCTCCCTATTCCCGCCGCCAGCGAATGAACTTTACACGAATAACGGAATGGCCGTACAGCTAAAAAGAGAGGGCTTGTTCCACACGTATTCGCTGGATGTTCCAGTCTATACGCCAGAGCTTGACATCGCAAAGCCTTCCGATCAAACAGCAATTCTGCAATTCCATGACAGTGACTGGCCCTCCCATGTTGAAGACGTATGGCTCGAGATTGATTATGACGGGGATGTCGCCCAGGCATTCTTAAATGACAAGCTGCTTACCGACCATATCCATTTCGGAAAAACATGGAGCATCGGCCTAAAAGACTTTTATAATCAACTCGGGCACGCTACGCTTCATCTAACCATTACTCCTTTGCGCAAAGGAACGGTCCATACCTTTATTAACCAAGCTCAGGTCGAGAGGTTTGAAGGCGTAGAGATCGCGGTCTTCCACCGAATTGAAGTCATTCCGCATTATCGGATAAGCCTCCTGCCGGTAATCAATAAAAAATAGAAAAAAAGAGAAGCCGTCTTATGGTCATGATATGACAATGAGACGGCTTCTCTGCTTTAATCATTGAATTAATAATTTATTAAGAAATTGCTGGTATAGTGACCATAATAAGCATAAGAAGGGAGAACGGTCTGAGCTGATTCCTCTCTCCTACTACGACGATCCAGAGGTGGATGCAAAAAAATGATGCGCCGAACAAACCTCCTAAATTGGTCCATTCCGTTTTTAACGTTCCTGCTTGCATTACTCCTGTTTCCAACGAGCAGCTATAATGATTCGGATACGTTCTGGCATATTGAAAACGGCAGGTATATGATCGAACACAAAACCATTCTTCATCATGCCATTCATACGTTTTACGGGGATAGTCTTCCGTATATCCCGCATGAATACGGCTTTGAATTAATCGAAGCAGCTCTTTACCTGTTATTTGGCTGGCCGGGTATCTACCTGCTTACGGCCGTCAGTTTTGGTGTTCTTATGCTTGGGCTCTACCGGCTAATTAAAATATCCAGACTAGAGACAGGCTTTGAGGATATGCCGTTTATATGTACGCTTATATTATTTCCGGCAGGATTTTGGATTTACTACGTTTACTTTACAAGCCGACCGCAAATGATGTCCGCCTTCTTAATCGTCTGGTATTTCGTCTGGATGAGATCCTTCAAGATGACCGGAAGCCTGCGTTACGGCGTCTTGATGGTTCTTTGCTCCTGTTCTATCGCCAATATACATGCAGGCGTATGGCCGGTTATTGCCGTTTTTTCCGGCATGCAGATCTTAGCAGACTTATGGGAGAGATCTCTGCGTGTTCGCCACGTCATTGTTTATGGCGCAGCAGCACTTGCCGCACTGGTGAACCCTGGAGGGATTCGCAGCATAACCTATTTGTTCGTCGTCACCCGGCATCATTACAACCATCTCATTAATGAATGGAAGCCTATAGATTTTTTGGATTGGGAGAACATCCCGATTGTGCTGATGCTCCTATTTTTTGCTTATATCCTTCCATTCTCCCTACATAACAAGATATTCAGGTTTATGATGATGGCTGGTATTGTCTATCTTGGCGTCACCAACTACAAACAAAACTTATTTCTGTGGCTATTCGTCCCATACTTTGCTGCAACGTCCATCTCTTATGCACCTGGACTTCGTTACCTTGCCAAGCTGCGTATTACGCCTAAGCCGAAAAACGTTGCATACGGGCTTGCAGCCGGACTTGTCCTTAACAGCATTATCGTATTTGCGCATCCGCCTCAGGTGGACGATAAAAATTATCCCGTAGACGAAATGAATTATATTCTTGATCGCCAGAGTAACGGAACGCGACCAAAGGTTCTCTCCACATACGGAACATCCGGATATGCCATGTATCGTGGTGCTGACGTATTATGCGATGGGCGCGAAGACCCGTTTATTACCGAGGCTTCCAAAAGCATATTCGGCTGGACGGCTTTCGAACGTTCCATGTACGGCTTCTCGGACAAACTTCCCGAGATTGTAAATGCCGATCAACCGGACTACCTCATCATTCCAATCGATTCATCACCCCAGCATCGGAAGCAATGGGAAACCGCGTTCGGCAAACCCGTATTTTCGGGACATTATGGGTTCGTTTATGATATCCGTTCCAAGCCTAAAGACTAGCCGTTTTGGTTTATTTATAAAATAGAAGCCGGTTGGCATAGGCATTCCGGTAGTCGGTTGGAGTCAATCCCGTGATCCTCTTGAAGCTGTGCATGAACGGATGGCTGTCCGGGTAACCAAGCCGCTCGGAAATCTCTTTAATACTTTGATTGGTATCAGCCAGCAGCGATTTAGCGGCATCCATCTTCTCCTGAAGCATAAATTGTTTCAGCGGAATTCCAGCGATCTCAGAGAAAAGGAAGGACAAATACTTGGCATTATAACCAAAGTGCTCAGCCAATTGGCTGACCTTCAGATTCTCATGCCGATTCCACTTGATATAATCCACAATGTCGTTAAAAAGCTGCTGCTGCTTCAGCTTTTTGCCCGATTGGTTCTGAATGAAATACAGTTGATTGTACAACTCGCATAATATTCCCGTGGTCAAATAATTGTTGAGTGTCTGCTCCCGGTAGCTGCGGACGGAATCCTGCAGCTGCTTGAGCAATACAATCAACTTATCCGGACTTCGGAGCGTTCCTTTTTCCGGAATCCATACCTTCCCCTGCTCATACCCCGGATCATTCTCTTCGAGCTGGTAACCGTCCTGAACCGCAAAATGAAGCCAATAAAAGCTGCAGTCAGACTCCCGGTAGCCGGCCTGCTCGGCTCCCGGGGGCATAAGCAGGAAGTCGCCCTCGTTCAGGACATGGCGCTCGTTGTCCTTGGCTATATATAACGTACCCCTGGTCTGGATAAACAGCTCAAACTCATGCAGCAAGCGGTGCATGTGCATCCACTCCGGATTTGGCGCCACGAATTTCCCGGTCATTACCAGGGTTACCGGCCGGTCTACACGGAAGCTGAAGCTGGTCATAAGCCATCGCCCTTTCTGCCCTTTTTACACCTCATTGTAGAATAAATCAAGCAAATCGGATAGTTCCCTCCAAATTAACTTCCTTTTTGACACATAATCAAACCTTACGCCATTTACCGGAACCGCCAGCTAGTAATAAGCTTTTATCATATACGGGAGAGGATGATGTTCATGAAAGCATTAACAGGCATTCCGGCTTTGAATCATTTTGGACTGAACCGGGTGAAGTTGTTCAATGAATACCAAACAAACGCCTTTCAGAAGGAATTGGATTATTTGCGCAGCTATGACCTGGACCGGCTGCTTGCCGGATTCCGGGAGACAAACGGCCTGCAACCGAAAGCAGACAAATATCCCGGCTGGGAGAATACCGAAATCCGCGGGCATACGTTAGGGCATTACTTAACGGCCGTATCCCAAGCCTATGCTCAAACGCAGGATTCCGGGCTGCTGGAGAAACTGAAATACCTGGTTGCAGAGCTTGCGGAAGCCCAGCAGGAGAGCGGTTATTTATCCGCTTTTCCCGAGACGTTGTTTGACAATGTGGAGAACGGAAAGCCGGCATGGGTTCCTTGGTATACCATGCATAAAATCATTGCCGGGCTTATTGCCATCTATCACGCGACCAAGCTGCAGCAGGCTTGCGAGGTCGTGAGCCGGTTAGGCGATTGGGTTGCAGACCGTGCCTGTTCCTGGTCGGAGGAGCTTCAGGCTACCGTTCTTGCCGTAGAATACGGCGGCATGAACGACTGCATGTATGATTTGTACAAGCTCACCGGCAACAGCCTGCATCTGGAGGCTGCCCACAAGTTTGATGAGATCAGCTTGTTTGAAGCGCTTCGGGAAGGAAGGGATGTGCTCAAAGGCAAGCATGCCAATACGATGATTCCGAAGTTTATCGGTGCCTTGAACCGTTATTTAACGCTTGGCGAAAGCGAACGCGGCTACCTGGAAGCGGCGGTTAACTTCTGGGATACCGTCGTCTACCATCACAGCTATATCACTGGCGGCAACAGCGAATGCGAGCATTTCGGAGAGCCGGATATTCTGGACAGCAAACGCTCGGACGTAACCTGCGAGACCTGTAACAGCTATAATATGCTGAAGCTGACGAAAGAGCTGTTCAAGCTCACGCAAGACAGCAAATACGCCGATTTTTACGAGAAAACATATATAAACGCCATCCTTTCTTCGCAAAATCCGGAGACCGGCATGACGATGTATTTCCAGCCGATGGCCACCGGTTACTTCAAAATTTACAGCTCGCCCTTTGAACACTTCTGGTGTTGTACGGGTACGGGCATGGAGAGCTTTACCAAGCTGAATGACAGCATCTATTTCCATTTGGACCATAACCTTTACGTCAATCAATTCTACAGCAGCAGACTGGATTGGAGCGAGCAGCAAACCGTTGTTACGCAGACAACTTCGCTGCCGCATAGCGACCTTGTGCATTTCACGGTAAGCACAAGCAGCCCCAAACGGCTTGCTATTCATATTCGTGTCCCTCATTGGGCTGCCGGAGAAGTCGACATCGTCCTTAATGGGGAAGCCGTTATCGCTTCCGTTCAGCAGCAGTATGTTGTTCTTGACCGGATCTGGAAAGACGGAGATACCATTGATGTTCGCATTCCAATGAAAGTTACTTTCTCCTCTCTTCCCGATGCGCCTCATGTCATTGCCCTGCAGTACGGTCCTATCGTTCTAAGCGCAGCGCTTGGCAAAGAAGATATGGTCGAATCAAGAACAGGCGTTATCGTTAACATCGCGACAAGAAGGATCGCTGTGAAGGATTATATCGTACCCCAAGGAATGAACGTGAAGGAATGGCTCAGCCGCTTCGACAAGCATGTCGTGCGTCTTGGGAATGAACTGGCCTTTTCGCTTATAAACACCGATATGGATGAGCGGTTGATCTTTACTCCCCACTATCTGCAGCACCAGGAAAGATACGGCATTTATTGGACCCTCCTGGATGATGAATCCAAGGAACTGCGGCAGCATATGGAAGCTGTGGACCGCGAACGGAAGTTAAAAGAAGCTACGATAGATTCCGTTCAAGTTGGCAACGATCAATATGAATTGGAGCATCAGATCGAAGGCGAGCGCACGCATGGCGGTACGTGGGAAGGATTAAACGGAAGGATGGCGGAAGCCGGAGGATGGTTCAGCTATCGGATGAAGATCCAATCGGGAGCCTCGTTAGCGGTTACCTTTAACCGCATGCATACGAACAGAAGCTTTGATATTTACGTCGACGATAAGCTGCTGGCAACCGAGAGCTTTCCCGACGTTTGGAAGAGAAATTTCTATGAAACGCTGTTTGAGCTTCCCGATACTATAACAGCTGGCAAAACATTCGTAACCGTTAAGTTTGTTCCGAATGGGAAGATAAACGGCATTTATGGCGTTCTAAGAACAATCCGGCATACGGCAGAAAAATAAACAGATGGGACGCTTCTGGTTTTTGACCAGAGGCGTCCCTTTTACTGCTACCCTTATTAAAGCGTCTCCTGAACAACACCCGATTCAGCATACTCATCGCTATTTCTAAATATCAAGCGGCTAAAATTGTAGGCACCGTTATTCCAAACCTTGAAATCGTGAAAACCATCCTTCATCAGAACTTGATAATAAGGTCCAAGATGATTCCCCGCTTGGTCTATTAGTCCCTCGATCGATTTGGCATAGCTGGTAATGGCTACGCCATCGGCATCACCGCAAGTCATATACAGCAGCTGAAGCTTATGATCGGATGACGCGAGGCTTGCTCCAAGAACATTGCCGCCGCTCGATGTGGGGGCATTCGAAAAAGCACCGACATAAGCGAACAAATCGATCATACCGGACGTGAGCACCGTTTGGTCCAGCCCGTTGTTCCAGGAACTCTCGGTTCCCGTAAATCGCGTCGAGTCGTATCTGTAACCGCCGACAATCAGGTTCAGAGCTTGCATTCCTCCCATCGAAAGCCCGGCGATCGCTCGATGCGCGCGATTATATAGGATTCCCTCAGGAGATGTGTCTGTTATGTCCGCGTAAGTTTTGTAATTGGATTCGATAAACGGAATCAAATCGTATCTCAGCTCATAATCGAAGTAATAGAATCCCAGCATATTGGTTCCCTCGGTCGTAAAGGAAGAATCCATCCAGTCATGGGCGCTTCTTCCGTTGGGGAATACGACGATCAGCGGTTCGATGTCCCCCTTTGCAATGAGATTATCGAATAAATTGCAAATGATAAATCGCTCGTCAACCTTACCGTTGCTGCTTAACCACTCGAATTGATTCCCGCCGACTCCATGAAGCAAATACAATACATTGTATTTGACGGCGGTATCGTTTGGGTCATAACCCGCAGGCAGGTAGACATTGCATTGTTTCCAGATGGTATCGCCTGAAACGACTTCTCTTCCCGCTTCGCTGATCGCGATGTTCCGATCGGTGACAAGCTGCCGCGATATATTAATATAGTTGCTTACCTCATAGGAAACCTCTTCGATTGTACCTTGAAGCTCTTGATTAACAGACCTTAGATACTCGGCGGGTACCGCCGTCACTTTGATATCTCTCATGGTTCATTATCGTCCCTTCGGTCGCATGGTAATAGTTTAATATTAGCATGACGATTAAGGACGACGTAACCTCACAAATTATATGTTTATCATAGAATATAAAAGAGCACTGCGTTAACACAGTGCTCTTTCGAGTGTCGATAAAGTCCTTTGGACTTTTCGGCGCTTTTAATTTTATATGGAATAACTATCTTGAATGAGAGCCTTCACGACACGCTTCACGACATCTTTAGCTGCTTCCTCGATCGAAGCAGCAACTTCGATTGGCAAAAAGGCTTTACCAATTATGTCTTGCGCAATGGCTTGGTCATTGTCGTTCATAGAACCGGCAGGCACCAATGCAATAAGTCCCGCATCGTTTAGCAATGTGGCATAAGCCGCGATTTGCCGCACGGATTCTCCTGATCTGTTATCGATCAGCATCGTATGGTAACCTCTCGCTACCAAACGTTTCTCGACTTCCTTCGCAAGAGCCGTATTGTCCAGACCGGAACCCGTAAGCCAAAGCGTTAATGGCTGCTGTCCTTTTTGCTGGGCACGAACATCTCTGGTGACTTCCGCATCGATCCGAACGGCATTGTTAGAGCTTTGAAGAGCCTCGTCAATAACGCCGCAAGCGGATGTCATATTCGTTACGCGATCGATGAGAATAAATCCGCCGATGCTTTTATTTTTTTCAAACGAGTCAAAAACAATACCATCCGCTAGTGAAAATTCGCATTTAGCCAATTCATTCTTAACCACATGATCAGCTGTAACCGTATTGCCTGTATTAATATCGATTTTATAGTTAATTGCCGTCACTGTACCTGGAAGAACCTTCGTACCTACCTTCACCAGAGCATCTTTGCCCGGCGTCAGGACGGAATCATCCATCCAAAGAATCGTGGCGCTAAAGCTGTCAGCCTCTTGGAGCTGATTGTCCTTCGTAAATACGCAACCCCGCGAAACGTCGACTTCCCGGTCTAATTGAATCGTGACGGGTTGCCCCGCATGAGCCGAATTTCTGTCCTGGTCCGTTACTAAGATTCGTTTAACCTTCGCCTTCTCACGGCTAGGCAGCGTTATCAGTTCATCGCCAACCGCGATGCTGCCGGCTTCAATCTGGCCTTGGAATCCGCGGAAGGTGTGGTCCGGTCGGCATACCCGCTGAATGGGCATCATGAACGGCTTCGCTTCGTCGCTTGTATGAACATCAACACTCTCCAAATACGGCAGCAAAGGAAGACCCTTGTACCAAGGCGTATTCGGCGATTTCGTCGTAATGTTATCCCCTTCCGTTGCGGAAACAGGGATCACTTGAATGCTCTCGAACAGAAATTCTGTGGTGATGCGAGAGAATTCTTCTTTAATTTCGTCAAATTTCTTCGGATCAAAATCGACCAAATCCATTTTGTTTACCGCCAGAACCAGATGCTTAATCCCCATGAGAGCGCAAATCCGGGTATGGCGCTTCGTTTGAGTGATAATTCCTTTGGTTGCGTCGACCAGAATAACGGCAAGATCGGCAAAGGATGCGCCTACGGCCATGTTGCGCGTATATTCTTCATGCCCCGGCGTGTCCGCTACAATGAACGAACGGTGATCCGTCGTAAAATAACGGTAAGCCACGTCAATTGTTATCCCCTGTTCGCGTTCCGCAAGCAGCCCGTCAAGAAGCAAGGAGTAGTCGATTTTGCCGCCGCGGCTGCCCAGCCTGCTGTCCAGCTCGAGCGCTCTCTCCTGGTCGGCGAACAAGAGCTTAGCCTCATAAAGCATATGTCCAATCAAGGTGGATTTGCCATCGTCCACGCTTCCACAAGTTATAAATTTAAGCAGACTCTTCATCTTAGAAATAGCCCTCCCGTTTGCGTCTCTCCATGCTTCCCGCTTCTTCCTGGTCGATTACCCTTGTTGTCCGTTCGGAGGATACCGCACCAAGCGTTTCCTCGATGATCGCATCCAGCGTGTCCGCCTCTGAAGGGGCACCGCCAGTCAGCGGATAGCAGCCTAATGTGCGGAACCGCATCTTTGCCATTTCAATCTTCTCGCCTGGCTGCAGCTTCATCCGCTCGTCATCCACCATAATCATCTGACCGTCACGGTTGACGACAGGCCTTTCTTTCGCAAAGTAGAGGGGAACAATATCAATGTTCTCTCTGCGAATGTATTGCCAGATATCCTTTTCCGTCCAGTTGGAAATCGGGAATACGCGGATGCTTTCACCTTTATTGATTCTGGTGTTGAAAAGCTTCCACATTTCCGGCCGCTGATTTTTCGGATCCCAGGCATGATTCTTATTGCGGAAGGAGAAAATCCGTTCCTTCGCGCGCGATTTTTCCTCATCGCGTCTTCCGCCGCCAAATGCAGCCGTAAATCCGTATTTGTCCAGGCCTTGCTTCAAAGCTTGGGTTTTCATAATATCCGTATAGGCGGAACCATGATCGAATGGGTTGATCCCTTGCTCAATCCCTTCCTGATTGGAGTGAACAAGCATCTTGATTCCGAATTCTTTCGCTTTGCGGTCGCGGAATTCAATCATTTCTTTGAACTTCCACGTTGTATCGATATGAAGGAATGGAAACGGCGGCTTCTCCGGATAAAATGCTTTCAACGCCAAATGCAGCATCACGGAGCTATCCTTACCGATCGAGTACAGCATGACGGGATTTTCGCATTCCGCCGCTACTTCCCGAATAATATAAATCGCTTCAGCCTCGAGTTGATCCAGATGTGTTGTTGCATCTATGGAATCAAGCATCAAATTGTCCATGAAAAAGTGCCTCCCTTTAATCCTTACTAAATCTATAGGCTATATTTTATATCGTATCAGATTTTCACTTTGTTGCAAAGTGGAATAAAGTATTTTCTTTTATTTTTTTGACGCGTCGGTTTTCAAGAAAAGGGAGGACGCAACCGTACACCTTTCAGATTGTATAATTCCATTTTAGGAAAAAGCGCGGCGATCAGATAACGCAGGAAGTCGACGATTGGCTCATCCCCATCATGATCCAGACTGAACCGGCCGCGGATCATTTCCCGCAGAGATAAATTTGGAGTTCCTCAGAAGAATAATTACCAAACTCAATAATAATGAAAACATTCCCACTAGTACGACGTATTGTGTACCCATCCCTGATATAATTAGCCCGCCAACGGCAGAACCCAGTGTTGTTCCTACATTACAGGAAGCTATGAATACTCCATTTGCAAAGTCAGGCGCTTCAGGAGCTGCGGATGCAATCAAATATTGATTTATATTGGCCATTATTCCTCCGGCAAGTATTCCCCAAATGAAAGTAACAATTGCCATTGGTACGGTAAACTGCCCCGCGAAGATAACAATGATGTAAACAGCGCCCATGAGCAAAGGAAAAGATATTACTGGCTTCAAGGAACTACTAGATAGTAATTTGCCTGCGACAAGATTCCCGATAATATTGGCTGCACCAAAAATGAACAACGTTAAACTTATGACATTCGAAGGCATATGCGTTACTGTTTTCAGATAATCCGTAATGTAACTATAAACTCCAAAAACAGAAGAGTTCAATAAAACGACAGCCACAATGGAAAGCCAAACAATCGATTTTTTTAATACGGAAAGTTGCGTACTATATGAAAGCCTTTCTTTAACGGGCATAGATGGTACGAAGATCAATGTAGCAATGAATACCATACCGTTAACCACTGCAAAAAATGCCATCGCCATTTCATACGAAACGGCACTGTCGATGAAACTGGCAATCGGTACTCCGGCTACCATACCAGCAGAAACTCCTATAAATACTTTAGCAACCGCTTTTGGCGCTTCTTCTTTTTTTACGGAGGAAGCAGCTGCAGTAAACGCCATCGAACAATAAATCGGATGAAAGAAACCCAAAATTATACGAACAACTAACAGAATCGTAAAGTTAGATATAAATATGGATACAATATTTCCCAGAACAAAAACACCTAATACAAGTAACATGACCTTTTTGCGATTTATACCTGAAAGCAATAACGGCATCGTAGGACCAGATACTGCAATCGCAATGGCAAAAAGACTCACCGTCAATCCAGCTTTTGCTACGCTGACATGAAAGTGATCAGCAATGGAAGGCAATAACCCAATAACGCCCATCTCGGTATTTAAGATACCAAAAACACCGATGGTTAATATTAATATCAGTAATTTATTTTGATTCTCCATAATCTCCTACCTTCGTTAATAGATAATGTTGTTTCATCTTTCGAAACTTATTTTAGATATTCATTTAACATATAACAAATACTTATATCTCATATCATGATATGCTTTAAAAGCATCGAAACGTGATATCATACCCATAAGAAAGGAGCAGTGTTTATGGAACTTAGAGTTTTGAGATATTTTCTTACAGTTGCAAGAGAAGGCAGCATTACAGGCGCTGCTGATTTTTTGCATCTTACACAACCAACCTTATCAAGACAATTAAAAGACCTTGAACAAGAATTAGGTAAAAAGCTATTTAACCGCAGCAGTCACAGCATCTCTCTTACGGATGAAGGAATGCTCCTGCGGAAGAGAGCAGAAGAAATTGTTAATATGGTCGATAAATTAGAGAGAGAATTCAGTTCCATGGAAGAAACAATAAGTGGCGATGTATACATTGGTGGCGGGGAAACTTACGCGATGAAGCAGATTGCACACGTAGTAAAGGAGTTGCAGTTAAATTATCCAAATATACGGTATCACCTGTTCAGCGGCAACGAGGACGATGTGACTGAGCGGCTTGACAAAGGCTTCCTTGACTTTGGTATTTTAATTGATCCTGCAGATTTGTCGAAATATAATCACATAAATATCCCAGACAAGGATGTCTGGGGCGTTGTGATGAGGAAAGACAGTCCTCTTGCTGTTAAGGATACCATTCAAGCAGCAGATTTATTAAATGTTCCGCTTATATGCTCACGCCAAGCCATACAACAGACATTGTCTAAAAATGAATTTGTGGATTGGTTTGGTGAAGAATTTGAAAAGCTAAACATCGTGACTACATACAATCTTTTATATAATGCTGCTATCATGGTCGAAGAGGGCATCGGCTATGCCATAACCATTGATAAAATTGTGAATACGTCTAACGATAGTAAACTTTGTTTTAGGCCGCTGAAGCCAAGACTTGAGTCTGGCTTAAATATTGTTTGGAGAAAACATCAGTTTTTTTCCGTTGCTGCCGAACTGTTTTTAAATGAAATACGACAGAAATTTTCAAGTTCTTTATCCATTTGACTTTGCTTCCTTTTAACCACCTTCATCCTGGTACAATCTTCCCGTCAATCCGTGTAACGAGACTTAAAATAAAATTTGTTTGCATTAAAAAAGCCATCCTTCACTGAAAGGATGGCTTAGTTTTATTACTGATCCTAAATAGGTGTTTACATCTTCGCCTTATAAAACTAATCAAAATTTGAGATCGAGTTGATGGACACATTCTGCCCCATCATTCTCCTCGCCTCCAAGTTTACTCAGAATTGCATGCGCTTCACTTGTTGATTTGGCGTTCATCAAGCTGTTTCTGAGTTCACTTGCCCCTCGAAACCCACGGACATAGATTTTGAAGAAACGGGTAAGCGCACTAAACGAACGTGGCACCTCTGCTGAGTATTGATCATGCAGATCCAGATGGAGCCGCAGCAGATCAAGCAATTCCGCACTGCTGTGCTCCTTCGGCTCTTTCTCAAAAGCATATGGATTTTGAAAAATACCGCGTCCAATCATAATACCGTCGACACCGTATTGCTCAGCAAGCTGCTGGCCGGTCTGACGGTCAGGGATATCCCCGTTAATGGTCAGAAGTGTATCTGGCGCCACCTCATCACGAAGCTTCTTAATCTCCGGAATCAGTTCCCAATGAGCTTTTACTTTGCTCATTTCCTCTCTTGTCCGCAGATGAATGGACAGATTAACAATGTCTTGTTTCAAAATATGGGTTAACCAGCCACGCCATTCGTCTACTTCACTAAAACCAAGCCTTGTTTTTACACTGACAGGCAGTCCCCCGGCTTTGGCGGCTTGGATGATTTCCGCTGCGATTTCAGGACGGCAGATCAGGCCGCTGCCCTTCCCATTCTCAGCTACATTCGCCACTGGACAACCCATATTAATATCGATGCCTTTGAATCCTTCTTGCGCCATTCCGATGCTCATTTCACGGAAAAATTCCGGCTTATCTCCCCAGATATGTGCTACAATGGGCTGTTCATCTGGGGTAAAAGTCAAGCGCCCGCGTACACTTTTGTTTCCCTCTGGGTGACAATAACTCTCCGTATTGGCAAACTCCGTAAAATACACATCCGGTCTGCCCGCTTCGCTTACGACATGGCGAAAAACAACATCCGTCACATCTTCCATGGGTGCTAGTACAAAAAAAGGTCGTGGTAAATCGCGCCAAAAGTTTTCTTTCATCATTAAAAACCCCTCTATGCCTACCAGAACAATCGCTGTCCCGAGAATAGTAAAATACTTAGTACACGCCTTATTATAAACTGAAAAGCGCCATGATGGGTATGTCACTTCGTACCGTCAACAATGTTTCGTAATTACACCATAGTTGCCTGTCTAATTATAGATTTTTCACCTTATCGATTATAGAGCTTTATTGAAAGTGATTGAAGTCATTTAAATCTAAACATATCATGAAAGAAATAAAAACCCCCTGTCCTCTAATATCCTTTTACTTTTACAGCTTCATCATCAGTGAGCTGTAATACATTTTTCCCCCAAACACTTCTCAGCTCTAGATGATGGATTCATAACGATCTCCCTTTGCATGTAATCTATATATGCTGTATAGGAGGCGAACCATATTGGACCTAGAACACCATCCCTATCTTGTTCCTAATATCTTTTTGTTTATTGATCGAAGATGTTATCCTGATTGGACCATACAAAAGGCTAAAATCAGCTTTCACGATCTCACCTTTGTTATCGAAGGAAAGGCTAATTACTATATTGACGGCAAGAAATTCACCGCTGAAGCAGGAGATCTCGTCTATGTTCCCAGCGGCAGTGTGCGGGAAGCTCATACCTTTAAAGATTCTCCTATGCATTCCTATCCTTTTAACTTCTACTGGGCAGATCCTCATAATCATATTCAAATGCCCTTTCAGGGGTTGACGAAAAAGGTTATCACGAAAGAGATCCTAAGCTATCTGCGTGAATTTAACCATGTGTGGATGAGCAAGCAGCCTTATTACCATATTCAGGCACGGGCACTATTCGAATTGATCATCCACCGTCTATTAACCAGCTTTCACCGAAATTTATCAACCTCTATTGATCCCCGAATAAAGAAGCTTATAGAATATTTAACAGAACATTACTCAGATCAGAAATGATGCTTTCTTCCGGTGATTTCACCGTTAAGGATGCCGCAGAGCGCTGCGGCATCCAAGATATCTATTATTTCAGCAAAGTATTTAAAGAGATAAAGGGATATCCTCCATCTGCCGCCAAAATAAAATAATCTTAGTGTTACAACGGCAAAGCAGATGAAAGACAGAGGTCCCCATTACTGTTGCAATGGGGACCTGCTCTTGTCATTCAAAGTGCTGTTACTTCTTCCAGACTTCATCAATAGACGACTGGAATTGCTCTTTGTATTTGTCAATTACTGTGGATACCGATACACCCTCCAGAATATCGCCGACCATTTCATAGTAAGGCATATTCGGATAACCATCCTTTCCGTCAACTCTATTAATAGTTTCTCCTGCTGTCTTGGCGTTATGGATATCATCCTCATTGCTAAATAACGTTTCCAGCGTGGCCTGCTTCGGATAATCATAAATTGAATCGATATCATTGATTTTCTCATAGATATAGACCAACTGCTCAGGATGCTCTATTACACTCGGAATGGTCATGTAGTTCGGAATCGTCAAATGCGAGTGATATGCCGCCGCGCTAGGTCCTTTAGGAAATGGCAGGAATCCGATATCCATATCCGGCATATCCTTTTTGAAGCCATCCATCTCATAATCGCTTCCCGCGTACATCAATGTGTTGCCTTGACGAAAGAACTGCCCAGGTTCCGTCCAGTCTCCGCCTTCTGTAGGTCTAGAGATGTTTTCCGTAGCAAGCTTGGAGATGAACTCCAGGGTTTCCTTTGTTTTCGGATCCTCCAAATTCTGTTTATCACCTGCGACCAGATTGGCGTCATTGGAAGCCAGCGCCTGCACCAGAATATTGGCTGTAGCAACCCCCCATGTATCCAGCTTACCGTTATTGTCCGTATCTTTGTTAGCTTCTTTGGCAACTTGTATGAAAGTATCCCAATTCCAGTTATCATCATTCACATAATCCTGCAGTGGCTTCATGCCTAATTTATTCATCAGAGTACGGTTATAGAAAATACCTGACGATGCGCCGTTAATTCCGGAGCGGAATCCATAGCCTCTGCCCTCATACTGCGAATAATCGTTTGTATATTGCTGAATAAATACTTTGTCATTCTTCGTATATTCGTCTACAGGAGAGAACAGCTCCTGCTTAACAAGTGATGGAATCATCCACGGTCTCGCCATCCGGATAATGTCGCCGATCGGTTCTCCGGCAAGCAGCGATGCTGTAACCTTGCTTGAATATTCTGCATAGTCAACTATGACATATTCAATCTTAAAATTATGCTTTTTCATTAGTTCATCCAGATTCTGCTTTCGCTTGATATTATCCGGATTATCTTCCTTGATGGATTCGTCATACCAGGAAACCCATTTAATCGTTCGATCGCCCATGTCGAAATCCATTTCAGGTGTTCCGGTATCATCCTGAATTGCAGCAGGAGTTGCATCATTGGCTTCCGATTCCGAAGAAGTAGGCGTACTGTCGACTCCTACATTGTTGTTCTTGTTATTGCCGCCGTTGCTGCTGCATCCAGCGGCCAATAACAGAATCAGAATCAACGACATAAGCAGCGAATTCCTTTTCCACATCTTATATCCCCCCTATGATTTGGCTGTCTCTTCTGAAGTACAGCGCTTACAATAAGAAATGTTATCTGCTTTCCGGCAAACAAACCATGGATAATCTAAACTTGATTTGTAAGTTTAAAACATTAATTCTATAAAGAGATCATTCAGACATACATTTTTAAAACAATTATTCCAAAAAGTCAAAAAGTAGGTGCGCAAAATCGGAAACAATAAAAAAAGAGCACTGCATAAACGCGATGCTCTTTTTTATCAGCTACTTGGCATAGTACCACTTAATATTAAGTGTACCCTTTTACTTCTTTGCCTTATAAAACTCATAATTCAGCTTCATCAGCGCCCTCTTCTCAATCCGCGATACATAGTTTCGGCTAATGCGGACCATCCTGATCAACGATTATAACGAAATGAGCCTGCACATGGCAGGCTCATTTTGGGATATGATTATTGCTCTTTCTTCCAATCCAGTTCGACCAGTTTGGACTGCAAGAAGGCAATGTTCTGCTTCGCGTACCAGTCTGGATCGGATTGACGCGAGTGGAACCCGATTTCCGACGTCAGATAGCCTTTGTAGCCGACATCCTTCAATGCGCGGAGTACGCCATCGAAGTCGCAGCGTCCATGACCTGGCGGAAGCCGGTCGCTATCGGAGAGATGAATATGATGAAGCTTATCGGCCATGCGGTACACATAATCACTTGCGACTTCATTTCGGTACAATGAGTGGAACGTATCGAACATGAGCTTGACGTTATCCTGACCGGATTGCTCGCTCAGAAGTAGCGCATCATCCGCGGATTCAACGAGATTGCTGTCAGTCGGCGTCGGTTCGACGACCATGGTAATGCCAAGCTCCTTCGCATATTTCGCAACTTCGACGAGTGCCTCAAGACTGTAATCCCATGCTTGCTTCTTCGAGGTTCCGAATACAGCCCAACCAGCCAGGTAAATGACGGTTGGACACTCCCAATCATGCGCTAAGCGAAGTACTTCTTTATAGTGATTGATCGTATATGCTCTTTCCTCTGCAACCGGCGAACTTGGATTGTGGCCCGGACCGCCTCCAGGAGCCGGCAGCAAAGAGGATACGCTCAAATTCTCTTTCTTCAGCAGCTGGAGAATATCTTTGCGACGCTGCGCGGACACATGATCAGGCCATGCGTGCGGGCTGGCGCAGCCGATTTCAATGCCATCGTAGCCAAAGGAGGCAAGACGATGAATGACTTCTTCTAACGGATATGAAGGCACCCACACCGGAAAGCTGCTGTACACCCATGTATTAAACGAAATTCCTTTCACACTAAACACAACCTCTCGTATTTATTTCAATCTTGAACGGATCAATCCCAGATAAACACTGCCTTTTCCGTTAATCGCTCATCAAACATCCGGAATGCGGTCGCAGCTTCATCCAGCTTAAACGTATGAGAAACTAGCTTCTCGACAGGCAGCTTGCGCTCGATAATGAAGCGTGTAATTTCATCGTATTCGAAGATGGGGAAGTACCAGGAGCCTATAACCGTGATTTGCTTACGGATCAGCTGATTGCTCGGATCGATCGTCAGCTCCCGGCCTTCGCCGATAAAGGCTGCACGGCCATGTGCCCGCAGGCAGTTCAACGCCGTGTTCTGCGCATGCGGACTGCCGGAGCAATCGATCGCCGCATCCGCGCCGCGGCCGTTCGTAATTTCCATGATACGTTCCAGCACTTTTTCTTTTGCGTTAATAACATGGTCCGCGCCCAGCTCTTTGGCCACTTCAAGACGTTCATCCAGCATGTCAACCGCTATGACGGTCGCTCCTAAGCCTTTAGCAACCATGACGCCCGCTCCGCCCATGGGCCCTAAACCAAAAATAACGAGTGTGTCTCTGCCGTTAATGCTCAGGCGCTTCTGGGCATGGTACAGCGTACCAACCGCATCGGTGGAAACCGCCGCGACGAGGTAGCTCATCTCATCCGGAATACGCATGCAGTTCTCTTCCGGAACTACGACATAATCGGCATCGCCGCCGTGCGTATCGAAGCCGATGCATTTCCATTCCGGACAGAACATCTTGTAGCCGCTCTTGCAATATTCGCACTCACCGCAGCCGATCGCCAAGTAGACGGCAACGCGATCACCGATCTTGAAGCGCGCAACCCCGTTTCCTACCTGTGTAATTTCACCGGCTGGCTCATGTCCGGGATGGATGCAGCCGGATTTCGTCGTCCCTCCGCCTACGACCGGATTGCTGCCGTAGTAGAGGCTCATGTCGCTGCGGCAAATGGCCGATGCCTTCATCTTAATCAGTACCTCGCCGCTGCCTGGAACAGGAATGGGTACTTCTTTCACTTCCACTTGTTTATCGCCTGGAAAAACAACAGCCTTCATCTTCATCCCTATTCCCTCCATTAGTGTTGAACTTGAACCCAGCGCTCTTCTTTATCGCTTATAAGAATCGCTTCCATAATACACATCGATAGATGCCCGTCTTCGAAGGTTGCGAAATTCGCCTTATCCTTCAGCGGGTTCTTGCCTTCCCGTATATACTTGTAATACTGCAGCATCATGTTCTTCACCGAATCAGGCCAACCTTCCGTATGCCCGCCAGGATGATGAATGGAAGGTCTCGCTTCTTCGAGGAACAATGCCGGATCTGCCATCAGCACCTCATTGAAACGATCGCGATGGCCAATCCATAAACTAGCCGGCTCCTCCTGCTTCCAATAGGCGGATTTACGGCTGCCGTTCAATTCAAAGCTAAGCGCATTCTTCCTGCCGGCGCTAACCTGTGATACCGTAAAGGCTCCCTTACTGCCATCGTCGAAGCGGATAAGCACCGATGCATAATCCTCCGTATTGACAGGTATATCTTCATATTCTAAAACCTGCTCCCCTTTGCTTGCGCCGAATGTAATTGCATGGGATACTGGCTTCTTTCGGATTGGATGCACGGTCCATAGATCAGCGAATACTTGCTTAATTTTCTTCCCTGTTACATATTGAACAGTATCGCACCAATGGGAGCCGATATCCGCAATAGCTCGCGACCTGCCGCCACTTTTTTCATCCAATCGCCAATTGTAATCCGTTTCGTACAGCAGCCAGTCCTGCAGATAGCTGCCGTGTACGGCATTGATCCTGCCGAATTCATCCTGCTTCACCATTTCCGACAGCTGCTTCATCATCGGATATTGCCGGTAGTTAAAATTAACGCCGTGCACGACGCCGTGCTTGCGAGCTAGTGCCACCAGCTCCGCAGATTCGGCACTCGACATGGCCAGAGGCTTCTCGGACAGTACATGCTTGCCGGCCTCGATGATTTCGCGGTTGATCTGATAATGCAGATGATTCGGCGTGCAATTGTGAACGACCTCAATGTCAGGATTGCGGAGCAAATCCTTATAATCTCCATAGGCAAGCGGCACGCCGAGCTGATCGGCTTTATTCCTCGCGCTTTCCTCACCGTTCTGGGCCAAGGCTATTACTTCTACAAATTCCAGTCTGCGTACGGCCTCAATATGGGCAGGTCCAATAAAACCGGTTCCGATAATACCCGCTTTAATTTTTTTATTCATTTTTTTACAGCCTTCTTGCCGAACAAGACAGCCAATATAATAATGAGACCTTTAATCATCATTTGTTGACTGACATCGAGGCCCATAATAATGAGTCCGTTATTAATCGTGCCGATCATAAGTGCGCCCACTAAGGTACCGATGATCGTGCCGACGCCTCCGAACAAGCTCGTTCCGCCGAGAATGACGGCCGCAATGACGGACAGCTCATCGCCTTCTCCGAAGGAGAAGCGTCCCGCATTCATCCGTCCGGCATAGAGCAGACCAGCCAGGCCAGCCATTACACCCGTACCGAGGAAAACCATAAGCTTGATGCGCGCGGTCTTCACACCGGAGAATTTAGCTGCATTCTCATTGCCGCCTGTAGCAAGCGTCTGTCTGCCGAACGAGGTTTTGCGCAGGAGCACATGCGCGATGATCGTAAACACTACAACCCACAGCAATAGAACAGGAACCGGACCGATATCGCCCGAGCCGAAGATGAAATTAAAATGGTTATTGATGATCGGAATCGGCGCCGTATCGGTGATCCACATTGCCATCCCTTTAACAGCTCCCATTGAACCAAGCGTTACGAGGAAGGAAGGAATAGCCGCCTTCGTTACAAGCAAGCCATTTATAAGACCGATCGCAAGCCCCGTGCCGACACCGGCGATGAGTCCGCCGATCAATCCGAAGCCGGATTGAAGAGCCAGCGCGCCCGTCAGCGAGGATAAGGCGGCGATGGAGCCTACGGACAGATCGATTTCGCCCGTGCTGATAACAAATGTCATCGCAAGGCCCATCAACGAAATAGTGGCCGTCTGTCGCACGATGTTGAGCAGATTGCCCGATGTCAGAAAACCATCTTCGAACAAAGTAGCCGAGAAATAAATAAATACGCCGATAAAGGCCAGATAAACGATGTAGTTCCTCCATTGAAAACTTTTTATGGATCCGAGCACGCCCGGTTTGTTGTCAGATTTGGTTATACTAATATCCCTGGATTGCATATTGCAGCTCCTCCTCAGATTGAATCTCCTTGCGCTTCATCTCCCGATTGATCTTGCCTTCGTGCATGACAAGCACGCGATCACTTAGTGCAAGAAGCTCCGGGAGTTCTGAAGAAACAACGAGTATTGCCTTGCCGTTTGCGGCCATTTCGCGGATGATATCGATAATTTCGGTTTTGGCGCCGATATCGACGCCGATCGTCGGTTCGTCCAGCAGCAGAACATCCGGTTCAGTGGCAAGCCACTTGGCCAGAACAATCTTTTGCTGGTTACCGCCGGATAACAGGCCGCTTTGCTTATAAATGTTGTCGGTCTTGATATTTAGCCTTTCAACGAGACGCTTGCTGATCTCATTGGATTTCTTGTTGTCGATCAGCATCCCTTTTTTCACCTTTGAGAGAATCGGGAGGATCATGTTATCACGGATACTGTGCTGTAAAACCAGTCCCTGCATCCGGCGGTCTTCCGGAATTAAGGCAATCCCCGCATCAATTGCGTGCCGTGCGCTTTGAATTTTCCGCTTCTTCCCGTTTACATAAACCTCGCCGTTGTCCATCGGATCAATGCCAAAGATCGTACGCAGCAACTCTGTTCGCCCGCTCCCCATGAGACCGGCCACGCCGATGATTTCACCGGGCTGGATTTTCAGGCTGACATTGTCCACCTTCGTTCCCGCTGTGACGTTCCGAATCTCGAATACGGGCGGTACATCGGTAGCATAGTCGCGTTCCACCCACTCAAACGCTTTGTCGAACTCCGCGCCAACGATATGCTGAATGACCGAGTCAAGCGTTGTTTCCTTGATAATTTCCGTCGTGATTTTACGGCCATCCCGCAAAATAGTAATGCGGTCACAGATCTGAAAAATTTCATCCATGCGGTGGGAAATATAAATGATCGCATAACCCTTTGCCTTAAGCTGATTAATGAATTTAAACAGTACTTCCGTCTCCGTCTTCGTCAGTGACGAGGTTGGTTCGTCCATGATGAGAACCTTGGCTTCCTGCGACAAGGCCTTTGCGATTTCGGTCATCTGCCAATAGCCAACTCCGAGCTCCTGTACAACATCTGACGGTTTTATATCAACACCTAGTTCTTTGAGCAGCTTTTCAGTCTTGCGCGCATTGTCTTTGTCATCGAGCAGCCCCAAAGAGGTTTTGGCTTCACGAGTTAGATAAATATTCTGAGAGACGGTTAATGTCGGAATTAAACTGAACTCCTGAAAAATCATCGATATTTTATTCGCCCTTGCATCTTCATAGCTTTTAATGCTAACCGGCTTTCCTTCGATCACGATGTCTCCTTTGTCGGCCGTGTAGACGCCGGTAAGAATCTTCATAAGCGTCGACTTGCCGGCTCCGTTCCCGCCCATTAGCGCATGAACCTCGCCTTGCTGCACCGAAAAGCTAACATCATTCAGAACACTAATGCCATTAAATGCTTTAGAGATATTTTTCATTTCGAGAATGGGTTGTTCCACTGCACTCACCTTCTTTATTTGGAGGCCGCCAATGAGCAGCCTCCGTAAATTGGATGTTTACTTCTTCATTGCATCCTGTATACTTGCCGGTGCGTCTGTGCCATAAATCAGCTTCCAGTTTTCCAGCACATTTTCTTTGGTTACTTTGATAGCTGGCGATGCAACATAGGCAGGGGCTTCCTTGCCAAGCAGAGCATAACCGGACAGAATGGCTTGCGCTACGCCTTGGTCATACGGAAGCTGTGCGCCAAGACCACGAACGATACCGTCGGAAGCGATCGATAAGGCTACGTTAGTACCAAGGTCGACTGTAGTGACAATCAGATCGTTCCGCCCCGCCGTTCTTGCAGCAGCCATAACGCCCTCTGCCGGAACGTCCCACGGTGCGAATATCCCGTTAATATCCGGGTTTCTCGTCAGCATCGCCGATGCAACTTCCTCACCCTTGTTCGGATCGGTAATTCCGCCTTTAGCGACAATTTCGATATCCGGATACTTCTCTTTAATGCGGGCTTCGAACGCATCGGAACGGTTCTTTGTCACGAAAAAGTTCACATCATGAAACACAATGCCGACCTTCCCTTTCCCGCCTAGCTTCTCCGCCATAATATCTGCAGCTAACGCACCGTTACCATAGTTGTCGCCGGATACGATACTGATATAATCCTTGCCAGGGACAAGCCCTTTCGCCGCACCATCCATGAATACCAGCTTCACGCCTTGATCGACGGCTTTCTTGTATGCGCTTGCAGTGGATACAGCATCGACTGGAACAGAGATCATAATATCTGGTTTTTTCGCCAAAACCGTTTCAATGTCGTTGACCTGCTTTTCGGCTTTAAACTGGGCATCTGTTACCGCAACAACTTCAATACCCATTTTCTTGAACGTATTTTCCATTGCGCTTACAGCAGCTGTCATATAGTCGGTACCGGAATAATGCATGACGATCGCAGCCTTGAACTTCCCATCCTTAATCTTCTTCAACTCGTCTTCAGAGAGCTGCAGGCTCTTAGCCGATACCGCCTTCTCTCCATTTGGGCCAATGTCCTGAACCGGCAGATCAGGAATATTCGGATTAATCGTCAGTGGCCCGGAAGCCGTATAGCCCTCATGTTCTTTCGGTGCCTCCGTCTTGTTTTGCCCGGCGTTTCCGCAGCCTGCTATCGTCAAACCGCATACAAGCAGCAAAGCAAGTGATGATATAAATCTTCTCTTCATATTCTGTTACCCCTCACTTTATATAAGTTGTAGCTCGATTCCTTCGCATCAGCTGAACAATCGATTAACTTGAGTATAGGGCGAACGTGGTTACCAAAATAGACGATGAATTTAACCTGAAGGGGGAACTTTTTAGTGGAGAATTCACGCGAACGTAAAGAAGGACCGTGCGATGTTTTGAAATCACACAGTCCTTCTTTTTTACCTAGTAAACTAATTTTCATTCGTTAATAGCCGCTCTCTCTCATCAAATGCTCAACCTTAACAGCCGCTTCATCCAGTGCGGTCCTCGCATCCTTCTTCCCGGTCAAATACTGCTGCACCGCCGTTTGGACGGTCTCCGACACTTGGTCGTAATTTTTGATTCGCGGCCTTCCCATACCCACGCTCAAGGATTGGCCGAGCACCTCGTAATACTCACGAAGCGACTCGTCGGGCACAGTCTTGGCTGTCGCATAAGCTGACTTCCGGGTCACGTGCTGCCGAAACCGCAAGTAATCGCGCTGTACATCAGCGCTGGTCAAGTAGTCAGCCAATTCATAAGCTTCTTTCTTATGCTCCGAATACTTGTTTATTGCTAGCCCCCACGAGCCGAAATGGGGCCCCCGTACCAATATATCCCCATTTTTCACGCCGGGAAGCATGAAATAGCCGACCTGGCCGCCTTGCAGGTTCGGTTGTAGCTTCATATCGTGGAAATTCATCCCCATGGCCACTTGCCCGAAGCCAAAAGCGATCTCGACCTCATCCCACGTGTAGGAAAGAACGTCTGGCGGGGTCACTTTGTCCTTAAGTATCCAGCTTCCATAAGTCTCCAGGGCCTTTACTCCGCTCTCGGAATTAAATACGGGATTAAGCTTCTCATCGAACAGCTTTCCACCGAAAACGCTCAGAAATGATTTGTAATCGACGAAGCCGGCTTCATGCTTACCCGCCATCAATGTTGTGCCGTACATATCGATCGTCCCGTCGTGATTGATATCGCGGGTAAAGAACTTGGCAATGTCCATATATTCGTCCAGCGTAGTCGGGATGCTGAGTTCGCGTTTAAACCTTTTTTTAAAGGCGGCCCGATTAGCCTCATCTTGGAATAAATCTTTCCGGTAGCTGACGGTAAGCACGTTCGACTGAATCGGCAAGCTCCAAATATCGAAGCCCGCTGCTGTTATACGATCCAGATTGATCGTATCCATCCCAGGCGGCACCCTTTGCGGCATGTCCTTGTCAAAGACAGAACTATCCAAAAACAATTTCGCGATGAAATCGTTTATATCCGCAGTCGATTCCGCTTGACGGATAAAAGGCGTCATCGGTTCCAGATGTTGAATAATTTTCGGTATCCATGGGGTATCGACAGCAATGAGATCATATTCACTGCTCATTCGGGACAACTCCGTAAACACCTTTTCCTGCAGACTGTTATACGGAAACGTGTTTACTTCAACGCTAATCCCTGTCTGCTTCTCGTAGTTTTCGGCCGCATTAACGACCGCCTCAGACCCAGCTTCTACCGTTGCATATAATACCTTCAGCTTAGTGCTTGAAGAAAGGGAATCCAATTCGTCCGGCGAACCGGAACGATATATGCTGCCATCCGTACATCCGGAGCAGCTTATCGCGATCATGCATAGCATAAGCATATGTATCCTTAGTCTGAACACCTCTGCGCCACGCCCTTCTTTTCTGTCTTCTTACTCACTTTCATCCGGTTCGGTCAGGATACCATTATTCTTCCTAAACTCCGAAGGCGAATAACCGAACTCCTTCTTGAACAAGCTTCTGAAGTAGGCATAATCGGCATACCCGATATCCTCCGAAATTTCGTTCACCTTCTTTCTCGTGTTCAGCAGGAGTGCGCTTGCATGCTTCATTCTTCTGCGAGTAAGATACCTGACGAAGGTGATGCCCATTTGCTGTTTGAACATGCGGCTTAATGTAACGGGGTGGACATTTACGGCTTCCGAGACAACCTCCAGACTCAAGTTTTTCTCATTTGAATTCTCGATTACTTGCAGAGCCTGCTTAAACCAGTTAACCGCTTGCGGAATCTCGCGATCTTGCTGATCAAGGTTCTTAAGTGCCCTGACCCCGTTTATCACCATATGGCGAATCCGGTCCTTCAAAACTTCCCATGTATAATGCCGTCCTATCCATTCATGCCAATAATAAAGCGTTTCTTCATCCACCATAATCATATTGTTCCTGCTCAGACCTTCATCCAGTACAGCCATAAGGTATGCGCATTCCTTCCGAAGCTCATCGTAAGTCACATTCGTCAAGCATTCGAACCATGCATTCAATCCCATTTCCAGCTCTGAGATCTCACCGGTCCGCGCATGTTGTATAATGATCTGCCTGTGCTTCGCGGCTTGATTCGCCCACTCTTTCTGTCCGGCACGTTTGCCGGAAGGAGGAGCATCGTTTATCTGAAAAAATCGGAGCTCCCTCTTCATGCGCATTTGCGACTGCAATGCGGGTAAAAAAGCTTTTCTCTCTCTGAAGCCGCTAGCTGATTCTTCCAATGGCGCTCTTAATACGATGGCTTCCAGGTCGGAATCCAGCGTCAATGTGAGCAGTATATCGTGGGAATTGTTGTATTGATCCAATAGTGCTGCGCGATTGCCTAGCTCGATTTGCTTCCATTCGCGTTCATCAAACCACAGGCTGACATTAAAAGGCTGTACCTGCTCAATGGAAACATGCGGAATCGGGGTGACGCTCATAAGCTGATCCAGCTCCTTAATAAAAGTCTGCACCAGCATTCCTTTCACCTTAAGGACAATATCCGACAGTTCTCCACGATCTGCCGGCTTGAGCAGAAAGCCGGTGGCGCCGAGTGTGAGCGCTCTCCTCGCATATTCAAAATCATCATACCCTGATATAATGACCACATGAATAGCAGGATACTTCTCATGTATGCGCTGAAGAATATTCAGTCCGTCAAACTCCGGCATGCGGATGTCCAGAAAAACAAGATCGGGTTGAATAAGCTCGATTCGCTTCAGGGCTTCATATCCAAATTCCGCATTAAACACTTGCTCATGCGGAAAAAGCGCCGTCAGCTTTTGAATAATGCTGACCCGCACTTCACTTTCATCGTCAACGACACAGATTTTCACAATAAATCCAACTCCTTTATGCAAACCTAAAGCGAAGCATATAGAAAATGACGCGAACGAGGGGGAACCCGTTTTTGTTCTTATTCATTTATTTGAAGCGTATCATACAACGCATGTCGCTGAAGTACAAGTTGTTCGTGCTGTTGATTCTGATTTCGATCATTCCCATATCGTTGGTTAGCTATAGCTCCGAGTACTTTATGTTTCGCTCCAGCACGGAGTATTCGGCATCCATTTCTTCACAGTATGTGGAATTTGTCTCCAAGGAGCTCTCCGATTATTTGCAAGCCATGAATGAGTCGTTCGACAGTCTCTTTATTAACGCAAGCTTCCTTAACTATCTTGGAACACCTGCCGACCAATTAACCGAGCAGGCCAATGCTATGATGCGATTTCGGCCAATAGTCCGGAACTCGCTGCAATTTCACCCCGAGGTACTCGGTGTACTGTATGTCGACCGCTTGGGAAAAATATATTTCGATTCGTACCAGAATCAATTGAACCCCTTGTATTCGTTCGGAGCGGACCACCCCTATAAGGCTGCATTTGCAAACAGCAAGCCGGAGCTCACTGCGCCGCATCGATTGCCTTATATTCTGTATAGCAAAGCAAATGTATTCTCTTATATCAGACCAATATTGGATACAGACACGGGCCAAACAGAGGCCTTGTTCATCATAGAAATCAAGGAAGAGAAAATCATGAGCATGCTTAGCAGCAATCGGCAGGGCGAGGAAGGGCAAGTTATTATGTATCATGAGAAGAATGATACGACCGTGTCCGAATCGCCCGATGCCGCCGCTCTGATGCAAGATTTCCAACAAGCCAGACTGCAAACTCATAAGACAAGCAGGCAGTTGCTGTTCACATCCGGCGCGCGAGAATATCAGGCCATCTACGCCGATCTTCCAGGCAGCGATTGGAAGATCGTATGGACGGCTCCCCTTAGCAGCATTAATAACGGGGTTCGGCAAACGTATCTGCTTACGCTTCTGATTGCTGCCTTCAGCCTGGTGACCGCCTTGATTATCGCCTTCCCTGTCATGAGCAACATTCTTCAGCCCTTGTTCAGGTTGAAGAAAGGGATGCAGAGCTTAGGGCGCGGCGTCTATGTCCCTGTGCCGATGAAGCACAACTATGATGAGATCGGATTTTTAATCAACAGCTATAATCAAACGCTCGACAAGCTTCAGCTCATGGAACGGGAAGTATATCAAGCCAACATGAGAGAGAAGGAACGCGAGCTGCTTCAGCTGCAAGCTCAGATCAATCCACACTTTCTGTTCAATACGCTGGAGACGATCGAATCCTACGCGGTCAGAAACAATGGCGAGGCTGTCGGCGATATGGTACAGTCTGTCTCCCGCATGATGCGATACACGATTAGAAGTGACGACGGATGGACCACGCTAAAAGAGGAGATGGCGTACATTCACAATTTCCTGACGATCCATTACTATCGTAACGGTAAAGATGTCGACGCCCATTTCGAGATCGATCCCGAGCTGCTCGATTTTCCGATCATGAAGCTCAGCATTCAGCCTTACATCGAGAATGCAATCAAATACGGTTGGAGTCCGAATATGAGCACCGACGAGTTTCAGCTCACCGTCAAGGTTCAGGCCCTCGCGGATGCCTTAATGATTGTCATATGCGATACGGGAACCGGGATATCCAAGGATGTGCTGGACAAGCTTAGGCAGTTGATTCAAGGTAAGGGAACGACCAAGGATCCATATTTCCGTAAGCATACCGGCATTTTCAACACGTACCGCAGATTAATGCTGGTCTATGGCGATCAGGTTCAACTTTCTGTCGAAAGCACGCCGGAGCACGGCACCCGGTTTGAATTCAAAGTCCCTTACGGACACCAAAATCGAGGCCCCGCTTAATCGCTTGAATTCGCCGATCATGATTTGAAGATCCCGGGAGCAAACAAGAGGTAACCATTATGGCTACCTCTTGTTTGTTATGCTTCTTGAACTGTTCCCACTGATGCCGTTGCCGGCTGCGGTGAGGTACTTACCCATCTGCCACTGCTTGCGGATTCCAGAATCGCATCAGAAATTACATGGATACGATACCCGTCATGGAAGTTCGGAGAGACGGCCGCATCGTTAACGATAGCAGATATGAAATCATGCGTTTCGATGATTTTTGTCTCGCCGTAGCCGATTCCGAGAGCTGGAATAGGCCACAACGCTGCACCGTTCGGATGGGCAGGACCGGTATAAATCGTACGGAATCCGCGTCTGTCGTCCGGGTCATCCGAGAAGCAAACCTGCAGCTCGTCTCGTCGTTCGTAATTAAAAGCAATGGATCCTTTGTCTCCATGAATTTCAAAGGTCAGGAAGTTATTTCTTCCCCAAGCATTACGGGTCGCTTCGATGCTCCCAACAGCGCCGTTCTCGAATCGAAGCAGCGTACTGATCTCATCATCCACGTCAACTACTGCTTTCTCCAAGGCGCCAGTTGATTTTACCGTACCCAGCTTATCCACGATGCCGGCGGATACCGGACGCTCTTTGATCCACGTATTGGCCGTACCCATCACTTCTGTAATTTCTCCTACCAAATAACGGGCGAAATCAATTACATGCGTGCCGATGTCCCCAAGCGTACCCGAACCGGCCACATCCTTGCGGAAACGCCAGGACAGCGGCGAATTCGGATCGGCTGACCAATCCTGCAAATAGGTGCCCCGGAAGTTCAAAATGTTGCCGATCGCACCTTCCTCAATATATTTCTTCGCAAGCGTGACGGCAGGCGTCCGGCGATAGTTAAACGCCACCATATGCTTCACGCCGGCTTCGTTCACGGCATCCAGCATCTGCTTTGCTTCTTCTGTCGTCCGGGCAAGCGGCTTCTCGGAGATAATATGCTTCCCTGCTTTGGCCGCGGCGATGGCGATTTCGGCATGCGTATTATTCGGCGTGACGATATCGATAATATCGATGCTCGGATCTTCGATCACTCTTCTCCAATCAGAAGAGTACGAATCGAAGCCGTAGCGGGCAGCAGCCTCTTTTGCCAGCTCCTCATTGATATCGACTACCGTTTTGCGGTACGGAATGGCAGGCGCGGGCCAGAAAAACATTGGCATTCCCGCATAAGCCAGCGAATGCGCCTTCCCCATGAAACCTCCGCCAATCATCCCTACGTTTAATGTACGCATTGTATTCTCTCCTTCACAGGTACGATTAATGGATTACAGAGACTTGTTCGTTTATAACAGGTGACGAATTACTTCGCCATATCTTGAATCGCTGCAGGTGCATCCGAATGGTAAACGGTTTTCCAGGATTCCAGGACGTTCTCCTTATTTACCTGCAGCGACGGCACCGCTACGTACGCCGGCGCTTCTTTTCCCAACAAGGAGTACGCCGCCAGAATCGCTTCCGCAACGCCTTGATCGTATGGCAGCTGGGCGCCTAGACCTTTGATCATGCCGCCCTTGGCAATGTCCAATGCCACGTTCGTGCCAAGGTCGATCGTCGAAATCACCAGATCGTTTCGGCCAGCGGAACGTGCGGCAGCGAGCGCGCCTTCGGCCGGTACATCCCACACCACGAACATGCCCTTCATCTTCGGATGTTTCGTCAGCAGTGCGGCAGCGACTTTCTCGCCGTCGTTAGGACCAACGATTCCGCCGCGGTCTACGATTTTGATGTTCGGATACTCGTCTTTAATCGTTTTCTCGAAAGCCTCGGTTCTTTGCTTCGTGACGAAGAAGTCCGCATCATGGTAGATCACGCCGACCTCGCCTTCTTCGCCGATCGCTTTCGCTAGAACATGTGCGGCTTCTACGCCATTGCCGTAGTTATCGGCAGAGACCACGCTGACGTAATCTTTGCCGGCCTGCAGTCCGCTTGCCTTGTTGTCCATGAACACGAGCTTCACGCCTTCATCCGCGGCTTTCTTGAAAACACTCGCCGTCGAGACCGCATCGACCGGAATACTGACCAGGATATTCGGCTTTTTGGCGAGTATCGTTTCAATGTTGGCTACCTGCGTTTCTGCTTTGAAGTTCGCATCGGTTGTGGCAACGATTTCGATATTCATTCTGGTGAATGTATCCCTCAGTCCCTTCAACTGCGCCGCGGACCAGTCGTTACCGGCATAATGCATGGAGATAGCTGCCGTGTAATGACCGGACTTTATCTTTGTCAGCTCTTCTTCCGTCAATTGCAGCGTTTTGGCGGAGACGGCACTCTCGCCGTCCGGCCCTTTGCTTAGAATTTCTTTATCCGGCAGGGCCTGATTAATCGTGATCGGTCCGCTGGTTTCCGCAGATGATGCCCCGTCATTAGCTGTCGTCTTCCTTCCCGCATCGTTAGCTTCGGCAGCTGCATTCGAGGCGCCGCCGGTGCTTCCGTTGTTCGTACCGCAGCCTGCCAGAGCCAAGCTGCAAACAAGCATAAATGCTACCACTACAGAATTACGTTTTCTCATGGCCAATGCCCCCAGTTTGATGATGAATGCCAATTCAATTCAAGCCTTCGGCCTTCGATACTACGTCGCGTTCTTAGTTCGGGCCGTTAACGTGGCACACCCCTCCTCTGCAAGTTCAACCGCTTTCGAAAGCGCTGCTTGTCTTTGCTGCCAACTGAAAATGTAAGCGCGTTCAATAAAAGTATAGAAGGTTCAGGCGGGGAAAACAGCAGAATAATTTAACATAAAGCGAAGAACTTTTTAGCCTTCACGCCACTGGATGGCATGCTGCTTACTGTCTTTCCCTGTTGGTACTCGCCCCAGACGGCTTCTCCTTGTGTTAATTCCCCGGTTCAAAAAAATGCGGATTAATTTGAGACTGAAGCTGCTTCATGACAGCTTCCCTGGACCGAATCTCCTCTTGGTACACCCGTTCCACTAGAAACTGGATCTCTGCCGCCATCTCCACGAAAAAGAGCCCCCTAGAACCATTTCAGGCTTGGGGGCATTTATAGATCAAAGCACATTATTTATCGCGATAATGATTAGCTCTTCGATTAACTTCCGCCAGCGAAACGGTTTCCTCAATTCGCTTTTGTCTCGTTTCTTTCCGTTTGGCATTCAGTATCCACTCCAGGATCATTCGCTTCGAGGAGCGAGGGAACTTTTCGAAATTGGACTTTGCCAAAGTGTTTGCTTCTAGCGCGTGCTGCAGGTCATCCGGAATAACCATATTCTCTACTTCATTCAGAGCATCCCATGTACCGTTGTTTTTTGCTGCTTCAATTGCGGCCAAACCTGCTGGAGCCATGAGTCCTAACTGGAGTAAATTTTCTATTTTCCCTTTATTGACCTTGCTCCAATTACTCTTCGGATTCCGTTTTGCAAAAAACTGATAATAACTATTGTCGTCCCGCTTGTTAGGTTTGCTGTCAACCCAGCCGAAGCACAATGCTTCGTCCACAGCCTCATCATAATAAACGCTTGGAACACCGGAATCTTTTTTATAGATGATAAGCCAGACCGATGACGCCGATGCATGGTTCGCCTCGAGCCAGGCGCGCCATTCTGCCCTAGTCGCGGCGGATATTGCATTGTCTTCATACTTCAATTCTTACATCCACCTTTCTACATCAATAATACTTCACAGCTTATCCTTCTAAAAAGCACTATACCCTCTTTGACAGCACAACCTCAAGTATCGAAGTAAGCAAGAAAAAGCAACCGTCAAATTACCGGTTGCTTCGAAACTTTACAAGATTCCAAAAGTACGGAAAGCCTCCGTGCACAGCATTCCTTCCTGAAGAGCGGTTCGCACTTTATTCTCACCTTCTACCTTCTCAATAGCGAGCTGAATCACTTGTTCTTCCATCCTTCTTGGCACAACAACTATCCCATCGATATCTGCAAAAATATAATCTCCTGGCTCTATCTTTACTCCATCGATTTCAATAGTTTGTTGAAAGGCGATCAGATTAACCCTGCCTTTGGAATCTGTTGGCACTTGTCCTCTGGATGCGATTGGGAATCCCATTTCAAGCAGCTTTGTTGTATCCCTATTCAAGCCGTCTACGATGGCACCGCGTCCGCCACGCGCACGACAAGCCGTTGCAAGGAGTTCTCCCCAGAAAGCGGCTTCATCGGGAGCACCGGTTGTCACCACAAATACTTCTCCCTTGGCGATGGAATCAATTGCCTCCATCTGCTTTTGATAGGGAGCTGCTGGAATCTCGTACGTTATCGCCGCCTGTGCCGTAAACCCACGTCCACTTACCTTTTTGCCAGGATCGATAAGCCTTATTCCTTTACCAAAGGTTTGATAGCGGTATCCTAACTCATCCAGCACGTCCGAAAGTACTGCAGAATATAGCTTCTGCTCTAAATAATCAAACGATAACCCTGCGATGCTTTCTCTATCTTCTTTCATTGCTGCTACACCTCCTTATTATTAAAGAACTGAAAGAGCCGCCTTCATATAACCTAGCGCATAAGCCATTCCAGCGTGCCATGGTGCCCGACAAGTCATTTGCGGCGTATGATCCGGGATAAATACACCATCAAAATCATGTTTCTTAAATAGCTTCAGTGCTTGAATCATATCGATGTCGCCTTCGTCGACAAAAACCTCCTGGTAATCAGGAACTTTGCCTTTTACGTTACGGAAATGAACATAACCTATTGCCTGCTGGGAAGCGTACTGTTCGATTGTGTCGTAAATATTCCCCTCTGTCATTTCCTGCAATGTACCTAGACAAAACTCTAGCGCATTGCTCGGGCTTGGATAGCAGTCAAGCAGCCGTTGATAAAGCGAGGGTTGATTCACTAGTCTGCCGTATCCTCGAATTGCAGGCATCGGCGGGTCATCTGGGTGTGCCGCTAATCGTACCCCCGCTTCCTCTGCCACAGGCACCAGCTCTTTTAGAAATCGCTCAAGCCTCTCCCATAGCTCCTCCGAGGTGATTGGTGGCACAACTCCTTCGGAAGCATGACGATCGTAAGTCATGTTCCAGATTTGTCCGTTTGGTATCGGGGTCTCTAAAGGACCGTCAACAGTCCGAAACGTCGCACTGACGGCTCCTCCTCTGGCTACAGCTCGATTAATATGCCCCCATACTCCCGCAATACTGAAATTGTACCCAATAATGGGAATACCCGCTTTGCCTACATTGGTAACGATTTGTTTCAGCCTATCCATCTGTTTAGTCCTCATGGGACCGTCTAACAAAACATCATGCCAATCACCGGGACTGAAGTTTTCAATGGCTTCCCATTTCAATCCTTCCTCCTCGATGGAGCTTTTAAGCCGCAGCAGATGGTCCAGCTCCCAAGCAGGATCTTCAGGCGGAGCATATCCCATGTTGCGCTGGCTGTCGGTATCGGGAAGGCCTTGAATACCTTTATAATAATCAACTAAGTGAACAACCAAATGAGAGCATCCTGCCTGCTTGGCGAAACGGAAATTATCCTTCGTCAGCCTATCGCGATAAAGACCAAGTCCCAGCTTCATCTTTCATCCTCCTTGTCTTACAATGCATCATCTCCGGCAATATAAGTGGGATATAAGCTCATGCCTCCATCTACAAATAACGATATTCCCGTTACATAGTCAGCTTCATTGGATGCCAGCCATGCTGCACAAGCCGCAACATTTGCTGTTCTTCCAATTTTCCTCATGGGAATCAGATTCTCAATTTTTTTCTTCATCCCAGGGTCTGCGAGTAAGGTCTCGTTCATTTGTGTCCGAATGGCTCCTGGGGCAATCGCATTAACTCTTATTCCTGCATGCGCATATTCAGCAGCCAGCGACTCCGTAAGCATAGCAACTCCGCCCTTGCTTGAGGCGTAATGAACATGTCTGGGCTTTGGAATTTTCTGATGAACACTAGACACATTGATAATAGACCCGCCGCTGCCCTGCTTCAGCATGATTCGTATGGCTTCCCGTGCAAACAGAAACACTCCGGTTTGATTCACGCCGACAATCTGGTTCCACTCTGACAAAGGAAGCTCATGGGAAGGAGCCGTCGATTCGATTCCCGCATTGTTGACTAGAACATCAAGTGAACCGAATCGAGAAACAGTGCCTCTGACAGCCATTTGTACATCTTCTTCGGATAAGACATTGCCTGAGAACTTCACAGCTTGTCCTCCTGCTTCCCTCACCAGTTCCGCTGTTTGCTCAAGCAGCTGCGAGTCGCAAATATCAAACAGAGAAACCTTCATGCCTTCAGCACCAAAACGTATCGCGATTTCCCTTCCTATGCCTTGTCCAGCTCCAGTAATTAATGCGGTTTGGCCCGCCAGATCCGAATACATGCCAATCACCCTTTGTTAATACCGCTCCAAAAGCTTAAGAAGCTTTTCATCCAGGAGGTATCCATCTATGCTCTTATAAATGACATCGCTTCGTCCTGAGTTTAATAAGCCAAACGGACCACGGAAATTCCAAAGCGCATAACCAATGTTTCGTGAGGTCAGCACCTCAAGCAAATCATTCATCCATCCCAGGAAGACATCATGCGGTGTCTCCCGATGACAACCCATTTCACCGCAATGAATTCCTACTCCTTGGGCCATTAATTGCGACCAGGGCTCGTATTTGGCATGAAGTTTTTCTTTATTCCATATAACATTGTCGCAATTTTCATTTGGCCAAGTCGGCAGCTTTTGAGAATTGCCTCCCCAGATCGCCTTATAATGGCTGACCGTCCATGGGTCATACCCCCTGCAGCTTTGCCCTATACCAAGTGGTGCCAATTCGGGTACAGCCGTGTTGCCACCGTCAAGGCCGTTCGCGATAATTGGACGATTGGCATCCACCTGTCTGATCGCTTTTACAACCTCTGTTACCACATGTACGTATTCGCTTGGTTGCATCGGCATACTATCTAGTGTCGTTGGTTCATTTAGCAAATCAAAGCTTAAAGCGTCACCAGGCACTGACTTGTACCTTTCGGCGAAACGACTCCAATAATAGGAAAAGGCCTGAAGAGCCTCTCTGTCCTTCCATAGGTTTAACTTATTGGGCTCATTGACTTTATCGTAATCATTAATGCAGTAACCCGGTGCACGATGAATGTCCAAAGAAACGTGCACATTATACTTAAGTCCCCACTCCACCGCTTGATCAATCCGTCTAAGCGTATTCTCATTCATCTCATAAAGATTTGTACCCGAGTTCCAAAACAGATAGGATAGCGGAATACGGGCAAAGTCAAAGCCTAATTTACTAATTAAGCGGAAATCCGATTCCAGGAATTGGCCATCATCCTCATACGGGAAGATTTGTTGCCATTCCGTATTGGTAGAGAACATTTCTACTAGATTAAAGCCCCTCCAACGAGGCAATGGATTATTACTCATGACGCTTCTCTCCTTCTTTTACATCCATAGCAGTTCAAGCTCAGATGCATGATGTAATTCCATGTCCAGCCATACAAGGCATGATTCCTGCAATTGGGTAACTCGATATTGCTGTTTCTCTTGAAGAACGCTGCCATTAAGCAGTACCGTCATGTGCTCTGACGTGACGGAATTGGTTATTCTAAGACATGGCCGGATTAAGAGATCCGCCCTATCAGACAATTCTATTGTTAATTGGACTTTGTTCTTATAGCCGGCATCAATGAGATATTCCATTGCTGCGTGCTGATATACAGCGGCCTCGCCAGATGAGACAACGATTTTTGCTGGATGCAGCCAAGAAGCAATTCTCTCACGGAGACCTTTACGATCAAACGGTTGATGAACACCAATTAACGTCATCCATTCTCGGTAAGGACGGCCTCGATCGTCTATTTTGTAATCCCTTTCCCATGCAACGTCATTCCATGCTTCGACCCCGGCAACACTGCTGTGCGACACTTGTCCCGTCCAGGTTGTACCTGATTTGAATGGCTCTTGATAAGGCTCTTTATTCACAGGCCAATGAGACATTTCATAATGATAGCTATGCCAGGAGATATCGGTGGTCGAACGAGATTCCGGACAAACTTCGTACGGACCCGGAACATTCGGAAAAGCAATAAACACATCCGGAATTCCATTTGTAAAGTGTATGGCTTGAATCGTTTCATCCCAAGCTTCAACGACAGACCGGTCATCAAGCTGATATAATTGACCGTTAGATTGGCTGTTGCGATCATACCAGCTGCGGTCATACTCCCTTGCATCTCCTGTCAAATTCAAGAGAGTTAATGGAATTTCATGAATATGATCGGAAGGCTTGGTTTGGGTGCCCGCGATAATGATGGACTCCTCAAGCTCATGCCAGTTTCGCCACTTCGTATCCAGCTTAGGATAATAACGAATATGACGTATGCCGGTCCCGTCAGGATAAAAGACATAATGCTCTTCTACCTCAGGCTGATCGCTGCCCTCGCCCGAGTCTGGCCAGACGCGATAATCAGGATTGGTAAGCAAGTAACGCCAACAGATCACTTTACGAACCTCATGATCTTCTTTAACTTCAACTGAATTAAAAGCATTTAGACGGTCAGACATGGGTTCAAAGCAGCCTTTCTCCTCTTCGACCCAAGATTCCACGAACTCATACGTAAACAAAAGCTGATCGTTCATATGCCAAGCCGGAACATGATTCATTTGATCCCAAAAGACGAATTTGATATCTTGTCCATGATAAGCAAACCGCTTGTCGAAGGAAATGACATAAGCTTCACCTGCTGCGCCAGACCAGTGATAGGACCGTTTTATTACTCGAAACCCGGTCTCCCTGTCGCTATGATCCCGCTCCGGTCTTGGACTGGCTGTTAATCGCGTTATCCCTTCAAATGAAGTGCGCTCTTTAGGAAGCAATAGGGCAACAAGATACTCTGTCTCGTTCCCGAGCCATTCCATTGAAGGAGCTAGCTCCATCCAATCCTGTCTCCAGTTCCCGTTAATCTCCATTCCTACTGCATAAAAAAAATGAAAAAATCCGGATTGTTTATCTTTCTCCATTCGCAATTGTCCCGCTGTACCGTTGAATGGGACCGAGAACAATTGACCGGTTAAATCTGTCCGGTAACGTTCTTGCCGCTGCTTTGCAGAAAGTGTGTCTGTATTGTCTAAGACGTCAATTGTCCCAGCTTGACAATCATGCACCTCAACCTGTATCCCATCGCCATCCAGCCGCAGCTGGATGGATGTATAATGGTCAGGATTTGGAATGCCGTCTTTAACTGCAACTAGCGCTAGTCCTAGCCCCTCATCACGTTCGTAACTTAACTCTGCAGCAAAATGACCAGATAAGTTATAAGGATAGGCATAAGCTTCCCAATCACTTAAACCCGTCAGGGCAATTTTACTGCAGCACTCAGTTAATTCTTGACGTCCTGCATCTACGCACATTGCTTATTCCTCCCCACCATTCTAGTAGCTGTCACTCAAACTGCGGCAGGTTAATTGTTCCTTGATCTCCGCAAGAGATAGCGGCCGGGACAGTCGACTCCGATCCAATACAATGGTACGACTTTGATCAGCAGACAAGTGGAAATAATTATCGCTGAACACGGCATCATCTTCGGTAAGATCCAGCTCTACAAACATGGCAAAAGCATCGGAATAAACCTTAATCCTAATCTCATCATCGATTTCTTCACATGTAACACTCAAATGAGCTTGAGGGAGTTCGAATTCCTTCGCTTTTACAAATAGAGTCGTTCCGGATGCGGTTACTCCCTCATTCTCTATCCATTCGTATTCCAAATAATGCGATCGTAAAGCAGCAGTAGAACAAAGAATGTCTTCAAAGCTAAGCTCTTTGAACTTCATGCTGGATAGAGGTTCAACCTCTACGTTCATCTCTCCAGAAGCTGCAATGGCCGAATCAGAAGCTCGTCGCAGTCTCCATACCACGTATCCTGTTACGGCATTCATCGTTTCGTTAGTGAGATGAAGGGATGCCGAGCTTCCTTCTTCACAGACAGACAATAGTACCGGTGCAAAGAAGCGCTTGGCAGCATATTGCAAAGCTTTCCACCGTCCGTAATAGTCGATGCTAGCCCAAGATGCCACTGGCCATGAATCATTCAGCTGCCAGTACACCGCTCCCATACACCTTCCCCGATTCCTCCGCCAATGCTCCACCCCATATCGGACTCCCTCAGCCTGAATTAGCTGAGATACATAAGGGAAAGATTCGAAATTTTTCGGAAATTTAAAATATTGAGATAAATAGTACACAGTAGGTTCAATACCATTTGGGTGCTTCTGATGATTCTCTATCACATTGGAGAATATATTCAAATCCTCCGGCAGTGCAAACGTATGAATCGTTTTCATTCCCGGGAAGGCTTGCAGACCGAACTCCGACATGAATCTTGGATAACGATTGCGAAAATCGGTGAATGGCTTGCGATGATGCCAGATCGACCAGTCATGCATGTCCCCGAAATTCTCATCATTTGGCCGGTCAAAGCTCCCTAACGAAGAAGGAGAGGCCCGCCAGTAGAACGTATTTGGATCGACCCGCTTCGCAACCTCAGGCAATACGACCTCAAACTGCTTAATATAATCTGCCTTTAGTTTAAGAGATTGGTTAATATCCCACTCGACCCAGGCCCACTCATTTTCGTTATTGCCGCACCAAAGTCCAAGACAAGCATGATGACGAATTCTCTTCATATTTTGTTCGGTTTCAGCAACAACATTATCCCGGAACTCATCTGTAAAATCATAAACCGCACATGCAAACAGTAAATCCTGCCAAACAAGAAGCCCATATTCATCGCACAGATCATAGAAGTAATCTTCCGGGAAGTATGCTCCTCCCCAAACGCGAATGCAATTGAAATTAGAATCCACACAATCCTTAAGCAGTCTTGCGGTTTTGTCTCGAGTCATACGGGCAATGATATTATCCTCAGGGATATAGTCCGCCCCCATAGCAAATATATCTACTCCATTTACACAAAATGAGAATGAACGTCCCCACTCATCATCATTTTGGGTGACAGAGATTGTTCGCAATCCGATACGCAAGCTGCTTCCATCCAACTGCCTCTCGCCGTTAAACACAGTGGTCTGAACTTTATAAAGCGGCTGTTCGCCAAATCCGTTAGGCCACCATAGCTTTGGATTCTCGATATCAAATAAAAGATGAGTGACAGGTGAAGCAGCCTGTGTCCGTTTGTTCAAAACTTGACCATCAGGTGTGCGAATGACCACTTCTACATAAATATCTGAATTAGACCAGTTCTCCAAACCCAGCTTTACATCCAGTCCTACTCTTCCATTTGCATGATGCTGAGTTACATACACGTCTTCTAATCTAGCATCGTTAAAACCAATAATAGAAACACCGCGCCAAATTCCTAAGTCAGGCAAATTGGGTCCCCAATCCCAACCAAACATATGATGCGCTTTACGAATATAAGGAAAACCGGGCTCTCCATTAACAGACCATATTGGATTTTCTTTATACTTCTCTCGAATGTACTGCAATGGAGATCGAAGGGTAACCAGAAGTTCATTCTCTCCTTGGCGCAAATAATCCTTAACATCGAATTCATAGGTTCGGTGCATATTATTTGTGCAAGCCAGCAAGTGCCCATTTAACAAGATTTCTGCAAGTGTATCCAAGCCTTCAAAGCGGAGCAGCACTTGGTCGCAGGGCATCTGGCTGCTATGGATGGAGAATACCTTTCTGTACACATAATCGTGTTCCGATATTTTAGTTGCTTCTCTATCGTTTTCACGATAATAAGGGTCTTCCATTTTACCCGCATTCATTAAATCATTATAAACAGATCCCGGAACAGACGCTTCAGTCCAATCTGTTTCGTCCCATCTTCTCATACTCCAATTTCCATTCAGATCAAGTATCAACAATGTGTGTTCCACTCCTTATTTATGTCTTTCGTAACATGGAGCCCGTATCGCTTAGATTACGGACTCCAGGCAACGAATATCATCCTGTCTTACTGAATGCCGATCTCATCGAAGTGCTTATTCGCTTGTTCTTTGATGTAATCCGCTAAAGCCTCCACTCCAGCTTGCTTTAACTTGTCCTGGTAGGTTTTAAGCGCAGCGTCCACGTCTTTGACTGCGCCAACCATCAGAGGCATACCGTATTGTTCAACCACCGAGTTGACCGCTGCTAATTGAGACTTTACAGGCTCGTAATCCATGGTTATTCCATCAAAAATATTTGGCTTGCTAATCGAAGCCATCTTCTCTTTCAAAGGTTTGTATCCAGTCCACTCATCCTTATTAGGCTTCAAGTTCTGCTGGGTATACCATCCCCATCCAGAAATGTCGTATCTCACAAAATTTTTGGGATCTACGCCAGCTGGCGGGATAACTAAACTCTTGCCGTCTGTATCAAGATCGTAGTGCGTTCCTTGAATACCATAAGTGATTAGGTTAAAATAGGACTCGTTATTTCTAATTTTATCCAGAAGCATTAATGAACGATCGATATGCTTCGAGCTTCTAGGAATGGCCATAGCATTGTTGACTGTCGGATCTGCCATGGCATAACCTTTAAATTGACTAAAGTTGAAATAGCCGATTTTCATTTCCGGTTTTTTCTTAGCCAAATCTTCAATAAAGCCCTTCGTCTTGTCTATATTCCCCCAGTTGATAGCCCCTGTGCCGGATGTAATCATCTCCCCCGGAGATTGTTTGGCAATCAAAGCATTTTTCGACCAATATCCGTTATCAGCCCATTGTTTCATTCGCTTAACATAGTCAGCATATTCCGGCGTAAACGGATAAATCACGATGTCTCTTGGGTCCATATAGGACTTCGACGCGATTGGACTGGTATAGCCCCCAAGAAGCTGGAAGTCAGTAGAAGTAGTGAACAAGTCCAGCAAACCATCATACGGATTACCATTAATCGGGATTACGCCTGTCTTAGCCTTTTTAACCCCATCCATATATTGACCTAAAGTGTCCAAATCCTTGATTTCTGGCAAATTGAGTTCTTGACGCCAATCTTCCCGATAATAAAAGCCATCCACAGCCCAGTTAGGGTTAGTGTTAGGAACAGCGTAAATTTTATTATCAATAGTGGCTGCCTTCCAATCATCTTTAGGAACCTTAGACCAAGTATCCGGCATGTCGGTTGGAAGAAGGGACGAGATATCTACGAAAGCACCTTGTTTCGCATATTTGTAAAAATCCAGCCAATTGGCCGCATAAATCATGTCGATTGGTTCTCCCGAAGTCAACAGCAAATTATATTTGGTCTGCCAGTCGGTCCAGGAAGTAAATTTAATCGATAAAGTCGTGTTCAGGTCTTTCTCGGCCATCTTATTAAATTCAGTCAGTACCTTGTCCATATCTTTAGGCGGATCACCAACTAAGTACCACGTTAGGTTTACGTGCTCCGAGAGATCTGGCCCATTGGATGCCACAGGTGTTTCCGATTTGGCTACGTTGCTATCATTGCTGCAGGCTGCTAACGTTACAGATATTACAGACATCATGATCATTGCAGCTGATTTCCAGCTTTTCTTTCTTTGCATTGTGAAGCCTCCCCTTAGTTTTGTATTTATGTTAGCCGAAGTATCCGGTTCTAACCTTTTACAGCCCCGATTGTCAGTCCTTTTACGAAATACCTCTGCAATAATGGAAACAAGAACACCATAGGTCCTGTCGCTACAACAGCAACAGCCATCTTCAAGGTCTCGCTTGGGGGCACCTCAGCCCCGTTAGTTGGAATGGAGCCATGACTCAGAATTTCTGCTTTAGATAAAATACGATACAGGAAATATTGCAACGGAACTTTGGAATCGGTTGTAATAAATAAATTTGGCGCAAACCAATCGTTCCAATAGTTTAAGGCAATGAACAACCCGATAGTTGCAAGAGCAGGAGTCGATAGCGGGAGAATTAAGCGCATGAATATAGTAAAATCGCCAGCTCCGTCAATTTTAGCCGATTCCGTCACTTCAACTGGGATTGAGTTCATGAAATTTCGCATCAGCAATACGTTCCAGGCATTGACCAGTCCGATAAGTATAAGAGCCATCACCGTATCTTTCAGATGCAAATTCTTCACAATCATAATGTACCAAGGAATAAGCCCGCCACTAAACAGCGTCGTAAAGTATACAAAAAAAGATAATCCGTTCCGAAAAGCATAATCGCGTCGAGAAAGCACATAAGCTCCCATTGCTGTCAGAAACAATCCAAGCGACGTTCCAATAACCGTGATGAGAATGGTGACTTCGTAAGCGTTCAGAATGGATGATCCATACTTCCATATGGCGTCATAAGCTGCCGAAGAGAAATGCTTTGGCCAAAATCTGAATCCATTAACAAGAATGTCTTCTTCCTTCGTCATTGATCCAACGGCAATTAACCAGAAAGGAATAATACAAAGAAGTGAAATAACAGTCAATAAGGTATAACTGATGAAATGAAAAGATCTAGCACCGCTGTTCGCCTTCATATCACACCTCTCCTTCTAAAACAGCGCTGATTCTTCGCGCGTTCTGCGAACAATGAAGTTGACAATCATTACAAGAACAAAACCGAAAAAGGATTGGAATAATCCTGCTGCCGTCCCCATGCCAATGTCGAAATTAACGGTCAGAGAACGATATACATAAGTATCAAGAATATCAGTTGCATTATAGAGTAGCCCGTTATTCCCGATAAGCTGGTAGAACAGATCAAATTGGCCTCTTAGAATACCACCCAAACTGAACAAAACAAGCATAATAAACGTAGGCATTAACAATGGGATCGTAATGTAACGAATTTGCTGATAAATGTTTGCACCATCGATTCGAGCAGCTTCATAATACTCATCACTGATCGCCAATATTGCTGCCAAGTATATGATCATTCCGTAGCCAAGACCCTTCCAGACATTAAAAAACACAATAATGTACTTCCACGGAGCTTGTTGCATATAAAAGTTATACTCTGGCAGATGCAATTGTTTTAAAAGAGAATTAATGACACCATTATCAGAGTTAAAGAGCATATAGCCAAACGCCCCTACCAACACCCATGATATAAAATAAGGTAA
Organism: Paenibacillus sp. MMO-177; assembly: GCF_037147795.1. Classification (NCBI taxonomy): domain Bacteria; kingdom Bacillati; phylum Bacillota; class Bacilli; order Caryophanales; family Paenibacillaceae; genus Paenibacillus; species Paenibacillus sp. MMO-177. The sequence goes on along the minus strand of NZ_JBBCUR010000014.1, from coordinate 11,925 downwards.
GAATATGAAGGATTGGCTTGTCTTCCGGAACCATTTGGCCGGCACTTGGCTTATTAGAATTGCACACATCATCTGCATAAAATTTCCTGCCAAAATAAAAGCTAGATTATACAGGACAGTGTTCTTCACTAGCTTCATGAGCATTCCTGAATGGAATAGAAATTGAAAATTATCCAAGCCGACAAACGGGCTCTTAAACAAGCCAAGCTCGAAATCGAAGTGCGTGAATGCGTAGTAAACACCTGTCATCGGCAAATAGGCAAAGACGAGAAAAAACAATATCATCGGCAGTGCCATTAAAGATAGAACGTAATTTTGCCTTACCTTATCCATCCACTTCTTCTCAGACGAAGGTGATAATCTGTCTGTCATAGTACTCCTCCCTGTTGTACAGCCAGGCCCGGCTCGTTCACTTACAACCTCATCCTAGCCTCCAATCGACGCTTTTCGCAACTTCGTTATAAGCTCCTTTATTCGTTTTCCTGCCTTTTAAGCTAAAATGCTAAATAACATATATCCTTCCGGATAACATAATCAATCTTTCAAAAAAAAAGAAGCTTCGCTACAGCGAAGCTCCTTCTACTTTCCTGTCTATTCGCATCAATCATTATTTTGGTCAGCAGCATTCTTTCGATATTCAGTAGGCGTTACTCCAAAATATTGCTTAAAGGACTTATAGAAATGAGGGCTGTTAGAAAAGCCTGCTCGTTCAGCAATTTCGCCAATTGATTCATTTGAATGCAGCAATAGCTTGCTTACCTCGTCCATTCGAACTTCAATAATATAATTGAGAATCGTTTTGAAGGTAGCTTTTTTGAAAACGCGGCTGATGGATGTTGTCGACATATTCATCGCCTCGGCGATGCTCTCCAGCGACAAAGTCCGGTCCGAGAACCGCTGATGAATAATTTCCATTATTTTCTGCACGGTATTATCCTGTTTGGACAACTTCTTATCCTCAAAGGTCGATTCAATCCCATCAAATACTCGGAAGAATTGTTCCTCGATCTCACGAAGAGAATCCGCTTGGTTTACGGAAGCCAATAGAGTATGGAAATCCAACTGAAAAGAAGAAAAACCATTTTTCTCTATCGTCGTAATCGCATTATGAATGACATGAATAAGTTTGGTTAAAGTAAAATGAAACGCCATGTAAGTAGACTGTGACGATTCCATTAATATGGATGTTAATAATTGTTTCACCGGTTCCATCCTGCCTAACTTAAGCAAATCGATTAACTGCTTCTCTTTATGGGAGGAATAATCGTAGCTGCTAGTGGCTCTCCCTTTCAATAAGTCAGGCCATAAAATGCATGAAGATTCGTAGAAAATGCGATAATAGGACAATTGTAGCGTCTCCATATATAACTCATTAATTGAAAAGATATCTTCTCCTGAATCACTAACAAACACGGATATTTCAAGATTAAATATGGATTGAACGGTCTTTTGAATTTGCATAAACAAGCTGTTCAATTCTTCTTCTGCAGGAATGCGTTCCAGGTCATTATTTGAGAAGATAATGGCTAATCGGTTCTCGCTTAAATCTAGGGCATAAGTCTGACATACTGGTGCAAGCCATTCTTGCGCAACATTTAAAATTCCGAATTTAAACAGTTTGCGATCTTGATCATCAAAACGCTCCGAGAACATGGAATAATGATCTATACGCATAAGAACCACTCGGAAAGAATGCTGAGTACTAAAAGGAATTTCAAGATGATCCAGCTTACTTTGTAGAGTTTCCATATTTTTAGGTATATTGCCGGTTAGCAGATTCTCAACAAAGTCTTGTCTAAGTGCCTGAAAGCTGTCCCTTCGATCCTTTTCCAACCGGGGTAATTTCGATAGCTTTTCATCCACTTTTTCAAAGAATTTACGTGATGCCATATACGATATAAAAAGGCCGAATAATAGCAACCCCACCGTGATGATCACTGTTTTCCATCTCATCATATTAATTTGGTGGGTTAAAGCAGAATACGAAGTGATACGTATATATCTCCATCCTAAATAATCCGGAGCTGTATACGTAACGAGCGAATGCGTTTTATCTACATCGGCGGAGAAGTACCCTGAATCCACTCCGCCTTCAATAATCCTCCGAATATAAGAACTATCGGATAAATTCGATAGCATAGGTAACTTCCACGTGTTGGAGATTAATGTTCCTTCTTCGTCAATGATGAACGTATTATTGACGGAATTAGAAATAAGACCATCGACAAACTTATGCATTTGTGTTTCTGATACATTTACAATAATTAGATTCCTTCGTTCACCTTGATTTAACGTATCGTAAAGAAGATAGGTATAGACATCTCTATTTTTTTCCAAGTCAATATCACTATTTGGAGGTATGGGAATTTTTCTTGGAATTGGCTTTAAGGTCAGCTTTTGATCGTCACCTTTAAATAGTAACAGGACATCCTTGTCGTAAAATTCACTCCTTGGCTGAACGCTGCTTTGCTTCAAATCGGTGCTGATATAAAACTCATCCTTATTGCCATTGTACACGTAAAGGGAATCAATAAACGGAGAAGTAGCCCGGTAAGCGTCCAATTGATCAATGGCATCCCTAGTTTCTGAAGTATCCAGAGCAGAGAAGTTTAACAGCTTATTTACCATTTTATCATTGTAGATTTGTTTGACGAGCGCATCTGCTGTAACCGTCATGATGGATGCTTCGTGAGTGGTTTGCTTTAAGCTGTTAACGGTTGATTGATAGGACTGCTTCAGCACAATCTCTTCAAAGTGAAAATAGAGGAAGGTAGATAATGCAAAGATCGTGATGGAAGTCGAAACCGTCAAAAGGGCGAACACTTTGGCGTATAACTTCATATTCTGGATGATTCTCACCCTAAAATGTCCCCCCTAGTATGCTCTCAATAATTTTATCAGATTACATAATATCAAATTTTCATTTTTATTTCCTGTATTGTTAGTTTAAAGCCTGGCTAAGTTGACTAGAGATTAGACTTTTTATATCTTTGAGGCAACTAAGTATTTCGAGCATAACTATGTTTTTAAATACTTATCCCCTGATACAGTTTATGACTTCTTAAAATATATATATTAGGCAATTTTGAAGGTATAAAATATGGCCTGTTCATGTTATACAACGAAAGGCTGGGCAATCGCCCAGCCTTTCGTTGTATAATTCATTGAACTTGAAGCTTATTACAGAGCAGCACCGCTGCTTGACACTCAGATACCGGAACCGTTTATTTGATCTTATTTTTTTGTTGCATAGGCAATCGAAGTGTAAACGCATAATGCCCGGCTTTATGAATGAGTTCGAGTCTTCCTGATTGAAGTTCCGCAAGTTGCCTAGATATCGCTAGTCCCAACCCGGCACCTACTTGAATAGTAGGATTCTTGATGGCATGCTCCGTTTTGTAAAATCGTTCAAAAAGCTTGGCTTCTTCCTCTTGTGTTATATATTCCCCTTCATTTGCTATCGTTAAATAAATCCAACATTCATCGCAGTCCAGTGTAACATCGATTGCTTTTGGAACAATTGCATACTTTAAAGCATTCATTAAAAGATTATCAATAATTCTTACCACTTGCTCGGGGTCAATGAGGACTTGAGATTCCGTAACATTAATCTGCGATCTAATAATGGAATGATGTTCGTTTGCAATGGGCACAAACTCAGATAATATTTGTTCAAGGAGCGCTCGCAAGTCAACCTGTTTCTTCATTAATTTCAAATTCCCAGAAGAAATACGCGTATAAACAAATAAATCATCTATTAGCTTTTTTAGCTGTTCAGCTTTCTTATATGCATTATTCAAAAAACGATTGTATTCTGACTCATTCTGAAACGAATGGGTTCGCAGCAAATCAAGATAACCAATCATACTTGTCAACGGTGTCCGAAGATCGTGGGACACCCCAGTAATTAAATTCATTTTTGATTCTTCGTTTGCTTTTTCCTTTTCCTTCTGATTTCCGAGTTGCTCAGCCATTTCGTTCATATTCTTAGCCAAATTACCAAGCTCATCCTTTCGGCTGACTGGTATTCGGTAATTTAAATTACCTTCCGATATAATTCCGAGCCCTTCCGCTAAAAGGGACATATAATTAATAATTCTTCTTGTGAAAAAATAGAAGGCGATGAGGAAAAATATTAGGAACATGATGGGAACTATATAAATCATGAAGGGATAATATTGCAAACCAATTCTCGCCCATGCCGTCGAATTTATGGTTCCTCCCACAATCGAGGTAATGATCGAAGCAATAAGAATGGAAAGAATTGTGGCCCACAAAAAAGAGTAGCGAACACTATGTTTTCGCAGTAACCTCATATTTGTCAATTTTATAACCAACACCCCACACTGTCTTTATATATTGTGGTTCCCTTGGCACTAGTTCAAGTTTTTCCCTTAAATTACGGATATGAACCATTACCGTATTATCAGAGTAACCCGTACGTTCTTTCCACACTGTTTCATATATGGCATCGGCGCTGAAAACTTGTCCGGGATTCGCTGCAAGTAACTTTAAGATTCCAAATTCTAAGGGGGTTATCGTGACCTCTTGTCCTCTAATCGATACATAATGTTTTGTCTCGTCAATAACGAGATCCTTTATATTAATGACATTCGTCTCTGTTATCTTAGGTTTAAGGAGGTTTTGACGCCGCAACTGCGATTTTACCCTTGCTATCAGCTCCATAGGGTTAAATGGTTTTGTCATGTAGTCGTCGGCACCAGTAGTAAGCCCTACAATTTTATCCATATCCTCTTCTTTAGCAGAAAGCATAATGATTGGTGTGGAATATCTTTCTCTAATTTTAATGCATGCCTGAATACCATCCATGTGTGGCATCATTACATCTAGTATGATAAGGTCAACTTCGCACTTTGATAAGGTTTCAAGCGCCTCTATTCCGTCTGTCGCCTCCAGAACTTCGTGTCCATCATTTCGCAGATAGATATGGATCACATCACGGATTTCTGAATCATCATCTACAACAAGGATAAAAGCCATTATTCTGCTCTCCTCCTCCTTATTACTCAACTCTTTTTCTACAAACATAAACAAAAGCCGGGGGAAAATTCAATGGGACAAGAGATATCCTTTCAATTTCAAAATATTCTGAAAGCAGCCTCCTCATCTGTAAAGAATATTGAAATGCGATAAGAAGACCTCCGGGTTTAAGAGCAGCAATGCATTGCCGGATAAGGTGAAGACGCATATCAGCTGAAAAATTAAAAAAAGGAAGTCCACTAAAAATGCAATCCACTTTCTGCATATTGTGTTTCTCTAATTGCCATAATAACTGCAGCGCATCTCCTTCACATATCCAATCCGGATAATCATTTTTTATTCTTCCCCTCATTTGCTCATCTTTTTCAAAAATCATTACTTTTGTTTTTGGAGTTAACCGCTTCGCCAGCAATCGGGAAATGGCTCCTGTCCCCGAACCTAACTCTATAACCGTTTTTGTATGCTCCCATGATACTTGGTCAAGCATCCTTTTAGCCAAAAATCGTGAACTTGGCACCAAGCTTCCGACGTATTTGGGATCCTGTATATACTTTTTAAGAAACAGTAATGGTTGATTTATGTTCATAATTATCAACGCCCTATTCATTGTCTTGTCAGTTAATTAGAAGTTAACTCAGAAATATTACATACGGAGAGAGTCCACAATAACTGTTGTATTTATCGTCACCTCATTACTGTCTGGTATTCAACAAGACCCGATACAAAATCCGGCAAATAAATATTCTTCACATTTACAACTATAAGAATAATTTCTTAGTTGCCACTTATGATTTTTCTAAAGAATTTCTGAAGATTTGTTCAAAGGTAATTTCTTACCATGAATTATTCGATTTATGCAGCCTTAGCCTGACCAGCTAATTGGCGACGAGGAAAATCATAAAACAAGCCACAGCTAAATCCGCTGCGGCTTGTTTTATTTACGTATTATAAAATGCAATCTTTCTCTACGACGTCAATCAACTGTTTAAGCTGTTGTACGCTATATTCTAATGAAAGCGAATAATAGCGCAGCGTTCCTTTTTGTTCGATTTTTACAAGATGATTATCGCGCAGGATTTTTAAGTGATGGGAGATTGCGGGACGAGAAAGGTTCGAATGCTCAGCAATTTCATTCACGCTTAACTGCTCCCGTTCAGCCAATAGGAGGATGATATCCTGTCTTGCGGGATCGCTTAAAGAGTTAAATAACGGTATACATGCTCGGAAAATATCGATCGCTTGTTGTGACATAATTCCATGAGTCCTCCTGTTCGGAAAATAAATGAAGGGATTTTTATTTATCTCCCGCGACATATTTGGCAATTTTTGCTGCTAAACTACGTGGCAAGAATTTTGCCCCAAGAGCACCTGCCTTGTTCATGCCGCCGGTTATAACCACTCTTTTCCCCTTCATCATTGCATTATAACCTATTTTAACAACTTCCTCAGAATCCATTGCCCGGCTAAACATTTTCGTATTTTCTACAGCAGCAACGGTACCGAAATTGGTCTTCGTAGCTCCCGGGCAAAGAGTAGTCACCGTAATTCCAGTTCCAGACAACTCTTCAACAAGAGCTTCTGAGAAGGATAGCACAAAAGACTTAGTTGCATAATAAATGTTCATCATAGGCCCGGGTTGGAATGCTGCGGTGCTTGCGACGTTTAATATTTTCCCGGTGTTTCTTTTTTTCATGTTCTGCAGAAAATAATAGGTTAGTTCCGTTAAAGCAGCTATGTTTAATTGAATCATGTCTAATTGCTTTCGGATATCCAGCTCGTCAAATTTACCTAATAAACCAAATCCGGCATTATTGACAAGAACATCGACTGTAACGAATTGTTTTTCTACCTCATCAAATACTTCCTTAGCCGCGCCTGGCTTACTCAAATCCTTTTGAATGACAGTTACATGTATATCTTTATACGTTTTTTTTATTTCCTCCAACTTTTGGCCGCTTCTGGCTACAAGAACAAGATGATAACCATCCTGGGCAAATCGTTTTACAAACTCATAACCTAATCCGCTGCTAGCTCCTGTTATCAATGCTGTTTTCATTATTATTGGTCCTCTCCGTTCATCTATACACATATGTAACCATATGTTTAAACACTTAAACACTTAAACACTTAAACACTTAAACACTTAAACACTTAAACTATTGAACATATAATACATAAGAATGTGAAAAACGTCAATTGTATATCTACAAATAAGATCGTTGCCAAAAATATGAACGCATAGGCTGAACAACATTTTCCACTGTTCAGCCTACCTATTGTGTTCATAACCTATTCTTACTTACCCAACTGCCAACGATCAAATTCAGAACGAAAATGATCTCCCATCCATAAGCAAGTCTCCCATAAATCAGCGACAGGTTCTTGCGTGAAAGGAAGCCTGGCCATATAATTCGGTGGACCGAATTCAGGACTAAATGTCATACATGCCTCTCCTGCTGCCTGTCTGTTAACTGCAATCTCTTGCCACCACTGATTCGCAAACGCAGAACCAGCGGCTGAAATCGGCAGTAAACTTTCGTTCCGGTATCTCTCGAAGGCCGAGCTGTGGGCCAAGGAGCATACATCGCTCTTCCCCCAGATTTGTCCAGCAACAGCTGTTCCATAGAAACATTTCTATCCCCTTTTTCCCTGCAGCTAGACCAACAATTAAGTCCAGCTTGTATTTGCGCAGCAGCCGTTTAAATTCATTCTTCTCACCAATCGAGCCATGCCACACCTCTATGCCATCATAACCAGCTTCTGCAATCTTTTTTAGGACAGATTCCGCACTTCCCTGCATCTCCCATGCTGATTTGAATACTTTTAGTTTCATCGTACGGTCTACCTCATCTTGCTGGGGAAATTGTGAATATAGAGAAGTTCGATAATAATAAAGAAAACCCTTGATACACAAGGGTTTTGAGTGTTTTATTATGGTGAGTCAAGGGGATCGAACCCCTTACTTCATCGCTGCCATCGATAAGCACTTCATTTCTTCGCCTTATAAAACTCATGATACAGCTTCATCAGCGCCCTCTTCTCAATCCGCGACACATAACTCCGGCTAATCCCCAGCTCCTTCGCAATCTCGCGCTGCGTACGCTCATCCCCGCCATGATCCAGGCCGAACCGGCCGCGGATCACTTCCTGCTCCCGCTCATCGAGAATATCGAGGTTGCGGTAGATCTTGCTTTTCTCGATTTTCAGCTGCACCCGATCCACAACATCGTCGGCCTCCGTGCCGAGGATATCGATCAGCGTAATTTCGTTCCCCTCTTTGTCCGTTCCAATCGGGTCATGCAAGGATACATCCTTGCGTGTTTTCTTCAACGAACGCAAATGCATAAGTATTTCGTTCTCAATACAACGAGCTGCGAATGTAGCGAGCTTCGTGCCTTTTCCGGTCTGGAAGCTTTCGATCGCCTTAATCAAGCCAATCGTTCCGATCGAGATCAAATCCTCGAGATCTTCCCCCGTGTTATCGAATTTTTTGACAATATGCGCGACCAGCCTTAAGTTATGTTCAATCAGCAGGTTGCGCGAATGCGCATTCCCTTCCGCCATTAGCTGCAGATGCTTCATCTCTTCTTCTTCATGAAGCGGCTGCGGAAAAGCATTGTTTTTGACATACGATACGAGCAGCGACAGCTGCTTAATGAACAGAGCAATAGCAGCAAAAAGTCCCATGTTCCTGCACCCCCATAAGCTGAATGGCCAGGGCATACCTCTGGCTCACGATGAAGTCGGTTCTACATTGTATGTGGGCAGAGGCCTAGAAGTGCATGTACGCGGAAAATCGCTTGCAATGATTCATTTCATTTAGATTGGGTAAACTACCTTAAGACTTGGAATGTTAGCCGAGGAGGTTGTTGTTACATGAACAGAAAAGATAAGCATAATGATGAATACGATGAGTTCTATAACGAGACTTCGAATACGGTAGCCGGAATCAATACACCCAAGGATCATGAGAGCTACGGTCCGCTCGACATGGTCAGCGAAGCCGTCGAAGAATTCATGGAAAATGTCCAGCATGCTTTCGATGGACATCATGAACGTGAAGACCATGAAAAGGATTAGAAGATAAAGGGTTGTTCTTTTCAAAGAACGGCCCTTTGCATTTTCTTTTCACCATTTGCAGAACAAATCATACTTTGTGGTAATTCCATCTATCGGGCGTGAAAGTTGTCATTGACAAAAAAAGTTGCACTGGTACAATAAATTTAAGAAACAATAAAATCTATCCTGCATACTCCTAAGTATGTGGTTTTTTTAGACAGAAAAGTTGCACTTGCGCAACAATATTAGTTAAGGAAAAGACAAGAGGTGATTTTCATGATGGAGACATCCGTTACGCAGTCGCAAGACGAAGCTTGGCGTACGCAAGGTACGCAGCCATCCTTGCCGGAAGTACACCGCTCGCTCCGCATTCCAACCAAAGGCTCTTGGTTGAAAAAGTTATTGGCCTTTTCCGGTCCTGGCTACCTGGTCGCCGTAGGATACATGGACCCGGGGAACTGGGCAACGGATATAGCCGGAGGCGCCATGTTTGGTTACACGCTGCTCTCGGTTATTCTGATCTCAAACTTGATGGCCATTCTGCTGCAGGCATTAGCAGGGAAATTGGGTATCGTAACAGGCAGAGACCTTGCGCAGGCCTGCCGGGACCATTACAGTAAGCCGGTTGTTTTTACGTTATGGCTGCTATGCGAGCTGGCCATCGCCGCTTGTGATTTGGCGGAGGTTATCGGCTCAGCGATTGCGCTTAATTTATTATTTGGCATACCGCTGATGTACGGTGTAATCATAACCGTACTGGACGTCTTTATTGTCCTGCTTCTTCAGAACAAAGGCTTTAAGTATATTGAAAGACTTGTTGTTGTTCTAATTTTTACAATAGGTGCTTGCTTTATTACCGAAATATTTCTGGCAAAACCGGATGCGCCTGCATTGTTCGCAGGATTAATTCCAAGCCATCATATTGTCACCAATCCAATGATGCTGTACATTGCTATTGGTATCCTTGGCGCCACCGTTATGCCGCATAACTTGTATCTGCATTCGTCTATCGTGCAAACGAGACGCTACGAGCAGACCGAACTTGGCAAACGGGAAGCCATCAAATACGCTACATGGGATTCGTCGATCGCCTTGTTCTTTGCCTTATTTATTAACGCGGCTATTCTCATTATCTCGGCGGCTACCTTCCACAAAGCAGGCATGACCGACGTAGCCGAGATCAGCCAGGCATATGACCTGTTGACTCCGCTGCTTGGTACGGCAGTTGGTTCCATTCTGTTTGGGGTAGCGCTTCTGGCTTCCGGGCAAAACTCAACGCTTACAGGTACGCTTGCCGGTCAGATCGTTATGGAAGGCTTCCTGAACATCCGAATGAAGCCTTGGCTGCGCCGCCTTGTTACCCGGCTTATTGCGATTATTCCGGCCGTTATCGTTACCGCGATATCTGGTGAAAGCGGCACGGCACAGCTCTTGATTCTTAGTCAGATTATTCTGTCGTTCCAATTATCCTTTGCCGTTGTTCCGCTCATTCAGTTCACCAGCGACAAAAAGAAAATGGGCAATTTCGTTAATCCGTTATGGATGAAAATACTCGCTTGGTTTGTAGCTGTTGTCATAATCGTCCTTAACGTCTTCCTGCTCTACAAAACCTTCTTTGGTTAAAAAGAAAGCCTGCCGTTTACGAATGCGTAAAGGCAGGCTTCTTTTATCGATCATTATTTAGTGAAGACGTGATTACCGATCTTAACGGTTACCGGACGTGACTTCATCCACTCGGAATTCGTGATTTTCGGGTTGTAGAAATATAAGGCTCCGTGCGTAGGGTCAATCCGCTTTGCAGCATCCTTGGCAGCATTCAATGCGCTAACCGTGGGCATATTCCAGAACTGCCCGTTGCTAACAACGCTAAATGCGCTTGGGGCAAAAATAACCCCTCGGATTGTACTAGGAAATCCGCTCGTTTTCGAACGATTTAATATTACGGCAGCTACGGCAATCTTCCCTTTGTAGCTTTCGCCTCCAGCCTCCGCATTAACAACCCTCGCCATACGGGACAAGTCAGAACGGTCTACGGTTACTTTGTGCAAGGCGTGCAGCGTCATGGAGCCAGCTACTCCATCCGGCTTCAGGCCGGCCCCCTTCTGAAAGGCTGCCACAGCAGACTTCGTGGAAGCGCCATAATTACTCGTTATATTGCCTTTATAGTAACGCAACATATACAGTCTCTCTTGCAAATCCTTAACCTCTGTCCCTTTGCTGCCTACTTTTAACGATGCAGCTGACGCCTCCAAAGGCAGGCAGAGGATAGATGCTATCAGCATCGATAAGACGATTGTACCAAGCTTTCGTTTCATTATGCGATCCCTCCAGTATGTATGCTTGCTTGTCTTTAGACTCGCGTTTTTTGAGTTTACCATAACTATCCTGAATAAAAGGTTTCCATAGAATTTTCTAATTAGTTCTAATTCAACTCTCATAATTCATAATAATTAATGGTGAATACCTCATTACTCCATATATATTCGCAATATTATTGATGTTATAGTGGGTGATAACCCATACAAATGTTTACAAATAGCAATCTGGAAAACAATATAAAAAGCCTGCCGGTTATCGGCAGGCTTTCCTATGTATATGGCTTGCGCCTTCAAAACTGGATGCGAAAGTTGTTTTTCCTTAAGTTTTTCCGGTTTTACACCGGGGCCCCCGCAAAGTACTCGGAATCGACTCCGAATCATTTGCTTCACTTTGTGGGGTATTCATTGTTTATGCTTCCGAAGTACGTTTCCTTCAGAAACGTTTTAGGATAAGCCCTCGACCGATTAGTATTCGTCAGCTCCACACATTGCTGTGCTTCCACCCCGAACCTATCAACCTCGTCGTCTTCAAGGGGTCTTACTAATT
>NZ_JBBCUR010000013.1:0-150123 GCF_037147795.1 Paenibacillus sp. MMO-177 | reverse complement strand
CCGCGTTCCCCGCACACTCTCCGCTAACGAAACTACGTATGCTTATTTGGCCCAAAACAACACAATTCCTAATCTAACGAAACGTGGTAACGCTATTTGGCCGATTTTGAGTAAAAAGAGGCACTTATAGAGGGAGTAACGATATGTAGTTTCGTTAGAGTTCCCAAAACCGCTATTTGGCTGAAATAGCGTGTTACAGTTTCGTTAGAGTTTGCCGCATGGCGGCCGGACGGGAGGGCCGGGTTAGCACGCTCGAGTTTTTTACATTTGCTAAAGCCAAACGAAACGTTCATGCGTCTAATCTATATAAGAGAGAGGTTAAAGCAAAGTAGGTGAGGGGCATTATTAATCTGGTGAGAAAGGCGCAGCGTGGCGACGAGTCCGCGTATCTGGAGCTTTTTCAGCAGTTTGAAGAGGATTTGTATAGGACGGCTTACGTGCATGTGGGGAACGAAGAGGATGCCTTGGATGTCATTCAGGAGACGGCGTACCGGTCGTTCAAGGGGATACGCAAGCTGAAAGAGCCTGCTTATTTCAAAACCTGGCTAATTAAGATTGCGATAAGCTGTTCGATCGATCTGCTGCGCAAACGGAAGAGACAAATTCAATGGAAGCCGGAGTATTTGGAGTCTATAACCGTCAGCGATGAGGAAGATTTTACGTTGTCGATTACGTTAAAGGAACTGGTGGAGGCGCTGGAGCCAGAGGAGAAGAGTGTCGTTATTTTAAGATTTTATTATGATCTTACGATTCGGGAAGTTACGGAAGTATTGGATATCCCGCTAGGCACGGGTAAGACCTTGCTGTATCGGGCGCTAAAAAAGCTAAGGAAACGCGTGGAGGAGGATGGAGATAATGGATACGGGCTCCGATAAAATAAAACAGCAAATGCAGTCCATCCCCATCCCTTCTGAGAAGCTTCGTCATAGGAGACAGCTTGGTATAGAGCTAGCAGGAAGAGAGCGGAGAATGACAATGCGATTAATGCGGGGCTGGACTTCTATTGCTGCTGTAATTATTGTCCTTCTATTATCAGCGGCATTAGTTAACCATACGAAGGTATGGGCGGCTATTCAAAACGCTTTGCAGTTTATACCCGGAACGGGAATGGTGAAAGAAGAGAAGTCCCCGCAAGAACGTTATATTCTGAGCAAGCCGATTACCATAAAGGTTGGGCAAGAGGGGACGATTATTATTAAAGGCATCATGTCCGACCATGAAATGACCTATATCACGATGACCGGGCAAAATACAACCAGATTGAAGGACGTTACTCTTGTTAGTGCACAGGGTGAAGCTATTAAGATGGATACCTCTATGGCTTCTTGGGGCGGAACCTTCTGGACGTCCTCTTTCTGGCATAAAGGAGAACTGGATGTACAGGGAGATATCAAGCTAATGATAGGGGAAGATGCTCCGATAGAAGTACCTATTCATTTAACGAAGGCGGAATCCTTCGACAGCTATTCCGAGCTGGGTCCAACCTCTACAGCAAATGGGCTGTCCATCACGGCTATTACCGATAAGGTAGAGGGAAATGCAAGGGTGTCAATTATTACCCCGCCAAGGCAGGATTTCCGCATCATCGATTACGGGATCCATGGCGTCAACATGCATGATGAAAGTCTCAAGCTGCATGTAGTGAATAAAGCGGGTAAAAAGCTGGGGATCACCACGGTGCAAGGCTTGAGCAGTCCTCAAAGCGAGCTGTATTTTCCGCTTGGCCGCACGCCGGATGAAACCTATACCCTTACGATTCCGGAAATCAACGTCGAATACCAAGAGGAGGTCAAGGTGAAAGTGCCGGCCGAAACCACGGAAAACCTAAACCAAACCTTTGAAATTGCGGGGTATCCGGTTACGATTACTCACGTGGAAAAAACTTCTCCAACGACGCTTAGGGTTTACACGGATTTTCACTATGACGAACAGGCGCCTTCCTCGCTTTACATGATTGGCGCCGAGGAGAGCGGCATGGCGAAGCTTAAGGAGAAAACGGGCGAAGTGGAATACTTGGAATGTACGATAGAACCGGGGAGTAAGCACCTAACGTTGCATATCAACCGACCTGATGTTGTCCTTCGGGGGCCATGGGTGTTTTATTTGCGGCAAAGTGATTTTTCCGATTAAACAAGAAAGAGGCAGCGGAATCCCGCTGCCTCTTTCTTGTTGGCAACCAATTAGAACGAATCAGGGGCTGGAGGCGAATTTCTGCCGGTCACTTCATCATAGAAGTGAGCCTGCGTAACGCTGATGTATGGACACAGCCATAGAAAACCCAGGCCAAAAGGAATCGCGGCCAGGATCGCCCAGCCGATAAAGGTCAGCTGCAGCACGAAGTAGCGCCATTTATTGCCCTTCATAATTTGTTTGCTTTCGTTAATGGCATCCATAACGCCGATATCCGGATTATCCCGCAAAATAAAATACGCTTGCGAGTAGCGGAACGACGCAATAATCCCCGGAATGATAAACAGAAGCGTCCATAGAAGAGTGAATAGTCCGATCATAAAGTACAGGCAGAACGCTTTAATAAAGTGGGCGAAGCCGCTAAAGACTTCCGATACAGGCGGATTTTCTTTCCTGGCAATGCCCAGATAGAAGCTGATGAGTCCAAGTGAGATGGCGCCGCTGATCAGGATGCTGATCACATTGCCGAGTACCGGGATTAAATAGTTGATCAGACCAATAACCGCCACCATTAATATGGCCAGCAGAAAGCCGCCGATCGCTTTTCCCCAATTGCCTCTCAGGCTTTCTCTCGCTCTGGCCCGCAGTTCCGAGTACGATGCGTTCATATGTACCTCCCAAAAAGAATTTTCGAAGAAGCTGCACTTGAAGATGGATAGCCATCTAAATATACGGGGGGAACGGAGCGAACATTCCTGAAAATAAGCAAAAGGATATTTTTTCCGAACAGCGAACTATTAAGCTCATATAGAATTTAGGGGGATAACCAGTGAAGAAGTTTCTCGTTATTAGCCAGATTATTTATTTGCTGTTCCTGATTCCGTGGCTGTTTACGTTTGGGATGTCTTTTATGTCCTTTGACGGCGGCTTTACGGCATTAAACATTTTGTTTGTTCTGGGCATTGGCGTATATCCGCTCTTTATGATCGCCTGCTCGATTGTTGCATGGACTCTTCATCGGCGCTACAAGAGGGCTGCTATTTTAACAAACTGCGTGCCTATGTTATGGGTGGGAAGCATAGGGACATTGCTTTTGTACGCGACATTATCCTAGACGGGGAAAACACACCAATATAACGACATTAACGCAATCATAGGCTGGGCGCTTGAGGCGGTTAACAAGGCTTTTGCTTTCGGTTTGCTGAATGGCACCGGCAACGGAAACTCTGCTCCGGATAAGGAAGTTGCCCGTGCCGAAGCGACTTTAAGGCTAGCCCGTCTGTTCGACAGACCGCTGCAGTAAAACAGAATAAAAAGGCGCCATTTCACTGAATCTATGGCGCCTTTTTATAATAGTGACGGGGAAAGAGCTCTTGTATAATGATACTAGTACCTATTTTCATTTGGATGGAGCTGATCAGATGCTGAAGGGATTAACGCGGGCAGGACTTGGACCAATCGGTGATGACAAAGCTTTTATTGAGCAGGCGGCGCGGTACGGATTTCAATCGGTAGATCTGGATACTGCGAATTTTATTCATACATATGGCTTACTCGGCGCACGGGAATTGCTCGAGGCGAATGGGGTTTCGATAGGCTCATGCGGCTTTCCGGTCGAATGGCGCACGACGGATGAGGCGTTCCGGGACGGGCTGCCTCAGCTGGAGGAGCAGGCGAAAGCCGCAGCACAGCTGGGCTGTACGGCAAGCTGCACGTATATTTTGCCGGCTACGGACTTGTCTCCTGGGATTTTCACCATTCAGGCGGTACGCCGTCTTAGAGAATCTGCAAATATATTAAATAATTACGGCGTTAAGCTGGGGCTTGAGTTTGTTGGACCGCATCATTTGCGTACGGCTTGGAAGTATCCGTTTATCTATTCCATGGAAGACACGCTGGCTTTCGCCGATGCAATCGGTGCTTCGAACGTTGGCCTGCTGCTGGATGCGTACCATTGGTATACTAACGGGCTGGGCACGGAGGATATCGAAAAGCTGTCCCCTGAGCAAATTGTTCATGTTCATATTAACGATGCGAAAGACATTCCGGTCGAGCAAGTGTTGGACAATGACCGCCTGTATCCGGGCGAAGGGGTTATTGATCTGCCTGGTTTCCTGCGCAGCTTGAAGAAGATCGGCTACACCGGCGCGGTTGCGCAAGAAATTCTTGCGCCGGGCGACATCGTCAGCTCGGTCGAGGAAGCGCTTGAGCGCTCCAAAGCCGGGTTTGATAAGGTGTTTGCTAATATCTAATAGAGAAAGGCTCTCCCCTGTAGGGAGAGCTTTTCTCTATTGGGCTGACCTCGGCCGCAATAACGCGTGGCATACTCATCTCCTCCGAAATGACTCTATCGCCCCAAAAAGTAACTTATCAATTGGACTCAGTGACGTAAGCAACTCCTTATTGCCTAGCTGCAGCCACTCTCTATCTCAACTTCATGCAAAAGTGCAGGATATTCGGCGGTTAACCACTAAACTAGCTCATTCTGCTGCAAAAGCGCAGGTTAATCTCGTGAAAAGGGCTTTTAAGTGCTGCAACGAGCGAATGACCTGTACTTTTGCATGACGATGGTGCGCGGCTTCATGGTGGATCACATTTACCTGTACTTCTGCAGTTTGTTGCCGACAGCCCGCCAATAGAGCTCCTCTGCACGAAAACTAGCAACTTTCCATCTAGACCATTCCATCCTTAACGATGCGCCGCATCGTTAAGCTCTCGAAAAAATAACTCTACCCGCCTCTTAACGATGTCGGACATCGTTAAGCCAGCCACAAACGTCAATAATCGGCTCGAAACGGGCAAAATCAGCCTCCTTAACGATACGCCGCATCGTTAAACCCTCGAAAAAGTAACTCTACCAGCCCCTTAACGATGTCGTACATCGTTAAGCCCGCTACTGCAGCTAGTAATCGGCCCGAAACGGGCAAGATTACCTCCTGCACGGGCCCGCCGGCCAGCGCCACCTACACGCCTCACGGAAACACCAGCTGTACCGGCACAACAATATGCCGCGGATCGTAGGTTTGCCCGATTTGGTCCTGCAACAGCATAACCGCGGAGCGGGCGAGCTCTTGCTCGTCCTGCTGGACGTAAGGGACATTAGTGATGTCCGGATTGTCGAAGGAGAATAACTCGACCTCCGTCCGGCGCTCTACCAGCTGGAGCGCCTGCCAGGTCAATCCGGCGATCTCCTCGGTTAGCGTGAAGGCGGCGGTGATGGTTGGATGCGACTTCAGGAAGTCCGTTACGTAATCCAGAGCCCCCTCGCTGCGCAGCACTTCGAGCGGTACATGGCACCAGAGGCTTTTGTCGATGGATTCGCCTTGATCGATATAGGCTTTCTCGAAGCCCGTCGTCCGGTCTTCAATGGCGGTATTCGAATTTTCCGGTGAGATAAGAGCGATATGCCGATGCCCCTTGGATAACAAATGCGTCACCGTCCGGTAGGCACCGCCATCATTATCCGAAGTAATGGTATACGTCTCGATATTGCGCAGGAAACGGTCAATAAACACAAAGGGAAATTTATCGAGAGACAGCCTTAGAAGGGACTCGTTATATTTCTCATCCTCGGTCGGAAACACAATAAGCCCCTGAACGCCGGCATCGACCAAATCGGTAATCGCCCTGGATTCCTCTGCCGCCTGCTCACGGGTAATGCTCAAGACCATCTGGAAGCCGGCTTCCTTCAAATAGAGCTCTATATAGTCAACAAGCTTCTGGATAACGGTTGTTTTCATCGTAGGAATAATGAAGCCGACAAGAGGGACTAGGACGGGCTCGGGCCCTGGAGCAGGCACCTTCACTTCGACAGGCTTCAAGTCGGCGGCAACAAACGTTCCTTTGCCCTGAATACGCGTGACGAGTCCTTCATCCGCTAACTCCGTCAATGCATTCTTAACGGTAATCTTGCTGACCTTGAATTCATCCATTAATTCCTGCTCGGAAGGAATGCGATCCAGCGGGCGGAGCTGTCCGGAAGCAATTCGTTTTCTAATCTCAATCTGGATTTGCTTGTACAGAGCTGTCTTTTTCATGAAGGCACCTACTCTCAATAAATAAATATGTTTTTATAACCAATTGGATATATAAATAATACTTTACGCCTATTATAATCTAATTGTGAAGCGCTTACAATGGCTCAGGTAACAAAAAGCTTAACCAATATGTGAGGGGGAAACGTCAAATGAAAAAAGGGATTACGTTAACAGCAACCTTGGCATTGGCACTCATGTTGGTCTTATCCGCTTGCAGCAGTTCCGGGGGTTCCTCGGGCAAAGCAACCAAGGTTGTCTTTTGGACTTTTAATGAGCTTCATCAGAAATTTTTCGAAAGCATGGCAGACAAATGGAATGAAGCGCATCCGGACGAAAAGATTAAGCTGGTAGCCACCACATTCCCGTACGACGATAACCACAACAAACTGCAGGTTGCGCTGCAATCCGGCAAAGGCGCGCCAGACATGGCCGACATCGAGATCAGCAAAATCGGCAACTTCCTCAAGGGCGAACCGCAGCTTGTTCCGCTTAACGACATCGTGGAACCGAATAAAGACAATCTGGTTATGTCCCGTCTCGACAATTATGCGAAGGACGGCAATTACTACGGCATCGACTATCACGTAGGTGCGCAGGTCATTTACTACAATAAAGAAATTCTTGATCAAGCCGGCGTAGACCCTGACAAAATCATCACTTGGGATGATTACGAAGCCGCAGGCAAGCAAGTGCTGGAGAAAACAGGCAAACCGATGGGTACGGTTGAAACCACCGACCAATGGTCGTTCTGGCCTTTGGTTGTCGAACATGGATCGGACTTCCTTGATAAAGACGGCAACGTAACGCTTAACGATCCGGCGAATGTGGAAGTGCTGACTTATCTGCAGAAGCTCGTAAAAGAAAAAGTAGCCGTTGTCGCGCCAGGCGGCTTCCACCACTCGGAAGAGTACTACGGCTTTATGAACGGCGGCGGCGCAGCTTCGGTCTGGATGCCGATGTGGTACATGGGCCGCTTCACGGACTACATGCCTGACCTGAAAGGCAAAATCGTCATCAAGCCAATGCCTGTCTTCAAACAAGGCGAAATGCGTTCCTCCGGCATGGGCGGTACGGGTACCGTTATCACGAACCAATCCAAAAACCAAGAGCTCGTGAAGAAATTCCTGGAGTACGCAAAAGTATCCAAAGAAGGCACAATCGAGATCTGGAAGCAGCTTGGCTTTGACCCGATCCGTACGGATGCATGGACGGATCCGGCTATGAACGAATCGAACAAATATACCGACTACTTCGGCAAAGATATTTTCACCTTCCTCAGCAGCCTGAAGGACGAAATCGCTCCTACAAACATCAAAGAGAAAACGCCTGCCGTATCCGACGTGATTAAGACAAAAGCAATGTTCCAGGCGCTGAACGACCTGAAGGATCCGAAGCAGGTGCTGGACGATGCAGCTGCGAGCATTAAATAGAAACCGCGTTTTTCCTAACCTGGCATCATTATTTAGTTAGCAATACCGCTTCGCTGGAGGGCTGCTTGCCTAGTCCTTCGGCGAAGTGAACCTGATCAGGAAGGAGCGAGTGAGCGTCCATATGAAAAAGATACTATACAATCAGCGAGTCGCCCCTTATGTTTTTGTGCTGCCGTTTGTGCTTTCGCTTGCGATCTTTTTCGTCTATCCGGTCTTATCGACCTTTATCATGAGCTTTCAGGAAGTGCTTCCCGGCCAGACGCATTTCATCGGCTTAGAAAACTACAGGAATCTATGGGATGATTCCTTTTATACCGCGCTTTGGAACAGCTCGAAATACACGTTCTGGACGATTCTTGTTCTTATTCCGCTGCCGCTTGTCCTTGCCGTCTTTCTGAACTCCAAGTTTATGAAATTTAGCGCCTTTTTCCGCTCTACGCTGTTTCTGCCGGCTCTTACATCGGTCGTGGTAGCGGGGATCGTCTTCCGTCTCGTATTCGGATCCTTGGATAATTCCGTGATGAATACAATCCGCCATGTTTTTGGCATGGAGACGATTAACTGGCTGGGCAGCAGCGCAACCGGCATGCTCGTTCTCGTTATTCTCGCCACGTGGCGTTACGCAGGCATTAATATCGTCTATTTCATGTCGGCGTTGCAGTCGATTCCAAGCGAGCTCTATGAATCCGCAAGCATTGACGGCGCGAACACCTGGAACAAATTCTGGCGGATTACGCTGCCGCTGCTCAAGCCAATCGCGATCTATGTCATTACCATCAGCATTTACGGCGGCTACTCGATGTTTACGGAAAGCTTCATCCTGTGGAGCGGCAACCATTCGCCTAACGACATCGGTCTGACGATGATTGGCCTGTTATACCGCAACGGCATCGAGAAAAACAATCTTGGTCTCGGCTCCGCAATCGGCATGATTCTGCTGCTGCTCACCATGATTCTTAATGTCGTGCAGCTTCGCTTATTCGGCTTGTTTAAGAAGGAGGATTGAACATGAGCGCCAAATGGAATCGTCCTCAAACCTGGCTTTTGCTGCTTGTATTTGTTCTGTTTGCAGCTTTGTCGGTCTTTCCGTTCTACAGCCTGCTGCTTGCGTCATTCAAGCCGTCCAAGGAACTGCTGCGCTTTGGCCTGAATATCAGGCTTCAGCCGGAATTGCTATCGTTCCATAACTATTCGTTTATCTTCTCAAGCGGAGCGGAGAAATACCTGATCTGGTATAAAAACAGCCTGGTGATTACGGTTGTCTACACCGTATTCTGCATGCTGCTCTCCTCCATGGTTGGTTACGGCCTTGCGATGTACCGGTTCAGAGGCCGCAATATCGTGTTCCTGTTCGTCCTGCTCGTTATGATGGTGCCGGTAGAGATTATCATGCTGCCGCTGTACAAGCAGATGATCGCGATGAACCTGATTAATACGTTTAGCGGCGTCATCCTGCCGTTTGTGGTATCGCCTCTGCCGATCTTCTTCTTCCGCCAATATGCGGCGGGGCTGCCGAAGGATTTCATGGATGCGGGCAGAATCGACGGGTGCTCGGAATACGGCATTTTCTTCAAAATCTTCGTGCCGCTTATGACTCCTGCCTTTGGCGCGATGATTATCGTGCAGGCGCTTGCCAGCTGGAACAGCTTCGTATGGCCGCTTATCGTGCTGAACGCGGGCGAGAAGCTGACGCTGCCAATCGGTTTGTCCAGTCTCGTGACGCCTTACGGCAACAATTACGACATTCTTATTGCCGGCTCCGTGCTGGCGATTGTGCCGATTATGATCGTCTTTATTTTCTTCCAGCGCTATTTCGTCTCCGGCTTAACCGTGGGTGGCGTTAAGGGTTAATGACCAATATTAATAGAAGCAGGTGACAGGATGGGAGTCCACCAATCGGAAATTAACGGAGTTAAACCACTTATTGAACAAAGAGCAGACCCTTTCATTTATAGACATACGGATGGCTGCTATTACTTTGTCGCTTCGGTCCCCGAGTATGACCGCATTGAAATCCGCAAGGCAGATACGATTCAAGGACTTGCGGAGGCGGTGCCGGCCGTTGTTTGGAGAAAGCATGAGACTGGACGGTTAAGCGCGAATATTTGGGCGCCGGAGCTGTATTTTATCGATGGCAAATGGTACGTCTATTTCGCGGCGGCGCATACCACGGATACAAAGGATGGCCTGTTCGATCACCGGATGTTTGTCCTTGAATGCGCAAGCGCCAATCCGCTCGAAGGCGAGTGGGAGGAGAAGGGGCAGGTCCGCACGGCTTGGGAGAGCTTCTCGCTTGACGGTACAACCTTCGAGCATAATGGCGAACTTTATTACGTATGGGCGCAGAAGGACTCCTCTATTGAAGGGAACTCCAATCTTTACATTTCGAAAATGAGCAATCCATGGACGCTTGCCGGCAAGCAAACGATGATTTCTATTCCGGACCTGGACTGGGAAAGAATCGGCTTTAAGGTGAATGAGGGGCCAGCCTTTATCCGTAAAGGAGACCGCGTCTTCCTGTCCTACTCCGCAAGCGCAACGGACTTCAACTATTGCATGGGAATTTTGGAAGCTTCCGCCGATGCGGATTTGCTTGATGCGGCATCCTGGGACAAATCGCCAGTACCGGTGCTGACAACCGATGAGCAGCTTGGCCTGTATGGACCCGGCCATAATAACTTTACGGTAGCAGAGGACGGTACAACCGCGCTGTTTGTCTTCCATGCCAGAACGTACAAAGAGATTATTGGCGATCCATTGTACGACCCGAACCGTCATACCTTTGTCGCGGAGCTGAAGTGGACCGAAGACGGAAGACCGGATTTCCGGGCATCCGTTGCGGCAATGGCAGGACGTGGCGAGGAAGCGGCGTTATAGACAAGGGGATTTAAACAAAACCAAATGGCTGTTCCAAAAGTCAATGAAGAAGACTTTTGGGACAGCCATTTGACGTTTAAATTGATTTTCCCTTTATCAAGCTACACTGGATTTCTTACAGCATAACGGAGGGGTATGCCTATCCTATCAGGAACGCTATTTCGATTGCGATACCGACTTGAACCAGTCGTTAACTTCCTGCGTGATTTGATCGCCGCCGTTGGATTTCCAGCTGGAGACGAAGGTATCAAACGCGTCAATCGGAAGCTTGTTGTAAATGATCTTGTTGAACGTCTCCAGCTCGGACTGGCGGAGGAGGTTCCATTTGGAGATCATCGTTGGCGTAGCCGCGCCGGTGAAGTAGTTCTGTTTGCGGACGTCGATCTGCGACATAACGACCTTCGCGGCGTACCAATTCTCCGGCTTGCGGAATTCGAACAGCTGTTTCTCGTAAGGCGTTTCCGGCTTATTGCCGTCCGCCAGCTTCACCAGCGTCTTCATGTACAAGTCCGGAATACGGGCAGGGCCAGTGATGAACTGGAAGTCGTTGTTGAAATCCTTGATTTTCGACTGGTCGCTTGTTGGTTGTCCGTCGACGACATCCCAGTCGTAGCCTTTGGCGAAGCCGTACTCATATTCGCTGCCAACGGCCGGGTTCGCGAGATTATCCAGCAAGTAGTTGTAGTAAAGGATGATGGCTTCCGGGTGCTCGGCGTTTTTGTTGATCATAAAGCTGCTGTTAACGCCGGAGTTTTGCCATTTCGTGCCGATCTTGCCGTCTGGTCCAGCAGGAACCGGATAAGCTTTGTATTTGGCGCCTTTTACGTTCTTGAGAAGGTCGGGAGCCGGCCAGTCCGGAACCCAGTTCGCGCCAGGCAAGACGCCTGCGTTGCCTTTGGTCCAGATTTCGGCGGACTTGCCTTCATCCCACAGGGCAGCGTCCGGATGAATGTAGCCTTTTTGCATCCATTCCTGCATTTTCGCGAGCGCTTGTTTGGCGCCCGGATTTACGGAGCCGTATTCCAGGTTGCCGTTAGCATCCTTGTTCCATTGCTCTTCAATCGTGCCGTAAGCGCCGAACAGCCAATCCAGGCCGCCCATCCATGTATTCGTGTTGTTCTTAAGCGAGACGGCGAGCGGATAAACATCCTTTGCAGCCAGGCCGTCCGGGTTCTCGTTCTTGAACTTATCCAGAATGTTCTCGAGATCCGCGATGGTTTTCGGAGCCTGCAGATTCAGCTTCTCCATCCAGTCCTCGCGCAGCCATAGCACGGTATCGTCGTTATCGGTGTATTCCATAATAGGAAGGTTCCACTTTTTGCCGTCCTTGGTGAACGGGTACCACAGCTCCGGATGCTTAGCCGCGTGGTCTTTCCAGGTTTGGTTGGCGTACTTGTCGAACAGCTCGTCGATTGGCATAAATTCGCCGGAATCGATCAGCTGGTTGGTCAGGACCGGATCGGTCGGCACCATAATGAAGTCGGGCAGCTTCTCTCCGGAAGTCAGGGCAAGCTGGAGCTGCTGCTTGTATTGGTCGCTGCCCGCCGGGAACCAGGTATCCTTGCTCAGCTTAATGCCAAGCTTCTCCTCCATAAAGCGGGTGTGAACGTTGTTTTCCTTGGTTTCGCCCTCTCTATACTTCTTCGGCATAAGAATGGTGCTGATCTCGATCGGCGGGTCATATTTGCCCGCGGCAAAGGCCTTGTCGGCAGCGGATTGCTCTGCGGATGCCGTAGCGGAAGGGCTTGCTCCGGCATTAGCGGAAGGACTTGCGTTGTTTCCGCCGTTATTATTCGAGCAGCCGGCCAGAACGACGAGCGACACGGCAGCAGGTACGAGCCAATTTCTCTTGAGTTTGCTCATTTATCTATCCCCCAACGTTGTTTGGTGTCTTCATGTGTAACTCTATCAAGAGTTCGGGGACGGCATCTATATGGCGATATTAGTTTTCGTAGGATTCTCTTAGGCTGCTCACGCAAAATCAACGTCCATCCCGATATTCCTGCGGAGTCACATCGAACTGCCGCTTGAACACCTTGATGAAGTAAGCGGGATCCAGATAGCCGATGTCGGCGCTGATTTCGTAGATCTTCTTATCGGTCGCCTTCAGCAGGTGACAGGCGCGTTCCATCCGAACGGAGGCTACGTAGTCGCTGATTCCTTCTCCGGTCTCCAGCTTATAGATCTTCGACAGGTGAGTAGGGTGCAGGTTGACGTAATCCGCCAGCGCACGCAGCGAAACATCGAGATGGAGATGCTTGTCCACGTAATCCCTGATCTTCTGCACATACAAGGAACGGGCGTTCTTTGCTTCATGAGCCGTTCCTTCCCGCAGCTTCGCCAGAGCGTTAAGCGACCATTTCCTCAGCTTGCCGATCGAGGCGAAGGCCTCACCGCTTTGCAGCAGCTCCATATCCGGCCCAATCAAGTCGGCCAAGGTATGGCCGCTGCGATGGGCAAGATGCATGAAGGCGGAGCTGATCGTATAGCCCATCTCGAGGCAGTGCTCCCACGACTCGGAGCCTTTGTCCTCCAGCTCGTCGAACGCCGCGGCAAGCTTGTCCTCTGCCGCATCCCAGCGGCCGGCTTCCGCGAGGTTGAGGAGCCCGGGATGACCGTGAATAACGTCTAGCGCGCCGAAAGCCGCCGCTTTCCTCGTACCGTCCACCTTCATGACAAACTCCTGTTCATCCCCGACGATTTGCCGGAAGTAGGAGACGGCCTGCCGGTATTGCTCCGGCAGCTCTTCGGGGAAGAGGAACGTATCGGTCACCACGATGGAAACGGCACCCTTCAGGAACTGCTTCACCTTGGCCTGTATCTGCATGGCGAGCTTCTCGAGCAGGATGTCGGGCCGATCTACCGCCGGATGCTCCTTGGCTTGCAGCAGAAAGGCCAAGTATCCGTGTTCCTCCTTGACGCTCCACACACCCATAAACTCCTGAAGAATCTCTTCGGCAATATTCATAATGGCGTATTCCACAAGATGCTGCCCGTTGTCCCGATATTGACCGAACTCCTCCTCCAGACGCACGAGCGCCAGCGCGCAGCTCCCGCTCCGGAACGGCAAGCCGTACATATCCAGCTTACGCGTCCATTCTTCCTCAGGCATCCTTTCTCCCCGGAAGGCTCCGAGAAGCAGCTGCCCTCTAAGGAGCGGGAGGTTCTCCCGCAGGGCAAACTGCGTTCGTTCTTGGGAACTGATGCTTTCCCATTCCGCCTTAAGCTGATCGATCGCGGTTTGCGCGGCGCCAAGCAGCTCCTCGTTGGTCGGCGGCTTCAGTAAATAGTCTACGGCATGGTGCCGAAGCGCTTCCTTGGCGTATTCGAAGTCGGCATGGCCGGACAGGATAATGCACTTGATTCGCTTGTCCTGCTCCCGAATCCGTTCAATGAGCTCGATCCCGGTCATTTCCGGCATAAGCACGTCCGAAATCACGATATCGATCGGATTCGTGCCGATGATTTGCAGCGCTTCGCGGGCGGAATAGGCGCGGTGGACCTGCTCGATCCCAAGCGTATGCCACGGCTTATGCATGGACAGGTTCTCAACCCAGTGGGCTTCGTCGTCTACGATTAACAATTGCATGGAAGAGCCTCCTTGTATGTGTGCAGCGTAATTGGGATTATGAAGCTTCCTTCGGAATCTCCCATACGATCTCGGTCCGGAAGCCTCCAAGCTCGGAAGAAGAGAAGGACAGGGAGGAGCGGGGACCAAAGCAATGGATAATCCGCTGATTGGTGTTCCAAAGCCCATACCCCATATCCTCCTGCATGGGGCCCCTCATTTTTTGATTCATCAGCTCCAGCTTTTCTCCATCCAGGCCGGGTCCGTCGTCATCGACGAAGATTCGCCAGAAGCCGCCGTCGATCCGTCCGGTGATGCGAATCTCCCCGGAGGAATAGGATTTGCTTACCCCGTGAATAACGGCGTTCTCCACCAGGGGCTGAAGCATAAGTCTCGGAACCTGCTGTCCCCGCATCTCTTCCGGAATGTCGATGGAATAATGGATCCGGCCGTTTCGCATTTTTTGAATATCCAGGTAGTTGACGATAAGCTGAATCTCGTCCTGAAGGCTGGATACCGGCTTCTCCATCCGGGTGATGTAACGATAATACGAGCTAAGGCTGTAGCCCATCTTGACGACGGCCTCTTCGTCCTTCATCTGCGCCATGTTAATCATGTATCCCAGACAGTTGTATAAAAAATGGGGATTGATCTGCGCCTGCAGCTGCTTCATCGTTGCTTCCTGCGCGATCAGCCGCTCCTTCAGCACGTTGTCGATCAACGTCTCGATCTGCGCCGACATATCGTTGAACCGATAGAACAGGAAGGTAAATTCGCTGTTCGCCTTGGCGTGGATACGAGCCGAGAAATCGCCAAGCTGAACCTTCTTGAGTCCGCGGATGAGCTTCAGGATCGGGCGCTGTACGTCGCGGTAGAGCACGATCGAGAAGAAAGCTCCGATTACGAGCAAGAGTGCCATGGACAGGTAAAACAGATTCCGGCTGAACGAGATCGGGCCGAGAATTTGGTCAAGAGGCACCGGATCAACGAGATACCACTCCAGCTGCGGTGACTTCACCAGGCTGACGAGATAGCTTTGCCCGTTCAGCTTGATCGTCTTCTGCATCGAATCCTCCAGCTTCTGGCCGTCCAAGTAACGAGTCAGCTCCTCCGCAAGCTCCGGGGAGGCGCTTCTGTTCAGAATCGGCTTCTGGCCCGGGGCGTAGAAGAGGGGATCGCCTTGTCCGCCTTCCTTGTACGTATCCAGCATATTCTGGATGTTCGAGGCGCCAAAGCTGGCTCCGACGACCAGATTGCTTCCCGTAAGCTTCTGCTGGCCAAGCGAGT
Source organism: Paenibacillus sp. MMO-177 (assembly GCF_037147795.1). Lineage (NCBI taxonomy): Bacteria > Bacillati > Bacillota > Bacilli > Caryophanales > Paenibacillaceae > Paenibacillus > Paenibacillus sp. MMO-177. Next base: position 134,794 of record NZ_JBBCUR010000013.1, on the reverse strand, counting down.
CGGCGTAATACCAGCGGAATGCCATTCCTTCCGTCCCCGTCGCGCCTTCGCTATAGGTCCAGTTCTTCGATATATGGCGCTTTAGATAATTCTCGTCGTACGCAACGCTTGTGCTGGAATTTGAGAGCGCTTCCTTGTGCAGCTGCGAATACACCGTGAACTCGACCGGCCAGATGTTGACGACGCCGGACTGAAGCGCCATTTTCTCCAAGACCATATATCTCGTCTGCATCCAGTCGTAGTTATCGTCCCAGATGTTAAGCCCGTTGTACTTCTGCACGTTGGGATCCTTCGAAAAGGTAAACACGAAATCCATCGTCTGGTTAATCCGGGATTCAATCTGGCTGGACAGGAAGCTGAGCTGCTTGATGTTCGAGTTGCGGATCTCCTTGCCGATGACGCCGGTGGCGACATTATTGGAATAAGCGAATAAAATACCGATTGGTATAAAAAGCAGGATAATGAGTCCCAAGTATTTGACGAACAGGCTGATTTGCAATGGCTGTCTCGTTTTGTTCATAGATTCCGTTCCCCCCGGAGATATGCCTAACAAAACCCTATCGATCCTAACAATGTCCTATAGTGGGACGATGCGCTTGATTGCTACGATAGCTAAGCAAGGATTTGCTCCATTATACAGTTAACTATTTTTAAAAAATAGATAGGAGAGAGTGCCATGGAAAATACAACAAAAAGTCTCGAATTATCGACACTGCCGAAAGCCGGCAAAAGACAACGCTACAAGCAGCCATGGATTCTCCACTTCATGGTGCTGCCGGCCGTTCTGCTGTCGTTTGTCTTCTCTTATATCCCGATGTCGGGCATCGTGATGGCCTTCCAGGATTACAAGGCCCGGCTTGGCTTCCTTCATTCGCCATGGGTGGGATTCAAGCATTTCGATTACATGTTCTCCAACGATTATTTTGTGAAAATTATCGGGAATACGTTGCTGTTCGCCAGTTCAAAAATCGTCCTGAACCTCATCATCCCGTTCGTCTTCGCGCTTCTGCTCAACGAAGTCCGCAATATGGGACTGAAGCGCTCCGTCCAGACGCTGGTGTATCTGCCTCACTTCCTGTCCTGGGTTACGCTGTCCGGCATCCTGATCGACGTGCTTGGCCAGACCGGTATCGTCAATCAGTTCCTGACAAGCGCATTTGGCATGCAGCCGATCTTCTTTCTCGGGGACGGGAGCTGGTTCCGGATAACCATTGTCGTAAGCGACGTCTGGAAGGAATTCGGCTTCAACACGATTGTCTTCCTGGCTGCGCTCTCGGGAATTAATCCGGCCTTGTATGAGGCGGCGGAGGTAGACGGGGCGACCCGCTGGAAGCAAACGATGCACATTACGCTTCCGTCGCTCCTGCCGATGCTGATCGTAGTCGCAACGCTGGCCATGGGCAACGTATTAAACGCCAACTTCGACCAGGTGTTCAACCTGTACAGCCCGATGATTTACCAGCAGGGCGACATCATCGATACGTTTGTCTACCGTGAAGGCCTGTTAAGCGGCCAGTTCAGCTTCGCAACGGCGGTTGGTCTGTTCAAGTCGGTCATCAGCCTGATTCTGATCGTGATCTCGTACCGGATTGCGTACAAATTCGCCGGTTACCGGATTTTCTAGGAAAGGGGAGGGGAACCATGTATCACAAAACGATACCCTACCGCGTATTCAGCGCGTTTAATAACGTCATTCTGCTCGTCATCGGGATTCTTTGCCTGCTGCCCATGTTCCATTTGCTCATGGTGTCCTTAAGCTCCAGCGCCGCCGCGAACGGTGGCCTGGTTACATTCTGGCCGAAAGGCTTTACGTTCGAGGCGTATGCCAAGACGTTCGACAATAAGAACTTTCTTACCGCGCTGTGGGTAGCCATCGAGCGTACCTTGCTCGGCACGGCGCTTGGCCTGTTCGTAAACGCGATTGCGGCTTATGCGCTGTCCAAGGACACCAGGGTATTCCGCGCGAGAAACATGTACCTGTGGTACTTCGTCATTACGATGCTGTTCAGCGGCGGCCTCATTCCAAGCTATATCCTTATCCTGAAGCTGCATCTGATCAATAACCTCATGGCGCTTATCCTGCCCGGTCTCGTGGCGGCCTACAACATGATCCTGCTCTTGAACTTTTTCCGCACGGTGCCCAAGGAGCTGGAGGAAGCGGCGTTTATGGACGGCTCGGGCCATCTTCGGAGCTTCTTCTCCATCTACCTGCCGATCTCGCTGCCTTCGCTTGCGACGGTAGGCTTGTTCACCATGGTTGGCCACTGGAACGCGTACTTCGACGGCTTGATCTACATGAAGGACGCGGCCAAGCTTCCGCTCGCGAGCTTTATGCAGACGCTTATCGTGCAGTCGGACATGACTTCATTTGACGCAGCGGCTATCGCGAATATGTCGCAGCGGACGCTCCGCGCTTCGCAGATCTTTATCGGCGCTTTGCCGATTCTGATCGTCTATCCGTTCCTCCAGCGCTTCTTCGTGAAAGGCGTCGTTATTGGCGCCGTGAAGGAATAGTCCCGAATTTCATGCAGAAACAAAATCTGCCTCTGCTTGCGGCCGCTCATCTCGAGCGGTTGCGAGCAGAGGTTTTTTTGCGTACCAATGCATGGTTCTTAGGAATATCAGCGTTTATGGATGCTGCTTCCTATAATTAAGGATTGACTTTGATAATGAGAATTGTTATCATCACTTTAGTCAATTAACGAGATTACAGCGTAACAGCTTATAGGGGGACGTATTTGTGTTCGGTAAAGGGAAGAAACTAGTTATTGTACTTCTGAGCGTAATGTCTCTTTCGCTTGTGCTTGCGGCATGCGGAGGGAATAAAGAAAATAACGGCAATACGAATAACGTGGCAACGGAAAGCGCATCGCCTGCGGCAACGGAAACGGCTGCAGCAGCAACGGAGCAAAAGCTGACGGACGGCCTTGGCCATGAAGTTACGATTCCGGCTAATCCGCAAAGAATTATTGCTTCCTACCTGGAAGACTATCTGGTTGCTCTCGGCGTGAAGCCGGTTGCCCAATGGAGCGTGCCAAACGGTATTCAGGATTACCTCCAGTCCGGCTTGAAGGATATTCCGACCATTTCTTACGATCTCCCATACGAAGCGGTAACAAGCTTCACACCGGATCTGCTGATCCTTGGCGCTAACAGCACGGTTGATGGCGGCAAATACGATCAATACGCGAAGATCGCGCCAACCTTTGTACTTGGGGACGAAGTGAACAACGACTGGCGCAAAGCGCTTCTGAAGATCGGCGAAGTTCTGCAGAAGAAAGATCAGGCTCAAAAGGTGCTTGACGATTACGAGGCAAAAGCGGCAGATGCGAAAGCGAAGCTGCAGGCAGCTATTCCGGATCAATCCGTAGCGGCAATTTGGCTTGTGGCAAACAAATTCTACGTGGTTAGCGATAAACTTTCGAGCGGCGCGGTCCTTTATAACGACCTTGGTCTGAAAGTTCCGAATGTCGTGAAAGAAATCTCCGCATCCGGAACAGGGAGCTGGAATGAAATCTCCCTTGAAAAGCTTGCCGATCTGGACGCTGACCATCTGATTCTGATCAACAGCGACAAAGCGACTGGTTCCGAAGCGTTGAAAGATCCGATCTGGCAATCCATTCCGGCTGTTAAGAACGGCCATGTGTATGAATACGAAGGAACTTCCAGCTGGTTGTACTATGGGCCGGTAGCAAGCTCCCAAATGATCGACAATGTATTGAAAGACATTGCGAAATAATGAAATAATAAAGAGTATGGATTGGAGGGAGCCGTGGCTCCCTTTTTTCCAATTCCAATCATTTTTAAGTTTTGGCGGAGTGGGGAAAAGACAATATGGCAGATAACTCTCATCTACATAACTCTCAATTGGAGGAATCCGAGCCTGCCTTAACAGGCCCGGAGGCGGTTGAACGGCTTTATTCCCGGCCGCTTACCGCGATTCTTATCATTCTCGGCGGTCTTGTTGCCTTGGTGCTTGCGTTAGTACTGTCGGTTTCTTTTGGCGTTATGGACATCAAATTTCTGACGGTATGGGAGGCGATCTTCCATTTTAATCCGGATATAAAGGGGCATCAGGTTATTCGGGAGCTTCGCTTGCCAAGGGTGCTGGGCTGTATGCTGGTAGGCAGCGCTTTTGCGGTTGCGGGTGCGATTATGCAAGGCATGACGCGCAACCCGCTTGCGGACTCGGGTCTCCTTGGCCTTAACTCCGGCGCAGGCTTTGCTCTTGCTTTATGCTTTGCTCTTGCTCCGGGTATTTCTTATTCCTATATTATTCTATTCTCTTTCTTAGGCGCGGCAGTCAGCACCATTATCGTTGTTGCTTTAGGGGCGTCCGTACGCGGAGGGCTGACGCCAATGCGGATGGTACTTGCGGGCGTAACGTTATCCGCCTTGTTAACCGCATTAAGCGAAGGGGTTGCGCTGTACTTCCGCATCGGTCAGGAGCTTGCCTTCTGGTATGCCGGAGGGGTTGCCGGTATCCGCTGGGAGCAGCTGAAAATGATGTTTCCATGGGTAGGCGCAGCGCTTATCGCAGCGATGGTGCTGTCCCGGTCCATTACGATGCTTAGTTTAGGCGAAGAAGTATCCAAAGGTCTTGGTCTGCGGACGGGACCTGTAAAGCTGGCAGGCGTTATTATCGTGATCATGCTGGCGGGCTCGGCTGTATCCGTCGCAGGGGCGGTATCCTTTATCGGCCTTCTGGTACCGCATGTCGCCCGCAAGCTTGTAGGCGTGGATTATAAGTGGATTATTCCGACTTCGGCCGTGCTTGGCGCATTGCTTGTTGTACTTGCGGATTTGGCGGCAAGAATGGTCCGTCCCCCTTTCGAGACGCCAATCGGCACAATGATTGCGCTGATTGGCGTTCCATTCTTCCTGTACCTTGCCAACAAGGAAAGGAGGGAGCTGTAAGCGATGAAAGGAACAACGATCTCCTTAACCGAAGTACGCAGCAAACGGCGCAATACTCTTGTTATCACCGTTATGATAATCGGTCTTATTGCAGCTTTTCTAATTAGCATGAACACCGGGGTTATCCGGATGTCGCCTCTTGACGTGGTCAAAACGCTCTTTGGCTACGGGACCGCCCAGCAGCATCTAGTGCTGTTTGATTTCCGGCTGCCCCGTATTATCATTTCCATTTTGATTGGGATGGGGCTCGCCGTATCCGGCGCCGTTCTTCAGGCTTTGACCCGAAATGCGCTGGCTGATCCCGGCATTATCGGGATTAATTCCGGTGCAGGCATGGTTATTCTGCTTTATGTGGCGTTTTATTCCACACCGGCTTCAGCGCCGGCGTATTTGCTTCCGATTCTCGCTTGGCTGGGAGGCGGAGTTGCCGCATTGCTTGTTTTTACTCTCTCGTACCGCAAGCATAAAGGACTGTCCTCGAATCGGCTCGTCCTGAACGGCGTAGCGATCAGCTCGGGTTTCTCGGCGGTGACGATCCTGGTCTCCTTGCGGATTAATGAAGAGCAGTATCAATTCGTATCGACCTGGATTGCGGGCAGCATCTGGAGCAAGGATTGGAACTACGTGACAGCCCTTTTGCCGTTTATCGTTGTGCTGCTGACTTTCGTCTATTTCAAGTCGCAAACGATAAATGTTCTTAACCTTGGCGTACCGCTCGCGACGGGTCTTGGTACAGCCGTTGCCAAGCAGCAGGTGTGGCTTCTGGCCGCTGCCGTTGGTCTGGCCAGCTCCTGCGTTGCCGTAAGCGGCAGCATCGGCTTTGTTGGGCTCATTGCGCCGCATTTGGCCAGAAGACTGGTCGGGCAGCGCTATCAGATCCTGCTTCCCGCAACGGCGCTTGCCGGAGGACTGCTAGTCCTTGTAGCCGATACGCTTGGCAGATGGATTCTGCAGCCTTCGGAGATCCCGACAGGTATTGTCGTTGCGGTTGTTGGAGCTCCATACTTCCTTTACTTGATGTTCCGGACAAAAGGATAAGAAGACCGAAATAGGGCAGCTCCGATACGCCAACGGCTATCGGAACTGCCCTATTTTTATAAGAGTAAGCTAACGAAACGTCATATTCTTATTTTGCCGATTTCGGCGTTTTATGAAATCTAACGAAACCTGGTATCGTTATTTACCTGTTTACGCTGCCTTGCGAGGCATTTTCGCGGAAATAGCGTGTCTACGTTTCGTTAGAATCCCGAAATGCCGGATTTTGGCCAAATAAGCATTCTGCGTTTCGTTAGAAGGATGCGGGATGAGGAGGAGGCGTTGTTCTGCCCGTAATCTCGTCGTAGAAATGAGCTTGGGTGACAAAGATATAAGGGTAGAGCCATAGGAATCCAATACCGAAAGTAAGGAGTGCAAGGAACATCCAGCCAATAAACGTAAGATTAAGCACAAAAAACTTCCACTTGCGGCCTTTCATTAATTGTTTGCTTTGACGAATCGCTTCAAGCGCCCCGATATCCGGATTATCCTGCAGAATGTAATAAGCCTGCGAATAACGAAGGTACGCAATAATACCGGGAATAATGAGCAATAGCGACCACAAAACGGTGAAGAGAGTCATAAGGAAATAGACACAAAAAGCTTTAATAAAATGAGAAAAGCCGCTGAATACTTCACTAATTTGCGGACCCTCATTCCGTGCAATGCCAACAAAGAAAATAATTAAGCCTAGTGCAAAAGCTCCGCCTGTAAGTATTTGAATAATATAGCCGATTACAGGGATGAAATTTAGCAAACCGATGAGGCCGGCAACAATGCCGTATACAATGATGGCCAGAATCGATTTACCCCAATTTCCTTGCAAACTTTCCCTTGCTCTTGCTCGAAGTTCTGAATAAGTAACGTTCATTGCGAAAATAACACTCTCCTATTTGTCTGTATATTATCTAATCGGCAGCAATGTTGGTTTAATTTAGGTAAATGCCCTAATTCCATGTGATAAAAGAAGGCCGGCAGTCCTGCTAGGATTGCCGGCCTTAACGATTTACTTCACATTGTCGTCCATTGCTTTCACAAAATGCTCGTTGCCGTCCGAAGTGCGCGTAGCTTCGTGGCTTCTTGTTGCTTCTTCGACCTGACCAAACGCCCAGTTGCTCTTCGCAACATCCGGGAAGGATGGTTCTACGTCAGTCAGCGGGCCTCTGTACAGGAGGCGGTTGATCAGCGTTACGGCTTCAAGACGAACGATGTCTTTGCCCGGTTGGAACGTGCCGTCCGGATAGCCCGTTGTCAGGCCATTACGGAACAAGGCCTCGATTGCCGCGGAGGACCAGCGTCCTTCGCTGTCTCCGAATTGCGGAGTAATTGGCATGGATGTCTCCAGCTTCAGGTAACGTACCATAACTGCAGCCAATTCTTCGCGCGTTACAGGCTGATTCGGATGGAAGGTGCCGTCTGCAAAACCTTTAAAGATGCCGCTGTCCGTTACGATCCGGATATAACCGCTTGCCCACTGGGTAGAAGGTACATCCTTGAATTCGGCTTTCAGCGTTGTCGAGCCGCCGTTCAGGAGGCGCGCGATAATGGCCGCAAGCTCTGCGCGGGTCAGCTTTTGGCTTGGTTTGAATTTGCCGTCAGGGAAGCCGAGAATATAGCGTTGGTGCTTCACGGCTTCATCTCCGGTGGAGAAGAGCAACACTTTCACGGATGCTTTTGCCGCTTCAGGGTTCAGCAGCTCTTGGCTCGCTTTGCCTTCTGCGGAAATCGTTACGAGAAGCTCTGTTTCCTTGATAGATGGGTACTTCACTTCCACATTGCGCACGCCTTTATCTCCGATGTTCAAATCTCCTACATTCCAAGTCACTTTATTGCCTTCTGCCTTACCGCCGTCGGCATTGGTTACCGTTGTTCCCTCAGGAAGAGTCAACGTCACCGTTGCGCCGGCAGCTTGTTTTGTACCGTTGTTCAGGTACTCCACTTTAATCTTGCCTGCTGTTCCTTCTTCTTGTCTATCTTTGTCGACGGATACGTTAACAACGACATTAGGCTTGCCGGCCGGAGCAACAGACGCTTTGGACATCTGAATATCGTGGCGGACAATCGCATACTCGACAGGAATCGTTGGGCTCGTATAAGTCACATAGCCCGGAGCCGTTGCAACGATGTAGTAATCGGTTGTCGGATAAACCATGTACGCGTATTTACCGCCGTCTTTACTTGTCTGCGGGTTCGCGTTGTCGTTTGGAGCAAAGCCGACGATCGCAGGAAGCTTAACTTCCGTGCCGGGCGTAATGCCGTTTGCAATATTGCGCGGCGTGTTTGCGTAATACAGTTTGACGGTCGCTCCGTCAATGGCAGCATGTGTATTAATGTCGGTAATGTCGCCGTACGGGTCAATGAGCTCGTTAAGAATGTTCATTTCGCCGTCGGCTGCCAGCTTGATTGTCGGAAGCGTGCCGTTGTTGTCTAATGCGTTAATGATAATGTCTTTATAGCCGCCGTGTTCCGCATCAGGAACCTTGAAGATAATTGCAATCTGATATTCCGTATTCAGCTCAAGGCCGGGAATATTAAATACGCCATCTTTCAAAGGTGCTGTGTATTCTTTATGATACGGTGCCGGTCCAATCAGCTTCACGGTTACCTGGTTCATGAAATCTTCTTCAAGCATGTCATTCTGACCGGTTGGAAGCTTTTGCGTAAGGAGACCGGTAATGGTCTTCGTCGATTCAAAAACTTCGCCTGGATTTCCGCTTACCGCGCCAACTTCAACGGTTTGCTTGAAGGAAACTTCTTTGGTCTGGCCGCCTACTTGAACGGTCTTGATAACTTCGATGTCGTACCTTTCGTCGCCGCGCGGAACGGCGATGCTGTACTTGCCGTCTGTGTCGGTAATAGCTTCAGCCGCAAAATCGATAATGCCGTCGCCGTCAAAGTCCTTTGTGATTTTAACGACTGCGCCTGCCACGATCGTACGCGTTCCGTTATCCGTTGTAGCTACAACGCCCGTTACGGAAGCAGGCTCAAAGGTAATGATAATTTGCTCTTGCGCGTAAATGCTGCGTTCTACGTCATTAGCCGTAGCCGTTACAGGAACGCTTTGCGATAAAATGCCTTCGATTTTGGACGATTGATATTGAATCGTTGCTTTGCCTGCTGCATCCGTCACCGCGGTTGGGGAACCGCCAAGGAAGGTTCCGAGCGATGCGGAGAAGGTGATATTGACATCCTTGAGCGGTTTGCCGTCAATGTCAGTCAGAATGGCCGTCAGTTTCGAAACCGTATGGCCGTCACCTACGATAGAGCTAGGGTTAGCGCTAAGCTTCAAGATGTATTTCACAAGCTCGAAGTTTTGATGAATCGTTGTTTCAGTCGCCAAGCCCGGCAAAGCATTAATGACTTGATTGCGCGATGCATAGCCTTGCTTCTCTACGACAATCAGGTAATGCTCGGTACGAACATTCGGGAATTTATAGTAACCGGAAGCATCCGTAGTTGTATTAGCAACTTTATTAGTTCCAGTCGGATCATACAAGGTTACCTTTGCTCCTTCAATCGGAGCTTGGGTGTTGCGATCTTTAACCGTTCCGTCAACGGACACGGTGCGGATTACGGTGAAATTATTGTTGTGAAGCTTGGAAGCTGCTTCAGCCGGTAAACCTTCGTTACCCTTTGAAGAGGCGAAGGTTACCGAATGAGCGCCGCTCGTAACTTCGGAAGGAAGACGGTATTGCACGTTTTCCCATTTCTTGAATCCGTCTGTATGGTAAGTATCGCCGTTAGCCAATGCCAGGGTAACCGAATCGTTGTCCGTTCCGCTATCCGGACCGTCGAAGTCGAAGGTTGCCGTAACTGCCGTCGCGGTTACTTCCGTAATAGCCGAGATTTTGAGCGGTTTGTTAGGAGCTACGGTCCATTCGGATGTATCCGTAACAGGACGGTCGCCAACCCAACCGTCAAGCAGACGAATGGCTAAAGTGATGGTAGCCGTATTGGAATTAAGCTCTCCGTCATTAGCCTTGAACGTAAAGCTGTCTGTGCTGCTATAGGCCGCGTCTGGCGTGTACGTGTAAGTACCGTCGTTGTTGATCACAACCGTGCCATGCGCCGGCGGAGTTACAACCGTGAAGGTAAGAGTATCGCCATCCACATCATTAGCCTTGAAGCTGTAAGTGACGCTGGAGCCGGAATCAACAACCTTAGAATCATCCGATGCCGTTGGTGCGTCGTTCACGGCAGTAACCGTAATCTCTACAGTTGCCGGCTCGGAATCGGCCGTTCCGTCGTTTGCTTTAAACGTAAAGCTATCCTTGCCGTTAAAGTTCGGATGCGGCGTATACGTATAAGTGCCGTCCGGCTTCAAATCAACCGTGCCATGCTGCGGCGGAGTTACAAACGTGTAAGTCAGAGGGCTGCCTTCCACGTCATTCCCCGAAACCGTTCCGTTAACCGGTGTATCTTCGGCAGTTGTTTCAGTTCCGGCTTCCGCAACCGGAGCGTCATTTACCGGAGTTACAGTAATGGTAACGGTGCCGGTAGACTTGCCGCCATGGCCGTCATTCGCTTCGAAGGTGAAGCCGTCCTCGCCGTTATAGTTTGGATCTGGCGTGTACGTATAGGTACCGTCGGGTTTGAAAGTCAACGTACCATGCTCGGGTTCGGTTTTAACCGTATACGTGATGGTGTCGTTATCCACGTCGTTAGCGGATACGGAATTATTAACCGGTGTATCTTCGTTTGTTGTAACGCCGCTGTTAACCGCGGAAGGAGCATCGTTTACCGGCGTAACCGTGATTGTAACGGTGGCCGGAGCAGAGTCGAGATCTCCGTCATTGGCTTTAAACGTGAAGCTATCGGAACCGTTATAGTCCTTATCCGGCGTATACGTGTAAGTGCCGTTCGGATTAAGAACAAGCTCGCCATGCTCAGGTTTCGTAACAACCGCATAGGTCAGCGTGCTGTTTTCAACGTCATGGCCGGATACGCTGTCGTTTAATGCGGTATCCTCAGGCGTTGTCTTGCTGGAAGCGTCGGCCGTTGGCGCATCGTTGACCGGTGTTACCGCGATGTTCACGGATGCGGTATTCGAGTCTGCCGAGCCGTCATTAGCTTTAAACGTAAAGCTGTCCGGGCCATTGTAGTTGGCATCAGGCGTGTAGGTGAACGTGCCGTCTGTGTTCAGGGTCAGTTGGCCATGAGCAGGCTGGCTGACTACCGAATAGTGAAGCGTATCACCGTCGCCGTCTGTTGCATGAACGCTGCCGTTAAGTGGTTTATCTTCCTCGGTTTGCAGAGTGCCGTTCTGGGCAACCGGAGCTTCATTGACTTCATTAATCGTGATGCTTACGGTAGCAGGCGCGGAATCAAGCTCGCCATCGTTAGCTTTGAAGGTGAAGCTGTCCGAACCGGAATAATTATGGTTAGGCGTGTACGTGTAAGTTCCGTCGCTGTTTATGACGACCGTACCATTAACAGGCGCAGTAACAAGCTCATAAGTCAGCGTGCTGCTATCGATATCCTGTCCGGTCACAACTCCGTTTACCGATTGGTTCTCGTCCGTTGTATTGCTGGAATTGTTCGCAATAGGCGCGTCGTTGACTGCATTAATCGTCAGATTAACGGTTGCGACATTGGAGTCCGCTTTGCCGTCATTAGCCTTAAAGGTAAAGCTGTCGATACCATAGAAGTTGGCATTTGGCGTATACGTGTACGAACCGTTTGCATTCAGTACAACCGTACCGTTAACCGGCACCGTGACAAGCGTATAGGTTAAGGAATCATTGTCCCCGTCAGTTGCCGTTACCGAACCCGTAACCGGAGCATCTTCACTTGTAGTGTTACTGTCATCCTGCGCTGCCGGAGCAGCGTTAGGAGCTGCCGTTACGTTGATGGTGACGGTTGCGATGTTGGACTCCAAGACGCCATCGTTAGCGGTAAATGTGAAGTGATCGGTTCCAATGAAGCCGTCATCAGGCGTGTAGGTGTAAGTGCCGTTTTGGAAGTCTAGGGTAACCGAACCGTGCTCTGGTTCATCTTGCACGAAAAGAAGTAATTCATCTCCGTCTGCATCCGAGAAGGAGACGGTATCATTCACAGGCGTATTTTCCGTAGTGCTTGTGCTGGAATCATAAGCTACTGGCGCGACATTAACCGGATTAACGGTTAGAGATACCGTAGCTGGAGCCGAGTTAAGAGAGCCATCGTTCACTTTGTAAGTAAATGCATCCGGACCGATATAATTCGCAGCTGGCGTGTATGTAAACGAGCCATTTGCATTCAAGGTCAAGGTGCCGTGCGAAGGGCCGGAAACAAGTATATAGGTGATTGGATCACCATTAATGTCGTTGCCTTTTCCACTCAGAGTTTTATTGAAGACCGTATCTCGATCCCCTGAGAAAGAAGCGTTCCCGGCTACTGGAGCCGTGTTTACTTTATTAGTTGTATCCGTTGCCGTCTTGGCCGGATTGCCTTGCGCATTAACGGTATCCGCTGCTACGGTAATGGTTCCGTATTTCAGAGCAGTAAAGTCAAGTTGAACGGAGTATTTACCGTCCGCACCAACGGTTGCTGCATAATTTCGTTCGGTACCTGAGGAATCCTTCACCGTAAGGGTGACAGGCTGCCCGGTACCTGCGTTAGAAGAGCCCGAAACTTTTACCGAACCCATATTATCTTGGCCTGCGGTTAGTTCACCGTCTCCGCCGTCATCAATGGTTACGTTGATGGTTGGGGAGTAGCCGTTGTCAACTTGTACCGGGGTAGTAAACGTTCCGCCCGGAGCGCCAAAGTTGATGGAGAACTGCCTTTGACTTAGGGTCGCGGTATTGCCGATAACAAGATCCAGGGCGCTGATAGGAGCGGTATAGTTGACAATAGCAGACGCTGTGTTGTCGAATGTGGTTCCGGGCAGGGACGAGCTTCTTCCTGCGAACTGGGTTCTTCCATTCGTTCCTGCACCAATGACAAGCTGTGTAGGATTATTCACAGAATAACTCGCAAAGCCTGACATTTCGATAAATTCCTTAGCAGATGCACTGCTGCCGTCAATATCGATTAGCGTCACAAAGAAGTTTTTAATCGAGACCGGATTACCGGTTGCTTGATCAACGAAGTCAAAGTGGAAGGTCAGGTAGCCAGAGCCGGAGCCGGTTGATACCCAGGGGTTAAATCGCTCATCGAAGCCGGTCCCGGTATTATCTAACACATTGTTGTAGAGTGATGCCCCGGTTGTTGCTTCCTTGATGGTAACCTTGGCATCTACCGTAATGCCATCTCTTGTTATTACGTTCGAGTACTTGTAGACAGCGCCTACTTTACCGGCAGTATTACTAGCGGTAATAAGGGTAGGGGTACCCAAATTCATCGCATTACTCTTGATGTCAACCACATTTACTGCTGCTTTGGTGGCAGTTGGATGCGTGACTGCGAGCATGACTCCTAGTACAAGAAGCAATAGAGCGATTCTTGTAAAGGCCGATGATCGAGCGAGCATAGACTCACTTCCTTTCTATTAATAGAGTTGTTTTCGTTTTGTCAAATTCTAGGAACAAAGTCCCTGCTATTTTCGACACCAAACTAGTACTAAATAACTATAAATGACAGCAGGCGACAGCGTCAACTTGAATTTTTCTATTAATATCCATTTTTTCGACAAGCTCTTTAATGCCTTAATCTGGAATTAGTCTGATAAAAAAGAGATGCCCAAGAATATCGTATTTCAGGCTGGAATTATTAGGATGTGAACCTTTGAATAATAGGAAAGCAGATTATTTCATAGAGGAATAAGAAGATAAAAACTTTAAAATCACAATGTTTTACCAAATATAGAGAAAGAGGACTCCGAAGATAATTTTTTTCCCGAGTTCCAAGGAGTAAGGGCTAAGGAGGAACAAATCCGCTAATGTTTAAATGGATGTATTTACAATTTAAGGAACCTCGCTTATTATATAAATAAACGTTCATATATTTAATTGGAAGGAGGTCTTTCGTAGATGGCAAGGACTGTCAATGAGCAGGCCAGACAAGAGAAAAGGGAGCTTATCTTACAGACAGCCGTCACCGTTTTTCCCGAAAATGGCTTCTCCGGTACAACATTTGCTGTGCTGGCTAAAAGCTTGGGGATGAGCGCGGCAACGATTCTGCTCTACTTCGACAGCAAGGAGGAGCTGTTCCGTTGTGCCGTGCTGGAGCCGCTCGAGCGGTTCCGTGAGCCCTTCCTTGCCTTCGTGCACGGGGAAGGAACGCCGCTGGACAGGATCAAGTCCATGATTGACGCCCATATTCAAATTGCAGCCAGCAACTCTTCTTTCCTGCGGCTGGTGCAATACGTGCTGGGTCAGCATCAACGGTTTCCGGAGGAAGCGGAAGCGATGTATCAGTTCGCCAATGACTATACGATGGGGCTGACGGCGGTCATCGCTGAAGGCCAGGCGGCCGGCCAGCTTCAGTCTTACGATCCGCATGAAGTCGCTTGGGGTTACTTTTGTTTTATTCAAGGCGTAGGACTGGTCAATACCGATGATCCTTCATCACCGGTATGGGATGGGATGCGCCGGGTTGGATTGCAGTTGTTTGCACCTGTAACAAACCAATAATCTTGGGAAGCAAGAGGTGGGTTGCCGATGGATCTAATCGAGATTGATCAGGTCAGTAAGGTGTATAAGAAGGGGAAGAAGCAAGCCAATATCGATATCAGCTTCTCCATCCGGGAAGGCGAGATTCTTGGTCTGCTTGGGCCTAACGGGGCGGGCAAAAGTACATTGATCAAGCAGATCGTCGGACTGCTTGCTCCAACCTCCGGCGAAGTCCGGTACGCAGGGGTCAATGTGCTTAAGCAAGCGAAGAAGGTTGCCTCGGAGTTTGGTTATTATGCGCAAGAGCCGCATGCCCTTGGCGCGCTGACGGCCAGAGAGGCGCTTCTCTTCACCGGCGTTCTTCGCGGCTTGCCCAAGAAGGATGCCGAGAAGCAGACCATGGAGCTGCTGGAGCGGTTCGGCATGGCGGAGTTCGCAAGCAGGCCGCTTAAGAAGCTGTCCGGAGGACAGAAACGGATGGTCGGAATCGGAACAACGATTATTGGCGAGTCCCGAGTGCTTGTGCTGGATGAGCCGACTAACGAGCTTGATCCCCTGAACCGGCGGCTGGTATGGGATATTATTGTAGAACAGAACCGCAAAGGAGCCACGATTATTCTCGTCACCCATAACGTCCTGGAAGCGGAGCGGGTGGTGGACCGGGTTGCTTTTATCAACTATGGAAGACTGCTGGAGATCGACAGCGTCCCTCACCTGAAGCAGCGGGTGGATGGCAGGCTGAAGCTGGAATTAACGGCCGTGGAGGGGAAAGCGGGCTATCTGATGAAGCGGCTTGAGGAGTGGGGAGACATCCAGCAGACTGGCGAGAACCGGCTGCGGCTTCTGATTGACAAGGACCGGGCGGGTACGATGCTGGACTGGATGGTTCATGCGGAGGACCTGCCTATTGACGAATATGCAATGCTTCCTCCCAATCTGGAGGACGTCTATCTCTATATCGACAGCCAGAAGGAGAAAGCTGCGGGGTATGTTATCCAGGAGGAAAAGGTGGGGAGCTTCATTGGCTAATGCGCTTGCTTTTGTGAAAGGACGAATGTGGACCGAGCTGTATATCCTATTGCGGATCCAGATTGCAATCGTGCGGGAGCAATGGATATGGATCTTTATTATGGCAACGATCTTTCCGCTTACCACGCTGTTGTTCATGAAATTTATGTACGGGGTTTCCTCTGGCCAGATCATGGTAAATGTCATTGTCGGCAACATTGTATTCGCGATTATTATGATGGGCTTTAACGCGCTGGGACAGGAGATCTCCTGGCAGAAGCATGCGGGATACTTCACCTTCTACTCTTCGCTTCCCATCTCAAAAGCGATCTTTGTCGTTACCCAGCTCGTACGCGGATTGATGACCGCCATGCCTTCGGTTATCATCATGGCTTTTATCGGGCAGTTTGCGTACGGAATAAAGCTTCACTACGAGTGGGGACTCATACCGATCTTCCTGCTGGCCGTATTAAGCATGGTCGGCATAGGAGCGGGTATCGGGTTCTGGTCTCCGGATCACCAGATGACCAATATGCTTGTGCAGGGGCTGATGATGTTTGTCGGGTTTCTGTCGCCGGTTATGATGGAAGCCAGCCAGCTGCCGCCGGTTCTGCGGTATATCGGGGTTATTTTCCCGACCACCTATTCCGCCTCCGCGCTCAGGGAGATGCTCACCAAAGGATGGACGCATGAAGTAACCATAGATATGTTCATCCTGATTGGTTTTATTATTGTATCGTTTGCTTTCATTTCGAGAATGATCAACTGGCGTGCAGCCGATTAGCTCCTAATATAGTGATAACCGCTGGCCTCCAAGGCGGCGGTTTTTTGTTATTCGGTATTTGGCCTAACGGAGTGATACAATAATCTTTGGTAATGAAAGAACTGGAGGATGCTGGATATGACAGGGATTATGATAAGGGAAGCGGGATTGCAGGATCTTCAAAATTTGGCCGAGCTGTTCGAGGTGCTGATGGAGGTTCCTTCTAATATAGAAGCGATGGGCAGGCAGCTGGCGAAAGTGACGAAGGATCCGCATTATTTTCTGGCGGCGGCTTGCGACGGCGATAAGGTGATCGGAACCGCGATGGGTATTGAATGTTATGATCTCGTCGGGGATTGCCGCCCGTTTCTGGTCGTGGAGAATGTGGTGGTAAATCCTGATTATAGAGGACAAGGCGTCGGAAAAATGCTGATGCAGAGGCTCGAGCAATTCGCGGAGGAACGCGTGTGCAGCTACATCATCTTTGTATCCAGCGGCTATCGGGAGCAGGCTCATCGGTTTTATCGCGCGCTGGGCTACTCAAGCGAGAATCAGGGCTTCAAGAAGCAGCTTCGGGAATTGGGGTAAAAGCCAGCGGAAAGGTATTAGATTTTACCAAATTCGGCATTCTAGATAAATCACGGATAACAGAACATTCCTATAATGGAAAGATGGCTTAACTATAGTCAGGAGGTGTTGATGGTTGCCGATGTACCGCAAGCTGGCGCCAACGGTGCTTAAGGTCGCTGTCTTGGCCATCATCGTCGTATTTATCGTTCGCAACATTCCGCTCAAGCTGGAGGATCTTACGTCCTTCCTGGTGCATGCGAACGACCGGTTTTACCTGTCCTTGCTCTTATTCTCGATCTTTCTGATGCTTCAAGCCGGTATTTGGGTGCTAATCGTCAATGCCTCCTTATCCGATACCGGCCGCTTAAGCGGCAGCGGGAGACTTTCGATGCTGGGCGGTCTCCGTATATTTATTGAAACCCAGTTCGGCAAATACATTCCCGGAGGCTTCTGGAATGTTGCCGGACGGATTGTGATGGCGACCAAAGCCGGGGTGCCGCTGGATGCCCAATTCGCTGCCATTGTGTACGAGAATATTCTGCTCGTTGCAGCGGCTTTGGTCTACGCGATGATGCTGATTGTCAGCCTGCATATTGTTCCGGTCTGGGTGGGGCTCTTGCTGGTTATCGTGTTTGCGCTTATTTATTTGTTCTACAACCCGCTGACGGTAGCGGTCAAAGGCCTGTTCGTCCGCGCCTCAAAGTGGAAATTCCTTCAGAAGATGATCGGGAAAATGACCAAGTCGTTTGGCGGCACGGAGCTGGCCGGCTCGGAGGTCAGCCTGACCCGAAATCAGTTTTTCACATATTTGGCGTGTTTTCTGGCCAGTCATTTTGTCATGGGAATCGCTTTCTGGCTTCTCACCAACAGCTTTGACAAAGGGAATATAGGTTTGTTTTATGCCGCGGGAACGTTCGCGACCTCCTGGCTTCTTGGGCTTGTAAGTCCGCTGCCGGGCGGGCTTGGCATAAGGGAGGGTTTCCTGGTCTATTTCCTGTCCATGAAGCTTGGGACGGAGACGGCGCTCCAGATTTCGGTTATTGCCCGGCTGTGGAATATTATGGCGGAGGTGCTGTTCTGGGCGGTTATTCGGGGCATATGCTATCTGACGCGAGGGGAGAAGGTATATGAAACGTAGGAAGGTCGTGCTGGTAGCGGGTGTTTTTCCGCCGGGTGTCGGAGGTATGCAGAACTACTATTACAATCTGTCCAAACATACAAAGCATGAGATGACCGTTATCGCGCCGGAATATCCGGACTGTGCTTCCTTTGACCAGGGTCAGCCTTACCGGACCATAAGAGGTGCGTTTATGCGCCGGGAGCGTGCCGATGTGTTCAGCTGGGGACGGTTGTTCCGGCAGGTCAAAAAAACGCTGCGCAGCGAAGAACCGGATGTCACGGTGTACGGGTATGTGTTAATCGGCTTTATCGGTTTGTTATTCCGCGTGTTTGGGGGGCGTCGCTATATCATATCCGCTCATGGCATGGATATGCTGATGTTCCGTCGTTATATCGGCCTTAATCAGATTGTGAAGCTGATTCTGCGCAAGGCGGACGGCGTGCTGGCCAACAGCGAGTTCACTCGTCGTCTGGTCGAGGAGTACGGAGTGGAGCCCGGCAGAATCGGCATTGTTCATCCCGGCGTTGAAAGCCTGTTTGAGCCAAAGCCGGTTGACGAGGAGTTAAGGCAGGAGCATGCATTGGAAGGGATGTATGTGCTCCTGTCGGTAGGACGGCTTGTTACCCGGAAGGGCCATGACAAGGTGATCGAAGCGATGCCTGCGATCTTGCGCCATATCCCCAATGCCGTCTATGTCATAGTGGGAGACGGGCCGGAGCGCGGCAGGCTGGAGCAGCTGGCCGGAACGGTTGGCGTGGCAGGCAAGGTCCGGTTCGTGGGCGGTGTAAGCGGCACGGAGCGGCTGAATGATTATTACAATCTGGCCAATCAGTTCATTATGGTAAGCCGACAGCTGGAAAAGGGTGACGCTGAAGGGTTCGGCATCGTCTATCTGGAGGCGGCTTCCGCCCGTGTACCCGTTATTGCCGGGCGCTCCGGCGGCGCTTCGGAAGCGGTGCTCGACGGGGAAACGGGTCTTCTTGTGGAGCCCGAGTCCGTTATGGCGATTGCCGATGCCGTTGTCAGGCTCTCAAGCGATACGCCGCTGCGCGAAAGGCTGGTCCGCGAAGGCTATAAACGCGCAAAGCTGCAATTCCAGCATGATGCGCTTGCGGAGGTGTTTGATCAATATGCGGGACGCATCTGCTCCAGCCCGGTTGCCGCGAGCTATAAGCGGACAGGGAAAAGAGCCGCCCAGCGGATGTAGTTTCGAAAAGAAAAAACGCTGTAAAGCTGGCGGTGGACCAGTTTTACAGCGTTTTTTCTCGTGTGCGTTATTTTCTTAAACGGTGGATCAGCCATACCGAAAAGCTGAACAGTCCTACAATTCCGCCGGCGAAGCAGACGCCGCTCCAGCCCCATTCATGCCAGGCAAAGCTCCCTACGGACGATCCAATCGCTCCGCCAAGGAAGGTGGTCACCATCTGAACCGTATTGAGACGGCTGCGAGCCGGGGGCTCCAGGGCATAGATGCGGGTCTGGTTGGCAACCTGAGTGCCTTGTACGCCTAGATCGAGCAAAATAACGCCGGCAATTAGTGCCCACAACATGCCGCCCAGCAGCCCAAAGAACAGGTAAGCGATAATATTAAGCGCGATTAAAGCGCCGATCATCCACTTGGTTGGGATGCGGTCGGCGAGTCGGCCAACGAAGGGAGCGCCTAATGCTCCGGCCGCTCCGATTAGGCCAAACAGGCCGGCGATCTGGCTGCTGTAATGATAAGGCTCACCTTCGACGTAGAAGGATAATGCCGTCCAGAAAATACTGAACGCGGCAAAGTTGGCGGCGCCAATCAAAGCGGACTCCCTCAGCGTCGCGTATTTTTTCACGAGCCTGCCCATGGAGAGCAGCAGCTCGCTATAGCCAAGCTCGGCGGTTGCGCGAGTTACGGGGAGCTTGATCCTAAGCAGAAGAAGCAGAGCCAGCATGGCCGCCGCCGCTACGGCGTACATAAACCGCCAGCCCCAGGTGCCGCCGATCAGACCGGACACGGTTCGGGTGAGCAGGATGCCCAGCAGCAGACCGCTGGTTACGGTGCCGACAGCTTTGCCTTGTTCGCCGGGTGCCGCGAGCGTTGCGGCAAGCGGAATCAGGATTTGCGGCACAACGGTTGTCAGGCCAACCGCAAAGCTTGCGATAAACATCCACGCGAGATTTTGCGCGGTGGCTACGCCAATCAGGGAAAGACAGACCAGCGAGAGCAGGACGGTAATAAGTCCTTTGCGTTCCTTGATATCGCCCAGCGGCACAAACAGGAACATGCCCAAGGCGTAGCCGATTTGGGTACAGGTGGATACAAAACCAACCTCATCGGGGGCAACGCCAAAGGAACGGCCGATATCCGCCAGCAGCGGCTGGTTGTAATACAAATTCGCAACGGTCATGCCGGCGGTGAAAGCCATTAAAAGCAGCAGCCCTTTGGAAAGCGATGCTTTGTCTGCCGGTGCTGCCTTGGATTGAAGCGTATGGGCGGATGACATAATAACGGTTCCTTTCAGGTAAATAGGAAAGTGCTGTCTTAACAATCTTACCTGTAAATTTTTTAATGTAAAGCAGAAGCTGAGGATGGGGAGTTCAAGGTTTTGTTGCATGGTATTATTTGAATAAAAAATAGGAGAAGCATGTTTGTCGGGAAGCTGCAGGCTTGATCTATTTCGGAAGTTGTATCCTGGGCTTAATCTTTATTCTGTTTATCTATCGGATATTCCGTTATAAATTGACGAAGTACAATAAAGAAAATGTTGGTTTAAGTATGGCAGCTGTTTTTCAAGGAGAGTTCGTTGAGTACCGGGTAGCTTACATTCTTCTCGTTTCCGTTGCGTTACTTTTTGCGGCTGTGTTCTTTTATGGTTTATTGTTTAAAAGTAATGGCGTTAATGAAGGACCTGGCCATCGTTGATGGTCAGGTTTGGTGCTTAACGATACGGCGTATCGTTAAGGTGGTGAAAAGCCGCTGGTTAACAGCCTTAGCGATGTCGCACATCGCTAAGGCTGGCCCATACAAGGGCTAGCGAAAAGGAAGCGAATAAAGGCAGTCCATACCGGTGGTATGGACTGCCTTTATCATGAACCACGGTAAAGCGTAACACGGTTACGCCCGTTGTTTTTCGAAAGATAGAGCGCTTGATCGGCCTGCTGAAGCAGGGATAGCTCGGATTCCGAAGCGGCAAAGGCTGCTGCGCCGATACTGATGGTAATGCGCAGATCGCCAAGCGGAGTCGTCTCCGTGGCTGCACGGCAGCGCTCCGCGGCTGCGAGCGCCTGCTCCTGATCCAGTCCCGGCAGCAGGATGACAAACTCTTCTCCGCCGAACCGGGCGACAACCGCGTCTTCCGGTGACTGCTCCTGCAGAAGCTGAGCCAGCCGGGTGAGGACGAGGTCGCCGACAGGGTGGCCGTATGTATCGTTGATGCTTTTGAAACGGTCGATATCAACGATGCAGAGCGAGAGGGCGGCCCCCGTCTGCTCGGATAGCTCCGTAAATTTCTGCAGCTGCTCCTGGAAGTACCGGCGGTTCTTCAGACCGGTCAAAGGATCCGTTGAGGCGAGAGTCTCCAGCTTCTCGTTTAGGTCAAGCAGCTCCTGCTGCTTTTTCTCGTATTGGGCATGCAGCAGCTCCAGTCTGTGATTCGCTTCGTTTGTCTGCTGGTACAAGACCTCAAGCTGCTGCTTGGTCTTCATAATATCCTTCTCATGCTCAATCCGTTTCCGCATCTCGAGTGCCACGCAGTCGATTACGGCCTTGCCGTCACGGTCCCGCCTTATACCGTTCAAGAGGACGGGAAGATCCTTGCCCTCTTTCGTCCGGAATGAGAAATACATCTCATTCACTTGGCTGTAAAGCTGGATGTAGGGATAGAAATACGTATGAAAAAACATTTTGTTCGCCACCGACATCGTGGACTCGATATGCCGTTCCAGCAATTCCTCACGGTCATAACCCAGCATCGTTAACAGTGTCTGATTGACCGATTGAATTAGTCCCTTGTCGGTAATCGAGAAATAACCGCAGGGTGCTTCATTTAACAGGGTGTCCATTCAAATACTGCCTTTCTCTTAAGAAATCGCCAAATAATCCTTAATATATTGCGTGGTCTCTTCCGGATGACTGAGATGCGGGTAATGTCCGGTTGCCTTCATATGTCTTAACGTACTGTTCTTCAGCTGCGCATGCATGTATTCTCCGACCTCCGGAGGCGAGATGCTGTCATCCGCGCATTGCAAAATAAGCGTCGGGACCGAAGCAGAGGCCAGTTCCGACCGGCAGTCGGACAAGAAGGTCACTTCCGCGAACTGCCTGGCGATATGCGGATCTCTGGAACAGAAGCTTTTCTCCAGCTCGGCGGACAGCTCCTGGCGTTCCTGATTCTGCATCACGATAGGTGCGAGGTAGCTTGCCCAGCCGATAAAATTCATCTGCATCATCTGCAGCAGCTCGTCAATCTCGTTGCGGTCAAAGCCCCCGTAATAGGTGGGGAGTTCGTTAACGTACCGCGGGGAAGCGCCAAGCATAACCATCCGCTGAAAATATTTCTTTTGCCGAATCGAAGCAAGCATGCCAATCATGCCGCTGACGGAGTGGCCAACGAATATCGCATTCTCCAATTGAAGCGTATCCATCACATCAAGCACATCTTCGGCGTAGCCGTTTAAGCTGTTATATTTGTCTGGGCTGTAATCGTTAATTTGGGATGCTCCGGAGCCGACGTAATCGAATAGAACAATCCGGTAATCCTGTTCGAATTGGGGGACCATGTGCCGCCACATGTTCTGGTCACAGCCAAAGCCGTGGGCGAATACAATAGCCTGTTTTCCGCGGCCAAGCACGTTTACGTTATTGCGTGTGAGAATATCCGTATTCATAGACGGTCTCCTCTCTTAAGAGAAGTATTACGCTATGAACATTATATCGGATTATTTTGGAATTGGAATGAACTTTTGTAGATTTGTGTCGAAATGACTAGAGGAGTGATGAGGAAGGTTTCACGTGTTTTCGTAACTGAATAGGGGTAAGCTGGCTGAAAGATTTAAATTCTTTCATGAAATGGGACTGGTCGAAATAACCCCCTTCCATCGCTACATCCGTCAAGGAGGATGCGCCTCTTACGATGACGCCGAGCGAACGCTGGAAACGGATAATCCGATTGTACAGCTTGGGGGAGATGCCGAGGGACTGCTCGAACTTTGTGCGGATATAACGCTCGGAGTAGCCGGTATCCTCTGCCAGGTCGCGGATCGTAACGCTGCCGTTTGAACGCTGCATGGCGGTCAGGCAGTAATCTATCATCCGAATGGAACGGACATCGCCCGACAGAATGGGCATGCAAAGCTTTTCAAAGCCTGCTACCCGCTCGGCGAAACCTTGAAACTCCGCAATAATAGCTCCCGTATCTTTGTATCTAGATAAAGAATCCTCGAATGGGACCTGGATCTCGATGACTTCCTTCAACGGCAGATTAGGCAGCAGAAGACTTAGTCTTGCGGACAGACGAACCCCGAAATAGGTAGTGTCAGCCTCGAAATAAAGCTCTTTTCCCTGCAGCACGGTGCCGCAAACTCTCGCGGAAGGCTTTCCGGGATGGCAGCAGAAGAGGAGATCGACACAGCCGTCCGGCACAACATGGATCATCCGCCCGGATGCATCCGTATTGAACTGGTAATAGATAACGGGCTGCCCGCTATAATAGATTTTCCGTTCTATATAGCCCGTTGTTTCCCATTCAAAGCCGTACTGGATGCCGCTAATGAGTTCCTCTAGCATGTGTCCATTCCTCCCGCACCTTAATATGCGTACAACAATAACAAAGGCAATGTTCTTTCGTCAATGAGTTAAGGTCATATTTTCTAACATAATTTTCGGGTTTGTTCCGTTTTTTACAATTCCTCCCCCTTTAATGTCAGGTAAATTAACGTCAAGGAAAGACGCAAAAAGAATGGGGAGGCATATAAAGATGAAGAAACTAAAAGGTTCGCTTGCTAAAAAGTCGGCGGTACTAGGTACGGCTTTAACCGTTGCGCTTGGCAGCGGGGTAGTCGCGCCGCTGCCGGCACCAACTGCCGAAGCGCATGGAGGCTCGGAGGATTTTGTTCCGCTTCGCACAACCTTGGAGGAGTTTGAGGCTGAGGTGAAATGGGACAGCTTCGCGGGTACCATTACAATTACAAAGAACAGCACGCTGGTCAAGGTAAAACCAAATTCCAATATCGCTTTGGTGAACGGCCAACGCCTGGAGATGGAAGCCCCGGTCATTATGAAGAAAAACCTGGCGTACGTATCCCATCATTTTATCAGCGAAGTATTCCAGTCGGGTCTGGACCAGACGTTCCAGGTAGAGAAAAAGGCTAATCCTCTAAACCCGCTTACTTCCGCCGAGATAGCGGAGACGGTTAATATTTTGAAGGCGGAAGGGAAATTCGGGGACAACTACCGCTTTACCGAAATTACGCTGAAGGCTCCGCCGAAGGAGCAGGTGTGGAAGTTTGTGCTTGACGGCACGGATGTATCGGCTCACCGCTCGGCTGCGGTCGTTATTCTGGACGGCAAGCATGTCATTGAGGGGACGGTTGATCTAGCAACCAAAAAAGTAACCGCATGGCAGCCGATTGAAGGCGCGCATGGCATGGTGCTGCTTGATGATTTCGGTACGGTTCAGACCGCTATTGAAGAAAGCGCGGAATATGCGGCTGCTCTGAAGAAACGCGGCATTAACGATGTGAAGCAGGTCGTTTCCACGCCGCTGACGGTTGGTTATTTCGACGGCAAGGACGAGCTGCAGCAGGATAAGAGGCTGCTTAAGGTAGTCGCTTATCTGAACACGGGAGACGGCAACTACTGGGCGCATCCGATCGAGAATCTAGTCGCGGTGGTCGATCTCGAGAAGAAGAAGGTTATTAAGATTGAGGATGCCGGTGTCGTGCCGATTCCAATGAAGGCAACCCCGTATGACGGCAGCAATATGACAGCGACAACGCCTTCGAAGCCGCTTGAGATCACGGAGCCGGAAGGCAAGAACTACACGATTACCGGCAATACGATTCATTGGCAGAATTGGGATTTCCACCTTCGTCTGGATTCCCGCGTAGGTCCGATACTGTCGACGGTGACCTATAACGATCGGGGCAAAAAACGCAAAATTATGTACGAGGGCTCGCTTGGCGGCATGATCGTTCCTTACGGCGATCCGGATGTAGGCTGGTACTTCAAGGCTTACCTCGATTCGGGCGAGTATGGCATGGGGACTCTGACTTCCTCGCTTGCCCGCGGCAAGGATGTGCCGGATAACGCCGTATTGCTGGATGCGACGATCGCCGATTATACGGGCGCGGCGATGAACATTCCAAGCGCGATGGCGATCTTCGAACGCTACGCAGGCCCGGAATACAAGCATCAGGAGATGGGCCAGGACAATGTCAGCGCGGAAAGACGCGAGCTTGTTGTCCGTTGGATCAGCACGGTTGGCAATTATGATTATATTTTTGACTGGGTATTCGCGCAAAACGGCACGATCGGCATTAACGCGGGTGCTACCGGTATTGAGGCCGTAAAAGGCGTAGAATCCAGCACGATGCATGACGAGACAGCCGCTGAAGATACGAAATACGGCACGCTGATTGACCATAACATCGTGGGAACGACGCATCAGCATATTTATAACTTCCGTCTCGATATGGACGTGGACGGCGAGCAAAATTCCCTGATGGAGATTAATCCCGTCGTGGCGGATAATACGGCCGGCGGCCCTCGCAAGAGCACGATGCAGACCGAGACTCGTATTGTGGGGACGGAGCAGGAGGCGGCTCAGAAGTTCGACGCTTCGACCATTCGCCTGATCACAAACACGAATAAAGAGAACAAGGTAGGCAATCCGGTCTCCTATCAGATTATTCCGTATGCCGGAGGTACCCATCCGATTGCCAAAGGTGCTAACTTCAGCGAGGACGAATGGCTGTTCAACCGCGTTAACTTTATGGATAAGCAGCTTTGGGTTACGCGCTACTATGAGAACGAGCGTTATCCGGAAGGCAAATACCCGAACCGCGCGAAGACGGATACCGGTCTTGGATTGTTCACCTCGGATAATGAATCGATCGTCAACACAGACAACGTAGTCTGGATGACGACGGGCACCACCCATGTGGCGCGTGCCGAGGAATGGCCGATTATGCCGACGGAATGGGTGTATACGCTGCTTAAGCCGTGGAACTTCTTCGACCAGACGCCAACGCTGAATTTGAACGGCAAAGAGTAATCGGAGAGTGCAGGGGCCGAGGTAGATTTAGAGGCTCCTGCTCTTTTTGTTGTTCCCTCTCGTCCATCAAGTTATAATGTTAGAAAATATAACGTAAAAGCAAATTGCGAGGAAAAAGGAAAAAGGAAAGAGGAAAGAGGAGATCCCGATGAAACGGATGATTGTCCAGGTTGCCCATGACAACAAAGATTTGCATGATTTAATCCGGAAGCTGGACGAGGATTTGGCAGGGCGCTACTCCAATCCGGACGAAGTGTTTACGGTCGATTTCTCGGATCCGAAGGTGAAGGACATGATCTTTATGGTCGCTTATATCGACGGAACTCCTGTAGGCTGCGGCGCTATTCGCCCGCTGGACGAGGAAATCGTTGAATTGAAGCGCTTCTATGTAGACCCCGGCTACCGGAGGCAGGGGATTGCAGGCGCCGTTTTATCCGCTCTGGAGGATCAGGCGATTGCGTTGAACCGCCGGATCATGCGGCTGGAAGCGGGAGCACCGCAGCCGGAAGCCCTTCATTTTTACGCAAGCAAAGGCTATTACGAGATTGACCGTTTCGGGGAATATATCGATTGCGAATCCAGCCTCTGTTATGAAAAGGTGCTGTAACTTATTGAAGATGAACTCCGTTCTCGTAGAGGCGGAGTTTTATTATTGTCAGCGTAGCTTGCGGTTGGAGCTGGCTCTCGATTAACATTATCGGTAGAAAATGACAAACGAAACCCGGACTTTTAAGGAGGGAGCTGCGGAGAATATGAATGACGGTCTGGTTGGCGGAGCGTTGGAGAAGGTCAATCCCTATTATTATGTTGGCGGGATAGTTGGCTGCATTGCCGGTTACGCCATGGCGAAGATTTATCTGATCTGGGCGATGATGTTCATAGAAGGCGGGTATGACCGTTTCACCGGTGATGCGTGCTCTCGCAGAGGCAAGGAGGAGACGCATGAATATGGCCAATAAAACTACACGTTCCCCGGTTACAACTACAGTACATAAAGAAAAACGTACATTATATTTAAAATTTGAGGTGCAACAACCATGAAAATCACGCATGACGATAAAGAAAAGATTATCCGCAAGGCGGAAGAGTTCAGCCGTTCCGTATTGGAGAATGATGCAAGCGGCCACGACTGGTGGCATATTCACCGGGTGGTGCAGATGGCGAAGCGGATCGCCCGCGAGGAAGGAGCGGATCTGTTCATCTGCACGATTGCGGCGCTGCTGCATGATGTGGCGGATGAGAAGCTGAATCCTTCGAAGGAAGAGGGGCAACGGAAGGTTGAGGCCTGGCTGGAAGCTAATCTGCCGGAAGAAGAACACCGGGCTCATGTGATGGACATCATCTCCAACATGTCCTACAACGGCGGGAAAAACCCGCCAATGCGGACGCTGGAAGGCAAGGTTGTGCAGGATGCCGACCGGCTTGACGCTATCGGGGCTATCTCGATCGCGAGAGCTTTCGTATACGCGGGCTGGAAGGGCACCCCGATCCACGATCCGGCCATTCCGCCGCGCGGCGAGATGACCGCCGAGGAATACCGGAACGGGAAGAGTACGGCGATCAATCATTTTCACGAGAAGCTTCTGAAGCTCAAAGACCTGGTTAATACGGATGCGGCAAGACGGATAGCCGGGGAACGCCACCGCTATATGGAAGAATACGTCGAGCAGTTCTACGAGGAATGGGACGGGAACCGGTAGAGCAGGTAGTGGGCGAATGACGTCATTGCACGAAGTGCAGCATAATCGTCGATCTAAGCCCTATATATAGCAATATCCTGCATGGAGTGCAGGATATTAGCAGCTAAACCGCTCTAATCAGCTACAATTCATCGATTTTGCTGCATTTTGTACAGCATAATTCAACCAACGCCCTCACTCAGAGCCTATACCCTGCATTTCGTACAGCAGGATCCGTTTCACTAGCCCGCAGGGGGCACATATACCCGAAAAAATAAGACCCCTGGAGGTCTTATTTTTTCGCGTTGATCTCATTCCACTCGCTTAAATAAGGAACAAAGCTAAGGTTCTGGGGCTCGTCGTCGAGCCACGCCATAAACTCGAGCTCATTGCCGTCATGGTCATTGAAATAGACGCTGGCGGCCGGCATCCACGCATGCACGAAAGGTTCCGGAGGAGCCTCTTGTTTGCCAAAGCCCGGTAGCGGGTGGATTCCCCGTTCGATCAGCCAGTCCGAAGCCGTAAGCAGCTGATCAAGCCGAACGCCAAAAGCGAAATGCCGGGGCTGCAGCTTCTGCCCTTTGGGCAGCTCCTTTAACGCAAGCAGGTCTCTGCGTTCTCCCACATAGAAAAAAGCAGATCTCCGCTCGGGCTTATGTAACGCAAGGGTTAGTCCGAGTTTCGTATAAAACTTGATGGAACGGTCTAAATCCGTCACCTGCAAATGGGTTTCGAAGATGGAATCAATCATGTCAGTAAACTCCTTTAATAAATGCCGGTTTGTTCTATTGTAACTTATCATGTCCATGATATGACATTTGTCATCTGAAAGAGATTACGTTCATGCGTAGGAGCACTCAACTCAAAAAGGTAAGATATGTATGTAAGCGAGAGCAACAACTTGAGACGTTAACAGCACAACAAATTATAGATAGCGGGAGTGAAACAGACAATGAGTTATGCAATCGAATTGGATCAAGTCTCGAAGATCTACCAAGGCAAAAAAGCCGTAGACAATTTATCGCTCAGGGTGGAAAAAGGAACGGTGATCGCGCTGCTTGGGCCAAACGGCGCCGGCAAAACAACAACGATCTCCATGATTCTGGGGCTGAAGCAGCCGACCTCCGGAGCGATTAAGCTGCTGGGAGGAAGCCCGAAGGACATCAAAGTTCGCAACAGGATTGGAGCGATGCTTCAGGATGTTAGCGTTATTGATAATTTGAAGGTAGCGGAAACCATTGAGCTGTTCCGCAATTACTACAGCAATCCGCTCTCCCTGCAAGAGCTGCTCCGGATCTCCGGCCTGGAGAAGGAAAAGGATAAAATGGCCGCGTCGCTGTCCGGCGGACAACAGCGCCGTCTGGGCTTCGCGCTTGCGGCGGCAGGCGATCCCGAAATTATTTTCCTCGATGAACCAACGGTTGGCATGGACGTCACCTCCCGCCAAATGTTCTGGGATACGATCCGTTCGATGGCGGACAAAGGCCGCACGGTTGTTCTTACGACGCATTACCTGGAAGAAGCGGATAGCCTCGCAGACCGCATCGTCGTTATCAATCAGGGCAAGGTTGTGGCGGACGGCTCGCCAAGCCAGATCAAAGCCGAAACAACGGGCCGCGTTATCTCCTTTACGGCGGGTGCTTCCGTAACGAACGATCAGCTGCTGGCGCTGCCGGGAGTTATCGACGCGGAATGGAGCGGACGACGCGTAAAGCTTCATAGCCGGGATACCGACCGGTTGATTGTAACGCTGATCGAACAGCGCATCGAGATGAAAGATATCGAAATCCAAAGTGGCGGCCTTGAGGATGCATTCCAGGCGATTGTCCACTCTACGAACTAAGGGGGATATATGTAATGAGTCAATCTACAAGCATGAAAGCAACTCTGGCGCAATGCAAGGCGGAGCTGCTGCGCACCGTCCGTAACCGCCGATTCGTTATTTTCTCGTTTATTATGCCGGTTGTGCTCTACTTTATCTTTACCAATACGGTTGGCGATAATGTGCAAGTTGGCAATGTCGATTGGAAAGCCTATTACCTGATGTCGATGACGGTATACGGGGTTGTAGGGGCAAGCTTGACCTCCTATGCGCAGCGGCTGTCGAGAGAACGGAGCCAAGGCTGGCTGGCTCTGCTGAAAATCACGCCGCTTCCGTCCTGGTCTTACGTACTGTCCAAAGTATTGTCGCAAGGCGTTATTAACTTGGCTATTATCATTGTCATGTTTATTGTTGGCGGAGTGTTTAAGGATGTTAACTTAAGCGCATCGACCTGGATTACTTGCGGATTGTTTATCTTTATCGGCGGCTTCTCGTTTATGGGTCTTGGCACCCTAATCGGCTCGATCAAAAATGCGGATTTCGTCCAAGTTCTTTCCATGATATGCTATATGGGACTATCCATTCTGGGCGGTCTGTGGTTCCCGACGGACACCATGTCGAGCACGATGAAGACTATTGCTCATCTTACGCCTACCTACCGTCTTGGCCAAGGGGCATGGGACGCGGTTGCCGGAGTGTCCATTAACTGGACCGGCGTAGGAATATTGGCAGCTTACGTGGTAGTATTCCTTGCGATTTCGTCTTATATCATGAAAAAACAGGAAGCGGTGTAATGCAAAAATACTTGCATGATTTACGTCGATTAATAATGAAGCGGCCCCCCGAAGGAGGGCCGCCCATTTTCTTTATGCTGTTATGGCTCATCTATATCTTGTTTCCGGTCATGGCACTCGCCGAACGGCCTCACGAGGAGCAATGGATAGGATTTCCGCTTATCGTCTTGTTTATCGCAAGCTATATCACGGGGCATTTGAGCAAAAGCTGGCGCATTTGGGCGGTTATTATTCAGTTGCTCGTCATTGGTTACTTCAGTTGGCGGTACGATGAAAGCTTTATGTATATGGGCTTTTTTACAGCTTCGCTTGTCGGTATGCTGCCAAACCTTCGTCAGATCGGAATTGC
Source organism: Paenibacillus sp. MMO-177 (assembly GCF_037147795.1). Classification (NCBI taxonomy): domain Bacteria; kingdom Bacillati; phylum Bacillota; class Bacilli; order Caryophanales; family Paenibacillaceae; genus Paenibacillus; species Paenibacillus sp. MMO-177. The sequence goes on along the minus strand of NZ_JBBCUR010000013.1, from coordinate 103,954 downwards.
GATGTCCGGCGTGCTGCTGTTGTACGGGATGGAGGTCTGGCACTATGAAGAGATGAATGGTCTGGAAGGGCTTTATAATCTTTTGCCTGCTATGGTTGCGGTATTGCTGGTTCCTTTTGTCATGTTTATCGGACGCCGGTCCAGAGTGCTTCGTACCCAGCTCGAGCTGGCCAATGACGAGATTGCCCGCTTGTCCATTCAGGAGGAGCGGCAGCGGATCTCCCGCGAGCTCCATGATACGCTTGGCCATACGCTTACGATGATCACGCTCAAGAGCGAATTAGCCGAGAAGCTTATCGCTCATCATCCGGACCGGGCCAAGCAGGAAATCCGGGATGTTCAGCTTACTTCCCGTGCGGCGCTGAAGCAGGTCCGGGAGCTGGTTACGGGGATGAATACGGTAACTCTGCAGGCTGAGCTGTCGAATGCCAAACGGATTCTAGCGGCAGCTTTTATAACCATTAGGGTGGAAGGCCATCCCGCTTCCGCATCCTTAAGCCCGCTTATCGATAATATGCTGGGCATGTGCCTGCGCGAAGCGGTAACGAATGTCGTCAAGCATAGCGAAGCCCGTCAATGCGTCATCGAATGGGCAATGACGCCCGACCAGTACCGCCTTGCCATCCGGGATAACGGGGTTGGCTGCGATCTGGCGGACAAAGGGCCTGCGCATAACGGGCTCAGAGGAATGCAGGAACGACTAAATCTCGTGGACGGAAAGCTGGAATTCAAGTCCACGAAAGGCAGCGGCTGCGTTATAACGATTACCGTGCCTAGAGTACGCTCGTCATCGAAGAAGGGAGACTCCACATAAATGAGAGTACTTGTCGCCGAGGATCAGGGAATGCTGCGCGGCGCGCTTAGCGCCCTGCTTGATTTGGAAGAAGATATTGAGGTCGTCGGACAAGCGGAAGACGGTGAACAGGCGTTAGAGATGATTCGCAGCCTGAAGCCGGATATCTGCGTGATGGATATCGAGATGCCCAAGCTGACCGGGCTTGATGTTGCCGAACGCTTGCGTACGGATAAGCATCCTTGCCTGGTTGTCATTCTGACAACCTTCTCCCGCTCCGGATATTTCCAGCGGGCCATGAAGGCAGGGGTAAAGGGCTTCCTGCTCAAGGATTCCCCGATCGATGAGCTGTCCGCGGCGCTTCGCAACGTCTATGCCGGGAAACGGGCGGTAAGTCCGGAGCTTGCTTTGTCGTTCTGGGAAGCGGAGAATCCGCTTACCGAACGGGAACGGGAGGTGCTGCGTCTGGCGCGGGAAGGTCTGCCTGCCGGCGAGATTGCCTCCCAGCTGTTTCTGTCCGCGGGTACCGTGCGCAACTATTTGTCCGAAGCCATACAGAAACTAGACGCCAAGAACCGGATTGATGCGATTGGAATCGCGGAGAAAAACGGCTGGCTCGATTAATCGGTGCTGGAACTAGAAGATTAACGCCGTGCAATTTACTTCAGGCTGCCGTCACCTGCAAAAGTACAGGTTAGTTGGATGGTTTAAGTCTGCAAATAGAATAAAAATGCAAAAGTACAGTTCATTCCGATGAAAAAATGCTCAAATGAGCATCTTGCCCGCGGATTAGCTGTACTTTTGCATTTTAATCGGAATTTTTGCTGTTGCAGGAGGAATTCGCCTGCATTTTCGCAATTCAACTGTTTGAGTATGGATTTGGGAATTATCTTACTCGTTTAATCAGGAACGCATTGTCGGCTTTGGCAAAGCCGATCTGCGGATAATAATCCATGGCGGAGGGCGCGGACAGCAGCAGAAGGGCAACCTCTTCGCCAAGATGTTCCCGCAGCCGGTTCACCAGCTCCGTGCCGATTCCGAGACGTTGATGCGTCTTGCTTACGGCCAGATCGGAGAGATAGCAGCAATAGGAGAAGTCGGTAACCGCCCGGGCAATGCCGACAAGCTCTTCGCCATCCCAAGCCGAGAGGATGAGATCGGCGTTGTCGATCATTTTCTGAATGCGGGCTAGATCATCGACGGGTCGTCTGATGCCGGAGCTTCGGAACACTTCGGCGACTTGTACGGCTGTAACGGGAGCTCCAATGCGGTATTCAACTGGCATGGCGGATGCACCTCTTTTTACGATTTGTTATAAGAAAAATATAGGGGATTGCTCCTTCTGTCAACGGTCTTTTTCGTCAAGCCTCCATGAACCAGACCTCCTTGATTATGTCGATAAGCCGCTCGCGTGCAGCCGACGGATATACCGTATCCCGCCGTTCAAGCAGGCCAACGGGGATCGTATGCTCCTCCCAGTCAACCGCAAGCGGCAATACCCAATCTGGCAGAGGGGTTGAAGCAAGGACCACGCCGATAAACGGCGGACGCGCCGCAAAACCCGGAATAGCAGAGATTTGGCTGACCGAGTGAAGCATCGGCATGCTGTCGAATCTGGCAAGCTGCCTCGATAAGTGCAGATAGTACAGGCAGGTTGGCCCGCCAACCACCATCGGATAGGGCAGCAGCTCCTGAAAGGGAAGACTGCCTCCGTCACGTTGGTGAAGAGGATGGTCTTTGGCCGCCGCAAATACAATCCTCTCCTCATACAAAGGTTCGAAGCGCAGACCCGACAGGTCGGGGGGCTCGCCGCATATCGCAAAGTCCAGCTGTTTGTGGCGAAGCTCGCTGGCCACCAGATCGGTGTTGCCAATCACGAATTGGCAGGCGATTTGCGGCTTTTCTTCCCGGAACCGCCATAACGCTTCCGGCATGACCTGCCGGGCAAGCATCTCCAGCATGCCAATTCTAAGGCTGCCGGTCTCCTCCCGCAGAATCGCTTTTGCCTGATCGGATACATAATGCCAATGCTGAATAAGCCGTTCTACTTCGGAGGCGTAGATCTGCCCGGCGGGGGTCAGTTCGGCTTCCCAGCCCCGGTCAAACAGCTGGAAGCCCAGCTCTTTTTCCAATCGCTGAATCTGGTTGGTAATGGTGGACTGGGCGTAATTCAGCTTGGCTGCCGCCTTCGCAAAGCTGCCCTCCTGCAATATCGTCTGAAAAGCGGTTAGCTCCTTCAAATCCATTTATGAAACATCTCCATCATTAAATTTGAATTAGTTGTTTAATTAATTCAATTATATAGATGAAGCAAGAGGATATACAATGATGTCATCTAATCCAGGGAGTGATGACAGATGCCTTTTATCCGGGTCAGCTATAGGGAAGATCAATATAAGCAGGAGGAGCTTTCGGCGATCAGCCAAGCGATTCATCAGGCGTTAACCGAGTATTTCCGCGTGCCGGCGGATGATTATTTTCAAGTGTTTCATGGTCATAAGCCAGGGGAGTTCTATTACGATCCGGCCTATCTGAATGTCCCGCGTTCGGACCGACTGCTCTATATCCAGATTACCCTAAAGTCCGGACGGACGGAGGAGCAGAAAAGGGGCTTTTATGCCCGATTGGCAGAGCTCTTGCCCGCGTGCGGAGTGAGATCGGAGGACATCTTTGTGGTGCTTGTGGGCACGGAGTTCGAGGACTGGACGTTTGGAGGCGGAATTGCCCAGATGCTTGAACGGAAGAGGGAGGTATAACCCGATGCATAGAAAAATCGATACGTCTCATATCGGGCCTGCCTATGGAGATGCCGCTTTTGCTCGTTATACCAAGGATATTCTGTTCGGAGACTTGTGGCGGAGGGAGGAGCTTTCGCTGCGCGAGCGAAGCTTGATTACCGTAGCGGCTCTAGTAGCCGGCGGGCATATGGAGCAGCTTCCTTATCATCTGCAGCTTGCCAGGGAGAATGGTCTCACCCAAGAGGAGCTGATCGAAGCGGTGACGCACTTGGCCTTTTATGCGGGATGGCCTAGAGCCGCTTCCGCAATGGACCGTATCCGGTCCCAACAATAAAATAACCGCAGGTAATGGCATCGCGAGATGCCTATCCTGCGATTTTTCTTGTCTTGACAAGCAAGGATGTTCATGAAAATATTAGTAAAATATGGATAATGCTCATTGTTTGTGGAAAGGAGCTGCTGCGATGAATATTACAGCGCTGGATGGCAAACGGATTAAGCTGATCCCTTTATCGGAGGAGCATGCCGAGCCGTTATTCGCCTGCTCGCGATCGGATGAATTATGGGAGCAGCTTCCTGTCAAAGTCCATACCTTGCAGGAGATGGAGCGTTTTGTCCATACGGCGATACAAGGAAAAGAACGTAATGAAGAGTATCCGTTCGCGGTCTTTGATAAGCAACTGAACCGAATTGTCGGTACAACGAGATACCTCCGCATCGCCCCGTCCCACCGCAACCTGAATATCGGCTGGTCCTGGTATTCGCCTGAAGTCTGGCGGACAGCCGTTAATACCGAAAGCAAATATCTGCTCCTTAAGCACGCTTTCGAGCAGTGGGAGGCCGTCCGGGTTGAGCTTATCACAACAACCTCGCATCATCGCTCCCAGCGGGCGATAGAACGGCTTGGAGCAACACGCGAAGGCGTGCTCCGCAAGAAATACAATGGCATGGATTATGTTATATTTAGCATTATTTCGGAAGAATGGCTTCCGGTGAAAGAGCGTTTGGAGAAACTTTTGAGGAGGGAGGTAAAGCCATGATTTTTGCTCCAAAAAGGGACTTATGGCTGTCGGTTACGATCTGGGTTACGATCGGCATTCTTGCTTTCTCGGCAATCTCTCCGTTTGTCATTGGCGGAGCCGGCGTCTTTGAGACTATCCTTGTTCTTGCCTTATGTCTTCCTGCCGCCGTATTTATGCTATGGATATGGCTTGGCGTATCCTATGAGCTGACAGGCTCCGACCTGCTTGTCAGGATGGGGCCCATCCGAACCGTTATCCCTCTTGCCAGCATCCGCAAAATCAAGCAGGTCCGCTCGATTATTGCCAGTACGGCTACTTCGGTGGACAGACTGGAAATCCATTATAAAGCTTATGATATGATTTATATTTCCCCGCTTGACCGGGAGGCCTTTCTTGCCGAATTGAAGCGAAGATGTCCGCAGCTGGACTTGGAATAACCTGAACGCCGAATAGCCAAGCCCCAATGAAGGGGCTTTCTTTTTTTTATTTATATTGTGTATAGTAATGGCGACAGATATTTAGGCGGGGGTGTCCGGGTTGTTCCAGTTTAATCGCATAAACACATTGCGGAATCAGATTTTTCTCGGATTCGTGCTCGTTATGCTGCTGGTGCTTGCTTCGGTAGGCTTTTTTACTTACGGACAAGTATCGGAGCTGCTGCGCAATAATGCCGAAAAGCATATTCAACAGACAGCGGTACAGGCGACCGGCAAGATGGATGTTTTGCTCCATCAAATGGAGACGTTTACGATGCAGGTAGCCACCAACGCTTCGATTCAAAACCTGATGGCCAAAGAGGCCGGCGGCACAAAGCTAACCTTCGAGGAGCGGCAGGTGCTGCAGCACGAAATCCGGAAGCAGCAGGCATACGTGAGCGGCGTACAGTCGATCGAATTATATTCGAACGGCTTCCGGGTATTGTTCCCGCTGACGGATATCAGCCTGTTCAACCGGGTTCCCAATGAATGGATCCGGGAGGCGGATCAAGCCGCGGGTCAGCTGGTATGGTTCGGCATTGATCCGAACAATCCGAATCAGATTACGGCGATCCGCCGCGTACGCCTGATTGACCAGTCCTTTTCCAATGCCGGGTATTTATTGGTCCGAATCGACAAAAAATATTTTGAGCTTATTGATACCAATACAGCCGCTGAAGGCAAGGAAGAAATGGGGCTAATCGACGGCTCCGGCCAGATTATCGCGGCGAACTTCTCGGCGGACATTCCGCAGGACGTGCTGCAGAAGACGGACGGTAAAACCATCAGCATGCATGGCCGATTGTATATTCCCATTCAAAAGCAGCTTGAGGCGGCAGCGGGCTGGAAGGTGTTAATCCTGACGCCGGCCGAGTATGCGGCTGAAGGAGTCACGGTGCTGCGCACGGCCATAATCGTATCGGTTATGGTGGGGTTACTGCTGTTCTTGGTTCTGACTTTTATCCTGTCGACCATGATTACGAGCCCGATTCTTAATCTTATCAAGGCGATGAGGGGCGCAAAATACGGCTCGCTGAAGCCTATACCGGTAACATCCTCCACGCTGGAGATTAACGAGCTGAACAATACTTACAACCAGATGGTCGCCTATTTGAACGAGCTGATCGAAGTGGTGTACGAGAAGGAAATCATTCAGAGCCGAACGGAGCTGAAGGCGCTGCAGGCGCAGATCAATCCGCATTTCCTGTTCAACACGCTGGAGGCTTTATATTGGGCGCTTGAGGACAAGGATGAAGAAGAGCTGTCCCAGGTTGTCGTCGCGATGTCCGGCCTGTTCCGGTATGTAATTAACCGGGCGGACGATGATGAATGGGTAACGGTAGCCGATGAACTGGAGCATGCGGAGCGTTATCTGAAAATCATGGAGATGCGCTTGATCGACCGGCTGAAGTGGCGGATTGAAGGCGATGAGAGCCTCCGGGGCGTTCCCATTCCGAAGCTGTTGATCCAGCCGCTTGTAGAGAATGCGATCTCGCATGGCGTAGAACAGCGGATCGGACAAGGCTCGGTTGTAATCGGCATAGAGAAAACCGGACAGCCGGGCCATATCCGGATTTCCGTCACGGATAACGGTCCGGGCATGAGCTTTGACAAGGTGCAGTCGCTGTATGCGGCAATGAAGCTGGGACATGTCCATGATGCGAAAGGCACCGGGGTTGGCATCTCCAACGTAGACCGCAGGCTAAGGCTCTATTACGGGGGAGAAACGGAAGGCTTGCAAATTCAGAGCGAGCAGGGAGTGGGCACTAGGATGTCTTTTGAAATACCGATTGAACATGGGGGCGAGGCAAGATGAAGACCATTCTGATCGTGGATGATGAGCCAAGAACAAGGGAAGGCGTGCGGAAAGTGCTGGAGTCGTGGTCGGCAGGCCGATACCAGATCACAACGTCTTCAAGCGCCGTGGAAGCTTTGGAATGGCTGAACGAGAATGAAGCCAATCTGGTTGTTACCGATATCCGGATGCCGGAAATTAACGGGCTGGAGCTGGTGGAGAGGCTGAGGGCAAGACAGCATCCGCCGGTTGTTATCGTTATCTCCGGCCATCCCCAATTCGACTATGCCCATAAGGCCCTGCAATTTGGCGTTATCGAATATTTGCTCAAGCCGCTGGACAAGAAGAAGCTGGTGGAAGCCGTGGAGCTTGCGTTCCGCAAGGAGGAAGAGCTGAACCGGATTGAACGCATGGAGCGTTTAGTCGATACGAAGCTGCTGGAGACTACCGAGCAGGAGACGCAATACAGCGCGCCGGTGAAGGAAGCGATTCAGTATTTGGATGAGCATCTGCATGAGCCGGTTACGATGCGGGATATTGCCGATCATCTGCATATGAACGCGAGCTATTTCAGCGTGCTGTTCAAGGAGCAGATCGGGCTGACCTTCAGCGATTATTTGACAAGACGACGGGTGCAAAGAGCTAAGGAGCTGCTGACCAACACGCGCCTGTCGATCAATGAGATTGCCGAAAAAGCAGGGTATCAGACCGCCAAATACTTCGTCAAAGTGTTCCGGTCGCATGAGGGAGTAAGTCCTGGACAATATCGAAAAAACGTCTCTCACGCGGAGGAGACGATCCAATAAAAGTAGTATTTTTCCCAACTCTCAATACCTTATGCTGCTGTGAAAGCGCTGTTACAATTTGTTTAGCAACACAAACACATCAGTCAAAAAGGGGTTGTAAACGTGTTCAAAAAATCGAAGTGGATGACACTCGGACTAATTCTCTGTCTCGCCATCGTAACGGCAGCATGCGGCAACAACAGCGGCAGCAGCTCAAATAGCGGCAACACCGCTTCTAGCGGGGGCTCCTCTGAAAGCGGTTCCGGCAAGAAGGTAACGATCAATTTCATGCATCTGTGGCCGGAAGGCGTATCCGCGGGCCAGAACAAAATCGTTAACCAAATCATCAACGATTACCAAAAAGAACATCCTAACGTAACGATCAAGCAAGAGGTTCTCGATAACGAGCAATACAAAAACAAATTAAAAGTCCTCTCCGCATCGAATCAGCTCCCTGATGTGGGCGTAACTTGGGCGGCCGGCTTCTTGAAGCCGTACGTAGACGGCAAGCTGTTCACGCCGGTTGACGATCTGCTCAGCGGTGAGCTGAACGGCAAATTCGTAGCGGGCACAACGGAAGCTTACGCGATCGACGGTAAAACGTATGCGCTTCCGCTGGAGTTCAACATCGCTCCGATCTACTACAACAAAGAAATTTTCAAGAAATACAATCTTGAAGTTCCAACCACGTACGAGCAATTCAAGCAAGTCGTGAAAACGTTGTCCGACAACGGCGTAGCACCAATCGCGCTTGGCAACAAGGATCGTTGGACAGGTTCCCTGTGGTACATGTATCTGGCTGACCGCATTGCAGGTCAAGAGACCGTAGCTAACGCGATTAAAGGCACAGCGAAATTTACGGATCCGGGTCTGCAGCAGGCCGCTTCCGAAGTCCAATCCCTGGTTGACGCAAACGCATTCGTCAAAGGCTTTAACGGTCTGTCGAACGAAGAAGCGAAATCCGAATTCCTGAACGGCAATGCCGCGATGTACCTGATGGGTACTTGGGAGCTGCCGAACTTCACAACCAACGAAGACATTCCGCAATCGTTCCGCGACAGCGTTGGATTCTTCAAGTTCCCGACGGTTGAAGGCGGCAAAGGCAACGCGGACAGCTGGGTAGGCGGTCCTGGCGTAGGCTTGTTCGTAGGGGAGAACTCGAAAGTGAAAGAAGAAGCGAAAGCATTCGTTCAATACTTCGTGACGAAGTGGGGCGAGCAATCGGTAACCGGAGCGGGCGTGATTCCGGCTACGAAGATCGATACTTCGTCGATCCAGCTGCCGCAGCTGTACATCGACCTGTTCAACGAGCTGAACAAAGCAAGCAGCATCACCTTGTTCGCGGACGTTCAATTGCCGGCTAACGCGGCAGAGACTCATCTGAACATGATCCAATCGCTGTTCGGCAAAGCGGTTAACCCAGAGAAATTCGCATCCGAGCAAGACGCGGCCATCGCGAAAGGCAACTAGTTCAGACATCCAAAAATAAAGGGAGGCCTATCCGGACGGACGGGTTCGAAATACCGGATAGGCGACTCCCTTATTTTTGACAGAGAAAGGAGTCGGCCAAATTGGATAAGGTGCTATCTAATAAGAAAGTCATCGCTTTATATGTTCTTCCGTCCCTTCTGCTCATTCTGGCCGTTGTTTATATCCCAATCGTTCTTACGGGTTATTACGGGCTGAATGAATGGAACGGCATTGGCGCAATGAAGTGGGTGGGCCTCGATAACTATGCCACACTCGTTAAGGATCAAGATTTCTGGAGCAGTGCCGGACATTCGCTGCTGCTAGCGGTATTTTCCATGGTCAGCCTTATTATCTATCTCGTCGTGGCAATGGTGCTCGCGGCCAAACTCAAAGGAGCAAACCTGTTCCGCAAAATTTACTTAATCCCGATGCTGCTGTCTTCGGTAGCAATCGCTCAGCTGTGGCTCAAAATCTATCATCCTACTAACGGCATTATGAATAGCTTGCTGGAATCCCTTGGCGTTGCAAATCCTCCCGCTTGGCTTGCAGAGACGGATCTTGTTTTGTTCGCTTTGTTTATTCCGATTCTGTGGCAGTACGCGGGCTTCTATATTCTGATCTACTATGCGGCACTGAAGAACATCCCTTCTTCCCTTGAAGAAGCAGCGAAGATTGACGGAGCGAACTCGTTCCAGATCGCTTGGAGAATCAAATTCCCGCTTGTGATGGAAGTTGTAAAAGTAACGATTGTCCTGGCGGTTGTAGGTTCCCTGAAATACTTCGACCTGATTTATGTCATGACAGACGGCGGGCCGAACGGCTCCAGTGAAGTAATGGCGTCGTACATGTACCATAAAGCCTTTAAAGCTTATGACTTCGGTTACGGCAGCGCGGTTGGCTTCTTCCTGCTCATTATCTGTCTAGTGGCAACCTGGGCTATCCGCAAGGCAACTGCCAGCAAAGACACGATTCAGTATTCCTAAGTTAAAATTCTTTCTAATGCTTACGATGCAAGAATCATCACAACAGATTCTTTTCAGGAGGTACGCTTCATGTCATCGACAACTATGAAACTGGGCGGAGAAGCGAAATCCGGATCGAGAATAGGAATGAAGGTCGGCTACGCTGTACTGTACATCGTTCTCATCGCCGTTGCGGTGTTCCAGGTTTACCCGCTCATCTGGCTTTTGTTCTTCTCTTTGAAAAACAACCAGGAAGTTTTTAATCTATCGCCATTTGCTTTGCCATCTCCTCCGCACTGGAACAATTACAGCAAAGTGTGGAATGCGGGAAATATCGATACGTATTTCCTGAACAGCGTATGGATTACGGTAGCCGCAACGGCTGCAACGATCGTGCTTGGCAGCCTCGTGACGTTCGCGATTACCCGCATGAAATGGAAGCTCAGCTCGCTTGTCCTTGGCCTGTTTATGGTCGCGATGATGATTCCGGTTCACTCGACGCTGATTCCGCTGTTCAGCATGTTCAACAAGGTTCATCTGATCGACAATCCATTGTCTCTCATTCTGTCTTATGTGGCATTTAACATGCCGATCACGATTATGATCCTGCTTGGCTTCTATGTCGCTCTGCCGAAGGAAGTCGAGGAGGCGGCCATCATTGACGGAGCCAGCATTCATAAGGTGTTCTTTAGCATCGTCTTCCCGATGACCAGCTCCGTGCTGGCGACAACGGGCATCATCAACATGATCTACAACTGGAACGAATTTATTTTCGTCAACACGTTTATCAGCTCGGATAAATTCAAAACGCTCACCGTTGGCGTGCAGAACTTTATCGGCCAATACACCACCGACTGGGGCGCAATCGGCGCCACGCTGATGATCAGCATCCTGCCTATCCTTATCACGTTCCTGTTCCTCAGCGACCGGATCGTAGAAGGTATCGCGGCCGGTTCGGTAAAAGGTTAAATAAACATTCAAACGAGGCTGTGCCATCGTCATTTTTAATGACTTTGGTACAGCCTCAGCCTTTGTTCCTCCTCATACGTTGGATTTATTCCAGTGAAATGAGGGGGAAAGGAAGATCCCGGAGGCTACGTTGGATTCGCTCCAGTCTACAGAGCCGGAATGAGCAAGTATCGTCCAAATGAGCTGATTTCACTGTAGCTAATCCAATGTAGATCGAGTAAACGGTCAAAAACGCCCAATTATGCTGTACGAAATCCAATGTAGCTCTACTGCTAGCCCACCTTCATTAACGGCGTAGGGGACAGCCCCGTTTTGTTTTAGCTATACAGCTTGCTTCCGGACATTTTGAACGAATCCGCCTGTTCTTTCATTCCGGCTTCGATGGCTTCTTCGGTATCAAGCCCGTGCTCTTCCGCGTATTCCCGGATGTCTTGAGTAATTCGCATGCTGCAGAACTTCGGACCGCACATGGAGCAGAAGTGAGCCGTTTTCGCAGCCTCTGCGGGCAGCGTCTCGTCATGGTAAGCGATCGCCCGTTCAGGATCAAGCGACAAATGGAACTGGTCGCGCCAGCGGAACTCGAACCTTGCCTTCGACAATGCGTCGTCCCGGAGTTTCGCCATGGGATGTCCTTTGGCAAGATCGGCGGCGTGCGCTGCTATTTTGTAGGCAATAACACCGTCTTTAACGTCTTCCTTATTGGGGAGACCCAGATGCTCTTTAGGCGTTACATAGCATAACATTGCCGTTCCGAACCAACCGATCATTGCTGCTCCTATCGCCGACGTAATATGGTCGTAGCCCGGTGCGATGTCCGTCGTGAGCGGCCCCAGGGTATAAAACGGCGCTTCCTTGCAGATCTCCATTTGTAGGTCGACGTTTTCTTTGATGAGATGCATGGGGACGTGGCCCGGCCCTTCGATCATGACCTGAACATCATGCTTCCAAGCGATATCCGTCAGCTCACCAAGAGTTCTCAGTTCCGCGAATTGAGCTTCGTCGTTAGCGTCCGCAATGGAGCCGGGACGAAGGCCGTCCCCGAGCGAAAATGCTACATCGTAAGCTTTCATAATCTCGCATATTTCTTCAAAGTGGGTGTAGAGAAAGTTTTCCTTGTGGTGGGCAAGACACCAGGCAGCCATGATGGAGCCGCCCCGGGAAACGATTCCGGTAACGCGTTTGGCCGTAAGCGGAATGTAACGCAGCAGCACGCCTGCGTGAATAGTGAAATAATCGACGCCTTGTTCCGCCTGTTCAATCAACGTATCGCGGAATACTTCCCAGTTCAGGTCTTCCGCTTTTCCGTTCACTTTTTCAAGCGCCTGGTAGATCGGCACGGTACCGACCGGAACGGGGGAGTTGCGGATAATCCATTCGCGGGTCGTATGGATGTTTTTTCCCGTGGACAAGTCCATAATCGTATCCGCTCCCCAACGGGTCGCCCACGTCATTTTCTCGACTTCCTCTTCGATGGAGGACGCAACGGCTGAATTGCCGATGTTGGCGTTAATCTTCACATGAAAACGGCTCCCGATAATCATCGGCTCGAGTTCGGGATGGTTGATATTGGCCGGTATTACCGCGCGCCCGCGGGCCACTTCCGAACGGACCAGTTCCGGATCAACCCCTTCGCGAATCGCGATAAACTCCATTTCCGGAGTAACGATGCCTTTGCGGGCGTAGTGAAGCTGTGTCACGTTTTGCCCTGGCTTTGCCTGAAGAGGCCGGTGATTCAGGCAAGGGAAAATTTCCGCGCCTTTCTCCTTCGCACGTTCCTCGTTTGCGAATCCGTTGTCTTCCGGCCTAACGATGCGGCCTTCGTATGTTTCCGTGTCGCCACGTTCGTTAATCCACCCGCCCCGCACAATAGGAAGTCCTTTTCGTACATCCGCCTCATAGGACTCGTCGGTGTACGGTCCGCTTGAGTCATACACCCGCACCGGTTCGTTCGGCTGCGGCTGTCCGTCTTTTCCCCGGCTGTCGGATAATACGATTTCGCGCATGGGAACCCGAATATCTTCCCTCGATCCTCTCACATACGTTTTGCGGCTGCCCGGCAGCGGCGTCGATAAAATCGGCATCAAAAAAACCTCCTTAAGAACATTCGATAGGTTCAGGAATGTCCGCTAGGAGGCCGTTGTTTAGGGGGAATGGAAATGTACGCGGCATAGCTTCTGCAGTTAGACACGGCGAATAGGCAGAGCTCGCCCAGGCAGGGCAAAGCTCGCAACCCCCGGCCGCTCCCCCAAAGGCGGCATTTGATGCGGCCGGACGATCGCCGGCAACAAGAAAAGCCGCCCCGTCGGGAGCGGCTTGAGGTGTCGAAATCCGTGCAAATCGAAACGGACGAATGACAATAGCACCCCGTTTCTATCGCATATGGCTGACGCGCACAAGACCACTTTCCTACGCTGGCATAACCCAGATCAGGTTCAAAGGGACCAAGGCTAAGCCTTATCTCAGCCCTTGCGGGCGCCCCTAGTGGAATTCCTAGTCCAAAGACTACACTCGTATCCAGCTTCTGTCAAGCAAGCTTTCAAGCGAATCTTTCATTTTATGCTCGTAGGCAGGATGAATTGGTCGTTTATGGAATAGTAATATACAATCTCGTACTTGATCAGGGAGGTTGGATGAATTGGACAATCAGCCATTCAAGCATGCGGTCAGAAATCCTTCGGGCATAAAGAACATTTTTGCGATGACGGTGCTGTGTTCACTCTTTCTTGTTAGTACGCTGCGTGGAAAAGAAGACGATACGATTCTATACGTTCTGGGCATCGCGATATTCTGCTTCTGCGCTGCCGTCTTGATCTGGTCCGTGTACCGGGCGGTACAGAAGCCGATTGATCTCTGCTTGCAGGAGGATACGCTTTTGCTTAACGGAAATACAATCTCCGCCGATCAGATTAAGGTCATCATGATCAGACGGGACTCGGTTCACCCGATTATCGGGATTAAGCCTTATGGCGCGAAAATTGTTCCTGTCCGTTTGTGCTTCAGGTATGTGGACGAAGAGGATAAAGGCTTCGCGGATATCGCCGACTGGGCGAAGAGGAATAACGTAAAAGTCGATTATGGTTTCTTTTTTAGATGGATATAGAGAGGCAAATGAGATGAAACAAGGAGGGCGGCCATGAAGGCTCGCACGATGAAAGCGCTGGTCTATGAAGCTTACGGTTCGCCGGAGGTTCTCCAAATCAAAGAAGTGGATGTCCCTGCGCCTAAGGAGCATGAAGTGCTGATCGAGGTTTATGCCGCTTCGGTCAATTCATGGGATTGGGATCTGCTTCGCGGCAAACCGTACATAAACCGCATTGGCGGACTCCGCAAGCCGCGGTTCCCTATTCTTGGGGCGGATATTGCCGGGAAAATCATCGCCGTTGGCGCCTCCGTCACGCGGTTCCGACCCGGCGATGAGGTGTTCGGCGATCTTTCCGGCTGCAGCTGGGGCGGATTCGCCGAATACGTATGCGCGGGTGAGGATGCTTTGACGCCAATGCCGAAGCGGCTTAGCTTCGAGCAAGCGGCAGCGATTCCGCAAGCAGCCGTGCTTGCCTTGCAAGGAATGCGAGATAAAGGGAATTTGCGGAAGGGCCAGCAAGTGCTCATCAATGGGGCAGGAGGCGGCGTGGGGACGTTTGCCATCCAATATGCCAAGCTGCACGAGGCGGAAGTCACCGCTGTTGACCGGGCATGCAAGCGGGATATGCTTCTGTCCCTCGGAGCGGATCATGTGCAGGATTACAGGAATGAGGACTTTACCGCTAATAGGCGGCAATACGATCTTATCCTGGATGTAGTGGGGACCCGTTCCGTCTTCAAAGTGAAGCGGGCGCTTAAAAAAGGCGGAACATACGTTATGATTGGCGGCTTAATGCCTCGTCTTCTCCAAACCTTGCTCGCCGCACCGCTGATCCGCAGGTTTGAGAAGAAGAACGTGACCATTCTGATCCATAAGCCCAATGATGCTGATCAGCAGGTATGGAAGTTGCTTGCAGAAGCGGGCCAGGTTACTCCCGTCATTGACCGGCTGTATGGATTGCAGGATGCTGCCGAAGCTTTCCGGTATTTCGGGGAAGGGGAGTTCAAAGGCAAAATCGTTGTTCGCATAAAAAGCGAAACCCCCACGCCATAAGGCATGGGGGTTTCGCTTTTTATTTTATTATTTCTTGACGGTCACGGTTATCGTGTCGCTGGATGTAACGCCTGCCGCATTCACAAGCTCGCAGCGGTACACGTAGGTGCCGGGCGTTCTTGCCGAAATGGCGGTTACTGCATTTTGCGCCGCAGGAGTTGCGTCCTTCAGCGATTGCGTATCGATAAGCACGCCATTCTCGTATAAGCGGTATTCCGTGGCATTAGTGCCCCACCACAGGTTCATCGTTACTTTGTAATTTCCGTCTTGATCCCAATTGTCATGGGACAGGACGGCTTTGCCCGGAGAAGCGTCGGTTACTTTAACGACCAGCTTGCTGCTGGCTGTTTTACCGTAGGCATTAATCAATTCCGCTGTATACGTATAGGTCCCGTTAGCTTTGCCCGTAATTTTGGTCTGAACGGATTGGGCCGAAGGGGAAGCGTCTTTCAATTCAACCGTATCAATCAGTACGCCATTCTCATACAACCGGTACTCGGTACCGTTATTGCCCGACCACAGGTTCATCGTTACCGTGTAGCTTCCGTCCTGAAGACCGTTATCCCAACCGTTGTTATGGGATAAGACCGGCGTTCCCGGAGCGCCGGTGGCAAGCGGTTTGCTTGTCACTTTGAACGTGTAGCTTGCTGTGGACGTATTGCCTGCTTTGTCGGTTACCGTATAGTTGACCGTGTGGCTTCCGATGCCAAGCTTGGAGGCTGCTATAGAATATCCATTTGCAATTACGCTATTGTCCAAGAGCAATTGCTCCGAAGCAACACCGGAAAGCGAGTCGCTGCTTGCAAGGTTATAGACAAGAGTCTCCGTCTCAACAACGTCGGCCACTTGTCCGCCGGATTGCGTTAACTCCGCCGTCGGAGCTGTCTTGTCCAATGGAACATTAACCGATGCCACGCCGCTTTTGTTTCCTGCCGCATCAACCGCGTAATAAGAGAATGTATGATTGCCTTCTGCGGTTACGGTAACCGGCGTTGCGTAATCGGAAAAGCTGTCGTTGTTTAACGCGTAAAACGTATCTACTTTACCTTCCGAATTGTCTTTAGCGGTTACGCTTACTTGAACGTCCTGATTAAACCAGCCTTCCGCATTAGGGGAAGCGGACAGCGAAGCTTCAGCGGTTGGCGGTACGTTATCCGCCGGCTGCACAACCGTGAAATCCGCGAGGCTGCGAGGTTTGAGCTGGTACAAGTCTTTAAAAATAGCGGCCACGCCGGTGATTGTTACCTTTTGGCCGACAGTATAAGGGAAGCTGCTTTGCGTTAGGCCGGTACGTCCGTCAACACGGATATGATTAACCGTTCCGTTATCGCTGACAGCGTCAAACTCGAAGGAGCCGGATGGCGTGGCGGAGATGATGTTGGCAATCGTCACGTCATTCAGCTGCAACAGCTGGCCTTGATTGGAGCTGTCCACTGCGGCTGCCGGGCTTGGAGCCGGCACATCGGCCGTCCCCGTTTTTTCAATGGCAACAATATCTCCAAGCTCTAGCTCGGTATTGTAGAGCGACGTAGTCGCGGTTACTTTGACAACGTCGCCCTGATGATAACCGGCGGCGTTCTGGTACACGTAAATACCGCCTGTCTGATCTTGCAGGTAGAAGGTTTGTCCGCCAAAAATGCCGGGCTCCGTCGTCACCACGCCTTCAACCGTAACGGTTGAGCCAACGGTTTTGGCACGGGATTCCGCAATGGTGATTTTGGCGGGGATTCCGCCTTCATCGCCCGGAAGCGGCTCAGCCGATACGTTGCCGAGCGTAACGGCTTCGGTCAGCAGGTTTGTGCTGTTTTGTCTTAGGCGAAGATTAGCCGCGCCGGTAGAACCGGCTTTTAAACGGATGGTTAAATCCTTATACGCATGTCCCGCGGCATCGGCCGTAACGTTGAAGCTCGCGCTGTAGCCGTAAGCGGTAGGCCATGTTCCGTCTGCATTTTGCACCTGGGCGATTTGGGCGCCGCTGCTTGTTAAATAAACGCCAACCTGATAGTTGCTGACGGTCGAATTAGGAGCCAGGTTGTTGAATACGACCCGAACGGGGAATGACGATCCGCTGTTAGGCAGCGTTGCCTGATGCACAAAGCTGTATGCCGGATTGGAGACAGCCGCTCCCCCGCCGAAAGAACCGGCCTTGTATGTCGAGCGGTCATACCATTTGTAGCCTGCATTTGGAGCTGCCCATGGTTCAGGCTGCGGCTCCGTGGACAAAGATGGAGTCTCGAAAGGAAGAAGAGCAGTAGGCTTATCCAGCTGCAGGCCGCTAACCTGGCTCAGGCTGGCATAGCTTTCTTTTTTCGACAGCCAGTCGATAATGTTAACAAGCAATACGCCGTCATTCGCTTCTTTGAAGCCGTCGTAAGTTGTTTTCTTCGCGCCCGTATCTTCGCGCAAATATTTAGGCGTTACATCCTCAACCGGGGAGGAGTCGCCGATAAAAGCCGCTTTACCGCCGCCAAGCTTGGATACGGCTACATAAGGACCTTCCGCTACGCCGCCGCCGTTGTATACCCCTTGGTCAACCGCGTTTGCCCAAGCCTCGTTTGTTTGCGGCAGATACACAATGCCTTTTGCTTTTGTTGGATCAATAATGGCAAGCGTCGAGCCGGCATGCATGGCTACGGCCGATACGCCTTCCGTAATGCCAAACGCCTGGCTTGGAGCGACAATGTTGGTTGCGTTAATGTCGCCAAGCGCGTTGTAACGGAAGCGGATGCCGAAGTTGTCGGCCAGCCAGTCGGAGCTTGCGACATTTTGCATCGCATAGGAATTGGCCTCTTCCGTGCTCATGCCTTGAGCCGGATTCGCCCATGCGCCGCGGCGGTAACCGTTAATGGACTCCGAGCCGTCCCAGCGGTTTTTATTCCGGTCCGCGTTGTAATGGTCGCCGATGAAAAAAATGCTGCCGCCGCCTTCGACATATTGCTCCATGGCAGCTTGCTCCGAGGTTTTGAACGGAATGTTGGGTTCAGCAATAACAAATACGTCATAGCTTTTTAAATCGTCATAAGTAAAAGCGGTAGACTTGCGAAGCTCTTGGACATAGTAGCCATTGCTTGCAAGCGCGTTGGCGAAGTCCGAGAATCCGCCATCGATTACCCAGTCAGCGGCACCCGCCGTTTGCGCGTGCGTATTGTCGAACAACACCTTTTTGCCCGCATTCTCGTTGACAACCTTCGCGTTGATGTATGGAGCAGGATCCGTTGGTCCCTCCGCATGAGCGCTGCTGCTTGTCCATTGATACTGAACCGGTACAACCAGCAGTAACATTAGCAACAACTTCAGCCATTTGTGTCTCACTTGAAGTATTCTCTCCACAACCATTCCTCCCAATAGCTATTTGTTTCTTCCCGGCGTTATTTTATCACGGCCTTCCGGATTTTTGTGATAGGGTATTGTAAAAGAGGGACCGCACGGACTAGTTCAAAAGTAGGGATCCGAGCCGTTTTGTTTATTCAGCTGTCTCGTCAAGATCTTCATTGTAAGCCAATATTCCGCGTTTGAAATAATGAAGCTTTTCGTCTGTGGTGCTTTCCATCAGGTTCGTGATCAGAAGTCCCACGCTTTCCTTATAGTTTTGGCTGTTATACAGAGCCATGGCGAGAAATACCTGAATGGCGCGGTTCTCCGGGAATTCTTTCATCCCTCTGCGCAGAGTCTCGACGGCTTTGTCGTATTGTCCCCAATAGCGGTATGTACTCCCGAGCCCCATCAAGCATCTTTCCAGGTCTGCCCCGGATAACCCCAGGTCAATGGCCCGCTCGTAATAGGGGATTGCCTTATCTCCAAGACCGGAATTATCGCAGGCAATCCCCATTTGGTAATGGATCTCCGCATCATCGGGATAATTGGCAAGCAGTTCTAATAATTGCTCTCGTACCTCCCTTAAAATACTTTGATCCTGCTTCGCTCGTCCTTCTTCTCTGCGTTCAATTAATTTACTTAAAATGTCTCTTGTCATATTTCACGACTCCCATAGATGTAGTAGTTGCTAGCTGCATTGTAAAACGACCCACACGTTATCAAAATTCAGTTGTCTCAGATCTTCTTCGCGTATCCAGAAATACAACCTGCCCGTCATTCCCCACATCATTCCAATGTCTTCTTCCGAGTCGATTTGGAGCAGAAGCTTCCAGCGGTCTGCCGTCTGTTCGAGCAGTTCTCTCCTTGGATCCCTATAGGCTGTACCGTCTCCGCAGTATAAGCCATGAGTGACTAGCTGGCATTTTAATTGCATCTCATTCTGAATGGGATTCGGATGCCCCAATAATCGATGACTCATATCGCCAAAATTATAATGATCCTCAATTTTTTCGAGTAACGCATAGTAGTTATCTGTTTCCTCATTTGTCAATCGAAGTTTCTCAATAAACAAGGATTCGGCAGGAGGCAATGTTGTCTGTAGGTTGAAGACGGTCATACATGACGAGTAACTGCCTTGTTCGATGATATCTTCGGGTTCTTCTCTTCTTTCTAGATCTTCAATACGATCAAAATAGAGAACCTTCCATCTTCCGCGGTCATTGGGATCATATCCCCATGGCTGCTCAAGCTCATAAAAGAAACTGAGCAGGCCTTTATCAGGCAACAGAGAAAGTTTATTGTCCGGCTCTGCAAGATTAACTTGCGCAATAAAATGGAGAGAACGATCCTGATACTTCGGCCAAGAAAATCCGATGGGCAGATCCGGTTTACCTCCCAGCTTAGAATGTGCAACGGGAATGTTACCATCATCCCGGTTTTCCGTGGTCATTCTAAGTGATAATAAACAATTAGAGATAATGGCATCTTCATATTTCTCGAGATTACTGGAACGAATAAGTTGTTCTATCTTGCTGTCAATCATGCAGTTCCTCCAATCCACGGTTAGGTTAGAATCAGTAACTCTCATTCTATCATTTACTGGAAAAAAAGACCTGTCTCAATATAAAAAAAGGAAGGCCCAATAAAGCGGCCTTCCTTTTCTTTCGGTCCCCAAAAAATAAGACAACGGCGAGGAATAGAGGGAATTGTTCTCCTGGAGGAGCGGAGCGCTTGCCTTTGCCCGAAGGGCAACAGCTACACCGAATTTCGGCAACTAGCTAGATGTTGACGAAATTTCGGTGAACCGGAAGGAGAACAATTCCCGCCATGACGAGCTCAGCTGTCCTTGTCCTTTATCTGAGTTCAGTTGTCTTTGTAAACAAAATAATCAAAGTCTGCATACAACCCTCGGCCGGAAGTATCCTGGCATTGCATGCCCACAAATGCGCCGGTAAAGAAGCCGCCGCCTTGAATGTAATCATCCGACAGCTTATGCGACTCGAAGGTAACCGGCAGCGTTATCCAGCTGTCGCCGTCGAACGAGTACGAGTAGCGGTACGTCAGCTCCGTAACATCAACGCGGAGGAATACGTATTCCACGTTGTCCGGGATTACAACCTCGGAGCCTTGCAGCGGCTGCGAGAACGAGAAGTTATCGCAGGCAACCAGCTCCAGAATCCGGCCTTTCTCTTCATGCCGAGTAATCTGGCAGGAAGTCCAGTTCTGCGTATTGTAGTAGTTCACCAGACCGGCGGATTGCTGGAACGTCTCAGGGCTAAACGCTACCTTCGTCTCCGCGGTGAAGTAGAAATGCTGCCACCGGCGGGCAACAAAAGCCTGCGTGAACTTCGAGGTCAGCGATTCTTTCCCGTAGATGCGCAGGTGGCCCGGGTTGTCTTTCAAGGATACAATCTTCTCTCCGAGCGGAATGCGCAAGGTCTGGAAATGCGGATTCAGCGTCTCCGAATCGAAGTCGTCCTTCTCTGGGAAGTCGGGTGCCCACACCACTTCTTCGATGTTTGGTCCTTCGATAGTGAGCGACGGTTTATTGCCGCCAACCACGTACGGCCAATCGTTCTGCCATTCAAGACGTTGAATGGCGGTTTCTCGCCCAAGCGGACAATAGCCGCGCGGGTCCAGCAAAGGTTGTCCTTCGCGGGAGAGCGGACGTCCAACTAAGTGGACAAGGAACCATTCATCCGTATGCGTCTGAACGATCGAAGCATGTCCCGCTTTTTGCAGCGCGATCCGCGGATGGGCATGCGAAGAAATAAGCGGATTTTCCGGATGCACCTCGTAAGGGCCTCGGAGGTTTTTCGAACGGGCGATAGTCGCCTGATGATCGTATTTCGTGCCGCCCTCAGCGGTCAGCAGGTAGTAATAACCGCCTATTTTGTACAAATGAGGCGCTTCGGTCAGCTTAATGTCGGTGCCTTTGAAGATCACTTCCGCTTTGCCGACCAGACGCCGCTCAGCCGGATCATACTCTTGCAGCACAATACCGTAGAACGGGTGATTGCCGACGCGTTGATCCCACATCATATTCACAAAATATTTTCTGCCGTCTTCATCATGGAAGAGGGAGGGGTCAAAGCCGGAGCTGTTCATGTGAATCGGCTCGGACCATTCGCCGTCAATCGTATCGCAGGTAACGAGGTAGTTGTGGCAATCCTTCCACTGGCCTTCAACAACCTTTACGTCGGTGTAGATCAGCCAGAATTGATTGTCGCTGTAAGACAATTGAGGCGCCCAGATGCCGCCGGAATCCGGGTTGCCCATCATGTTCAGCTGGCTTAGACGGTTCAGCGGACGGGACGCCAGCCGCCAGTTTTTCAGATCCTTGGAATGGTAAATGCCAACACCCGGAAACCACTCGAAGGTCGATACCGCAATATAATAATCTTCGCCTACACGGCAGATGCAAGGATCCGGATTAAAGCCCGGCAAAATAGGATTCGTAATAGTAGCCATATCGACAAAATTCTCCTCTCATCAGTTCAGCAAATAAGCTGTTGGAAAGACTGGAATTGTATAGAAATTACCCTTCTTCGCTACCGTCTTCCTTCAGCTGATGTGTTATAATATCATTATATTATCAAGGTTTATGAGGATAACCCATATCCATAGCAGGACAGTATTTACCCAAATCGATCAAGCTGAGAATGCCGCCCGGGAGGAAATTGGAATGGAGCAAAAAGAGCGTCAAAAAAGAGAGTATATGCTGCCCGATATGGATTCGACCTTCCGGGTGTTTGGAGCCCACTCCCGAACCGTTAATCCGGAATGGAGTTATCCGCTTCACAAGCATCCGATGTTTGAGATCAATCTGGTTCTGACGGGGACTCAGCAGTTTAGCGTTGAACGGACAAGCTATACGCAGCAAGCGGGCGACCTGCTGCTCTTCAGGCCTGGCGACCAACACGAAAGCCGGGCATCAGGGGGGGAGGAAATGACGTATTATTGCCTTCATTTTGATGTGGACGAGCCTTCGTTCCGGGAGCTGCTCTGCCGGAGTCCAAGATGCTTCTATCCCTCGGACAGCGAGCTTGCTATGGCGATAAGGCCAGCGCTGGACAATCTTATCGGATTAACGGTATCGCAAGAAGCGGTGCTGCGGACGGAGGCCCGCATGCATGTCCTATCTGCCTTATTCCAGCTGTTTGCCGTCCTTAGCGGTACATTGTCCAAGTTGAATCAGGACCCTGTCGTCCTTAGAAATTCCGAGTTGGCTTCGCGGGTCGCCATCATGCTGGAGGAAGCCGTAGAGGATGCAGCAATTATGGATGACAAAGATACGATAAGCTCGATTGCCGCCGCGGTCGGATACAGCACTTCATCGGTGAACCGTCTGTTTACTAGGGCTTTTGGCGTATCCCCGAGGCAATATCTATCCACGATTATGCTGAAGAAGGCGAAGCTGCTGCTGATGGATCCCGAGTTCACGATTGAAGAGATCTCCTCGAGACTTGGCTACAACAATATTGCTCATTTCAGCAGACAGTTCAAGCGCTGGACGGGAGAATCGCCAAGCCGTTTCAGGGATAGATTCCACGATTAGCCATATAGTGGTAAACTGTAGGGAGAGGTATTTTTTTCGCGAAACGTATGCCGCCAGCAGCCGTTTACGCTAGGATTGTTGAAGAGGAGTGACGCTAGCTTGCATAACTTTAGTCGTATGCGCTCCCTGTTAGGGTTGCTGGTAGGCGTGCTATTTATCCTATCGGCATGTAGTAGAACGGAACTATCCATGAAGCCGCTCTCCTCGGCAAAAACCGTTAATATCGGAGTAACGTACTCGCCAAATACTCTTAATCCATTGTCGCCGGTTGGACAGGTCTCGTCTTATATTTCCGGTTTAATGTATTTGCCGCTTTTTGAACTGGATCAGGAATTATCCTTTAAGCCGATGCTGGCGGATTCCATTACGACAATGGACCATAGATTATTTACGATCAACCTGAATCCGTCCGCCAAATGGAGCGACGGGAGTCCCGTCACAGCCGACGATGTTGTTTTTACGCTGGAGCTGATGACTAGCAGGAAGATTGCTTCGACGTATGCGTATATGTTTGCCATCATAGAGGGGACCGATTCGGCAGGCTTCCGGCCGGAGGGACAGTCGGCGTTGGCAGGTGTTCAAGCAGTGGACAAGCATACGTTGACGATTAAAACCAAAGAGCCAACAACCTTAACTATTATGCAGGACACGATAGGCCGGAATATATTAACGCTCCCGAAAAAGGCGTTGGAGAATGAGCCGCCGGATCAACTGAGGAATGGTGATTTTGTGCAAAAATCTGCCGTCATCAGCGGACCGTACCACCTCGACGGCTATGTGCGGGATCAACTTGTCCAGATGAAGGCAAATGCCGATTACTTCAAGGGAGCGCCTAAAATCGGCCGGTTAAACTTTAAAATATTGAAAGGCGAGGCGCTTGCGGATCAGTTGAAAAACGGAGAAGTTGACCTCAATATTCCGTCGTTTGGAGTTATTCCGATTCAAGATTACGGCACAATCAAATCGCTCCCGGATGTGACGGCGATCAGCAGCCCGTCGATTACGACCCAATTCATGTATATCAATGAACAAGAACTGCCGGATGCAAGGCAAAGACAAGCGATCTCGTATGCGATTAACCGGGAGAAGATTGTGAACGATTTGCTGCGGGGAGCGGGAGAGACCATGGACGGTTTGTTTACCAGCTACAGTCCTTATCTTGATCCATCGGTCAAGCAGGCGGACTACGATCCGGCCAAAGCAAAAAGCCTGCTCGCGGCGTCTGGCTGGGTGCCCGGTACGAAGCTGACGTTATCCGTCTTGTCCGGGGACAGCACGCTGGAGCAGGCAGCCCGGATGGCAGCCGATGATTTAAAGGCTGTTGGAATAGAGGCAAAGATTCAAATGGTAAATCTAGCTCCGCTAATCAATAAAATTGCTGAAAGAGACTACGATCTTGGCGTTATGACGGTCTCGATGTCTCTTGTTAACCCTCTGCCGGACGTAAGCTATTTCCTGCAAGAGGGGAATCCCAACGGGTATCGCAATTCGGAAGTGGACAAGCTGCTTGCTTCCCTGAAGTCAGAGACTCGGGAGGCGGATTTGAAGCAGACTTACAGCAGGCTTCAGCAGATTGTCGCGGCAGACGTGCCAATGCTGTCCATTTACGCAACCCGTTCCTTAAGTGTTGTAAATAATGCGGTAACCGGCGTGTATCCTTCGGATTACGGCATGTTTATTGATGTGCAGGACTGGGACATTAAGCGTTAAGCTTGATGTCCCTTTTCCATATCGAGGGTAAGAACAACCGGGCAATGATCGCTGCCGATAATTTGGGAATCGATGCCCGCATCTACAATGGCCGGGGCAAGTCTTGCTGAAGTTAGGAAATAGTCGATGCGCCAGCCGACATTCCGTTCTCTGATCTTCGGCATAAAAGACCACCAGGTATACGCATCCGTGCGGTCCGGGTACAAGTAACGGAAGGAGTCGATAAATCCGGCATCAAGCAAAAGCGTCATTTTTTCTCGTTCCTCGTCCGTGAAGCCGGAGTTGCCTCGGTTCGATTTCGCGTTTTTCAGATCGATTTCCTGATGGGCCACGTTTAAATCCCCGCACACGATCACCGGTTTATGCTCGTCCAGCTTACTGAGGTAACCTCTGAACATCTCTTCCCAAGCCAGCCGGAAATCCAGCCTCGACAGGTCTCGTCTAGCGTTTGGCGTGTATACCGTTACGAGATAGAAGCTCTCGTACTCAAGCGTAATGACCCGTCCTTCGTTATCCTCGTCTTCTTCGCCCAGGCCATAGCTTACGGACAGAGGTTTATGCTTCGTAAAAATCGCCGTGCCGGAATAACCTTTTTTCTCGGCGTAATGCCAGAACAGATGATAGGCTTCTCCGAGCTCCAGCTTGATCTGTCCTTCCTGAAGCTTCGTCTCCTGCAGGCAGAAGAAATCCGCGTCCATCTCGTTAAAATAATCCAAAAACCCTTTATTTACACAGGCTCTAAGGCCGTTCACATTCCAGGATACAAACTTCATCGCTCGCGAATCTCCTTCTCTATTAACTCTCGTACTCTAGTGTAACATACGACTATCTGCCAGAAGGTTTTAAAATTTTGCCTATGCGGGGCATTCGCCATGGCGGACAGTTCTGTTACAATAAAGGGACTTAAAGACGAGAAAGAGGAGATCGCATGAAGTTCAGACCGTGTATCGACCTGCATAGCGGGAAAGTGAAGCAAATTGTCGGAGAGACGCTGGATGCCAATCCGGGGCGCGTGGTTGAAAATTTTGTGTCCGAGCATGACTCGGCTTATTACGCTTCGATGTTCAAACGGGATGCGTTGACGGGCGGTCACGTCATTATGCTGGGCGGAGGAAATGAAGAAGCGGCATTGTCCGCATTGCGTGAATATCCGGGCGGCCTGCAGATCGGCGGAGGGATTACGGCGGACAATGCGGCAAAATACCTCGAAGCGGGCGCTTCGCAGGTCATTGTGACGTCTTATATTTTCCGTGACGGCGAGCTGAATATGGACAACCTGAAGCGGATGGTCTCCGAGGTTGGCAAGGACAAGCTTGTGATCGATCTGAGCTGCAAGCAAAAGGACGGAAGCTGGTATGTCGTGACGAACCAATGGCGGACCTTCAGCAGCTTCCAGGTGAACGAAGCCAATCTTCACGAGCTGGAATCGTATTGCAGCGAGTTTCTCGTGCATGCGGTAGACGTGGAAGGGAAGCGGACGGGCATTCTGGAAAGCCTGGTGAAGCAGCTGGCGGATTGGGTATCCATCCCGACGACTTACGCAGGCGGCGCCCGCTCGCTGGAGGATCTCGAGCTGTTCCGCCGTTTGACGGACGGCAAGCTGGACATTACGATCGGCAGCGCGCTGGACATCTTCGGCGGCAACCTGTCTTACGATGAGGTTGTGGCTTACTGCCGGTAGAGAGGTCGGTCATTAATCCGCCAGACTCGGAACGCGAAAAATGTATCTTCTACACCGAATCTGCAACATACTGAGTAACTGTTCGCAGATTCGGTGTTACGCTGCTGTTGTCTTCCCTTTGCCTAATCAAATTTTAAAGGTTGCAAAGGGAAGACAAAGGCAGGCGCTTCGCTCTCCAGAAGATACATTTACCGCTTATCCTTTCTTTGGCGATTAAAAACGACCTCTCTTTTTTATGCTTTTTTAACCGAAGGAAAAACTACTCTTTGCCGTGGCGCATAAACAGCCACACGCCGAAGAGGATCACGATGCCGGCGCCTAACTGCCAGCCGGTCAACGCTTCCTTGAGCAGCGCCCAGGCCAGCAGCGAAGCGATAACCGGCTCGCCCAGCACGGACATGGAGACCGCCGTCGCGTTCATATACTTCAGCAGCCAGTTGAACAGATAATGGCCGAACAGCGTTGGCACAATAGCGAGCAGCAGGAAGATGCCCCACTCATGCGAGCTGTAGCCCGTAAACCGGTAGCCTTGAGTAAGGTTATAGACGGCAAGCGTTGTGGCGGCAATGGTAAACACAAGGAAGTTATAGGCGAAGGCGCTTGTGTTGCTTCGGAGCTGCTTGCCGATCAGCATATGGAGCGCTACCGCAATCGTGCCGAGTATCGACAAGACGTCCCCGTACAGCGCTTCTTTCGATAAGGCCAGGTCGCTGGAGCCTATAATCAGCGTGCCAACCATGGCAATCCCCATGCCGAGCAGCATCATTTTGTTAGCTTTTGTCTTAAAGATGAGATAAGAGCCCAGCATGACAAGCACCGGTTCAAGCGCCAGGAATATCGTTGAGCTGGCAACCGTGGTATGCTTCAGCGACGACATCCAGAGCAGGAAATGCAGGGCAAGCATAATGCCCGAAGCGAACAGCAGCAGGAGCTGGCGAGCCGTATGATAGAGCAGCTCCTGCTTGTATCTCCATGCCAGCGGCAGCATAATCAGGACAGTCAGGTAGAGGCGGTACATCCCGATAACCGAAGGCTCGGCGCTGGACCATTTGATGAAGATGGACGAGAACGAGATGGCGATGATGCCAACGACGTAGAGGAGCTCGTAGGCGGAGAAAGACTTGGATGCGCGATTCATGAATGTTACTTCTCCCATGCAATAAATTCGTATAAAAACCCCAACATGTAATACTACTACAGGAGGGTATCGGGAGCAATTTGTAACTGTTGGTTTTTAGGCTGTAAAAAACGATTGACAGCTTTTTCTCAACCCGCTATGATCTTATCAACAGATACGGATTGACGAAAATGTCAGTCTGTGACCCGAAGATCGAATCGACTGGACCAACCAGAGATTCAATGGAGCTGTCTGCTTAGACGTCCATTGGATCTTTTTTTATATCCTAATTCCAACTATTCCAATGAGGAAAAACTAAATTAGGAAAACAATAAAACAGGAGGTGCCGGCTATGTCGACGGCATTATTGGAGATTGTTGACGTTAGCAAGACGTTCCGCAATTCAAACGAGGCGGTCCCCGTGCTTGACCGGTTGAAGCTGACCATCAATCAAGGAGAGATTGTATCCATCATTGGACCAAGCGGCTGCGGGAAAAGCACGCTGCTCAAGATTGTAGCGGGGCTGGATGTCGATATCGAAGGCCGTGTTCTGCTTGAAGGGGAGCAAGTGAAGAAGCCTTCCCAGGAGAAAGGGTTTATTTTTCAGGAGCATCGGTTATTCCCTTGGCTTACGGTGGAACGGAATATTGCCGCAGATTTATCCCTTCGCAATCCGGAGACCCGCAAGAAGGTAGACGAGCTGATCAAGCTGGTCAAATTGGAGGGCTTCGAGAAGGCGTATCCGAAGCAGCTGTCCGGGGGCATGTCCCAGCGGGTGGCTATCGCAAGAGCGCTGCTCCGCAATCCGAAGGTGCTGCTGCTTGACGAACCTTTTGGCGCGCTGGATGCGTTCACCCGCAGCCATATGCAGGAGGCTTTGCTGGATATTTGGCGCGAAAACCGCACAACGATGCTATTTGTCACCCATGATATCGACGAAGCCGTCTTCCTGTCCCACCGGGTTATCGTTCTGGACCCTCGTCCCGGCCGGATTAAGACGATCGTTCCGATCGATCTTCCGTTCCCCCGCAAAAGAACGGGTTCGGCATTCCAGGACCTCCGTACGTTAATCCTCCGGGCTCTCGACCATGAGGAGCCGGATAAAGAAACTTATACAATCTAGCTCCGGCTGATGTTTCGGCCTGTTGTGACTCATGTTTTAGCGTCCAGCGGAGATTGTTTCGGTGGAATGCGACTTTACGTGTTTTGTATCGGTTGGCGGAGGTTATTTCAGTCGAATGTGGATTTCTAGCTGTTAGCGGAGGTTATTCGGTCGAGTGAGACTATTGCGCGTTTGTTTCAACCTATGAAAAATTCTAATCATGAAACAAATCGCAAGGAGCAATCGATCGAATAACCGGAGCGTCGCAAGGAACAATCGACCGAACAACCGAAGCCTCAGCGTGGAACAAACCACAAGGAGTAGTCGATCGAAATTACCGGAGCTGCAAACAAACCGCAAGGAGCAACGACCGAACATTCGGAGCCATGAAAGGATGAATAAACCATGTCCAATCCCGCAACTGAAGCATTAAAAGGAGTAACGCCGTCTCCGGCCGCTTCCAAGCCTGCCGCTGCCGTTCGCGTGGCGAGGAAAAAAGGGGATTTTAAGGGAAGAAAGCTGCTGATGGGCAGCTTGCTGCCTCTTATTATTCTTGGAAGCTGGCAATACGTCAGCGGCACGGGAATCGTAGACGCGATGATGTTCCCCGCGCCGTCCTCCATTATTAAAGAATTTTATGAAATGATTGTCTCCGGCGAACTGTTCCGTCATCTGGAAATCAGCGTCCTGCGGGCGCTGCTCGGCTTTCTGCTCGGCGGCAGCCTTGGCCTGATTTTTGGCCTAACGGTTGGCATGTTCAGCAAGGTCGAGGAGATCGTGGACCCTACCGTTCAAATGATTCGCACCGTACCGCTTCTTGCGATTACGCCGCTGTTTATTTTGTGGTTCGGGTTTGGGGAGACGTCGAAAATCCTGCTGATTGCGCTTGGAGCATTCTTCCCGCTGTATGTAAATACGTTTCTTGGCGTACGGAACGTGGATTCCAAGCTGTTTGACGTTGCGAGGGTATTGGAATTCAAGAAGGTGAACCAGATGATCCGCCTTGTCCTTCCTGCGGCAATGCCCAACGTGCTGCTGGGACTCCGGCTTTCGATCAGCATTGCGTGGCTGGTGCTTGTCGTGGCTGAACTGATGGGTGCCGACCGGGGCATCGGCTATTTGATCCAAGATGCCCGGTCGTTTATGCGCACCGAGGTGGTGTTTATCGGCATTATTCTGTTTGCTGCCGTCGGGAAGCTGACGGACTCGCTGGTACGGGTACTGGAGCGGCGCCTGCTCAAATGGCGCGACAGCTACAAGGGTTAGCTGCCGGCAGGGCTTTGCTGCGGCGGAGCCTGCCGCTGCGGCAGCTTGGCGGCCTCCGCTTCGAAATATTCCTTCAGCTCGGCTTCCTTGCGCGGATCCGTTAAGGCAATCTTGCCTTCCAAATGCTTGGTTACGAGCAGCTCCCAAGTGGGGGCTGCCTTTTGAGTACGCATTGCGCGCACGGCGTTTTTGACCATGCGGCGCTCTTTTGCGTTGGTATACAGATCTTTGTATTTCTGCTTATAAGCATCGAGATCCAAATGATCGAAGATGGCGCGGAATACGTGGGCCGTCATGATCGCATCGTCCAGCGCCCGGTGGGCATTCCCTTCGAAAACCAGATTAAGATCGGCCAAAGCGGCTTCAACGCTGACGTCGTTTGTGATATTTTTATAGCGGAGATAGCCCTTCAGCAGGTCGAAAGTATCCATGGACAGCCAGAAAGCGTCATCCAGCTTATGCATCCGCGTATCGTAGACGATCCGTTTCAGGTCTTCGCCGCCCCAAGTAAAGAGCATAAAGGGCTCTCCGCGGTCCAGCCACTTGATAAACTCGCCGATCACGCGAGGGAATTTTGGCGCTATATCAATCTCTTCCTGCGGAATACCCGTCTTTTTCTTGATAAAGGAATTCAGCTTGGAGAAGTAGACCGGCTTGATCAAGGAAGAAAAAATATCGGTCTGCTGCAAATCGGCATTCAGCCGCACGGCGCCAATCTCAATGACTTCCATGGGAAGATCGCTTGCGAATTTGCGTCCGTTAAATTCAATGTCCAGAATTATATAATCCATGTATTAACCCCCGATAAATTGCTCATGCCTATCCATTCTAACAGAAATGCGAAGGAAACAGGAATGAGCGTATGAGAACCTCTTGAGAGGATCATGGCGAAGGAGCAGATATTATGGCCAGGAACGTCATCAAAGACCAGCAGCAGAGGGAACTGCGCCGCAATCAGATATTGACGGCAGCGGCTTCCGTATTTACCGTGCGCGGCGTAGCCGTTGCGAAAATATCCGATATTGCGACCGAAGCGGGATTAAGCTACGGTCATGTTTATAATTTTTTCGAATCCAAGGAGAAGATTCTATTGGCACTTGTACAGTCCTCGCAGGAAAGGTATACCGAGCTGCTGCTCGAAGCGCGCGGCGGCAGCGGTACGGCATTGGATAAACTCAGGTGGCTCATCGAAATATACCTGCAAACGGGCAGGACGTCCACGCATTTCTGGGTGGTGCTGCAGGCGCAGGCGACCGAGGTGCTGAATCCGGAGGAGAAAGCGGAAATTAATAAGAAAGCCCAGGCTAACCGCGACCTGCTCGCGGATATTATACGTGACGGGCAGGCGGAAGGTACGATCGTGGAAGGGGATGCGGTTGAACTGGCAACGCTGCTGCTGTCGCTGTTTCAAAGCACGTCGATATGGGGTTACCGCGGCTTTGGCGAGCCTTCCGGTCATGCCGTCGATATTATGCTGAGGCTTGTTGTCAAAAAGTAAACCAAGCGGGTTGGAATAATCGGAAAAAAGTGGTTGACAGCAAAAAAGTCAGCTGGTATGATCAGAATCACCAAATGACAAATTGATCATTTTATCAGTTTGTCGAACGAAGAGAATGAAGAATCGACTGGACGACCGGAGATTCGATTTCCTAACCTTTTACCTGATCACAGGGTAAGGTTAGGAATCGGATCTTTTTTATTCTCTAAATCCGATTAAACAAATAAGCAAAGTTGTATTAAGGGAGATGGAGCATATGAAGAGAAACAAGTTTCGAGCTTTCACGCTGACAGCCTTATCGGTTATGGCGCTGGTGACGGTACTGGCCGGCTGCGGCGGCAAGACGTCGAAGGATTCAACCGCATCCGCGGCATCGGCTAACGGAGGTACGGCTGAACGGCCGCATGTAACGGTCAACGTAGCGATCAACGGAGGATTATCGCCGCTGCTTCTGGCAAAGGAAAAGGGCTGGCTTGAGGAGGAGTTCAAAACGTTAAACGCCGACGTCAGCTGGAGCGAATTCCAAAGCGGGCCTCCGCTGCTTGAGTCGCTTGCTTCCAAACGCGTCGACCTCTCCTTCCTCGGGGATGGCGCTACGATTTCCGGTTTATCGGCAAACCTGCCTTTCGAAGTTATCGCTCTTCTAAGCGACGGCAAGCTGTCCAACTCGATTATTACGCCGAAGGATAAAGGGATCTCGAAGGTTGAGGACCTGAAAGGCAAGTCCATTGCGGTTGCCAAAGGCACAACGGCGCATGTATTCCTGCTCAAAGTGCTGGAGAAGTACGGGCTGAGCGACAAGGACGTCAACCTGATTGCGCTGCAGCCTGAGGACGCGCTGCCTGCCTTTGAGACCGGCAAAGTGGATGCTTGGGTAACGTGGGATCCTTACACGACGAAGGAGACCGCATCGGGCAAGGCGACGATTATCGCGGGTTCCAATGAAGGGATTGCCGCACCGGTATCGGCGATTGCGAGAACGGATTTTGCCAAGAGCAATCCCGAGCTTGTCACGGCGTTCCTGAAGGTTTACAAGCAGGCGATTGATTGGCAGAACGCCCATAAAGACGAGGCCGTGCAGATCTATGCGGATCTGAAAAAGATTGACGCAGGCGTTGTAAAAGCCCTGCTTGCCAGCTCCGCGCCTAGTCTTCGCGCTTATTCGCAAGAAGAGCTGGATGCCCAGCAGAAGTCGGCGGAGCTCCTGCTCGGCAACGGCTTCATTAAGAATAAGATTAGCTTCCAGGATCATGTCGACATGAGTTTTCTTGAGAAGCTGTCCCAATAAACCATTTATCTAAAAAGGAGCGATTAACCATGACTCAATTAACCGTAGACACATCCCGTCAATTTGATCTTTTTGCGAAACGCACGATTCAAGGAGGCCCGCGTTTCCTGCAGCGTTTGGCTGACGGCCTGGAAGACCGTCCATACACGTTATTTACGCTCAAGCCGCTTGGTCCGGTTATTGGCGCCGAGATTGAAGGCGTTGACTTAAGAGAGCATGTGTCGCCGGAGGTTAAGGCTGAGCTGCACCGCGCATTGCTGGAATGGAAGGTTCTTTTCTTCCGCAACCAGGACATTACGAGCGAGCAGCAGCTGAATTTTGCAAGACAATGGGGAGAGCTTGAGAACCATCCGTTCCTGCCAAAGGGCGCGGCGGCCGAGATTACCCGTTTCGAGAAAGATGCGAACATGAAGGGGCAGGAGAACAACTGGCATGCGGATGTCACCTGGCGTCTTGAGCCTTCCATGGGTGCCGTTCTTCGCTTGTCCGAGGTGCCGCCGCAAGGCGGGGATACGCTGTGGGCGGATATGGGCGCTGCTTATGACAACCTTCCGGATGAGGTGAAGGAGCGCATTGACGGGCTGAAGGCCATTCACGATTTCACGCCAACCTTCGGACGGTTTATGCCGCCTGAGCTGCTGGCACAGAAGCAGGCGGAATTCCCTGCCGCCGAGCATCCGGTTGTCCGCACGCATCCGGAGACGGGGCGGAAAACCCTGTTTGTTAATCCGGTATTTACGACGCGAATTGTTGGCCTGGATGAGGAAGAAGGAGAGAAGCTGCTTCAGTACCTGTTCCGTCAAGCGGAGATTCCGGAATATCAAGTGCGCTTCAACTGGGAGAAAAATTCGATTGCGCTGTGGGATAACCGCGCGACCCAGCATTACGCCTCTTCCGATTATTATCCGAACCGCCGCGTTGCCGAACGGATTTCCATTCTTGGCGACCGTCCTTATTAATTATATACTTAGGGCAGGCTTGGCCTATCATAGCGTTCTAAAAGGAGAGGAAGCACTTGCCCGCATCAACATGGATTCAGCATTCCGTTATTTTCACCTTGAAGCATGCCGAAGGCTCGGAGCAGGAACGTCAGTTTCTCGAGGACGGCAAAGCGATTCTAAGTTCTATTCCCACGGTTCAGCAGTTCCGGGTTTTCCGACAAGTAAGCCCGAAGAATGACTATAAATTCGGGTTCTCGATGGAGTTCGCCGATCAGGCGGCTTACGAGGCTTATAACGCGCATCCGCTGCATGTTGCCTTCGTATCGGAGCGTTGGGAGAAGGAAGTAGAAGCGTTTCTCGAAATCGATTATTCGGAAGTTTAAAGAAGTATAGACAATGGGAGGGTGTTCCTTTGGGGCCGGTTATGGCCGAAGGAACACCCTCTTTTCGCTTGCGCAAAGCGATTAATAGGCCGGTTCGAAGGTAAACGAGGCAATATTCATAACAAGCACGTATTTGGTCTGGTTCGTATCCGTGGTCAAGGTGAGGTAAGCAGGGTCGAAAGCCGTCAGAATGCCTTGTACATCGCCGGCTGCGGTCGATACGGTCATTAACTGGCCCTTGTGGCGGGTCATCAGGGAGAAAAGGGTGGAGCCTGGCGTAATAAGATGGGAAGCGGATGGCGTTGTCATTGGATTCATTCCTTTCTGGTGAGGTCTGACTCGTATATTATAAGTATCCGCTTACAAGCGAAAACGGAACCAGTTTTTTTGCAGGGTTGTCCGATTGTTAAACATAGGCCTATAATGGAGCGGGAATGTTCAATCTTTTTGCGTTTATTTCACCTATGACTATGGGAGGTCATTTTTCATGAAGAAGCTGAAAGTACTTGGGCAATTAACAGAGGCGGGTGTCGTTGCGGTTCTGCGCGCGGATTCGCCGGAGGAAGTAGCCGAGATGGCGCGCCGTGCCATTAAAGGCGGCATTAAAGCGATTGAAATTACGATGACGGTGCCGTTCGCGCTCCGTGCGATCGAACAGCTGTCCAAGGAGTATTCCAGCACGGCTTCGCCGGATGCGGACAACTTCGCGATTATCGGCGTAGGCACCGTGCTTGATCCGGAAACGGCACGCGCGGCGATTATGGCCGGAGCGGAATTTGTAGTGGCACCTGCTTTTAACCCGGATACGATTAAGCTTTGCAACCGTTACGCGATTCCGGTTATGCCGGGCACGATGACGGTTCATGAAATTCAAAGCGCGCTTGAGATGGGCGTTGACGTAGTCAAGCTGTTCCCTGGCAACCTGTTCTCGCCAAGCATCATTCCGTCGATTAAAGGTCCGCTGCCGCAGGCAAACATTATGCCAACGGGCGGCGTATCGCTCTCCAACCTGAAGGATTGGATCAAAGCGGGCGCCGTAGCCGTCGGTATCGGTTCCGACCTGACGAAGGATGCCGTAGCAACGGGCGACTTCTCGCTGATCGAGCAAAAAGCAAGCGCTTATATGGAAGCCTATCGCGCCGCGAAAGGGCTGTAAGTTTTTGAAACGTCCCGGGGATGGAGAGCTTAGCTGCTCCGTCTTGGGGCGTTTTTGCATGCTGGGCCCGGAATTATGCCGACCCGGCATGGATATGAGGCGGTAATCGTATTGAAATGACCCGGTGATTTTGTATAAAGTAGTACTATGTGCATGTAAACATGAAGGAGGCCGTTAAAGAGCATGGAATACCGGATTGAGAAAGACACAATGGGCGAGATCAAAGTTGCCGCGGACAGAATGTGGGGAGCTCAAACCCAACGCAGCTTGGAAAACTTCAAAATCAGCGGCGAGAAAATGCCGCTTCAAGTCGTATATGCGATGGCGATCATCAAGAAAGCGGCTGCGAACGCAAACCTGAAGCTTGGCAAGCTCGACGCGGAGAAAGCCGGTGTAATCGGCGAAGCGGTTGACGAGATTCTGGCTGGCAAATGGGACGAGCATTTCCCGCTTGTCGTATGGCAGACAGGCAGCGGCACGCAAACGAACATGAACGTGAACGAGGTGGTTGCTCACCGCGCGAACCAATTGCTTGCCGAACGCGGCAGCGAAGCCCGCATTCACCCGAACGATGACGTGAACCGTTCCCAAAGCTCGAACGATACGTTCCCGGCAGCTTTGCATATCGCGGGCGTAATCGACGTGGAAGACAAGTTGATCCCGGCAATCGACGTGCTGGCTGGCACGTTTGTTGAGAAGATGGAGAAGTTCGACAATATCGTCAAAATCGGCAGAACGCATCTGCAGGATGCTACTCCAATTACGCTAGGCCAAGAGATCAGCGGCTGGCATGCGATGCTCGAGAAAACACGCGCGATGCTGATCCAAAGCATTGATCAAATGCGAGAGCTGGCGCTTGGCGGTACGGCGGTTGGTACTGGCTTGAACGCTCATCCGGACTTCGCGGTGAAGGTAGCGGAAGAAGTAACGGCTCTGACTGGCAAAACGTTTATCACAGCTCCTAATAAGTTCCACTCGCTGACTAGCCATGATCAAATCGTGTACGCGCACGGTGCGGTAAAAGCGCTCGCGGCGGATCTGATGAAGATCGCGAACGACGTTCGCTGGCTCGCAAGCGGTCCTCGCTGCGGCATCGGCGAGATCTCCATTCCGGAGAACGAACCGGGCAGCTCCATCATGCCGGGTAAAGTAAACCCTACGCAAAGCGAAGCGCTGACTATGGCAGCTTGCCAAGTGTTCGGCAATGACGCAACGATTGGCTTCGCGGCAAGCCAAGGCAACTTCGAGCTTAACGTGTTTAAGCCGGTTATTATCTACAACTTCCTGCAATCCGTTGCCCTGATGGCGGACGGCATGATTTCGTTTAACGATAATTGTGCGATTGGCATCGAGCCAAACGAAGCGGTAATCAAGCGCAACCTCGAGCAATCGCTCATGCTGGTAACGGCGCTGAACCCGTACATCGGCTACGAGAACGCGGCTGCAATCGCGAAAAACGCGCACAAAAAAGGACTGACGCTGAAAGAATCCGCGATCGCAAGCGGCCTCCTCACTTCGGAGCAGTTCGACGAATACGTGAAGCCGGAAGCAATGGTTGGCAAACGTTAATAGATAAGGCAGGCTCCGGTTTCCCGGAGCCTGTTTTTTTGTGTGCGCGGCCATCCGGGGAGGTGCACCGCGCAGCTGGTGGATTTGCGCGAAAAGTGGAGGTTAAGGTCCCTGAGGGACCTTAACGGAGTTCGGCGGAGTGGGACTTGGGTGCTTAAGGTCCCTGAGGGACCTTAAGGTTGGCGGAGAACGCTGAAACTAGCGCAAATGAGTTGAAAGGTTGAAGGTTAAGGTCCCTTAGGGACTTTAACGATGTTCAAGCGAGTGTGAATGGGCTACTTAAGGTCCCTAAAAGGTCTTAAGGTGGTTGAAGCAGCAGAGACTGGCTTGATTGCAGACGGCTGGCTAAGCTTAACGATGCGCGACATCGTTAAAGTGACTAATTAATGGGAAGTGCGGGTTCTTGGCGATGTGCGACATCGTTAAGGGAAGAGGAAAGTTGGCGGAATGAGCGATATGGGCGGTTTTGGCTAAGCTTAACGATGCGCGACATCGTTAAAGTGACTAATTAGTGGGAAGTGCAGGGTCTTGGCGATGTGCGACATCGTTAAGGGAAGAGAAAAGTTGGCGGAATGAGCGATATGGGCGGTTTTGGCTGGCCTTAACGATACGCTGTATCGTTAAGGCCGTTGAAAGACGGCAGTTAGTGTTACTTAACGATGCGCGGCATCGTTAAGTTGCTTGCGTGAGGCGTGAGGCTGAGCTGCTGAGCTTGCCTGCTGCAAGGGCTCGGGTGCCAGCGGACGGCGGAATATGGTATGATACGGATGGCAGAACCCGCAAGCGGCGGCTGCACATTTTGGATGTAAAGTAGGGTAACTTATTATGCATTTATTATCGGTTGAACATATAACAAAAAGCTACGGCGAGAAAATGCTCTTCGAGGACGTGACCTTTGGCGTCGAAGAGGGCGACAAAATCGGCATTATCGGCGTCAACGGAACGGGCAAGTCGACGTTCCTGAAGGTTATCGCCGGAATTGAACCTGCCGATTCCGGCAGCATCTCGATCGGCAACCGCGTCGTTGTGCGGATGCTGGCGCAGGACCCGGCATTTGCGCCGGGTGAGACGGCGCTCGAGCATGTCCTTGGCGGCGATTCGCCGCAGCTGCGCGCCGTGCGCGAATATGCGGCTGCGCTTGAAGCGCTTGAGCTGAAGCCAAGCGACGAGTCGCTGCAGGAGCGACTGATCAAAGCTAATCAAAAGATGGACGAACTGGACGCCTGGACGCTGGAAAGCGAAGCGAAGACGGCGCTTGGCCGGCTGGGCATCCAGAATTTCAACGATAAAGTAGAGACGTTCTCCGGCGGGCAGAGAAAACGCGTTGCGATGGCGGCGGCGCTCTTGCAGCCTTCGGATATTCTTATTCTTGACGAGCCTACCAACCATATCGATAACGAATCCGTTGCATGGCTGGAGAGCATGCTGCAAAAGCGCAAAGGCGCGCTGCTTATGATTACCCATGATCGCTATTTCCTGGACCGGGTAAGCAACCGCGTCATCGAGCTTGATAAAGGGCGGGCGTTCTTTTATGAAGCGAACTACAGCCGGTTCCTCGAGCTGAAGGTAGAACGCGAGGAGCGGGAAGCGGCTTCGGAGGACAAACGGCAGAATCTGCTGAGGAACGAGCTGGCTTGGATCCGGCGCGGAGCGAAAGCCCGGTCAACCAAGCAGAAGGCGCGGATCGACCGGTTCGAAGCGCTTAAGGCGCAAGCGCCGAAGCAAGCAGGCGGCAAAATGGACGTATCGGTAGCGTCAACGCGACTCGGCAAAAAAATCGTGGAGATAGAGAAGGTCAGCAAACGGTTTGGCGACCGCACGCTTATCCGCGATTTCAGCTATATCGCCGTACCGGAAGACCGCGTCGGCATCGTTGGCCGTAACGGTGAAGGCAAGTCTACTTTGCTGAAGCTGATCGCTGACAAGCTGCAGCCCGATGAAGGCAAGATCGAGCTTGGCTTGACCGTTAAGCTGGGTTGGTTCTCGCAGGAGCATGAAGAGATGGACGAATCGCTTCGCGTTATCGAATATATCCGCGAAGGAGCGGAGCAGGTAAAAACGGCAGATGGAACAACGATCTCCGCGGGCCAAATGCTGGAGCGGTTTCTTTTCCCGCCTGCGATGCAATGGTCGATTATCGGCAAGCTGTCCGGCGGCGAGAAGCGCCGTCTGCAATTGCTGCGCGTCCTGATGAATGCTCCTAACGTGCTGCTTCTCGACGAGCCTACCAATGACCTGGACATTGCAACGTTGTCGGTACTCGAGGATTACCTCGACGATTTCCCTGGCGTTGTATTTGTGGTATCCCATGACCGTTACTTCCTTGACCGGACGGTTGATAAAATTTTCGCCTTTGAAGGCGAAGGCGTTATTACGCAGCATGTCGGCAACTACACCGAATACCAGGAGTATGCGGAAAAATACGGCGTACCTGCGGCTACGGATTCATCCAGCGGCGTAAATCCGGCACAGCCGGCAGTTAAGGCGGCTGCAGAATCTTCTGCTGCAGCAGATGGCGGAAGC
Organism: Paenibacillus sp. MMO-177; assembly: GCF_037147795.1. NCBI lineage: Bacteria > Bacillati > Bacillota > Bacilli > Caryophanales > Paenibacillaceae > Paenibacillus > Paenibacillus sp. MMO-177. Next base: position 64,702 of record NZ_JBBCUR010000013.1, on the reverse strand, counting down.
AAGCCATCCGGCGAACGTCTGCGCATGTCGTACAAGGACCAGAAGGATTTCGAGCAGATTGACGGCTGGATCGAGAAAGCGGAAGACCAGCTGGCGGCCGTGACGGAAAAAATGAATAACGCGGGCAGCGACTCTGCCCTCTTGCAGCAATTAGTTGAAGAGCAGCAACAGCTGGAGTCCAAGCTGGAAGAGCTGATGGACCGCTGGGCGGAGCTAAACGAGCTGGCGGAGAAGATCGCAGCGCAGAAGAAATAAGTTAATGCTTACGAAGCAAGAATTGCTTCGCCATTCTTTTTAGGAGGGACCTCAACCATGGCAAACGAAATTCGCAACATCTATTGCATCGGCAGGAACTACCGCCTGCATGCGCTTGAGCTTGGCAATGAAGTGCCGGAGGAGCCGCTTGTCTTCACGAAGCCTTCTCATGCGGTCGCGCCGATGAACGGCAACGTCGTCGAAATTCCGGGCGGACGCGGGGAAGTGCATTTCGAGCTGGAGCTTGTGCTTCGTATTGCGCGTCCGCTTGAGCCCGGCATGTCGCCGGACGAGATTATTGACGGACTGGCGCTTGGACTCGACCTGACGCTGCGCGACGTGCAAAGCAAGCTGAAGGCGAAAGGCCAGCCTTGGCTGGACGCCAAAGGCTTCAAAGCTTCCGCGCCGCTGGGCGAATGGATGGCTTATCCGGGCGAGGAAGGGCTGAAAGACTTTGATTTTGCCCTGATTCGCAATGGCGAGCAGGCTCAGCTTGGCAACTCGAAGGATATGCTGTTCAGCATCTCCGAGCTGGTACGCCATATCGATTCGCGTTACGGCCTTGGCGAAGGCGACATTATCTTTACCGGCACGCCTGCCGGCGTAGCCGCTTTGCATGACGGCGACGTGCTTGAAGCGCTGTTTAACGGCGAAAAAGCAGCAAGCTGCACGGTGAAGCTGGTATAGCACACCTCATAAACGAGTTAGACTGTCGAGATCATATCGGCAGTCTTTTTTTCTTTTTCGGCTTCGGTTTAAATTCCGTTTAAATTCGGCGGTTAAGATGATACCAGATCAACGAAGCAGAGAGGTGCTTAACTGTGACTGTGAATGTGAGTAAAAACAATAAAACACTCATCCTGATTGGCTTGCTTCTAGGCCTTATATTTGCCGAGATGGATGAGACCGTCGTCTCAACCGCAATGCCAACCATTATCCGCGAGCTGCATGGTTTATCGCTGTACGGCTGGGTAGCAGGCGTATACATGCTGGCTATGACGATTGCTATGCCGATATTGGGCAGGCTTGCGGATGTATTTGGTCGGAAAAAAATATACATGAGCTGTATGGCCTTGTTCTGTCTCGGTTCCATCGTGTGCGGCTCCGCCGACTCCATGGCACAGCTGCTTATCGGCAGAGGCATTCAAGGGATTGGGGCCGGCGGATTAATGCCAATCGCTCTTGTTATTATCGGAGAATCCTTCCCGCTCGAGCAGCGCGCGAAGGTGCAGAGCCTCATTGGTCCGTTGATGATTCTGCCGCAGCTAATCGGACCAACCATCGGCGGTTATTTTGTCGGAAATCTCAATTGGCATTGGTTGTTCCTGATCAATATTCCCGTAGCGGTTATCGCGGTTGCCTTCTTGTTCAAAGGACTGCATGAGTCCAAAGGGGAAGAAAAGCATACGATTGACTGGGCAGGGGCGGGAACGCTTGTCGCCGCATTGCTGTCCTTCCTGATTGCGCCTGTACTGATTGATAATCAGGGATTAAGCTGGTCGTCTCCTATTATCATAGGTCTGCTCGTCCTATCCGCTGTATTGATCGGCCTATTTATTCGGATTGAGTCCAGAGCGAGGCAGCCGATCATTCCGCTGCATCTGTTCCGCAACCGGAATGTCGTTGTATTATCTCTTCTAGTGTTTACGTTAATGCTTGGGCTTATGGGCGGAATCGCAACCTTCCCGTTCTTCGCGCAAAACGTGATGGGGCTTACGCCAACCGAAGCGGGCTATCTGATGTTCGCCTTTATGGCCGGAGCCATCCCGTCCAGTATCGTAAACGGATTTTTAATTACACGCGTCGCTTATCGCAACCTGTTTATTGCCTGCTTCATCCTGCCGCTTGTGGGAATATTCATGCTCACGCAGCTGGCGGTCAGCACAACCCCGCTATTTGTTATTATTGCCTTCTTTGTTATGGGACTAGGCATTGGAGCGCTGTTTGGCGGGGATAACCTGATCGTGCAGGAGTCCGTAGAGAAGAAGCATAGCGGCGTAGCGCTTGGCACGGTTCAGCTGTTCCAGTCGCTTGGCGCTACGGTTGGGCTCAGCGTATTCGGCAGCGTTCTTGCCAAAAGTATTAAAGACGGCATAAACGGCTTGTCGAGCGGAATGGACCCGGGGACTATAGATTCGATCAAAACAGGCGGGATTCCGGCCGGCTTGTCACCTAATCTCGTGCTGAAGATCCAAACGGTATTTGCCCATTCCTTCGACCATATCTTCGCTATTGCGCTTGGATTCGCGGCAGTATCCTTCGTAATTACCTGGTTCTTAAAGAAAGAAGTGCTCACGAAGCGGGAGGAACCAGAAGTAGAGGCAGCAGGACAAACGGTTGCCTAGATCTTCTTCCTGCCATCATAACAACTACCCCCGCGGACGCCGGAAGGCTTAGCGGGGGTATTTGTTATGATGCGAGATTCAAGCGTTAAACGCGGTGAGCATCCAGACATGCTTCTCGAGGGCGGTGTGGATGGCAAGCAGCATATCGGCGGTAGTTTCGTCTCCGGCGTCCTGCGCAATATCCATGCCTTCCTTCAGCTCGCTGATGACGATAGAGAAATCGGTAATCAGCGTCTCGACCATTTGGTGGGCCGATTCGCTGCCGGAGGCTTCCTTGATGCTGGCGATTCGCAGGTATTCCGCCATCGTCGCAGCCGGTGCGCCTTTTAGCGCCAGCAGCCGTTCGGCAAGCTCATCGACATGAAGAGCCGCCTCCTCGTAGAACTCCTGGAATTTTACATGCAGGGTGAAAAATTGAGTGCCTTTGACATACCAATGGTAGTTATGCAGTTTGATGTACAAGACGCTCCAATTGGCAATTTGTTTATTGAGAATTTCATTTGTTTGTGTCATTAGTTTCACATTCCTTTCCTAGACGGTAGTGTGCGCGAAGGAAAGGCTTTGCATACTTAAAAACCGCGGCTGGCGGCCAGACGAACGGAGGACTCGCGAACGATCAGGCGGTGCGGAATAATAACATGCGACTGATGGATCGGCTCGTCTTGAATCTGGCGGATCAGCAGCTGCGAGGCCGTATAGCCAAGCTGGTACGTACCGATATCTACCGAACTGATTGGCGGCGTAGCAAGCTCGGAAAGCGCAATATTGTTAAAGCTGACAAGGCTGATATCATCGGGCACCTTGTAGCCGATTTCGGTTAAGCCGCGAAGCACGCCAAACGCCACCACGTCATCAATGACCACGAGCCCTGTCGGGCGTTCCGGCAGTCCCATGATAAAAGACATCGCCCGGAAGCCGCTTTCCTGCAGGAACTCGCCTTCCACGATCCACTCCGACTGCATGGGCAGTCCTGCCTCGTGCATCGCTTTTTTATAACCTTCCATCCGGTCGTTCGAAACGGTCAGATTGGTTGGTCCACTCACAAATCCAATCCGGGTGTGGCCTTGCTTGATCAGGTGCTGCGTGGCGTCATAAGCAGCCAGAACATTATCGTTATTGACTGTCATCACGCGGCTGTATTCCCCTCCGGCACGTCCGATCAGAATGCTTGGGAAATCCTGCTCGTTCAAATAACGGATAAGCGGATCATTTACTCTCGCGGACAGCAGGATGACGCCATCGACGCGTCTTCCGAACACAAGGCGTGAGATCGTCTCGGTCTCGTCATGTGCGCTTGTTGCTGTCGTAAGCAGCATATCGTAGCCCGCTCTGGTGGAGTGGGTCAGTATTCCTCTTAACAGCTCTCCGAAAAAGAAATCCTGGAACAGCTCTTCCGCAGGGCGGGGGAGCATGATGGCTAACGTCTTGGTTGTCTTAGAGACTAGGCTTTTAGCCATGACATTCGGGTGATAGCCCATTTCCACCATGATCTTTTTCACCTTGGCGGTCGTTTCCTTGCTGATCCGAGGATGATTGGATACCACCCTCGACACGGTCGAAGGGGAAACGCCTGCAGCTTTCGCAATATCTTTAATGGTTACCATCGTTATCGTGATCCCCTTACTCTTATGCAATCGTTTGAACTCTATGCATCCATGTTACTTGAATGGTCGTTTAAAGTAAACTGGCTGTTCAGAACTTTGCCAAGCGATAAGTGAAATATTGGGCAAATCTTAGAAAAACGAAGAAAATGGGAGATAACCTTAAAATAACCTGCGCAGATCATCTGTGCAAACGTTTTAACAAACACAATGGGCTGTTGTATGATGAACTCGTGGATATAACGCTTTCATTACAAGTATTGGCGTTAAAACGACCAAAAACGGGTGAATACGATGGATACCCTTCTTTTCTCACTGCCATTTGAACAAACGTTTGCACAAATCGGCGAGTAGCGGCATACCTGCTGCGGGCACGGAAAACGGGTAAGATCGGGCGTAACTATCCCAAGTCATACAATACGGAAGGGGATCATTAAGAATGAAAAAATGGTTTGTAACGACGATGATCACGGCATTGTTCATCGTGTCGGCTTGCGGAAGCGGCGGCAGCAATAACAACGGCAATTCCGCGGCAACAAACGCTCCTGCGGCAACGGAAGAGGCTTCGGCTAACGCAGGCAACGCAGGCGCAAGCGAAGCGCCGGCGGATGAGGCGATCGTGCCGGAAGAAGGCGCAACGCTTACCGTATGGGATTCGAAGAACGAGCGCGGCTTCGTAGAGGAAATGGCGAAGGAATTTACGGCGCAATACAATATTCCGGTCAAGATCGAAGAAGTAGAGTCGCCGGACCAAGTGAAAAAGCTGACAACCGACGGCCCTGCGGGCATCGGTGCCGATATCGTAACGTTCCCGCATGACAACCTTGGCCAAGCGGTAGCGGCCGGACTTATTCTTCCTAACGATTTCTTCGAAGAAGAGACAAAAACAGCAAACGCGGAAGCTGCGGTTAATGCGGTAACTTCGGGCGGTATCCTGTACGGTTACCCGCGTTCCGTTGAAACCTACGCGTTGTTCTACAACAAAGACCTTGTGCAGACGCCTCCGGCTTCGTTTGACGACATCGTTACCTTCTCGAAAACATTCAATGATCCCGCAAAAAATAAATACGCCCTTATGTGGGAAATGGGCAACTTCTACTTCAACTACATTTTCTTCGCGTCAACCGGCGGCTACGTGTTTGGCGAGAACGGAACAAACGCTGCGGACATCGGCCTGAACAATGACGGCGCGGTTGAAGGTCTGAAATACTTCCAGTCCCTGAAATCGATTCTGCCTGTCAAATCCGGCGACGCTTCCGCGGACATTATCCAAGGCAAATTCGCCGACAAATCGCTGGCGATGACGATTACGGGTCCTTGGAAAGTCGGCGACTTCAAGAACCTGGGCATTAACTTTGGCGTAGCTCCAATCCCGACCATTAACGGCAAACCGGCAGTTTCGTTCTCCGGCGTTAAAGCCTGGTACGTGAACTCGTTTACGAAATACCCGAATGCTTCCCGTTTGTTTGCTAACTTCATTTCTTCCAAGGAAGGCCAGCTGAAAGACTACTCGCTGACTGGCGCCATTCCGGCGAACAAAGAAGCAATGGAAGATCCAACGTTCAAAGCGGATGAGATCTCGAGCGGTTTTGCGGCTCAATTCGTAAACTCGCAGGCGATGCCTTCGATTCCGGAAATGGGCAAGGTATGGGATCCGATCGGCGCAGCTCTGGCTGATATCTGGAACGAGAACAAAGATCCGAAGGCGGCTCTCGACAATGCGGTTAAGCAAATCCAAGATGCGGCTAAAGGTACGACGAAATAAGGCATAGCGAAATAAGAGACAGATGGCTCGCCCGCCGAAGGCAGTTTCGGCGGGCGTAAGCTGTGGAAGGAGTACACGGGTATGAATGGTCGTCGCAGTGCTATTTTGTCCGCCATATCAATGGGGCTTGGCCAACTGTACAACCGGCAATATATGAAAGGAATACTGCTGCTCCTGACGGAAGCGGCAGCGCTTGTTTATTTTATCCCTCGCCTTGCGCATGACCTGTGGGGGATTTGGACGCTGGGCGATACGCCTTCCAAGATGGTGAAGGTAGGCAAGGTATATCAGACGGTCAAAGGGGATCATTCGATCTTCCTGATGATTAACGGACTAATTACGGTTCTGGTATTGGCGCTTTTTATCACCATTTACATTATGAATATCCGCGATGCGTACCGTACGGGGGCGAAAAGAGAGCAAGGCATTCGGGCCGCGACCTTCCGGGAGTCTATCAGCTATGTGTGGGACCGCAAGTTTCCTCATTTGCTGCTGACCATTCCTGGCCTCGGCGTATTGTTCCTGACGATTATGCCGATTGTCTTCATGATTTTGCTTTCCTTCACGAACTACTCATTGCCTCAACATATTCCGCCGGCGAAGCTGGTCGATTGGGTTGGCTTCAACACCTTTAAGGACCTGCTGACGCTGAAATCCTGGAGCAGAACGTTTTTTGGCGTCTTTACATGGACGATTATTTGGGCCGTGCTTGCGACCGCAACCTGCTATTTCGGCGGCCTGCTTGTCGCTCTGCTTATTGAACAAAAGGACGTTAAGTTTAAAAAGCTGTGGCGGACGCTCTTTATCCTGCCTTACGCGATTCCGCAGCTGATCTCGCTGCTCGTTATGCGCAATTTGTTCAACGGACAGTTTGGCCCGATTAACCAGTACCTATCGTATTTCGGTTTTGGCAAGCTGCCTTGGCTGACGGATCCGACCTGGGCGAAGGCAACCGCTATTCTCGTTAACATGTGGGTGGGCATTCCGGTATCGATGGTTCTCATTCTTGGCGTGCTTACCGCTATTCCGAAGGATCTCTACGAAGCGGCGGACGTGGACGGAGCCTCCGGCTATCAGAAGTTCCGGATCGTGACGCTGCCGTTTGTCCTGTTCGCTACCGCACCGATTCTGATTACGCAGTTTGCGGGCAATATCAATAACTTCAACCTGATTTTCCTGCTGACGAACGGCGAACCGCTGAACGGCAATTATCAATACGCGGGCAGCACGGATCTGCTTGTAACGTGGCTGTACAAATTGACGCTGAACAACAGCCAATTCAATATGGCTTCGGCGATTGGCATTATTATTTTCATCATTATCGCAACGTTCTCGATTATTAACTACCGTCGCACGAAGTCGTTCAAAGAGGAGGATATGATCCAATGAGGGCTGGTCAATCGAGGAGCCGCTTTATTCGGCTGACGCTTAGCTACGTGGTGCTGACTGTCATCGCGATCTGTTGTCTTTATCCTGCTCTTTGGGTGCTGCTGTCTTCGTTCCGGCCGGGCACCTCGCTGTACAGCGATTCGTTTATTCCAAAGACGTTTACGCTGTCGCACTATACGGAGCTGTTCCATTCGAAGGTATTCCTATACGGCAGATGGTATTTGAATACGCTCAAAATTGCTTTCCTGTCCATGATCTTCTCGACGATTCTGTCGACGATGAGCATGTACGCGTTGTCGCGCTTCCGGTTCAAGGGGCGGAAAACCCTGCTGACAACCTTGCTTGTCCTGGGCATGTTCCCCGGTTTCATGAGCCTGGTGCCGGTGTATATTTTCCTGCTGCAGCTTAACCTGCTCGATACCCATACGGCGATTATCATCGTTTATTCCGCGGGTTCGGTATTGATGAACGGGTTTGTGATAAAAGGCTTCTTCGATACGATCCCGCGCAGCCTCGACGAGTCGGCAAGGATTGACGGCGCGAATCATTTGCAGATTTTCTACCGGATCATGCTGCCGCTTGCCCGTCCGATTCTGATCTATGTGGCGCTGACGACGTTTGCGGGAGCTTGGGTCGACTTTATTTTCGCCCGGCTGGTGCTTCGTTCGAAAGAGAACTGGACGCTTGCCGTCGGCATGTGGGATCTGGTCAGCTCGTACCAGAACTCGAACTTTACGATGTTTGCCGCGGGCGCCGTCTTGATTGCGGTTCCGATTACGCTGCTGTTCGTCTTCCTGCAGAAGTTCCTTGTTCAAGGGCTTACGGCAGGCGCTTCGAAAGGATAAAGGGCGATTATGGCTTATAGAGGTTGGTGCGCCCGTGCTGCGATTGCTGCCGCTTTGGCAGCTTCGCTTGCGGGCTGCTCGGCGAATAACGCTGGCGGCGGGAAGGTTGAGAGTGAGCCTGTTGCCTCGGCATCGCCGACGGCTGCCGCTGCTGTGAAGGAAGCTTCTGCGGAGCCGGTGGATGAACAGCCGGGCACCGTTTATTACGAGATTTTTGTCCGGTCCTTTTATGATTCGAATGGGGACGGGATTGGCGATCTGAACGGCGTAACGGCCAAGCTGGACTATTTGCAGCAGCTCGGCATCGGCGGGATTTGGCTTATGCCGATTAATCCTTCGCCAAGCTATCACGGTTACGACGTGACGGATTACCGGGCGGTCAATCCGGATTACGGAACGCTTGATGATCTGAAGAAGGTGACGGATGAGGCGCATAAGCGCGGCATTAAGGTCATCATGGATCTGGTTGTGAATCATACGAGCACGGAGCATCCGTGGTTTAAGGAGGCGCTTGCGGATCCGGATAGTCCTTATCGGAGCTGGTATCATTTTGTCGGGGCCGATGAGGATGCGAAGGCGGACGGTGCGGTTGGCGGCAATCCGTGGCATCTGGCGGCTGACGGGAAAAGCAAATATTTAGGCGTGTTCTGGGAAGGCATGCCGGATTTGAATTTTGACAATTCAGACGTAAGGGAAGAGCTTGTGTCCATCGGCCAATATTGGCTGGAGCAGGGACTCGACGGCTTCCGTCTGGATGCGGCCAAGCATATTTACGGCGATTATGCTTCCACCATTAATAGTACCGAGATTCAAGGAGCGAATAAAAAATGGTGGCAGGAGTTCCGCAGCGGCTTATCCGGCGTGAAGCCGGATGCGTACCTGGTAGGCGAGGTATGGGATTCGCCGGTTGTTATTGCCCCTTATTTGAATAAGGCGCTGGACTCGGCATTTGATTTCGATCTCGCCGGCAAGCTGATCAGCGCGGCTGACCGGGAGCGGGACTCGGATCTGGCCTTTACGCTTGGCAAGGCTTACGGGTTGTACGAGAAATCCTCCGGCGGAACTTATGTGGACGCGCCGTTTCTGAGCAACCATGATCAGACTCGGGTGATGACCGCATTGAACGGCAACGTTTCGCATGCCAAGATGGCTGCTGCCATGCTGCTTACCCTGCCTGGAAATCCGTTTATTTATTACGGCGAAGAGATTGGCATGGCCGGCGCCAAGCCGGATGAGTATTTGCGCGAGCCGATGGTCTGGTATGCGGATCCCGCTGGCGGGGAGGGGCAAACCAGCTGGGAAGCGAGCAAGTACAATACGGCCGGTTCGGCCGTATCGGTGGAGAGCGAGCAGCGGGATGCCCAGTCGCTGCTCGCTTGGTATCGGATGCTGCTCAAGTGGCGCAGCGAGGAGCCGGCTTTGCGCGATGGGGGAATCATCGCGTACAGCTTGAAGAACGCGGTACCGCAAGTATCCGCGTATGTGAGGGCAACAGCAGACGAGCGCGTGCTCGTGCTGCATAATTTGTCAGGCCAGCCGCAGAAGGCGGAGCTGGCCGAAGAGCACGGCTCATTCGCGAAGCTGAGCCGTAAGAGCGACAACGCCGCCGAGCTAAGCGGCGGCGTCGTGACGCTGCCGCCATACAGCAGCGTTATATTGAAGTAGACGAATCCGGTGCCTGAGGCACCGGATTTTTTATTGCTTAGGCGCGGGTGCCTCGCTAACCAATTGCCGCATTGGAAGTAGCAGGCAAAAAGCCTGCTGCCGCCCGGTCCGAGGTGCATGGCGGACAGCGGGAGAGCGAATAGCAGGCAAAAAGCCTGCTGTAACCCGGTCCGAGGTGCATGGCGGACGGGGTGAGGGCGAATAGCAGGAAAAAACCGAGTTACAGCGGTTGGGGCGAGAAGGCGTAGGGTAGAAGTAGCGAAATAGCAGGAAAAAACCGAGTTACAGCGGCTGGAGCCGGAAGGCGTAGGGGAAAAGTAGCGAAATAGCAGGAAAAAACCGAGTTACAGCGGTTGGGGCGAGAAGGCGTAGGGTAAAAGTAGCGAAATAGCAGGAAAAAACCGAGTTACAGCGGTTGGAGCCGGAAGGTGTGGGGTAAAAGTAGCGAAATAGAAGGCAAAAACCATGTTACAGTGGTTGGAGCGAGAAGGCTTGGGGTAAAAGTAGCGAAATAGCAGGAAAAAACCGAGTTACAACGGTTGGAGCCGGAAGGCGTAGGGTAAAAGTAGCGAAATAGCAGGAAAAAACCGAGTTACAGCGGATGGAGCGGGAAGGTGTGGGGTAAAAGTAGCGAAATAGAAGGCAAAAACCATGTTACAGTGGTTGGAGCGAGAAGGCTTGGGGTAAAAGTAGCGATATAGCAGGAAAAAACCGAGTTACAGCGGTTGGGGCGAGAAGGCGTAGGGTAGAAGTAGCGAAATAGCAGGAAAAAACCGAGTTACAGCGGCTGGAGCCGGAAGGCGTAGGGGAAAAGTAGCGAAATAGCAGGAAAAAACCGAGTTACAGCGGTTGGGGCGAGGGTGACAGGGGACGAAGTTAGCGGCAATGGTTTTAGGTGAGCGGCTGTCGGGTAAGCAGGCAGAAGGCTCCGAGGAGGAAACCGAACTAACTGGGGTTTGAAGCAACCGTTAGAGCGGTACAATAGTAGTCTGCGGGAAATGGCGCGAGACTCGGCGTGGGCTGTGGGAGGTGGCGAGCATTGAATACGAAAGCATTGCGGATTGTGACGCTCATTGTGTTCTTGATTAATGTTATTCTTATTTTTCTTGTTGATCTGTTTACGATTGAGATGATCCCGGATGGTACTTCCGGCAATGGGAATCCGGCGGATATCCTTTGGTTTGTTGAGCTGCCGATGTATCTGCTCTTATTGGCCGGTATAGCTTTGATCGTACATAGGGAACGGTATCTGGTTCAATACAATAGAGTCCGGGTATTGCTTATCCTGCTTGTCTTTTTTGCGGTATCGGTCCTGCTTCAAGTGGATAAAGCCCAGCGGATACGTGATCAGATAGACGGCCGAATTACGGAATTCGGCTGGTTAAACCAATATACCAACACGATCTATATCAACTTTTATTCCTTTCTTAGCGGCATCCTGCTGCTGCTTCTGATTCAAACGGTCGTTACCTTAATCCGCAATCGCTTCTATCGGGCAAGCAAGCCTGATAAAAAATAAGACGGACCAGCATGATGCTGTGTCCGTCTTTCCGCTTTAAACAAGCTGCTTCCAAATGCCGTAGCCGTACCCCGGGAGCCGCAGCCGCAGCTTCCCCGCTGCCGGCTCAAGCCGCTGCTCATCGCCGAGCAGCGACACCCAGGTGCCGCCGGCTGGCACGGCGGCAACAGCCTCGCGTCCTCGCGCATTCATCGCGACGAGGATGCGCTCGTCCCCATCGCGGCGTTCGTACACGATAACGCCGCCATCTTCGCCATCCGCTGCCTGCAGGAAGCGGATGTCCGCGCTGCGCAGCGCGGCGTGCTTGCGCCGAAGCGCAAGCGCCTGCTTGTAGAAAGCGAGCAGCTCCTGATTTTGCTGCTCCGGCTCCCACACCATGCATTTCCGGCAGTCGGGATCGCCCTCGCCGTTCATGCCCACTTCATCGCCGTAATAGATGCACGGCGTGCCCGGATAAGTCAGCTGGAACAGAGCCGCCAGCTTCATTGAATCGACTTCATCGCCGCAGATCGTCAGAAGACGCGGCGTATCATGGCTGTCCAGCAGGTTAAACGCCGTCTCCGTCACCTGCTGCGGATAAGCGGCCAGCTGCCGGCCGATGGCGTCGGCGAAAGCCTTCGCGCCAATCGTCTGATGCCCGAAGAAGTCCAGCACCGCGTTCGTAAACGGATAGTTCATCACCGCGTCGAATTGGTCGCCCTCCAGCCACATTATCGCGTCATGCCAGATCTCGCCGAGGATATACGCATCCGGCTTTACGGATTTCACCGCTTGACGGAACTCCCGCCAGAACTGGTGATCCACCTCGTTGGCCACGTCAAGCCGCCAGCCGTCGATTCCGATTTTTTCGATCCAATAACGCGCCACATTGAATAAGTAGGCCTTCACATCCGGATTTTCCGTATTCAGCTTCGGCATCATCGGCTCAAAGGCGAACGTCTCGTAAGTAGGGATGCCGTCCTCCACCCGAAGCGGCCATTCCCGTACATGGAACCAATTTGCATAGACGGATTTCTCGCCGTTTTTCAACAGATCCACAAACGGCGGGAACGTCCGGCCCGCATGGTTAAACACCGCATCCAGCAGCACCCGGATTCCGCGCTTATGACATTCCTCAACTAGCTCCTTCAGCTTCTCGTTTGTGCCAAAATGACGATCGACCTGCATATAGTTCTCGGTATCGTATTTATGGTTCGTTGTTGCTTCAAACAGCGGGGTGAAGTAGACGGCGTTAATGCCGAGCTCGGCCAAATAATCCAGATGGTCCAACACGCCTTGCAGATCGCCGCCGAAGAAGTTCGTAGGCGTTGGTTTGCCGCCCCATTCTTCCGTTAACTCCGGGTTCAGCGAAGGATCGCCGTTTGCGAATCTCTCCGGGAAGATCTGATAAAACGCCGCGTCCTTCACCCAAGCCGGAGGGGAGAACACATCCACCGGATTAATATAAGGGAAGTCAAAAAACGTATTCGGATTATCCGGCAGCTCGGCCGGAAAGCCGGTTTCCGTCAAGATCACCGTTTCATCGCCGTCCGTCAGGCGGAACGCATAACGAAGCCGGCGGAAGGGAGGCTCGATGGAAGCTTCCCAGTAATCAAAAAGCGCGTCGGAGGAGAGCACGGTCATCTGGACAACGGCAAACGTGCCGGCCCAGTTGTATTTGTCTCCGGCAATGAGCTCCACGCGCTCCGCGTCATTGCGTTTCGTACGAATCCTAATATGTAACGTCGTTTTGTCATAAGCGTAAGCCCAATTTTGTTTGGGTCTGTGATAGATCGCTTCGAGCAGCATAAAGGTAAGATCACTCCAATCGAATAATGGGGTAAAACAAGAAAAAGGCACAACCGGCTAATTATAAAAATCAGCGAGGTTGTACCTTTATAGGTAGCATTGCCTTTAAATTGTCGTTCGAACTTCCCTCATTATACTATGAACCGTCCGAACGAGCCACAGGCAATTCCGAATTTTTAATTTTTAAGCATGAACCGCGTCATGGCTTTGCGCTTCCAGGAAGCGTTCTGCATCCAGAGCTGCCATGCAGCCGCTGCCTGCCGCCGTAATCGCTTGGCGGTATTGACGGTCCTGCACGTCGCCGCATGCGAATACGCCAGGAATGTTGGTTTCCGAAGTGCCGGGCTTCACGATAATGTAGCCTTGCTCGTCGGTGTCGATTTGGCCGCCGAGGAATTTCGTGTTAGGCGTATGGCCGATCGTGATGAACACGCCGTCCGCTTCCACGAATTCTTCTTCGCCGGTTGCGTTGTTGCGTACTTTCAGACCTTTCAGGCCCATTTCGCCGGGAACGATCTCAAGCGGAGTTTTGTTCAGGTTCCAGCTGATTTTTTCGTTCGCGCGTGCGCGGTCCTGCATGATTTTCGAAGCGCGGAGCTCATCGCGACGGTTAACAACCGTTACTTCGGAAGCAAAGCGAGTCAGGAATACCGCTTCTTCCATTGCGGAGTCGCCGCCGCCAACGATGATCAGCTTTTTGCCCCTGAAGAAGAAGCCGTCGCAAGTTGCGCAAGTGCTGACGCCGCGGCCGATGTTTTCTTGCTCGCCCGGAATGCCGAGGTATTTCGCGGAAGCGCCAGTCGAGATAATAACCGTCTCCGCTTGAATTTCGCCGATGCCTTCAACGTCAAGCGTATAAGGGCGTTTGCTGAAGTCGACGCTTTTTACGGAGCCGTTGCGGAAGGAGGCGCCGAAACGCTGCGCTTGCTTGCGCATGTTGGACATCAGCTCGCTGCCAAGAATGCCTTCAGGGAAGCCCGGGAAGTTCTCGATTTCCGTTGTTGTTGTCAGCTGACCGCCTGGCTGCCAGCCTTCAATTACGAGAGGCTCCATATTTGCGCGCGCCAGATAGATCGCCGCTGTTAATCCGGCAGGGCCGGTACCGATAATGACTGTTTTGTACATGAAGAATTCCTCCACTCTATCTATATGATGTTGGCTTATGTCGCAATTTCTAGTTTAAAATTATTACAATCTGTAAACTTTGTCAATACAGTTCATCTTATTTTCATCTAGATGTATTATTGTAGAAAGATAGTGAACGGGAGGTGCTCCATTATGCCGAAAATACTCGTCGTGGACGACGATCCGAATATACGCGAGCTGGTCAGCTTGTTTTTGCGAAGAGAAGGATATGAAGTGATTGAAGCAACCAACGGAGAAGATGCGTTAACCCGTTTGGAGGCGGTCAAACCGGATCTCGCGGTTATTGACGTGATGATGCCCAAAATGGACGGCTGGGCCTTATGCGCGGAGCTGCGAGAGTCGTTCGACATGCCGCTCTTGATGCTGACGGCCAAGGGCGAGACGGCACATAAGGTGAAAGGCTTTGAGCTTGGCGCCGATGATTACGTTGTGAAGCCGTTTGATCCGCCGGAGCTGATCGTCCGGGTTAAGGCGCTGCTCAAGCGCTACCGCATTGCTTCCTCGCAGGTGGTGGAGCTGGGCGGATTGTCGATGAACCGCTCGGACTTCCAGCTCGTTGCGAACGGCGATAAGATTCTGCTGCCGCCGAAGGAATTCGAGCTCCTCTTCAAGCTGGCAAGCTATCCGGGCAAAACCTTCACAAGGGAGCATCTGATCGAGCAGCTGTGGGGGATGAACTACGAAGGGGACGAGCGTACGGTTGATGTACATATTAAGCGGCTTCGCGAGCGGTTTCCGGAGGAGGATTTCGGCTTCCGCATCGTAACGATCCGCGGCCTGGGCTACCGATTGGAGGAGCGGGCATGATCCGCAGCTTGTATGTGCGAATAGCGGTGACTTTTCTGGTCATCGTATTAGTAAGTATTAGTATTGCCTATTATACGGCGAACCAGCTTTTCAAGCGGGATCTTCAGGGGCAGAACGGCCTGGAGGAAATGATGATTACCCGGCTGGAGAAGCTGTATAACGATTCGTCTCCGCGGTCCTTGCCGATGTTCCTCGAGCAGGTCTCTAGCCTTCAGGAAATGTCGATCGTTGCCGTCAACCGGAACGGATTTGTTATTCAGGTCGGCCGGACGAGCCGCGCGATTGTGAATCATTTGACTTACAAGACGGTCGAGAACATATTTGGAGGCAAAACGGAACGGGTAAAGTATACCGACGAACATCAGAGCGGTCCGCCTTCGCCTCCGGCATACGGCCGACTGGCCCAATTCGGCAACACGGAATGGGCCGTCTTTATTACCCCGGATCATGTCCGGCAGGTCCGCAGCTTCCAGCGGAATACGTTCACCATTCTCATTACGCTGCTGGTGGTCGGTTGTATCCTGATTTTGTTTGCTGCCCGTTATCTGGTGAAGCCGCTCAAAATGATGACGGCCGCCACAACCCGCATTGCCAAAGGCGACTTTGGCGTACAGCTTCCGATGTCGCATAAGAACGAGCTAGGAGAGCTTGCGGACAGCATTAACAAGATGGCGCATAGCTTGTCGCAGCTGGAGACGATGCGCCGCGATTTCGTATCCAACGTATCGCATGAAATCCAATCGCCGCTTACCTCGATCGGCGGTTTTGCGGAGGCGCTGCGCAGCGAGGATTTGACGGAAGGGGACCGGAATCGTTATGTTGGTATTATTAAGCAGGAGAGCAGCCGTCTTTCCCGGCTGAGCGAAAATCTGCTGAAGCTGGCGTCGCTCGATTCCGAGCATCATCCGTATAAGCCGGTCGCCTACCGGCTCGACAGGCAGCTTCGCGACGTCGTCTTGTCCTGCGAGCCGGCCTGGCTTGCGAAGCGGCTGACGGTAGAGCTGTTAATGGAAGAGACCGTGATTAAAGCCGACGAGGATCAGCTGAGTCAGGTATGGATCAACCTGCTTACCAACAGCATGAAATTTACGCCGGAGGAAGGCAAAATCTCGTTCCAGCTGTCGGAGAAAAACGGCTATGCCGTTGTCCGGATCTCCGATACGGGCAGCGGAATTCCGGAGGAGGAACGGGACCGGGTATTCGAGCGTTTTTACAAAATCGATCCGTCGAGGGACCGTTCCCAGGGCGGAAGCGGGCTTGGCTTATCTATTGTGAAGAAGATTATCGACATTCATGGCGGAACGATCGAGATTGAGGACGCGGAGCAAGGGGCGGTATTCGTCGTCCGGCTGCCGCTGAATCCGTAAACCGCCAATGTGAGATCGAAAGGGTGACGGCCATGTTTTATGAGAAGAAGAGGCAGCAGGTACGCAAAGCCATTATTCCGGCAGGAGGACTCGGTACGCGATTCCTGCCCGCCACCAAGGCGCAGCCGAAGGAAATGCTTCCGATTATCGATAAGCCGGCTATTCAATATATTGTGGAAGAAGCGGTGCAGTCCGGCATCGACAGCATCATTATCGTCAGCGGGCGGCATAAGCGGGCGATCGAGGACCATTTTGACAAATCTTACGAGCTGGAAAAAGAACTCGAGGAACGCGGCAACGAAGAGATGCTCGCCATCGTCCGGGATATCTCGCATCTGGCCGACATCTATTATGTCCGCCAGAAGGAGCCGCTTGGACTTGGGCATGCCGTTTTATGCGCGCGGCGTTTTATCGGCGACGAGCCGTTTGCGGTGCTGCTTGGCGATGACATTCTGCGTTCCGAGCCGCCTTGCCTGCAGCAGATGATCCATCAGTACGAGGAGACGGGCTCCTCGGTTGTCGCCCTGATGGAAGTGCCTTGGGATCAGACGCATAAATACGGCATTGCCGCTTTTGATCAGGCTGATCCTTCCCATAACCGCATTCTAGACCTCATCGAGAAGCCTGCCCCGGGGCATGCCCCATCCAATTGGGCGGTTGTTGGGCGGTATGTGCTGGATCCGGCGATCTTCGAGTTATTGGAGCAAGCCAAGCCGGGCAAGGCCGGGGAAATTCAGCTGACGGACAGCCTTCAGCAGCTGAATCGTATCGCTCCGATTTTGGCGCATCGTTTTATGGGCAAACGCCATGACGTCGGCGATAAGCTGGGATTCGTGAAGGCGACGATTGATTTCGCCCTGGAGCGGGAGGATCTGTCGGAGGAAGTCCGCAAATATTTGCGAGAGCGTCTCGTTTGAGGCCATGAACGTAAAACACGCTGCTGTGAAGGGGGAAACCTCTGCGCAGCGGCTTTGTTGCTATTGCGTTCAACAGCAGCGACCAGACCATTTACCGGTGATGAGGCACGGGAGGCTGCTTCTAAAGGGTTGCGATGCGAAGCGATGAACGAACGGGTATGTGTATGGTGCCGATTGGAGTAAAATAGGCGATTTGCGACGTGCCGGATCCTGCTGAAGCGGGGTTCGGCTTTTTTGATGTTAAATTTGGAAAGGGTTGGAGAAACTTTTTTTATTTTCCGTAAAGGAAAAATGGAGATCATTTATTTTTTCATATAGAATAGATAAGAGATATAAAGAGATGAACACTCAAGTTGGAGGAGAATGAAATTGTATTGCCATCATTGCGTTAGGGAGCATGATGCGGATGCCGTATACTGCAGCAGATGCGGCAGGCTGCTGGAGCCACAGCGGAATTTGCAGCAAGGAACAGATGATCAGGCGGCAGCGTTGGAAGAATGGGATATCGCAAAGGACCAGGCAAGCTCAGCATTGGAGACGTCGCAGCCACCTTTAAAGCAGACTGGCCGGGGCAATTTGTTTATCGGACTGATTCCCGTCATTTTGTTCGTTGGCATTGCAGCGGTGCTGTTGTCCTATTACTTATATGAAGCTAAATTAAATAACCGTGTTCTGGATTGGCAGAATGCTGCAAGACAAGAAGCATTGGCGGGCAAATACGAGGAGGCATTCCGGCAGTTGAACAAAGCGGCGGATGCACGCCCGGATTTTAAGCCGGTGCAGGCGGATTTGAAGGTTGTGGAGGAAGCTTTATCGCTTGACCGTACGTTGACGGAAATTCAGCAGCGTCTGGACGATCAGGATCTGGGCGAAGCTTCTGTCCAGCTGGAGCAGGTGAAGTCGAAGCTGCGCGGCCGTGAGGAGCCGATTTTCGGCAGAGTGCGGGATCAGGTTGACGAAATGTCGACGAAGGTGACGGTGCTTCAAGTATCGGCGGAATACGAGAGCATGAACGGCATTGACGACCTTGCGGGCGAGTATAACCAGGTGAAGGGCTTGTCCGGCGAGGAGGCGCTTGCGCTGCGTCAGAAGATTGAAGCGAAAATTGCGGATATCAGCTATAACGAGGCCGATGCGATGCGGAGGAAGAAGAATTTCTCGGCGGCTATTACGGCAGCGCAAAAAGGGCTCATCTACGCGCCTGACAACGAGAAGTTGACTAAGCTTTACGACCGTATCGTAGTGGAAAAGAAAAATTTCGAGGATGCGGAGCAGCAGCGGATTGAGCAGGCGATGCAAAAGGCGGCGGAAGAGGATCTAATCAATCAGACGGCAGCGGTTAAAGTAAAGCATATCGATGCGCAGTTTGATCTTTTCGGCGACTTTAACGTGAAGGGGGAACTGCTCAACGCAGCTACCCGGCCGATTTACTCCGTTGTCATTGAATATACGGTTCATGATTCGGAAGGAAAAGTGATTACGACGGGCAAGGTGGATGCAACCCCTTCTTATATTGAGGCGGGGGACACGTTCAGCTTCTCCTTTGTTGTTCATCATGTGCAGGATGAGAAGGCAACAGTGGCTATCGATCATATGACTTGGTATTTGGATTAGGGGAATAGGTCATGAAAAAAGGAACATGGATTAGTCTCATCGCGTCTGCGGCGGTGCTCTGCGCGGGAGCGGGCACCGCTGCGTATATACATGCGGAGGTGCCGAAGCAGCTGAGCGGCCTGCCGCTGCTCGCTGATGCAAACGCAGGTGCGCCTAAATCGTTAAAGGATATTATATACGCAACGCAAAAGCTGGTTGTCATGATCGAAACCGAGGACGGAACGCAAGGCTCGGGTTTCGTCTATAACGATAAGGGCGACCTGATAACCAATGCCCATGTGGTTGCCGGGGCCAGCAAGGTTACGGTAAAAACGGCCGATGCGCGTGAGCTTGAAGGAGATGTCATCGGCATAAGTACGGAGACCGACGTTGCGGTTGTGCGGGTTGCCGGACTTGCGGGAGTAGAGCCGCTTGCGATGGTTCGCAAGGAAAAAGCGGAGATTGGCGACGAAGTAATCGCGATCGGCAGTCCGCTTGGCTTCCAGAATACCGTTACAACCGGCATTGTCAGTGGCTTAGGCCGGAGCTTCGAGATCAAGCCTTACACGTATAACGATCTGTACCAGATTTCGGCGCCGATTGCTCCGGGCAACAGCGGCGGGCCGCTGGTCGACAAGAAGACGGGCGAGGTTCTCGGCATCAACTCCGCCGGAATCGAGCAAAGCTCGATTGGATTCAGCATACCGATCGTTAACGTACTGGATATGGCCGAGGCGTGGTCGGAGCATCCGATGAAGACCTTGCCGGAATGGAAGCCGGCCGAGGAGGACAGTAACGTTAAGAAGGATGCGTCGATTACCGAGTATGCGGAATATTTGGTTACCCACTTTTACGATAGTCTTAATAATGCCGACTATGTTTACGCTTATTCCTTGCTTGGCGGCAACTGGAAGCTTGGCACCAGCTACGAGGTGTTCCGTCAGGGTTACATGATGACCCGGAACGTGGTTATCGACAACATCCATGTCACGAAGGAAAGCAACGACGAGGCGATCGTAACGGCAATCATTTCGGTTGATGAACGGGTGGACGGGGAATACCGGCTCAGCAAATATCAGGTAACCTACGATGTTGGCTACGAGAACGATCAGCTAAAGCTGATCAGCGGCAAGGGCAAAGTCATTAAGCAAGGGGAAGAGCAGGATAAGCCTGCCAAGGCTAAATGAGATTGAACGGGTTGAAGGAAAGGCCGCGGAGCATGGTTCCGCGGCCTTCCCGCTGTGGATGCAGGATTTGTTTGTTAGCATAGCACGAAACCCCGGATACCCGCGCGGCCTCATTTGGGTATTGGGGTGATCGGGCATTCGACAGATTGGGACAATCGGCTAATCGGGGCAATAAGCGGTAATCAGCTAGTCGCTACAAAGACCGCTCCGACTACATTGCACGGAATACAGTATAATGGAGCATTTGCATGCAGTATCACGGAATATCCTGCACAGAGTGCAGGATATTGGGGTGGGAGTGGGCTATATAGATTCAAATTGTAAGAATATAGTGCACTTTGTGCAGCGTAATTGTATCAGCCCTAACCTAGGGGCTGATTATACTGCATTTCGTGCAATGTGCATCTTACGCTTAGGTATAGAACGGTGAAGCTTATCTTCAAAGGAGGGTACCCGACCTTCGGATGGGTAAATGGGTCAGAAAGTGTAGCCGATAGGCTGACAACGGCCTATCGGCGCGAGAACGGCGCTGAACCGGGGCAATGTTGATGCATGAAAGGCGGAAATCCGCCTTCAGTGGACGAAATAGTCAGAAAATGTACAGTTGAAGGCTGAAAACTGCTTTTTAGGGCAAGGACCGCGCGGAACCGCCCAAAAAAAGCTGCAAGGCCGAATAGGGCCTTGCAGCTCGGATAAATCATGATTTCTCTTCCTTATCATAGGTGGCGAAGTGTTCGGCAACGTTCAGATGGGCAATGTCCTTCAGTTCCTTCGGCAATTCATCCTCTTCGTCAGACCGTCCGGTTACGTTGAAAAACAGCTCGACTGCAACCGTATCAAAGCGCTGTACCGGGAATGTCAGCAGCGTTTGCGGTATGATACGGCCGTTCAAGCGGAGGACACACTGGATTGGTCCGCCGATCGGAATTCCGCTTACCGAAGCAATCTGGCCGTTAAAAGAGAAGCGTACAACGCCGGTTAGTGCAAGCGAATCGCGAATGCTCATGCCAGGCCGGAACGGTACGCGATAAGCGCTCGTCACGTTCGGGAAGAAACGTCCGCCGTTAATGACGACTGTTACAAATGCCGGTCCTGGCCCTGGCGGGAACGGCGGGAAGAACGGCGGGAACGGCCCCGGCCCTGGCGGGAACGGCCCCGGCCCTGGTGGGAACGGCCCCGGCCCTGGTGGGAACGGCCCAGGCCCTGGCGGGAACGGCCCTGGCCCTGGTGGGAACGGCCCAGGCCCTGGCGGGAACGGCCCAGGCCCTGGCGGGAACGGCCCCGGCCCTGGCGGGAACGGCCCAGGTCCAGGAGGTGGCGGAGGCGGTCCAGGCATTAACGTCCGCGTGCCCCCGCAGCCGCAGTTGCTCACAACGGTGTTGTTGCCTTTCCCTTCGATATACTTATAAGTATAGCTGCTCATGCGTTTTGTCAGACTCCTTCGTATGACAGATTAGGCAATCATCCTGATCCATCTTATGCGGCGGATGCCTATCCGTGTGCACGAAGCAGCTGCTGCGGGGAGCATATTGAGACAAAAATAAACAAGGCTGCCCCAAAGGGACAGCCTTGTTCTATTGGAACAACTGCTTATTTAACAGCTGCTTCGTAACGTTTGCCAACTTCAGCCCAGTTTACAACGTTCCAGAACGCTGCAATGTAGTCAGGGCGTTTGTTTTGGTAGTTCAGGTAATAAGCATGCTCCCAAACATCCAGACCAAGAATAGGCGTTTCGCCTTCGAAGATCGGGCTGTCTTGGTTAGGCAGGCTCGATACTTTCAGCTTGCCGTCTTTAACGGACAGCCAAGCCCAGCCGCTGCCGAAGCGAGTTGTAGCTGCTTTTGCGAATTCAGCTTTGAACGCGTCGAAGCCGCCCAGTTCGCTGTCGATAGCTGCAGCAAGTGCGCCGGTTGGAGCGCCGCCGCCGTTAGGGCCGATAACTTCCCAGAACAGGGAGTGGTTTGCATGGCCGCCGCCGTTGTTGCGTACAGCCGTTTTGATTGCGTCCGGAACGATTGCCAGGTTGTTAGCCAGCAGTTCTTCCAGGGACTTGTCTTGCAGCTCAGGAGCTTGCTCCAGAGCAGCGTTCAGGTTTGTAACATAAGTGTTGTGGTGACGACCGTGGTGGATTTCCATTGTCAGAGCGTCGATATGCGGTTCAAGAGCGTCTTTAGCGTAAGGCAAAGCAGGTAATTGATGAGCCATGATTAACAGCCTCCCATAAATAGGTTATGTAAAACTCTTCTCATATTATCCCTTATCCGAGTACATAAATCAACATTAATGTTGCGAAAGTCGAATGGTGACGGACAAAGTCGTACAAGATGTAGAATGTCACGTAAGTCATGGAAATATGCAAAAACGTTAGAAAACGAGCCGAATCCAGAGCAAACAGCCAATAAATACATGTAAGCGCTTAAAATAAAGCGTTTTCAACGTAATTTAGCAAATTTCTTTAAAATTTTTAAGTTATTTTTAAGACTAAAGGAGGATTTCGTTAAAAAATGTCGTAAAATATATAAATGCAGCACTATGACAAGGTATAGAAGGTGTATAATTAATGAACGTTCGTTCCTTCCAGTTGTCTGACTACAGACCTGTCACTACACTCCTTGAGGAAGTATTGTCTGAAGAGTGTTACGAACAAACGATGGAAGCTTTTGCGCGTCAATTGTCATGGGACAGTGAGCTTGTACTTGTCGCTGTCGAACAGTCGGAAATTGTAGGTATGATCATCGGCACGATTGATAATAACAAGGGTTATTACTATCGTATCGCTGTTCATACGGAGTATCGCCGCCAAGGAATTGGCAAGGGCCTTATACAAGCTTTGCGGCAGCGCTTCGAGCAGCGCAACGTTTCCAAAATATTAATTACCGCCGACGAGCATAATGAACCGGTGTTGCCGTTATATGAAGCGATGGGTTATGCTTCGAACGACTTTTTCCGTTCATTCCAAAAATTAAGTATTGTAGCAGGCTAAACGGCTTCCAAATTCAGCCTATTAGCCATATTGTGCAGGGCATATCTGCATCGCCATTGCTTTTGGCGGTCAGATATGCTTTTCTATTTAAAAGGACTATTGTTTGGAACATACGAATAGGGCGTTTGATCCGCCCTTGGCCCGTTTCACAATAAGTAAGGAGAGGCGTCATGGACATTTATCGGCACTGCGTTATCAAAAGCTTCAAGCACGACGGTCATATTCACCGAACATGGCAGCGCAACTACCTTGTGCCGGCGGAACGGCTTGCGCCGGTGCACCGGGATAACCAAATCATTGTGCTTATAAATCGTCAGACGCCAATATTGGAATCCGACGGCAAGCAATGGATCAGCCGCGTGCCCGCGGTATCGTTCTTTCTTCCGGGTGAATGGTTTAATGTCGTAGCGCTGCTGGAAGACAGCGGCATCCGTTACTATTGCAATATCGCATCTCCACCCTATTTGCAGGGGGATGTGCTTACTTATATCGATTATGATCTGGACGTGATCCGGACGACCGAAGGCAACCGTTATGTCGTGGATCAGGACGAGTACCAGATGCACAAGCTGGCTTACCATTATCCGCAGATGGTGGAGGACAAGGTTCAGCAAGGACTGGCAGCGCTGCTCAAACGGATGGATGAGGGAGCGGTGCCTTTCCACGATGACATTGTCCAAAGCTACTATGCTGACTGGCACGGCACTTGCGGGGAAAGTGAGGGGTAGGCTGTGAGTGTATCCCCTTCGGATCTGAATGAAACCGCCCCGCGGGAAGCTCGCGAAAAGCCGCATTGGTTCAAGGAAGTGCTGGAGTGGGCGAAGACCATTACGATTTCTTTTCTGATCGTTATGGTGCTGCACCTGTTTGTCTTTAATCTATCGACTGTCGAAGGTCATTCCATGGAGCCGACGCTTCAGGACCGGGAGTGGCTGTTCGTGAATAAAGCGGCTTATCTGATCGGTAATCCCAAGCTTGGGGATATCGTTATTCTCGAGGATCCTTCCGCTTACGGCACCGAAAAAGATTATTTGGTGAAGCGGGTTGTTGGCATGGCGGGCGACCGCATTGAAATTTACAATAAACAGCTGTACCGCAACGGGGAAAAGGTATCGGAGGCTTATACCGATGTCGAAATCGAGGATCTGGACTTTATGCCGGTTATTGTCCCGAAAGGGCAATATTTCGTTATGGGGGACAACCGCCATGCGAGAGCCAGCAAAGACAGCCGGATATTCGGCACCGTACCGCGTTCCATGATCCACGGCAGAGCGGATTTTATATTATGGCCTATCAAACAGGCAAAGGCGTTATAGGCTTTGAGAATTGCTCTTTAAGCATATGCTTTTCGAAGTAAGAATTGCTTCGCAATTCTTTAAGCGTACGCTTTCGAAGTAAGAATTCCTTCGCAATTCTTTAATCGTACGCTTTCGAAGTAAGAATTGCTTCGCAATTCTTTAAGCGTATGCTTTCGAAGTAAGAATTGCTTCGCAATTCTTTGTAGGAGATGGTCGAATGAAGGAAGTAACGATTTATACGGACGGCGCCTGCTCGGGGAACCCGGGGCCGGGCGGCTGGGGAGCGGTTCTGTTCTACGGTGTCCACCGGAAAGAACTTTCCGGGGGCGAGAAGCATTCGACGAACAACCGGATGGAGATTCAGGCGGTTATTGAAGCGCTGAGCCTTCTGAAGGAGCCGTGCAAAGCAAAGATATACAGCGATTCCGCTTATGTCGTGAACTGCTTCCAGAAGGGCTGGATTCATGGCTGGATGCGCAATGGCTGGAAGAACAGCAAGAAGGAGCCGGTAGAGAATCAGGATTTGTGGAAAATCCTATGGGATCTGATGAAGCGCCATCAGGTGGAATACATCAAAGTAAAAGGGCATAGCGACAACGAGTGGAATAACCGGTGCGACGAGCTTGCCCGCGAAGCGATTAGACGGTTGTGAATTTAAAGGAAGGGAGCCGGGTGCTGATGGACGGCAGCCGCTGGATATTGTTGAAAGAAGAATTACGCGAAGCGGCGGCAAGCCTTGGCATCGACAAGATTGGCTTTGCTTCCGCCGATCCGTTTACCGAGTTGAAAACAAGGCTGATCCGGCATCGCGAGCTTGGCCGCGAGTCGGGCTTCGAGGAGCCGGATTTGGACAAGCGGACCAATCCGGCTCTGCTGTTTGATAATCCGCAATCGATCATCGCGATTGCCGTCGCTTACCCGGCGAAGCTGCCTAATCCGCCAAAGTCGGAACCGGGAGCCCGGCGCGGTATTTTGTCGCGTTCCGCTTGGGGCGACGATTATCATAAGGTGCTGCGGGACCGGATGGCGAGGCTTGAGGCCTGGCTGAAGGAACGCGTTCCTGAAGCTCGGTTCGAGAGTATGGTCGATACGGGCGCCTTGTCGGACCGGGCGGTTGCCGAGCGTGCCGGAATCGGCTGGAGCGCGAAGAACTGCTCGATCCTAAGCGAGGACCTAGGCTCATGGATTTACCTTGGCGAGATGATCACGAATATTCCGTTCGAGCCGGATACGCCGGTGACGGAGGGCTGCGGGGAGTGCACCAAATGCATCGACGCATGCCCGACGGACGCGCTGGTTGGTCCGGGACAACTGGATTCGAATAAGTGCATCTCGTTTATTACGCAAACCAAAGGCTTTATCTCCGATGAATACATGCGCAAGATCGGCAACCGGCTGTATGGCTGCGATACCTGCCAGACGGTCTGCCCCGTGAACCGGGGCAAGAACTGGACCCATCAGCCGGAGCTCCAGCCGGATCCGGAGCTGGTCAAGCCGCTGCTCGTGCCGCTGCTGACGATCGGCAACCGGGAATTCAAAGAACGTTACGGCCACACTTCCTCCGCTTGGCGCGGCAAGAAGCCGATTCAGCGCAACGCGGTTATCGGTCTGGGCAACTTTAAAGAGAAGAGCGCCGTGCCGGATTTGATCGGCGTGCTGAAGGACGATACGCGTCCGGTGCTGCGCGGAACGGCTGCTTGGGCACTCTCCCGGATAGGCGGCGACGAAGCGATGGAAGCCTTGATCGAGGCGCTGCCGAAGGAGTCGGACGAGGAAGCCAGAGCCTATTTGGAGCGTGCGATTGCCAGTCTGGAGGCTGACCGCCTTAGAGCGGAAGAAGGAGCTTCCATCCCGCGCGAAAGCTAGGAAAATTTACTTCCGCGGGACGTTTGCGAATGCCTGCTTTACATGCTATTATAGGGGTCATTATAGACTATAGGCTGGATTAGTAGAAAGGGCCGGGTGAGTTCGTAATTATGTGGAACATCATTATTCCGATTGTAACTTTAATCGTAGGGGTTGCAGGCGGATTTTTTATCGGGGTATTCTACCTGCGCAAGCAGCTTGAGAAGATGCAAAGCGACCCTGAAATGATTCAAAAAATGGCCAAACAAATGGGCTACAACTTGAACAAACAGCAAATGAATCGTGCACAGCAAATGATGAAAAATCAGAAAATGCCACGAAAATAAAGTGCGGTCAGTTGGTAGTAGCCGGAGAGGTGGTACGAAATGGCGGGGATGAAAGACTACGTCAATTCGGCGGTATCGCGCAACCGGGAGCAAATCGAGCATCATGTTAAAGAAATCTTGAAGCTGGTTGGCGAAGACGTCGAAAGAGAAGGGCTGCTGGAGACACCGGCTCGCGTTACCCGGATGTATGAAGAGATTTTCGCGGGCTACGAGGTAGATCCGCGCGAGGTGCTGGGCGTTACCTTCGACGAGCAGCATGAAGAGCTTGTTATTGTCAAAGACATTGTTTATTACAGCCAATGCGAGCATCATATGGCGCCGTTCTTCGGGAAGGTGCACATCGGATATATTCCAAGCGGCAAAATCGCCGGTCTCAGCAAGCTTGCAAGACTGGTTGAAGCGGTATCGAGAAGACTCCAGGTGCAGGAGCGGATTACGACGCAGATTGCGGACATTATGCAAGAAGTGCTGAAGCCGCAGGGCGTGATGGTAGTCGTTGAAGGCGAGCATCTGTGCATGTGCGCCCGCGGCGTGAAAAAGCCGGGCAGCAAGACGGTTACGTCGGCCGTTCGCGGCGTGTTCTCGGACAGTGCGCTTCGTTCGGAGTTTCTGTCTCTGCTCAAGCAATAGCAGGTTTAAAAATAAAAGGCCACTGCGGCATCAAATTGTGTTTCGAACACTTGATGCTGCGGTGGCTTTTTTGAAATATAAGAAAGTATAAGTTTTTTTATACTGTGCTTATATTTCATTCGCGAAACGTAGGCTGCCCCTCCTAAGGACGGCACAGCCGTTTACGCTTGTCATCCTATAAGGGCTGTATGCTAAGTGGTTTTCGTATTGTCTTTGGCAGGATGTAATTCCTGGAACTGCTGATCAACCTGACCGAGGAAAAGGGCCGCGCGCTGGATGTATTCGGTTGGCGAAGCGCGGAAGAGCATTTCGTGCTGGCCGTTTGGTACGATCCAGGAGCGGGACAGCGGATTCGTCTGATCCGCCGCTATCTGCTCGGCTAACTGGTAAGGAGCTTTGGCATCGCTTGTGCCATGCATAATGTAGAGCGGTATATTAAAGGATTTCGTTAATATTTGATCAACCGGTACTTGCTTCAGGCTTGTGCCCGACCAGGTTGGGAGCAGCATTTCGATCAACTGCTTGGACGGGAACTTCGGAAGCGGCAAAATTTGCGTCACGTTATGGAACATCGTATCGGCCGTTGCCAGGAAGGTGCTGTCCAGAATCATCGCGTCGATATCCTTCGTCTGAAGCGCGGCCTGGAGAGCCGTGCCCGCTCCCATCGAGAAGCCCCATACGACTATCTCTTGGGCGCCCCGGGACTTGGCGAAGTTGACGGCTGCGAGCAGCTGCTGCGATTCTTCAATCCCTGCGGTAGCCGGCGCTTTGTATTTCTGCGAGGCATAGCCGTAATCAAAAAGCACCACATTATAGTGAAGCCCGTGAAGCAGCTTGGTCAGATCATACATGGGTACCCAATCTTCTTCGCGGTTCGCGCCGTAGCCGTGGCTAAAAATAACGGTGCGTTCCGATTTTGCCGTGGAGCTTGCCAGAACAGCGTCGGAATCATTGTCCGAGGCGGGTACATACCAGCCGCTGACAGTTGTTTTTCCGCTGGCGCTCGGGAATAAAATATCTTCGTAATCGAGGCCGGCAGCGGCCTTCGGGTTGGAAGTAAGCGGGGCTACATAAGGATAAGTCAGCATCCAGGCCACATATCCGTAGAAGACGAGAACAAGCAGTAAGCATAAAGCCGTGAATGAAGCAACCAGCGCGATGAAGAAATGCTTGCGCGTCTTCGCTTGCGGTCGCTGTTTCTGCAGTCCGCCATCAAGCGGAAAAGGCTGCAGCGTTTGAGGAAAGCCGGTTTCAAGCGGCATTGGTGTCATCATTGTTGTGCTCATCGCATCGTCCCTCCCTCACTACTAACTATGTAAGCGCTATTACATATCTAGTACTTTTATCGTAGACCCGTAGGGTTAGGCCTGTCAATTGATGTCGACGTAATGTTAAGCATTTGTAATCAGGCTGTAATGAAAGATCTTTTCTTTACCATTATCGCTGAATTAAGGTATACTGAATGATAATAAGTTTCATTGTACGAAACCAAAATTTGAGCGGATTAAGGGAGGGCGGACTGGATGGAAGAAGGCAAATCAAATGTACGTGCGGTTGAGCGGGCGCTGGATATTTTGCTCTGTTTCATAGAGGGAACGGATCTGGCAATGTCAGAGATCGCAGATAAGGTAGGCCTGCACAAAAGCACCGTCCACCGCATGCTGGCAACGTTGGAAGACCGCGGCTTCGTAGAGCGTGATCCGTCGTCCGAGCGTTATCACCTCGGGATGCGGATGTGGGAGCTGTCGGCGCATCTGTCCCGCTCGGATGACCAGTCCGTCATCTGGCAGCCGGAGATGGAGCGTTTGCGCGACCGGCTCGGGGAGACGGTTAGTATATATGTACGCGACGGATCGGAGCGCGTGCGGATTCAGGCGGTCCAAAGCAATCAGCCGGTTCGGCGGGTAGCGCCGGTAGGCGCAAGGCTGCCGCTTTATGCCGGTGCATCCAGCAAAGTGCTTATCGCGTATTCGGACCGCTTTGTGCAGGAGCAGATTTTTGGCGATCCGGCTTGGCTGCTCGCGATCGATCTTGACCAGTACAAGCAGCAGTTGGAGGAGATCGTGCAGCAGGGCTATGCGACCAGCTTCGAGGAACGCGAGCCGGGGGTAGCGGCGCTGGCAGCGCCAATCTTCAACCGGCATGGCCAGGTAGCCGCGGCATTGTCCGTGTCCGGACCATCCAGCCGTCTAACGATGGAGACGATGCGCGAGTATTCGACGGTTCTAATCGAATTCGCAAAGCGTATGGGCACTATGATCAAATAAATTTAAGATACGCAATATAATAAAACGGGCAGTCCATCCGGAGAAGATGGGCTGCCCGTCTTATTATATTGCGTGGTTACGTTGATAGGATTCCGCTTAAGCTTATTAAACTGCTAAAGTGCAGTTAAAAACCGCATTAAGGTAGTAGTAAGTCTGTCCTAATGCGAAAATGCAGGTAAAAATCAGAAATGGCGCTTGTGGGACCAGCATCATGCTGATTTACCTGCACTTTTACATCAGATAGGTGGGGAGAGGTTTTGGGCCTTAATAACCTGCACTTTTACAGGTTGATCAGCAAATAGAAGAGGCTGCCCCATCGCGGGGCAGTCCCTGAACTTTACGGGCGCGCGGCCAGTCCCTACATAATTTGGCGGAGCACGGTTTGCAGGATCCCGCCGTTGCGGTAGTAGTCGACGTCGACCATGGAGTCGAGACGGACGGTGACGTCGAACTCGGTTACCTTGCCGTCTTCGCCGGTCGCTTTGACATGGACTTTCTGACCGGGCTTCACGTCATTCGACAGACCCGAAATATCAATCGTCTCGCGGCCCGTCAGGCCAACGGTCTTCCAGCTTTGGCCTTCAAGAAACTGAAGTGGAAGCACACCCATGCCAACCAGGTTGGAACGGTGAATCCGTTCGAAGCTTTCGGCGATAACCGCTTTGACTCCTAGCAGCAAGGTGCCTTTTGCCGCCCAGTCGCGGGAGCTGCCCGTGCCGTATTCCTTACCCGCGATGACGACAAGGTTCGTTCCGTCCTTCTGATACTTCATCGAAGCGTCATAGATGGACATCACTTCGTTTGTCGGCAGATAGGTCGTAACGCCGCCCTCCGTACCGGGCGCGACTTGGTTGCGGATCCGGATGTTCGCAAACGTGCCGCGCATCATGACCTCGTGATTTCCGCGGCGGGAGCCGTAAGAGTTGAAGTCCGCCCGTTCAACATTGTGGTCGGTCAAATATTTGCCTGCCGGGCTGTCGGCTTTGATGTTACCCGCGGGGGAGATATGGTCCGTCGTTACGGAATCGCCAAGCAGAGCCAATATGCGTGCCGAAGGAATATTTTCAATGTCGCCGACATCCTCGCTCAGATTCTCGAAGAACGGAGGGTTCTGGATGTAAGTCGAATCCGGATCCCATTCGTAGCTTTCGCCCTTAGCTACTTCAAGTGCGTTCCAGCGTCCATTTTGCGTGAAGACGTTGGCGTATTTATCACGGAACATTTCGGGACGGACGGCCGATTTGATCGCTTCATGCACCTCTTCATTGGTCGGCCAAATATCCTTCAAGAAAATCTGCTTGCCGTCTGCGCCCGTGCCGATCGGGTCCTTTGACAGATCGATATTTACCGTGCCGGCAAGAGCGAAAGCGACGACAAGCGGCGGCGACGCCAAATAGTTGGCCCGGACCTGGGCATGAATGCGGCCTTCGAAGTTCCGGTTGCCGGAAAGCACCGCCGCCACCGTCATATCATTGTCGGCGATCGCTTTGCTCACCTCATCAGGAAGCGGTCCGGAGTTGCCGATGCAAGTGCCGCAGCCATAGCCGGTGAGGTGGAAGCCAAGCGCCTCCAGAGGCTCCATTAGACCCGCGCGCTCGAAATATTCCGTTACGACCAGCGAACCCGGCGTAAGAGAGGTTTTGACGTAAGCCGGCACTTTTAATCCGAGCGCTACCGCTTTCTTGGCGACAAGTCCGGCGCCCAGCATAACGCTTGGGTTAGACGTATTGGTACAGCTGGTTATGGCGGCAATGACAACGGCGCCGGTGCCCATTTCGCTCTCCCGGCCGTCTTTATGGTGAACCTTCACTCTTTGATTTTTATTTTCTTCGCTTAAGCCATAGCCGCCTTTATCAACGGACAGGTTGATAATATCGTTAAAAGCTTCCTTGAGATGAGTGAGCTCCACGCGGTCCTGCGGACGTTTTGGTCCCGCAAGGGATGGCACAACGGTGGATAGATCAAGCTCCAGCGTGTCCGTAAACACCGGATCCGGCGTTTCATCGGTACGGAACATGTCCTGTGCCTTATAGTAAGCCCGGACCAACTCAATCTGCTCTTCATCCCGTCCCGTATCCCGCATGTACCGGAGCGTTTCCTCATCCACCGGGAAAAAGCCGATCGTCGCCCCGTATTCAGGCGACATATTCGCCACCGTTGCGCGGTCGGCCAAGCTGATGTTCGACAGGCCGGATCCGTAAAACTCGACAAACTTGCCGACAACGCCTTTTTTACGAAGCATCTGAGTAACCGTTAAAGCCAGGTCGGTTGCGGTGGAGCCTTCGGCTAAACTGCCGGTCAGCTTAAAGCCGATAACCTCCGGCATGACAAAATAGAGCGGCTGCCCCAGCATCCCGGCTTCCGCCTCGATCCCGCCTACACCCCAGCCCACAACGCCAAGGCCGTTGATCATCGTGGTATGGGAGTCGGTGCCGACCAGAGAGTCCGGAAATACAACCGTGTCTTCGCCAATCTTCTTGATTGCGGCGACAGAGGCCAGATACTCCAGATTGACCTGATGCACGATACCGGTGTCGGGAGGCACCGCCCGAAAATTATCGAAAGCCGTCTGCGCCCATCGAAGGAAGCGGTATCGTTCTTCGTTGCGTTTGAATTCAAGCTTGATGTTGTATTCGAGCGCTTCCGGAGTACCGAAGGAATCGATCATAACCGAGTGGTCGATGACAAGGTCAACCGGAACGAGCGGATTGATCTTTTTTGGATCGCCGCCGGCACGCTTGACGGTATCGCGCATCGCGGCCAGATCGACGACGACAGGGACGCCGGTGAAATCCTGCAGGAGGATGCGCGCTGGAATAAACGGAATTTCTTTATCGATCCGGCCGTTAGCCCAAGAAGCAATCTGCTTCACATGCTCTTCGGTTATCGCACGGCCGTCGAATTGGCGGACAGCGGCTTCCAGCAGCACTTTAATGGAGAAGGGCAGCTTCGATACAGGGCCCAGCCCTTGCTTCTCCAGCCCCGCGATCGGGTAATACGCATAGGTTTTGCCGGCAGCATCCAGCGTGCTGCGCTGCGCAAAAGGGTTGTTCGTGGACATTTTCTTACCTCCTAAAAAAATGCGAAAATAGGCTGTGAGATGCTTTCGTAAGCATGCGCTGAAGTTGTACGCAATGCCGGATATTTTGCCGTCTCTGGTAGTGTTCCCAAGCCCCCTGGCGATTGTTACATGAAATCTTACATTTGCTCATATAATGAACCAGCAAATACAGGAATGGGAGGGGTAGCCATGTCTACGCGATCGGATCAATCAAGGAATCATCCCGACAAGCAGCGGCCAAGCAAAGCTCTAGTGCTCCAGCCGGCGGCGGTACGCACAAGTCAGCC
This sequence comes from Paenibacillus sp. MMO-177, assembly GCF_037147795.1. Lineage (NCBI taxonomy): Bacteria > Bacillati > Bacillota > Bacilli > Caryophanales > Paenibacillaceae > Paenibacillus > Paenibacillus sp. MMO-177. The sequence goes on along the minus strand of NZ_JBBCUR010000013.1, from coordinate 31,795 downwards.
GTCCGGGTTCTTAATGAAGGCGGATGAGCCGGAACCACCGCAGCGTCCTTCTGGCGAGGCGCCGGAATATGCCGCCCGTGAACAGCGGAGCAGCAATCATCAACTACCAACCGCCGGGCTACCCGTCCAGTCCGCACCTACAAAGTCTGCCCAGCCGTCTGCCGGACATACCGCCGGCAAGCAGGCCGGGGCGAAGCTTTCCTCATTGCTCCGTTCCACCGAGCAGTCGGTCGCCGGGAAAAGGGAGAAAGCCGGGGAGTGGAAGTCCGTTATATCCCAATATGTGAACTTATATAATAAAGCCGAGACAGATCAGCATTATGCCGCTCTCGATGATTATATCGAAGACAAAGACCACTGCCAGAGGCTTCGTTACCGGCTGGAGCGGCTGCGGGAGAGAGATCTGTACCGCGGCGTGCTTCCCGCGAGGGGAGAGACCAAAGCGGAGCTCATCAAAGTCAACGAATCTTTCGCCGAAGTATCCGTATTGGTGAAGCTTCATATTAAAAGGCAGATGGAGCAGTCAGGGCTTTATTATCTGGAGGAGCGGACCGAAGTCGAGCGGTTATGGCTGAATCAGTCGGGAGGCGCCTGGCGCATCTTCCGGATCGAGCCCGTCATTGCCGAGCGGAGGCCGCGGTTTGGCGTTTCCGAGTATACCGCAGCGATGGAGGAAGAGCTGGATCAGACCCATGAAGCCTCCGTCTTCCGTTCAACTCCTTTTTTAAATTTGGATCAATATCCCCAGTTGAAGCAGCGGGTCAAAGGCATTCCTTACCGCCGCGAGCTGGCCGCAGCTTATGCCGACAGATGGTGGAATGAAGGGAACCCGGCTTACGAGGAGTTCGAGGTGAATTGCACTAACTATATTTCCCAGTGTCTCTTTGCAGGCCACGCGCCTATGAACTATACTGGTAAAAGAGAAAGCGGCTGGTGGTACAAGGGCCGAAACGGCGGCAAGGAATGGTGGAGCTACAGCTGGGCGGTATCCAATGCGTTGACTAGTTACTTGTCTGGCAAACGCAGTTCCGGACTGCACGCAACCGTTGTTCATTCGGTGGAAGAGCTGCAGCTTGGCGACGTCATTACGTACGACTGGAACGGAGACAACCGCTATCAGCACAGTACCATTATTACCGCCTTCGATGCGGCCGGCATGCCGCTCGTGAACGCGAATACCGTTCCGAGCCGCCACCGGTTCTGGGATTATCGCGATTCCTATGCTTGGACCGAGCAAACGAGATACCGTTTTTTTCATATTGCGGACCACTTCTAAAAATAACATACCGGAGGATACCTAATGGGGCAGAAAGTACACTTAGGGTTGATTTACGGAGGGAAGTCGGGAGAGCATGACGTGTCGCTGCGGACGGCATTTGCGGTGATGGGAGAGCTTGATTACGCAAAATATGAAATAACGCCTTTTTATATTACCAGGCTAGGCGAATGGAGAGTGGGATCGATGCTTGGCGGGCAGCCGGGAGCAATCGACGAGCTTCGCCTTGAGCCGGTGGACGGGGCACCGGTGCCGGTTATACCGGACCTTCCGCTCGCCCCGCTCCTCGACCGCTTGGCCGGCGGTGCGCTGGCGGGCGGGGGACAGCCGATTGATGCTGTTTTCCCGCTGCTCCACGGTACCTTCGGAGAGGACGGGACGATTCAGGGTCTCCTCGAAATTGCGGACATCCCTTATGTCGGGGCGGGGGTTCTGGCCTCCGCTGCAGGGATGGACAAGATTACGATGAAGAAGATATTCGCCTACGAGGGTCTGCCGCAATGCGTCTTCCGGTATTTCAACCGGGCGCAGTGGGAGAAGGACGCCTCTTTTTTTATTATGGAATGCGAAGTAGCCTTAGGTTACCCTTGTTTCGTAAAGCCGTCCAACCTCGGGTCCAGCGTAGGCATAACCAAGGCCAAAAACCGCGAGGAGCTGATCGCGGCCATCGATTTCGCTTTCCGGTTCGACCGCAGGGTTATCGTAGAGGAGTTCGTGGATGCCCGGGAGATCGAGGTAAGCGTGCTTGGCAATGACGACCCGAAGGTATCCGTGCCGGGGGAAATTGCTCCGTCCAATGAATTTTACGACTACAAAGCGAAGTATGTGGACGGCAAGTCCACCATTCATATTCCGGCGAATATTCCGAACAAGACCGCGGAAGCGGTACGGGATATGGCGCTCCGTGCTTTTCTGGCGATTGACGGGGCTGGGCTGTCGCGAGTTGACTTTTTCCTTCGCAAGACGGACGGCCGGCTGTTCGTTAACGAAGTGAACACGATGCCGGGCTTTACGCCAATTAGCATGTACCCGCTTATGTGGAAGGAGTCGGGCCTGCCGTACAAGGATTTGCTGGATAAGCTGATCGAGCTGGCGTTCAAGCGTTATGCGGATAAACAGACGATCGATTACGGGGGCAGCGGCGGCAACTAAACGAATCTTTAGTTCAGACTATAAGGAAAAGAGGGATTGGGATGGGTTTCGCAACAGAGTTTAATTCCGTGTGCAAATTCAAATCGGAGCAAGAGCTGTATGAATTGCTTGAATACGGTAGGGGCAAAATGGTGAAGAGCGGGTTTCGCGTCTTCCCGACCGGCCAGAAAGTAATCGCGTATACGCCTAATAACGAAGCGATTGCGATCGTTCGCATCCTCGCCTCGATTGCGGAAATTAATTTCCAAGGCGAGGAAGTGACGGAAGTGGAGATGGAGCTGGTGCGCAAGCTGACGGAAGAGGAGGCGCGCATTCAGACGGCTCTCGCGTACGAGATGTTTTTCGGAGAGAGGGTATAATGGAATATGATCGTCCGGTTCGGATTTGTCGCCATGAGCACGATTATAGAGAATGCTTCACCTTCTCGGACGATGACGTTTGCGAACTTCAGCAAGCTCAATGACCGGGAAGCCGGAATAAGGAAGTTGGAGCGGATTGCGGAGGAAAATCTGCATAACACGCTTCGGATCATGAAGCATGCCAATGCCCATGATATCCATATGTACCGGTTCTCGTCCAAGCTGATTCCGCTCGCAACGCATGAGGATCTTCTGGACTGGGACCCGTTCCCCGTCCTTCGTCCGCCCTTGAAAGAGATTGGCGATTATGCGAAAAAGACGGGGATGAGGACTTCCTTCCATCCCGATCATTTCTGCGTATTCAGCACGAATCGGCCTGATGTCCTGGTCAAATCGGAACGGGATCTCGATTACCATATTCGGATGCTTGAAGCGATGGAGCTGCCGGAGACGGTGAAATGCAATATCCACATGGGTGGAGCCTATGGCGATAAGAAGCTGTCCGGCGAGCGTTTCGTCCAGCAGTTTGGCGCATTGTCTGAACGGTACAAGCATCGGGTTACGCTCGAAAATGACGATAAAACGTTTGATGTGAGGGAAACGATTGCGGCTGCCGAAGCCGTTGGCGTTCCCATGGTCCTCGACATCCACCATCATGCGGTGAACAGCGGGGATGTCGCAATGGACGAGCTGTCCGGCGGATTGTGGCCGCGGATTGCCCGTACGTGGACGCTGGAGGAGCAGCGTCTTGGCCTTGAAGAAGGCGGGCTTCCGCCCAAAATCCATGCTTCAAGCCCCAAAAGCCTATCCGATCCGCGGGGGCATGCCGATTACGTGGAGCCGGAGCCGCTGGTGCAGTTTCTCCGGAGCATTGCGGCTGCAACGCCGCGGATCGACTGCATGCTGGAGGCGAAGCACAAGGATGGAGCGCTGCTCAAGCTGATGGAGGACTTAAAGGAAATGGCCGCGCAAGGAAACGGAATCCGGATCCTGGACGGCGGTACCGTGCAGATCGACCCTTAAGCGATAACACCGTCAAGTACCGCCGGAACAGGACGGCATTGACGGTGTTATTTTGTGAACGGATGATACATAGTTTCTAGAGACATCATGAGCGGGAAAGCGGTGAAGGTTACGTGTTGGAATGGATTCTGCTGGTGCTGCTTGGCGTTGTTGCAGCGATGTTTGGCAGTATAGTCGGTCTAGGCGGCGGCATTATTATCGTACCGGTGCTTATGCTGCTGGGACCGCAGCTGACGGGAGGCGAGATTAGTCATGCAACGGCGGTGGGCACCTCGCTGACGATGCTTATTATTACGGCGCTTGCCTCTACGCTAAGCTATGCGAAGAAGAAGCTGGTAGATTTCAAGAGCGGCTGGATGTTTTTTATTACAAGCGGACCTGCGGCTATGATCGGTTCGGCGCTGACCAGCCGGTTTCAAGGTGCCGCTTTTTCGCTGTCCTTCGGTGTTTTTATGCTGCTTATGGCAGGGCTGCTCGTTGCGCGCGATTACTTAAAGCCCATCAACCGGGAATGGCCGATCCAACGTACGATAGTAGATGCCAAGGGGCAGGAGCATACGTACGGTTACGCGATTGTTCCCGCGCTGGCCATCGGGTTTGCGGTGGGGCTGATATCCGGTTTGTTCGGCATAGGCGGCGGCTCCCTGTTTGTTCCGCTTATGGTGCTCTTGTTCCGCTTCCCGCCGCATACGGCGACCGCAACGTCTATGTTCGTCATCTTTCTTTCATCGATACTGGGGAGCGGGATACACGGCTGGCTGGGAGAGATCAATTATTGGATCGTGCTGGCGCTTGTGCCGGGAGCATGGATCGGCGGCAAGCTGGGAGCGATGATCGCAGGGCAGATGAGCGGAAAAGGGCTGCTTTGGCTGCTGCGGATAACTCTTTTGCTGCTGGCCGCCCAATTAATCTACGAGGGTTTGACGAAGCTTTAACACTACGGTAATATTTTAAAAATATACGAAGTATACATTTTCTCTATACAACTTGCGCGAAACTTGCAGGGGAAGTCGTTCGTATAAGAAATGAACATGCAATTTTTTTAGAACCATTGAAAAGTTAAAAGGCTATGTTTGGTAAAATTATGATGAGAGTAGAGTGATGGACTGTGACTGTAAGTGATCAGCAGGGCACCGTCGTCGGAGGCAAAAGCTTCGCCGCCGTGGCGATTAACTGCGCGGCTAAAGCTGGAGAATGGATTAAGTCTAAGCTAGGAAACTATGAGAAGCTTGATATAAAGTATTCCGCTCATGATTTGGTGACGGAAGTGGACAAAGGCTCGGAGACGCTGATCAAGCGTCTTGTGCTGACGCATTTCCCTCATCATTCCTTCCTCGGCGAGGAAGGCGTTGAACCGGGGCCGGAAGCATCCGCACGCGCGCTGGAGGAAGTAAGCGAAGCCGAATATTTGTGGATTGTCGACCCGATTGACGGGACGACCAATTTTGTGCACGGCTTTCCGTTCTTTGTAGTCTCCATTGCGCTTGCCCATAAAGGCGAGGTTATTCTTGGCGTTGTCTACGATCCGATGCGCGACGAATTGTTTATTGCAGAGAAGGGCAAAGGAGCTTACGTGCACGGCAAGCGGATGAGCGTTTCCCAAGAGGATAGCCTGAAGACGAGCCTTATCGCTACGGGCTTCCCGGCGGATCTGGATTATGCGCTGCCGCTTAACATGAAAGGGCTGCAGGCGCTGGCGCCGCAAGTCCGCAATATCCGCTCGGGCGGTTCGGCAGCGCTTCATATGGCGTATGTCGCGGCCGGACGGTTAAGCGGCTTCTGGGAGATTGGCCTGAACAGCTGGGACCTGGCGGCAGGCGCGCTGCTGATTCAGGAATCAGGCGGAATCGTAACCGATACGCTTGGGCAGCCGTACAACTTAGGCGTCCGCAACGTCGCAGCGTCCAATGGCAAGGTGCATCAGTCTTTCCTTGACGCTCTTGCGGCAGCGGATGCGGTGAAATAACAGTTTGCAAAAACCGGCTATCGGCGATAGCCGGTTTTTTTCCTATGCACCGGCAGTGCCAGTGCCATTTCTTTAGCGGGATAAACCTGGACCGCCAGGTGTTTGAAACGCATGAAATCATTCACTTTTGGACACAGTTTATGAATAATGCCTATAATTTTTAGGACATCAAGGAGTGTAACCTTTTGCTTAAATCCTCCATGATTCGCAACTCGGTTCTCTATATCTTCATTGTAATCGTCATATCCATCCTGATATATGTACCCGCAACAATTGGGCTTGCCGACAATTCGGATTTTAACAGGACAATGAGAGCTTTTGGGCTGTCATCAATCAGTGGGATCAAGTATTGGAGTGCTGATTATCTGTACCAATTATCCAGCCCCGTCAGCGTTTTTCAATATTTCAAAAATATATTCTTACCCGTTAGAGATAACCCTGCGGAATATTACTCAACGCAATTTTTGTTTACGAAAATAGCGCTATTCTTTAACTCCTTAGCCAGCAAGCTTTTCCATCGTGCGCCTAACTTATTTCACCTATTCTTTCAGACCGTACAGTATATTCTCATTTACGCCTTTGCTTTTTTTTTGTTTTTGAAGGAAAAGTGGAAGGACAATGCGTACGCCGATATTGCAGTTAAAGCAATTTTTGCTTTGATTTTTCTAGATTGCGGCTATTTGGTTTATTTTAACTCTTTTTACGGAGAATCAACGACGCTTATTTTTCTTATTCTATCGTTTGCCTTGCTTCTGCATCTTGAAAAAAATAAGAACAGCTATTGGGTTTATATAGGCTTAATCCTGTCTCTTTTTATTTTTTCCGGATCCAAATCGGCCAACTTTCCTTCCACTTTGTTGCTGTGCGTTCCTCTTGTTTATTACGTGATCAAACATGAAGGATTGAAGAAGAAAATCGCGGTCTGCGTTCTAGTCATCGGCATGCTTATTGCATCCTACAGCTACGTTAAGTTAACGCCGCAATGGATGAAAAACGATACGTCCTTTCAATCTGTTTTTTTCGGCGTATTATACAATAATCCGTCGCCGGAGAAGGCTATTCAAGACTTGGGGTTGCCGCGGGAGCTGTCCGGGTTCGAATCCATGAACGCATACAACCGGCAATCCTTGCATCCTGAGAAAAATGATATTGATTTTCAAACGTTGTTTTTTAGTCGCATAAGCCAACTCGAAGTTTTAAAATACTACTTCACGCATCCTGCCTTTTTTGCTGAAAAGCTTGATATAAGCGCAGAGGCAGCCTTGCCCCTTCGGCCTACTTATTTAACCAACATTCATTTATCTTCCCAGCAAGCGGACTTATTGTTCGATGATCGAATGAATGTATGGGAGAGCATTAGAAAGCGTTTCTCCGGCTCAGCTTCTCTGTTTCTAGGTCTTATCCTTGTCCTTTCTGCAGCTAATGTGGTTGCCCTGCTGCGGAGAAAGGCCAGCATATACAGCATCCTGCTGCGGTTGGCGCTGATGGGGGCCGCAGCGGGGCAATTCATTGTCCCCATTGTAAGCAACGGTAACGCGGATTTGCAGAAGCACATGTTTTTATTAAATGTGCATTTGGATATTCTGATTATCGTTTTGCTGCTGGACAATCTTGATTTTAAGAGTCGAACGTTCTGGCGTGTAGGGATTGTCACCGCTGCTTTTTTGATCGTCATTTCCTTTTATTCGAGCAGACCGGAAATGCTGACGCTTGGCCGTATAGCTGGCAAGCCCATTCAATGGTATGTTTTGGAGAAGAATGACGGTTGGGCAAAGGTGATTGCTAAAGACGCTTTATTTCGCAGCGCGTATGATGAAACATCTAACGATTATACGAAAGCAAGCATTCATGAAAGTTTGAACGCCGTTTATATTAATGAATGGTTTACGCATGATGAGCGGAATCGCATTGGTTATGCAGAATATTACGCGATATGCGGCCACAATAATCCGCAGCAGGCAGAAGCAGGGGACCGGCCCCATTACTTTTTTTCGCCCATTAAATATGCCGCTCAGAACAGTGACCGGGCATTTCGGCAAACCTATTCGGCATATTTAACATTGCCGTCAGTAGACGATGTGAAGCAGCTTTTTGACCTATCTAAGACCGCTTCGGTATTACCCGTCGATTATTGGCTTTCCACCCCTTATTACGGCAGCACCAACAAATCGCGAATCGTTTCTTCCGATTATCAGGTCTATCATCGCAAGGTGGATAAGGAACTGGGGATACGGCCGGTTATGTGGGTTAGACTCTGAACCAATGCAAAGAGCTGGCTAATTTGTCACCTTATTCCGATATTCCTGTGGCGTGATGCCAAAATGCTTTTTGAACAGCTGGATAAAGTAGCTTGGCTTCTGATAGCCCAGCATAACCGAGATTTCATAGATTTTCTCATCCGTCTGGGCAAGCAGGTCGGCCGATTTCTCCATCCTCGCGCGCAGCAGGTATTCGCTGATGCCTTCGCCCGTCTCCGTCTTGTAAATCTTCGACAGGTAGGAGGGATTGAGATAAACATGCGCCGAGATGGAGTGAAGGGAGGCCTGCTCCAGATGATTGTGAATGTACTCCTGCACCTTGCGGATAATGCCGGAGCGGGAATCCTTATCCTCCGAATTGACCGATTTCCGGTAGGAATCGATTGTCCGGGCCGTCCATGCGCGCAGTTCGTCAACCGTATGAATCGGGCTGCCGTTTGCAAACGCGTGGAAGTCATCCCCAATCATATCGGACAGCCATTTTTTGTTTTTATGCGCCAGGGCGGCTAGCGTTGCGGCAATCGAGAAGTAGGCTTCCAGCACATGCTCCTGGGACCCCCGCCATTCCTCCTCAATCTCGCGGAAGATCGCTTCAAGCTTCTCGCCGGCGGCATCCCATTGGCCAAGCTCCAGCATCTGCAGCACGGATGGCGGGCGGTACAGCTCGCCAAGCAGCTGCGGGGTGCCGCGCGTCGGCTCCTTTGCGAGCGACACAAACAGCTCTTGCTCGCTGCCGATGAACTGGCGGAAGTTCGTAATGGACGTCTGATAGAGAGGGCCGACATCTTGCGGGAATGTGCCTCTTTTGCTCGTAAGAATGGAGATGCCAACCTTGAGGTACGATTTCACGACATGCTGGAGCTGGAAGGCGTGGCTCTCAATCCATTCATCCAGCTCGCTTGTTAGGGTTGAACCGGCTTTGGCTTTCAGGAGACAAACGATAAAACCGTTCGAATCCTTGCAATGCCACATATCCAGCTGGTCGCCGAATACTTCCTCCGCGATATTGGAAAGCGCATAATCGATTAAGGCCTCGCTTTCTCCGTCATCGTAGAGACGATCTTCATCGTCAATCCGGAGCAGCATCACATGGAAATCGTCGTTCTCTTGGAACGGTACCGTGTAAGTGGCAAGTTTTTTGGACAAGCGCTGCGGGGACAATGACTGCTTGCCGCTCAGCATATCCAGAAGCAGATATTCTCTCAGCTTCGGCAGCTGCTCCCGCAAGGAGTACATCGCACGCTGCATCGAGCTGATCTCCAGCCACTCCTGTTCAAGCTCCTTGATTGCGCGGCGGACCGAAGTCAGCAGCTCGTCGTCCGAAGCCGGCTTCAGCAGATAGTCGCTGGATTTCAGCTTCAAAGCCTGCTTCGTATATTCAAAGTCGGAGTAACCCGATAGCAGAATGCATTTGGTATGCTTCCAGTTCTGCTTGATTTCCTGAATGAGCTCCAGTCCTGTCATGCCCGGCATGCGGATATCCGTAATCACGACATCTATGGCATGCTCATGCAGCAGCCCAATGGCTTCCGGACCGGAATAAGCTTTATGGACAATATCAACGCCGGCTTCCTCCCATGGCAGCATATCTGCCAGATCGTCGGCAAGTATCGATTGGTCGTCTACAATTAGTAGTTGGCGCATTTGTTGTTCCTCCTAAAAGAATTGCGAAGCAATTCTGCTTCGTAAGGATATGCTTTAAGAATTGCGAAGCAATTCTGCTTCGTAAGGATATGCTTTAAGAATTGCTTACGTCATTGGTTCCCGTCACTATCATTAGGCCAATACAGCTCCACGGTAAGTCCGCCGTCATCGCCGCGGATCAGCCGGACTCCGGCTTCCTGTCCGTATTGCAGAGTCATCCGCTGGCGTGTATTCCACAGGGCGCAGCCCTTATCCTCCGTTGGAGGCATCGACATTTGCAGCTTTAATTGGGCCAGCTGCTCTTCCGTTACGCCAACTCCGTTGTCGGTGACGGTTATAACGTTGTACCGGTCGTTTTGCGAGCCGGTAATTCGCACCTCGCCGCCGCCGATCGGCTCGAGGCCGTGCAGAACGGCATTTTCGACGATTGGCTGGAGGATTAAACGCGGAATTTCAAGCTCCTCCATCGCTTCCGGGATCGTAATGACATAGGTCATATCCTGGACGTTCATCGCCTGGATCGCCAGGTAGCTCTTCACCAGCTCCACTTCCTCGCGCAGGTAAGCCAGCTGCCTTTCGGACCTTGTTGTATACCGGTAATACCGGCTGAGATGCAGCGCCAGCTCCATAACGGATTCTTTTTCCCCAAGTCTCGTAAGACTGCGGATCAGAGAGAAGCAATTATAGAGGAAATGCGGATTAATCTGCGACTGCAGCTGCTTCAGGTTGGCATCCCTTGAACGAATCTGCTCCAGGTACACGTTCTGGATAAGCTGCTCGATCTGGGAGGCCATGTCATTAAAGCTGACGAGCAGGAAGTGGAACTCGTTGTTCGGATGGAACACCTTCAGCTTCGGATATTCGCCTTTCTTCAGCTTTTTCACGCCGCGAATCAGCTCCCGGATCGGAACCTGCACATTCGTATACAGCACATAGGCCGCAATCGTACTGCCGATAAGAAGGAACACGATGCAGATGTAAAAGAGATTGCTGTTTGCCGTAATCGGTCTGACAACGTCATCGATAGGCAGGTAGTCAAAAAGATACCAGCCAAGCTCGGGCATGTATACGCTGTTGACGGTATATTCGATGCCGTCAAGCTTAATGCGGGTATACTGCGATTCCGACAGCTTTTCCAAATTCACCTCGGCAAGCAGCTTCTTCTGCAGCCCGGTATCGGAGCCGTTAACCGCGAGAATCTTCCGGTCCGGCGAGGTGAAGAAGACATCTCCCTTGCTGCCCGCCTTGAAGCGCTCAAGCGCTTTCACTAATTCGTCAGCGGCGAAGCTGACTTCGACGATAACTCCCGCATTGCCGGAGGAGCTGTCGTAGGGCTCGCTGAGAAACCTTACAAACCTTGGATTGTTCTGATAATAGGGGGCAACGTTCTCGGTATATTTCCAGACCTTTGAATAGTTTTTCGCTACGAGATCCTTATCGTATCCCAGGTGAAAGTCGGTTGAAACGAAGGTATTCGTGGCCGGCGCATAGATGCTGATCGTTGTATCCCAATCGGAGGAGGCATTAATGAGCCGAAGCTTGTCGGCAATGCGAATTTTCTGATCCGTTTGCTCATATAGGGTGGATCTCCAAAAATTCGAGGGTACGGACGTTAATATCCTCGGTTATCATAAGGCCGCTTTTCGCCAGCCGTTCCGCAGTCTCATCGGTCTGGGCCGCAAAGTAGGACAAGTCTTTGTGCATGGAGATTTCTACTTCATTCATCACAACGTCCATGCTTGTCTTATTCGAGAACCAGTAGAGAGCGATAATCGGAATGAGCAGCAAAACGATGATGCCGACTATTTTTGTAAACGTATTCAATCGCAGCGACATGATTGTCCGTCTCCCCGCATCAAAGTGAATGAAAACAAAAAATCCGGGTATCGTTCTAAAATCATTGGCGCAGACTTGGCGATTCCCCGATTGCTATACTTACTATACATCATGATGAAACGCTGTCAATCGACAAATAGAATCGCGGAAAGGACAATGGGGATGGGGACAACGACAAAGGCGATAGCCGGCAATGAGGTCTTGCGACAGGAGACCGACAAATCAAAATCGAGAGGATTTCTGAAGAGGACATGGCCGCTTCATATCATGCTGCTTCCGGCGGTAATCCTGCAATTTATATTCGTGTACGTGCCTCTCGGAGGATTGGTTATCGCTTTTCAAGACTACAAACCGTACGATGGCATTTTCCATTCCAAGTGGGTAGGGCTTGAGCATTTCAAATTTATGTTCGATTATCCGGACATTAAGCAGGTTATTACGAACACGGCGCTGATCGCCGGACTAAAAATTATTTGCGGCATTATCGTGCCGTTTGTGTTTGCTCTTTTGCTAAACGAAGTCAGCTTTAATCCTTTCAAGCGTACGGTGCAGACGCTGGTCTATCTGCCTTACTTTATCTCCTGGGTATTCCTGGGGGGGATCCTGAATGACATGCTGGCGTCGGACGGGATTATTAACTCGGTGCTTCATAACTGGTTTGGCGTGAAGGAGTCCATTCTGTTCCTGGGCGACGGGAACTGGTTCCGGTTTGTCGTTGTGCTTAGCGATGTCTGGCAGCAATTCGGGTACGGCACAATCGTGTACCTCGCGGCGTTGGCGGGCGTGAATCCGGCACTCTACGAAGCAGCGGAAGTAGACGGCGCGACCCGCTGGAAGCAGACCTGGCATGTAACGATTCCATCGCTTCTGCCGATCGTAATCGTAGTGGGGACGCTGGCGCTTGGCAATATACTGAACGCGGGCTTTGACCAGATCTTCAACTTGTATAACCCGCTTGTCTACAGCAAAGGCGACATTATAGACACGTTCGTGTACCGCACGGGTATTCTGAACGGGCAGTACAGCTTGGCCACGGCCGTAGGTATTTTCAAATCGCTGATCGGTTTTGTGCTCATTATCGTCGGTTACAAGCTCGCCCAAAAATATGCGGATTATAAAATCTTCTAGAAAGGGGGACCTGCGCACATGTATCAAAAGACATTCGGTTATCGGGCTTTCTCGATATTCAACTATTTAATCCTGGCTCTTGCGGGCCTGTTGTGTATTATACCTATCATTCATATACTCGCGATCAGCTTTAGTGCCAGCGCTCCCGCGAATGCGCATCTGGTCGGCATGTGGCCGGTGGATTTCAATACCGAATCGTATACGAAAACAATGAACAATCCGAACTTCCTCCGGGCGTTCTGGATCTCGATCGGGCGTACGGCGCTTGGCGCATCCATTACACTGGCCGTTATCACGCTTGGCGGTTATGCGCTGTCGAAGGATACGACCGCTTTTAAGGCCCGCACTCGGTACGCTTGGTATTTCGTATTTACGATGTGGTTCAGCGGCGGTATAGTACCTCTTTACATCGTCATTCGCAATCTTCATATGATGAATACGATTTGGGCGCTTGTTCTTCCGGGCTCCGTTGCCGTATTCAACATGATTCTCCTGATGAACTTCTTCCGCGCCACGCCAAAGGAGCTGGAGGAAGCGGCCTTTATCGACGGAGCGGGACATTTCTCGATTCTGTTCCGGGTCTATCTGCCTCTGGCTATGCCGGCGATTGCTACCATGTCGCTCTTTACGATCGTTGGCAACTGGAATGCGTGGTTTGACGCTTTGCTCTATATTAACGACTACCGCAACTATCCGCTTGCAACCTTCCTGCAGACGATTATCGTACAGCAGGACTTCAGCAAGCTGAACCCGGACGTGAATGAGCTGAAGAACATTTCCCAGCGTACGGTGAAGGCGGCTCAAATCTTTATCGGGATGCTCCCGGTTCTGGTTGTGTATCCGTTCCTGCAGCGGTTTTTCGTCAAAGGGATTGTTCTTGGCGCGGTAAAAGAGTAGAAATTAAGAAGATAACAAAATGGCATGTTACTCAAAATTATGGTATTTCTATCAGTAATAACCAAGACTATAGTATTACTTGAGAGTGAATAAAGCGCTCTCATGCTATAATAATCATTTTACGGGGGGAAAAAAATGCGTAATTCAATGAAAAAGCTTATGCTCGTTTCGTTGACTGGCGTGCTTGCGGCAAGCCTTGCGGCATGCGGATCAAACAACAATAATAACGGCAACAAGCCGTCTAACGACCCTGCGGCAACGAACTCCGGCAACGCGGCGGCAACAAACAATGCAGGCTCGGACAACGCGGGCAGCGGTGTGGACGAGACGGGCTGGGACGGCAAGAAATACGTAGAGCCGATCACTCTGACAACGGTGAAAGGCGTAGGTACGAACTACTTCTTCAAAACGGGCGAAACGATGGAAAACAACGTTTTGCAAAAGTATATGAAAGACAACCTTGGCATCGATGTGAAATACGACTGGGTTGTAACGGATACAAACGACGCTTACAAAACGAAGCTTCGCCTGATGCTCTCCTCCGGCGAGAAAATGCCTGACGTTATTACGTACCGCGGCGATATGGAAACCGTTAATATGCTGATTGATTCCGGTCAATTCATGTCAGTTAACGAGCTGTTCGACAAGTATGCCGGCGACGAGTACAAAAAAGCGGCGGCGCTGAACCCCGATACCTTCCTTCCGGTAACGCGCGACGGCGAGAAAATGGCGCTTCCGGTTCTTGATTATGCTTACAACGACGATATGGTGCTGTGGCTGCGTCAGGACTGGATGGATAAATTGGGTCTTCAAGCTCCAAAAACGGTTGCAGACCTGGAAGCCATCATGGATGCATTCACCAACAAAGATCCGGACGGCAACGGCAAGCCGGATACATTCGGTATGGCACTCGGCTTCAAAAACGGCTTCCTGAACTGGATGACGGACGTAAGCTGGCTGTTCGGCGCTTACGGCACAATGCCAGGCCAATGGAACAAAGCGGCTGACGGCACCTTGACATACGGATCCGTGGATCCGGCTGCCAAGCAAGCTCTGGCAACGCTGAAAAACTGGATGGATAAAGGCTGGATCTCGAAGGACTCCGGTCTGAAGGATGACACTTCAGGCTCCGAATTCTTCACGAAAGGTCAAGCGGGCGCAATCGTAGGACGTAACTGGCTGCCGGACTGGCCGTTTGGCGATCTGATCAACAACGTTCCCGGCGCGAAATATAAAGCTTATCCGATCCCTGCCGGTCCAGACGGTAAAATCGGCGCCCAAAGCGGCAACCCGTCCGTTAACGGCTGGATGCTGATCAACAAAAAGGCGGCTCATCCTGAAGCGCTGCTCCGCTACTACAACTTCTTCTTCGATAACTGGGCGAACCCGCAAAAAGGCAGCGAGTTCGAAAACGGCTTCGCGGAAGGCTACGACTGGGCTAAATTGCCGGACGGCACGATCACGAAGGATCCGCAAAAATATCCGGACCTGTTCCCGAACTATGCGGACCGCACGCATCTCGTAGAGCCAATCTACTACTCGCTGACATTCGAAGGCGCTCGTCAACCGGCTCTGTATGCAGACACTATGATTAAGCTGTATAACGGCGAAGCTCCAACAACGCCATACGAAGAGCAGACAAAAGCTGTTCGTAAACCGGAAAACCTGGAAGCGATGAAGATTGTTATGGATCAAAAAGATATCCGCATGAAAAACTACTTCCAAGGTCCTCTGACGGAAACGATGAAGTCCAAAAACGAATTGCTGAACAAGCTGGTTAACGAATCGTACTCCAAAATCATCTACGGTCAAGCACCGCTAGATTCGTTCGATACCATGGTAGAGAACTGGAAAAAATCCGGCGGCGACCAAGTAACGAAGGAAGTTAACGATTGGTACGCTTCGGCTTCGAAGTAAGCTAGCAACAGGATAAGGAACGCCATATTTACGCCAGGCGTTCCTTTTCTTTTGCCGGTTATCCTTTTTTGAAAATAATGAAAACGTTTACAACTAGAACAGTCACCCTGGTCATCTTGCTCGAGAGGGGAAAACAGTGTTGACTAGAAAAAGAACGAGAAGGTTATTGTCGTTAGTGATGTCGGTCGTTATTGTCTTAGGCTATGTGCCGTCTGCCGTATTTGCGGCTTCGGATCCGGCTGCGGCAGCCACTAATGCTGCCGCGCCGGATGTTGCGGGGCATTGGGCTTCGCAGCAGATAACGGATTGGACATCCAAGGGCCTCGTTAACAGCTATCCGGACGGAACGTTTAAGCCGGAGCAAGGCATTACGCGCGCGGAATTTACGAAACTGATTAACAGCTTGTTTGGTTTTACGGCAAAAGGAGAGAACAGCTTCTCGGATGTAGTGGCAAACGCGTGGTATGCCGATCCGGTGTCGATCGGGAAGAAAGCAGGCTTTATTAACGGCTATCCGGATGGAACCTTTAAACCAAATACGCCAATTACAAGACAAGAGGCGGCAAAAATGGCTGCAGGACTGTTCAGATTGCCGCCAGTAACAGGCGCTGATCCGCTTGTAGCGTTTAATGATAAAGCGCAAGTTGGCGCATTTGCGGTAGAGCCGCTGGGCCAATTGGTAAGCGGGGGTTATTTGAAGGGCTTCCCGGACGGGACGGTTCAGCCGCTTAAGTCGATTACGCGTGCGGAAGCGGTTGTTCTGTTAAGCCGCCTTGCAGGCGAAGTGTATGTGAAGGCGCAAACGTACAAGGATCAGAAGCTGGCAGGCAACGGGCTGGTGAACCTTGACGGCGTAACGATCGAAAATTCGGCGATTGGCGGAAATCTTTACTTGACCGCAGGGATTGGCGAAGGCGATTTTACGCTGAAAAACACGGAAGTAAAAGGAACCATCTATATCAGCGGCGGCGGCGTGCATAGTATTCACCTGAATAATGTTCAGACGCCGAATATCGTTGTTGATAAGAAGGAAGGTCCGGTCCGCGTCGTTGTTGACGGCTCGGAGGTCGGAACGATGGATTTGAATTCCGATACGGTACTGGAAACGAAAAATTCGGATATCGGCCATTTGAACAACCAAACGGATGGTTCTACCTTAAACGGCAATAAGCTTAACAAAGGCAAGTCGCAAGTAGATAGTCAAAATGGCGGCGGCAGCGGCGGAAGTGCAAGTCCATCGCCATCTTCATCGCCAACTCCAAGTCCGGACGAGTGGGAGCTCGTATGGAGCGATGAGTTCGACGGAAAAGGCAGCAACCTTGATACCAATGGCGTAAACCTCGACAAGTGGGGGTATCAGCTTGGCACGGGTTCGCAATACGGCCTTGACGGCTGGGGCAACAACGAGCAACAAAGCTATGAAGCGGATAATGTGAAGGTAGAAGACGGCAAGCTTGTGATTACGGCTCAAAAAGAAGCAAACGGCAATAACAAGCCTTATACATCAGGCCGCATTTTCACTCAGAATACGTTCACCAAAGCCTATGGCAAGTTTGAAGCGAAGCTGAAGCTGCCGAAGGGGCAAGGCTTCTGGCCAGCGTTCTGGATGATGCCGGCAACAAGCGAATACGGCACATGGGCGTCCTCCGGCGAGATCGATATTATGGAAGCGGTCGGCAGACTGCCGGGCGAAGTTTCCGGAACGATCCATTACGGCAAAGCAGCTCCGGGAAACCGTTATACGGGCAACAAATATAACTTCCCTAACGGAACGGATTTTAGCGGCGAGCATGTGTATGCCGTTGAATGGGAGCCGGGCGAAATCCGTTGGCTGGTAGACGGAGTTGTCTATCAAACGCAGAACAATTGGAACAGCTGGGGCATTGACCAACCGGCCAAATATGCTTATCCGGCGCCTTTTGATAAGCCGTTCTATATGATTTTGAACCTGGCGGTTGGCGGTAACTTCGACGGCGGCAAGATGCCGCTGGACGACAACGCCCGGACGATGGAAGTTGATTATGTCCGCGTCTACGATAAGAAAGGCGGGTATGGGGCGGAAGGCCTTGAAGAGCCAAAGGTTGAACAAGAGGCGCTGCCTGCTAATCATAAACCGGCCATTGACGGCAACTACGTGCATGATGTCCATTTCGCGAATGGCTTTAAGACCGTAGCAACGGACACAGATACGCTCGATCCGGAAAAATGGAACTTCGTGCATGTCCCTACTTATAACGGCAATGGCTCCATCGGAACCGACGTTATTGGCGGCAAAACGTATGCCAAAGCGGACATTACAGCCGGAGGCTCGCAGGACTATTCCGTGCAGCTGATTCAGAACGTTACCGTAGGCAAAGGCAGATACTACAAGCTTTCCTTTGATGCCAAATCCAGCACGAACCGGACAATGTCAGCCAAGATCGGCGGCGGCGCCGACCGCGGCTGGGCAACGTATTCCGACGTCTTGTCGGCAAGCTTGACCGATGAATTCAAGACGTACAGCATGACGTTCCAGATGGCTGCCGATACGGATGTTCTGGCTCGCCTGGAGCTAAATATCGGCCTGAACACCAACCCGGTCTGGATCGGCAACGTGAAGCTGGAGGAAGTGGACGCACCGGATCCGTATAACGAGGATGCGGCGAAAGAGCCGATTGGCGGCAACCATATATACAACGGTACCTTTGATCTTGGACGTCTGGACCGCCTGACTTATTGGCATTTCAATACATCGGACGGTGCGGCGGCAACGGCCTCCGTTAATCCGGAAGACCGCGAATTCAAGGCGAATATTACAAGCGGCGGAACAGGCGCTTCTTCCATTACCCTGCTGCAAAAAGGCGTCAACTTGATCCCGAACAACGATTATCAAGTGAAATTTAAAGCAAGCGCAGCCTCCGGCCGTACGATTAAGGTTGGCATTCAGAAGCAGGACGGCACGAATGTGGTCGACCCCATTGAGGTAAACCTGACTAGCGAATCCGCTGTGCAAACGGTGAACTTCAACTCCGCGGCAGCCGCCGACGACAAAGCGATTCTCGTCTTTATGCTTGGCGGCAGCGATGCGGATGTCACCATTGATAATGTGGCGATGACCCGTCTGACCAACAATGGCATCGGCGATTTGCCGCTCTCCGAGCAGTTCCCGCTGAAGAATGGAGACTTCTCGAACGGCAAAGCATCGTGGAACCTGCACGTGCAAGGCTTTTATGACGGCTGGGATAAAGTGACCGGCTATAACGAAGAAGCAGGAAGCATGAAGGTTAACGTAAGCAGCGTTGGCAACAATCCTTGGGATGTCATGCTGATGCAAAACAATTTCAGTCTGCATAAGGACAACACGTATGTCGTATCCGTTGATCTCAAATCCTCGGCTCCACGCGACGCTGAAATTGTCATCGATAATGCTACGGACCGTCTGCTCTCGAAGATGGTTCATTTGACGGCAGACTATCAGACCTTTACGTATGAGCTGCCCGTTACTACAGATACGTTAGCTTCCTTTAAAGTGCTGCTCGGCAAGCAAGCAACAAATCCGGCAGGCGCGCATGATGTCTACGCGGACAATGTACGCGTGGAAATCAAAGGCGCCCGCGAGAAAGCCTTCCTATTAAAGAACGGTTACTTCACGGACGGCGAAGCGAACTGGTCGAAACATATCCAAGGCGTATATGACGGCACTTCGAAGGCAACGTTTGATTTTACGGGCGGCAGGGCAAAGATCAATATCGAGAATGTAGGCGCCAATCCTTGGGATGTGATGCTCTTCCAAGAGCCGCTTCCGGTGAAGAAGGATAATACCTATATCGTAACTTTTGATGCAAGATCTACAATGGCCAAAACCATTGAGGTTATTGCGGAGAACGGCACTTATACCCGTTATATGAATCAAAAATTAACGCTAGGCGAAACAACGAAGAGCTACTCCTTCGAGTTTACGATGCCTAAGGATGATACGGTAGGCTTGAAGTTCCTCCTAGGCAAGAATGGCGATGCATTGGCCGCTCATGACGTCTTGATCGACAACGTCCGCTTCGAGCGGAAAGGCGCCAAGGAAGCATTGGGAGAAAAGGTATCGCTTGCAAATGATATCCGACTCCCTTCCGCTCCAATCGTTACGCCTGATGTAACGGACAACAGCCTGGGCAAGGACATTACGCTGACCTTTGCATCCCAGTCAGGCTGGAGCAGTTCAATTAAGGCCATCACAGTGGACGGAAAAGCTCTTGCGGCAGAAGATTACACGGTGGGAGCAAACAGCATTACGATTAAAGCAAGCGCATTTGCAACGGCAGGCGATCACGTTATCGTTATTGCGGCATCCGGTTACGAGCTGGGTCAAGTGACGCAAACCATTGAAGGGCAGCAAATGTGGAGCCTGGTTTGGTCTGACGAGTTTAACGGAAATGCTGCTAATCCCGATACCAACGGCGTCGACTTGACGAAATGGGGCTATCAGGAGGGCAACGGCTCCGAATATGGCGTTGCGGACTGGGGCAATAACGAGCAGCAATACTACCGCAAGCAAAATATTGCCGTTGATCCGGAAACAGGCAACCTGGTTATTACCGCGAAAAAAGAGACGTTTAACGGCAAGCCGTATACGTCCGGCCGTCTCTGGACCAGCCATACGTTTACGAAAGCCTACGGCAAATTCGAGGCCCGGATGAAGCTGCCGGAAGGAACAGGCCTTTGGCCGGCCTTCTGGATGATGCCGAGTGACAGCGAATACGGCGGCTGGGCGGCCTCCGGCGAGATCGATATTATGGAGGCGAGAGGCCGTCTGCCGCATGAAGTCGGCGGAACGATCCATTACGGCAAGAACGCACCGAACAATAAAGCAACGGGTGCGGCGTACACCTTCCCTGAAGGCGAATCGATCTCCGGCTATCATACCTACTCGGTAGAGTGGGAGCCGGGCGAGATCCGCTGGTATGTGGACGGCAATCTTTATCAGGCGGTTAACAACTGGAACAGCTGGGGAGCCGATCAGCCGGATAAATACGCTTATCCTGCGCCGTTTGATAAACCGTTCTATATTATCCTGAACCTGGCCGTTGGCGGTCAATTTGACGGCAATCGTCTTCCGGCCGACAGCAATCTGCCAGCCCAAATGGAAGTGGATTATGTTCGCGCCTACGAACTGACGGGCCGTCCTTACCGTACGCCGGTAGAACCGGATTCGAAGGACGAGATTCCGGCTAATGCGAAAGCGATTGTCGATCAGGACTTCGAGCATGGCCTGACCGATATTGCGGATTCCACGCAGACGCTTGACGCGAACTACTGGAACTTCCTGCATACGCCGGACTTTGGCGGGGCAGGCTCTGCTGTCGTTGATACCATAGGCGACGATAAGTTCGCCAAAGTATCGATTACCAGCGGCGGCAACCAGAATTACGCTCTGCAATTGATTCAGTATGCAACCATTACGAAAGGCCATGCTTACAAAATCAGCTTTGACGCCAAAGCATCGGCTCCAAGAAACATCAGTCTGAAGGTAGGCGGCGATGCGGATAACGGCTGGGGCGCTTATTCGGATAATTTCGATGCCGCGCTGACAACCAATCTGAAGCATTATGAAAACCGCTTCCTGATGAATAACGATACCGACCTTGCCGCGCGGCTTGAGCTTAATCTTGGCCTCAATACCAATACGGTATGGATCGGCAATATCAAGATCGAAGAGGTTGACGCGGTATCCGAGCAAAACGGGGCGAAAGCGCCGCTTGGCAACGGCCAGCATGTGTACAACGGCAATTTCGATCTTGGATCGATGGACCGCATGACTTATTGGAACTTTGAAACTTCAGGCGACGCGAATGCTTCGGCTTCGGTTGACCCTGAAGCAAGACAACTCGAAGCAGCCATCGCAAACGGCGGAGACCGCCCTTCGGACATTACGCTGACGCAAAAAGGAATCAATCTGCTGCAAAACGATTCCTATCAGCTGAACTTCAAGGCTTCTGCGGAATCGGGGCGTTCCATTAAGGTTTCATTCGTAAGCAAAGACGGCCATACGGTCTATGCTTCGAAGGACTTTGCCATCGGCACGGCAATGGGCAATCAGGAGTTCGCTTTTACGATGCTGGTTGGCGTAACGGATGAGGAAGGGCAGCTTGTCTTTGGACTAGGCGGCAATGACGCGGATGTTGCAATCGACAACGTCTCCCTGATTCGCACGACGAATAACAACTTCGACTTCACGGGCGTGGATCTGTTCCCGCTGAAGAACGGCGATTTCTTCGCCGGCCTTCTGAACTGGGAGCAAAATACGCAGGATGGCGGAGCTGCGCAATTTTCCGCGGAGAATGGCGCCGCGAAAATCAATGTCACCAGCCTGGGCAACCAGCCTTACAGCAATATGCTGATTCAAGGCGGCATGAGCTTCAAGAAGGGCTTAACCTATACGCTGGAGTTTGACGTAAAAGCCTCCGTGGCACGCGACCTGCAGGCGACATTGGAAAATGCCTCGTACGTCCGGAGATTTGATTCCGGCGCGCAAGCGGTTGGCACGGACTGGACGCATATGAAGTTTACGGTTCGTCCTACAGCCGACGAGCTGCTTGCTCTTAAGATCATGCTCGGCAAAACACCGGGTGGAGCAGTTGGTACCGTATGGATCGACAACGTTGTGCTAGAAGTGGAAAATGCGCCGGTGAAGCGTCCGCCAACGATGGTAGCGGACAGCACGGATAATCTCGCTGGCCAAGAGATCACGATTCCTTTTGCGGATGATGCTGCCTGGAGAGGCGCTATTACATCGGTATCCGTAAATGGTGCGGCTCTTAAGGCTTCGCAATACACCGTTGCAGCAGGTACGTTGACGCTTCATGCGGACGTCTTCTCCGTTGACGGCAACTACCAGGTGAAGGTAGCTGCCACCGGATACGGCGATACTGTTCTGACGCAGCAAGTTTTCTCCGGAGATGGCAACCTCGTATTGAACGGCAGCTTTACGAACGGTACGGCTAACTGGGAATCGTGGAAAGGAGCCGATGACTACTCTTCGATTTCGGTAGAGGACGAGAAGGTGGCAATCCAAATCAACTATAACGGCGGTTTGGATCCTCAATGGAGCGTTCCGTATACGTGGTCCACGCAGTTCATGCAATCCGGCATCAAGCTGAAAGCCGGCAAAACGTATGAATTAAGCTTTAAAGCCTGGTCGACCGTTAACCGCCCGATTCTGGTCGAACTGACAGGTTACAGCGGCAATCAGCAGGTGCTGTTCAATCTTACAGGAGACTCTTCTACGGTCTACACGAAAGTATTAAAGCCAACCGCCGACATGACGCTGACGGTGAAATACTTGCTTGGTAACGTGATTAGCGGGGACATCACAACACCATCCGGCGAGCATACGATTTATATCGATGAAGTAGCCGTCCGCGAGAAGGTGTCCCCGCCAACGGTGGCAGCGGATTCGACGGATAATAAGCTGACCTATCCGATCGAACTGACCTTTACGGATAATGCAGCTTGGAGAAGCGCGATTACGGGCATTACGATTGACGGGGCGTCCGTGAATACAGGCCAATATACGGTTGCAGCAGGCAAAATCACGCTTGACGCATCCCTGTTCCCATCGATCAAGACGTATTCGATCGCCATCCTGGCTAATGGTTATGCGGCAGCGGAAGTGTCGCAGGAAGTGAAGACCAATGCGAAGAACATCGCGCTTGGCAGCACCGCAACCGCATCGACGAACAATCAGCCTGCGTCTAACGCGATTGACGGCAAGGCCGGAACAAGATGGGAGAGCGCTGCACAGGACCCGCAGTGGATCTCGCTTGATCTGAAGAAGCTTTACAAGCTGGACAGCATAACGCTGAGCTGGGAAGGGGCTTACGGCAAGACGTATACGGTTCAAGTCTCTTCGGCGGAAACGCCGGGCGATAACGACTGGACCACCATCTTTACCGAGCCTTCCGGCAACGGCGGTATCGACAATATTACGCTGCACGGCGAAGAAGCACGCCATGTGCGGATCTACGGTACGGCAAGAGGCACGCAATGGGGCTACTCGTTATGGGAGGTTGAAGTATACGGCAATCCGTCGAATCCCGATCCGGTATTGCCGCTTGGCCCAGCCTTGACAGCGGATTCGACCAATAATAAGGTTGGCAATAGCATTGACCTTGCCTTTACCGGCGATTCCGCATGGGAAAGCACAATTACGGCCGTTAAAGTAAACAACGCCGCTCTTGCGGCCAGCCAGTACACGGTTGCGGCAGGCAAAATCACGCTGAACTCAACCGTATTCGCTGCGGCAGGCAGCTATACGATTACGGTAACGGCAGCCGGTTACGCGGACAATGAAGTAACGCAAGCCATCGCGGCGGATGTGAACCTCGCTCTTGGCAAGACGGCGGTTGCTTCCTCCGTACAAGGCGCATTCCTGGCGGCTGAAGCTACAGACGGCGATCCCGGCACAAGATGGGGAGCGGATTGGACAACAAACACGGATAACCATCCGGAGTGGATTTATGTGGATCTTGGTGCCGTAGAGTCCTTCAGCAAGCTTGTTCTGAACTGGGAGGGAGCTTACGGCAAGTCGTTAGACATTCAAGTGGCTCAACCGGGTGCGGATCTGACGGATAACGCGAGCTGGACGACGGTTCATACGATTGACGGGCAGTCCCTTAGCGGAGCAGGCCTGAAGCAGACGATTAACCTGGCTGCTCCTGCGCAAGGTCAATATGTACGAATCTACGTAACGGAGAAGGGCTTTGCTCCATACGGTCCTTCGTTATACGAGATCGAGATCTATAACAGCTGATAAGTTGCTAGAGCTAAGACCCCGCAAATTGCGGGGTTTTAGCTTTTTTATGCGGCGCAAGGGTGCGCGCAAGTGGAGCAATAAGATCCTGGCAGGGTCTTATCAGCAGTGCGATCAGTGGAAAAGGTGAGCATAAGACCCTCGTAGGGTCTTATCTGCATAACAGACCGTAGGCAAATGCCTGTTGAGGTGGCCCGCCCACGCAATTAAGCCCTGTCAGGGCCTTATTTGAAGAGCGATCAGTGAAAAAGGTGAGATAAGGCCCTGGCAGGGTCTTATCTGCATAACAGACCGTAGGCAAATGCCTGATGATGCGGCGCTGCAACGCGATAAGACCCTGGCAGGGTCTTATCAGAAGAGAGAGAAGTGGAAATGGCGAGCTTAAGACCCTCGGAGGGTCTTATCTGCATATCAGGGCGGCTAAGTGTGTGTGCTTATGCATGGAATAGATAAAAAAAGCTGTCCCCACAGTGCGGGGACAGCTTTTTTTATCTATTAAAGTTTCGAGAAGGCATGCTCCGCTGCTGCAAGAGTAGTCTCGATATCTTCTTTGGTATGGGCAGTGGTCAGGAACCACGCTTCATATTTGGAAGGGGCCAGGTTGATGCCCTGCTCCAGCATAAGCTTGAAGAAGCGGCCGAATATCTCACCATTGGTATCCTGCGCTTCATCATAGTTGGTCACCGGATGGTTGCAGAAGTGGGTCGAGAACGAACCTCGGATCTGGTTGACCGTCAGCGGAATGCCGTGCTTCGCTGCCGAAACGCGCAGACCGTCTGAGAGCGTTGTCGCCAGATCGTTCATGCGGTCATAGACGCCTGCTTCC
Source organism: Paenibacillus sp. MMO-177 (assembly GCF_037147795.1). Taxonomy (NCBI): domain Bacteria; kingdom Bacillati; phylum Bacillota; class Bacilli; order Caryophanales; family Paenibacillaceae; genus Paenibacillus; species Paenibacillus sp. MMO-177. The sequence continues at coordinate 6,731 of NZ_JBBCUR010000013.1, read as the reverse complement.
TGAAGCACCTCGAGGCATGCGATTCCGGCGGAGATGGAAGCGGGATTACCCGCCATGGTTCCTGCCTGATAGGCTGGGCCCAGCGGAGCAACCTGCTCCATAATCTCCTTGCGGCCGCCATAAGCGCCAATCGGGAGTCCGCCGCCGATGATTTTGCCAAGTGCGGTAAGATCCGGTTCAATGGCTTTGAAATCGGGGAACACATTAAACGTCTGCGTAGTGCCGTAGTGGAAGCGGAACGCCGTAATAACCTCGTCATAAATAACAAGAGCGCCGGCTTCGCGAGTCATTTTGCAGAGGCCTTCCAGGAATCCCTGCTTCGGCATAACCATGCCAAAGTTGCCGACAATCGGCTCCACCATAACGGCGGCCGTATCGTCGCCCCAGCGCTCCAGCGCTTCCTTCAGCGCATCCAGATCATTAAACTGCACTGTAATCACTTCATGAGCAATGCTTGTCGGGATTCCGGCGCTGTCCGGAATGCCAAGCGTAGAAGGGCCGGAGCCTGCCGCAACCAGAACCAAATCGGAATGACCGTGGTAGCAGCCGGCGAACTTGATGATTTTATTGCGCTTCGTGAACGCGCGCGCAACCCGGATGGTTGTCATGACGGCCTCGGTACCGGAGTTAACGAAGCGGACTTTATCCAAAGAAGGAATCGCTTCCTTCAGCATGCGGACCATCTGGATTTCAAGCTCGGTAGGCGTACCGTACAAAGTTCCGTTCTGAGCTGCCCGGACAATCGCTTCGGTAATATGAGGATGGGCATGTCCCGTAATGATCGGACCGTAAGCCGCCAAATAATCGATATAGCGGTTATCGTCAACATCATAGAAGTAGGCGCCTTCCGCGCGCTTCATAAACACCGGCGCACCGCCGCCAACCGCTTTGTAAGAGCGGGACGGGCTGTTGACACCTCCAACGATATGCTGCAGCGCTTCCTCGTAAAGCGCCTCTGAACGTTTGCGTTGCATAGACATGAAAGAAATCCTCCGTAGTTCGTAATATGTAAGCCGTTTGCGTGCGCAAGCAGCCTGAATGAAGAAAAATCGACACTTCCCATTATCGCGCAGTCGGAGCAAAAAGCAAAGTCATGCTGCGCGCCAGTGTTACGCGAAGCTTTTAATCACATAAATGACTCGAACGTTTAAAGATTAACCACGGGTAGATACTACGTTGAATTTTATACAGCAGAATGTAACTCAAAAAAGCATTGTGCTTCGCTTCATTGGATTTCCTCCAATGAAATTGTCCTGTAATGTGAGGAAAGACAGGTTTTGAGTTTATTTAATTGGAACGAATCCAACGTAAAGTAACACCTTATTAAATTCGAGGTGATTTTGCTGTGCAAAATCCAGCGTCGCGGGGAAAGGATGGTCCTTGCCAAAATACCTTCCGATCCGGCAAATCATCTCTGTTGAGCAGGAAACGTATAGTCTCACGAATCATCTCTGTTGCTCAAGAAAAAGGACCTTACCATTTCGCCAGCCAGCCAGCGAGTGAGTGATAAGATCCTTTTTTATCTAACTTCTATTTATAAAGCTAACTCCCTTTATCTATATCCCTATTGTGTTGTGCTACTATTAGTAGTAGTGGTATCCGTTCCGTTCTCGGCGCCCGGTGATGGGGATGGCGTGGTCTCTGTATCGTCCTTCGCCAGTGTCTCTTGAACCGTTGCTTTCAGTTCATCCAGGTCTTTGACGCCTATTACGGCTGCGCCGCCTACATGCTCTTCGGCGATCTGGTCCATTGGAGGAACCTGCTGTGTGCCTGCCAAGTGGGAATCTACGCCCAGCTGGCCTAGCTTCAGCATATCGGTAACCTGGAGGTTCGTCTCGATGTAAGGCGATACGCTGTCCAGAATCTTTTTCATCTGGACGATGTTCCAGCCCGATTTAAGCTTGTCGGCTACAGCGCCTAAAAATTCGCGTTGGCGCTCGGTACGGGTGAAGTCGCTCATCGCGTCGTGGCGGAAGCGAACGTATTGCAGGGCTTTGTCGCCGTCCAGCAGCTGGTAGCCTTTTTTCAGATCGATATCATATTTATTTTTGTCGGCATTGTCTGTATAATGCATGTCCTTCTCAACGTCGAAGTATACGCCGCCGATCGAGTCGACTAAGGCTTTGAATCCTTCAAAATCCGTGTACACATAATATTGAATGTCGAGACCAAGCAGGTCGCCAACGGTCTTCATGGCCAGCTGCGGACCGCCAAGCGTAATGGCCGTGTTGATCCGGCCTTTGCCGTGACCCTCGATATCAACGTAAGTGTCTCGGAGGACGGAGAATAGATGCGCTTTTTTCGTAACCGGGTCAAATGATGCAATCATGATTGAATCGGACCGCGGCACCTGATTTTCTTCCAAACCGCGGGCGTCGCCGCCGAGAAGCAGAATATTGACGCGTTCCTTGCCCTCCCATTTCGGAGGCGCCTCAGCAGTGGTGTTGTTTTCGAATTGGCCAAACCGGGAATCTTCTTTGTTCTTGCTGAAATTGTCTAACGAATTATATACGCCGGTACCCCAGTAAACCAGGCCAGCGATGGCAATAACTATAACTACGAGAAAACCGCTAAGTACCCATTTCCAAGGTTTTCTTTTCTTTTTAGCTTTTGTAGCCATGACTGTAGTAGTGCTCCTTTCAGCAACTCATCCTGCAAAAGTGTGTAAACCCAAATCAGACAGGCGAACCATCGCTCCCGAATCGATGATGCCTGCCATTTACGCACAACAATAACTAATGTAATATTACATATCATAAAATTATAAAGCGGAACGATAGATAGACGCAAGTTTTATCGTTTCCCTTGGAAAAAACTCATAATTCCCCGGGAAATGTCGACCGTTCATAACGGAGAGGAGATTATTCGAGCTTATGCTGGCGATTGATGTCAAAGATCTGCGAAAGCAGTTTAAAGTACAAAAGAACAGAGAAGGGCTGTCCGGCGCGCTGAAAGACCTGTTCAAACGGGAATACAACGAGGTTACAGCCGTTAAAGATATATCGTTCCAAATTCCGCAAGGAGAAATTTGCGGTTATATCGGCGAGAATGGCGCAGGCAAATCGACTACGATTAAAATGCTGACCGGCATTCTGGTACCGACATCCGGACAACTAAAGGTGAACGGATATGTTCCCTACAAAGAACGCGAAAAATTTGTCGGAGGGATTGGCGTTGTTTTCGGCCAGCGCTCCCAGCTTTGGTGGGATATCGGTGTTATTGAGTCTTTCCAGTTGCTGCGCAAAGTATATCGGGTATCCGAGCAGGATTTCCGCAAAAGACTGGACAACCTCGTAGAACGCCTCGATCTTGGCGATCTGCTGAACCGTCCTGTCCGCAAGCTGAGCCTCGGGCAACGGATGCGCTGCGAGCTTGTTGCCTCGCTGCTCCATAATCCGTCCATCCTGTTCCTCGATGAGCCAACTATCGGTCTGGATATCGTGGTGAAGACGGAAATCCGCGAGTTTCTGAAGGATCTGAACCGCGAAGAGGGGACCACGATTCTGCTTACGACTCATGACCTTCAAGATATCGAAGCCTTGTGTTCGCGTGTCATTATGCTGGATGACGGCCGGATTATTTACGACGGCGGACTGGAGGAGCTGAAAAACCGCTGGAGCAAAGGACGCGAGATCCAGTTCCAATTCGGCACGCCAACGTCGCTTGCGAAGCTGCAGCTGCTTACGGCAGGACTGGATGTCACCTGGACGATGAACGAGCAGGGCGCCTCGATGTGGCTGCCTCATACGATTAACGTATCGGATGCGCTTGGCGTAGTCGTAGGCGGAGCGGATATCCGGGATATCAAAATCCTCGAGACCAACACCGACGATATCGTGCGCGAAATTTATCGCTCCGGTTCAGCGTCGGCATCTGCCGCCGCAACGCTGCTGGAAGCCGAGTCTCCAAAGCAGGAGGCCGAGGCGGAGCCTGAGAAGGAGACTTCTCTCCGATGATGAGCGCTTACGTAGATTTTATTCGAATCCGGTTTCTGACCATGCTGGCTTACCGCGTTAATTATTATAGCGGTATCATTATTTATGCGATTAATATTGGAGCGTATTACTTCCTCTGGAAAGCGATTTTCGGCTCGGCCGAGACGCTTCAAGGCTTTACGCTTGCTCAAATGACGACGTATATTGCCGTGTCGTGGATGGCGCGCGCCTTTTATTTCAATAACCTGGACCGCGAGATTGCCAATGATATCCGGGACGGCAGTATCGCCATGCAGCTGATCCGGCCGTATTCCTATTTGCTCGTCAAAATGATGCAGGGACTTGGCGAAGGCTTGTTCCGCCTGATCCTCTTTATGGGTCCCGGACTTGTTATCGTCTGTCTGCTGTTCCCGGTCAAGCTGCCGAAGGATCCGGCCATATGGATTGTTTATTTCATTATGCTGCTGTTCAGCTTGTTCATTAACTCGCAGCTTAATATTTTGACCGGCCTTGCGGCCTTCTTCGTGGAAAATAACGAGGGAATGATGCGGATGAAGCGGGTGCTTGTCGACCTGTTCTCCGGCGTTCTTATACCAATCGCTTTTTTCCCCGGCTGGCTGAAGGGGACGATGGAATGGCTGCCCTTCCAGGCGATTACGTATTTGCCAAGCGCCGTGTTTACCGGGCGTACCCCGATGAGCGAAGCTTGGGGAGTTCTGGGAATTCAGGCGTTGTGGTTCGCTATTTTGCTTGTGCCCATTATGTTTACTTGGCGTGCGGCCCGCAAGCGGCTGTTCGTGCAAGGAGGTTGATCGGTTATGCTGTATGCAACGTTATTCTGGGAATACATTAAAAACTACGCCAAAACCCGTCTGACCTACCGCGCCGACTTCTGGGTAGAGGTTCTGTCCGACTTGATGTTCCAAGGGATGAACCTCGTCTTCATCCTTGTCGTGTTCCAGCATACGCCTTCGCTTGGCGGCTGGTCGGAGTCGGAGGTTATTTTCGTATACGGCTTCTTTATGATTCCGTACGGAATCTTCTCCACCTTCTTCGGGATGTGGAACTTCAGCGAGCGTTATATTGTAAAAGGGGAGATGGACCGCATCCTGACGCGTCCGGCCCACAACCTGTTTCAAGTGCTGCTCGAAAACGTGGATCCGCCGTCCCTGATTGGCTCCGTGGTAGGGGCGGTTATCATGGCTGTCTGCTGGAATGATCTTGGACTGGCGTTCCATTGGTATTATGTCTTGATTATGCTGCTGTTCGTGCTTGGCGCCGTGCTTGTGTATGGCGGGATCTATACGGCGCTGTCGGCGATATCGTTCTTCTCGGATGCGCCGACTGGCATCGTACCGCTTATTTACAACGTACAGAACTATGGCCGTTATCCGGTCAACATTTATAACAAAACGATTCGGTTCGTCCTGACCTGGCTGCTTCCGTTTGCCTTTGTAGGCGTTATTCCGGCATCGTACTTCCTGGAGAAAAAGGCGGATGACCTGTCTCAGCTGGCCTGGTTTACGCCGGTTATGGGCGTTATCGTGTTCGGGCTGGGGCTGGCGCTGTGGAATCATGGCGTCAAGCGGTATCGCGGCGCGGGCTCGTAGGCCAAGCAGGTTAAGGCAGGTATTGGAGGTTTAGTGGTTTATGAGTTCGATAGAAGTAGGCAAAAAAGCGCCGGATTTCAAGCTGCCGGCATCAAACGGCGAGACGGTGAAGCTAAGCGATTACCGGGGGAAAAAGGTTGTCCTCTATTTCTACCCGAAGGACAATACGCCTACCTGCACGCAGCAGGCTTGCGATTTCCGCGATGCGTATCCCGCTATGGCGGACAGTAATACGGTCGTGCTTGGCATCAGCCCGGATCCGGTCAAGTCGCATGAGAAGTTTATCGGCAAGCAAAGCCTGCCGTTCTTGCTCCTGTCCGACGAGAATCACAAGGTATGCGAGAAGTACGGCGTATGGCAGATGAAAAAGCTGTACGGCCGCGAGTACATGGGCGTTGTCCGCTCCACCTTCCTCATTAATGAGAAAGGCAAGCTTGTCCGCGAGTGGCGCGGCGTAAAGATCAAAGGCCATGTCCAGCAGGTTGCGGACGAGGCCGCAAAGCTTTAACGATTGGAAGACGGGTCCTAAGGGGCCCGTCTTTTTTTGTGTGCGCGAGGCGCCTTCATGGCGTTTGGCTTGGTGGCCGGCGGTAGGCGGAAAAACAGTGTTTCAGACGTATAACCTCTCACCAACTCCATACTGCCGCCACTTCCCTTGCTGTAACACGGAAAAACCGACTTGCGGAAGGCGGAGTGGTTGTGCTGAGGGAGAAAGCAGCTAAATAAGAGGAAAAAACCGTGCTGCAGCGGATGTGGTGGAATGGCGAGAGGTGAAAGGGAGCAAATAAGAGGAAAAAACCGTGTTGCAGCGAGTGTGGTGGAATGGCGAGAGGTGAAAGGGAGCAAATAAGAGGAAAAAACCGTGCTGCAGCGGATGTGGTGGAATGGCGAGAGGTGAAAGGGAGCGAATAAGAGGAAAAAACCGTGCTGCAGCGAGTGTGGTGGAATGGCGAGAGGTGAAAGGGAGCAAATAAGAGGAGAAAACCGTGCTGCAGCGGATGTGGTGGAATGGCGAGAGTTGAAAGGGAGCGAATAAGAGGAAAAAACCGTGCTGCAGCGGATGTGGTGGAATGGAGAGAGGTGAAAGGGAGCAAATAAGAGGAAAAAACCGTGCTGCAGCGGATGTGGTGGAATGGCGAGAGTTGAAAGGGAGCGAATAAGAGGAAAAAACCGTGCTGCAGTGAGT
>NZ_JBBCUR010000012.1:0-164714 GCF_037147795.1 Paenibacillus sp. MMO-177 | reverse complement strand
CCCGGAAACCCGGAAACCCGGAAACCCGGAAACCCGGAAACCCGGAAACCCGGAAACCCGGAAACCCGGAAACCCGGAAACCCGGAAACCCGGAAACCCGGAAACCCGGAAGCCAAGCCCGGAGCCCGGAAACCCGGGAAGCCCGGAAGCCCGGAAACCTCGTCCGGCCTTCCGGTAAACTACGCTAACGAAACTTGGTAACGTTATTTGCCCGAATTTAGCAGTATACGGAATCTAACGAAACCTGGTATCGCTATTTGGTGATTTTGACTGGTTTAGGGGTTCAATTAGCCGCAATAGCGATATGCAGTTTCGTTAGAATTGCGAGAGGCATCTTTTTGGCGAAATAAGAACTTGTAGTTTCGTTAGAAGGGCCAAGGGGACTCATTGTCCCAATGATTAGCCGGGTTAATGCTTAGAACCATTAAGTTAACCGGATTGCGTTCTGCGGAACTCCTCCGATAATAGCGGAACAACCTCGAACAGGTCCCCGACGATGCCATAATCAGCAACGCTGAAGATCGGCGCGTCGGGGTCTTTGTTGATCGCGATAATGACGCGCGATTGGCTCATGCCGGCAAGATGCTGGATGGCGCCGCTAATGCCGCAGGCAATATAGAGCTGAGGCGTAACGACCTTGCCGGTCTGCCCGATTTGCAGGGCATAGCCGCAGTAGCCGGCATCGCAAGCGCCGCGAGAGGCGCCAACCGCGCCGCCGAGTACGCCGGCGAGCTCTTGCAGCGGCTCGAAGCCGGCCGAGCTGCGCACGCCTCTGCCGCCGGAGACGACCACGTCGGCCTCGGCGAGATCGATTTGACCGCCGGCGCGGCGCACAAGCGAGCGCACCGCGGTCAGGATTGGCGGCACCGTGAACGGCAGCGCCTGCACGGTGCCTTGGGGCTCGCCGGCCGGCAGGGTTTCGGCCGGCTCGAAATTATTCGGGCGGACCGTGACCACCCACGGCCGGCCCGGTGTGAAGCTGCGCCGCTCGAACGCCTTGCCGGCGTAGAGCGGCCGCGTGAACACGCCATCGGTCTCATCGATGGCGGTTACGTCTGCGACGTGGCCGGCGCCGATGGCCGCGGCCACGCGGGGCGCGAGCTCGCGCCCCACGGCGGTATGGCCGAGCAGCAGCGCGTCCGGCCTAACCGCTTCTATAGCTGCGCGCAAGGCGGCGATGTACGCCTCGGGCGCAAAGGCGCGAAGGGCCGGGTCGTCCGCGACATGGACGACGTCCGCCCCTCGCGCAGCCAGCGCGGCTGCTTCATCGGCCGCGCCGCCGGGGGCGGCGAGGACGGCATGGACCGAGCCGTCCGCACCGGCAAGCCGCCGCGCGGCGCCAAGCGCCTCAAGCGCAACGCGGCGAAGCTTGCCGTCCCGGCACTCGGCAAACACGAGTATCGTTCTACCCATCTTATTTCCTCCTTTGTTGCAGGTCGAGCTGCATATGAATTTTTATCTCCAAAGTTGCTGAAGTAACTATTCTGCGTGGTCGTTGGGGCAATAAGACCCTGGGAGGGCTTTATTGCAATAGGTCGAGTTGCGATTGTAGAGGATAAGACCCTCATAGGGTCTTATTTCTGTTGCAGTTAGGTCTTTTTAATGCATTTCCGGCTTTTACGGTTACGATAAGGCCCCGGCAGGGTCTTATCCAAACTATTAAGTAGATGAAGTACCTCAATAAGACCCCGAGAGGGTCTTATTGGATGCAATTTACGGTTAGGAGATACCTTTGCAAAGTTAAGGGCTTTTAGGGCTCTTAACCAGTTGAATAAGCTAGTTGTGTGACTCGTTAAGGCCCCTTAGGGACCTTAACAACCGGCAAATGAGCAAATATGCAGCTAAGTTGGCGGATCGGCATAAGGTTAAGATCCCCGAGGGCTCTTAACCAGCTGAATAAGCTAGTTGCGTGACTCGTTAAGGCCCCTTAGGGACCTTAACAACCGGCAAATGAGCAAATATGCAGCTAAGTTGGTGGATCGTCATAAGGTTAAGATCCCCGAGGGCTCTTAACCAGTTGAATAAGCTAGTTGCGTGTCACGTTTAGGTCCCTTAGGGACCTAAACTACCGACAATCGAGTGCTAAAGCCGCCAAGTGGGTGGGTTCGCATAAGGTTAAGGTCACATAGCGCTCGTAACGTGGCTGCCCATGACTAGGCAGCGCTCCTTTTAACTGCCTTAACGGTTAACGCCGTTCTGCCGGCTTACTGCGGCAGCTGGCCCTCCGCCTGCAGCAGGCGGACAAGCTCCGCCGCCTGCTCGCCGGGCGTCCCGGCCAGGCGCCGGCCGGCTGCGCGAGGCGCCGGCGGAAAAAGCGCCAGGCGCGATGTCCGCGCGCCTTCTTCCTCGCCGCCTGCGGCTGCCGACACCCGGGCGAGCGGCTTCCGCTTCGCCTTCATAATGCCCGGCAGCGACGGATACCGCGGCTCGTTGAGCCCTTGCTGCGCGGTGATCAGCGCTGGCAGCGGGATCACAACCGTCTCCGTGTCGCCCTCGACATCGCGCTCCACGACAGCAAACCTTGCCGCCGATGCTGCGCCCGGAGGCAGCTCGCCGGATGCCTTCGCCTCATCCTGCCCTGCAATGCCAAGCTTCACCGCTGCGGATGCATGCGGCAGTCCAAGCCGCTCCGCGACCTGGAGCGCGACGCTCCCGGAGCCGCTGTCGACGGCGAACAAGCCCGCCAGCAGCAGATCCGGCTTAAGCGGCTCGATAACCTTCGCAAGCGCAGCGGCCAGCGCGAAACTATCGCCGCTCTCGACGGTAGCTGCGTCGAGCCGGATCGCCTCATCCGCGCCCATCGCAAGCGCGGTCCGCAGCGCTTCTTCCGAGCGGTCGCCTCCGCAGGAGACAACCCGTACCTCGCCGCCATGCGCCTCGCGCTGGCGCAGCGCCTCCTCGAGGGCATATTCGTCATATGGATTAATGACGAGCTTGGCGTCCGCTTCCGCAACGGCGCCGTCCTTTACGATAATTTTTTCTTCCGTATCAAATGTCTGCTTGAGTAGAACGACAATGTTCAGCACTGCAGCAACCTCCTCAGACTATAGTTCCATGCTCAATTTTCGCCCGGCCGACAAGCCTCTCCCGCAGCATGGCCGCTGCCGGCTGCAAGGCTCGGCTAAACCGCTTTCCATCAGTGCTACGATATGAGTCAACTCGGCCAAATAGACCGTCCGCACCGGCGAAAGGGGCGGCATGTTCATGCTAACGGGCTCATATACTGGAGCACCGCGGTTTTTTTGAAAATGCTGCCCCTCCTAAAGGCCAGCGAAGCCGTTTCACCTTGAATTCCAAGCGTTTATAAGTTTTTTACTTGTAAACATGGCTTGGAATTTTGCGGATTGAAACCCGCTCTGCCTGCCAAAGGCCAGCGAAGCCGTTTCACCTTGAATTCCAAGCGTTTATAAGTTTTTTGCTTGTAAACATGGCTAGGAATTCTTCGGATTGAAACGCGCTCTCCCTGCCAAAGGAAGGAGCAGCCGTTTCACCTTGTCACAAAGCTTAAAAGCTTGTCCGAATCGAGGGCTGCAAAAGGGGGCGTGGCCATTGCTGGAATGGTGGTCGGCAGATGTGGCGACAGCTGCACTCAGGTGGATTTTGTTCGCGGCGGTATTGGGGCTGGCCGCAGCCTTTTTTGTTACGGTCGTCTTGCGCAGGGTGGGCTACATCAAGCTTGGCCGGGCGGATGCCCATGAGGCGATGCCATCGGATGAGCGGAGGGAATTGGCAGGACGTTCCTCGGTAGCGGGACAGGTGCTTGGGCACAGCAAGCTGCTGCGCGATATCCGGAGCGGCGTCATGCATTTGATTTATTTCTACGGTTTTATCATTCTGCAGTTTGGAGCGGCGGATATCATCTGGAAAAAACTCGGCGGCCACCCGATTCCGTTTCCCTTCTACGGCCAGTTCGCCTGGTCGCAGGAGCTGACGGTCTCGCTTGTCCTGCTAGCGGTCCTGTATGGAGCCTTCCGCCGGTATATCGAGCAGCTGCCGAGGCTGAAGCGCGGCTGGAAGCCTTCGCTTGTTCTGTGGTTTATCGGCGGCCTGATGCTGACCGTCCTGCTGACGCTTTCCTTCGAGCGGCTGTCGGGAGATCCGCATGCCGTAAGCGACCGTTTCGCGCCTGTTTCCTCCGTGCTTGCGGATTGGATCGGGAAGCTTGGCGTGCCTGCAGGCAGCATCGCGTCCGAAGCGGGTTATGAGCTGTTCTGGTGGCTGCACCTATTGGTGCTGCTGTCTTTCCTTGTGTACGTGCCGCAGTCGAAGCATTTTCACCTGCTGACGGCTCCCGTGAATTTGTGGCTCGGGCGCAATGCGCCGGTGGGCCGGCTGGCGCCGCTTAATCTGGAGGATGAGGAAGCGGAGTATTTTGGCGCGGGCAAAATCGAGCATTTTTCGCAAAAGCAGCTGCTCGACCTGTATGCCTGCGTGGAATGCGGACGCTGCACGAATGTCTGCCCGGCCTCGAATACCGGCAAGCTGCTGTCGCCGATGCATCTCATGACAAAGCTTCGGGATCACCTCACGGAAAAAGGAGCCGCCATTACGTCCAAGTCGCCTTGGGTTCCAGCGTTTATGGGCGGGCGGGCGGCAGGGGCGCATGTAATGGGGGCGCTGATTCCGTCCTGGGAGGACAGTCCGGAAGGAAGCGTGACCTCCATTATTCCGACCATGACGGCGCAGAAGCAGGCTTGGAATGCCCGTGAGGGAGCAAAGCCGGATGAGCTGGAGCTGATCGGAGACGTCATGAGCGAGGAGGAGCTGTGGGCATGCACGACTTGCCGCAACTGCGAGGAGATGTGCCCGGTTGGCAACGAGCATGTCGACAAAATCATCGATATGCGCCGTTATCTCGTGCTGATGGAAGGCCGCCTGCCGTCTGACGGCCAGCGCGCGCTGCAAAACATCGAACGCCAAAGCAATCCGTGGGGACTTCCGAGGGCCGAACGCGCGGCTTGGATCGACGAATGCGAGAGCCGCACCGGCGTCCGCGTTAAGACGATGCAGGAAATTAAACGCGCGGGAGCGCCAAAGCCGCAGTTCCTGCTATGGGCGGGTTCCATGGGTTCTTACGATACGCGCAGCCGGAAGGTGCTGTACGATCTCGTGCGGCTGCTCGACCGGGCGGGAGTGTCTTTTGCCACGCTTGGGGCAGAGGAGAGGAACTCGGGCGATACGCCGCGCAGGATCGGCAACGAGCTGCTTTTCCAGGAGCTGTGCCGAGAAAACATCGAGACCATTGCCCGTTACGGGATAACCCGCATCGTAACGGCCTGCCCGCATACGCTTAACACCTTCCGCAAGGAATATCCGGATTTCGGGCTTCCGTCGGACGTCAGAATCGAGCATCACACGGAGCTGCTTGCCCGGCTGCTCAAGGATGGGCGGTTAACGCCCGAGCACCTTGTCAAAGAACGCGTCACCTATCATGATTCCTGCTATCTCGGACGTTATAACGGCATCTATGATGCGCCGCGCGAGGTGCTGAAGGCGATTCCGGGCATCGAGATCGAAGAGATGGCGCGAAACCGCGAGAACGGCATGTGCTGCGGAGCGGGCGGCGGACTCATGTGGATGGAGGAGCAAAGCGGCGTCCGCGTTAACCGCGCCAGAGTATCGCAAGCGCTGGAGGTACGGCCTACGGTCATTGGCTCGGCCTGCCCGTATTGCCTGACGATGATGGAAGATGGGCTGAAGCTTCTGGAGGCCGATGAGCAGACGGCGGCACGCGATGTAGCGGAGCTGCTTGCGGCAAGCGTGTTTGGCAAAGAGACGGCTTAACGGTCCGGTAAAAAGACAGCTTATGCTTTCGAAGCAAAAACCAAAGAACCCAGGAGGGACTATTCAATGTCGATGAATCGAACGGGTACGGTAAGGCGTGCGGCCGTCATCGGCTCCGGCGTAATGGGCGCGGGAATTGCCGCGCATCTCGCGAATGCCGGCATGCGCGTGCTGCTGCTCGATGTCGTGCCGCAGGCATTATTGCCGGAGGAGGAAAAACGCGGGTTGACGCTGTCTTCCCCGCAGGTGCGCAGCCGCCTGGCGCAAGCTGCCGTTGCCCGTATGGCGAAGGCGCAGCCTGCTCCGCTGTATGAGCCATCTTTTGCCGGGCGGATTACGGCTGGTAATCTCGAGGATCACCTGGCGGGATTATCCGAGGTGGATTGGATTGTCGAGGCGGTTGTCGAGCGGCTGGATGTGAAGCGAAGCTTGTTCGAGCGGGTGGAGAGCGTGTGGAAGCCCGGCACGATTGTATCCTCCAACACTTCGGGCTTATCGGTAGCCGAGATGGTGGAGGGCAGGAGCGACGCGTTTCGGCAGCATTTTGCGGTGACGCATTTTTTTAACCCTCCGCGCTATATGAAGCTGGTTGAGGTAGTGCCGACGAGTGACACGGCTCCAGAGGTTACGGCACTATTGACCGCGTTATGCGAGGAACGGCTTGGCAAAGGCGTTGTTGTGGCGAAGGATACGCCGAACTTTATCGCCAACCGGATCGGTACGTACGGCATGCTGGTGACGCTGGAGGAGGGCCTGAGGTTTGGGCTTACGGTGGAGGAAGCGGATGCGCTGACGGGGCCAGCGATGGGGCGGCCCAAGACGGCAACGTTCCGGATGCTGGATCTGGTTGGCCTCGATACGCTGCTTCACGTCGTCGACAACGTCCGGGAGAAAAGCACGGATGCGGCTGAACGCGAGACGTTTGCAAGGCCTCCGCTATTAGAGCAACTGGTGGCATCGGGGCGGCTGGGTGAAAAGAGCGGCGGCGGCTTTTACCGGAAAATTAGGGGGCCGAAGGGCGGCAGCGAGATCGAATCGCTTGATTTGGAATCGCTTGCTTACCGGCCGCGGAGCTCGGTAAAGGGTCCGATCATCGATGCGGCCAAGGCCGCAAAAGGCACGGGCGGCAAGGTCCGGGCTCTCATCGGCACGGATCCGAAGCACAAATACGCCCAGTTCGCGTGGCAGACGATAAAGCGCACGCTTCTCTATTCGGCAGCCCTGGTTGGCGTTATCGCAGACTCCATCACGGATATCGATAAAGCGATGAAATGGGGCTTCAGCTGGGAGCTTGGGCCGTTCGAGCTGTGGGATGCGCTTGGGTTAGAGAAGTCCGTAGCCAGGATGAAGGCCGAAGGCGACGTGGTGCCGGAATGGGTACTGACGTGGATTGCGGAAGGGAACGGAAGCTTTTATAAAGTGCAGGAAGGCAAACGGTTTGTATACGCCGGCGGGGGCGGAGGGTATGCGGCCGAAGAGCTGTCGCCGGATGAGATCTCGCTTGCTGCTTTGAAGGAAGCCGGCCGGACGGTGCTGCGAACCTCGGATGCGAGTCTGATTGATCTTGGCGATGACGTGGTCTGTCTCGAATTCCATTCGCAGAACAACGCCATCGGCGGCGAGATTCTGACGGCGATCCGGCGGACGGCCGAAGAGGTCAGCAAGAACTGGCGCGGGCTTGTTATCGCGAACGACGGGCGCAACTTCTGCGTAGGCGCGAATCTGCTGCTTCTCTTGATGGAGGCGCAAAACGGCGAATGGGATGAGGTCGAGGACATCATCCGGATGTTCCAGAGCAGCATGCTCTCGATCAAAAAATTAGACCGTCCCGTCGTCGCCGCGCCTCACCGGATGACGCTTGGCGGAGGCGTCGAGGCCTGCCTGCCGGCCGACCAGATTATTTTCTCGCCCGAGACGTATTTCGGTCTCGTCGAGACCGGGGTTGGCTTGATCCCGGCGGGCGGCGGCTCGAAGGAGGCTGCCGTTATGGCTGCGGCAAGGGCAGGAGGCGGCGAAATCCAGCCTCATTTGAACGCCTTATTCGAGACGGTTGCGATGGCCAAAACGTCCACCAGCGGCTTTGATGTTGGCCGCATCGGGCTGAAGCGCCCGCAGGACCGCGTCATTATGCGGCAGGACGCGCGGATTGCCGAAGCGAAGCGGGCGGTGCTCGAGCTGGACCGGGCGGGCTATACGCCGCAGCCCGAGGCTCGCGTCCGCGTGGCCGGCCGCGAGGGTAAAGCCGTGCTTCGCATGGGCGTGCACAGTCTGCTGCTGGGCGGCCAGATCAGCAAGCATGACGCGCTGATTGGCAATAAGCTCGCGCATGTGATGGCCGGCGGCGATGCCGCGCCGGGAGCGGAGGTAAGCGAGCAGTACCTGCTCGACCTGGAATGCGAAGCCTTCCTCAGCCTCTGCGGCGAGCGCAAAACGCAGGATCGCATGAGCCACATGCTCTCCACCGGCAAGCCGCTGCGGAATTAGCATGAAGTAGGGTTGAGAGAGTTCGAGGTTGGTCGGCGAGGACTGCGTTATTAGCTGCCTGTGGTGCTCCATGGGGGCTCCACGGGGACTGCAGCTCAATTCGAGTAACACAAACTCTCGTTCAGGCTGGATGTCATCCAACCTAATGACGCGTTATCGACCAGTAACTATCTCTACATTGGATTTCATCCAGTAGAATCAGCCAATTATCTGCGGAATCGCTTAAATAGGCGAAATAGACTGTAGGAAATCCAATGTAGGCCATTACGCGGGGAAAAAACCTTCGTATTACTGGAGCAGATCCAACGTAGCTTGTGGCTATCCATTCGTGTGGGCCAAATAAGACCCTCCGAGGGTCTTACCTGCAACGTTCATCGGGAGTCGGAGTGAGATAAGACCCCCACAGGGCCTTATCTCCTCGCGTGCAAGCTAAAAGTTACTTGAAAACAAGGGTTGCACAGCAGATAAGACCCTCCGAGGGTCTTATCTGCAACGTTCATCGGGAGTCGGAGTGAGATAAGACCCCCACAGGGTCTTATCCCCCCGCGTGCAAGCTAAAAGTTACTTGAAAACAAGGGTTGCACAGCAAATAAGGCCCTGCGAGGGTCTTATCTGCAACGTTCATCGGGAACACAGCACAGCACAAAAGACGCCGCTAGCGCGATGAGGCGCGGGCGGCGCCAAAAAGAAGGAGGCGCTTTATGGGAGCAGCGGGCAAATTTGCGGACCATGACCGCGATGCCGTTATCGTATCCGCGGTACGGACCGCGGTGGGCAAGGCGAAGAAGGGAAGTCTGGCGGAGACGAGGGCAGAGGACCTTGGACGGGCCGTGCTGACCGCGGCGGTAGGCCGGGTTCCTGGGCTTGACGCAGCCGACGTCGAGGATGTCATTATCGGCTGTGCCATGCCGGAAGGCGAGCAAGGGCTCAATATGGCGAGAATTATTTCGCTCTATTCGGACTTCCCGGTTACCACGCCGGCCGTAACGATTAACCGGTTCTGCGCTTCGGGTCTGCAGGCAATCGCCTACGCGGCAGAACGTATAAGGCTTGGCGATGCGGACATCCTCGTCGCAGGCGGCGTGGAAAGCATGAGCCATGTGCCGATGACCGGCTTTAAGCTGTCCCCTCATCCGGGCATCGTGGATACCATGCCGGAGGTGTATATGGGCATGGGCCATACGGCCGAGGAAGTGGCACGCCGCTACAACGTTACCCGCGCGGCGCAGGATGCGTTTGCCGCGTCCAGCCATCGCAAAGCGGCAGCCGCGATTCAGGAAGGCCGTTTCAAGGATGAGATCGTACCGGTGACGGCAACCCGGTCCGACGTGAATGAGTACGGCCGGCCGGTTGAACGCACCTTCACCTTTGACACCGACGAGGGCGTCCGCCCGGATACGACGCCGGAGACGCTAGCGCCGCTGAAGCCGTCTTTTGCCCGGGAAGGTACGGTTACGGCCGGCAACTCCTCGCAGATGAGCGACGGCGCAGCCGCGGTTGTTGTGATGAGCCGCGCCAAGGCGAAGGAGCTTGGGCTGACGCCTCTTGCCGCCTTCCGCGCTTACCGGGTTGCTGGTGTAGCGCCGGAGGTAATGGGCATTGGCCCGATAGAGGCTATTCCAAAAGCGCTCAAGGCAGCTAACTTAACGGTTAACGACATTGATATTTTCGAGCTGAACGAGGCTTTTGCGGCCCAATGCGTGCCGATTATCGAGCAGCTTGGCATCGATCCTGACCGCGTGAACGTCAATGGCGGGGCGATTGCGCTTGGTCATCCGCTTGGCTGCACGGGAACAAAGCTGTCTGTATCGCTTATTCACGAACTGAAAAGACGCGGTGGAGGAATCGGAGTTGTCACGATGTGTGTCGGCGGAGGGATGGGAGCCGCAGGCGTGTTTGAGGTATACGCGTAGCACAGCGCGCAAGTGGAGGAAGCAGGAAGGCGAGAGGGAAAGGGGACGTAAAAGCATGGGGGAAAACATTCGGTTTGGCGGTCGTTTTGTAATCGAGGATGCTCTGCCGTCCGCTACGGTTACGCCGGAGGATTTTAGCGACGAGCAGAAGATGATGGCGGATGCGGCGCGGCAGTTTGTGGAGGGAGAGATTTTTCCGCTTGATGAGCAGATTGAGGGCCTGGACTATGAGCTTACGGTTAAGCTGATGCGCCAGGCAGGCGAGCTTGGCCTTCTTGGAGCGGATGTGCCCGAAGCCTATGGCGGTCTTGGACTCGATAAAGTAAGCACAACCCTGCTGTCGGAGACGCTTGCCCGCGCCTCCTCTTTCGCGCTGTCCGTTGGCGCGCATACGGGGATCGGCACGCTGCCGATCGTTTTTTTCGGAACTGCCGCCCAGAAGCGCAAATACTTACCGAAGCTTGCCACGGGTGAGTTGATCGCCGCCTATTGCTTAACGGAACCGGCCTCCGGATCGGATGCCTTAGGCGCCAAAACAACGGCAAAGCTGTCGCCTGACGGCAGCCATTATATTCTGAACGGCTCCAAGCTGTACATCACCAATGCGGGCTTTGCGGATGTGTTTATCGTGTACGCGAAGGTGGACGGGGAAGCGTTCAGCGCGTTTATCGTGGAAAAAGGGATGCCAGGCTTCAGCCTGGGGCCGGAGGAGCACAAGATGGGCATTAAGGGCTCGTCGACGCGCCCGTTATTTTTCGAGGATGTCGCGGTGCCGGTGGAGAACGTGCTTGGCGAGATCGGCCAAGGGCATAGAATCGCGTTTAATATCCTGAACATCGGGCGTTTCAAGCTGGGAGCGGGTTGTCTTGGCGGGTCCAAAGAAACGATCGAGCTGGCCTCCAAATACGCCAACACGCGCAAGCAGTTCGGCCGTGCGATCTCCTCTTACCCGCTCATTGGCGCAAAGCTGGCGGATATGAATATTAGAACCTACGTGCTGGAATCGATGGTATACCGGACCGCGGGCTGGATCGATGCCATGCTGAGCGCGGAGGGGGCCGGAGCGGATGCGCCGGATGCCGGAATGCGGGCGGCCAGAGCGATCAGCGAGTATGCGCTGGAATGCTCGATTATTAAGGTGTTTGCGTCGGAGACGCTGGATTTTGTGGCGGACGAGGGCGTCCAAATTCACGGCGGCTACGGCTATATCAAGGAATATAAGGTGGAGCGCATTTACCGGGATTCGCGGATTAACCGGATTTTCGAAGGAACCAATGAGATTAACCGGATGCTCATTCCCGGAACTTTGCTGAAAAAAGCGATGAAAGGCGAGCTTCCGCTGCTCGAAAAAGCGCAGTCCCTGCAGGCCGAGCTGCTGCAGCCGATGCCGGTTCCGCCGTTCGATGAGCCGCTCAGCCGGGAGGCATACCGCGTGTCGCAGGGGAAAAAAGCTTTTCTTGCCGTCGGCGGACTCGCCGTGCAAAAGCTTGGGGTTAAGCTCGACCAGGAGCAGGAAGTGCTCTGCGCGCTTTCGGATATTATGATCCAGCTGTTCGCCGCGGAGAGCGCGCTGCTCCGCACGCAAAAGCTTGTGCAAAGCGGTGCGGATGCCGGGAACGCGATTCAAATGACGGAAGTCTTCGTACAGGAAGCGCTGGAGAAGATCGAATCGATTGCAAAGGTTGCCCTGACGGCGCTCGCGAAGGGAGATGCCCTGCAAATGCAGCTGTCGGTCTTGAAAAAGCTGATGCGCGGTCCGCTGGTCGATACGATTGCGGCCAAGCGGGATATTGCCGCAAGGGTCATTAGCGGGGAGCAATATATTGTGTAGGAGGGGGAACGCCATATGGGTTCGACAAATCCGGAAAACCCGCTTGTACCCGAGGATCGGCAAAAGCCGCCCAATTCCGCACCTAACGAACCGCCACTATCGCCACGGCAGGAGGAAGCCGCAGCCCCGCAGCTCATAGGGGCAGAGCCTCCGGTGGTGGAGCCAGCGGCTCCGTCCGCGGAGGCAGAGCCAAGCGAAGCACCTGCCGCGACAGCCGCCGCCCCAGGCGATGAGCCGGCTCCCGAGGAAGCCGTGGCTTCCTCGGCATCGGAGGAGCCCGAGGCTCCGGCGGCGATTCCCAAGCCGTGGCTGCGGCACTATCCGCTGGAGATCCCGGCTTCCCTGGATTACCCGAATCATGGCATTCCGCAGTTCCTCGTTAATGCCGTGGAGAAATTCCCGGCGAATGAAGCCGTTCATTTTCTGGGCAAATCGCTCACTTACCGCGAGCTGTACGACCATACCTGCCGCTTGGCAAACGGTCTGATCTCGCTTGGCGTTAACCGCGGCGACCGCGTGGCGATTATGCTGCCGAACTGTCCGCAGGCCGTAATCTCTTATTATGCCGCTCTCATGATTGGCGCCGTTGTGGTTCAGACCAATCCGCTCTATGTGGAGCGGGAGCTGGAGCATCAGCTGAAGGACAGCGGAGCGACAACGATCATCACCGTCGACCTGTTCTATGAGCGCCTTGCCAAGGTGCGCGGCGAATTTCCCGAGGCGGGGGCGGTTCCCCAGCTCAAGAACGCCGTCATTACGTCGCTGAAGGACGGACTTCCATTTCCGAAAAATCTCCTCTACCCGCTCAAACAGCGCAAAGAAGGCTTCAAAGCGGATATTCCGTACGGCCGTCACGGTGTTGTTTCTTATAAGAAGCTTCTGTCCTCCAGCTCTAATCTTCCCGTCCTAACCGACATCCACGGCAGCGATCTAGCCCAGCTTCAATATACAGGAGGTACGACCGGAACACCGAAAGGGGTGATGCTGACCCACCGGAACCTTGTGGCCAATACGATGCAGACTTCAGCCTGGTGCTACAGGGTGAAGGATGGCTACGAAAGATTTCTGGCGGCGCTGCCGTTATTTCACGTATTCGGTTTAACCGTGTTAATGAATTTCTCCATTATGCGCGCTGGTTCTCTGGTGCTTCTGCCGCGTTTTGAGACCGAGACCGTGCTTGATACCATCAGCCGGCAGCAGCCAACGCTGTTCCCGGGTGCGCCAACGATGTATGTGGCTTTGATTAATCATAAGAATGCAGCCAGCACCGATCTTTCCTCGATCGAGGCCTGTATCAGCGGATCTGCGGCGCTGCCGCTTGAGGTGCAGGAGCAGTTCGAGAAAATGACCGGCGGCAAGCTGATCGAAGGCTATGGCCTCACGGAAGCTTCACCGGTGACGCATGCCAATCTGATCTGGGGCAAACGCAAAATAGGCACGATCGGCATGCCTTTTCCCGATACGATAGCCGCGATCTTCAGTCCGGAAGGCAAGCCGCTTCCCGTTCGCGAGGTTGGCGAGCTTGTTATCCGCGGTCCGCAGGTGATGAAGGGATACTGGAACAATCCGGAGGAGAGCGAAATCGTGCTGAGGGATGGCTGGCTGCATACCGGCGATCTTGGCTATATGGACGAAGACGGCTTTTTTACGATTGTAGACCGAATCAAGGATGTCATCATTGCGGGCGGCTTCAATATTTATCCGCGAGAGGTCGAAGAGGTGCTGTATGAGCATCCGGCCGTGATGGAGGCCTCCGTCCTAGGGGTGAAGGATCCGTACCGCGGCGAGACGGTGAAGGCTTTTGTTGTACTTAAAAAGGGCTCCTACGTATCGGCGGCTCAGCTCGACGTCTGGTGCAGGCAGCGGCTTGCCGCGTTTAAGGTGCCGCATCTGTACGAATTCCGGGAGTCTCTTCCGAAGACGATGATCGGCAAGGTCTTAAGGCGCAAGCTGATGGAGGAGCTGGAGAAGGAGCAATAAATGAAAGAGGCGGTGATGCGAGTGGCGGAGGATTTTGCCGCGGAGCAGGCGGATATCGAGAGGCATTTGGCGAAGCTGGAGGAGCTGGCCAGCGGGACTTTTTGGAGCGAGCTTGGATGTGAGGTCGTCTTTGCCCATGCGG
This sequence comes from Paenibacillus sp. MMO-177, assembly GCF_037147795.1. Lineage (NCBI taxonomy): Bacteria > Bacillati > Bacillota > Bacilli > Caryophanales > Paenibacillaceae > Paenibacillus > Paenibacillus sp. MMO-177. Next base: position 150,580 of record NZ_JBBCUR010000012.1, on the reverse strand, counting down.
AAAAAGCGGCGATCCGTCTGCGCGCGGAGCAGCGTCATTTGAATCTGATTGGCATCGTGCATGGCGGGGTATTGATGTCTATGCTGGATAATGCGATGGGTCTTGTCGTGATGATTGCGTGCCGCGAGAAGACGGTTACGGCAGGCCTGAACACGCATTTTCTGGAGAGCGCGAAGAGCGGCAATCTGGTGTGCGAAGCCGAGATCATGCACCGGATTGGACGGACGATTACCCTGCAGGCAACGGTGAAGGATGAGGAAGAAAGATTGATCGCGTGGGGAAGCGGAACCTATCGGATTGTGTCGCGATAACGAATATTTAGTCAATTCGGCCGAGTTGCTGACGGACAGCTGGTTCGATATAATATATCCTATATATGGAAGAAAATTTTATAGGCGGATTAACTGAAACCAAATCAGCTTTCAGCCGATATATATAAGAAGAGAGGAGGCGGGAGCATGGTCGATGGATGGATTACGGCGGTCGTACTGATATTTGGCATTGCAGTTGCACTAATTGGCGTTTTTGCCTATTTACGAATGTTTAACAGGAATGAATCGCATCATTCATCCATGGACGTTCCGCCTCCGACAATTCCCCCGAAAGCCGCTCCGCCAAAGGATGATGAGCCTCCTGTGGAGCCGCCTCGGGAGAACGAAGGCACAGGTTAGATTAACATTTGTTTATTTTACAATCTTGCCTGAAATGTTATAATAGTAAGAAAAATGCAAACATTGTGACTCATTGACCTGACCATGGAGTTGCCTGCACTGAAATGGGGGGTAATTTGCGGCGTAATTTCCGCATCCGTTCTCGAATTTGTTGTTTAGGACGACCATCCAACGTATAGGGGAGGAGATTTCATGGCGAAGCATAGCCAGAATGAGGTCAAGGAAAGCCTGAAGGAACTCACGAGAATTTTTCAACCGAAGGACCCGCGCAAGTTCGTAAAGGACTATATCCGGAAGTACAGGATAACGGGCGGATACGAGGATGAATTAACAATTTTAGTGGAAGACGAGATGGGTAAGATCAACTCCTCGGTCAGTTGAGCGCATACGAAATGGCTTTGCATCTGTGCGATACAGGTGCAAAGCCTTTTTTGTGCTGGAGATTGAGCAGGCTTATACTAAGCATAGATCCATAGGATACGCAAAAAACGAGAAGGGGCGATCAGGGTGAAATGGCTTGCCGCGATTCGCAAAGGCTTTGGGCGTAAGCTTGCAATTCTACATACCTGGAACGGCTGGATTGTGGTTGTGCTGGCTTTGTCCGGGATCATGCTGGTGATGAATTATTGGCGTGGCGTGCTTGGAGAAGGAAGAGTGTGGCTGAAGGAGCTGCACATTATCGTAGGCTTGCTGTCCCTCGTTCCGGTGGTGTTCTATCTCTTGCTCGCCGCCAAGCACTGGAAGCAGCTGAAGGGAAAGCCTTGGCAGAAGTTTAATGTCTTTGTTGTGCTTGGCCTTCTGGTCGGATGGTTCATCTCGGGCGTACTGCTCTGGCAGTTCCGGGCCGTGGGACCGCGCGTGTCGAACCATGCGCTGACGGTACATGATCTTTTAACCTGGATTGGCCTGCCTTATATTATTTATCATTCCATCACGCGGACCAAATGGCTCAAGGAGCCGAACCGTCGGACGGTACGAATAGAGCGCGAAGAGAAGACTGGAGCGGCACCGATTCATCCCGCGGCAAGCCCGCAATCGTATATGTCCCGGCGTTCCTTCGTAAAATGGGCGGTTGGCGGCGGAATCGCCGTCGCGGTTGGGCCGTCTTTTCTGAAGTGGACCGTTAATACGCTAGGCGTCAGTATCGGCAGTCCTTCTTATGAGGAGATTGTGACGAGGGATGGCAATCAGCTTGTTCCCTTGCCGCAGCCCATGCCTGCATCCGCACCTCCGCTCGGCGGGGGAGCAAAAGGCGATTTCCGGATCTATTCGGTAACGCCGATTCCGACATTTTCCAATGAGACTTGGTCCTTCACCATAGACGGGTTGGTCGATAAGCCGATGAAGTGGAACTGGGAGCAATTCGTGAAGCTGACGCGCAAGGTTCAGGTGAGCGATTTCCACTGCGTGACGGGCTGGTCCGTGTACAAGAATACGTGGGAAGGCATTCCGCTGAAGCAATTCCTGCAGGAGGCCGGAGTCAAAACAAACGCAAAAACGGTGAAGTTCTACTCGGGGGATGGCGTATACACCGATGCGCTGACCCTCGAGCAGGCGCAAATGGACGACATTATGGTCGCGATGCTGCATGACGGCAATCTGATCCCAAGCGATCTTGGCGGCCCGGTCCGGCTGATCGTGCCCAAGATGTACGCGTACAAATCGGTGAAATGGCTTGTTCGAATCGAGCTGATCGACAAGGATCATATCGGCTACTGGGAAGAGCGCGGCTATGATATTGATGCTTGGGTGTAGGGGGATAGATGAAAAAGAAACAGCTTTTCTTCGCTAAGTGTAGCGTAGGAAGGCTGTTTTTTTTGGTTTCTTTATCTATCATTATCTGATAGTAATAAAAGCGTTATTCCTGTAAAATTATGTGTGATTGTATTGAAAGAGGTGGAGGGGCTAACATCTTTAGATTATTTTACGCGGTGCTCTTTTCGTGGATTATTGGTAGAGTGATTCTGGAAATGGTGAATTTCAAACTGATGTCAACGACGGAAATTCCGAATTGGCAATCTGTAATTATGTATAGTTTTATTATAGTTGCAGGATTGCTTATCTTTCTTCTGAATGTTCGCGATTACGGTATTCGAAAAGCCAAATACGGAATATTGGTCATCGTAGGAACATTATCTACCTTGTATTATTTGGATATCGGTCATAAGTATACAGAAGAATGGCGTTCGAATCGCGCTGATCAAAAGGAATTAAATTTACAGCGGTCGACTGCGGAGTACTATAAAAATATTCTTGACCCTATTTACTCCTTTAAAGAGTATCACTGGTTTTCGAATAAACAGACTTTATATACGTTCACTAAAAACGGTGACGTTAATGAAAAGGATATGGACTACATTTTAAAGGTAGTAAAGCCACTTGATCGGTTGGATATCAGTATTGAAATATACAGTCTCACCACTTCTAATGAATTGGTCATGAGATTCACAAATGAGAAAGACTTAATTGGATGTACGGAGCCTTTGTACCGTAACTTAGGAAAGACTAACATATGCAAGGACAATTAAATCGATAGTGGGAAGACGGAGATACGGATAGGTTGATGATCTGTGGAAGTGTTTAATGACAGATATTAAGCAGCTGCAATACATCCCTACAACAAAAATAAAGGCCAGAATTCCTCAATGGAATCCCGGCCTTTTTGGCATGCGTGCATCTCCTCAGAGTGCCGCTTTATTAAAGCCCTTAACAATCAACCAAACGGCAAGGATCATCTCGTTTGCGGCTACCGGCAGGGAGAGGAGGCCACCCCAGACCGACAACTGAGAGAATACGCCAAACATTTCGAACAGCGAGGCGCTAAACACGAGTACGGCGCCGGTCATGCCAAGGATCGGGATGAAGCGGGGGACAAGCTCGGATTTGTAGAAAATGTAGCTATACAGCATCGTATTAATGCCGAGCAAGAAGTTAGGGCCAAGCATAAAGGTCCAGTCATGCACCGCCAGGAACAACGTTCCGGCAGCTTCATAAGAAGCGGGATCGGGAGTGCCAGCGGAAACATATTGCCGGCTTAAGGTGACGAGGGACAGCATGCCAACGATGCCAACGGTGATAACGACGGCCTCGAGCAGGCGGAAACAAACATGTCCAAGGGCGATGCTTTCGTTATATTTTTTCAGAAAAGGATACATCGTGACCGCCGTGCCAACGGCAGAAGCAACAAGGATCAGTTCCATCAAGGCTCCGAGGATGATCTGGCCTGCGTGCTCAGAGCCGTTCGTCAGGTAATTCGCGTGGTTAAGGATAGGGCCGTAGAACAGAAGACCCAGTACGGCTGATACGGATGCGAGTATAAACAGGGTGCCGGTTACTTTGGGAGTTTTGGTTATGGAAACCATGGTATTCCTCCTCTTATTTATTGGCTCGTATCATCCCCGTAGAAGAAGATTTCTTCGATTGGCAGTCCAAAAGCGTGGGAGATTCGGAAGGCTAGCTCAAGGGACGGGGAGTAGTTGCCTTTTTCCAATGCGACTATCGTTTGTCTCGTTACGCCGACCTTGTCAGCCAATTGCTGCTGTGTCATCTCGTTATGATTAAACCGTAATTTGCGGATGTGGTTGCCGACAAGATTTTTAGCCATGTTAAACTCCTTTCCGGTAGTGATAAAGCTTCGTGATCGAGCCGGTAACGTCCGACAGGAAGCCGGAGGCAATCAGGATAAGGAACATCAGGTTTAACGGCCGATCGGTGGCCAGAGACACCATGGCAAGCAGAAAACCAAGAATAAACAGGAAAAAGGAGTTCCGGTGAGCTTTTAACTCTATGAGTTTATCCAGTTCATCGGCAAATGCCGGTTCTTTCTCCCCGGTGGTGATCCGGAAGATGATGTTGAAAATAATGCTGATCACAATATGCGCGACAATAGACACCAGAGTCAGAACCAGCACGAAGGAGCCCCAGTAACGGATGCTTTCCTCAAGTGCCATTCCTTCCTCCGGGTACTGCGCGTACTTATACAAGCAATAGACGGCGAAAATAAGCACGGCGCTAATTAACGTGGTAATGCTTTTCTTTTCCTGGTAGGTCAAGCGTTGTACCTCCTTGAATGGTAAAATAAGTTAAGTGCTATATACAAAATGTAATATAAACTATACTCAGTGTCAAGTTAACTTTACATAAGTGACAGGCCTATTTTTCGAGAAAAAAAGCCCTCCCACGCATAAAGCTTTGCGCGGGAGAGCCTTTGGGATAGATTTGACCGGATTAGTAACGGTCCATAATTAATTGCGTTTTCAGCGAATCCTGGGCGAGCAGCCAGCCTTTGCTCTTCAGATAAGCAGCCAGCTCATTATGCTTGGCAGAAGCTGAGGTTGCGCTATGGGTTTTGAAGGAAGCCTCAACGACATATTCCGTTCCGGTGCCGGCAGCGTTCTTGATCGGCCATACCTCAATGTACAGCTTCATGCCTCTCCAAGTACCTGTGGAACGCTTTGCAAGAACCGGCCCGTAGTAACGGGAGGCCTGCAGCTTGTTTTTTCCCCAACTTGCGGAGAGCCAATTGCTGAATTTATCCGGAGCGTTGCCAATCGTTAGGCTGCGAGTGTCGTTGATGGGCGGTAGATCCATGCCTGTGTAGCCGGCATTGCTAACGCTTGCGGAATAGGCCATACTGAGCGTTTTGTTCTGATCGCCCCATTCCACCTGTGAATCGTAGCTCTCGTCGCCGGAGTCTAATCCATCGTCATTGGGTTGGGTTAAAGCCGCATTAATATCGTCATTCGTGATGGCGTAGCGCTTCTTGTAGGTTAATTCAAAATGATCTTCGTCCTCTATCTTGCGAATGCGTATGCTCCATCCGTTATTCGTGATATCCTTGCTGTTCGTATCGAGGTAAGCAACATTCATCTTGGTTGTTTTCCTTGGCATCGAGAAGGCGTTTAGTACAGAGCTTGTCAGCTTGTAATCCGGTCCGAGCGTTGTTTTTGGGTTCATGAGCAGCTTGACCTCATAATCCGGAAACATGCCGCTTGCGGCAGGGGCCGGTGATGGCGCGCCTGCGGCCTCGGTCATAAATGCTGCGCCAATAAGGAAAACAACGGCGGTCGTTCTTAAAGAACGCTTGAACATTCATTCATCTCCTTGGTCTTCCGCAGAAGATTATAGCCAATCATTATTTACGGAAAAACACCTATGTATACCAGACTTGCAAGGATATAAGGTAAGGTTAGAAGTCAGGGACCTGAATCATGTATAATGCTCATATAGCATTGATAAGAGAGAGGCGGTTATTCCTTCATGAACAATATCGTATCGTTAAAATGGCTTCTTGCCCGCTTATATGAGACAGACCTCGTTATCGTCGACTGCCGCTTCCAACTTGGCAAGCCGGTCTCCGGCCGCGAGGCTTATGAAGCCTCCCACATTCCGGGTGCCGTATATCTGGACTTGGAAAAGGACCTGTCCGCTCCCATTGAAGAGCATGGCGGACGCCATCCGTTGCCGGATATTACAGACCTGACCATCGCGCTGAGCAAGGTTGGCATCGGCAACGAAACCCGCGTTGTCGCGTACGACGATCAAGGCGGAGCAATGGCTTCGCGCCTGTGGTGGCTGATGAAATATTTGGGCCATGAGCAGGTGTTTGTACTGGATGAAGGCTTTACCGCTTGGCAAAATGCCGGCTTCCCGGTGAACGCGGAGCAGAAGGTGCTCGTGCCTGCGCGCTACCTGGCTACCGTACAGCACAACATGCTGATTGAGATGGACGAAGTCAAAGAGAAGCTTGGCGCAGAGAACATTACGCTGATCGATTCCCGTGACGGTGCGCGTTACCGGGGCGAGGTTGAGCCGCTCGACAAGAAAGCCGGCCATATCCCTGGAGCTATCAACCGTCTCTGGTCCGAAGGCAAGGGAGAAGACGGCAAGTGGAAAAGCGCGGACGAGCAGGCAGCAAGATTCGAGGATCTGCCAAAGGACGAAGAGACCATCGTCTACTGCGGCTCCGGCGTAACGGCATGCCCGAACGTGCTTGCTTTGCAGGAAGCGGGCTTCACGAAGGTGCGGTTGTACGCGGGTAGCTGGAGTGATTGGATCTCTTATGAGGAGAATCCGATTGCGGTTGGGGATGAGTAAGGGCTGAGAGTTGGTTAGAAGTGATTTGAGACACAGAGCTCGGCGAGAGGGATGCCGTTGCTCTGTATTTTTTATGTTTTGTAGTCAACGTCAGGCACCACAAAAAAGCCGCGCTATCCGCGCGGCTCCCGCCTTAAAATCATTAAACCTGTACCCCCTGCTTCCGGTACACCTCCGGGAAATGATCGCCAACGAGCAACTCGCCCGGCTTTACGTTGACGTAGGAGAGCATGACGTGCTCGCCTACGGGTTCGTAGCGGGTGTGGCCCGGCATGTAGTGCACGGCGATGGCGCGGCGCTTCATCTCGGAGCGGTTGTTCGGGCTGCCGTGCCAAGTCAGGCAGTGGTGGTATCCCACTTGGCCTTTCTTGATCTCGAACGGTACGGCATTTACTACTGCATTGTTCGGTAGCATCTCCGGCTGTTTATGGTACGGCATGAAGTCCGGTGTATTCGCCAGATAACGCTGGTGGTTGCCCCACTTGTGGCTGCCCGGCACCATCCACATGCAGCCGTTCTCGATCACAGCATCGTCAAGCGCTACCCATGCACTGACGAGATCGGCAGGCTGGATGATCGGCCACAGCGGGTGATCCTGATGCCAGTTCGTAGGTCCGCCCGTAATCGGCGGCTTATATTGCACTTGGTCATGCCAGATGCGAAGCGAATTGGAATGGCACAGCTGCGCCACTTCCTCGCAAATGACCGAATGCGCGGCATGCTGGAGGAAACGATCGCTGGCAAGCCAGATATTAACGATCTGGACGACACTCTCGCTTGTGATCATTTTCATATTGTCATAAGGGGAATCCGAATCCAGCATGTTGCGATTCAAGACAGGCTTATTCACGGTCTCGCCGTTCATCACCTTATCTAGCTCCTCGCGAAGCTCCTCTACCTGGTCGTCGTTCAGCACGACCCCGCCTTTTAGAAAACCGTTGTTTTCAAACTCCGCGATTTGTGCTTGACTTAACATAGCGACAACTCCTCTTAAAATGAATTATCACCACAATAGACCGTGTACGGGCTATCGAGATGACTCATACCTCGAAAGCATAAGCTTAATAATCAATCGAAACTTGTGTTATGGCGTGATGTGCTAAGCATAGCGGAGTTTGCAAGCGGTGTATTTACAGATACGAAACAGGTCTTTGCACTTTTCAAATATCCTTGATCATTCCTGCCATGAGGTGATTTCGCCGTATGATCCAAGACCCACCGAATTCCTATCCGGATATCATCCTGGGCTCTATCGATGACCTGCAGCCAACGGTTAACTTTGCGAGCCGGGCCGAAGTGCCTGCTGCCGAGCAATGGGGGCCTCGCATGATCCCGGACTATCAGCTATTCTGCCTGCTTTCGGGCGAAGCCGAGATAAGTATCGGGCAGGAGCAATATACGCTGGCAGCAGGAGACAGCGCGCTGTACGGACCCCATTGTCCGCACCGAATTATCGCTCGAACGGGTGCCGTCTTCATCGGTGTTCATTTTGCTTACCGGCAGTCATCGCCGGAGCCTGTCCATCCCGCATTCTCGATTGAAGCCTGCAGCGAGGAGAAGCTTCAAGCCAGTATCCGTCCCAGCTACAAGCTTGAGCTCCCAAACAAAGAGCTGCTGGAGCTGCCGCCTTTTTTCACCAAGCCTGACCTTAAACCAATCCTGATGCGGATTGTAAAAGAATACATGAACGAGCAGCCGGGCTACCGCATCGTGCTGCGATCATTAATGACAGAACTGATCACCACTATCGTTCGCAATCAGCTGACGACGCGGCCGAGGTCGCCGGAACAGGACAAGATTGATCCTGCCCTCCAGGCGATCAATGAGCAGCCGGAGAAGAACTGGACCGTGAATGAGCTCGCAGCGCTATGCGGCTATCACGTCATTTATTTCTCATCGCTGTTTCGCAAATGTACCGGAGATAGTCCGAAGCAATATCTCATCAACGAGCGTATACGTAAAGCTAAATATTACCTGCTGAGCGGCGAAAAAATGGATGTGATCGCGGAGCGGCTAGGCTATGCCAGCGTCCATTATTTCTCCCGCAATTTTAAAGAGGAGACGGGTCTGACGCCTACGGAATTCAAAAATTGAAAGTCCAAACTCGATGCATCGATTATCGACTTACGGTATCCTATGTTATTCTAAAACTGTATCGATTGGATTTCCTATAATGAGAATCCGTTTACGCATGTCGGTTTGCTAATTGTAATAACATCCAACTCTTGATCGGAGGTTAAAACATTGTCAACTTCTACAGCCGTACAATCCTTGTTCCGTCCGTTTACTCTTAGGCAGCTTACACTGGCCAATCGCATTGTGATGGCGCCTATGACCCGCGCTATGTCTCCGAATGGGGTGCCTGGAGCGGATGTTGCCGCTTATTACCGCCGGAGAGCCGAGAATAATGTTGGCCTTATCATAACCGAAGGAACGGTGGTGAATCATCCCGATTCCTCAAACTCTAAGGATGTGCCTCACTTTTACGGCGAAGAGGCTTTAAAAGGCTGGGCTAACGTCGCAGCCGAGGTTCATGCCGCAGGCGGCAAAATTATGCCGCAAATCTGGCATATGGGCACGAAGAAGCAAGTGAATGACTATACCGAAGCCGAGATTACCGCTATTGTTCAAGCATTCGCCGACGCGGCCTCTGAAGCAAAGCGGATCGGCTTCGACGGCATAGAGCTCCACGGCGCGCACGGTTATCTGATCGACCAGTTCTTCTGGGAAAAGAGCAACCAGCGTACGGATCGTTACGGGGGCAGTCTGCTAGCCCGCACCCGATTCGCCGAAGAGGTCGTCCGGGCTTGCCGTGAAGCTGTTGGGCCGGATTTCCCGATTGTGTTGCGAATTTCGCAGTGGAAAGAAAGGGAATACAACGTGAAGCTAGCTTATAATCCTGATGAGCTGGAGCAATTCCTACAGCCGCTGGTGGATGCAGGCGTGGATATTTTCCATTGCTCGACCCGCCGGTACTGGGAACCTGAATTTGCCGGATCTGATTTGAATCTTGCGGGCTGGGTGAAACGGATCACCGGCAAACCGACGATTACCGTCGGCTCGGTTGGACTCGACAGTGATTTCATGACCTTCTTCACAGAAGGAAAAAGCTCTGCCACTACGGGAATTGATGGGCTTGTGCAAAAGCTCGAAAACGATGAATTTGATCTGGTGGCGATCGGCAGGGCACTGCTGGTTGATCCGGCATGGGCCAGCAAAATCCGCGATGGTAAATTGACTGAATTGGTGCCGTTCACGCCTGAAGCGCTGAAGACACTATTCTAAAAAGAAGCATATGTTGTAATCTGGAGCAGATTCTGCAGCTGGAGTGATTGGATCTCCTATGAGGAGAATCCGATTGCGACTGGGGATGAAGAGGGACCGAAAAACAGATAGCAGTACTTTAATGACGAATACACCGCCAAATTGCCCCAAGGCTTTGGCGGTGTAATTTAATGCCCCGAAACTCTCTGTACGAACATAATGTAGGCAGGGGTTTCCAAACTTGTAGAGGCTACTAACTCTTGTGTCCGGTTGCCTATATAGAATTGATAAAATCATATCAACAACTCAAAAGTCAAAAGTGCTCATTCAACATGAAGTCAACAAAACCAAACCTTGCTATACCACTCCTGTGAAAATAATATACCGTTTACATAATCCGTTTTCATATAGTCTGTTATCTTACCGTTTATTTTCCAAAAATTGTTTCAATCGTACGATCGAGTTTTTTATGAGTACAGATATTCTCTATGGAGAATAGGACAGGGCTCTTCAGGAAAAATATTGAAAAAATAAGGGGGTGGGCGCATGGTAACCCTTCCTGATGGCACATCTTTGCCCAGAATCGGACAAGGTACGTGGTATATGGGGGATGATCCGTCCAAGAAAAATGAAGAGCTTCGCACGTTAAGACGCGGTGTGGAGCTTGGATTGAACATGATCGATTCGGCTGAAATGTATGGCGACGGCAGATCCGAGTCCTTGGTTGGAGAAGCGATCGAAGGGATACGAGATCAAGTGTTTCTGGTATCCAAAGTGTACCCGCACAACGCGGGACGGAATCGCATCGCCGTCAGCTGCGAACAAAGCTTGAAGCGGTTAAAGACGGACCGCCTCGACCTTTATCTTCTTCACTGGAGAGGAAGTATTCCTCTAAGCGAAACGGTGGAAGCGATGGAGCAGTTGGTCGAAGCGGGGAAAATTTTGCGATGGGGCGTCTCGAACCTGGACACGGACGATATGAAAGATTTGTTTGACGCGGCGCGAGGGACGAATTGCATGGTCGATCAGGTGCTGTATCATCTCGGTTCCCGCGGCGTAGAATACGACCTGCTTCCTTGGCTGAGAGAGCGAAAAATCCCGATGATGGCCTATAGTCCACTCGCCCAGGCGGGGACTTTACGAAGAGGGTTGGTTGAGCATCCAGCGGTTAAGGAGATTGCCGATAGACATGGTGTTAAGCCGCTTCAGATTCTCTTGGCTTGGTGCATTAGAAGCGGTGACGTGATTGCCATTCCTAAGGCGTCGACAGCAGCGCATGTCGAAGAGAATGCGGAGGCGGAACGTATTAAGCTTACCGAGGAAGACTTGGGGATGTTGGATGAGGCGTTCCCCGAACCGACTAGAAAGGTACAGCTCGACATCATTTAAGAGGGGAAGAGTAAGGCATAGCGTGTTCGGAGATTAGATCATTTGAAACCTATGCATTCAGAAAAGCATATTAGTTTAGGGGCTGTGACAGGTTGCCGGTGGGCAGGCTGTCACAGCCCCTTTTTTAGTATAAAACAGCACTACTTGAATGCACCTATATCTACGGACGATCCCTTTTTCCTACGGATGAAACGCCAATCGATGAATAATGCGATGATCAAGGACAGGACGCCGAGCAAAACGGGTACACCAAACGTTTCAAAAGAGAAGGAGCTCCCCTCCAGCTTCAGGTGGTCGGTGGCGCGATATTCGAGCCGTTTGGCGGCAAATTTGGCCGTCCGTACATCCTCCTGCGCGGCTAAATCCTCGAACGCGGGATCCATGGCGAACTGGTCCGCTGCGTCGCGGTGCAGGAACAGCAGCTTCGCGTTGTTACCGCCGCTCTTCCATTGGTTGATGTCTTCGCTGGCCGCAGACTCGGCATCGGCGCCTACAACAATCATTTTCTCCAGCTTCGGCACGTTTGTCATCTGGTAACGCGCGACCAGATTGAGTCCGTGCTTCGTTACGATCGGTTCGTTCGCGTTAGAAACGGTCAACGTCGTCGTTGTACCGGACGCGGCGTATGTATCGAATGCGGCGGACAAATCCAGTTCATCGGCACCGTTATACAGCAACACGCCTGCCTTTACTTTTTTCCATTGATAAGCGTTGTTCAGTACGTACGTTATATCTCTTAACCCGGCAACGAACGGTTTCATTTGCGGGTTTGTCACATAATCGTAAGAAGGATAGTTCATCTCTTTCGCCACTTTCTTCGCTGCCGCCTCACCCAACTGCTGGGAAATGACGTATAGCGTAGCGTCGATCCCCGACGTCAGACCCGCGGAAGATACGATATTCCCCTGCGGGACGAAGCGTCGATCTTTCACCCAATGGATTTCCGGATATTTCTTAATGAGCCGGTTGATGTCTCCCCAGTGCGTCGCGGCCGATTTGCCGTTCAGCAAGCCGGTATCCGCAAGGTTTTCAGCCCCGTTGCAAATGGAGATCAATGTCGTCTTGTCGCTCGAATGCTTCCGAATCCATTCACGGACGGGCGCATATTTTTTTTCGTTCAAAATCGGCATAAACGGAATGACGATAATGTCCGGGCTTTTGCCGAGCATCGCATCCATTTCGTCAAATGAATAATGCGGCACGACATCAAGTCCGCCAGTTAGCGATTTAATTTGGCGATCGGGGGCAACGGCGTATACATTATAAGCTTTAGTCATCGCAAACATCTCGTACGGGACGAGAAAATCGAACACCTCCGTTGCTTCGTTCGCCAGGAGCACGGATACCGTCGGTTTGCTTGCGTCATATTCCGGTACCTTCACGTTCGTCAATGATGGGGGAGCTTTGTCGTAAACCGACATGCCGGTATTCATCGTATGAACGTACCCGATGGCGCCTGTTCCCCCTACGATGACGATGAATACGACAAGATAAAGAAAAATGCGTAATATAGTTTTCACTTGCTTCGTCCCTTCCAACTGGATTGCTTACCCATAAAATGTAACAAAACAAGTTATTCCGTTCATCAGTCTGCGGTTTGGTAGAGGGGCTCGCCTAACGTTGGAGCAGCCACTGGACCCTAGTCTATGTTCTTTTTTTGTCATGACTCGATAGGGCTATAAATTCGGAATTCAGAATAGAATTAGTTCTTTGGACATATTCTTTAATATTAAAAATGAAGGAGGCCTGACTCGGATTATGTCACGTTTGCGACGCACTAGGGGACTGGCACGGAAACGGCAGTGGGGGACGGAGCGTGACCCAACGCCGCTGTCCATTTTTCATGACAAGCCATCAACTCGGAAAATGGTATACAGCCGCTTAGCTATTATTTTCACTATCGGTTTTTGGATTACATATGTAATAACGACGATTATAAGGCAATACTTCATTGGCCCGAATACGTTCCGCTTCGTAATGGAATCTCTCGGTTATCTGGTGATTGTCACACTTCTGACTTTCTCAGCGCTCATGTATCTTCTAGCACGACAGGGTGCCTTGCAGCGGTTTAGTAAACATGTGCGCGTACCTCGTGCAGAGATTGATAGATACTTCGACAAGAATCAACCAACGATCACCGTATTAGTACCGTCATATAATGAAGAGCCGGGAGTAGTGAGAAAGACTCTGTTATCTGCTGCCCTACAGGAATATCCCCATATTCGGATTGTTCTCCTTTTAGATGATGCTCCATATCCGACCGATCCGGACACTTTAGCCCGACTTAATGCTACTAGGCAGCTGGCAAAGGATATCGAACAATTATTAGCCGAGCCCCGTCTGCTATTTGAGTCAAAACTTGCGGAATTCCTTCGCGAAGAGCCATCTTCATCGCATGCCAGTCTAGCGGTTACGAAGGAGCTGGCCGAACACTATGCCTGGGCGGCCGATTGGTTAGATCAGCTCGGCAGCAAGGAAGAGAAGGGCGATCATGTCGGGGAGTTTTTTGCACATGATGTGGTGGGCGGTTTATCAGAGGAGCTGCGCTTGGTTCATGAAGCTTTGATTGCCTCCTACAACGACAAGGCGAGGCTTCCCGTTTCCAGGGTTAGTCAGCTCTATCAACGTTTGACCTGGATATTTAATACGGAACTTGAAGTCTTTGAACGAAAAAAATTCGCTTCATTATCTCATGAACCCAATAAAGCCATGAACCTTAATTCCTATATCGGACTTATGGGCCGCACGTATAATCAGGTAGATACGCCAGATGGCCCTATACTGGTGCCCGCATCCGGAATTCGAAGCGGCGAGAATATTGTTTTTCCGGACAGCGAATTCGTGCTTACCTTGGATGCGGATTCCATACTGCGCACGGGTTACTGCTTGCGCCTGGTGTATTTCTTGCAGCAGCCGGACAATGCCCGTGTTGCGGTAGTCCAGACCCCGTATTCATCATTCCGCGGAGCCGCTACCCGCATTGAGCGGATTGCTGGAGCCACAACGGACATCCAACATATTTTGCACCAGGGTATGACTTACTATAATGCGACATTTTGGGTTGGAGCTAATGCCGTTATCCGGAAATCCGCATTGGAAGACATCGGTGAGACGGAATGGGTGGGGGGCTTTGAAATACGGAGGTTTATTCAAGACCGCACGGTTATCGAAGATACGGAATCCAGCGTCGATCTTGCCAAGCATAATTGGACGCTTTTCAACTATCCGGAACGTCTAAGCTACAGCGCAACACCGCCTGACTTCGGTTCACTCATTGTACAAAGACGCCGATGGGCAAATGGCGGTCTTATCATCTTGCCAAAGCTGTGGTCCTTGGTTCGAGATCGTAAACGGCATGGAAACATGATGTTGAAGACTGAGATTTTACTTCGTTTGAACTACCTGACTTCCATTGCGTGGGCGAGCTTTGGGCTAATCTTTTTGTTAGCTTACCCCATTGACGGGCGGCTCCTGAGTCCCTTTGTACTTCTGGCGGCATTGCCATACTTTTTAGCGATGGCCAGCGATTTGAAATATAGCCGATATAAACGGAGCGACGTCTTCAGGATTTACGGCTTCAACTTAATACTCTTACCCGTGAATTTGGCTGGCGTGTTGAAATCTATGCAGCAGGCCTTAAGCGCCAAGAAAATCCCGTTTGCCCGGACCCCTAAAGTGAAGGAACGGACAGTTTCCCCCATGCTTTACGTTATTTCGCCGCTTATTATTATTGGCATTTCATTGTTTACTTTGTGGCAAGGCAAAGTGCAGCAAAACTGGGGAAATGCCGCTTTTGCAGCATTTAATGCCATTACTGCCTTGTGGGCGGTCGTTGAATTTATAGGAATTAAAAATACGGTCGTTGACGTATGGCTAAGCGTCCTGAATTGGTTATACGTACCGGTGAAGAAAAAGCAGATCGATCAGGAGAAGGAGCATGCGCATCGTGCTCACTGGCAATCCATTCTTTATCACGGCGATGCCGAGATGCGGCTGTCTGAAAGTGCGCTCGATCATCTTGCGTTGACTGCCAGAGCGCCCCACCTTGAAGAAAAAGAAGTGATGACATCATGACCGGCGTCACGAAGAGTCTAGTAGGTGAAAGGCGTTTATCGCCACTGCGATTGATCATTCTATGTATGGTCCTTGTTGGTCTTATCACCAGCGGCATATTAGGTGCAACCGGACGTATAGGGAAAATATGGACCGCCCAGGCTGCAGCGCAGAACCAATGGTTTGCGCCCTACGTTGACGTTACGGCTACCCCCATATTTACATTTCAAAATCTGGGTTCAACCGAACATAAGGACGCTGTTCTTGCATTTATTGTTTCGGATCGGGCAGACCCTTGCGTACCGTCCTGGGGTGGTGCCTATACAATGGATCACGCCAGTGACGAACTCGATCTTGACCGGCGCATTGCCCGGTTACAACAACAAGGGGGGAGTATTGCCGTTTCTTTCGGCGGCCTGAAAAACAATGAACTGGCAATAGGGTGTTCAGACAATAGCAGACTATTATCGGCGTACCAATCCGTTGTTGACAGATATAATCTGAATACAATAGACCTGGATCTAGAAAATTCCGGACTTACGGATGCTGCTGCTGGCAGCCGTCGTGCAACGGCGATTGCTAAGCTGCAGTCAGATAGACGGGCTGCCGGCAAGCAGCTGGCGGTATGGCTGACGCTGCCTGTCTCGCCCCAAGGCTTGAGTCAGGATGGCACGAAGGCTGTCGCGCAGCTGCTTCAGCATGATGTCGACTTAGCGGGAGTAAATGTGATGACGATGGACTATGGCTCAAGTCTATCCTCGGATCACACGATGCTGTCCGCTTCGGAAAGCGCGTTAATTCAGACGGAACGCCAACTCAAAACTCTTTACCAACAGGCAGGCGTGCAACTAAGTGATACAACCTTATGGTCCAAAATTGGTGCTACGCCCATGATTGGCCAAAACGATTACAGAAACGAAGTTTTTACCTTAAATGATGCACAGGCTCTAAACAAGTTTGCTCTTTCTCGCGGCGTTGGCCGGATGTCCATGTGGTCGGCTAATCGGGATATTATGTGCGGAAGCAATTATGTTGACGTCAGTATGGTATCCGACGCTTGCAGCGGCGTGAAGCAAACGCAATACGGCTTTTCCGAATTACTTGGCATGGGGTTTAAAGGGACCATTTCGATGAGTGCCGGTCTCATCACAACGCCTGATCAATTATCAGCCAGTGAGCAGCAGCCGGATGATCCGGCGACAAGCCCCTATCAGGTATGGTCCCCAATGGGCACATACCTTGCAGGAGATAAAGTCGTCTGGCACCATAATGTCTACGAGGCCAAGTGGTGGACAAAAGATGACGTTCCTGACAATCCGGTTCTTCAGTCATGGGAAACGCCATGGAATCTTATTGGACCGGTATTGCCCGGCGAAAAACCGATTCCTCAGCCTACTGTGCCTAAGGATACCTATCCATCCTGGTCAGACTCGGCTATTTATGAAGCGGGTCAGCGGGTCATGTTCGAGGGATTCGCTTATCAAGCTAAGTGGTGGAATCAAGGCGAAGGCCCCAACTCGGCATCCGATCCGGATAGCTCCCCATGGGCGCGACTCACAGAGGCTCAGATCAATGCGGTATTATCCAAGCTGCAGAAAAAACGGGGGAAAATCAATAAGCTCAGCGAAAAATACATCGCCACGGGGTTATGCGCCCCGGCGATGTATTTTTTATTGCTGCCATCCTATAGAAAAAGTTCACGAATGGGTTTTGGTTTGCCGTACAAATAACCTTGAAACAATTGGAATCCTTTTTGTTTGAGCCATTCCAAATCCTCTATCCGTTCAACTCCTTCTGCCAAAGGAACGGCTTGGATCTCTGTTGCGGCTTGAAGAAATTGCTCCGCTATCTTCTGTTTAGAAGAATCGTTGGAAACCCCTTGCACATATTTTTTATCCAGCTTCATGTAATGAGGCTTAATTTCCCGAAGTACGTCCATGGTACTGAAGCCTGCCCCCACATCATCCAGTGCATAGCTGAATCCCTGCTCCGTGTAATACTGAAGAATGCGTTTTAAATGATTCAAATCCTCTACATATTCGGTTTCCACGACTTCGAACACAAATTTATTGGCATCAATACCTAATTCACGCGATAAAGAAATCGTAGATTGGAGACAATGCTGCGGCGAATAGATCGATGTCGGGATAAAATTAATAAAAACCTTTTTCGGCAAATGAACAGCTTGTCTTACGGCTTGCAAGCGACACATGCGATCCAGCGCGTACAAACAATTACGGAGCTTCGCCGCGGCAAAAACTTCATCCGGCGTTTTTATCGTACCGTCCGCCTGCACGAATCTGGATAATATCTCATGCGCATAGATGCTTCCTTCTGCGTCTACAATCTGTTGCGCCCATGACTCTACTTGATGATCTTTGATAACAGAATCAACCCATTTTGCTCCTGCTACCTTGGTAATTTCACGAAATGGAAGATAACTCCCTTGGTTAGTCGTACAAAAGGTCATTTGATCAACATTCATGTGATCCATGCAAAAATCGTAAAAATCCATTACTCCTGCTTCACGTATGTGGACTTCGTTATTTTGAAGTTGAATGAACCATTCTTTGGTTTGCAAATACTCGTGTATTTGTATTAATGTGCCCTTGTCCCGTGTATCTTTAATAGAGACTTTATAATTTATTTCTGTAGGAGAACAATTGCACTGTTGCATACGATTCGCTCCTCGCCTATATTTCATGAATGATTACTCAGCACGAATACTTGATTTCGACCCGCTTCTTTAGCTTTATATAGTGCTGTATCTGCTCTCTGTAACAATGTTTTTTTATTATAAATGGACCGTTCAGATTCTACTGCTCCTATAGAAACAGTTATTGAAAAATCAACATTGTGGCTCACCTTGATGTGGCAATCCCGAACCTCTTGCAAGATGCGTTCAGATATACCGCGAAGTTCATTAAGGGTTGTCCCAGGAAGAAGGATGACGAATTCGTCTCCTCCTAACCGGGCGCAAACATCCTCCTGCCGCGTTAACTTCGTTATAATTGATGCAAGTTTAAGAATAGCCTCGTCACCGGCATCATGTCCATATGTATCATTGATCTGTTTAAACTCATCAATATCCATACAGATGAGAGAGAGTGGACAGTTGAATCTCTTCGATTGCGCAAGCTCTTCTTGTAAACGAATATTAAAATATCTTCGGTTATATAAGCCGGATAGTGGATCAGTCATCGCAAGTTTATTTAGACGAAGCTCAAGCTCTTTGCGCTCTGTAATGTTAATATGAGAAATAACAGCACCTGAAATTTCTCTATAAGTATCTATAATTGATGTAACCTGCATCAAGAACCATCTCTCGGTACTGGGCGAATGACATGGATATTCATTCATATAGACAGGTTCTTGTCCGGAAAGCACCAGTTTAATTCCATTTAGGATATCAGGTTGTTCCTTGCATGCATTGAAATAATTGGAGCCTACAACATCAACTCTTGGATCACCGTTATTCATCATTGCAAATCGTATCCACGATTCATTGACGAATTGAATAGTCCCATGTAGATCTATAATAGCAATCTGTTCAAATAATGAATTCAGTATTTTGTAGTCTGGATGATATCCTGCCATAACTTAACCTCTTTCTATATCACATTTATCAGCAACCCTCTGTGATAGAAAATTTCCTTTTTGGCTCTACATAAACTTAGTGTCAGATGCACAATCAATATACCAATCTTTTATTTGAATTACCAGAGTTCGTAGGATGCGCCTAAGCTGGATGGATTCAACAATCTTCCGCTAAAATTAAGGTGCAAATGTCCAGGAAATAGGATTATGATGAAAGTAGCTGGAAATAGGGAGGGATCAGGGGAATGAGTCAAAATCATTTGCATTTGGACGCAATTTTGAAAGCGGTTACGGATCGGTTGATTCCAGGGGATGATTGGCAGTCGGCAAGCGATGCCGGTGTCTTAACTTATTTGGAGCGTTATGCCGAGCAAGACGCTGCAGTCTGGGAGAAGGTGATTGAACCCGGGCTCCGTTCCTTGCAAGAGGAAGCAATGAGGCTTCATGGGAAGCCGTTTTCCGAATTGCCTGCCGGTAAGCAAGATCAACTGCTGCAAGAAGCGGAATCTGACGCCTACCGGGACTGGCCTGTTTCGTCGAAGCTATTTTTCGATACGTTATTGAATCTAACTGCTGAAGGTTATTACGGAACTCCGGAAGCTGGAGGGAATAAAGAAGGAAAGTCGTGGGAGATGATAGGCTTTCGTCCCGGCATCGTGGCGGGAGCTACTGCGCCGGCTCCTGAACCCGATTTTCCCCATAAGACGCTCGAGCAGCTGCGGGACCGATATGACGCGGTGGTGATCGGTGCCGGTGCCGGGGGATCGGTAGCCGCGGCTGTTCTGGCCGAGTCAGGCATGCAAGTGCTTGTAGTCGAGCGTGGAAGCTGGCTGAAATACGATCAGGTTGGCAGGGATCACCTGCGGAATCACCGGATTAGCAAATACGGGCATAACACAGGTCCGGATGTGGAAGGCAATCCTCGTACGTTTGCTATGGCGGACGGCAGCGAACGAATAACGCTGCCTATCGATGGCGATTACCATAATAATGCGATGACGGTTGGCGGAGGAACGCGGGTTTACGGGGCGCAGGCGTGGCGTTTTCATACGGAGGATTTCCGTATGGCAAGCCGTTACGGAATACCGGAAGGCAGCTCGCTCTCCGATTGGCCGATCTCTTACGAAGATCTTGAGCCTTATTACCAGCGTGCGGAATGGGAAGTTGGCGTATCCGGCGACGGAAGTGCCCATCCTGGCAGAGGCAAGCGTTATGGTCCTTATCCTATGCCGGCAATGCCTATGACGTTGGAAGCCGAACGGTTAGCCCGTGCTGCCCAAAAGCTGGGCTGGCATTCCGGTGCCGTACCGCTTCTTATAAACTCCGTTGAAAGGGATGGCCGGCAGGCTTGCGGCAGATGCGGTCAATGCGTGGGATTTGCCTGCCCGACAAATAGCAAGAACGGCGGGCATAACACGATGCTGGTAAGAGCGATAGCGACGGGCAATTGCGATCTGATCTGCGATACTTTTGCCGAGTACATAGATACCGATGAAGGAAAACATGCGACCGGAGTCCGTCTCGTGCAGGAATCCAAGGGTTCGGTCCTTCGGCGGCAAATACGGGCGGGGCATGTGATCGTTGCCGCGGGGGCGATTGAAAGCGCTCGGCTCCTGCTTAACTCCGCAAGCGATTCGGAGCCGGACGGAATCGGCAACCGGCATGGCCAAGTCGGAAGAAACCTGCAGGGTCATGTTTATTCAGGTGCTTACGGAATTTTTGACGAGGTGGTTCAAGACGGCCTTGGTCCAGGGGTCAGCATAGCGACGTTCAACACGGAACATAGCAATATGGGGATTATAGGCGGAGGGCTGCTCGCAAACGAGTTTACCCGGCTGCCTCTGATCCATTGGTATCGGGCGCTTTCCCCAAATGCGGCTAGATGGGGGATAAAGGGCAAGGAAACGATGCGCGATACCTTCCTGCGCACGAGCCAAATTCAAGGGCCTATTCAGGAGATCCCTAACCCCGACTCCAGAGTGCGGCTGTCGAAGTCGGTGAAGGACCGTTTTGGCATACCGGTTGCGTTCCTGTCCGGCAGCGTTCATCCCGAGTCCCTCCGGGCTGCGGCTGTGCTGGGAGAGCAGGCGGAGAAGTGGCTATGGGCAGCCGGGGCGCGTGAAGTCTGGCAGACCAAACCGGGTGGAGGGTTAAGCGCAGGACAGCATCAGGCGGGTACATTGCGCATGGGGAACGATCCCGAGACATCCGTCACCGATCCGTCTGGCCGCGTGCACGGTTACGACAATCTGTGGGTGAGCGATGGATCCGTTCACGTGACGAACGGCGGCGTTAATCCGGTGCTGACGATTATGGCTTTGGCCTTCCGCACGGCGGATAACCTGGTGAAACTGAGCTAGTCATTGAGACGAAATTATTTTACAGACATTGTAGAAATTCGCGTTCCGAAATCGACATAAGGATGTAAGTCAAATTTAGTTGATCGATGAGAGGAGCTTGAAACATGCATTTTACGCTGATTTTTTTTGAAAGTACGGAGGATTTCGCCGCTCGTAAGGACCCTGAAAAACAGCAGGAGTATCTGGCAGGCTGGTCGCATTATGTTCATGCCCTGCGTGATTCCGGGGTTGTCGTTACCGGGTTTGGCCTGCATGCGCCAGAGACGGCTGCGACGTTAAAGCGAAATGACGGAACGATTTTTGTCCAGGATGGCCCCTTTACCGAAACGAAGGAACAGCTTGGCGGATTATTCGTCATCAACGTACCGGATTTGGATGCCGCGCTGGAATGGGCGGCCCGCGCACCCGTAAACGCCGTTGAAGTAAGACAAAATCTCCCGGCTATGTGACAGGAACGAGATGGATACTTACCGGACGATTGAAAATACCGTTCGCGACTCTTATGGCCGGATCCTCTCCTATCTAGCCGCTAACTGGCGTGATCTGGAGGCGGTTGAAGACGCGCTTGCGGATGCCCTCGTCACCGCCATGGAATCGTGGCCGAAGAAGGGGATTCCGGACAAACCGGAGGCCTGGCTGCTTATGGTGGCTAGACGGCGCCTTACGGATCGTCTCCGCCGCGAACGCGTTTCCGAAAAAGCTTATACGGCTCTGATCGCCATGTCGGAGGAAGCGGAGCATATGGATACCGCTGCCTTTCCCGATGATCGGCTAAAAATGTTGTTCTTATGCTCGCATCCCGAAATCGATCCGTCGATGCATACGCCGTTAATGCTTCAGCTCGTGCTTGGTATCGATGCCTCCCGCATCGCGTCCGCATTTGTGGTGAAGCCTTCCACAATGGGGCAGCGGCTTACGCGCGCCAAAGCAAAAATCCGAAGCGACCGCCTGACCTTCACTATGCCAGACGTTGAAGAGTTGCCTAAACGCCTGGATGCTGTGCTGGATTCGATCTATGCGGCGTACGGCAGTGGCTGGGATGATCCGGCGGGATTGGATTCGAGGCGCAGAGGGTTAGTGGACGAGGCCATTTATTTGGGAAGACTCCTTGCCGCGTATATGCCTGATGAACCCGAAGCGCAGGGACTTCTTGCCCTTATGCTGCATTGCGAAGCACGGCAACAAGCCCGCCGCAACGATGCGGGGAGTTACATTCCGCTTAGCGGGCAGGATACATCGCGCTGGTCCGTCCCGTTAATAACGGAGGCAGAAAATTGTCTGCATAAAGCCGCTCAATTCGGCCGAATCGGACGATTTCAGCTGATGGCCGCTATTCAGTCCGTTCATGCCCAGCGGGCAAGGACCGGACGTACGGAATGGAAAGAAATCGCCTTGTTATATGAAGGGCTAAGCCAACTGAGCCCAACTCTGGGGATTTTGGTAGGACGCGCGGCTGCTGTTGCGGAGGCATACGGGCCAAGGGAAGGATTGGCTCTTCTTGAGGCGATACCTCAAGCGAATAGGGAAAGTTACCAGCCCTATTGGGCGCTGTTGGCTCATTTGCATAAGGTGACGGAGAATTTCGAGGGAGCCCGAACAGCTTACAGCCGCGCGATTGGACTTTGCGAAGACCGTTCCGTAAAACAGTTCTTGCATCAACGCGCAATGGAGATCTGTTAATCTGCAAACGGTGCACCCTGCCGGTAAGCCCGGGGAGACATGCCGTATCTTTTTTTGAACAGCTTCGAGAAATGAAATTCGTCATAGAAATGCAGGGCGGCGGCAATTTCTTTCACCGATGCTTGGGTTGTCTCGAGCGATGTCTTGGCCGCGGCCAGCTTCAGCTCTTGCATATATTGGTTAGGGGGCATGCCCGTTCTCTCGCGAAAGCGGGTGAAGAAGGCGTTGCGCGATAACCCGCTTTGCTGAACCCATTCCTCGATCGGGAAGGCTTGTCCAATGGTTTGGTGCATGCGGTACAAAATATCGTCTAATTCGGGATGCCTGCCGGAGCGGTCGGCTTGCCTTTCTCTGGCAAACAGCAGAAGAAGCTCTTGCATGGCCAGGTGAGAGTCGTAGGCATAACCGGTAGGCTTCATGATTAGATTGTTAATCAGCCGCTCGTTTATTCGGGCGGCTTCAGCCATTTTGGCGGTGGATACGGGAATGCCTACAGGAAGGTTTAATTCTAAGGCCATGTCCAGCGAATCGAATTCCAGGAAATAGAATTTCCAATTCCCATTGAGACACCGGTATGAGGTGGGAATATCCGGCGGTACGATTATATAGGTTCCGGCACCCAGCTCATGCTGATCGCTTCCCAGCGTGATTATGCCTTTGCCCTCCCAAGTTGCGAATAGGCCTGGGGAGGAAAAACCGGCTGACTTGGAGACTTGATAAGCGTTGTTCGCTTGCACCTTCCATATTAATTGAAATTGACAGGGCGGCGGCAGCGGAATTCCTTCCATCTCGTAGGGGATATTCATAAAGGACATGGCAAGCCCTCCTTTCGAGAATTTAGTACGATTATACATGTTTTTGCAAATGGCCTCCATGGTACAGCTAGGTGGCCGGCGCTACAATGAAGCTAACATCGGATGAAGGAGTGGTTGGTGTATGCTGCTAAGAGTAGGAAGCCGGGAACTAGAGCTTGGAGGACCTCATTTAACGGAACTGAGAGATTCGAATGAGCTATTGCATGATGCTGACGCATTAAGAGAGCGACTTGCGGAGGACGGTTATTTGCTGCTCCGGGATTTCCATAATCGAGAGCAAGTGTTGAAAGCGCGCCATACCGTCCTGGAGAAAATGGATAAGATGGGCAAGCTGGACAGGGATACCCTGCTGGAGGAAGGCGTAATGGCCGACGGCAGCAAAACCATCTTCATGGGGGGGACTAACGAAGATTTGCCGGAATTGCTCAATGTGCTGAATGGCGAGCATATTATGGGCTTCTTTGACGAATTGCTAGGAGAACGGTCGCTTACGTACCATTACAAGTGGCTTCGCGCCGTGGGAAAAGGAGATTTTACCGGTGCGCATTACGATATTGTGTATATGGGGCGAGGTACGCATAACCTCTACACCGTTTGGTCGCCTCTTGGCGACATCGATTATGACATGGGAGGTCTGGCGATTTGCCTGGATTCCCATCACTTTGAGGAGCTGAAGAAGTCTTACGGTTCCAAGGATTCGGACCGCGACCCCGGCATTGGGCACTATACCGATGATCCGCTTGTCATTACGGAGAAATTCGGAGGCAAGTGGGCTACGACCGAGTATCGCGCGGGGGACGTACTGATTTTTGGCATGTTCCTCATGCATTGCTCGTTAGCCAATACGACGAACCAATATCGGCTCAGCGTGGATACGCGGTACCAGTCAAGCTTGGAAAAAGTTGACGAACGGTGGAGCGGCAAGAAGCCGCGAGGCCACTTCAAATAAAAGCACCTGATGAAAACATTCGCCGTGCAGCCAAGGGCTCCGGCGATGTTTTTTTGCTCTGCGCATAAAACAAGGATTTCATAAGTCCCTAAGCGCGGATAGAATCGAGGATCTCGTTAAAGCTGTGCAGGCAGGACAGGTTGAGCGGGTATCGCGCGATCGTGCTGCATTTTCAGAGAAGGCTTCCCGTATTCGATCGGAATCCCTCAACGGAAAAAATCCATGAGATTGAAGGAATACCGATCTATCACAGCGAAGGTCAAGATACGCCTTATCTAACCAAGGCTGCGGAGCATTAATTGCTTAGATGAAAATACATCGCCATGCGTGCAAGACTTTATTCCCTTGCAGCGTTGTACAATCTGTCATTTTGCTGCATGAATTGTCAGGCTCTTGAAACAACCGGATGTTATGCTCCTTATGAAAGGAGGGGTCGACGTGGATTGGCTTCAACGTATGAACCTGGCCATTGATTATATTGAAGACAACTTGGATCATGATATCGACTATGATCAGATCGCCAGGATTGCTTTATGCTCCGTCTATCAATTTCAGCGTATGTTTTCGTTTGTGCTCGACATACCTTTATCCGAATATATAAGGCGCAGACGACTGACTTTAGCAGCTTTTGACCTGCAAGACAAAAAGAATAAAGTGACGGATATAGCCTTGAAGTATGGCTATGAAACGCCGGAATCATTCTCCCGGGCTTTTCAGAATCTGCACGGACTGACTCCGTCCTTAGCGCGGCAGTCAGGAAGCAGGTTAAAAGCCTACCCTCGTCTCTCCTTTCAAATTATTTTAAAGGGAGTTGCCGGAATGAATTATCGGATCGAGGAACGGGAAGCTTTTCAAGTATTTGGACTGGAAGATGTATACGGCATGGATAATATCGCTAACAAAGAAGGGGTAACCATCCCGGAAGTCTGGCAAAACATCTCCATTAATGGCGAGTTTGACAGGCTGCTTCATTCAACTAGCGGAGATTGGCAGGCTGAAGGCCGTTTCGGCAAGGAGCTTGGGGCGGTATTCGCATTCGATTCCTATAGAGTCACAAGCAACACGACATTTCCCTATTTGATCGGGTGCTACAAGTCGGAGAAAAGCAAGACTGATGGCTACGCCATTGTTGACGTTCCGGCATCTACTTGGGCGGTGTTCTCTACCATGCATGACGGTAACGCCAGCGGCATCTATGATTTGCGATCATTAAAAACCCGGATATTTTCCGAGTGGCTCCCAACCTCCAAATATACGATTATTGACGGCGGCAATTTTGAAATGTATTGTACGCATCACGACGGTTACGAGTATTGCGAATTATGGTATCGAATCGAGGAAAAACGATAAGAAATGAAAACGGACGGGCGCTTGGCGAGAACCAGCGTCCGTCCGTTTCTTTTGGAGTTTTATATGGGCGCGAGAATTTTCAAAGGAATTTAATAGGGTGATGGATAAGTAATAACAGGAAGGAACAATACTTCACTAGGAGGCTTATACGATGGGAAGGCAATTGGCATTTCGCAAGGACGGGACTTTTAAAATCATTCAGTTCACGGATATCCACGTGTATGATGGGCTAGGGGAAGCGGATGTCCGCTCGCTAAGTTTAATCAAAAACATGATTGAATCCGAGAAGCCGGATCTGATTGTTTTTACGGGGGACCTCATTTTTGCCGATAATGAGACGGGCGACCTTAGAGGGGGATTCCGGAAAACGATACAAATCGCCGATCAATCCGGTATTCCGTTCGCCGTTATTTACGGCAATCACGATGCGGAGCGAAACGTTAAGAAACCGGAGCTGCAAGAGATTTTATCCGAATTCGGCAATTGCATTAGCGAAGCCGGTCCGGAGGACATTGGCGGCATTGGCAATTATACGGCAACGGTCCGGAGCTCTTCGTCGGGCAGCGATGCCGCCGTTCTTTATTTCATGGATTCGGGCGAATATGCGCATGAGAGCATCGGCGGATATGCTTGGATTCAGCCTAGTCAGGTTCAATGGTACAGAGAACAGTCCCGCCAATTTGCCGAAAAAAATAACGGCGTATTGCCTGGACTAGCATTCCTCCACATCCCTATTCCCGAATTTAATGACGTCTGGGAGTCCGGCAACGCAGAAGGCACAAAAGGCGAGCAAGTATGCTGCTCTAAGGTCAATAGCGGATTGTTCGCCGCTCTATTGGAGCGGGGAGATGTCACGGGGGTATTTGCGGGGCATGATCATAATAATGATTACATTGGCTCGCTTCATGGCATCACGCTTGGATATGGGCGCGCGACCGGCTACAATACCTATGGCGATTTAAAGCGCGGTGCCAGAATCATTACCCTCATTGAGGGGGAGCGCCGGTTTGAAACCTATATTAAAGAGGATGAAGGATTTAATAAATAAAAGGGATACAGAGCACGGGTCAGATGAATCCGTTGCTCTGTATTTTTTTATAGTCAAGGCGGCGTGTCATTACTAGAGAATCCGTCTGGCTCCGGGGATGGAGCGCAGCATAGCAGCCGCCAGAAAGCAGACAACGACGCTAAGAGCGGAAACGATCACCCATTTGATGGCCGGCGGCAAGTCAAAATCATGAAAGAAGACCGTCCACAATACAATGACGGGCGGATGAATCAAATACACGGTATAAGCATGCGCGGACATCCATTTGCTTAAGGCCCCGGCTGTGTGGAAACGACTCTTGAATAATTGCAGCAGCTTAAGGATGATGCCGAAACAAACGAAAGGCTCCCAGAGGGCATAGAGCAAAGCTTGAAAATTCAATCCTCCTTGGAACGTAAAATTCCCATCTAAAGCCCCGGTTAAAATAAAGCCTATAGGCAAAACGGGAATGGCGCAGACGGCAATCCATCCCCATAATTTGACGGTTCGGGAAGGAAGCGCTTGAAGCCAGTTGTGACGATAAGCAAAGGGGGCAACAATAAACAACAATATGTATAATGGAAAATAACCGAATTGGAGCCCGAGAGGCCCCTGACCTGCAGGGTAAACGAAGCGTACAGCGAATGCGATTAAGCCGATACTTACGGCGGTCACAAGCAGGGCTTTGTTCGTAGGAAATGGCCGTTCGGGCGGAGCTTGTGATGCATTCCTGCTAAATAAACGAAAAGCCGTATATAAGACTGTAAAGTAGAGTAATGCTTCAAGGAACCACGTTGGCCCAACGAATAATTGTTTAAAGCTCCATACCTCGGTGCGGTAAAACTCGTTCAACGACATTTTATTGCTTGAGAGAGCAAACCAGGCCGTGCTTGGACCTATCAAAAAACAATAGAGAACAAGCGGTAGGCCCAATCGGAGCAGGCGATCTTTTAAGAATAGGCTTGCTCCTTTTTTATTATAGGACGACGGAATAAAGTAGGAAGATAGAAAGAAAAACAATCCCATAAAGAAGGCCTGACAGATGGCTGTAAAAATAGTCAGCAAAATGGATGTGATCGTCAACTCGCTGGTATCCACGTCAATCAGAATCCATGAGCCCGATGCTCCGTATGCAATTGAGGTATGAAAGACAATTACGAGAATTGTCAAAGCCGTTCGTAGATTATCTAGGTAGTCAAGTCGTTGTTTCAGAAAGAAACCTCCTATGTGTTATTAGATTAATCTTAATATAGAGGAAACAAGTACCACTGACTAGTGCTAAAGTAGGATCCATCGTCAGTCGACAGTCAGTGAATCATCAGTCGACACCTTTCGTGCTAAATATATAATGAGAGATAAGGTATATTTACATAGGTGGTGATTGAGATTCTGTATGTTGCTGCTTTCCTGCTCTCTTTTGTAACGGTACTCGTATTGATTCCTCCGTTCAGCAAGCTTGCGTTCAAGATTGATTTCGTAGATAAACCCCGGAAAGACGTTGAGCGCAAGCTGCACCGCAAGCCGATTCCGCTGACGGCCGGCTATGCGATTTTTATTGGTTTCTTCATCGCTTATTTGGCTGTGGTCCGGGATTTCTCCATGCAGACAGGGGCGATATTTCTAGGCGGCCTGTTGCTGCTGGCGATTGGTACGGTTGACGATTGGTATAAGACAAAAGGGAAGGATTTTCCCGCGCTGCCGAAGCTCATCGTTCAGCTCTCCGCCGCTGTGTTGGTGTACGCCTCGGGTGTTGTGTTTACCGGCTTTGTTAATCCGTTCTCCGGCCATTACGTGGAGCTTCCCGTCCTATTGCAATTTATCTTAACGACGCTTTGGATCTTTGGGGTGACGACGGTCATCAATTTCTCGGATGGCCTGGACGGGCTGGCGGGAGGGCTGTCTGCCATATCGGCGATGACCCTGTTTATCGTAGCGCTCGCAATGGGGCAGTCCAGCTCTGCTAATATGGCCATTATTTTAGTAGGCATAACTTTAGCGTATTTAAGATTCAACAAACCTCCGGCCAAAATATTTATGGGCGATGCAGGGGCGACCTTTCTCGGGTTTATGTTAGCCGTTATTTCGCTCGACGGAGCTTTCAAGCAAGCAACGGCACTCTCTATTTTTATCCCGATCCTTGCTTTAGGGGTTCCGATCTTCGATAATCTGTACGTGATGCTCAAACGCTTCCTGCAAGGAAAGGCGATTTACCAGGCAGATGCGAGCCAGGCCCACTACCGCCTGCTGCGGGCGGGGCTTAATCATAAACAGGCACTTATGGTATTGTGTTTAATGGGTACATGCCTTGGCTTGTCCTCTATTATTCTTATGTTGGTAGAAATATAAAGGTTACGGTCGGAGCCCTGTTCGTGGGTTCCGGCCTTTTTGTTGGTATGTGTGTTTTTGTGGTATTCTAGAAGGAATAGTAATGTGGTGACCATGCAGTCCGCATTAATGGGGGAGTATCCATGCTTATACATGACCGGCATCAACAAATCATACAGCTGCTTCATGAATTTCAATCCATCAAGACGGCAGATTTAATCGCGCGATTCGGCGTTTCGTTCGAGACGATCCGAAGAGATATGGAGTATCTGGAGCAGGAGGGTTTCTTGAAAAGAGTTCATGGAGGCGCGACCTTGCCTCCGGCGGACTACCGGAAAGAGCTTCCCTTCACCGTGCGGGAGATGAAGAGGCATCCCGAGAAACGGGAGCTTTCCCAGACTGCTCTTCGTTTTGTCGAAGAGGGGCAATCCTTATTCCTGGACGTGAGCACCACGAATACGGAATTCGCCAAGGCATTGGCCGCCCATTTCGAACGGTTAACGATATTGACCAATTCCTTTCCGATCGCTTCGATCCTTATGGCTAAACCCCAGTTCACGATTATTTTTGTCGGCGGGGTCGTACGTAATTCGGAACAATGCGCGGTGGGCGATTTTGCCGAGTCGTTTGTTTCCCAGTTCCATGCGGACCTGTTCTTCATGAGCGTGAGCGGCATCTCTTTGACCGAAGGGCTGACGGATTACGGGATAAGCGAAATTCAATTAAAAAAGAGGATGCTGGAGCGGACTCGGCGGGTCATTGTGCTTGCGGACAGCAGCAAGTTTGATGTCGTATCGCTCACGCCGGTATGCGGACTGGATAAGATCGAGCGCATTATTACGGACTCCGGGCTAAGCCCCGATATCCTTAAGCGATACAAGGAAGCCGGGATACCCGTTGAATGCAAATAGAGGATTAGATGCAAGAAAGAACCTTCCCCGAAGGTTCTTTTTTTATTCATTGACAGGGTGAAAGGCTCATGCTAACATTTGCGTAAAGTTGTATTTATGTGTGTTTATGTGTGTTGTTTGGGTGCATATTGCATTTGTGAGGAGGGTTAGTCATTTCTCTTGCCGTACTGCTTGTATTGGGATCCGGAGTGGCGCATGCCATCTGGAATTTGCTCACGAAGAAGAGCGGGAATAAGCAATTGTTTTTGTTCTTGATCTATATACCTGCTACCCTGTTGCTTCTGCCGAAATTTATCGCGGAGATCATCTCTAATCAAGTACCGTGGTCCGGTTATGTCCTATTGGTTCTGTCTCTGCTCATTCAGGCAGGGTACGCTTTTTTCTTGTCCCGCACCTTAACCTTAGGCGACTTGTCCCAGGTCTACCCGATGATGAGAGGGATAGCAACCTTCCTGCTCCCTCTTTGCGGGGTTATTTTCCTAAACGAGCGGCTGTCAGGCTGGGGGTGGCTGGGTCTTGGATTAATTGCTCTAGGGTTCTTCCTGTTGAGCGGGTTTTATCGGAGGAAGCAGCGGTTCCAAGCTTCGGGGAAAGTATTGTCGTCTATTGTAGCCGTAGGCTTCTGCACAATGGCTTATGTCATGGTGGACAAAGTGAATCTGCGGCATTTTTCGCCGGTTGTGCTGTTAGAGATATCGAATATCGGATTTATGTTGGGGCTTGTTCCGTTTATCCGCTTCCGGGAAGTAGGCTGGGTAAGGGAGTTGAGGGATAACGGCAAGCTGCTTGCTGCAGGATCCATTTTGTCTCCAGGTTCTTACCTGCTATTCTTGTTCGCGATGAGCTTGTCGCAGCTGACTTATGTAGCACCGCTTAGGGAGATCGGTACCGTCTTTGGAACCTTTATGGGCGTGTGGCTGCTGAAGGAAGGAAAAGGCGCCTTGCGATTAGCATCCGCCAGTATTATTTTCGCCGGCATTCTGCTTATTGGGATATTGGGAGTATAGGCGTCGGTCATTTATGACGAGAAGGAAGAGGGGTTGAAAATGGGAAAGGAACAGAGCAAAGGGAAGGCGCGGCTGCAATTCCAGGTTATTACCGATACGCATGTGCGAACGGATCCCGGTCATACGCATAATTGCAATTTGGCGCGGGCACTCGCGGATATTAAACGGGAGGCGCCTGACAGCGACGGTATTATGCATGCAGGCGATATTACCGATCACGGGCATGCGGAAGAGTATGCGGAGTTTCGTAGAATATGGCGGGGACACGAAGAAGGACTGCCAGTTGCTTATTTCGCTTCCGGCAACCATGATGTCGGCGGGGGAGAATGGCCGGCGCGCCTTGGCGCTTATCTGGATGCCATGGAGATGAGCGGACCGTATCACGATCATTGGGTGAAGGGGTATTCTTTTATTTTCCTCGGTACCGAGCAGGGGTTGGACCTGTTCTCGTTCCTGTCGGAGACGCAGCTGTCCTGGCTGGATGGCAAATTAGCGGAGAGCAAGAGTCTTAATCGCCCTGCCTTCGTGTTTCTGCATCAGCCGCTTAAGAATACGGTCGCGGGCTCCTACGAGTCGCAGAAGTGGTACGGCGTCACCCAAGATGAACAGCTCAAGGAAGTACTGTCCAGGCACAGGCATGCTGTTCTGTTTACCGGTCATACGCATTGGGAGCTGGAAGCGCCGCATACCCTGTTTGACGATGAGCGATTGCCACGCATGTTTAACGCGGCATCCGTTGCCTACCTCTGGACGGATGAAGACGAGCATAAGGACGGAAGCCAGGGGCTGTTCGTCGAGGTATACGAGGATCGCATCGTAGTCAGAGGGCGGGATTTTGCCGCAGGCCAGTGGCTGGAGAAGGTCCGGTATGAGTGGGAGATTCCGGAGTGACCGATTATAGTCGTGAAAAAAGGGTATATCGCCGTAGATGCGATTACCCTTTTTTTATTTATTGCACCTCGAATGCAACCGACAGTGTTGTGCCGTAATTCGTAAGATCAGCTCCGACGCTTTTGACAATACGGTAAGTTCCGGGTTGAAGATTGTCCGGAAGCTTGATGTTTTGCGAGTAGCTGCCAACCGTAATTGGTGCGTAGCCCTCGAGTGTCATATAAGTAACCGCTTTTTTGTTAAGGACCTTCCAGTTATCTCCCTTTTTTATTTCCAAGTCGTACATTCTTCCGTGATGGGTTAAGTTCGTCGGTCCGTGGTTCGTAATCTTTAACTGGAGTTCATCCCCGGCTGTGTAAACGGCCTTGTCCGTTGACATCTCCGCATGTATGACCTTGCCAGGGATATAGTAAATCTGCACAATTGAATCCGACACGGAACCATCCTTTTCGACGAGCTCTGTAAGCAAGGAATAAAGCGAATCCGGTTTCTCGGGCATAACAACTTCCGCGCGAAAAGGGAACTTATGCACGATATCCTCGTCACTCCTAGGATCTGCCGATAACGTCTGCACATTTGGCGGAAGAGTGTGGATGGGACGGAGCTCCGCATCAACCTCGGTTAACGTTGTCCGGATTGTTTTATCCGTAGGAAAATGCTGGAAGTACAGCCCTTGGTCTTGGTTGGGTGCTGTCTGAAACGCATAAGTAATCTCTTGTGAATTTTTCGGAAACTGATCCGGTAAAAGCGCTTGGAGTTTAGTTCCCGACTGAAATGGATGTCCGATACTCTCGTATACGTCACGAGTAGGCCATTTCAATTCATAGTCTCCTGAGGAAGATTTTTTGAGATGTTGCGAAATACCGTCCGCCATTGTTTCTTTTGATGAAGTAAACGGCTTTCGATCATCATTATTACTTGAATTGCATCCGGTGATAAATAGAGTAATCAAGAGAGTTGCAAATATCTTTCTCATTTCGGTCAGCTCGCAGTCTAGTTGTAGTTAATCCTTAGACGCGGAACGGGGATAAAAGTTTCTTTGAAGCTTGGAAGCTGTGACAGGTTGCGGACAAGCTGTCACAGCTTTTAATTAACCCAAGAAAGCGATCGAACGTTTTACCTTTTTTGCAAATTCAATGGGATTATCAACGGATTCCCAGTGAATGTACATGAGCCGCGGGTTTTCAAACAACCAGTGATTATGAACCGCTGTAACTTTTATCCCGTTCTTGCGAAGATTGGACAGCAAGCGATTGACCTGGTTTTGGAAAAGCGCCGTTTCTCCCAGACAGAGTGCGCGTCCTGAGCTGTCCAGTGACTCAAACGAGAACAATTGATAACGGACTAGAGGAGACGTTGTGCGTCTTCCCAAGATAGCGGCGTTTATTTTCCTGTTTCTTGAAACGAAACAAACCGGCCCTTTCGTAATTTCATGCTCTGTACCGCCTAAAATGGACGAAAATCGGTTGCAAATTTTTATAAACTCAGGACTTGCCTTTACAGGTTGCGCCATTTACAGATCATCCTTTCATGATTAAAAATATGAAACTGCTCAAACATTAGCCGAGGAATGCGATAGATGCCTTGGTTTTTTTGGCAAACTCTACAGGATTCATAACAGCTTCCCAGTGCATATACATGAGACGAGGGTTCTCCTTAAGCCAGTGATTATGAAGCGCGGTCACTTTTATTCCGCGTTTACGAAGATTCGACATCAATCGATTAACCTGACTTTGATGCACGGCAGTTTCGCCTAAACAAAGCGCGCGTCCGGATGCATCGAGAGACTCGAACGAGAACATTTGCATTTGAACCAAAGGCGAGCGGGTTCTTCTACCCAAAATGGTCTCTTTTAAGTTCGTCATCCGCGTGACAAAACAAACCGGACCAGCATCGACCTCCGATTCACCTCCCAGGATTTTTCCGAATTGGTTGCACAGCTTTGCGAATTGCGGACTTACTTTTACTTTTTGCGCCATATTAATCCTCCTTTTCTCACTTGCTGGGATAATTTATGATGAATCTAGCAAAAGGAGTTGTGTGGATTTACTAGATTTAAGAAAATGTCCTTTTGGCGTTCCTAGCCATTCCCTTATAACTGCAAAACGTCCTCCGTTAACATTTGCGGAGCTTGCAGCAAAGAAGATTTTCGATAGCGAGAAGCACTTGATCTATGAATCTAGACCAAAGGCGAGAAACTCTCCCTGCCAAGGTCTGGTTGAATATTGAATTGTTTCCAATAAAATAAAGGGGGCAATTGGGATTGCCATGAAATCCAAGGGGGAGCAATTGCGTGTGGAGACGGATTCGGATAATCGCGTTGTATTTTCTTGTCTTGCTTCTATTTCTCGCAGGCGTTGGGTCTGTTTATCAGCGGTACGGCTCAGCACAGGATAAGAAGTCTTATAAGCCGGCCGGCACGATGTACGAAGTCGCGGGACATAAGATGCATCTGTACGTTGGAGGGCAGGGGGACACTACTGTCGTGTTTGCTTCCGGCTGGGGAACCTCGAGTCCGTACGCCGACTTCTCTCCTTTGTATAAAGGGCTTGAGCCGCATGTCAAAGTTGCCGTATATGATCGGTTCGGCTACGGTTTTAGCGACACGACAGGCAGGAAGAGGGATATCGATACGATTACGGACGAGATTCACGAGCTATTGCTTGCGGCGAACCTGAAGCCGCCCTATGTATTTGTAGGCCATTCACTAGGCTCGCTTGAAACCATTCGGTATGCGCAGCGTTATCCGGAAGAAGTGAAGGGGATTCTACTCATCGAAGGCGGAAGTCAGGAATATTACGCTGCCCGAGACGGGTATACCATCGTTTCGCACGGTTATCGGGTGCTTCGGGACATAGGCGTATTGCGGACACTTTATCACGTGAAGGGCTTCTCTGAACGGGTGAACGATCAGAGCAATGGACTGCGCTTGCTGCCGGACGATTTGAAGGCGTTGAGCAACAAAGCAGCGTTACTCAAGCTAGGGAACAGGGACATGACGGACGAGATCCGTCAAAGCCGCGCTAACGCGATGACTATTCTCGCAGGCAAGAAACCGCTGGACGTCCCAATGACTGTTTTGACGGCAGACTATTTCGGCAAGCTTGGCAGCGATAAAGATTGGAAGAACAGCGAAGCCGCGCTGCCCTCTTGGTCCCGGTACGGCAAACAAATGATCGTTCCGAATAGCTCCCATTACATTCACAGCTACCAGCCCGACATTGTGGTGAGAGAATTGCTGGAGCTGTCCGGGCTCCAAAGCGCTCGATAATTTTTAACGAGCACTATAAAAGGGTCAGGAGTGCGCACATGTCGGTACGCATTCCTGGCCCTTATTCTTGCGAGTCTACAAAGGTGGCTATAGATTAGCAGCCCACGTCGTTGTCATTCTTTACGGAAACCGTTCCAAACAATTGTCTGATCGGCCGAAAATCGTGAAGATGCACGAGCCGTTCCCGAACGATCGTGTAGAATCAGCAAAAGTTGTTGATGACATTGATCTTCAACTCCTTGAATGGTTTATGGCTTTTAGTTTCTTGCTATTCTCGTGCCCGGCTGTCTTTTTACGGCCTAGTTTATTTGTTCCAATAACCCCGGCAATGATCAGCACCGAGCCGATCAGATGATAAATCGTTACCTCTTCCCCAAGAAACACCGCGCCGGCCGTCATCGACACGACGGTAGAGAGATTGGCAAACACGCTCATTCTCGACGCCTCCATCCTGGACAGAATGTAATTGGAGGTTAGTGCCGTTAACAGGGAGGATACGATGCCCAGGAAGATAAGCGATGCCATAAAGGTTCCGCTCGCCAGAGGCGCGAATATATGGGGGAGGGTACCGGCTGAAGCATGGCTGGTGAATGCCGTAACCGCAAAAAAGACAAAGCCGATGCCCATCATCAAATAAGTGATTTCCGCCGGGCTGAACTGCCTGGACAACGAACGGGCCAGTACGGTATAGCCGGCAAAAGCAAAGCAGGTCAAGAGTAGCAGCGAAATGCCAAGCAGATTGGACAGATCAATGCTGCTGCCTTTCATGACAAAGATAAACACCACCCCAAACACCGACAGGAAGATCGACAGCTTCTGCAGAACGGTTGTGGTTTCTTTTAGAAACAGAGAGGCAATAATCATCGTAACGACCGGCGTGAACGCATATAGGATGCCGCCTTCCGCCGAGCTGGCATGCTGCAGTCCGTAGGCCTGAAGCGTGAAGAAGCCCAGCGGGTACATGGATGCCAGCAGCAATACTTTGCGTAGCGGCTTGCCGCGGTAGGAAAGCTTAATCCAGCCGAACGCTACAGGGATGGACATCACCAGGAACGACGAGGTAAAACGAAAAGCCAGCGTATCGAGCGGACTGGCGTAATCCAGCGCCGTCTTGGCAAACAAAAAAGATAATCCGATAATAACCGCGTTAAGCACGGCGAGAAAATAGGGGAGCCTCATTTCCTTGTTGCTCATGTTGCATCATCCTCTCAGAGCTTACGGCATCGTGTTCGCGAACGTCTGTAACCGTTGATTTGAAGATACGGGATTTTGGTTACCCAAACAACGCCGTTTTACCCTAACTGTATCGATACAGTTGGGCTGGAGCGCATGGAGGCCATGATGAAAAAATACTATTTGATCCTATCCGATATGGAAGAGAAAATCCGGCAGGGGAAATACCGTCCCGGTCAAAAGCTGCCCTCCGTCCGCAGTGCAGCGGGAGCTTACGGATGCAGCATCAGCACCATTACGAGAGCTTACGCGGAGCTGGAAAAACGCCACGTTATTTATTCGGTGCCGCAAAGCGGGTACTACGTCGTTGTGAAGCCCGGCGATTGGCGGGACGAGCGGGACAGCAGCATGATCTATTTCGGGACGGTCCTGCCGGACCTGGATGCCTTTCCTTATTTGGATTTCCAGCATTGTCTCAACAAAGCGATTGATATTTACAAGTACGACCTGTTTACCTATGGCGACCCGCTGGGACTGGAATCTTTCCGTCACACGCTGGTTTCGCATTTAGCCAATGACCAGGTCTTCACGAAAGTCGAGAGGATCTTCGTCACCTCCGGTGCGCAGCAGGCGCTGGAGATATTGGCGAAGATGCCGTTCCCAAACGGCAGGGAAGCGGTGCTCGTGGAGCAGCCCAGCTATGACCGGTATTTGCGGTTTCTGGAGACCGAGAACATTCCGGTGCATGGCATCGCCCGAACGGCTGCCGGCATCGATCTTCAGGAGCTGGAGCGTTGGTTCAAGAGCGGCAGCATCAAATTTTTTTATACGATGTCGAGGTATCACAATCCGCTGGGCACTTCTTATAACGCCGAGGAGCGAAGAGCTATCGCCAAGCTGGCCGGCAAATACGACGTTTACATCCTGGAGGACGATTACATGGCCGACCTCGGGGCAGAACGGCAATCTGACCCAATTTACGCTTCCGATGGGGGCGAGTATGTCATTTACGTAAAAAGCTTCTCCAAGATTATCTTCCCTGGCCTAAGGTTAGGCGCAATCGTCTTGCCGGAACGGCTGCTTAAAACCTTTTATGCCTATAAAATATACCCTGATACCTCGCTGCTCTCCCAGGCGGCGCTTGAAGTGTACATCAAGAATGGCATGTATGAACGGCATAAGCACAAGATAGCGGGATTGTACGCGGCACGAATGATGGCCTTGAACGAATCGGTGAAGCGGCATAACGAGCCGGGTTTAATGGAGGTGCCGGATATCCGTTCCGGGATTTATACGCATTTCAAGCTGAAGCAAACGTTAAACGTAGAACAGCTAATGAAGCGTCTTGAGGAGAGGAACGTCAGCGTTGTGTCCGGCAAGGGGTTCTACCTGTCCAACTATCTGGATAAGGAGAAGTTCCTTCGGATTAGCATTTCCCAGACCGGACCCGAGCAGATTGAGGAAGGAGTTAGAATAATTACGGAAGAGGTGCGTAAGGGAAGCCGGTGAGCGTGGAGGGATGTTGCTTAAGGGAATGGCAGAGTCGGTTCCTGCGTTCTGCCCCGGGTAATGAATTCGGACGGCGACAGGCCGACATGCTTCTTGAACATCCGAAAAAAATACGACGGATCGTAGTAGCCCAAGTATTGAGCGATATCCGCAACGGTCATGCCGGAGTGGAGCAGCAGACGGCAGGCTCATGCAGGCGCAGTTGATGCATATAGCGGATGGGGGATTGGCCGAATACCTCTTTGAACAGAGCGGTGGTGTAATTCGGCGAACGATGAATAAGCTCCCCAAGCTGCTCGATTTCCACATGCTCGCGGTAATGGCCAAGCAAATACTGCTTCACCAGCTGCGCGTAAAACAACTTGGCGGGAGTTACCTCCGGCTTCTCCAGCTCTCTTGCAAGCAGGCCGATAAGCTCCTGCGTTAGTCCGAGGCCAATATAGGAGCGAAAGCTGCGGCCGCCCCTCACGAATTAGAGGGAAAGTTGTAAAGCTAAAGAGACCAGCCCATCAGTCAATATTTGTTGATGATGGGTTGGTCTCTTTTTGTATGTCTGCGGTTACGTTGGATTTAGTCCACTATAATAGCCCTATCAAGGCGAAAGAAACCTCTACGTTGGAGTTTATCCACTAGAAATAGCCAATTTGGTGTTTGGAGCTTCAATTTGAGAGTTTAGACTGTATGAAATCCAATCTAGCCTCAAACGAAGTCCGTATGATTGAAATTTTTTGGATGAAATCCAACGTAGTTTTGATCAAGGCGCGATGAAGCCGGGTCAAGACCTGTTAGCTGGTCCAAGCCGGACCGGCATAACCAGCATAACCGCATAACGCGTCGGCATCTGCAATCCCATTAGTAAGCCTCAACCCTAGGCAAGCTCTTGAAGTCTTGACCGGATGGACTCTGGAAGACATGTAGTCCAAACTCCGGCGCAACGGCCAAAATATGATCGAAGATATCGGATTGGACGCCTTCGTATATAGCCCAGTTAATATCATTGGTGAAGGCGTAAATTTCGAGAGGCAGTCCATTCTCCGCGGGGGCGAGCTGTCTGACGATCCGCGTCATGCCTTTATGGATTTTGGGATGCTGCTCCACGTACCGCTCGACATAAGCCCGGAACACGCCGATATTCGTCATGGCTCTGCCGTTCACCGGAACGGTAGGGTCAATCTCGTTTTCCAAGTTGTAATGGAGAATTTCCCTCTCTTTATCCAGGATATATTCGCTCAGGAGATGGATTTTTTTGAATTTCCCGATCATTTCCGGCGTGCAAAAGGAGATGCTGTTCATATCGATGTACACGGCCCGTTTAATGCGCCGGCCCCCGGCATCCTGCATGCCTCTCCAGTTCTTGAACGAATCCGAAATAAGGGCATACGAAGGGATGGTCGTGATGGTCTTATCAAAGTTCTGCACCTTGACGGTATGCAGCGAAATATCGATGATGTCTCCGTCCGCTCCGTATTTGGGCATTTCAATCCAATCGCCCACTCTGACCATATCGTTTGCCGTTAATTGAACGCCCGCAACGAGGCCAAGCAGCGAATCCTTGAAGATCAGCATCATGACGGCGGACAAGGCTCCAATCCCGCTGATGAGAATAACGGGGCTTTCGCCGATCAGATTCGAGATAGCCAGAATCCCGCCAATAATGAACAGAAAGATTTTGACTACCTGAACGTATCCTTTGATGGGACGGCTCCGGGAAATATCGTAAGTTCTATAAATATCGTTAACCGCATTAAGGAAAGCATCCAGCACCAACAGAACCACGATAATAAGATAGATCGTAATTCCCTTCAGAATAAGAGAATGGTAGGCCGAGAAGCTGAACGAGAAATAGTAAAGGATAATGGCAGGAACGATATGGGACAGCTTATGAAACACTTTGCGATCCAGCAAATAATTGTCCCAACGGTACCGGTTGTTCCGGATGTAATGGCTGACGATGCGAAGCACAACCTTTTTGGTTACAAAGTTGGCGGCTATGCTCACGATTCCCGCGATAATTACAATTGCAATACTGGCCAGATAGACAGCTAGATTGGTGTTGACTCCTAAATTGACAAGCAAATCTTTAATAGAATTCATTACTCCTCCTTCATTCAAACAGGGCTCCTTAAGGGAGCTTTTCTATTTTTCGATGGTACTGAAAGCCGGGCTTCCCGTCAACCTGTAGAGGTGCTTGCAAAATAATACAAATATTCGATTCCTTCCTGCATTCATGCCGCCCCGTCCTTATTGATAGGATAGTGAAAAAGGAGGGCTCGCTATGAAATTTCATACGAATCTGACGTTGGAAAACCAGAAGGTTATTCTTCTGCCTTTGCAGGCCGCGCACTTGAAAGAGCTTGCCGGGCTGCTTAGCGATCCTAAGGTCTGGGAGCTGACCTGGAGGAGGAACAATACGGAGCAAGCGATCGAGCTCGCGCTGGAGTCCGCTCTGGTAAATAGAGAAGCGGGAACTCAGCTTCCGTTTACCATCATCGACAAAACTAGCGGACGTATGGTTGGAACAACCCGGCTTGGCGATCTGGACGCGAATAACCGGAACGTTGAAATCGGCTGGACATGGATGGCTCCGGAATTCTGGGGACAAGGAATAAACCCGGCCTGCAAGCTGCTGCTACTTCAATATAGTTTCGAAGAGCTTGGCGTAATTCGGGTCCAATTCTCGGCCAGCGGGAGCAATCTGCGGTCGCAAAGAGCGCTGGAGAAGATTGGGGCAGTAAGGGAAGGCGTGCTTCGAAGGCATCGAGTTGACGTTACGGATGGCGGCACGGTTCACGATAACGTGTTTTACAGCATTTTGGAGGAGGAGTGGCCTCTTGTCAAAGAGAGGCTTCTCAGGATAATGCTTCTAATTTAATATAATGAATATATTTTATTTTGACATAACCGTTGCGGGCATCATATATTGGATGAAGTTGGAACTATTCCTTTAACTAATAGGAGTGAAACGACGATGAATCTATCTCTTATTCAGCCTGAATGGAAAGTAGAAAAGATCGAGGTTGCAACTCTTACGGGCGAGCGCGCGCGAAACGCGGGATCAAACGGCAGGCTTGGCAATCACGGCAAGCATTGCTCGGTCCGTATCGCCCGCCTTACGATTGACGGGGAGACGGGGTATGGTCATAC
Source organism: Paenibacillus sp. MMO-177 (assembly GCF_037147795.1). Taxonomy (NCBI): domain Bacteria; kingdom Bacillati; phylum Bacillota; class Bacilli; order Caryophanales; family Paenibacillaceae; genus Paenibacillus; species Paenibacillus sp. MMO-177. The sequence continues at coordinate 109,098 of NZ_JBBCUR010000012.1, read as the reverse complement.
GGGTTCGATGACGGAGGAGCTCGCGGAAGCCGCTCTAGGAATGAGGCTAATAGATCTGTTTGACGCAAGCGGCAGAATTGTTGAGCCTTACCGCATTCCGCTCGAATACCCGATTCTGGACTGGCTGGGTCGCAGATTGAATACCCCCGTGTATGAATTGGTTTCCGCTGCCAACCGTGCTCCGGGAACTCCGCTAGTCGTACCTTGCTATGATACATCGCTGTATTTCGATGACTTGCACTTGCCGAATGAGCGGGATGCGGTCGCATTGCTGAAGGAAGAGGCTGAGCAAGGCTTCTCGAAAGGACACCGCAACTTCAAGATTAAAGTTGGCCGCGGCGGCAGACATATGCCTTTGCTGGAAGGAACGAAGCGGGATATCGCCATTATACATGGCGTCGCCGAGGTTGCCGGACCCGAAGGGAAGATTATGATTGATGCCAACAACGCGTATAATCTTAATCTGACCAAGGAAGTGCTGGCTGCCGTCCAAGATGTGAACCTGCATTGGATTGAAGAGGCTTTCCACGAGGACGATGCCTTATATGCCGATTTGAAGGCATGGCTTCAGGAACGCGGGCAGAATGTGCTTATTGCCGACGGAGAAGGGCTTGCATCTCCTCATCTCGTAAGCTGGGCGAAAAAAGGCCTTGTTGACGTGCTGCAATACGATATTATTTATCCGGGCTTTACGCATTGGCTGGAGCTTGGCGCGGAGCTTGACCGGGCTGGACTGCGGTCGGCGCCGCATTGCTACGGCAATGCATACGGCATTTATGCGCTTGGGCATATGGCGGCTGCAATTAACAACTTTGAGTTTGTCGAATACGACGATATCGCAATAGAAGGAATGGACACGTCTGCTTACCGGGTGGAAGACGGCTATTTCTATGTACCGGACAAGGCGGGCTTTGGCCTCGAATTTGACGGGGAGCTGTTTGCAAGACAGGTTCTGGAGAACGGCTGGAGCCGTTAACCCTATAAACGATAAGATCAGTGCCGCCAGCTTTTAAGCCTGAGACGGTGACTGCTGTTTTGTAGAATCCCGTAATAAATCGAAGATCGCCTATCTGACTGAGCTAGCCGGCTTGGAGATAGGCGGTCTTCCGTTTATTTAGGAACATGAATGATAACATTTCCTTTCTTGCGTCCGGTCTCTACATACCGGTGTGCCTCGATCATTTGTTCCAGCGGATAGCGCCGGTCGATGACCGATTTGATTTTTCCGGCCTCGAAGAGCTCTTTGAGAAAAGCCAGATTTTCTTTCTTCTGCTTGAGGCCGGCTGCGGTAAAGATCGCCTTCTTGCCGCGGGACTTTGAAGTCAGAAGCATGGACAGCATAGCTCCGCCGCTGGGAACGGTAGAAAGATAGATGCCTTGCGGCGTAAGGGAGCCTCTGCACTTGGAGTAAGTACGCTTGCCCACAGCATCAAAAATAACGTCATAGGTCTGACCGCTCCGATTAAAATCCTCTTTGGTATAATCGCTAACCCTATCGGCCCCCAAAGACTTCACCAATTCAAAGTTGCGACTGCTGCATACGCCGGTTACTTCAGCTCCGTAGTACTTGGCAAGCTGTACGGCGTAAGCACCAACCGCCCCGGATGCTCCGTTAATAAGCACCTTTTGCCCCGGTTGAATTTTGGCATGATCCCTAAGAAAGATTAAGGCCGTTAAGGCTCCGTCGCATAAACCTGCGGCTTCATCGTAACCCGCATTGTTAGGTTTAAGAAACACCGGCTGGTCTTCGGGCAAACAGACGTATTCCGCGTAAGTTCCGAAGCGATGGGGGCTAATGCCAAATACCTGATCGCCTTTCTTGAACAACGTTACGTCCTTGCCAACCAAATCAACCTCACCGGCAAACTCAACACCGAGAATAGGATACTTGGGGTTTCTAAGTCCATAGAGAAATCGGATGAAAAAAGGATCCGCTCTCCGGAAGGAACAGTCGGACGGGGTTACGGCAGCCGCATATACTTTTATCCGTATTTCATGCTCCTTGGGAGCTGGTATCTCTACATCTTTGAACTGAAGAACCTCCGGCGTTCCGTATTTCGCGCATACGATCGCTTTCATAAAAATCCCTCCTAGTTTTTTTACCAAGTTTATGCACAATGTAAATCAAAGTATTCTTTATGTCAAGTTAACTTTACATAGATGGGCCGGGAAGAGAATTAGCAGCTTTTACTTCCATAGGATGGGGGGGAGTCATCTTATTGTTCCTGTCAGCAAAGAACCTTCAAATATATAACATATATTGTTAATTTAATGGTATAAACTACAAGCATGAAGAGGGTGTGTACCAAGAAATTTGCCGAATCTCATCGAATTTCCCCTTTTCTAAACCGATTAATGAGACGAATTTCCTCATTTTCTAATTTTAATGTCATGTATATTGACGTAAAGATTTGACCGCCCCTATAATGAGGTTGCGAACAATGGTAACACATTCCAATTTAATGTTCGTAATTAGAAAGAAGAACTGGGGAGTGGAGAGATGAAAAAGAAATGGTTTTATCAGATGGGGGTTGTAGCGGTAGCGCTGAGCATGCTGCTGGCAGCCTGCGGCAACAACAATGAAAAACCGGCATCCACGACAACCGAGAGCAGTTCTACAGAAGCTTCAGGAAATACGATTAAGGTAGGGGTCTTGCATTCCTTAAGCGGTACGATGGCGATCAGCGAAGTATCCGTTCGCGATGCGGAGATGATGGCGATTGAGGAAATTAACGCGGCAGGCGGCGTGCTTGGCAAGAAGATCGAAGCGATCCAGGAGGATGGCGCATCCGACTGGCCGACCTTTGCCGAGAAGGCGCGCAAGCTGCTCTCCGAAGATAAAGTCGCAACGGTGTTCGGGGGATGGACGTCCTCCAGCCGCAAAGCGATGAAGCCGGTGTTCGAGGAGCTTAACGGTCTGCTCTGGTACCCGGTGCAATACGAAGGCCTCGAAGCTTCCCCTAACATCTTCTATACGGGCGCGACAACGAACCAGCAAATCGTTCCGGCCGTTGACTGGCTGCTGGAGAACCGCGGCAAGAAATTTTACCTGCTTGGCTCGGACTACGTCTTCCCTCGTACGGCAAACCTGATCATCAAAGAGCAATTGAAGGCAAAAGGCGGCGAAATGGTCGGAGAGGAATATACGCCGCTTGGCCATACCGACTTCAGCACGATTATAAGCAAAATCAAAGAAGCAAAGCCGGACGTTGTGTTTAACACGCTTAACGGCGACAGCAACGTGGCCTTCTTCAAGCAACTGAAGGATGCGGGCATTTCGGCTAAAGACATTACCACGTTGTCCGTATCGGTAGCGGAAGAGGAAATCCGCGGCATCGGCGTAGATGTGCTGCAAGGACAGCTGGCGGCATGGAATTACTTTGAAACAACGGATACGCCGGCGAACAAGACGTTTGTCGAGAATTATAAGAAGAAATACGGCGAAGACCGCGTGACGGCGGATCCGATTGAAGCAGGCTACACTGCGGTATACCTGTGGAAGGCTGCGGTGGAAAAAGCCGGCTCAACCGACGTGGATAAAGTCAAAGCCGCGGCGAAGGATCTCGAATGGGATGCTCCGGAAGGCAAAGTGAAGATTGACGGCGAGAACCAGCATATTTACAAAACAGTCCGAATCGGCGAGGTGCAGGCGGACGGACAGTTCAAAGAGCTGTGGAATTCGGGAAATGCCGTAATGCCGGATCCGTTCCTGAAAGGCTACGACTGGGCGGCAAGCATTAAGCCAACTGATTAACAAGCGGAAGTAAGCGAAGCAGCAAGGATGAAGGGAGAGTATTCGACAGAGTTAGGCTTCGGATACTCTCCTTTTGTATAACCCCAAAGGAGTTGAAGGCATATGGAGGTCATTACCCTGCAGCTGTTTAACGGGCTGAGCGTCAGCTCGATTTTGCTGCTGATTGCGCTTGGCCTGGCCATTACGTTTGGGCTGATGAAGGTCATTAATATGGCGCATGGCGAGCTCATTATGATTGGCGCTTACTCCACGTACTTGACGCAAAATATGTTTAAAGACGATTTGCCGAAGTCGATGTTCGATTGGTATTTCGTGCTTGCGATACCGGTCAGCTTCCTGATCGCCTTCCTATTTGGCCTTATTCTTGAGATGAGCCTAATCCGGTTCCTGTATGGCCGGCCGCTCGACAGCCTGCTCGCCACATGGGGTGTTGGTCTGGTGCTGCAGCAGCTTGCGAGATCGATCTTTGGCGCTCCTAACGTTGCGGTGACGAGTCCGACCTGGCTGGATGGCGGGGTTAACTTCTTTGGCGCGGTCCTTCCTTATAAAAGGCTGTTTATCATCGGGCTTGTTATTGTCACGCTGCTTGCGATGTACTTCTATATTTACCGCAGCCTGGAAGGGCGCCGAATGCGGGCGGTTATGCAAAACCGCGACATGGCGGCATGCCTTGGCGTATCCACCCGCCGCGTCGATGCGATGACCTTTGCGATTGGTTCGGGAATTGCCGGCATCGCCGGCTGCGCGCTGACGCTGATTGGTCCGATTGGGCCATCGCTTGGCACTTATTATATTGTGGATGCGTTTATGGTGGTTGTGCTTGGCGGAGTCGGCAAGCTGGTGGGCACCGTGCTTGGTGCGCTCGGAATTGGCGTCTTTAACACGATGTTCGAATATTGGACGAATGCATCGCTTGGCAAAGTGCTCGTGTTCATCTGCATTGTTGCTTTCCTGCAATGGAGGCCGATGGGATTTGTCGCCATGCGTTCGCGTTCGCTTGATTCATAGAGAGAGGTGGAGAAGCAAATGTTAACGATGCGAAAACTTTCTCCCCAGCGTTTATGGCTGCTTGCCTGCTACGCGGCTGCTGCCGCTGCCTTGTTCTCGGCTCCGCTCTATTTAAGCGACTTCCGATTAAACTTGCTCGCGAAGTTTTTGGCGTTTGCCATCGTTGCGCTTGGTCTGGATCTGATCTGGGGCTATACCGGTATTCTAAGCTTGGGGCACGGTATCTTCTTTGGATTAGGCGCCTATGCGATGGCGATGTATCTGAAGCTTGAGGCAAGCGGCGGTAAGCTGCCGGACTTTATGGGCTGGAGCGGATTAAGCGAGCTGCCGATCTTCTGGAGGCCGTTCGAGAGCTTTGGCTTTGCGGTGCTGATGGGAATCCTAATCCCTGCTGCGCTGGCGCTGTTTCTGGGGTATTTCACCTTCCGCAACCGGATTCGCGGCGTGTACTTCACTATTCTTACGCAGGCTCTCGTTATTATTACGACAACGCTGCTGGTCGGACAGCAGGCCTATACGGGCGGGACTAACGGCGTCACGGGGTTCGGCAAAATATTAGGCGAGCCGATCGCTTCACCGGATACGAAGCGGATGTTGTATTGGGTGACGGCAGCCGTACTGGTAGCGGTATTTATATTATGCCGTTATGTGGTGAAAAGCCGGTTCGGCAAAGTGCTTCGCGCGATCCGGGACGGGGAGAACCGGGTCCGGTTCATCGGGTATAATCCGGCGGTCTACCAGATGGTTGTGTTTACGATGTCGGCGGCTATCGCCGGTATTGCAGGAATGCTGTTTGTGCTGCATGTCGGCATTATCTCGCCTTCCATGATGGGGATTGTGCCTTCCATTGAGATGGTGCTGTGGGTTGCGATCGGCGGCCGCGGAACCTTGATCGGCGCAGCGCTTGGAGCGGTGCTGATGAACTGGGCAAAAAGCGAATTCAGCACCACCTATCCTCAGGGCTGGACGTATTTTCTCGGCGGCGTGTTTATTCTGGTTGTTGTCTTTCTGCCTAACGGGGTGGCGGGTCTTGCCGCTAAGCTGAAGTTCCGCAAGAAGAAAGAGGAGAGGAGTGAGCCGGAGCATGAGCGAGTCGAGTATCCTGCAATGTAATGAGGTGACGGTAGCTTTTGACGGCTTCAAGGCCATTCAGGGAATGAGCCTGCATTTGCGGAAAGGGGAGCTCCGCTTCCTCATTGGGCCCAACGGTGCCGGCAAAACGACGATGCTGGACGTGATCTGCGGCAAAGTGAAGCCTACGGCGGGTACGGTTACCTTCAAGCAATCCATCGATATCGCGAAGAAAAAAGAACATCAGATCGCCGAGCTTGGCATCGGCCGCAAGTTCCAGGCACCGTCGATTTTTCCGTCGATGACGGTTTTTGAGAATCTCGAGATCGCCATGCGCCAGAAGCGCGGCGTATTTACGGTGTTGTTCGCCCGGATGAAGGCGGAGGAGCGGCAGCGGATCGAGCAGCAGCTAGTTATGATTGGGCTGCAGGATAAGGCGGATTGGCGGGCAGGCGGCTTATCGCATGGCGAGAAGCAATGGCTCGAGATTGGCATGATGCTGCTGCAGGAGCCGGAGGTGCTGCTGCTGGATGAGCCGGTAGCGGGCATGACGGATAAGGAAACGGACAAGACGGGCGAGCTGCTGATCGAGATCGCCCGTCAACGCTCGATTGTGGTTGTGGAGCATGACATGGAGTTTGTCCGCAACTTCGCAAGCAAGGTGACGGTTATGCATGAAGGAAAGCTGCTGAAGGAAGGCACGATGGAAGAGGTGCAGGGCGATGATCGAGTAGCGGAAGTATATCTCGGGAAAAGGCGGGATGCGGATGTTAGCCGTTCAACAGCTTGAAGCGGGATACGGGGAAAGCGTGATTTTGCGTGACGTGACGCTGAGGGTCGAGCCGGGGCAAGTCGTCTGCTTGCTTGGGCGCAACGGCGTCGGGAAGACAACGCTGATGAAAAGCATTATGGGACTGCTCAAGGCGCGGAAAGGAAACGTTGCCTACAACGGGCATGAGCTGACGAAGGCCGCGCCGGGACGCCGCGCAAAGAGAGGAATTGGTTATGTGCCGCAGGGACGCGAGATTTTCGGGCAGCTGACCGTGTACGAGAATATATTGGTCGGCCTTGAGGCAACGCGCGAGAAGATGGCGGCACGTTCTATTCCGGAGGAGGCGATTGCCAAGTTCCCGGTGCTGCCAACGATGTATAACAGGCGCGGCGGGGACCTGAGCGGCGGACAGCAGCAGCAGCTGGCATTCGCGCGTGCTCTCGCGTCAAAGCCGGATCTGCTCTTGCTCGATGAACCTTGCGAAGGCATTCAGCCATCTATCGTTGACGATATCCGCGATGTCATCCGCTACATTAAGGCGGATGGCAAGACATCGATTCTGCTTGTTGAGCAGAGTCTTGATTTCGTGAAAAGCGTCGGCGACTACTTTTACGTGCTGGATAAGGGGGCAATCGCCTGGGAAGGCGGCCTGGAGGATTTAAGCGACGAAGTGATTAAGAAGTATTTGACGGTGTGAGCGGGCGGAATGGGATGGAGCGGCTGCAGCTGTAAGGAAGGTCTAGTAGGCTGCAGGCTGCAGCCTGGCTTGCAAGCTGGGGGACGTTGCACGAAATGCAGGATATTTGCCCAAATCGGACGGTATTGGCGAAATTGGTTGCATAAAATGCATTATAATTCGCCGATTTGAGTCCGATTGGCCTCGTTTTCTCTAATATCCTGCACTCCGTGCAGGATATTTTCATTTCACGCGCTAAATCGCATGATTATACTGCATTTTGTACAACGTAGGCGAACCGCTGCGCAACTACAAAAAGAACAGACCTCTCTGCCGTCAGGAGGTCTGTTCTTTTCTCGTATGAAAGAGTGCTTCCTTATGTTTCTATAAGCTCCAACGGCAAAAAGGCATATTCACCGTTTCTAACAATGCTGCCTTTGCGAACCGGGATGGGATGCTTGAACAGAGGGCCGTCGATGACGGTCGTATGAAATTCACCGCCTTCTCCGCACGGATCAATGCCGCGGGCCAGCAGCTCCTTTATGTAGTCGTGAGTTAATACGCGTCCCAAATCCTCTTCCTTCATCCCTAGCGATAAATTGACAGTAACGACAACGGATATGAATCCGAGATTAATAAACTCTTCAACAGCCTCTTGATGATCCATTTCCCATAGCGGCATCCCAAGCTTTAAGCCAGCGACCTGGGTGACCTTGTCGTGCCAGCAGTCTTGGACAGGCATATCCAAGTCTCCCGTGACTAACACTTCAGCACCTTGATGCTTGGCTTCTTCAAGTAGAGCTATAAATTCCTTTTCGTAATCCTCCCAGCTTGCGGCAGCCGCATATACGGGTAAGCCGATGGATTCCGCTTGGGCGCGGATCAGCTTCGGGGGCATGCCATGAGATCGGGAACGTTTGCCTTCCTCCTCCATCATGACGATCAGCCCAATCGGCTCTCCAACCTTCATGGATTTATACAGCGCAAGAGTGCTGTCTTTTCCCCCGCTATAAGAGGCTATGAAATTATGCCCGTGGGCACCGTTTTTCCAGTTCACCGTTTCTTTCATTTCTTAGATCTCCTTCCAATCCTGCTTTGTGAATTGTATCATCTATTTGCCGTCCCGGCTGCATAGGTGCATTGGATTTCCTCCAGTCAAATCTGGATAAAAGGAGAGATTCCGAGGCTACGATGGATTCACTCCACTATAAAGGGGCAAGAAAGAACCGCTATCGTCCAAATGGGCTTATTATACTGCAGAAAATCCAATGTAGATCGATTTACGGGGAAAAAACATCCCATTATGCTGTATCAAATCCAATGTAGCTCGCGTGCATACATCTCATGGAATAAAAAAAGGCTATCCCGTTAAGGATAGCCTTTTTCATTAGATCTCGCAGGGGCTTACTTCATCCCCGAGATCGAGAAGTTCTCGATAATATGTCTTTGGAAGATGATAAAGATGACGATAATCGGGATGACCATAAAGGTGGAGCCGGCCATCTGGAGCGCGAAGTTGCCTCCGTATTGTCCTTTGAGCAAAGTCAGGCCAACGGACAAGGTGTACAGCTTCTCGTCGTTCGCGATAATAAGCGGCCAGATAAAGCTGTTCCAGCCGGCGATAAAAGCGAGAATGCCTTGTACCGCAAGAATCGGCTTTGAGATCGGAAGCACGATCTGCATGAAGGTGCGGAATTCGCTTGCGCCGTCCAGGCGCGTTGCTTCAAGAAGCTCGTCCGGAATCGTCTGCATGAACTGGCGGAACAGGAAGATGCCGAAGGCGCCGACCAGACCCGGCAGGATAATACCCGCCATCGTATTGGTCAAGTGCATCTCGTTCAGAATGAGATAGATCGGAATCATCGTCACCTGACCGGGAATCATCATGGTAGCCAGCACGAGATAGAAAAGGGCGCTGCCGCCCTTGAATTTATATTTCGCAAACCCAAAGCCGGCCATGGCGTTCAGGAACAGGCCAACAAAGGAGAACACGACGATGATCAGCGTGTTCTTCAAGTAAACGCCAAAGTTCATTTCGGTGAACAGGTGTTTGAAGTTATCAAACGTGGCATCTACAGGCAGGAAGGTCGGAGGGATATTCTGCATCTCCGCTTCCGACTTGAAGGCGGACAGAATCATCCATATAAACGGCAGGATGACCAGAATTCCGCCAATGGTGAGCAGCGCGCCAAGGGCCCATTTCAACGCCAGGTCGTTTTTGGCTGCGCCGGATCCGGATTTTGCATGTGCGCTCATTTGTTCACCTCCTCCTTATAGATCCGTATCTTTGCCCTGCAGTTTGAATTGCAAGAGCGTGATGAGAATGATCGCGAAGAACAGGACGAACGAGCCGGCAGCCGAATAGCCGAAGTGGCTGAGCTGGAAGCCGTTGTGATAAATAAACAAAGCCACGGAAGTCGTGCTGTCCAGCGGTCCGCCGTCCGTCATGATAAACGGTTCTTCGAAGAATTGAAGCCAGCCGATCATCGTTGTAATGGACACGAAGAAAATCGCGAAACGAAGCATCGGAATCGTAATGTAGATGAGCTGCCGGAAGTTGCCGGCACCGTCGAGCTGCGCCGCTTCATAATAAGATTTCGGAATGCCTTGCAGTGCCGCGATAAAGATGATCATGTTGAGACCAATCCCGCGCCATGCGCCCATAATAATGAGCGAGATTTTCGCCATGATCGGGTCCTGGAGCCAAGGCACAGCCGGCAGATGAACGGCATCAAGCAAATAGTTCAGCAGACCAAAGATAGGGTTATACAATAAAGTCCATACAACCGCAACGGCAACAACGTTGGTTACGGAAGGCATATAGTAAATCACGCGGAAGGCGTTAAAGATCCGGTTGCCTCCGAAGTTAACGATAATAGCAATGAGAAGGGAGCCGATCAGAATAAGCGGCACGCCAATAACGACATAAAATAATGTATTTAAGATGGACTTGCCGAACACGGGATCAGCCAATACGTCCACATAATTGTCGAGTCCAACGAATGAAATATTCGACCAGTCGGCAAGGCCGGCAAGGTCCATGTTCGTAAAGCTGATAACGAGAGCGACGACAATCGGTAACAACGAAAACAGTATTAGTAAAATAAGCGCGGGAGCGATAAAGAAATAAGGCGCTTTACTCTGAGAATATCCTTTCATCCATGCTTCCTTTCCTTGCGCTTCTACCGCAAAAAATGATGATAAAACATAACCGGCAGCGTTTCTGTTTAGAAGTGCTGCCGGTCTTCTTGCTTTTATTCTAAGAAGGTAATGTTATTTACTCAGAATATCGGTAGCTTTCTTATTAAAGCTGTTCATTTCGTCTTGCGTCTTCGATTGGCCTCGGTAAATCTTCTCGAACGAGTTCAGTGCTTCTTGCGCAACTTGCTCCCAAGGCTTCAGGAGCGGCATTGGCTCGGAGCTCTTCATTTGCTCGCCGATCACTTTCAGGTTTGGATCGCTAGTCAGCTTTGGATCTTCCCAAGCTTTCTTCGTGGAAGGCAAGGCGTTAGCAAGCTCCAGCCATTTGAGCTGTGTTTCAGGCTTGCTCATGTAAGCAAGGAATTTCATTGCTTCTTCTTTATGCTGGGTATACTGGAAGACGGACAGGTTGGAACCGCCAAGCGCCGAGATGTTGTTTTCTTTTGCAGGAAGAACCGCTGTTGCCCATTTGCCCTTCAGCTCAGGAGCTTGATCGTTAATCAGTTTAACCATCCATGGACCGCTGATGAACATTGGCAGGATGCCGTCGCCTTTGAAGCCGGCTACGATGTCGATGCCGAGGTCAAGCGGAGTATCACCGTCTTTGAAGAAGCTGTTCAGGTAATCAACCGCTTCTACGAATTGAGGCTCATTAAACAGCGGCTTGTTGCCTTCGATCAGTTTGGAACCGTTCTGGCGAGCGAACATGAACATAAGCGTCTGTTCTTTTACGTCAAGGCTGATGCCGTATTTGTTAGCGCCGCGTGCTTTCAGCTTGTCCGCCGCGTCTTTCAGCTCGTCCCAAGTTTTTGGCGCTTGGTCATAGCCGACTTCTTTGAGCAGGTCCGTACGGTAGTAAAGAACTCGAGTATCGATATACCAAGGCACGCCTACGGTTTTGCCGTCATATTTCGTTGTATTCAAGGAACCTTCATAGAAGTTGCTGTCCGCAAGCTCCGGATAGTTCGCGATATCGGAGGACAGGTCCATCAATGCGCCGGCGTTAGCGAACTCCGGAATCCAAGTTGTACCCATTTGCACAACGTCCGGGCCTTTTTTCGACGCAACAGCCGTCAGCAGCTTGTCATGCGCCGTATCCCATGGAAGCGGCTGAACATTGATTTTGATGTCCGGATTTTCGGCTTCGAATTGCTCGGCGATTTTCGGAAGGGATTTTGCTTCTTCGCCCATGCCCCATACATTAAGAGTAACTTTGCTGCCTTTGCCCGTGCTGCCTTGATCCGCGGTGCTGTTGTTGTCTGCTTTATTGCCGCCGCAAGCGGATAGAATGCCCATGAGCAGGACGGAGCCTGCGAGCGTAGCGGTAAGAGATTTTTTGAATGTCATAATAAAAACAAGACCTCCCCATGTTGTCGGTTGTTAAAAAATAGTATGCAGTGGCAATGCTTCAATTATTCGGCTTTGCTTTATAGGCTAGCGCAGCCGTCGTATTCGCTTTTTCAGTCAATCCTCTGTTCGAGAATCGTTTCGATAGTGCCCGATTCCCTCCTTCTCAGATGTTCTTCAAGACAATCCCTTGCGTTTAATTTTAGGCTAACTCATTATTGAAACGTTTCAACGACATTATAGATCAGAGCATAAGCGCTTTCAAGTATTATTTTTTTACACAACGGAATTAATAGAAACGTTTCTATTTATCATTTTTACAAGGTTGACGACCCGAAATTATTTGATTATAATCCTGTTCTAGGTATTATCGAAACGTTTCTATAGTTGATTTTGATTTCATTGGTGTGAAGAATACAACGCGAATAGGCAATCCTACACGTAACCATTTCGGCTATAACATGAGGTTGGACAAATGGGGAGGCATAATTGAAATAATGGAGACAGCAAAAAATACGATCCGTATGGAAAACGGGGAACTGGCTTTCGATTTCTGGAGTAGCGGCGATCTGTTTGTTGCCCGGTCTGGAGAAACGATGCTGAATCAGGTCATGGCGCATCCGGTTGACGGATCCATGAACAATCTTTATCTTCGCAAGCATACAGAGGAAGGCATTCGCTTTGAGCCGATGCTGGGCATTCGCTCATCCAGCCGTTTGACGAAAGCCGGCGATAAGCTGATCTGGGATGGAGCGGCATTTGGCGGCGAATTAATATACAAGGTTTCTTTTATCTTAACGAAGCATGGCATTTGGTTCTGGGACGTAACCGTCCAAGGCGGCAATGCAGCAACGATTGACGTTGTCTACGGACAGGATCTAGGTCTTGGGGATATCGGGGCTGTCCGCACGAACGAGGCGTATATCTCCCAATACGTTGACCATAAGGTCTTCCGGGATGAGCAGCTTGGTTATGCGCTCTGCTTCCGGCAAAATCAGCCGATGGGAGGGGCTTTCCCTTACATGCAGCATGGTTCGCTGACGGGAGCGGCAGGCTATTCGACAGACGGCTTCCAATTCTTCGGCTTAAGCCATAAAGAGACCGATGTGCCGGAAGCCCTGCTGCGGCCTACGCTGGCGAATGAGATCTATCAATATGAATTCACGTATGCGGCCCTTCAAACTCCGAAGACACCGGTTCAAGGCGAAGCACGCTTCGTATTCTATGGACTGTTCAAGAAGGATCATCCTTCTGCGGTTGAGAAGCTTGAATATATCGAGGAAGTGCTGGAGGCTTGGAAGCAAGTAGAGTCTGCTGACAAAGCTGAGGCGGAAGAGACTTATCCGAAGGTTATCGTATCGTCTGCGATCGGATCGCCGCTTCGTACATTGTCTATGGATCCGGAAGAGATCAAGTCGATGTACCCGAACCGGATGCAGGAAGAATTCCAGGACGGTCAACTTTTGTCCTTCTTCACCGAAACGCATGAGCATGTGGTGCTTAAGGAGAAGGAGCTGCTAGTCGAGCGTCCGCATGGCCACATCTTGATGTCCGGCGGCAATGACCGCATGACGGACAACGTGATGACGACGACCTCTTATATGTATGGGATTTTCAACTCGCAGCTTCTGGCGGGCAATACGAATTTCCACAAAATGATAACCAATGCTCGCAACGCGCTTAACGTGCTCAAGACTTCCGGCCAGCGCATCTACGTTGAAATTGACGGCGTTTATCGCTTGCTAGCGATGCCTTCGATGTTCGAGATGGGCTTCAACTATGCGAAATGGTTCTACAAGACGGCGGACGATACGCTTGTCATCACGAACTACACAACGGTGGATTCGCCGGAGGTTCGTCTGGAGCTTCGCTCGCAGAAAGGGCTCGGCTACCGGTTTAGAGTGACGAATCAGGTGTCGATGAACAATAACGAATACGAGCTGCCTTACTCCATGGAAGAGAAGGACGGCGTGCTGATCTTCAAGGCAGACAGCGGGTCGCAAAGCACGAAAGTGTTCCCGAACCTGCAATACCGTCTGCGCGTAGACGGTGCGGCAGTTACCGTAGCGGACGAGAGCGTCCTTGCCGAAGGCTTAACGCCAGGTGCGGCATCGCTTGTAGTCCTTGAGCTTGCAACAGCTTCGGCTTGGACCATTACGGTTCAAGGGCTGCTGCAGGGCGAAGATCTGCCGTTTGAAGAAAAACAAGCGGCAGACGAGATCGAGCGCTATAGAACCTTTTTGCGTCAGGTGATGAACGGTTTCCAGCTATCCCATGACGGCGCCGCGCAGGCTGAACTCGCCAAAATGAACTCGCTCGCATGGTGGTATACGCATAATATGCTCGTCCACTATTCGGTGCCGCATGGCCTCGAGCAATACGGCGGAGCGGCTTGGGGCACGCGCGACGTATGCCAAGGGCCGGCGGAATACTTCCTGTCCACGCATAAGTACGAGCAAGTGGCGGAAATTCTGAAGACGGTTTACTCGCATCAATACGAAGATGAAGGCAACTGGCCGCAATGGTTTATGTTCGACCGTTATTACCGGATCCAGCAGGAAGAGAGCCATGGCGATATTATCGTGTGGCCGCTGAAGGTGCTTGGCGATTATCTGGCCGCGACCAAGGATTACGGCATTCTGGAGCAACGCGTTCCTTACTCGATTCGCCATACGGGCGAATTCACGGCACAATCCGCGACTTTGCTTGATCACGCAATCAAGGAAATCGACTATATTAAAGAGCATTTTCTGCATGGCACGCACTTGTCCTCCTACGGCGACGGAGACTGGGACGACACGCTGCAGCCGGCAAATGCCCAGCTCAAAAAATATATGATCAGCAGCTGGACGGTTTCGCTGACTTATCAGGTTATCGCGCAATTCGGCCGCGTGCTGGAAAGCTTTGATTCCGCGCTTGCCGAGGAACTTGCGCAGCTGGCGGCTGGCATTCAGGCGGACTTTAACCGCTACATGCTGGCGGAAGAGGTTATTCCGGGCTTCGTCTACATGGAGAAGCCGGAGGAAGCGAAGCTGATGCTGCATCCGACGGACACGACTACGGGTATTCAATACCGTCTGCTTCCGATGACGCGCAGCATGATCAGCGAGCTCCTGACGGAAGAACAAGCGGAGGCTCACTACCGCATTATCAAAGAGAAGCTGTACTGTCCGGACGGCGTACGTCTGATGAACCGGCCTGCGAATTACGCGGGCGGCGTCAGCGTAAACTTCAAGCGCGCGGAACAGGCCGCTAACTTTGGACGGGAGATTGGCCTGCAGTACGTCCATGCGCATATCCGTTTCGTAGAGGCGATGGCGAAGCTGGGCAAGACCGACGAAGTATGGAAGGGACTCTTGACCATCAACCCGGTTGGTCTTCGCGACGTTGTTCCAAACGCCGAGCTGCGTCAAAGCAACTCCTACTTCAGCAGCTCCGACGGCAAGTTCATGAACCGTTATGACGCTCAGGAGCGCTTCGGCGAACTGCGTGACGGCAGCGTGCAGGTGAAGGGCGGATGGCGCATTTATTCGAGCGGCCCGGGAATCTACATGAACCAGCTGATCTCGAATGCCCTCGGGATTCGCCAGCTTGGCTGTGACCTTGTTGTCGATCCGGTATTGCCGGAGAAGCTGGACGGACTAACGTTTGATTTTGGCTGGAACGGCAAGCCGGTTACGTTTGTCTACCGTCTAGGCGGAGGAGCGAGCGTAAGCCGCATCCTCATTAACGGTCAGGAAACGGAGTTCACCTATACGGATAACCGTTACCGCGACGGCGGCATGCGTATTGCGGAAGAACAGCTGACCGCAAGCCTGCGCCCTGAAGGCAACCGGATTGAAATATTTATGTAATCGGAAGGACTGGCGGTATCTAGGTGCCGCCAGTCCTTGTGTTATAGTAGAATAAGGACAAGGAGGAGTGGGAACTGTGGTCAGCATTAAAGACATCGCCAAACAAGCGGGCGTTTCAATATCGACCGTATCTTACGCATTAAACGGTAATCCGAAAGTAACGGAAGAAACAACGGCCAGAATATTGGCGGTTGCCAGTGAATTGAACTATGTCCCGAATGCTGCCGCGCGATCGCTCAAGCGGAGAGAAACGAAAATCATCGGGGTATTTCTGACCGATTTCAGCGGGGCGTTCTATGGAGACCTCCTTCAGGGGATGAAGGAAGTGCTGTCGGTCAAAGGCTATGATCTAATCGTCTGCAGCGGCAAGCAGTCGCACCGCATGCTTCCGGAGAGATTGATCGACGGAGCCATTATCCTCGACGAGACGTTCGACAGCAAGGAGCTGGCCAGCTACGCGGAACGCGGGCACAAGCTGGTCGTGCTGGACCGGGAGCTGAACCACGCGAACGTTAACCAGGTGCTGCTCGACAATAAAGCCGGAGCGGCGCTGGCGGTCGAATACTTGCTGGAACAAGGACACCGGAAGCTGTATGCCATAACGGGGCCAAGAGGCTCCTTTGACTCCAAGCAGCGCTTGGCGGCGGCCACCCAGGTGGTAGAGCGCGCAAGCGATGCTTCGCTTACCGTTATTGAAGGCGATTTCAACAAGTCCTCGGGCGAGCATGCCGCGGCAAGATTAGTCGCGGACGGCATTATCGGCTCCATAGGCGAACCGGCGGCCATATTCTGCTTCAACGACGAAATGGCGATCGGGATGTGCCATTACCTGCAAAGGAATCATCCGGATATTGTAATCGGCCGGGATCTGCATCTCATCGGCTTTGATAATCTGGAGCTGTCCTCCTTCATGCATCCTCGCCTCGCTACCATCGATTATTCAAAGCGCAAATGGGGAGCTATTGCGGCGGAGCAGCTGCTCCGGCTGATTGGCGGCCAAGAGGTCGAGCAGGAGCGTATCTATGTCTCACTTATTAAAGGAGAGACGGTAGGTTCCGCTAATCTTTAACGAATAGACTGCATCGTCATGTGCCTAGGCGCATTCGACGGTGTATTTTTTTTTCATTGCAGAGGCAAGGATAGTAGTAATTCCTTGCCTTATTTTTTGTTGCGTTGGCGGAAGGCCTTCGCGGTCATGCCCGTCTCTCGTTTGAACATGCTGCAAAACTGCACCTCGCTGGAAAAGCCGCAAGAGTGGGCGATTTGCGATACTTGCTCATTCGTCTCGTACAGCATGAGCTTGGCGTAGTTCATCCGCTTTTGGAACAGAAATTGAAGAGGAGGCATGCCGTACTCTTCCTTAAATAAGTGGCGAAAACGGTCATAGCTGTAGCCGGACATTTTGGCCAATTCTTCGACGGTGATTTTTTGCCTGAAATGCTCTTCCATATAGTTTCTTACATATTGCAATGGATTCGGAGACGACTGCTCGGACTTTCTCGTATCCGTCAAACGGCTGATTAGAATGACAAGCTCGCCAATCATGAGATTCAGCATTTCGGAATAGCCTTGTTTCTTGCCTGAGAACTCTTCATTCATGCGCAAAATAAGAGGTTTGATGCCGCTGTTCCCATGATCCTTAATGATCGTATTGATATTTCCAAGGGCGCCATGATCGGTATGGAAACCAATGAACAGCACATCACCCTCGGAATCATGCCGTTCGTCATGTACCGTGCCGGGAGAGATAACGGCAAGCATGTCATCGCCAAATGAGTAAAATTTGGAGCCGATGCGGCTCTCGCCCGACCCTCCGAAATAATAGACCAGCTCGTAGCATTCGTGGCTGTGGGGAGGAATATAACGGCTTTCTTCCCTTTTGGAATAGAATAGAAAGTCGAGAAGATTCACCAAGCTCACCTCCGTCAATTTAGCCGAATCATATAATAATATTGGCCGAATGGCAATAAAGATAACGGCGGTAGTTTGCTACAATGAGGTCACATTGATAGCCGTAGCAACTGCCGGCACAGGTCGTATGGCCTTCGATGAAACACCACTATGAAGCGAGGAATCGGTCAATGAGAAAAGCATTAACGCTGCTGTTTCTGATGGCACTAATTTTTGTAACCGCTTGCGAAAAAAACATTTCTACCCCGGATTCAACCGGCGGTGCAGCTTCGAATAAAGAAGCCAATGCGGGTACGACAACCGGCGGAAAGAATGCCTTTAAGGCTGTGCTGCTCATTCCCGGCACGCTTGGAGACAAGTCGTTCTTTGACGCTGCTAACGCCGGGTTGGAGAAGGCGAAGCAAACGCTTGGCGTAGAGACAAAAGTTATCGAGATGGGCACGGATCAAACGAAATACGGGCCGACACTGGAGGACGTTGCCGCTCAGGATTGGGATCTTATTATTTCCGGCGGCTCGCAAATTACCGAGCTTATGAACGCTGCGGCCCAGAATCATCCGGACAAGAAATTCATTAACTACGATACGGACATCCCGGAGCTTGCCTCCAACGTTTACGGCGTATCTTACGCAACCAATGAGGTTTCCTTCCTTGCGGGAGCAACGGCGGCGCTTGCTTCAACTTCCGGATTGCCGAATGCTAATCCGGACAAGAAAATCGGATTTGTAGGCGGGATGGATATTCCGGGCATCAACGCCTTCCTTGTAGGTTATATCGAAGGGGCGAAATATGTTGTGCCCGACATAAAAGTAGCGATTTCCTACGCGGGAGACTTTGCGAATCCGGGCAAAGGGAAGGAGCTTTCGCTGCTGCAGTACAAATCGGGCGTTGACGTGATCTTTAACGTGGCCGGCGGTACGGGATTAGGCGTATTCGACGCCGCTAAGGATCAGAAGAAATATGCGATTGGAGTCGATTCCGACCAGTCCGCTATGATGCAAGGGACCGACGACGAGAAAGCGAATCTGATTATTACGTCTGCGATCAAGAAGATCGATGATGTTATTCTGAATGCGGTGAAGCAGGCCAAAGACGGCTCTCTGCCAACCGGGAAGCTTGTTGTAGCGGGTCTTCTGCAAGGCGGGGTCGGTTTGGCCGAGAACAACGTTTATAATTCCGTTCTCCCAGAGGAAGCCCGCAGCAAGATCAAAGAATTAACATCAAAGCTCGCATCCGGAGAAATTAAAGTCAGCAACGCTATGGGCATGGATACGGCGCAGATCGAACAAATTCGCCAATCGGTGAAGCCTTAAAACGGGCTTTTCGACGGGGGATTCTGCCATGCGGAATCCCCCTTCATTTTGAAATTAAGAAAGGAGATGTCAACGAATGGGATCTTCTCCATTGCTTGAAATGCGCAATATAACCAAGGTGTATCCGAATGGCGTCGTGGCCAATTCGAATGTCAACTTCTCGCTGAACGAAGGAGAAATTCATGCCATCGTTGGCGAGAACGGAGCCGGCAAGTCCACTCTCATGAAGATGATCTTTGGCATGGAAGAGCCAAGCGAAGGCGAAATGCTTCTGGCTGGGCGCAAAGTAAAGTTCCGTTCGCCGCAGGATGCGATAGACAACGGCATCGGCATGGTGCATCAGCATTTTATGCTTGTTCCCTCTTTCTCGGTTGTGCAAAATATCGTGCTTGGCATGGAGCCGACCAAGGGTGGTTATATCAACTGCAAAGAAGCCGTACGAATGACGGAAGAGCTGTCAGCCAAATACAATCTTGCGATAGATCCGCTTGCCAAGGTGGAGAACCTGTCCGTGGGCATGAAGCAAAAGGTCGAAATTCTGAAAGTGCTTATTCGCGGCGCCAAAATTTTGATCCTGGACGAGCCTACCGCCGTCCTGACGCCGCAAGAGACCGAAGAGTTGTTTCGAGAGCTGAAGGGGCTGAAGCGCGAAGGCCATACGATTGTCTTTATTTCCCACAAGCTGAAAGAGGTAAAAGAGATTTGCGACCGCATTACGATTATGCGAAGCGGCAAGACGGAAGGCGTATTTACGACTTCCGACATGTCGGAGCAGGATATCTCCCGCCTCATGGTCGGCAGGGATGTTGTGTTGAAATATGACAAAACCGATCGTCAGGCCGGTCCTGCCGTTCTCCGGGCGAAGGATTTGTTCTACGTTGGCGCGGAAGGCAAGCCGCTGCTTCGCAATGTCAGCTTCTCGGTACGCGAAGGCGAAATTGTCGGGATAGCCGGCGTGGAAGGCAACGGACAAGCGGAGCTTGTACAGGCGTTGACCGGCAGTCTTCCCGGTGTCACTGGGACGGCTGAAGTCGCAGGGGAGAGTATGATCGGGCGGTCTATCAAGGAAGTCCGCGATAAGGGCGTTTCGTACATTCCGGAAGACCGGATGCGGCAAGGAGCGGCCAAGGACGCCAGCATTTCCGATAATTTAATCGCAATATTCTACCGCATGAAGGAGTGGAACCGGGGCTTTTTCTTAAACAAGAAAAAAATTACCCGGTTTACCGAGGAGCAAATAACACGTTATAACGTTCGTTGCAAAGGGCCGGAGCAGCCGATCGGCATGTTGTCCGGCGGCAATATGCAGAAAATTGTTGTCGCGCGTGAATGCGAAGCGGCGCCAAAGCTGCTGATTGCCGAGCAGCCGACGCGGGGCGTGGATATCGGGGCGGCGCGGCTTATTCACGAGAGGCTGCTGGAGATGCGGGATGATGGCTGCGCGATATTGCTGTTGTCGGCGGATTTAAATGAGATTTTGGAGGTGAGCGATAGTCTGCTCGTGATGTATAACGGGCAGTTTGTTGCTTATTATCCGGACGTTAAGCAGGTCACGGAAGAAGAATTAGGCTTTGCGATGCTTGGCATCAAGCGCCAGGACGAAGCCGAAGTAAGGAGAGCTCTCCATGATTAAAGCCATCCACTTTGAGAAAATACGGACGATTGCGGTCATTGCGATATCGCTGCTGCTGACGCTTATCGTTATTGCGGTTGTAAGTGACGACCCGCTGCGTACAATGGTCGTGTTCTTGACGGAGCCTGTCTCTTCGGTATCGCATATCGGTAACGTAGTCGAGATGGCGATTCCTTTAATGTTTACAGGCTTGTCCGTTGCTTTGTTGTTCCGGGCGAATTTGTTCAACCTTGGAGCGGAAGGGCTGTTCTATTTTGCCGGTATCGTAGCATCCGCTATAGCCGTTCATTTTACGCTAAGCTCATTTGTACACCCGATCGCTGCCATTCTGGCAGGCGGGTTGACAGGGGCTCTATTGTCGGCGATTCCGGGTATATTGAAAGCCAAATGGAACGTAAACGAGCTGGTCACCTCGCTTATGTTCAACAGTATATTGTTTGGCGTCGGCTTGTACTTTTTAAACTACAAGCTGCGGGATCCGCAGGCGTTCGTTAATGCCTCCTACAAATTCCATACCACGGCCATGCTCAATAATCTCGTGCCGGGAACACGGATTCATATCGGCCTGATTCTTGCAGTCTTGTCTGTTGTGGCCGTGCATTATTATCTTTACAAAACAAAATGGGGCTACGAGCTGCGCATGACGGGCTCGAACCGTTCCTTTGCCGAGTACTCCGGGATTAATACGACCAAGGTCATCATCGTGGTCCATCTTATTGCAGGCTTCCTTGCGGGTATGGGCGGCTCGGTCGAGGTGCTGGGGATGTACAACCGCTTCCAATGGACGGGGCTCCCGGGATACGGACTGGACGGGGCGCTTGTGGCGCTTCTCGCCAAAAACAACCCGCTGTCGGTTATCGGCGCAGCGTTGTTTCTGGCTTACATCCGCATCGGCGCGGATCAAATGGCCCGCATGTCCGATGTGCCCGCGGAGTTGATTTCCATCGTGCAGGCCGTCATTATTCTGCTTATTTCCGCGGAACAGTTTCTGAAATTCTGGAAAACTCGCATGCTGCTCAAGGAGGCGGGTATTCGTGAATAATTTCTTTCCTATTTTGTTCTCAACGGACTTCGCTTTCTCCGTGCTCCGCGTTATGACGCCAATCCTGTTCGCGGCGCTGGGAGCACTGATCTCGAATAAAGCCGGCATCGTCAATATCGGGATGGAAGGAACGATGCTTACTTCGGCGCTAACGGGTGTTATCGTCAGTGCCTATACGGGAAGCGCCTGGATCGGGCTGCTTGCCGGAATGGCTTCGGGAGTGGCGATCGCGGCCTTGCTTGGATTTTTTACTCTGAAGTTCAAAACCCATATTATTCTGGGCGGTATCGCGGTGAACATGTTCGCTTCGGGCGGCACCGTATTTATCTTGTATTTGGTCAGCGGGGACAAAGGAGCTTCGACCTCCTTAAAAAGCGGCGTGCTTCCATCGGTTCATATTCCGCTTCTGCAGGATATCCCTGTCATTGGTCCTATTCTGTCCGGTCATAACGTGCTTACGTATGTTTCGCTGCTTTGCGTTGCCGGCCTCTATTATATGCTGGCGAAAACTCCGCTTGGCCTGCGCATCCGTGCCGTCGGCGAAAATCCGCAAGCTGCCCAGTCGGTTGGGGTCCGCGTTAACCGCGTGCAATTTACGGCGCTGCTGATCTCCGGATTTTTCGCGTCGCTAGGCGGCGTGTATATGTCGATGGGGTATCTGTCGCTCTTCACGCGGGATATGACGGCTGGGAGAGGATGGATCGGCATTGCGGCTGAAGCCGTTGGACGCAGTACAACGTTAGGCACGTTCTTGTCCTCTTTGCTGTTCGGAGCGGCCGATGCGCTGGCCAATGCCCTGCAAGTATTGAAAATTCCTGCGGAGCTGATCGGAACGACGCCTTATGTCGTTACCGTAATCGGTCTCGTTGTATACGCGCTTACGGAAGCAAAGGTTAAGAGCCGGAAGCTTGCCAAAACCCTAGAGAAAAACAAATAAACACCGGAGTGTTCGCCGAAGGAACAGATTGCTCGGCAAGCTCGGGAGAGGATGGAATTATGACTCGCATTATTATTGATACAGATATCGGCAGCGACATTGATGACGCGATGGCGCTTGCCCTTGCTCTTCGTTCGCCGGAGCTGAAGCTGGAGGGCGTAACGACGGTTTACGGGGATGCTCATCTTCGCGCAAAGATGGTCAGCAAGATGATTCAGCTTGCGGGTAAACCGGATATACCTGTTATGGCAGGGCTTAATCGTCCGCTGCTTGGCAACCGCCCTGTCTGGATGGCGGGACATGAAGGCGAAGGTCTGTTGGAGCCCGGCGAAGAGCCGGACTATGACCGGCGCCATGCGGTTGATTTTATTATTGAAACGGTCATGAACAACCCCGGCGAAATTACGCTTATTCCGATTGGCCCGTTGACCAATATCGCCGCGAGCCTTATTCGGGAACCAAGAGTAGCAAGCAACGTCAAGGAAATCGTGTTGATGGGGGGTGCAACTCGTCTTGGCGATAACGGAGCGGATATTCGCGTCGTGGAGCATAATATTGCTTGCGATCCGGAGGCGGCATCGGTCGTATTCGGCAGCGGAGCGCCGATCGTCATGGTTGGTCTCGACGTTACCATGAAGGTTCAAATTACGGAGCAGGAGCGTCAAAGGCTGATCCGCACCAACGATCCGCTTAATTTGAAGCTTGCCGATATGATGGAGCGTTGGTTCGGCTTCGTTCAGGAGCGGCATACGTATATGCATGATCCGCTGACCGTCTCCTTATTGATCGATAGAAGCCTGGTTCAGACGAGGAAAATGAACATTCAGGTGGAGTATGATCACCGGCCGAGAACGGGGCAGACCGTGGCCACGTTTGATGAGCCTGCAAACGTGACGGTCTGCCTGGACGTGGAGGCGGACCGCATGGTTCGGCTTTTGATGAGCCGTCTTCTCAAGGAGGGGGCTTGATGGGCTCACGCAAAGGAAAAGTCGTCGTCGTAGGCAGCTTAAACATGGATATCGTTGTTCAAACGACTCGGTTTCCGGAGAAAGGCGAGACATTGTCCGGGCAAGAGGCGCATTTCCATCCCGGCGGCAAAGGTGCCAATCAAGCTGTCGCATGCGCTAGGCTTGGACATGAGTCTGTTATGCTGGGGGCCGTTGGGGAGGATGCTTTTGGCAAAAGCTTGTTTGAATCGCTTGAGGCAAACGGAGTGAACATCAAACGTCTTTTGACAAAACCCGGCGTTGCAACCGGCATCGCTTCCATCACGCTGGCTCAGCAGGATAATTCGATTGTTGTGGTGCCGGGGGCGAACGGCTCCCTCTCGCCGGAGAACGTACTTGCATGGAGGGATGTTATCGCAGAGGCCTCCATTATGCTCGTGCAGCTGGAGATTCCGATGGAAGCCGTAACCGCCGCCGTAAATTTGGCATATGAGCAAGGCATTCCCGTTATATTAAATCCGGCGCCCGCAAGGGAAATTCCGGAGGACGTCCTTCGGAAAGTGCGCTATATCACGCCAAACCAGTCTGAGCTGCATGCGATGACAGGCATCGATCCAAGTGCCGAGGGTCTGGAGAACGCGATGGACGCCTTGCTTGCGCGCGGCCCCCAAGTTGTCATTGCTACGCTTGGCAGCGAAGGTGCCGCCTGGAAAGAATGCGGCGGGAGCCTGCAGCGTGCCAAGGCGTATCGGGTTAAGGTTGCGGATACAACCGGAGCCGGAGACTCGTTTAACGGCGGATTAGCCTGCTCGCTTGCCGATCATAACGGACTGGAAGAAAGCGTGAAGCACGGTATAGCGGTATCGGCGCTTGCCGTTACGAAGTTCGGGGCGCAAGACGGCATGCCGACGCTTCATGAGGTAGAGACATTTAAATCTGCACACGAAAAAGAGGGAAGCTTAGCATGACTCGCACGAAAATGATCATAGACGCGGATACCGGAATCGATGACGCACTCGCCATTTTGTATGGCCTGAAGTCGCCAAAGATCGAATTGGAAGGCATCACAACCGTATTCGGCAATATTCCGGTTGAGCAGGCAACCGATAATACACTGCGGATCTTGAAGCTTGCCGGCCGCGAGAACGAAATTCCCGTCAGTCAGGGAGCTTCCGGACCGCTCGTCCGCACGCTGGATGGGTTTGCGACGCATGTTCATGGCGGGAACGGAATCGGGGATGTTGAGATTCCAACATCCTCGCAGCGCAGGATTGAGGAACCTGCGGCGGATTTCATTGTACGCAAGGCGGAAGAACTTAAAGGGGAACTGGTCATTGTCGCAATGGGAAGACTGACGAATATCGCGCATGCGCTGCAAAAGGATCCCGGACTGACGGCCAAGGTGAAGCGTCTCTATGTAATGGGCGGGGCAATCAACGTCCCCGGCAATGTAACGCCCGTCTCGGAGGCAAATATATGGGGTGATCCGGAAGCCGCTGACTTGGTGATCCAATCGGGCATGCCGATTACGCTGGTTGGTCTTGACGTAACGATGAAGACGATGCTTTCTCAGAGTCATCTGGATTCTTTGCGGCGCTTAAGCAAGCCGGAGAATGAAGCGGTTGTCGACTTTATTTACCGTTCCATGCAGTATTATTTCGATTTCTATAGGGAGGCTAACGCCTACCGCGAGTGCGCTCCCATGCATGATCCGCTGACGGTGCTTGTAGCTGTCGAGCCGGGAGTTGTCCGGACTCAAACGATGCATTTGTCCGTTGAATGCGGGGGCGAGCATTGCGTAGGCATGACCGTAGCCGATTTGCGCAGGAAGCCGTCGGTCGGCAGCCCTGTCCAAGTATGCGTCGATGTGGACGCTCAGCAGGCTATTGATATGCTGCTCGAAGTATTTTTATAGGAAGCCTACAAGAGGCCGGGATCCCATTAAGGGATTCCGGCTTTTGTTAGCGGAGCAGATTTGGTTATAAGAAAAGAGGACAGGGAATAATGTGATAATACGCCTAAAATTTCAGTTCGACTGAAAAGAGTGATAGAAATGAAGGAAATGACCTTTAAAGCTTTTGCCATCACGAATGAAATTGACCTGAACCAGATTGCTATCCATTGCGGAATTCCGAAGAAATTCACCTGGGAGCAGCCTTTAATTCTAAAGGGCGACATTCTGGAGGCTATTCTTCAGCATCAAACCGAGGACACGCAGCAGGTGCTTGTGTTCTCTTTTGGCAGCATTGTCTTTATTAATCATTCACGCCCGCAAGACATTATCGCTTTTCTGAGATACCTACAAACCTTTGAGCCGGAAATTGATATTGCGAACGCCGATCGTTATTCCGACGACTACAGTCTTCATTACGGGGAGAAAGATTCCTTTGAATTGACGGATGAGTATGTGGAAGTGCCGGAATACGAGCATTTCCATCCCGAACTGATATCCACCGTTCTTGCGAAATCGGTCGCCTTTGAGAAAGTGGAAGAGCAGCTGGGGAAAATCAACGACAAGCTGGAGACGGTGATTGAACGGCTTGAGAAAGGAAAGCTCCGAATCGGTAATAAGGAGCTGGCCCGGACGACGGCGATCATCCTGCGTTACGAATATAATTCGCTGGCATACATCATGATATTGGATAAGCCCGATATTACTTGGAGCAGCAGCCATGCCGGCGAATTTTACGACAAGATGCTGGAATTCTTCGAATTGAATGACCGGTACAAAATATTAAAAAACAAAACCGAGTTCCTGCATCACATTATAGAAGGGTTCTCGACGATCAGCCATTCGATCCGGGGCCTGTTCGTGGAATGGATTATTGTAATCCTTATTGTCATAGAGGTTATTCTGACCGTTCTGCAAATTGCCGGAGTACTGTAATAAGTCCACTGAAGAGCCGGAAATCCGATTAGGATTCCGGCTCTTTTATTGATAGTTGCGGCAAACTTGGCTGTATCCGCCAATGCCGGGAGTTAGATGAGCGGAAGTGTGGTACAATGAATCGATTAATCGAGAGAGTGCATCGTAATTTAATAGGGTTCACACAGGAATGGAGATAAAGAATAATGAGTTTGTTGACGGTTGAGCATTTATCGCATACGTTTGGCGACCGGGTATTATTTAAGGATGTGAATTTCCGTTTGCTTGAAGGGGAGCATATCGGCCTGGTTGGCGCGAATGGCACAGGGAAATCGACGCTTATGAATATTTTGACGGGCAAGCTGCTGAAGGACGAAGGCAAGGTAGAATGGACGCCCCGCGTTCGTTACGGTTATCTCGACCAGCATACGAAGCTTGAAGCGGGAAAGACGATTCGCGATGTGCTCAAGGACGCGTTCCTGCCGCTGCTTGTATTGGAGGAGGAGCTTAACGATATTGCCGCGCGGATGGGCGAGGCCGATCCGGACACGCTGGAGCAGCTGCTCCAGCGCATGGGGGAAATTCAAGAGGAGCTCGAAATCGGCGATTTCTATTTGATCGACGTGAAGGTCGATGAAATGGCCAATGGGTTAGGTCTTAACGCAATAGGACTTGACCGTGACGTTACGGCGCTTAGCGGCGGACAGCGGACGAAGGTTCTGCTTGCCAAGCTGCTGCTCGAGAAGCCGGGCGTCCTATTGCTTGATGAGCCTACCAACTATTTGGACGAAGAGCATGTTAACTGGCTGACGAACTATTTGAAAAATTATCCGCATGCCTTTGTTCTTATTTCCCATGAGACCGGCTTTATGAATCAGGTCGTTAACGTGATTTATCATCTTGAATTTACGAGGCTGACGCGTTACACCGCCAACTATGAGAAGTTCCTGGAGATGGCGGAGCTGAACAAAGCGCAGCATATCGACGCCTACGCGAAACAGCAGGATTATATTAAGAAGCAGGAAGAGTTTATTCAGAAAAATAAGGCTCGTGCATCAACATCAGGGCGTGCCAAGAGTCGCGAGAAGCAGCTGGGCCGTATCGATCTCATCGATAAGCCGGAGGAAGCGGCGAAGCCAACTTTTAACTTCAAGGAGTCCAGATCAAGCGGCAAGACCGTGTTTGAAGCACAAGGTATGGTAATCGGCTATAATAAACCCCTTCTTCCCAAGATGGATATGATCATTGAGCGCGGCGATAAGATTGCAATCGTCGGCTGCAACGGCGTGGGTAAATCCACGCTCCTGAAATCGATTCTTGGCGTTATTCCGCCGCTTGACGGCAAGACCTACCTTGGCGATTATTTATCGCCTGCCTATTTCGAGCAGGAAGCGAAGGCTCCGACAATGACTCCGCTGGAGGATGTATGGGATGAGTTTTCATCCATGAACCAGCATGAGGTTCGGGCTGCGCTTGCCCGCTGCGGGCTCAAGAACGAGCATATTACCCGCCCTCTTAACCAGCTCAGCGGGGGAGAGCAGGCGAAGGTTCGTCTGTGCAAGCTGATGATGCGGGAGAGCAACTGGATCCTGTTCGATGAACCGACGAACCATCTGGACATCGTGGCTAAGGCCGAGTTGAAGCGTGCGCTGAAAGCCTATAAAGGTACGATCGTTCTTGTCTCTCACGAGCCTGATTTCTATGAGGATTGGGCAACGAAAACATGGGATGTAGAAGCTTGGGCTATGCAGAGCCAGAGATAAGATATCGCAAGGTTTTCAGTTTTAAGAAAGAGCATGGCTTTAATCGCCATGCTCTTTCTTTGCTTTACGCGGCCATAACGTGTAACTGAAGCTGATCAGGAAATCGATGGAGAGGACAATGGACCACATCTGAATGACCGACAGAAGACTTGCCGTCCGGGCCTCGTCGCCGATCCATGCAATAATGCCAAGCAGCAAAGCGCATCCGATGGACCAGGCAAGAAGATGGAGCAGCCATCCTTTTCGCTCGTTACGCGCATGTTCTACGCCATGCCTAACCTTCGGTTCCGGAGGGGGACCTCCGGCGAACCGGTGAGCAAAGCGGATATCCGCCCAGCGGATCATCCGGCTTCCGAATGCAACCGAGACGCCGATATAAATGGCAGCGAGGCCATGAATGAAGCTGGCTTCTCCGCCTTGATGCAAATCGTATGCGGTGGCGGCAAGCAGAACAAGATCAACGACCGGTGTTATGGCAAGAAGGACAGCCCCTAATTTCTTGCGGCGCAATAGATAGCGGCATGCCAGACCCGCAAGCACGAACACCCAGAACGCCATTTCACAGCCAATAATGACAGAGACGACCATAGAGGTATGAATCCGCTCCTTTTTTAGTACAATTGTATTATTATGATTATAACACAGTTGTGCTAAAAAGGAACGGAGGATTATAATAGAGCCATGCCTAAAATTGTCGATCATCAAATAC
This sequence comes from Paenibacillus sp. MMO-177, assembly GCF_037147795.1. NCBI lineage: Bacteria > Bacillati > Bacillota > Bacilli > Caryophanales > Paenibacillaceae > Paenibacillus > Paenibacillus sp. MMO-177. The sequence goes on along the minus strand of NZ_JBBCUR010000012.1, from coordinate 80,294 downwards.
GCAAGGAACAATTGGCGGAGGCAGCCTGGAAGGTGATCCGCCGGGAAGGCTTGGACAAGCTTTCCGTACGCCGTGTAGCCGACGAAGCGGGGATATCGCTTGGTTCGCTCAGGCATTATTTCGAGACGCAAGCCGAGCTGCTGACCTTCTCCATGCGGCTTCTGTCGAAGCGGGTGAATGAACGCATCCAGAAGTTGACCTATACCGATGATATGCGGCGCAATATGGAAATGGTTATTGCCGAGCTGCTGCCCCTGGACGAGGAACGCATGGCGGAGGCCGAGCTTTGGCTTTCTTACGTCGGGAAGGTAATTTCCGACCCTGCTATACGTGAGCTTAGTCTTGAAGTGCATGACGAGTTATATGCCGGCTTTCGGCAAATGCTTGATACTTTGATTAAGCTTAATCTGGCGAAGGACGGAATTGATCCCGGAGAGGAGACGAAATTACTGCACGCCCTTGTGGACGGTTTGGTTGTGCATCGGGTCATGGTTCCGGAGCGGATTGAAGCAGGCGAGATGCTGCAGATGGTTTCTCGTCATTTGGACAGGATCTTCAGAAGCCCTGCGCAATAAAAAAAGCGGAAATTAGTTCCCTGCGGGGGCTTGTCTCCGCTTTTTTCCTTTGTTGTTTTATCAATTGAAATAATTCGATAGACGGATAAAAATAAGAACCTCAATCCCCGCCAAACCTCAAAATATAGTAAGAAATTCTCATATTTTAGCAACAATTATCGGTTATGCTTGAATAAAGTCCTTTTTTGGCCGGAGCTTTTGAAACTTCCTTTAATTGCTACTCGTCTTGGGATTAAAGCAAAAGGTATGATGTTTATGATGGGGATAGAGTAACAGATTTAATATATACGGGGTTGAAGACGGTGAATAAACGATGGGGCATTGCGGCCGCTTTGATGGCGGTCCTGCTGGCCGCGTATTGGGTGTATAGCAGCAAGGACAGCGGGGAGGAAAGCAGCAAAGACCGTGTTGCCCTGCCCTCTAAATATGGCGATACGCCTCAGCTGACGACGCATCGGGAGGAGTTGCAGCAATTCATCGGTCAAAAGCTGATGGGCGATGCCGGCGTTTACACGAACTATAAGGAGACGGATGAAGCGGCGGAGACCGCTACCGGGCATGAGACGTTAAGCGAGTCGGCTGGCCTGCTTATGCGTTATTTCGCGCTTACCGGGCAGAAGGAAGCTTTTGATGCGGTATGGTCGCGTGCTAAAGAAACACTCGCGGCGGATTATGGCTTCAGCTATCGCTATAGTCCTCTTCACGATAAAAAATATACGGTTAATGCCGTCGTCGACGATCTGCGGATCATCCGCGCGTTGTACGAGGCCGAGACGGCTTTTGGCAAAGACGGCAACTATGGCCGGGAGGCCGCTCAATATGGCGAACTCGTCTATGAACACAATGTCCAAGGGGACAAGCTTTACGATTTCTACGACGGCGCTTATGGAACAACTAACGATTTCCTAACTTTATGCTATGCCGATTTCCGGTCTATCCGGTTGTTGGAAGTGCCGTCCAAGGATAAACGAAAATTGGAGGATTCGCTGCTTACAATCGTCTCGGGAGGGTATTTATCCGATAAGTTCCCTTTTTACGAAACTCGTTATGATTACAAATCAGGCAAGTACGGTGACCATGAGGGGGAAATCAGTACCATTGAGTCTCTGTTGACGGTATTGTCGCTGGCTGAAATTCATCAGGAGCGTACCGCAAGCATCACGTTTCTTAAGCAGGCGGTGGAAGCAGGCACGCTGTACGGGCGTTACAGCAGGGACGGCAAGCCGGCGACGGATATCCAATCCACGGCTGCTTACGCGATTGCTGCGATGATTGGCTCGACGATTGGAGATCAAGCGCTTTACCAGAACAGCATGAAACGCATGGAGCAATTCCGCGTGGAGGATCAAGCAAGTCCGATTGCCGGAAGCTTTGGGAACTCGGCGACGGAAGAAGCGTATTCGTTCGATAATTTGACGGCTTTATTGGCTTATGCCTATTAAGACTTCATAGAACGCGTAAGGAAAGGGGCATGGCATGAATAAGCTGCAACGAATAAAGCTCGTACAAACGATAATCGTATGGCAAAAATACATATCTCCGGCCTCGCTGGCGGCGTTTGGCGTTGCGCTTATTTTGCTGATCGAGCTCTTTATTCCGCCTTACATCGGAATGGCGGACAACGGGGATTATTACCGGATTCTATATAGCAACGGCCTGTACTTCAATGCGCCGGATTATACGGGCCAGACACTCGAATATTTTGTCAAAAATTTCGGAATTTTCCAATACTACAACGAGAATAGCGCCCTGCTGTATTCCTCTCAAACGCTATTCGTTCGTCTATCGCTTATGATCAGCGAATGGTTTGGTTATAACCGTCAATTCGATATCCGGATTCAGGCGGCGCTTTACGGCGTGCTGTATGTAGGCGCGGTTTACCTGCTAGTGAAGGCAGCCGCATGGAAAGCTTCGCGCCGTGCGGGCTATGGACTGGCGCTTGGGGCTGTTTTTGTATTCGGGGATATCGGATACCTCGCGTATTTCAACTCTTTCTATAGCGAAAGCGTCGTTCTGATCATGCTGATGTATTTGTTCAGCGCCGGGATGCTGCTGTACCAGCGGCAGTACAACGATTACTTCCTGCTGTTTCTCTTTGGGGCGAGCGCTATGATTCTAACTACAAGCAAGCAGCAGAATGCGCCGATTGGCCTTATTGTCGCCATGGTGGCTGTTCTGTTCGTCTTTCTGAAGCGGGACAGGGTCTTCCGTACGCTGGCCGGACTGCAGGCGGTTGTCCTGCTGCTGACTGCGGTAGGTACCTATGTCCTCATTCCGGAGCAGTTCGTCAACATTAACAAGTACCACGCCATGACAAGGGGCGTATTGATGACGGCGGATAATCCGGAGCAAGCACTCGATTACTTCGGGATCGACAAGCAGTTCGCGGTGCTTACCGGCGCCATTTATTATGACCAATTCTCTCCAATTCCGGTCGAATCGCAAGAGATGCAGACGCAGTTTTTGGATAAGTATGGATTTCCCTCCATCGCCAGATACTACCTAACCCATCCCGATTCGGCGGGCAGGATTTTCGAGACGGCGGCCCGCAACGCCTTTTCTAACCGGACCAAGCTCGGAAATTACGAGAAGTCGGCGGGTAAGCCGTTTGGTGCCCGAACGATAGCCTTCTCCGGGTACAGCTTTCTGAAGGAATGGGCCGCACCGAAGACTTCCGGGTTTGTGGTATTGTGGATGATTGTCATTGCGGGGATGTACGCTTCGTCTTTCTACAGGGCCGTGAAGGAGCGGGCGCTCCGGCGAACGCTTCGGCTGTCGCTGATTCTCATGATGATGCTGTCGGGACTATGCGCAATGGCGGTTTCGGTTATTGGCGCGGGGGACGCGGATCTCGCCAAGCATGAGTTTTTATTTGCGGCGGCGTTTGATCTGGTGACCTTTTGGGTAATAGCGGACTGCGTCTGCCGCCGCTTGTGGGGACCAAACGCGAAGCAAAATGCGGGTGAAGAGGACTCTGAACCGTCCGCGTTGCTACAGGGGGGACAGCAATGAGAAGACGGACAGGAATCAAGCTGTGGCTGCTCGTCATGCTCTGTCTCACTTTGCCGGCGGCGGTGCTGATACCGGCTCCGGCAACGGCTGCGCAGGATTCATCGAAAGCCGCCCGGGTGCTGCTCGTCTATGACAGTCTGGGAGTGGATACTCCTGCGGCAGGCAATATAGAGACTTTGCAGCGGCTGCTGCTCTCCTTGGGGGCGACGGTGACGACGGTTGCTTCGGATGCATATAAGCCCGAAATGGCTGAAGATTATGCGAAGCTGATTACCGTATGCAATACGGAAGATTTATGCGGAGCCATTACGCACGATATCGCGGCTATTGCTGGCGGCTGGCTGCATATCGGACCTAATCCTCCGGAGGCCCTGCGCGGGATGCTTGCTCTTCAGACGGAAACAGCAGGCAGGCAGTCCTTAAAGCTGTCGGTAGGCGGGCTCTCCGAGGACCATATTTTTATTAATCGTCTCCCCTATATTGCGAAGTGGAAAGGCGAGACTTACGGACAGATGACCTCTTCGGAGTTTCAGGCGCCGTTTGCCGTATCGGCCGGCGGTTACGCGTACGTACCGTATTTCGAATCGGGCAACCTGAGCGAATTGGCGGTCGCTTATGTTCTGCGTACTTGGCTTGGGGTCGAAGCGCCGACGCAATCTTATCTGCTTATTCGCGGCATCACGCCTTTTATTGATTTGGACAAGCTGGAGGCTTTGTCGGAGCAGCTGTACAATGCCGGAATTCCGTTCCTGGTCAGCGTAAGCCCGTTGTTCAACAATACTGATTATCCGGCGATGCAGCGCTACTTGGCGGCTTTGCAAGCCGTGCAGTCCCATAACGGCAGCGTGCTTGTACAAGTACCGACGCCAACGTCCGCGGGGCAGGATTCTTCTGTTCTGAAGACGCAGATGGACGGCTTTCTGAATCATCTGGCCGAGGCGGGTATTGCCCCTCTCGGAATGACGGGAGATGTAAAGCGGGCACAGGTGAAGGAAGGGCGCGAAGCGGGCTTTGCGTTCTCGGATACGACCATCCTGTTCGCCAATGAATCAGGGGGGACGACCGGCCAAACGGAGGCCGTGCAGCCTTTTGCCGCATCTCCGTATGCCATATCCGCGAAGGTACTGCTCCAGATCAGCCGCGAGAACAAGCTCTGGCCGACGTTTCCCGTAAATCTGGCCGTAACCTTTGATTGGTTCGAGAACGATGCCAGTCAGGAAGAAGCTGTTCGCGAGGCTGCCGGCAGCTGGCTGCCGTTTGCGGATTTCAAGTCGGAGACGCATAGCTTGAGCAGCAGCGCCCATAAGGCCGAGTCGCGAAGCGGAGCGCTTCTTCTGGATGGCAGGCCGGCCGATCTGCAGGAACGGGCAGAACCGGAAGTGCAGGCCCCCGTCGTCACGCAGCCGGAACAAAAGGTCACTTTCCATGCTTTATTTTCGGTGCAGAGCCGGATCCTGATTGTCCTTATTATTACAACCTTAATGCTGTTCGCCGTGTTCCTCTTGATCGGATACCGGTTATATAAGAGAAAATACTACAAGTCGGGAGGCGGCCTATGACGATACCGGATATATTAATGGTCATATGCGTGCTGTGCATCTGGTCCCTGCTGCTCGTTAATATCGCGCTGATTATCGCAGGCTACTTCTACTATATAAAGCTGGAGAGCGAGAAGCCGCCCGAGCTTCTTCCGGGAGAAGAGCCCTTCGTGTCGATTATGGTACCGGCCCATAACGAAGGCAAGGTTATCGTCAAAACGGTAGAGTCGCTGCTTGCGCTCGATTATCCCCATGACCGCTACGAGATTATCGTGATTAACGATAATTCTTCGGATAACAGCAGCGTGCTGCTCGGTCAACTTCAGGAGAAATACATGGGGCGCAATCTGATTATCATCAATACCGATAACGTAACCGGAGGCAAAGGCAAGTCCAATGCGCTCAACATCGGCTTCACGCGGAGCAAAGGCGAACTTATCGCCATCTATGATGCCGATAATACGCCGGAGCGGACGGCGCTTCGTTACCTGGTCGCCGAAATCGTGAACGACGCCAAGCTTGGGGCGGTTATCGGCAAGTTCCGGACGCGTAACCGGGATCAGAACCTGCTTACCCGGTTCATAAATATCGAGACGTTATCGTTCCAATGGATGGCCCAAGCGGGCAGGTGGAAGCTGTTCAAGCTATGTACGATTCCGGGCACCAACTTTATCATGCGCCGCCATATCATCGAGGCGATCGGAGGCTGGGATACGAAAGCGATCGCGGAGGATACCGAGATCAGCTTTCGGATTTACATGATGGGTTACCGGATCAAATTCCAGCCGAAGTCGGTTACCTGGGAGCAGGAGCCCCAGACGCTGAAGGTGTGGTTCAAGCAGCGGACGCGCTGGGCGAAGGGGAATATTTACGTTATCGTCAAAAACGTCCCGCTGCTCTTCCGGCCGGAAGCGCGCCGAATCCGCTTCGATATTCTTTATTTTCTGGCGATTTATTTCTTGCTTGTCACCTCGCTCTTAACGTCGGATACGCTGCTCATTCTGCATGCGCTCGGTTACGTGCATACCACGATTGAGGGATTAAGCTTCTACTTGTGGATACTGGCCATTACCTTGTTTGTTGTAGGGACGTTCATCACGCTTATAACGGAAAAAGGCGAAATGCACCCCTCGAATCTCGTCATTATTCTGCTTATGTACGTTACTTACTGCCAGCTATGGATGCTTGTTGCCGCCAATGGCATGCTCCAATATTTGAAGGACGTGATTTTTAAACGCGAAGCCAAATGGTATAAAACGGAACGGTTCTGACCGAAAGGAAGTGAATTTATGAGAAAAGCCGGATTTACGGCATGGGTCATCGCGCTGATTGTAGCGCTGCTGGTCCCGGGCGCGGGGACGCTATCCGCAGCACCGGAGGTACAGAAAACCTACGAAACGCCGATGCCGGAAACCTCGCTCCTTGGCACCAATGCGTACGCGCAGCAGTTTTTTCAGGTGCCGGATTACTGGAATGTAGAAAGCGCCGCGTTCAGGCTGGACTATAAAGTATCCCAGCTCACCCTTAATGATTTATCGGTTGTTACGCTTAAGTTGAACGGAAAGCCGTTCTACACGTTAAAGCCCGGTACCGAGACGAACCGGAAGGTCACACGGACTATCGGGCTTCCGCTTGAATATTTGAAGAGCGGCGTTAACGAGCTGACTATTGAAGGGGTCATTCAGACGAGAAATAACTCGGATCGGATGTGCGTCCCTACGCAGGATCAGGGCAGCTGGCTGCAAATTTTCGACAGCTCGGGCGTTGACGTGCAATACTCGCCGAAGCCGGTCGGCGCGAGCATCAGCGATTTCAACCGCCATTTCCTGGGCCTCGACACCATTCAGGATGGACAAGCCGGCGTCTTTGTGCCGGAGGAAGGCGATCTGAACGAGACGGAAGCCGCCGTCTATGCGTTGTCCGGATTAACGGGCGTTAGCCAGGACACCTCGCATCCTATTTCTCTACTGCCGTACCAGACGAGCAACCTGCAAGGGAAAACGCTTCGTATTCTGGTCGCCTTGTCGCAGCATCTTCCGGCAGACATTCGCTCGAAGCTGAGCGAGACCGCGCTGCAGGATAAAGCGCTGATTCAATTGATCCAGAGCGATACCTCATCCTTGCTTGTCGTGACCTCGGATAATGCGGATATGCTGAAGAAAGCCGGGCGGTTTATCGGCAACCACGCCCTGATGGAGCAATTGCAAGGGACGTCGAAGCTGGTGGATGAATCGACGGAGGTGAATACGCCGGCGCAAAGCATCAGCCGGTATTTCCCGCTCACGGATTCCGGAGATAAGCTGACGGGCCCGTCGCACCGGGAGAAAAGCTACTTCATCACTCTTCCGAGCAACCGCTCCATTGCGGAAGCGAGCAAGCTAAGTCTGGATTTCCGTTATGCGACGAATCTGGACTTTGACCGTTCGATGGTGACGGTTCTGGTGAACAACGTTCCGATCGGAAGCAAGAAGCTGTCCGCCGAGCTTGCCGGCGGCGATAATCTCGAGCTGACCATTCCGAAGAACCTCGGAATCTCGGGCAACTTCACGATCACGACGGCTTTTGACCTGGAGATCAAGAATGCGGAGTGTACCGGGAACCAGGACCAGATGCCATGGGCATTTGTTTCCAAGGACTCCGTGCTTCAGCTGAACACGAAGGACCGCACGGACATGCTGTTCAACAACTATCCTTATCCGTTTCTCCGGGACGGCAGCTTTAACCGGGTAGCCGTTGTTCTGCCGCAAACCCAAGACAACTACACGTATGCGGCGCTCTCCAATCTGTTTAATCTGATGGGGCAGTTCGCGACCTCCAACACGGGCGAAATCCGCTTTTACACGGACGATGTCAAGGAGAGCGAACTGAAGGACCGGCAAATTATCGCGATTGGTACCTACGCGGATAACCGTTACATCCGCGAGAACAACGATAAGCTGTATTTCCAATACGACAAGCAAGGCGAAGGCTTCTTGTCCAATGAGAAGATAAGCATCGAAGAAGGCTACGGCAAGCGGATCGGAACGCTGCAGCTGATCGACTCGCCATACGGCAAGGGGCATGGCTTCCTGGCTATTACGGGCAGCAGCTCCGAATACGTCTATCTGGCGTCGAAGCTGGTCGGGAACGCCGGCAGCCTATACAAGATTTTTGGCGACGGGGCTATGGTAGACAAAGACGGAGAGGTTCATGCCTTCCGCTTCAAGAAGGAAGCGGTGTCCGAAGCGCCGGCTGTGGTTACGCGAGTATTGGAACGCGGCGACGTTGTAAACTTTATGATCGCGTTTATGCTTGTGCTTGCCCTGGTGCTCGTATCGCTTGTGCTTCTCGTCCGCAAGCACCGGAAGAAGAGAAAGGGGTAGGAATCATGAGGCGTAACACAAGCTTGTTGTCGGACGGCGGCTTTCTGCTGCTGTTCATCGCGTGCTTTGTCTGTATCGTGTTTACGGCGCGTGATCCTAATCTTTATCTGCATAACATCATTTTCTTGAACGTCGCGTTTCTGATCGCGATTGTCACTTATTTTACGACGATCACGACCGGGCTCATCTTGAATATCGCGTTTGTTTTCGGTTACGGTACATTCACCATCTACCAGACCGTCGTGCAAGGGGGCGTGGTCACGAGCCAAAGCTATTTCTGGCTCATCATGACGCCGGTATTCACCGCGATTACCTGGATGTTCACGCTGGCAAGCAAGCAGCTGCAGGAGGAGAATGAAGCGCTGCAGAAGAAGAATGCTTCGCTCGCCACGATGGATGAGGGCACCAACCTGAAAAACATGCTCTCCTTCCAGAAGGACACGACGGTATTTATGGCGTTGTCCGACCGGTATAAGATTCCGCTGACGCTGCTTGTTCTGAACGTGAAGTACTGGAACGAGCTGAGACGCATGATTGGAGAGGAGCAGCTGAACGCTGCCGTATACAACATTACGACGATCAGCCAGACCAGCATTCGGGCGAACGATTCGCTCTACATGCTGAGCCAGGAGAATCCGACCTGGGGCCTTCTGCTGTTCACGGACCGGGACGGGGCGGATATCGTCATGAACCGGCTCCGCAGCAGGCTTGCGGAGATTAACGAATCCGAGAGGTCAACCAGCAACCGCTTCGAGCTCAACCTGAAGATGGGGGCTTACGAATACAACCGGGAAGAAACGCCAACTCCTCTGGAGTGGATTACCCGGGCCCGCAAGGAATTGGAGTACGACGTATAATGGTACGAATCCGAACAGGCAGATGCGTAAATTCGCATGCTGCCTGTTTTTCTATTAATATGAAGATAGATATTAGATCGATTAAAGGAGCTTGAACATGAACAAAGTGGCTTATTTGGGACCTAACGGCACCTTCTCCGAAGAGGCGGCCTTGAAGTTTTTCGAAGGAACGGATACGGAGTGGGTTATGCTGAGCTCGATTCCGGACGTTCTGGAGGCGGTCAGCCGGGATGAGGTAGACAAATGCATGGTGCCGATCGAGAACTCCATCGCGGGTAATATTCATATGACCATCGACGGTCTGCTGCTATACAACTTGAGGATTGAGGCTGATGTCGTCTTTAAGGTATCGCTCCATCTGATCGGTAATCCCGGCAGCAAGATGAGCGATATCCATACCGTACGATCCATCATGCCTGCCATTAATCAATGCCGCCAGTTCATTAAGGAGCATGCCCTGAAGCTTGATTATGCGGACAGCACAGCCCACGCTGCCTTGTCGGTCAAGGAATCCGGCGATACCGGAACGGCTGCGATCGGCTCCGCGTCGGTTGCCGAGAAGTATGGCCTGCAAATTCTGGAGAGCGGCGTACAGGATCATTCGGCGAATCATACCCGTTTTATCGTGGTCAGCAAGAAGCCTAACGAGGATACGGGGCAAAAGAAAACGATGATGCTGATTACTCCAAACGAGGAGTATCCGGGCGTATTGTCTTCGATTCTGAACGTGTTCTCCGCGCTTGCCATCAACCTCTCTTGGATTGAGTCGCGGCCAACCGGGCGGAAGCTTGGCGAGTACAGGTTCCTGATCGAGACGGAAGCCGGGGGCAATGAGCAGCGTATGGATAAAGCGATTAAAATTATCGAAACCTTTGGCCATGACGTTCATGTTCTAGGCAGCTACGCAACGACGATTCTGTAGCGCTACTGGGCAACGGTCTTGAAATAGCGGTAAATCCGTTCGAGCTTCTGCTCCTGCTTGCCTTGCTTCTTCTCCATGCCGCCAAATTCGAAGAACTTCACTTTCTTGATGCCGACATAGCTGAAGAGGGCTTTTCGCATAAGCACCTTATGAGCATTGTTCAGCCAGAACAGCGGATAGAGGGAAGGACCTTTCATCGTGGAGATGCATACGACCGATTTGCCCTTCAAGAGGCCCTCGGGAAGAAGCTTTCCATTGTCCCGGTATGCGAAGTTGGAAGCAAACATCCGGTCGATGTAGCCAAGCAGCATCGCCGGCGGCCTGCCCCACCAGATTGGATAGACAAACACGATTTTCTCGGCCCAGAGCAGCTGCTTGCGGTGCTTGTCGAGCTCCGGATCGACATGCATATCCCGCCTGCGCTTATTCTCGTTAAACACAAGCAACGGATCGAACGATTCGGCGTACAGGTCAAGCACTTGGATTTCTTCGACTTGCGTGTTCTCCCTCAAGCCTTGGATCGTTTTCTGCAGGAAGGAATAGCTGAGACTGTTATGGTTCGGATGCGTGTAAATAATAAGGGTTTTCATCGGACACCTTCTTTGTTATCATTTGATAAGAAGTTATCACGCTTCATAAATAGTTGTCAATAGATAATTATTATTTGATAACCAAATGACGCTTCAACCCGGTTATAAGGAGATGGTCCAACATGGATTCCAAGGATAAACTATTCCGGCAGATGGTGTCCCATATCACAGCTTCCCACCAATTGCATTACGACATGACGAAGGGAATGCCGATGGAGGATATTACGCCTCTGCAGTACGAGATAATGGAGTTTCTAACGGTGAAACAGCCGATGACGTTAAGCGAAATCAGCGAATGCAAAGGCATCTCGATGCCGAATACGAGCCGGGAGATCCGCAAGCTGACGGAGAAGGGACTCTGCGAGAAGGTCGAGGATCCGGAGGACCGGAGGAAGCAGTACATCCGATTGTCCTCGCTTGGGCAAGAGCGGATGGGAATGGCCTTTGGCCATATGAGACAGCTGTTCATGCAGCAAATCGAGCATGTGGCGGAGGCGGATTTGGTCCGGATTTCCGAGGCGCTTGAGGTGCTGGGCACGACGATTTTTCGCGCGAATTCATAATGCCCGTGTTGTTGATTAAAAAGCTAAGAGGTGATCGTCATCATGGCTGTGATTATCTTCATTATTATCGTCGTTATTCTGCTTCTTGTTCTATTCCTAGGCACCTATCCGGTATTTGGCGGCAAGCCGGGCGAGCAGACGCTGGCGCGCATGAAGCAATCCCCCCATTATTCAAACGGCAAGTTTGAAAATGTTTTGCCGTCGGCCATGTCCATGTCGCTGCGCGAGAACCTTGCGCTTCTCATGGAATTCGCCCGGGGCAATAAGTTAGCTTCGCCGGAGAAGGAAATAGCCGTAATGCCCGTACATCCTCAGTCGCTTCGGAACAAGGATGCCGGACAAGCCAAGGTGACCTGGTTTGGACACTCGGCCTTGCTGCTGGAGCTGGACGGCAAAAAGCTACTGCTCGATCCGATGCTGGGGCGAGCTCCGTCGCCCGTTCCGTGGATCGGCGGCAAACGGTTCAGCAGCAGCCTGCCGATTGAAATCGAAGAGCTGCCTGCCATCGATGCCGTATTGCTGTCCCATGATCATTACGATCATTTGGACTATGGCTCCATCAAACGTCTGAAGGACAAGGTAGGCCGCTTTTTTGTTCCGCTCGGCGTTGCCGCCCATCTCGAGCGTTGGGGCGTTGCTTCGGATCGGATTGAGGAATTTCATTGGTGGGAAGAGATCGTCTGGGAAGGGATTCATATGGCCTGTACGCCTGCCCGTCATTTCTCGGGGCGGGGATTAACGGGCCGGAACGGAACCTTATGGTGCTCCTGGGTCCTTCATGGGCGCCAAGCACGGATCTTCTTCAGCGGAGATAGCGGTTACGGCCCGCATTTTCGGCAGATCGGGGAGCAATACGGTCCATTCGACCTTACGTTGATGGAATGCGGGCAGTACGATAACCGGTGGGCAGCCATTCATATGATGCCCGAAGAGTCCGTGCAAGCCCATCTGGACGTAAAAGGCGATGTGATGATCCCTATTCATTGGGGAGCCTTCCGGCTTGCTATGCATGATTGGCGGGATCCGGCGGAACGCGCCCTCAAGAGGGCTAAGGAGCTGAGCGCCAAGCTGGCTACTCCGCGGATAGGAGAGCCCGTCCCGATCGGAACGGGAACGTACCCTTCCGACGCATGGTGGCGCTCGTAGCCAAAAGCAAGGGGGTGTCCCATAAGTCATGAAAATGACGATGGGACACCCCCTTATTTTTCGCCGTACGTTGGATTTCCTCCAGTGAATTGGCGCCCCTTCAGGTTATTCTCTGCCTGGAGCAAGGCGTTTCCGGCTGCGCTGCTCCGTTAATAGATTCATCATAAGAGCTAATTGTTCCGTATAGGACCCCGAGTAAGCGGGATGGGCGAGATTGCGCGTCTCAAGCGGGTCATCGGTCAGTGAATACAGCTCGTATTCTTCCGGTACCGGCACAGTTCGAATTCGCGCGGTCCAGGCTATTTCCGTATCGTTCTGCCCGTCCTTAACGGGCACATAGGCAACATCCCTGCTGCCAGGCTCGCTCCAAAATTGAGGGTTGTCATAGTAGCGGGAGAGCTTCCAATACTCTTTGCGCCCGTTCCTGTAGAGCGGCGCGATAACGGTCTCGATATGATTGGGCTGCGCCGCGGAGGGATAAGGAATGCCCACAGGGCTGATCTGATGCTGTCCCCGCGTAATATCATCGTCGGTCATAAAATAAACGGGAGCCTCGGGTTCCGACTGCATAGGCATCGCTACTGCCAGATTCCGGCCAACCAGCGGCCGCGCTTCGCTAAACCGGCTGTCCAAGCGGCCCCGTATCTCATCGCTGTTGATGCCTGCCAGCCCAAGCAGAGTGGGCAGCAGATCGAGATGGCTGGTCAGGGAGTGGACCGGCCGAGGCTCGGGAAACCGCTTTTTATTGCAGATGAGAAGAGGGACCCGTAGAACCTCTTCATAAGCGCAATACATCTTCTGATGAAGTCCTCCATGCGAGCCAAGCAAATCCCCGTGATCGGAAGTAAGTACGATAATGGTATCTTCGTAAAAGGACGTCTTGGCAAGCGCTTCGACCACTTTGCGAAGCTGCTCGTCGGCATTTTTCTGAAGCTGATAATAGAGCTTGCGGTAGAAGGGTTCATTTGTGATCGGTTGCAGGGCAACCGGATATAAATCCCGATAGCTGGCCTGGCAGCGCGGCTTCGTATGCAGGCTCTCATGCCGGGTTGGCGGCGGATCAATATCCGGAACCGGGCCGACATCGAACCGGAATGCGGGGATTCTGGCCGTCAGGTCGCCGTACAACGTAATATCATGCGGATTTACGAGAGAGGTCACGATAAGCCACGGCGTTTCATCGCCTTCCACCTGCTTATGTTGTTCCAGAGCTTCAATCAGCCGGACCGTCTCCGCTGCGTAAAATTCATCCCTCCCGCTGGCTCCGTTACCGGCTGACGATCCGGAATCCCGGGGATTCCGGCCATGCGGCTCGGGGCCAATCCAGCTGGAGAATCCAAACGCCTCCAGTCTGTCCGCGTTCTCGTACAAGTCCTGATTCTGATCCGGGTACCCTGTAGCCGGATCATAGCTTGGAAGCCCTTGATGGGTACCCGGGACGACAATATCCTCGTACGACAAATGCCATTTGCCTTTATAAAACGTTCGGTAGCCGGCTTCCCGGAAATAATCGCCCATCGTTGGCACCGTATTGCGGTCCAGCCAGAACATATCCGAATCGGCCGCTTGCTTGGCGATTCCGTTCGTCTGAGTAACGCCATGCAGGGAAGGATAATGGCCGGTGAACAGCGTTGTTCGGCTGGGCGCGCATGCTGTGCTCCCGATGTAATGCCTGTGGAACTCAAGCCCGTTATTTCGAAGCCATTGCTGCGTTTCGAGATTTTGTTCGCGCCATAATCGAATATCTGCCTTCTCGTATAGGGGAGGATAACGCATTTCGTCCACGAGAAGGAGAAGAATGTTAGGCCTTTCCGCCATAACCATAGAAAGCAGCTCCTCACCGGCATTCGTTATTGCTACAACGTATGCGGCCGCGAAGCTGCCTAGAATGAAGCGGGCTATTAGAACAGAGTAGGTATAGGAGGACAGGAAACCGCTTCAACAAGTCTGGGGTCTATGCCGTAATAGAGCCACGTATAGCCATTCCATCTAAAGCCGGATATGCCGAAGGATTCAACGCTGGTTGGATAATACCAGAACTGCTCGCCGTTACGAAGCCAAACATAGGTATAATTATTTATGCAGTCGATGACGTAGGAAACAGCAGGCTTTGGAGGGACATAGGGGGGAGGAGCTTGCAAAAATTGTCTTGTCGTCATGCTTGTTCCGCTCCTTATCAATAAATGAATGTCTACTTCGTACTTATGGTACGTAGGTTGATGTTCCATCGCTTGTTTTAAAGCCTAGTGCCGTGCCGCAAAATCATGAGCAAAAAGCCGTGCTCCAGCTGGAACACGGCTTTTTATTGTGCCTATTTTTTATTTCGAATGCGACGTACTTGTCTGCTTGCGGTCCCACCGGAACAAACGATTCAGCAGATTAAATATGAACTTGTTTTCTTTCGTAAGGAGCGGCCCCAGAATGGCCAGAATCAGAACATATAGGGCGGCAAACGGCTGAATGACAGCCATTAGGGCACCGGCTTTAGCCATATTCGCCATAATGATGGAGAACTCTCCGCGCGATACGATGGTCAATCCGATATTAACCGAGGCTTTGGGGGACAATCCCGCGCTTCGTCCGGCAAGCATGCCTGCCGTCAGATTGCCGATCAGCGTAACGGCAACGGCAGCCAGCGACAGCCACACGGCACCGCCTAAGGCTGTTGGATCGATCGTTAAGCCAAAGCTGAAGAAGAAGACGGCGCCGAAGAAATCCCGGAAGGGGAGGATCAGCTTCTCAATGCGCTTCATATGCTCGGTCTCGGCAAGCACAAGGCCGAACAGTAAAGCGCCAATCGCTTCGGCGACATGGATCGTTTCGGATAGACCCGCCACCAGGAACAGCCCGGCGAAGATGACAAGAGCAAACAGCTCGTTGGACCGGATATTGAGGAGCTTATTCAGCATAGGCGCCGCTTTGCGGCCGAGGGTAAGAAGCGCAAGCATAAAGACCAGGGCGATAACCGTGGATAAAATAATGCCGCCAATCGAGGTCGAACCGCTTAAGATAAGGCCGGACAAAATGGAAATATAGACGGCGAGGAAGACATCCTCGAACATGATAATGCCAAGAATCATCTCCGTCTCCGGATTGGCCGTGCGCTTCAAGTCAACCAGTACCTTGGCGACAATGGCGCTTGAGGAGATCGTGGTTATCCCGGCAATAACAAGCGTCTCTTGAAACGGAAAGCCACTCAGCCACCCGAACAGGAGGCCTAGGGTGAAGTTAATGGCGATATAGATGGTGCCGCCGACCGCGATGGAGCGGCCGGATTTGATCAGACGTCCAACGGAGAACTCCAGTCCGAGATAGAAAAGCAGGAACAGGACGCCTAGCCTGCCCATAAACTCGATAAGCGGGGCGCTCTCGATAAAACGGAAGTCGAAATGCCAGAATTCCACCGAGTGGGGACCAACGGCCATCCCGATCAGAATATAGAACGGAATGACGGAAAAACGGATTTTTGCCGACAGCAAACCAGCCACTGCGATTAACGCAATCGCGAGGCCAACCTCAAGTATGATGTGATCCATCCATTAATCACATCCATTCATGAGGATTTTTTTCAATACTTTATGCTGAGCGCGTTCGCCGGCAACTACGATCGTATGATCGGCAGCCAGAACAACCTCGGGACCGGGATTAATCTGCTTGGCGTGATTGGCGGCGAGCAGAGCGATAACGGTTGTTCCCGTATTTTTGCGGATGTTAAGCTCTCCGATCGTCTTTCCGATGCAGGCATAGTGGGACTCGAGTTTATACCACTCGATAATAAGCTCGTCGAGAGCGACCTCGATGGTCTCCAGCATTTTTGGTTTATACGTCATCCCGCCGATCATGGCGGCAGCCATCCGGGCTTCATCGTCATCAAGCGTAATCATGGAGATGCTGCTCTCCGGATTCTCGTGGTGGAAGTGATAGCATTCTCTGCGGCCGTCGTTGTGCACGATTATAACCAGCTGGTCGCCGCTGCGTGTATTCATCTGAAATTTTCGCCCGATACCGGGCAGATCGATTTCACGGATATTCATAAGGGAAGTACCTCCTCGAGTATGATCGAAATTCTATTCCTCTGTTTAAATGGACAGCACAAATCAGTCCTCCGCTTTATAGAAGAACGGAAGAGAGTTGGATGGTCCTTAAACGATGGGATAGGAAGTCGTCAGCTTGAGGGGCATGAGCAGGCGTTTGAGCCGCTCCAGGAATAAGAAGGGGAGTGAGAAAACGCGCTTCGCCAGGAAAAACCGGCGGGGGTAGCTGACCCAGCTGTAGATAACAGCCAGCAAAGCTAGCATGGCAAAAAGCTTGGTGGCAGGTGATATCGTTACGCGCTTAATGGCCTTCATGCTGTTCGGCAGGCTGTGCTCGATATGCGTGCGGCTGGATTTCGATACGTCGAAATGGCCGTTGCCAAGCATCATCGTTGGCATGCTGAACAGAACAAAGGCGCCAAGCAGGAAGAGAAGCAGCGTCAGACGACCGGTGAAACGGTATGTTTTCATGAATGACGCCCCCCTTTGCGAATAGATTTTGCTCTGCCATTACCAAGCTTATGCGTGAAGCAGGCTTTACATGTTTTACGCGATTACCGCAAAAGAGGTTTCAACCATTATTTGGGATTAACGCTCGCTTTGGCCTGCTGAGTTGGAGAAGATTGTTGAATAAACCGGTATGCAGCGCTTATTCCGACAAGAAGCAAGGCTCCGGCGAGCACAGGCGTAAGCAGGAAGGACCAGCCTGCTCCGGCCAGAATCACGACCAGCGGATCCGCGCCGGCCGGCGGATGAAGGGTCTTCGTTACTTGCATGAGCATGATTGACAGCGCAACACCCGCAGCCAAGGTCCAGGCATGCTGGCCAAATACATGCAGCAATGTCAGCCCGGTGATTGTGCTGATAACGTGGCCTCCGACCACATTGCGTGGCTTTGCCAGCGGACTGTCCGAAAGGGCGAATACGATAACGCAGGAGGCACCAAACGGGGCCATTAACAGCGCCAGCCCGGTCGTATTTTCAAACAGGAATAAGATTAGGACGGCTGCAAAAGCGCCTATAGCCGGCAATAAAAAGCGGATTAAACGGTTAAACATGGGGCAACAGCTCTCCTTTACGATCGAATGCTTCGATGGTATCATGTGCTTAACCATTTGAAAAATGAATAAAAATGATGAATACTATTTCCAAATAAAATACCAGAAAGGCGGGATATCGTGCTGGATCAATGGGACGGAAGATCGCTCCGTACTTTCCTGACTGTCATGGAGGAGAAGAACTTCAGCCGGGCAGCCGATAAATTGGGTTACGTGCAATCTACCGTGACCACGCATATCGCACAGTTGGAGAAGGCAAGCGGCAAGAAGTTGTTTGACCGCCTGCCAAGAGGCGTCGAGCCTACGGATGCAGGAGCTGCGCTGGCCCGGTTCGCAAGACAATTTGCCGCTCTAAGCGAGGCATTGGAGGAGGATTTGCTCCGTACGGAGCAGCCGCGCGGGGTGCTGAAGGTCCGCGCTTTAGAAGCTTATTGCGTGACAAGACTGCCCGAGCTGCTCGCTTCTTACGCCGAGCATTATCCGGAAGTTGAACTGCGGCTCTCGACCGGTTTTATGGAGGATATGTGCGGCAGGGTCCTTGAGCAAAAGGATGATCTGGGAATCGTCCCCCGTGATCCGGGACACGACGGTCTCGAATTTGTCCCGCTGGCCATTGAGGAATTAGTATGGGTAGGGGCGCCGGAAGGTAAGGGAGGAAAGCAGGTATATATCAGCTATGGGAATGCCTGCTTATACCATGAGCTTGGGGAATCGTCTCTCCGCGAAGCGGGGTATGCCTTGCATGACCGCAGAAGCTTCCCAAGCGTGGAATTGATCAAGCGTATGGTTCAGTCGGGCTTTGGGATATCGCTGCTTCCGAAGGTGAATGTAGAGGAGGAGCTGCGGGTCGGGAAGCTGGCCGTACTGGACTTTCCCGTGCCAACGCCCGTTCATCAGGGGCTTATTTATCTGAAGGGCAAGCAGCTCCGTCCGGCTGCAGCTGCCTTTATCGAATGGGTCCGCGCGGGCTTGACCTAATTAAAGAACGCCGTCTCCGGGAAGGCAATGCCTTCATCGGAAACGGCTTATTGGGCAAGAATGTTATTGACGGTAGATAGGAGCGCCAAAGGGAGCTCCGTCGGCGCCGCCGTCGACTTGCAGCTCGGCAGCCTGAACGAAGGAGGACTCATCCGAAGCGAGGAAGAGCACGGCATTGGCGATTTCGTCCGGTTCGCCAAGACGCTTAAGCGGAATGGAGCGGGAGAGACCGGCTTCCAGCTTCGCCATTTGCTCCGGCCCGGAAGCGTTCCAGATTGGGGTTTTCGTAGCACCCGGCACAACCGTGTTCACGCGGATGCCGCGCGGAGACAGCTCGGAGGCGAACACTCTGGCCATGCTCGTAATGGCCCCTTTGCTCGCGGCGTAAGCTGCCCAGGTTGCTCCACCAGTTGTGGCAAGCACGGAGCCAACAAGAATGATGGAGGCGCCTGCTTGCAAATGAGGGACTGCAGCCTGCACCGTAAAGAAGACACCGGTCACATTTACCTTCAGAATCTGTTCGAAGTCTTCCAGCTTCGTATCGCCAAGCGGAGTGCCGCCGGAAATACCCGCATTCGCGAAGACGATGTCCAGCTTGCCGAAGCGCTCGATAGCTGCCGCAACCGCTTTTTCCGAGCCAGCCGGATCAGCGGCTTCCGCCTGCACGGCAACTGCATTTTCTTCACCGAGTTCCTTTACCGCAGCCGTCAATGACTCCTGATTGCGTCCCGTAATGACGACCTTTGCGCCTTCCTGAACAAACCGTTTTGCCGTTGCCAGCCCGATTCCGCTGTTGCCTCCTGTAATTAAAGCTACTTTACCGTTTAGTCTTGCCATTGTAATCACTACTCCTTTTATTTTGGGAATGATCGTTCTAGAATATTCAAAAAAATTTAGTCTAAGATAGACATGGTTGTTGCAATCACTTGTTTTAGTTTCTCTGTATCGTATTGCGTCTTTACCATTACCCGCAGCCCAATGAGCGCATTGTTGAGGTAAGGGGCAAGCCGTTCCGCATCAAGCGAGGCTGACAGCTCCCCGGCTTGCTGGCCTTTTATAATCAGTTTGCGAAAAAGCTCTTCCGTGCCGGACCAGCTTTGGTTAACGTACGCTTCGAGCTCGGGATCGTGAACGGCTAGCTCTACAGCGGTATTGACCATCAGGCAGCCTTTTGGCCGTTCTTCATTCCGATCGATAGCAGCCTCCATGACGGAACGGATGGCAGCTTTTGCAGACAGGGAGGACAACGCCCGTTGCTCAATGGAATGCCAGACGGTGTCGCCGTAGCGCTGTAAGGCCATTAAATATAAGGCATGTTTATCACCGAAGGTATCGTAAATGCTTCTTCTGTGAATGCCCATATGCTCAACTAAATCCTGCATGGAGGTCTTCTCGTAGCCCTGCGCCCAGAACAGCTTCATTGCCTTCAGCAGGACAGCATCTTCATCAAATTCTTTGCTTCTGGCCAATCGTTCACGGCCTCCTTTCTGAACATAGCTTATCATATTGAGAACGATCGGTAAAGAATTATTTTTTACCGATCGTTCTCAATAGAGAATGGCGGTTTGTTTTGCAAAAAAATAGTTGCAATAGCATTATATTTCGCGTATGATGATAGCAAGATTAGTTGCAATAGCATTCTATATGGAGGAGGAGTTAACCTGAGCGAGCATTGGGATAACAAACAGGAGAATGCTTCGGAATCGCATGGCCAGTTCATTTCGGCCATTTACCGTCATATGCAGGTGGTGATTTCGGCGGAGCTGGCACCATACCGGATCGGAAGCGGACAATATATTTTTCTGATGGCGATTGCTTCCCGGCAGCCCGTCACCCAGAAGGCTTTAAGCGAAAAGCTGCTTATCGATAAGACGACAACAGCAAAAGCGATTGCCAAGCTGGAGGCGGAAGGATACGTGAGAAGGGAGCCGGATCCCTCCGACAACCGCTACCAACTGCTCTATCTGACTGAAGCCGGACATGAAGTGGTACCAAACGTGCAAGAGGCATTGAACCGGGTAAAAGGCAAGACCCGGAAAGGAATTAGCGACGAGGAATACGGCTTGTTATTAACGCTGTTAAAGACCGTGCTTCAAAATTTAACGGACACAGGGGAGGCTAATTAATATGAACGCTCAACCTTTTATCGCGGTGGAGAACTGTAAAGAGGAAATCAAGTACTATCAAAAGGTATTTGGCGGCGAGGTTGTTATTCTCCGCCAGCAGGGGGACACCGTTCTGAACGCGGATCTGCATGTAGAGGGAACAACGATTAAGTTCGCGGATGTTCAAGCTGCAAAGCCGTTTATGAAAGGCGACTATGTCAGAGTGTTCCTCAAGATTGACACGGAAGAAGCATTCACACGGATCTATGGGGAGTTTGCGGAGAGCGGAACTGTCCAAACGGAGATGTACGAAGCCCCGTTTAACGGCTTGCTCGCAATCGTCACCGACCGGAACGGCGTGTGCTGGGTGCTGTCTTATTATAGATAAGTAACAAAGGTGCGGGAGAGTTCCCGCACCTTTGTTTAATTAACCTAAATAGCATATAGAATTCAAGGGGTCACAGTCAGGAAAGCCCCCGCCGCTTCCAGTAGGAATGTCGCCGCCGTTGCCGCCCGGCTGCTCGCCAGAGCCGTCACCCGGCTGCTCGCCAGAGCCGCCGCCTGGCTGCTCGCCAGAACCGCCGCCTGGCTGCTCGCCAGAACCGCCGCCTGGCTGCTCGCCAGAACCGCCGCCTGGCTGCTCGCCAGAACCGCCGCCTGGCTGCTCGCCAGAGCCATCGCCCGGCTGCTCGCCAGAGCCGTCACCTGGCTGCTCGCCAGAACCGCCGCCTGGCTGCTCGCCAGAACCGCCGTTGTTTCCACCATTGTTGTCACTCGGCTGCGGATTACTCACTGGAGGCGATGTATACACCGGTGTTGGTGTTGGAGTTGGCGTTGGTGTAGCCGGAGGTACGTATTGCTGCTTGGCTTCGTACGCGCCTGTCAGAAGCAGGTCGCGCGTAGCATTGGCTTGTCCGCCGAATTTTCCGTCCGCGCCGTTATTCAGTATTTTTAATTCGAGGGCCAGTGAGACGTAACCTTGTGCCCAATCGGATACTGTCGTATCCGAACCTGTTTTTGTTTTGGCGTCATTGTTTTTGCCAAGGACTCTGACCAGGAAGGTTGCCAGCTGTTCTTTGGTCACTTTGCCCGCAGGGTCGTAAATACCAGCTCCATAGCCCTCCGTTACGCCTGCCGCTTTAAGCGCCTCGATGTACGGAAGGGCATAACCGTTGGCGGCATCATCGGCCTTCACATCCTTGAAGCTGGATGTTTTCAGCGAATCATCCGTTTTGAGGCCCATAATAAGCGAAGCGACCTTCGCGAACTGGGCGCGGTTCATTTCCTCCTTCAGACCAAAGGTCGTGTCGGAGACGCCGTCGAAGATTCCCGCGCTGATCATAGCGTCAAACTTGGCTTTTGTTGCCGCGTCCAGATCCTTCAGATCCGTGAAGTCCGCAGACGTCTTGGTGCTGGCAAAGCTAAGAGAAGCGTAAGAGCAGAGAAGTATAACTAAAGCAATGCCTGCGATTTTCTTTTTCATTACTTTCATTCCTTTCCCCTTAGAATGCAACCTCTGTCGTTCGGACAATTAATTGCAAAACCCCGCATACAAGGTTCATACTGTTTATATCGGATTACATTTGTATTTCTAAGATAGGGGGAAGAGGACAATTTTGAAAAAGTATAAGGCGGAATGCCTGCTGGAAGAGCGGAATGAGCTGGGGGAAGGTCCCGTATGGGATGAACGGCTTCAGGAGCTGATATGGGTCGATATTGAAGGCCGTAAATTGCATCGTTATCGTCCAAGCGATGGAAGAAAGCTGCAGGTTCAGACGGAGAAAAGGATTAGCGCCGCGGTTCCGGCCGAGGATGGCACATGGTTAATCGCGCTGGCGGACGGATTTTACCGGTTGAATCTTGAGACAGGCAACATGACCTTGATTGCTCACACGGAGGAAGAGGCGGCAAACCGGCTGAATGACGGCAAGTGCGATCCGGCAGGGCGGTTCTGGGCAGGGACCATGAGCTCCTGGAGGAACCGGAACGGTCATCTATATGTTCTGGAGGATGGCAAGTTATCGAAGCGGTTAGGCGAGATTGGCTGCTCCAACGGGCTGGCGTGGACAGCGGACGGAACGGTGATGTACTACATTGATACCTTCGAGAACTACGTCTACGCCTTCGAGTACGATGCTGCCAGCGGACAGATCGCCAATCGTCGGATAGTGATTCGATTCCCGGAGGGGGAAGGCAGTCCGGATGGCATGAGCATCGATTCGGAAGGGATGCTGTGGATTGGACATTGGGGGGGCTGGCAGATCGGGAGATGGAACCCTTTAACCGGCGAAAAGCTGGCCACGATCCCAATACCTGTGCAGAACGTCACTTCCTGCGCGTTTGGCGGCGAGAATATGGACGAGCTGTACATTACGACGGCCAGAATCGGCAATGACGAGGAGCAGCTGAATAAACAGCCTCTCGCCGGAGCCGTGTTCCGCGTTAAGCTGGATGTTAAGGGATTGCCCGTGCAGCGGGCGCGAGGATAAGACGTAGAGCGAAGCTTCCGCGAAAAGCATCTATAGGCTAGCTGCTATGATAAAAGCCGGGAGACTCCGATCAGGAGGACTCCCGGCTTTATTAACTCAATAGATTCGCATGGTTATAAGCGATTCCGCAGGAGCAACGGTGGCTGCCAAACATTGCGTTGTACGAAGGCGGGAATTCCGTGTTAATCCGTATGACCTGCTCGGCGAACTCCTCGGAGCTTTTTGGTACCGGACCAAGCGAATCGGCCTTCGCCTGCGTATCGATATGCGCGCCTGGCGGAACAAAACGGTTAGCCGGGACCCGTACCCCGTTTGTCACAATCGCGTCCATCGAAATATACGAGCCCCGTCCCACCTCCGCATTAAAGACAATGGCCTTGAAGCTTACGAAGACATCGTCCTCGATTAGGCAAGGACCGTGCACCATCGCGCCATGGGCGATGGTGACTCTGCTTCCTATAAAGATGGAGTAGCTTTTATTACAAACTTCAATGCTTTGATTAGCCAATCCGTGCAAAATAACGCCGTCCTGAATATTCGAATTCGAGCCGATGAAAAAAGGGGTTCCTTCGTCGGCCCGAAGGGCGGCGCCGGGCGCAACATACACATTGTCGCAGATGCGCACATCGCCAATGACGCTCGTAAACGGACTAACGAAAGCGGTAGGACGGATAAAGGGAAACCGCTGCACCGGATTAATGGGTGTGACCGGATTTGGGCCGATAAACCGCGCGAATAAATTAACAGGGCCTATTGGAAGATGGGAAGCCATGCGTATTCTCCTTGTGACCGAATAGGGGGTGCTCTTCTGTTAAGCTATTCCGCCAATGGGCAAATGTCACAGGGAATTGTATTAAAGCGAGAGATTGCCGCTGACCAGAAGGCCGAAACAAGCCGCATTCACCAGAAACGTAATGCCTGCGCCGATCAGCAGGCCCTGAACGATGCCGGTTTTTTTATTGAACACTAATATAGCCGGAAGCAGATAGACAATTTGAGCAATGCTGATGAAAAAGAAGCCGATCGGGAAAAGGAACAGCAGGCAATGCAGCACGGCTAATATTCCGATACCCAGAAATACGTGCTTTACGTGATGCGGCGATTTTTCGTAAGGCGATTTGTTTGGGCTCCTTGGCTGCCGGTTATCTCCGTTATCTCCGTTATTGACTCCAGTCATAGACCTTCCCTCCCGGACGCATATCGAATTCCTCTCTCAGCTCGGCGAGCTTCTTCTCCTGCTCCGCCGTGCGGTAGAACATATTGTAGGTATCAAACGGGATGATTCTGCCGTCCGGATGCGCGATATGCACGCAGGATTTTTTGACCGAACGCACATCGAAGTTATACGGATCCAGAAACTGCATAATGATGACCCGGAATACATTGTCGTAGCTGATATGCTCAGGCACGGAAACGAGCGGCAGGCAGCAAAGCAGGCTCTTCAGCGATAAAGCCGAGGAAGCAGGCGAATGGGCAGTCGAGAACAGCTCGAAGATTCGCGACTTCAGCGTTTCGTCCTGCTCGAACACGATGGTATTGCGGCCGCCGTCCAGCAAAATTTGAGGATCGATTAGCCCTGTTAACGGTATAGCCTCTCCTCCAAGCTTTAATGCATAACCCATCGCAAGGCAATCCGGGTGGCAAGGAACCGGAATGACATCCTCCGCGCGGAAAATGCCCGATTGATCAATGATGCCCTGCCGCACCTCGCTCAGCGTAAGGCGGTCCTTGGCAGGATCGAACTCCTCGAGTCTTCCGGCTGCCTGGATCGGCTGGAACGTTACGCCTCGCACGGCGCGCTGCTTCAGGCCGAACTGAATAATATCGCCAATCTCGTGATCGTTAAGGCCTTTCTTCAGCGTAACTACCAGCGTGGTCGAAATGTTGAACTCGTTCAAATGCTCCAGCGCTCTGCGACGCACATCGCGAAGGTCCACGCCGCGCAGCTCCCGGAGCGTCTCTTCCTCGAAGCTGTCGAACTGCAGGTAGATTTCGAAGCCCGGCATATATTGGGCCAGCCGTTCGGCGAACTTCCTGTCCTGGGCGATCCGCAGACCGTTGGTGTTCACCATGACATGCTTGATGGGCTTGCTCTTCACCAGATCCAATATTTCGAAAAATTGCGGGTGAATCGTAGGCTCGCCGCCGCTGATCTGCACGATATCCGGCTCGCCTTCGTTGCGGACAATCGCATCCAGCATGAACTCGATCTGTTCGAGCGAACGATAGGAGCCCGCGTGCGGGGAGGACTCCGCGTAGCAGATCGGACACTGCAGGTTGCAGCGCTCGGTAATTTCGAGCAGCGTCAAGCAGCTATGCTGCTCATGATCGGGGCATAGCCCGCAGTCGTAGGGACAGCCGTAACGGATCGGAGTGTTCCATACCTCCGGCATTTCCGCGGGCTTTAGAAACTCCCGGCACTTTTTGTAATACTCCGCATCGCTTGCGATTAGTACCTTTTCCCGGCCGTGCTGCCCGCAATATTTCAGAAGGAAAACCTGATTATCCTCAATGACCACTTTGGCTTCAACCTTGCGCAGGCATTTGGAACATACGCTGTTCGTCAGCTCGTAGAAAATATAAGGTCTGTTTTTGGTTGTCATCGTTACAATTCCTTTCTATGTGAGCGTTGCGGCCGTACAAGCCACTTGGACAAGAGAACGGCGTAATAGATGAGCCCGGCGATACAGGCAAGCTGAATATTGTTTAGCCCTAGATAGAAATGCGGGGTTGGCTTAATAAAATCGATAACGAAGCGGAACAGCAGATAACCGGTCATAAACAATTGAAAGATGGCTCCGTCGGGCAAGTTGCCCTTTCGTTTCCAGTGAAAAAGGAAGGCGCCAAGCAGCAGGAGGAAAGCAATCTCGTACAGCTGCGTCGGATGCCGGAGCACCCCGTCGCCGAAATCAATTCCGGTGATCCAGCTGGTGGCCACGCCGTACGTATGATCGTCAAGACCGGTCAGGAAGCAGCCGATTCGTCCGATGACCATGCCGACGATAAGAGGCAAAGCCATATCGTCGCCCGTGGAGCGGGAATAGCCAATCCGCTTCTTCGTCCATTCGACGCCGATAAGTCCTCCAAGCAGCCCGCCAACGATCGTTTTGCCCTCCATGAGATAGGTGTAGCTGTTCCAGTTCTCAAGCGTCAGGCTAGGGTCCTCTAACCAATACAGCAGCTTAGAGCCAATCGCCGCGCCCATGATGGCGCCAACGATGACCCACATGCCCTGCACGATCGGGATTTTGTCCTTGCTTCTTGTGTAGAGGTAGACGCGGAAGCCGATAAAATACGCGAGTGTTTCAAATACCGCATGGGGATGCAGCTTTACAAAACCAAGATCAATCCAGACAGGGAAGGTCATGATGCGCTCCAATCTATCGTATTGGCTTATTTTGTATAGATTCGCTTATCGAGGCAGAAATCCCTTTCTATTTCCATAAGCTTTCCTCGGCCCCGGAATGAGACCGCAACATTACAAAACGGCTCCCATGGTACAAATAAGGATGTAAAAAACGGGAGGAGCTGAATGGAAGATGAGCAGATTAAACGGAAAAATTGCGCTGGTAACCGGTGCAAGCAGAGGGATTGGCCGAGCTATTGCGCTGAGACTTGCAGAGGAGGGGGCGATGGTAGCCGTTCATTACGGTTCTAATCATGATGCGGCGGCCGACGTCGTAAGGCACATCGGGCAAATGGGAGGAGAAGCCTTTGCCATCGGGCAGGAGCTTGGTACGCCTGCGAGCGCTGCTAAGCTGCTGGAGGATTTGGATCTGGCCTTGGAGCAGCGTACGGGAGAGAAGTACTTTGATATTTTCGTTAATAATGCAGGAGTGGGACTTGTGACCGTTATCGAGGAAACAACGGAAGCGGCCTTCGACCATGTGATGAATACCAATGTAAAGGGGCCGTTTTTCCTTATTCAGCAAGCGTTGCACAGGCTACGAGACGGCGGGAGAATCATTAACTTGTCCTCTGCCGTAACGAGAATTTCCTTGCCGGGGGTCGCGGCATACAGCATGAGCAAAGGGGCAATCAATACGCTTACGTTATCGTTATCCACCCAGCTTGCTCCCCGCGGGATAACCGTTAATGCCCTGCAGCCCGGCTTTGTCGCCACGGACATGAATCAAGCTATGCTGCAGGATGAATCCAGCTATCAATTCGGCGCCGGTTATTCGAGCTTCGGCAGGTGGGGAGAGCCTTCGGATATCGCGGATGTGGCGGCCTTCCTCGCTTCTTCCGACAGCCGCTGGATTACGGGGCAGTGCATAGATGTAAGTGGCGGATCGCATTTATAAGAATGACAAGAAAGGCCGGGAATCTCTCGCTGAAGAGAAGCCCGGCCTTTTATCCTATTATAAAGCCCTTCGCTTAAGCCGGTTCTAGCCGAACTGGCTTCTGTATATCGTGTTTCGGCCGTTTCTTTTGGCCGTGTAGAGGGCCTGGTCGCATTTCGTATACATCGATTCCATATGGGTGTGCTGATCCGGAACGACGGTGAGCACTCCCATGCTTATGGTGTAGGAGACAGGCAGGGTGGTCGGAGCGGATTGCAGCATGATCTTAATCCGTTCGGCCAGCGCGCTTGATTCCCGTTCGCCCTTGCCGGGGAGCAGAATGCCGAATTCGTCTCCGCCGTAACGCACGAACAAGTCGTCTTTGTCCAAGTAATGCCGGATTCGTTTCGTTACGTCCTGCAGCACGAGATCGCCGATATGATGGCCGTATTTATCGTTAATGTTCTTAAAGCTGTCGATATCAAACAGCAGGTAAGAGACTGCTTCGCCTTTCTTGGCACAGAGATTCAAATAACTTTTGGCGCTGCTCATAAACGTTCTTCGATTAAGCGCACCGGTCAGGTCGTCGTAGCTTGCGTAATGAAGCAGCTCCTGGTTCGTCTTTTCCTTCCACAGCAGCATAAATCCCATAATCCCCAGGATCGTAAGGATATAGATTGTCACCAGATAGATCAATTGATAGATCCCCGGCGTAAAAAAGCTAGCGGGAATATTCGTAAAAAGAGCGGTTGTTCCTCTAATCAGGTTGGCCGCGATCACAAACAGGTAGATATAGCCTATGACCTTCATCAGCGGGGAAGGCCCTTTGATCAGCCGGTACAAGGGGGCAAGTATGATAGCGAGAGCAGCAGAGCAATAGGCGATTCGAGCATCCTCCTCATTATGGATAAGCATGATGAGATGAAAGCCCGCGATGCTGAGAGGGATAGCCAGCCTGTACATGATTTTATAGCTTGTCCGCCATTCGTTCCTTAACCGTAACATGGAGATGGTCTCGAGGGAGGCACCGACAAACATGAGGGAATTGGCAACGGAGATAGTCAGAAAGTCCGGGATATCTCCGCGCAAGACAACAAGAAACCAGGAGCAGGACTGGAGGAGTTTGGCCAGGAAAAAGATTCTGACCGGCAAGGCCTTGATCACATCCCGCCAGTAAGCGCTAATCAATATGAATGTAAACAAATAGGCAATTCCAAGAAATATAAGGATTGTTGTAGAATCCAGCAGTATGTTAATGTTGGTCACCAGCCTGACGAGAAAGAATATCCGTTACTGCCGATTATAGCAGGATGCAGGAAACGGGTGGAAGACGTTATTCGTAAAATTTAGGCCGGCTTTCCCAAATTTTTATTTCAGCTACGTTTAAGGAAAAGGATATACACTGTCATTATTAGGACGATAGAAGGAAACAGAGGAGGTAATGGCTGTGGCAAATGCCAAATGGGTAAAATGGGTTGTCGGCCTTTCCAGCGTAGCGTTATTTACCGGGATGGTGGGCGTTATTAATCATTCATCCGCAAGTCCAACAACGGCTCCGGTCAGCAGCGACGTTTTAAATAGCAGTCCATCAGATGGAGGAACTCAAAGCAACGACGACACCGGCTCCTTCGAGCAAAGGCCGTTCGGCCGCGGGCACGGCATGGGGCAAGGTTTTGGTTCCGGAACAGGATCAGGCGACGAAGGCATGCGGACGCATGCTTCATAGCAGGGAGGGTTAACAGATGACTTTGCATAGATTCCGGGCCATGAACTCGCAGTTTTTTACGAAAGGATTGGATGAAGGGGCGCAAGCGATGGCGGAGAGCTGGATCGCCGTCGTAGAAGAGAAGCTGAGCCGCTTCAATCCGCGCAGCGAGCTGTCGAACCTGAACCGGTCTGCCGGGCAGCCTTTTCGCTCCTCCACGCTGTTATATGAAGTACTCGCCGAAGCCAACCGTTATTATGAAGCAACGGGCGGTCTGTTCAACCCCTATATGGGACATGTCATCCGGCAGCTTGGATATTCCTCGACGTTCGAAGCCTTGGCGGAGACGTCGGCAAATTCGGATCCCATGTTCGTGACAAAGCCTTTTGATTGCGAGCAGCCCTTAATTCTGGACCCCGATACCAGAGAGGTAACGCTAGCCTTGAAGCTTGCGGTCGACCTGGGCGGATTTGCAAAAGGGTGGAGCGCCCATCAGCTGTCCCTCATGATTCAGCATGCAGGCGTGCGTTCCGGCGCTATCGGAGCGGGAGGAGATCTAACGCTATGGGGCGTGCCGGATGAAGGCTGGTCGGTCAGCATCGGCGATCCTTGGGAAGCTAGCCGGGATTTAATGGAGCTCCAGGTGAGATACCCGGCAGGGATCGCCACAAGCAATACCGTTAGACGGCAATGGAGGGACAGTGCCGGACAAAGCCGCCACCATATTATTCATCCGAGGACAGGAGCGCCGGCCGAATCGGATTTGGCTCAGGTGACGCTGTTTGCGCCAAATCTGGTGGATGCCGAGGTATACGCCAAATGCGTTCTTCTTCTCGGCCGGGAGCAGGGCTTCGAATGGCTTGCGGATAATCATCCGGCTTGTGCGGCAATCGGCGTTCTGCATGACGGCTCGGTCCGGACGGTTGGCGCTATCGGTCAGTATGCAGAGGAAAGGGGAGTACGCGAATGAATGAGGTCTTGGATGCCCTAAGCGTATGGACCACAACGCGCGCGTCGGGCATTACGTCGTATTTGTTCCTGTTTCTGTCCACGGTTGCGGGTATCACAATAGGATCGCGTCTTATCAAAAACAAAGCCAAACCGATTGTGCTGACCTTGCATCAATCCGCAGGCTGGTTTGGCTTTCTGTTCGGCATGATGCATGGAGCCGTACTGCTGTTTGACAAATACGTCGGCTATTCGGTGAGTGGGCTGCTGATCCCGTTTACCGCAGAATCGCATCCCGTGCTGACGGGTATAGGGACACTGTCATTCTATATGACCTTTATTGTAATTTTGTCTTCCGATCTGATGAAGAAGCTGGGGAAAAAAGTATGGAAGATGACGCATATGCTTGCATTTCCCGGGTATTTTCTAGCTCTCCTGCACGGTCTTCTGATCGGCTCGGATTCAAGTTATCCTTGGGCCGAGGCGATGTACGGGGCGACAGGTATTATTGTAGTGGCGCTTACGGTCTACAGGGTATGGACAGTGAAAAAGGGGAATCGCGAGGCTCCGAAGAGCGGGAGGGTAACCTATCCCAATGCGAAGCCGATCATTATGGAGCCAAGCGAATATAAAGTACGATAAGACCCTTCATAGGGTCTTATTTTATTTTTAAAGAATATGCCGATGATACAGGCTATTGAAGGAGACAACTTTTGCACCTCCCGCATAAAATGTAAGCGTATCACATTCCTCGAATTCGGAGGTGATGAAAAGTGCTAGGATCGCTTACGCTTTGGATGGAAGTTGCTTTGTGGGTCGTGCTGGGCTCGATGGGCGCAAACCTGTTGGTTGACTTGTTCAAAATGGTAACAGGCGGCAAATTCTCGACAAACTTCGTACTAGGCTACTTGAAAGACCTGTTGTACTACGTGTTGCCGCTGCTTCTTCTTGCAGGACTTTCCTTAATGGACGTAACAGGCTGGATCGTTCTGGTCGGCTATTACCTGGGTGCACTCGCCGTGCTCCTGAAGTATCTCATGGACTTGAAAGGAAAATTATAATCCATGTCGGATGCAGCAGTCGGCAAGCCGTTAAATAAGACTGAGCATCTTCGGATAGGATAGGCCGGGGCTTCTTACGGGAGGGCGCCGGCCTTAGGTTTTGCAGGAGCCAGACCCGAGACCGTTGTGGCAGCCCGGTATCATGGCTAACGAAACTGCAACACGCTATTTGGCCGATTTGACGGGGTTTCAGATTCTAACGAAACGAGGTAACGCTATTCCGTGCTTCAGCCCTTCTTTTTACCGCAAAAGGGGCAAATAACGTTACTACGTTTCGTTAAATTCAGGAAACGGCCGATTTTCACGAAATAAGGCTATGACGTTTCGTTAGCGTGGACAACCCTGTTGCGCGAGATAAGTTAAAGGTTAGTGAAAGGGCAATTCCTCGGGGAAGCCGGAATAGAATTGAAATAAGGCCTTTAACGGTGGATGAACGGAGGTGGGCTTATGGGAAGCAAAGCTGTATTGGAAGAGCTGCTGTTATCCTGGCCGGGCGTAACATCGGGCCCTCACCGGTTCGGAGGTATCGAATTCGTGGTGAACGGCAAGGAGATCGGACATCTTCATGGCGATCGGCTGATGGATCTGTTACTGCCAAAGGCCAAGCGGGATGAGGCGGTAACGACCGGAAAAGCCAAGTCTCACCATATCCTGCCGGAGTCCGGCTGGGTTTCCGTATATTTGAACACGGAAGACGATCTTGCCCATGCCATTGAACTGCTGCGGTTTAACTATGAACGGTTTGCCCAAGGAGATGCCGTTTCCTAACCGATTGGGTGCATATTCCATTCCTTATTCGCTCATACTGTAGGGAGCTTGAAGCAGAGGAGGATTATGCAATGGACATTAACCGTGCCAAAGAAATTGCCGCTTCTCCGGTGATGGAAGACGTGAAGTACAACGGGAAGCAGATCTATATTCAACACGTGGATGATGCAAACGAGACAGCGCGCATCTATCCGTTAACCGATCCGGAGCAGGAGCTTGAAGTACCGGTGCGCAGCTTGGTTGAGCAATCATCAACGATGGGAATGGAAGTTGATGAAGTAGCTTGCCGGGCTTCCCTAGACGGAAACTGAATAATGATGTAAACAAAGCATGGCGGATTACCGCTGTGCTTTGTTTTTTATTGTCAATTTTAATGAGTAGATTGTAAGCGAAGGGAATGTGAATTACGATAAAAGGAATATTTTACTAAGTTGAGTAAGGGGTAGATCTAATGGGTTCTTCTTTCGCAAACATTCAATTAAAAGCAGCTGAAGCTCTTTCTGTCGAGCAAATGCGTCAAGCTATTACGGAGTTAATGGAGAATAACCTTTTTGAGAAAGTGGAAGAACCCGGAGATCGCAGCATCGTTATATCTTGGGATGGCACTAGTCCGTGGGTAACGATTTATGACGAGTTTAGCGACGAAGGAGATCTTGATCTCTTGGACGCTCTGGCCCAATCCTTATCATGGAAGTTAGGCACCCTCGCCGTGAGCAATCTGGTCCATGACAGCGATTTGCTTTACATGAAGCTGTTCAGTCAGGGGAAAAGCCTCGATATCTTTGTGAATGACGTCGATAGGTATAACGAGTTGACGGAGAGCAAGCGAAAGAGACAAGGGGTTCCGTCAAAGTGGGCTTCGCTTGCGGAAGAAATTTCGAAAGAAGAGGTAACAAGGATATGGGGAGAAGAAACCGTCTTTGCAGAGGACACGCTCTGGGAATTATCCAAGCTTTATAGCTGGAATACGGACCGTTCTTGCACAGGGTTTAAATACAAGAAGGATGCAGGCTGGGGTGAAGGGGATAACGTGCTGCATTTCCGGGACAACAATCCTGCAGGAAAACTATTCGGGGAAAATGGGCCAACGCGATTGGAGCTTGTCTCTTATCAGCCCTATTTGGATTGCTCCACAAAATCAGAAGAAACGACTTATTTTTCCTATGCGAATACCGGACAGTCTGCTGTGGGGATAAGTATTATGATGTGGGGCAGCGCTATTAGCGGCAATTGCCTTGAAAGCATGGAGGCATGTTTGATTTTGCATGATGGTTCAAGGGTTGACGGCCAAATGGAGGATATTGAATTGCATTACCCAGATCAACCGGACAAACCATTCCTCGGCAAAATGCTTAGGTTCGACGAGCTCGTTCTTCCGGCGGGAGTTGCGTTGCTTCGGGATGCCTCCACTCCAAGGGAGATGACTGCATTATTGGAACGGAACAGCCATAGTCGCATGATGATGAAGTATACGTTTAAACCGGTTAATAGCGGTGTTTATGAGTGGTGGTTTTCGATAAGGCCAAATACGGAGCCTTTAAACGGGGTCACCCACGCCATGAAATTATTTATAGATATTCCGAAGGAAGAGGAAGAGGCAATAAAAAAAGAGTTTGGATTCTATGTTTGAAGCAAGGATTTACTTTTCAGAAGTCTTATGATTAGATGATGTAGCAATCATACATCCGGGAGACAACAGATCATGAGACAACCATTACAATTGAAATCCAGTTTGCTATTAATACTCGCC
The DNA here is from genome assembly GCF_037147795.1 of Paenibacillus sp. MMO-177. NCBI lineage: Bacteria > Bacillati > Bacillota > Bacilli > Caryophanales > Paenibacillaceae > Paenibacillus > Paenibacillus sp. MMO-177. The sequence goes on along the minus strand of NZ_JBBCUR010000012.1, from coordinate 46,550 downwards.
GCGTTTATATGGGGATTCGCATTTGTGGCACAGCGTCAGGGGATGGAGCATACAGGGCCGTTTACTTTTAATGCCGTGAGATTCGTATTGGGCGCCGTATCGTTATTGCCGCTTATTTGGATGATGGACCGGAAATCGGGCCAGACCAAGGCACAGCTTCGCGGTTCCTTTAGGAGCGCCTCTATGTACGGAATGTGCACGGGGCTAATTTTGTTCGTTGGGGCTTCTTTGCAGCAGATTGGGCTGATGTATACAACCGCGGGAAAAGCAGCTTTTGTTACGGGACTCTATATTGTTATCGTTCCGTTCTTCGGCATGTTCCTGAAGCAGCGGCTTGGCGTGAACAGCGGCATAGGTGCCGTTCTGGCGGTAATCGGCCTGTATTTATTATGCATGACCAATGATCTGACGTTGGGAAAAGGGGATCTGTACGAGCTTGTCGGGGCCTTATTCTGGTCCGTCCATATTCTGATGATCGACCGTTTCTCCCGCAAGACGGACGGGTTAAAGCTGTCGCTTGTGCAGATTTTAACCTGCTCGGTGCTAAGCTTTATCGCGGCCTTCGCTACGGAAAAGGTGGAGCTGTCCGGTCTGTCCGATGCTATGATTCCTTTGTTATACGGCGGGATTTGTTCGGTGGGTATTGCGTATACGCTGCAGATTATTGGCCAGAAGAACGCGCATCCTACGCAAGCGGCCATTATTCTGAGCCTGGAGACGGTGTTTGCCGCTATCGGCGGCTACCTGCTGCTGGACGAAGTGCTTGGCGTCCGCGCGGGAATTGGCTGTTTGTTTATGCTGGTCGGCATGATTGTGCCGCAGCTTCCGCCGCTTTGGCGGAGAGGTAATACAACAATAGAGAAGAGAAGTGCATGACGTATGCACTTCTTTTTTTTGAAAGTCAAAGGACATACTCTATAGGCAATTTAACCAAAGAATTCATTTACTTCGTTAACGAATTTGGTAAATAGGGGATGCTCATTATCGTTCTCAGCCTTACTAAATGCTGAAGCAAGGCTTTTATAATACCAAGACTGCTCTTTTTCGCCTCGCTTGAATCTTGTCCAGAAATCCGGCCCTATCGACTGGGAATCCCTTTTCATGCTTCGCAGGTTATGCAGTTTGTCTGCGCAAGCCACAAGGCGGACTTCAAGAGGAGCGCCCGGGATACTTTCGATCGTGTGGGTTTTCCGTTCTTCCCAGCTTAACGTTTTGTCAGGCTCGGAACAGGCTTTTACAATGGCGGCTATGTCTTCGCCAAACTGGTCAATTAGCTGTTGCTCAGTCGTTTCCGTATCTTCCAATACATCGTGTAGAAGTGCGGCAATGATCGCATTCTCGCTGCAGTTATAAGAGGACAAAATCATTGCTGCCCCATACGGGTGAGAAATATAAGGGGTATGGGTCCCTTTGCGGTATTGGGATTGATGGGCGCTGGCAGCAAATTCGATGGCAATATCCAACGTACTCATAAACTCAGCTCCTAAAGGTTAATGTTTTGGCCAATAGCGTTCATAATATAGCATTTACCTTTCAGCGTAACAAGGCACAGTAGTAATTCGCGTCTAGATAAGCCATTTGGGAAAAGCGCGGATGCAACATTGTAGAGTAATTTTGCGTAAAGAAATTACCACATAAAAAGCAAATAACTGGGGGCTAGAGCTTGATGTCAAAGCGAATGATCTCATCTGTCGCTTCAGGGGTAACTGCATTGTTAATCATTGTTATTATTTGTGCATGGAGTCCCTGGATAAGTAAAGCCTATGCTTCTGATAGAACCATCAATCAATTTAAGACGGAGTGGAAGGATACGGCTGATGGTTGTGGATTTAATTGCGAAGGTTGTGGTGTTCGGAGCTCGGAGAGAAAGTTATTTGGCTGGAAAGTAACCATTAACTATGCATGTGGTCAGTTAGCAGAGAATCAGAAGCCCATAATAAAAACGAAGACATATTATGTTTCTTTTATTGGAACCGAATAGCAAAAAAGAGTGCTGCCCCAAAATAAGGCAGCACTCTTTAATTAACTTTAGAAGTTTGTCATTCTATGCGCACCGAGCCTATTAGAGTTGAACGAATTAGGGCCCTCCCATCGTCATCCAAGATGACGATAGGAGGGCCGCACTTATTTCTTACCAGTTATTCCCCGACACGCGGGTAACGGTGAAGTTCGGGCTTTGCGCTTCGCCATAGATGGCGGAGATGCCCGGGTTGTTGATCTTCACGTTGGTGAAGCTTGCTCCGCCGTAAGCAGGGCCTTGGCCTTGCTCGGCGCGTACGACAAGCTTGATGCCGTAGCGGGTCGGATTGTTAATGTTGACGTTCTCGACGCGGATATTTTGCATCACCATATTGTTTGGCGACATGGATTGGAACATGAGGCCGAAGTAGACCGGATTGTTGATGTCTACGTTTTTGATCAGAATGTTCTTGATTGCCCGGTCGCCGCCGTAGATCCAGATCGCGCCAAAGTTTTGGTAATCGTTAATCTTGTCGTCTGCGCCAACGCTGGTCCAGAAGTCGCCGCCCGTGCGGTCCAGCGTTGCCCCGTCAATGACGGTATCCTGGTCGCCGAAGCCAAGCGTGTTGTAGCCGAAGCTGTAGCTGCTGATGGTAATGCCCGGATACGTCAACGTATCCGCTCCGTACAGGTTTTGGAACAAGTTATCCGAACCGCCGTATACGGCAAAAGCAGCCGCGCGGCGTACGTTGGTCGCCGTCAGGTTCGTATACTTGTTGCCTACGTTGTAAGAGCCGCCGGAATCCGTAGCGCTGAACAGAGCGAAGGAATCGTCGCCTGTGCCGCGAGCATAGTTGTTGTCGATCACGTTGTACGAGGAGCCGTTCGTCATGTTGATGCCGTCTGCAAAGGTATTCTTGATCCGGTTGTTCTTGAACGTGTTGTAAGAGGAGTTAACTCCCCAGTAGAGGCAGACAAAATGCTCGACCCAGATGTTCTGAACCGTTACGTTCTGCATGCCGTTGCCATCGATGAATTTGCCCGGTCCATCCACCCGGTTAATGTAGTTGCCCCATGCGGACAGGTCGCGGATCGTTGAACCGTTAGCCGCTGCGCTGATGTTAAAGCCGACATCGGTATTGGACTGGCTCTGAGGCGCAACCAGCTTGGTATACCAAGGGCCGGCGCCTACGATTTCCGTTGCGCGGCCATAGAGGAAGATCTTGCTGTTGATCGGCCATTCGCCGGCAGGGATGTAGATGCCTTTTTTCGTATTATCCTGCCTGAACTCCGTCAGCGCCTGATCAATCGACTTGGACGCCGATACTTCCACATATTTGGTTGGATCCGGGTTCGCTTGAGGCGGTGCCACATTCTCGGTTTCGAGCAGATCGACATAGATCCAGGAGACGTCGCCGGCATCCTTCTGAATCTTGATCTTGGTTCCGGCAGGGTATACTTGATCAAGCATAAGCTGCGCATCCTCATAGAGCCAATAAGCCGTCAAGCCTGCGCCAGGCGCATTGTCGTAACCTAGACGGCCAAGCGTGCTAGGCGTTGCGTAAAGGTAAGAGAATTTGGAGGAAACGTTAAATTTGCCTTTGCTAACACCGTTCGCATAGATGCTGACCGTGCCGTTTGTATTCTCGGCAACCGCGTTGCGGAGAACAAAAGCGTTCGCCGGGGAAGTTAAGGTGAATTCCACGTATTCTCCCGTAGCATCCAGATAGACGGATGAACGGCCGGATGCTTCTCCGGCATAATCGCCAGGCTTAAAGTTCGGAGCAAGTTTTGTGCCGTTTGTCGTATTGGAGGACGATTCCGCTTCAATGATGGTGAACGGCATGTTTGCTCCGCGGCCCGAATACAGGCTTACGGTGTTATTGTTATTGGTTTGCTTCGTGCTGACTTCGCTGCCGTCGGCAGCTACGGTCGCGGTTACCGAATAACTGCCGTTTACAGCGGTCCAAGTGCCCATCGTTACGTTAACGGATTGGCCTGCCGCGAGAGATCCGGTATACGAGCCGTTCCAGGTCTGAACGGTTGCGCCGGATGCGTTCTTCAATACTAAGGTAATCGGATGAGCTCCCGCCGCCGAAGCGATATTCCCTTGGTTCTTCAGGTTAGTCGTAAATGTAACCGTGTTGCCCGCGCTTGGGTTGCTTGGGTTCCAGGTCGTCGATACGATCAGGTCGGAGCTTTGCACGGCGGTAACGGTGATGCCCGCCGAGTTGCTGTAGCTGTTGTTGTTATTGTTTTGCTCAATAATGGTATTGCTCTCATCGACCTTCGCGCTTACCGGATAATTGCCGGCATTTCTTGCCCCGGCATTAACCGATACCGTAGCTGTCGCATTGGCAGCCAAGGCGGCTACGGGAGCCGTGCCAACAAGCTCGCTGCCCAGGTAGAAGTTCACCGAGGAGGCAGGTGAGCCGGCGTTGCCGATATTTTTTACGGTTGCGTTAAGGGTGATGGCATCCGTCTCCACCGGATTGGCCGGCGTCCAGGTCATGCCCGTAATCGTCAGATCCGGGTTAGGAGCGGGCGTGCCGTAAATTTCGAATTCCGCTACCTGGCCGCCTGGCGCGCCGGAGTTCGCCGTAATGTTCAACTGGACCTTGCTTACGGTAGCGGTAACCGGAATGGTCACCGTGTTGCCGGAGGACGGGTTAAACGTATAGGACTGCGCGGAGACCAGGTTGCTGAAAGTTGTTGTGTTCTGGTTAGCGCCGAGCACTTGAATCGTTTGCGTACGCGTACTCCATTCGACTGCCGGGTTCAGCTTCACCACGACGGAGGTGATGTCATGATTGGCACCGAGATCAACGGTCAGCTGGCTAGGATTGCCGCTGCCTTCCCAATAAGTAGACGTGCTTCCGTCATTGCCGTTAGCCGCTACATACGTAAAGGTTGAAGAAGAAGCTGTAATGGTCTTGCCTAAAGCTACGTTCCCGCCGGCAGGAGGAGTAGGTGTCGGTGTTGGAGTCGGCGTCGCGGTAGGAGTAGGTGTCGGTGTTGGAGTCGGCGTAGGAGTAGGAGTAGGAGTAGGTGTTGGAGTAGGTGTTGGTGTCGCCGAAGCTGCCACGGAAATCTGGTCCAGATTCACATTGCCGGAATCGGTAGAATCGTATTTGTAGGCGATCGTGTTATTGCCTGCATTAAGCGTCAACGTCTCGGTCTTGGTGCCCCAAGTATCCCAGTTCGCCAGGCTGTTCAGCGTGGTTTGGCGGATCTTCGTGCCATTGACGTAAATGCTCAATGTACGCGCGGAGCCTTGAGCGTTAGCGTATTTGAGCGTGACGTCGTAGCTGCCTGCGGAAGCTGCGTTTACCGTGAAGGCCGTTGAAGCGCCTTGCGTCCAATAGCCGTCAACAAACCCCGTACCGGAGTAGCCCGTGTGGTCCGTGTTCACTTTGGCACCGCCGGACAACGCTGCGCTCTCGGCTTCATAAGTGCCGGATGGCGGAGGCGTTACGGCTGCTCCGTAAATCTCGAACTCGGAGATTTGGCCGGCCTGCCAGCCTGTATTGGCCGTTATGTTCAGGCGAACGTAACGGGTGCTTGCCGCCGAGAAGTTAATGGTTACTGAGTTGTTGCTGACCGAAGGGTTAAAAACGTAACTGGCGGAGCCAACAATGTCAGTAAACGTTGAACCGTTCGTGCTTCCTTGCACGGACAACGTCTGGGTGCGCGTGCCCCAGCCGGCAGGAAGCTTCAGAACGACCTGATCAATGCTGGTGCTTGAGCCAAGATCGACTTGAATCCATTGCGGAAAAGCATTGTTTGTACTCTCCCAATATGTAGCCTGATTCCCGTCAGCTACATTGCCTGCGACATAAACATCCGCGTAGCCGCTGGCCGATACCGTCTTGCCTATGGCGAGGTTGGAGCCGCCCGCCGCCGATGAGGCAGAAGGGTAGAGCGTAAGCTGCGATAACAAAATGGCCAATGCAAGAGAGAGCATCATCAACGGATTGCGGCTTAGCCTTTTACTTATGGCGAACATAAAAAACCTCCTAATAAGAATGATCAAAAAGTAATGCGCTTACATTTTAGAGCATAGCTGCATTCAACCACCTCCCAAAAAGAATTCGTTTCGTTATATCCGATCCTTCTTGCTTCGCAAGCATCCGTTCGAATGAACAAAAAACCAATACCTAACGGACTGAGCGGTATTGGCGTTCTCGAAGCTTTTCGTCATGTGGTTGTAGTTGGAAGAGCAGTCTTATGTGCATAGCATAATCCAGTTGCCTGCCGGGCTGAAGATGCATTCCTACGATGAACATGTGCGATCTTATGTATCGGTGGCCCGTGGCCGCAAATAAAAAAACCGGAACCGCATCAAGCGGTACCGGTTCTATACTATAGATCCTGTTCTTTCAAATAAGCAAGCGCAGAGCGCATCTTCTCGATATAATCGGCTTCTCCGCCGGTACACATGAACCGAACTTGGCCGCTTCCGCGACCCGTACCGATTCCGTAACGGCTCAGCATCGCCGATAGACGCCGGATCGTTCCCAGATTGCCGTTTACAATCTGAATATGCGGAGGCAGAACATCCCGGAGAATAGACGTGTAGAACGGAAAATGCGTGCAGCCCAGCACCAGTATGCCGTACTCGTTCAAGTCGTAAGGCGCCAGCTTGGCGAGAAAATAATCATTAAGCACTTCTTTATCGAATTGCAGAGATTCGCAATATTGCACCAGCTCGGGCATCGGAAGGGAATCTACGATTCCTTCTTCGTCCACGCGGGAGACCAGCGCGTAATATTTCGGCATCCGAAGGGTTAGGGGAGTCGCCCAGACGAGAACCTTTTTCCCCGTTGCCCGGTTCATCTCCACGGCAGGCTTCACGGCAGGCTCCATCCCGATAATGGGAAAAGAATACCGTTCCCGCAGCTCGTTGATTGCGATGCTCGTCGCCGTATTGCAGGCCACGACCAGCGCATCAATCCCCTCCGCAACCATCTGCTCAACCGTCTGAAGCACGAAGTCGCGGACCTCCTCTTCCGATTTGGTCCCGTACGGAACATGCTTCGTGTCCGCCATATATAAATAATTCTCGGCAGGAAGACGCTTCAGCGCTTCCGCCAGTACCGTTAGTCCTCCGAGTCCGGAGTCGAAAATACCGATCGTCATAGTTTACAACGTTCCTATCCCATATGATTACACCCAGCATAACGCGGTCCGGGGAATTGGGCAAGACTCCGATCGGATTATTTTGAAGACGGCTATCCCGTCATCACTCTTTCAACCGGATAGCGGTACTTCGAGTTTGTTTGCTGGCCGCCAATAATATAGAGGAAGGAAGTTAGTCCGATTCTTCCGATAAACATGAGCAGCATGAGAATGCATTTGGCAAAGATGCTTAAATCCGGCGTTATGCCGGTAGACAAGCCTACCGTTCCGAAGGCGGAGCATACCTCCAGAATAATCGCGACCAGCTGATGCTGCTTGTCGGAGAAGCTGATGGCAATAACGGACAGTGAACACATGACGATCGCCATCATCGAGATGGCAAGGGATTTTAGAATATCGTCTATATGCAGCTCGCGCTTGAATACCTTGTAATCCCGCCGTCCTCTTGCAAAGTGGTAAATAAACAGCATGTTCAGGGCGAAGGTGGTTGTCCGAATCCCGCCGCCAACCGAGTTGGGAGAGCCCCCGATAAACATATAGACGCACATAAGCAGAAGAGTCGGCAGCGTCAGATGGGTAATGTCCATCGTCGTTAGGCCGGCGCTTCGCGTCGTAGCGGCTTGGAAGAAAGCATAGAAGAAGCTTTCATGCCAGGTTAAGTCTTTGAAGTAATGCCGCGACTCGAACAGCAGGATAAAGACCGTGCCAACGGCGAGCAAAGCGAAGTAGGTAAAAGTGGTAAGCTTCGTAAATAACGAGAAGCGGAAGGGATGATTCAGGTCCAGCTTGTTTCGGGAAAGAAACGCCTTCAGCTCGATTAAGACCGGGAATCCGATCGCGCCGAAAATAATAAGCAGAATCGTCACGAGCTGGACGAAATAGTCGTCTTTGAACGGAATTAGCGATTGGCCGGTAATGTCCATTCCGGCATTTGTTGTTGCGCTGACGGAGGCGAACAGCCCCTGCAGGAAGGCTTCCTGCCAGGTAGGGAAATAACGCAGGAAGCGCAGCCCGAAGATTACCGCGCCGATCAGCTCCGTCAGAAGGGTGATGCGCAATATTTCTTTTACGAGCTGGACCAGGCCGGATAAGGCGAACTGATTGTTATCCACCATAATCAGCCTGCGCTCCCGGAGACCGATTTTGCGGCCGATCAAGAGCCAGAAGAACGTACTCATCGCCATAATGCCTATTCCTCCGAATTGAAGGACAAGCATAATAACGAAATAACCAAACACGTTGTAAGTTTCCGCCACGTTAAATACGCTAAGGCCCGTATCGCTTACGACGCTGACGGCCGTAAATACGGTATCGAAGAAGGAGACCTCTACTCCGGGCCTGCGAATGGCAGGAATACTGAATAGAAGAATGGATATAAGCACCGCAAGAATATAGTAGCCGGTAATGACTTGGGCTGGCGAACGCCGGCTCACCCATTCCCGAGATGTTTTAAGCATAGAATCCTCCCATTATCCCTAAAGGCATAGCCATAATATGGTTGGATTCGAGTGCAAATATGCGGCCTCTCGCTTTTACAATTTCTTTATTAAATTTTTAAATTGCCATTATAAAGCCCTCCTACAATAAGAACAAGAATACAACTTATATACAACCGGAACACAATGAAAACACAACCATTTTGTAGGGGGGCAATTGAAGATGAAAGTAAACAAGGTTTACGCAGCAACCGTACTTGCTGCATCCCTCGCGCTTGGCGCGGTAGCTGCACCGGCAGCAAGCTTCGCGGCACCGGCCGCGGTATCGCAGAAGAAAGCGCAAGGCGTATTTACGCAAGCAAGCGTAGAACGCACGTCCGACGGCAAGCTGAAAATTCACTGGAACTCCAATGCAGACCTTGGCGCCGCAAAAATTCTCTGGAGCACTTCGCCGGACAATATCGCCAAAAACGGCAAGCAGCTGAAGCGCATTAATGCGAGCTACAACGGTTATGTCACCGCGGATCCAAAGCCCGGCTCCCGTGTATATTTCTACATTAAGACAAGCAGCGGCGCGACCGTTACGGTTGCGGAGCGCAAAGTAAACCTGCAAGGCGCATACAACTTCCGCGACCTCGGCGGCTACAAAACGACCGACGGCAAAACCGTAAAGTGGGGCAAGCTGTTTCGCGGCGAAGAGCTTGGACATCTAACGGACGCGGATATTAAGACGATTCAGGAAATGGGCATCAAAACAAACGTGGACTACCGTACGGATGCCGAGGTTAAGGCTCTTCCGGATCCGGTCATTCCGGGTATCGAAAATATCCGTACGGATGCGGGAAATGAAGGTTCGGCAGCGGATCTGAACTCCATGATTGCTTCCGGCCTGATGAAGGACGAAGCTAGCGCGGTGGCCATGATGGCTGGCTTTAACAAACAAATGGTCGACTCTCCGAAATTCTACGTTCAATTGATGGAGCTGCTTAACGACCCTAACAATATCGGTCTCGTTCAGCACTGCACAGCCGGTAAAGACCGGACGGGCTTGGGCTCGGCGATCATTCTTCTGGCGCTTGGCGTAGACGAGAAGACGGTTATGGACGACTATCTCTTGAGCAACGTATACCGTGCGGAAGCAAACAAGAAGGCGATTGAGGCCGTTAAAGCTCAAGTGAAGGATGAGAACGTTGTCGCGGCGATTACGGCCATGATGGGCGTTCAGAAGGAATTTCTGCAAGCGGCTATTGACGAGATGAAGGCGAAATACGGCTCGATCGACAATTTCCTTGAAAAAGGCCTTGGCATTACAAAACAAGAGCGCGCGAAGCTGAAAGCCATGTACACGGAATAATAAGAATGAGGATCGCTGGCCTTTTACGGCCGGCGGTCTTTTTTTATGGCAAAGCGATAGAAAAGGGTATAATAAGGAAAACGAGATTGGAGAGCAAAAGATGACGGACCATAAAACAACTGCGGGCTGGAACCTCGAGAACAGCTATGCCGATCTGCCGGACTTATTGTATACCAAGCAAAACCCTGTCCCCGTACGCGCCCCCGGGTTAATCAAGTTAAATGAACCGCTGGCGGCGGAGTTGGGACTGCATGCCGACGCGCTGCGCGGCAGCGAAGGCATACAGGTATTTGCGGGCAATCAAATTCCCGAAGGCGCGGAGCCTCTTGCCCAGGCTTATGCCGGACACCAATTCGCTTATTTCAACCGGCTTGGCGATGGCCGCGCCGTGCTGCTTGGCGAGCAGATTACTCCGCAAGGAGAGAGAGTCGATATTCAGCTGAAGGGCTCCGGAAGGACGCCTTATTCCCGCGGCGGCGACGGACGCGCGGCGCTAGGTCCCATGCTTCGGGAGTATATCATCAGCGAAGCGATGCATGCGCTTGGCATTCCGACGACCCGCAGCCTTGCGGTTGTGACAACCGGCGAGGAAATCGTGCGCGAGAGCCTGCTGCCCGGCGCGATTCTTACCCGGGTTGCCGCAAGCCATATCCGTGTCGGCACCTTCCAGTTTGCCGCGCAGTGGGGAACGCTTGAGGAGCTCCAAGCGTTGGCGGATTACACGATCAAGAGGCATTACCCGGATATGGAGGACGGCGAGAACCGGTACGTCAGCTTCTTTAAGGAAGTTATTAAACGCCAGGCGGCGCTGATTGCGAAATGGCAGCTGGTTGGTTTTATCCACGGGGTTATGAATACGGACAATATGGCGATCAGCGGGGAGACGATTGATTACGGGCCATGCGCTTTTATGGATACGTATGATCCGGCTACCGTTTTCAGCTCGATTGACCGGGAAGGCCGCTATGCGTTTGGCAATCAGCCATCCATCGGTGCATGGAACCTCGCCAGGCTGGCTGAAGCCTTGCTTCCGTTAATGGACGAGGATGAAGAAGGGGCTATTGAGCTGGCTCAAGATGCTTTATCGGATTACAGCGAGCTGTTCCAACAAAACTGGCTGCAAGGCATGCGCGCAAAGCTTGGGATCTTTAACGAAGAGCCGGAGGATGAGGCGCTGGTTGAAGCCTTTGTGCTGCTGATGCAGCGGAACCAGGCGGATTACACCAATACGTTCCGGGCGTTATCCATGGATAAACCGGAGGACACCGTACTGCACGGGTCGGCGGAGTTTGCGGAATGGCAGCAGCAATGGCAGGCGAGACTAGGGCGGCAAGCGGAATCCAAGGAGGAAGCTCTCCGGCTTATGCGGAGCAGCAATCCGGCTATTATCCCCCGCAATCACCGGGTAGAGGAAGCGCTGGCGGCGGCGGAGCAGGGGGATCTATGCGTTTTGGATAATCTGCTTGCCGCGCTTGCGAATCCTTATGCGTATTCGGATGAGCAAGAGGCTTATGCCTCCCTTCCGGAACAATCGCCGCGTCCGTACCGGACGTTCTGCGGAACTTAAGGTCATAGGAGATTAACGCGATGAAATATGAATTGGGCCGCTGCTTGCTGCAGGAACGATTGGAGGAGCGGGGGATGAGCCGGGAGACATTAGCCGGAGCTTTGCTGTATAAGCCGGAGAGGCTGGCCGATTATATCGAGAATAAGAGGTTAATGCCGTTAAAGACGGCGATCTCTATCGCGGATACGGTAGGCTGTTCGGTTAATGAATTGTACGAATTATTGCCGGCAGAAAGCGGGAGATAAAGATGGCGGATAAAAATATCGCGATTGCCTTGTATCGGCCGCATGCCGGCAAGGAGCGGGAGCTTCATCAGATTGTTCGGGAGCATGGACCCGCTCTTAAGCGGGAGGGGCTGATTACGGAGCTGCCTCTGCTTCAGCTTGAAGCGGAGGACGGTACCGTCATTGAGATCTTCGAATGGAAATCCGAGGAGGCGAAGAGGCTGGCACATAGCTCTCCGGTCATTTGGCCGATCTGGGAGCGTATGATGGCTGTCGCGGATATGACGGGGCTCGGATCGCTGAAGGAAGCAGGTCAGCCGTTTCCGAATTTTAAGAGGCTGGAGCTATAGCAGCTGGGCGCTTGCCGACCTGTGCGGGCGTGCGACGTTGGGATAAGACCCTGGCAGGGTCTTATCGGGCGAACACGAGGTAATATTAGTCATTATAAGACCCTGAAAGGGTCTTATTTGCTTAGGTTGGCTGGGAAATGTGAGTGTTGCGGGCGTGAGGAGTTGGGATAAGACCCTGGTAGGGTCTTATCGGGAGAAAGCGAGGTAATATTAGTCATGATAAGACCCTGAGTGGGTCTTATTTGCTTAGGTTGGCTGGGAAATGTGAGTGTTGCGGGCGTGCCGCGTTGGGATAAGACCCTGGCAGGGCCTTATCGGGCGAACACGAGGTAATATTAGTCATTATAAGACCCCGAGAGGGTCTTATTTGCTTAGGTTGGCTGGGAAATGTGAGTGTTGCGTGCGCTGTGGCAAAGCTTAACGATGCGCGACATCATTAAGACCGCTGGCAGGCGTAAAGAAGCAGTGCTTAACGATGTACGATATCGTTAAGGAGAGAGAGAAGCCGCCAGAGGGAGCGTATCCGGCTGAATTGGCCGAGCTTAACGATGCGCCGCATCGCTAAGGCAGCTGGGAGGCGGGAAAAAGCAAACCTTAACAATGCGCGGCATCGTTAAGCGAAAATACAAAAGCGGGCTGTCCATTACAGGACGACCCGCTTATCTTTTATTGCAGCTGCTGCAAGGCCTCCGCGTACTTTGGGTACCAGTGCTGCCAATGCGCCTTGCGGTCCGCAAGAGGTTGTCCACTGTCCAGCAGCGACGCAATGACGTCGAGGCAGACATGCCAGCCCGCAAGGTCTTTGGGCGTATGCTCGGACGGCTTGAAGATGCTCTCGATCAGCACGAGCCTGCAGCCGCCGTCCTCCCCGCGGAATTCAAAGCGCACGGCCATGTCCTCTCCCCAGGTAAACGCGAGTACGGCCAACGGCTCGTAAGCCGTGATGGTCATCGTCTCATAGCTGCCATCACCCATGTTGAAGCTGAGATGCCCGCCTTCCCGCAGATCCTCCACGCGGAGCTCGGAGAACCACTTGGGGAGCTTTTCGTTATCGGTAAAATAAGACCAGATATCTTCCTTGGAATGATTCAATCTGCGTTCGAACGTTACGGTATAACCTGTGCCTTCTTTGGCAATCGCGGCCAGCATAATAACGAAATCCCCCGCTTTCAAAAAGGTATCTCATGCAAGATTACCAGATTGCCGCGGAGGATTCAAAAGGGCTATAGAAAGATAATTCCGGCTGCTCCCGCCGCCGCGATCACGGTTAACGGGTGCAGCTTGTATTTGAACAAGAGCCATAAGCAGCCTGCACAGATCAGCAGCGTAAACCCGGTCGTCCAGGTGTAGCTGCCCGGCTTATCGAAGCCGCCGAAGTGAAGCGCCGCATAAATGATTAATCCGGTAACGACGGGCCGCAGGCCGTAAAAGAGGGCTTTCATCGTCTTGTTATTCCGAAGCTTAAAGAAGAAGGCGGACAACACGATTACGACCAGCAGCGAAGGGAGGACAATCCCGGCACAAGCGGCAATCGCACCGGCGATTCCCGCGGTATCGTAGCCGATTAACGTAACGGCATTGGTGGCGATTGGCCCCGGCGCCATGCCGGCAAGGGAAACGGCTTTTTGAAATTCAGCGGTTGTCATCCACCCGTGGGAGATCACCTTGCTCTGTATCATCGGAATAACGGAATAACCGCCGCCAAACGAGATAAATCCAATTTTGAAGAAAGTCAGGAACAAGTCCCAGATCATACGTAACTCTCCCTTGCGCTTATCAAATATAATACTCCGGATACATTAGCTCTTGGCTGCTGGAGGATGGCTTTTCCGTATTGGCTTGTTTGCCTGTTTTCTCCTTGACCCGAACCATGCCGATACCAACCAGCACACCTGCTGCAACGATATATAGCGGAGTAAGCGGAAGCACGAGCAAAATGAGAAGCGCGAGGACCAGCATGACTAACGTTGTCTTGTCAAAGATCGCGGCTTTGGCCATCCGGTACGCGGACATTGCGATCAGCGCCACAACCGCGCCGTGAACCCCCTTCAGGGCAGCCACAATCTTGGGATTGTCTTGAAACTTCAAATAAAACAGGCTAAGCGCAATGATAATTATGAAGGTTGGCAGCGTTACGCCAATAACCGCAATAGCCGCTCCCGGTATGCCGGCTTTCCGGTACCCGATGAAGGCTGCGGCATTGACGCCAACGCCGCCCGGAGCGGAACCGGCTAGCGATACGACATCAGCAAGTTCTTTCTCGGCAATCCAATTACGCTTATTAACGACCTCGCGTTCAATGACGGGCATCATGGCGTAACCGCCGCCAAAGGTGGAAGGACCGATCCGTACAAAAACCCAGAATAGCTGTGCCAAAAAATAGAGTCGTTCTTTCCAGTTTGTCTGCATTTAAACTCTCTCCTTTTGACTGTAACATAGCTATTATAGCAACTTAAATTCATTTTGGATTAAAGTTAAGGAAAATTGGTTTATAAAAATTACTTATACCGATAAAAACGAGTGGTTAACCCTTGCTGCTCCGTTTAGTTTCGTTCAAAATTGAATAAAGTGGACAAAACCACTCGGCATAGCCCCCATTCTTGATCTGGGGTATAATTGCAGGTAGCAACGACAATCTACCCGGAAAGGATGAAACGATGAGTCATTCTCTGCGTTCCGTCCCCTCGCATAAACAGCTTATTTACGATTACATCGCTAATCTAGGGCCAATTGCCAAGGCAGAGCTGCTGGAAGCCCACGATATTACCAGCAGCACGATGACCCGTCTATTGGACGATATGGCCAAGGAAGGGCTTATCCTCGTTACCGGATTAGGTCCGTCGAAGGGCGGCAGAAAACCGCTGCTCTATCAGATTAATCCCGATTACGGATATATCTTTGGTCTTGAGATTTCCAGGTTCACTTCCACGCTTGGTTTATTTGACATGAATATGAATCAGAAGTCCGTTGTCCGGTGGCGGATGGACGAGACGATGACGCCCGAGCGTCTGGTTGCCCATACGGTAAGCATGATGCTTGCTTTTATGAAGGATCATTCCCTATCGCAAAGCCGTATTTTGGGGCTGGGGATTGGGGCGGTAGGACCGCTTGACCGCGGCAGCGGGGTTATTATTAATCCTCGGTATTTTCCGGCTAAAGGCTGGGAGCAGGTACCGATCTGCACCATGTTTGAGGAAGCCGCCGGGCTGCCAACCCTGCTTGAGAATGGGGCTAATACGGCTCTTGTTGGAGAGCATTGGTCTATGAGGCAAGAGAACGTGGAGCATGCGCTCTACGTCTCCGCAGGAATCAGCTTGCGTTCGGCCATGATGTCCCATGGGCAAATCGTGTACGGAAAGGTAGACATGGAGGGCTCCATCGGGCAAATGATTATCGATGTGGACGGCCCTAGGCTCGAGGAATCCGGCAACTACGGCTCGCTCGAAACCTTCGCTTCGGTTCAGGCGCTGGAACGACAGGTGCGGACGAGGCTGAAGGTTGGAGGCAGCTTATTATTAAATAACGTAGTACCGGAAAAAGTAAATCTGGATACGATCACGGAGGGACTAAACGCCGGCGATCCTTTTATACGCGAGATGTTCGTGCAGTCCGCCTCCTATTTCGGAGTAGGGCTGGCGAATCTGATTAATACGTTCCACCCGGAGCTCATTATTCTTGGCGGGGCTCTCATTAGCGCCAATCCGATGTATTATCGGGTAGCGACGGAGGTAGCGGTTAAGAAAACGCATTACAGCGCAGCGTATATCCCGCAATTTTCGATGGGCCAATTAAAGGAAGACGCGGTTGTGACGGGTGCCGCATTAATGGTAAGAAGCCGCATGAAATTATAAGCAAATACCCAAGCCATTCCATACTTACCTACTTATAATAAATAAGCGGTTATGTATGCTTGGGGAGGGGAAGCAAGTGAAAATGTATAGCCGGGGCAAAAAAGAATCCGCACCGCTGCTGATGTACCTGCCTCAGAAGCAGTCGGGCTTTCTAAGTCCCCCTAGTCGCATAGAAGAGACAATGAAACCAAAGAAAAAACAAAAAAAAGCAGTGAAGCCAAGTGTTCCGAAGACAACGTCGGCAGCAGCAGCTGCTGTAACCGTAACTCCGCAAAAACAGTACAGACATCCGTCACGGAAAGGGAAAGTGCGGAAGTTGCCTCACTGGCACTGGCTGGATAAGCTGGACGATGAGTTCGAGCAAGAATCCGATTACGAAGACGAAGAACTGTCCGAGGCCGAGCTTATAGAGGAGCCGGCTCCTTCGATTACCCGGCCTTCGGCCGCAGTCCAGGTATCGCAACTGACTGTAGCGGTTCCAACGCCAACTCCTTCTGCAGTACCAACGCCGGCTCCGGTACCGACACCAACGGCAGTTCAATCACCGTCTCCAGCGTCAGCCCCAGTACCGACCCAAACACCATCCCAAACACCAATTCCAGCACTTGCTCCAACATCAACATTCATTCCAGCACCAGCACCTGCTCAAATGCCGATTCCAATGCCGGCTCCAGCTGCGGCTAAGGCTACGGCTCCGATGAGGAGCAATCAGCTTTTTGTCTCTTTGTCAGAGAAGGGACAGATCCTGGTTATTGACGGGGAGACGGATACCGTCACCGATACGATCCCGTTGCCGTCAGCCGGCCCCGTTAAGGGGATTGCTATAAATCCGGTGTCGAACCGGATTTATGCGATTAACAGCAGCAAGCATCAGCTATATGTGCTGGACGGGAGCACGAAGGAAGTGGTAGCCGTTGTACCGGTCAGCCCGTTTCCGACGCTTGCAGCCGTAAACGCGAAAACCAACCGCGTCTATGTTACAAGCTCGCTTCTTAATACCGTAGATGTTCTGGACGGGGAGACCAACCAGCTTATCGATTCCGTCGGCGTAGGCAACATTCCTGCCGGAATTGTTATTAATGCCGATACGAACCGGATTTATGTAGCAAACGGCAGCCCGGATCATGATATTTCGGTTATAGACGGATACACCCATACAAGGCTGTTCCCGGATATTCCGGTCGGGCACGAACCGGGGCTTGCGGGTATTCACGAGGATGCGAACCTCATTTATGTGCCGAATATCTTTAGCGATAGCCTGAGCGTTATTTATGGCGGGACCAACACGGTCTTGAAAACAATAACGGAAGGGATCGGCAAAAATCCTTACGCAGCCGGAGTGGATACCTTCGCCAATCTGGTGTACGTCTCGAATTCCGGAAGCGACAGCGTCTCGGTTATCGATGCTTCCAACCATAAGGTTATGGAGACCATTCCGGTCGGAAGCTGCCCGAAGGCATTAGCCGTTCATACCAAGACCAACCGGATCTATGTAGCGGTAAGAGACGGGGTTGCCGTCATTGACGGGGATACCTTTGAGGTGATGAACAAGATTGATACGGCTGCCAGCCCAAGCGGTCTGGTACTTCATGAATAATAACGAAAGCCGGGGTGCACTCCGAATGGAGTGTGCCCCGGCTTTTAACATACCTAATTACACAGTTGCCGTTGTTTTATAGACTTCTCGAATCGCGTCTTCGACGTTAGGCTCCTTAACGCTAATATCCTGAATCGGAAGCTTCTGCGAGAGGGCGGCGATAAGCTCCGAGGCGGAGATGCTTTCCTTTTCGAACTGGTACCAGATTTTCAGCCCTTCCTGCTTGATAACCGTGGCATGCGGTGTGGCGAGATCATCGCAAGGCTCATGAAGCTCCACAACCAGCATGCGGTGAGGAGTAAGCTTATGGATGATGGAGCCGATAGGACCGTCCTCTACAAGCTTGCCGTTATTAACGACGATAATTCTGCTGCAAAGCTGCTCCACGTCATCGAGATCATGGGTGGTCAGAATAACGGTAACGCCGCGGGTACGGTTAATTTCCTTAATAAAATTCCGGATCGCATGCTTGGCGTCGGCATCCAGCCCAATCGTAGGCTCGTCGAGGAATAAGACCGACGGCGAATGCAGCATAGCCGCCGCGATATCGCCGCGCATGCGCTGGCCAAGCGACAGCTGGCGCACCGGGGTGTTGATAAATTCCTGCAGCTTCAGCACGTCGGTTAATATCGCGAGATTGTCATCGTAGGCTTGTTGATCAATCTGGTAAATCCGGCGCAGCAGCTCAAACGATTCCCCGAGACGCAAATCCCAATACAGCTGAGTACGCTGCCCGAATACAACGCCAAGCTTGCGGACGACGGCTTTCCGGTCGGCTTGCGGGGAGATGCCGCATACCTTGACGGAGCCTGAGGTCGGATGGAGGATGCCGGTCAGCATTTTGATGGTGGTGCTTTTGCCGGCGCCGTTAGGTCCGATGTAGCCGACAATCTCGCCAGGCGCGATCGAGAAGCTGATGCCGTTTACGCCGTTAAATTTCGTTTTTTTCGGGAAGAGAAGACTCTTGATCGAGCCGCGCAGCCCGCTTTCTTTTTTCACGATCATATATTCCTTCACGAGATCCTTAACCTCGATAACGGTTTCCATTCCAGTCCGTTCCCCCTATGGCTTAAGAGCCTGCGCTCTCGTAATTTTTCATGCCGAATTTAAAGATGCCGCCCGCAATCAGGAAGCAGATCACGCCCACGAGCGGTGTCCACAGAGCAAAGCTTAGCGGAAGCTCGAAGCCGCCGCTGTCCGCATTCAGGAACTCCGCGGCAGGATAGAAGCTGATGAACCCGATTGGAATGATGAAGGTGAATAACGCCTGCAGAAAATACGGGTACATGCTAAGCGGATACATGGTTGCGCGTTCGAGCATCGTCAGGGCGAAGCCAACCATGGAGCCGTTGCGCTTGGTCCAGAAGGCGATTGTTCCAAGGCTGGTGAATAGCGCCGCACGGATCAGAATACCTCCGATCAGCACGAGAATCAGCTTGCCGACGTTCGCGGGCGTCCAGTCAAAGCCTGCAATTTCGGCGCCATAGAGGAAGATGATAACGCCCGGTATGCAATCGATTAACCCGATAAAATTCACGTAGCTCGCAACGAGCTGGAAGAAAACGTTCATCGGCCGAAGCAGAAGACGGTCGAAGCCGCCGTTAATGACCATATGGTCGATACTCCACGTATTGATGAAGAAGACGACAAAGATGCCGTGGCTGATCAGGCCAAGTCCATACAAAAAGGTAAGCTGCGGGAAATCCCAGCCGTTAAGCGCCTGGAAGCGGTCGACGATAATCTTGAGCATCCAGATGCCGGAGAAGTATTGAATCGGAATCATGAGGAGCCAGCTGAACAGGAACAGCGGATACTCGAGCTGCCGCTGCACGGCGAGACGCGCCCAGCAGGAAGCGACGGATACATAATGCTTGATCGTAGATACCATAAGGGCGTTCTCAGCCTCCCTGGATTAACGTTTTTTTCTTCGTGCGCGCCCATCCGGCTGCCAGGATCATGTACAGAACCGCAATCCAGACGGCTTGAACAGCCATGGAGGCTAAAGCTTCGGCTGTGCTTGTGTTGCCGATATAAATGCCGAGCGGGGTCTGATAGGTATATTGGAAAGGTAGAAATTTCGAGACGGTCTGAACCGATTCCGGAAAAAACCACAGCGGCACGATGCTGCCGGACAATACGCGGACGATGGCGTCCTTGACATTCCCCATGTTGCCAAGCTCCATCACCCAGAACGCAATCAGTCCGATAAGCGCGCTGAGCAGCCATAGAATGGCGTAGCTTAACAGGCAGCTTGGAAGGAAGAGCAGGAAGCTCCGGAAGGAAGCGGGCCACGGAATACCGAAAAAGACGGAGGCAAATACAACAAGCGGAAGCGCCCTGTTTAACAAGGAGCTGAGCATCTCTCCGATATCTTCGGCCAAATAGCAGGCAAATAGAGGAATAGGACGGTAGAAGTCGGTGACGATTTGGCCTTCCCGTATTTTGTAATAGATGGTATTCTGTACATCGCATACGAAGATGGTAGAGATGATGATCGAGAGAATGGTGTAGGTCGTAATATCCTGCAGGTTAATCGATTCCACCGATCCGGAGCTGCCCTTGTAAGCCGTCTGCCATAAGAATACGGAAGCCAGCATCAGAATAAGATTGGTTGCAACGGAAGTGAATACTTCAAACCGGTAAGTCAAATTAATGAGAAGCTTCATTTTCGTTATGTACCAGTAAGCCTGAAGCATATTAACCCCCTTAAAAGCGACTTTATATGTAAAATATTACAATTACAATGCTCTTATATTAATCGATTTCATTCCCTTAGGCTACGGATATTTTCAATATAGTTATTTATAAGAATTGGCCCAAAAATTGTTCGGAGGGGTTACAGGAATGATTATGATTCTGACCATCCTTATCGTGGCTATTTACTTAACTTTGCTGAACTTTAATCGGCTTAAAAAGCTGGCCAAAGGGTTGAGATGGCTCTTGTATGCTTTAATGCTTTTCCTTCTATGCGACGGCATTTATTCCTCTGTGAGGCATTTCAGTCCGAATAACGTAATGGACAGTCTCATTCCCAGCCTCTGTATGACTTTGCTGATTGAGGGGGCGCGATATGTCCTTAGAAAGTGGCGTGCCAATGATAAGAACTGAACCGTTTTTTTTAAAAAAAGGAGATAATGGATCATGCTAAACGTAACAATAACCGACAGTGATTTTATTGGGGGCAGTCCGGCCTATCTGGATACCGTTTCCCGTTATGCCGCAAGGGGAGTTGTATTCAACAACCAGGGACAGGTTGCGATGATGTATATGGCCGAGCTTGATCTCTACAAGCTGCCCGGCGGAGGAATGGAGGAAGGGGAGTAGTCCGAGGAGGCTTTCGTACGGGAAATCAAAGAGGAGACCGGCTGCGATGCGGAAGTGATCCGTAAGCTTGGTTTTGTGGAGGAGCACAAGAACCGGAACGGGTTTCTGCAGTATTCGCATTGTTATCTGGCAAAAGCGCGGCATGGTGCGGGGACGGCTGCTCTCACCGAAGCCGAAGAACAGCTCGGAATGTCCGTTCGATGGCTGTCTGCCGCACAAGCGCTGGATATTATGGAAGAAGCAGTGACTGACGGCGAGGATAATCATTCCAATTTGTTTATGTTGATGCGTGACCGGATTATCCTGAAAGAGGCTGCGAAATTTATGGAAGGAGAAGGTCTTTTATAGGCCTTTTTTCCAATATATACTTTATTGAAAATGCCTATGAAGATTATTGTTTTTATATATTATTCAAATAGGCTTCTTGGTTATATGATGGATTAAATATTAAAAAGGGGAGAGGGATTAAAGATGAACAAGTCCATCTATGACTTTCAGGTAAATGAGATAAATGGGGAGCCTATTCATCTGTCTGCTTTTTACGGCAGGGTTCTTCTAATCGTGAATACAGCAAGCCAATGCGGCTACTCCAAGCAGTTCGAAGGCCTGCAGCATTTGTACGAAAAATATTGGATGCACGGCTTCGAAATACTGGGTTTCCCGTGCAATCAGTTTAACGGCAAAGAGCCCGGCAGCCATTCGGAAATAGAAGAGCATTGCCGTCGCAATGTCGGTGTAACCTTCTCGTTGTTCGAAAAGGTAGAGCTCCGCGGTGAATCCGTTCATCCGCTCTTTCAATATTTGACGGAGCAGGCGCCTTTCCGGGGCTTTGATCCGAACAATTCCGATGAGCTGTGGATGAAGGACTTTCTTCGGCAGAATCATCCGGACCTGTATGAGGGCGACGGCGTAAAGTGGAACTTCTCCAAGTTCCTCGTTAACCGGGAAGGGCAAGTAATCGCCCGATTCGAGCCAACAACGCAGCCAAGCGATCTGGAACTGGCGATCGAGGAGGCATTATCCTCGGAACAATAGGTCTTATTATTGCGAAAATAGTAATGAAGCAGGATAAACATGCGTCCCGGAGAAGTTTCTTCTAACAAAAATTAAGAGGGAGGCATTCGCATTGAGTAAGCTTGTGAAGGTAGCTATGGCGGTTACGGCTGTTTTTGCCCTGCTTATGCAACCGGTCTCGGCTTCGGACAAAACAACCAAGTTCAAAGTTACGCTTGTCAGCGTAGAGCTGGTTGAGAATAACCATGTCGGTAACGAGTGGTTGACTAAGGCTTACGTGAACGGCAAGGAAGTACAGGAAAACAAAAGCATTACCTTAAACTTGAAATCGACGGACAGCATTAAGCTGAAGGCGTATGCCGAAGAGCAGGATAAAATTCCCGATAGCAACTCAGCCAATGATACGGTAAAGGTATCGTCCATCACAAAAACCGTCAATAAAGCGTTGAAGGTCGTTGTGACGGAGAACCGCGGCAGGTATTCGGGGAACACGGCCGAGTGGAAGTTTACCTATAAAATTGAAAAGTAGTCAAAAGGCCGATGCTCCCCAAGAAGCTTCGGCTTTCATTTTTTGGCTTCTGGCTTGTTCCCAATTCGACTTGAACTCCTTATCCGTCATATCCTTCCCTTCGGTTGCCTTGATATAGACGAACTGCCATTTGCCGCTGCCGGCAACCATGCCCCAATCAATCTCGCCCTGATAGTGGGACACATCAATCCCCCGTACCTTGTATTTAGACGCAAACAGGTTGTTATGCCAAATGATGCCCTTGTACTCTAATACACCCGCGATCATGAGGAGCAGCAGGATACACGCGGTGCTTTTCTGCCATCTTTTTAGCTTCATAGCCACCCATCCTTTATTCCTGTCTCCTTGGCTGGTCCAGCGCTTTCCAGATACATAGACGACAGCTTGTCCTTATTTGTTTCCGCAAAAATTAACTTGCTCCGCATAGGTACCCGGTATATGATAAAAGTAAATATCTGGTATGTGCGACTGGCGTAAACGTGGAGAACCACGAGGGAGCACATATGTCATCAGCCGTACGCCTGGGCAGAGTATCGTTTCTCGTGAAGAGAGGCGATGCTCTTTTTATTTAGGATGAGGGGATGAAGCAAATGAAGCGGAGAAGAAATGTTGCCATTCTGATTTACGACAACGTTGAAGTGCTGGATTTTACGGGACCGTTCGAAGTTTTTATTACGGGCAGCAATCGCGGCCAAGATTTCCATGTGTTCACCGTGGCGGAACATAACAGTCCCGTTACGGCTCTAGGCAATCTGAGCGTCAATCCGGCCTATACCATTCATGATTGTCCCAAGCCCGATATCGTACTTATCCCAGGCGGCCTGGGCTCCCGTCAGGAAATGCACAACAAGGCGTTGACCGATTGGATCAGGAAATGCGCTGACGAGTCGGAGCTGTTGCTATCCGTCTGTACGGGCGCGCTGCTCCTCGCAAAGGCGGGAGTGCTGGAAGGGCTGAAGCTGACGACGAATCGTCTTGCAACCGACGAGCTGAGGCAGGTTGCGCCAGCATCCGCTGAAATCTCCGAGACAGCCAGGTATGTAGATAACGGGAAGATTATTATGTCCGCGGGTATTTCGGCCGGCATAGACATGTCCCTCTACGTCATCAGGCGGCTTCATGGCGAAGAGAGAGCGCTTCATACCGCAAAATTGATGGAATACGATTGGGTGCAAAGAGAGCATTCCTGATCAAATATTTGTGCCGTTTTCCTGATAGCATAGCCGTAACGATGAGCGAGGGAGCTGGATCAATCTTACGAATGGAACATTACACCCGAATCCAATATGCGATTACGTTTATAGAAGAACAGCTGCAGGAAGCGCTTAGCCTGGAGGCCATAGCCGCCCGGGCGGGATTTTCGCTGTACCATTTTCAAAGGCTATTCCATGCCATCACGGGCTTTACGGTACAGGAATACATTCGGAAGAGAAGGTTAAGCAGGGCTGCCGAGGAGCTGCGGGTTAACAGCCATACGGTGCTGGATATCTCCGTGTCTTACCAATACGGCTCGCAGGAGGCGTTTACCCGTGCTTTCGCCGGTTATTTCGGCATGGCGCCGGCCCAATATAGGAAGCAACAGCCGCCATTAGCCTTGCAGCTCCCCATTGATCTCGTCGCATTAACGGCTAATATCCGAGGAGGATTAACGATGTACAAACCGGACATCATGGAACGGCCAGCGACCCGCATCATTGGTTATAACTATCCGACCAATTTGAACAACGAGCGGTATTTCGAGGAGATCCCGGGTTTCTATGCGCATTTTGGCAGTCATGAATACTATATGCGTATCCCTAACAAAGCGCGGCCGGCTTTTGCTTATGGTATCCCCCATAGTTACAGGGAGGATGGTGCCTTTTCGTTCCTTATTGGCGAGGAGGTCACCTCATTTGCGGAGGTGGAGGACGGCTTCGCCTGTCTGGAGCTTCCCGGCGGCAAGTATGCGGCTTTCCGCAACGGCAGTATGCCCGAGCTTGGACAAAACGCATGGAAATACATCTATGGAACCTGGCTGCCTAACAGCAATTACGAGCGTGGAGAGGGACCGGACTTTGAAGTGACGGATGTTCTGAATTCCACGCCGGAGAAAATCAGCATGACCATCTATATCCCGATTCGCTAAGCCGGCTTCCGGGCGGTTGTTCGAAGGCGGTAAGAAACGAATAAGAGCATGCCGGAAATTCCGGCATGTTTTTTTATGAGCATATCTAAAAAATTCCATAAACTATATTGACAGTCGATATATCGAGACTTAATATATAAGAAAAAGATGTATCGACAGACGATATAGTTCAAGTGATGGGAAGGATGAATGATGTGAAAGAGATGCTGCCGCTAACCGAGGCGTTTTATTATATCCTGATTGTTCTTTATACGGAGCCATCGCATGGATACGGCATTATGCAGGATACCGAGAAAAGGAGCGGCGGACGCGTTAAGCTTGGTGCCGGCACTTTATACACGGCGCTTAATACCCTGCTGGGCAAAGGGCTGATTGAGCAATATCCCGTTCCGGAGGGAGCGGACTCGCGCCGCAAAATGTATGCCATTACGGAGAACGGCAAGCAGGTAGTCGAAGCGGAGATCGCAAGGCTGGAAGAGCTTCTGAACGTAGGGCGGCAAGCCCTGATTACGAAGAAAGGGTGAGACGGATGGACGACAAGCTGATTAAGCGGCGCCGGCTGACGATGAGCTGGAACTTTGAGAAGGAAGAGCAGTGGCTTAACGATATGTCCCGTGACGGATTGCATTTCAAAAAGGCGAGTACGGCAAGCAGCTTCTTCGCAAAGGATGAATCGGTCCGGTATACGTACAGACTGGATTACCAGACGGGGCAAACGCTTGGAAGCAGCAAGTTTCAGGAGTATATTGATTTGTATAAGGACGCAGGCTGGGAGTATGTCAGCTCTTACGGCTCGCTCTGGCATTATTTTCGCCGGGAATGGCAGCCTGGGGAGGAGCCACGGCTTTATACGGACCGCGACTCGCTTATTATGCTGTACAAAAGATTGCAAGGGGTTATGGCCGTTATGATGCTCGTTAACCTCGTCATTATGCTTGTTAATATCGTTAATTTAAGTAACCTCTTTAGCGAAAGGTTATGGACGTTAGGCGTGCCGTTGATGGTCCTTTATTTATTCCTGTTCGCCGTATTGGGCTATGGCTGCTGGAGGATGCAGAAGAAAGTAAACGGACTTAAACTTTAAGGTGAAGAGCAGGAAGGAGCAGATCCGGATGAGAAAAAATCAATTAGGCGGTTCGGAATTATACGTAGGGGAGATTGGCCTTGGCTGCATGTCGCTGGGCACGGATGAGGAGAAGGCCGTTTCCCTTATTCATGAAGCTCTGGAGCGGGGAGTAACTCTGCTGGATACAGCCGATCTTTATGACAATGGCCGAAACGAAGAGCTTGTCGGCAAAGCCATCCGGGGACGCCGTGGGCAGGTGGTGCTGGCGACAAAGGTCGGCAACCGGAGAATAGCCGGGCAGGAGGGCTGGGCGTGGGATCCGTCGAAAGCCTATATTTTATCCGCGGTGAAGGACAGCCTAAGGCGGCTGGGCACGGATTACATCGATTTGTACCAGCTGCACGGCGGGACGATCGAGGATCCGATTGACGAGACAATCGAAGCGTTCGAACAATTGAAGCGGGAGGGCGTGATCCGGGAATACGGGATTTCGTCCATTCGTCCAAATGTCATTCGGGAGTATGTTTCTCGTTCTTCCATCGTAAGCGTAATGAATCAATATAGCATTGTGGATCGTCGCGCAGAGGAAACGGTGCTTCCGCTATTGGAGGAAAAGGGTCTTAGCCTGATCGCGCGCGGGCCTGTTGCGAGCGGCGCGCTTGCGGCAAACCGCCAGCCGGCCAAAGGCGTGCTGGACTATGAGCTGGATGAGCTCCTTGAGCTTCGCGGTCAACTGGAGCAGCTGGCGTCTGACGGACGGAGTCTCTCGCAGCTTGCGATCCGTTATTCTCTTAGCCATCCTGCTGTAGCCGTGGCGATTCCGGGAGCAAGCTCCCATGAGCAGCTTATGCAAAATATCTCTGCCGCGGAAATTTCGCCATTGACGGAGGAAGAAGTACGACTCATCCGCCGCTTAAGCAAAGCGAGCGTGTACAAGGTTCACCGGTAAGCCCTATCCCAAAGTCCGGAGGTTGTTAGGCGCAATGGAAAATGCGAACAAGTACAGGTTGAATGACAGGGAGATCGGAACGATCGTGCGGGAGGCTTTTGGACAGTCCTTCCGCTCCGCAAGCGAGCTTACGGATGGCTGGGCCAACATGGCCTATTCCATTAGGCTGGAGGATGGCCGGAAGGTCGTTCTGAAAATTGCGCCTTCCTCAGATAAGCCGGTTATGCGTTACGAGAAAAACATCATGCGGACGGAAGTAGAAGCCATGCGCCTCGTCGCGAATACGCCAGGACTGCCGGTACCTCGCGTCTATGCTTACGATTCCAGCTGCTCGCTCATTGGAGCGGAGTATTTCTTCATGGATTTCGTGGAAGGCACGGCCATGAATAAAATCAGGGACTCTCTCTCGCGGGAAGAGCGGGAGAACATCGCACGCGAGCTTGGCGGCTACAGCCGGTCCATTAATGCGTATAAGAACAGCTTCTTTGGGTCGCTTCAACCGGAGGGCCGAAGGAAGGATAACTGGTCGGAAGCGTTTGAGGGCATGATGGCGGATGTGCTGGCCGATGGCAAGGATGCAAGCGTTGAGCTGCCGGTGTCCTATGCGGAGATTGAGAAGGAACTAAGCCGTTCGAGAGGACTGCTGGCGGATGTGAAGGAAGCTTCGCTGGTCCACTGGGATTTGTGGGACGGCAACATATTTGTTCAAGAAGGAAGCATCTCCGGACTGATCGACTTCGAGCGTGCTTTCTGGGGCGACCCGCTAAGCGAGTTTTATTTCGGCCGCTTCGCGAAGGAATCGTCCAAGGCCTTCTACGAGGGCTATGGCATTAGCGGCTTGACCGAAAGCGAGCAAAGAAGGCGGGTACTATACAACTTCTATCTCGACCTTATTCTCGTTATCGAATGCACCTACCGCAAATACGAGAATCAGGACCATATCAAGTGGACGTACGAGAATCTTAAAGAAGGCTATAAGCAGCTTCAGTCTTTGTAAAAAAGCAAAGCTGATGATGAGCCGCCCCGTTTGGGGCGGTTTTTTTGTGCGAGGGCAATGGGAAAGTACCCTCAAGATGGCTTAACGATGCGCGGCATCGCTAAGGAGGGAAAATTATGCTCTGTGGACGTGCTTAGCGATGTGCGACATCGTTAAGATACGACTAACTTGCGTTAGCAACAAGAAAACTTTGAAATCTACTTCATTTTATCTGTAAAATATGGATAAACAATCGTTTGGTAGAATCATGTTCGTTCAATCCCGATAGGAGGTCCTAGATGCGCATCCGCCAACTCCAACAAAACGATCAAGATCGAGTTATTCCTATTTTAAAAGAGTATCCCCTGCAATTTCCGCCTTTTGTTATTGCTAGATATCCCGTAAGGTGGGCCGAATATTTAGCCTCTTCTCCTTCCAATAGCAGAAGCGATTATTTTGTGGCGGAGGATAACGGGGCCGTAATCGGGCACTCGGGTTATATTTTTAATGACGAGGTTGGTCTTTACGAGATTGTTGGCGTTGTTGTTAAAGAGAGTGCGGCACGGAAAGGTATTGGCCGGGCACTGCTAAGCGAAATCTGCGATAGACTGAGAGAACTCGGAGAGAAGCAGGTGATTTTGTATACGCTTGGCCATCCGGGAAATCGGGGGACGATCGTTTTTTACAGCAGCATCGGATTTGACTTGGTTAAGGAGGAGAAAGACTTTTTTGCCGAAGGGTATGACCGAGTTACTTTTACAAAGATATTCATTTAGGAGGCCACCGACCATGGAGCATCTATATAACAATTACCGGTTTAGCGATGATAAGTCCCTGCTTGATTTGGATAAGATTCAGGCCTTTCTGGCGAAAAGTTATTGGGCGAACCAGCGGACAAGGGAAACGATTGAAAAGTCGATTCAGAACTCTACGTGCTACGGTATTTATTGCGAAGGCAGGCAGGTAGGCTTTGCCCGGGTCATAACGGATTGGGCTACCGTCTATTATTTGGCCGATGTTTATATCGATGAAGAGCATCGGGGGCATGGCTTAGGCAAGGAGCTTGTGGGGTGGATCGTGCAGCAATACGAAGGACTGTCGGGACTGCTGGGTACGCTGGATGCCCATGGATTATATGAGCAGTTCGGCTTCAAGCGTAATGCGGAGCGGTTTATGGTCAGGAGGCCGGGGTCTTAGCCATTCATTTATTTGTAAAAAAGAACGCTCTACTGGAAAGAGCGTTCTTTTCTTTATATTTACTTCTTATCCGAGCTCAGATCCAGCCAAGCCATCTCTTCGCGGGTCAGCTTAATGCGCGAGCCTTCGTCGCAGGAGCGGAGCTCCTCGAGCGATTGGGCGCCGATGAGGGCGCAGGTCGGGAATGCTTGGTTAAGCACGTAAGCGAGCGCGATCTGGATTTGCGTGACGTTCTTTTGCTCGGCGAGCTGCTTCGCGCGCTCGTAGCGCTCCCAGTTGTCGTCGCTGTAGAAGACGCGGACCAGATCGGCATTGCTGCGATCCTCCGGCGTGAAGCGGCCCGTGAAGAAGCCGCGAGCCTGGGAAGACCAGGAGAACAGCGG
The DNA here is from genome assembly GCF_037147795.1 of Paenibacillus sp. MMO-177. Lineage (NCBI taxonomy): Bacteria > Bacillati > Bacillota > Bacilli > Caryophanales > Paenibacillaceae > Paenibacillus > Paenibacillus sp. MMO-177. The sequence goes on along the minus strand of NZ_JBBCUR010000012.1, from coordinate 17,510 downwards.
AAGCTGGTTGGCTTCATGCCAGGCAAGGGTCTCGTCGTCGACGGATACGCAGCCGGACCAGAACGGCTCGTTGGCTTTCGCAAGGCTGAGGTTAGGGCTGCTGAACGAGAAGCCGACAAGGCCTTTTGCCGCTGCGTAATCATTCGCCTCTTGAATGCGCTGCCAAGTCCAGTTGGATACGCCGATCGTTTGAACCGCGCCCGATTTGATGTGCTCGTTCAGAATCTCAATCACTTCGCCTGCAGGGACATTGGGATCATCGCGGTGCAGACCGTACATGTCGATCGTATCGACTTGGAGGCGCTCAAGGCTGGTCATCAGGTCGCTGCGGATCGCTTCGCGGCTGACGCGCGGTCCGTTATGGTCATGATGGGCGCCTTTGGTCAGGATTACCCATTGGTCGCGGTTGCCGCGTTCCTTCAGGTAACGGCCGATCACTTCCTCGCTCTGACCGCCGCAATAAATATGAGCGGAGTCAAAACAGTTGCCGCCAATGGCGAAGTATGCGTCCATGTTGGCAGCGGCTTTTTCATAAGAGTCGTGGTAGAAATAGTCCGTGCCTTTCATCAAGCGGGATACCGGTTTGTCCAATCCTTGTACCTTTAAAAATTCCATATGAAGCAGCCTCCTCAGAGATTATTATTTCAATTTGACTCGCGCATGCTCGCGGGCAGATAACAGGCAAGCATCAATAACCTTCATGTTGCGGATGGCATCGGATGTCGGGAATTCCAAGGGAGTGCCGTTTGTAATGGAACGGGCAATGGAATCCGCTTGCGCCGTATACGAATTGACGTACGGTACCTCAATCTGGCGGCGCTCACCGTTTGCAGTCAGGTAGATTTGGCTGCTTTCCGCCGTTGGCGTAACAAATGCGGACGGAACTTCGATAATACCGTCTGTTCCGAGAATCTCCAGCGGATTGCGGAATGCCGCCCACATGCCGCAGTCGAAGGTAAGCGATACGTTGCCTTCAAATTCAATCAGGCCGGAGGCCATCATATCGACATCGTCATGCTCCGGCGAGAAGAGGGCGTTAACCGTAACCGCTTCCGGTTCTTTATCGAGCAGCAGACGCGCCACGTTAATCGGGTAACAGCCTACGTCATAGATGGAGCCGCCTCCCCAAGCCTTGCGGAACCGGACATTCTTGGAATCGTTTGGGTTGTTGAACGTAAACGCGCTTCGGATCCCGCGAATCTGGCCGATTGCACCGGAAGCGATGAGCTCTTTAATCTGTTGATAACGAGGATGATAACGGTACATAAACGCTTCGGACAGAAGAACGCCTGCTTTGTCGGCTGCTTCGGCCATCTCTGCCGCTTCGTGCGCGTTCAGCGCGAGAGGCTTCTCGCACAAAATATGCTTGCCTGCTTCCGCTGCGCGGATAGCCCACTCCTTATGGAGATGGTTCGGCAGCGGGATATAAATAACGTCAATCGAGCTGTCGGCTAGAAGCGCCTCGTAGCTGTCATAGGCAGTAGGAATATTCAGCTCTTCGGCGGTTTGTCTGGCCTTGTCTCCGTCGCGGCTCGCGATCGCGGCCACTTCGTTCGAATCGGATAAATGAAGGCCTGGAATTACCGCGTTTTTTGCAATATTAGCGCATCCCAGAATGCCCCATCTAAGCTTTTTGCTCATGCTTCACCCTCGCTTCGTTAGAATGATTTATGACTATATTGCGATTATAGGAGAAGATAATTAAAATTAAAATGATATTATTTTGTATACCTTTAGAACAATATTGTCATAAAGAGGTGCCTGATATGAAACGCCAAAGCCATCTGCTTACGCTTCCGAATATGCCGTATTTTTGCATGCCTGAATCGGTTGGCCATTATCGGTTTGACCACGAGCATAGCGTTTACCGGGAGGCGGGCGCCTTGAACAATTTCAACATCCATTACTGTGTTTCCGGCAAGGGCTTTGCGGAGATTGACGGCGTTGTTCATGAGCTTCGGGCAGGAGAAGCCGTGCTGTATTTTCCGCTGCAGAAGCAGCGCTATTACAGCAGCCAAGATGAGCCGTGGGACGTGCGATGGATTCATTTCTACGGTGGTACGGGCCTGCGGGATTATCTGATCGAGCAGGGTTTTCATAAAAGTCCGCTATGGAAGCTTCGGCAGCCCCAGATTTGGGAGCAGGCGCATGAAGAGCTGTTATGCGAAGCGGAGACTCACCGGATGCTGCGGCCAGCCCAGCTGTCTATGCTAACCTATATGCTGCTCACGGTGTTTGTCGAGCATGCGGCAGCACTGCAGGGGAACAAGACGGGGACTTCGAGCGAGCGCATTATGGAGCTGCTTCCGCTAATGCAGCAGGAGGCGGTGAAGCCTTTTATCCTGGAGGAGTGGGCAGACCGGGTAGGAGTAACGCCGTATTACTTCTGCAAACTGTTCCGTAGTGCCATGCGCATGACGCCAATGGACTTTGTTACCCGCTGCCGCCTGCAGGCGGCGAAGCAGTGGCTTCTCGAGCGAAAGGACGATAACATCGGGCAGATTGCGGAGGAGGCGGGTTATCCAAGCGTGAGCTACTTCAACAAACGGTTTATGGAGCATGAAGGGATGACGCCAACGGCATACCGGAGATTGTACGGGGTATAAAAACGCCGGTGGCCTTAAGCAGGCCACCGGCGTTTTTTCACCACTATGGAATTTATAAGTTGGATTTTTCATTTGCCTTTCGGCATTTTGCTCTCATCCATGTACAGCAGATTCCAACGGTGGCCGTCCAGATCGGCAAAGCCCGCGCCGTACATCCAGCCGTCCGATTCGCTAGGCTTGCCGAAGACGGTGCCGCCGGCCAACTCTACCTTTCGAATAAGCTCGTCCACTTCTTCTCTGCTATTCGCCCCAAGGGAGAACAATACTTCCGCCGTTTGGGAGGTATCCGCTATTCTCGCGCCTGCAAATTTTTCAAGCGCCGCGTCAGGGAACAGCAATATCGTTGTTTGGCCGATGCTAAGCTTTGCTCTTTCGTTGCCTACGTTGTTTGCTTGGAATCCAATCTCATTAAAAAAGGCAGTCGACTTCTCAACATCCTTAACCGGCAGGTTAATCCAAATCTCCTGTGGCATGGCTTTAGCCTCCTGGAATATATTTTTCAACTAGTCCTACTATACTCTAATTTTGGGGGCAGAAGCGAATCTAGGGCGGGAGCTACATTGGATTTCATACAGCGTAATGAGACATTTTTGCCCGGTCACTTGTGCTAGATTGGATTGGATACAGCATAATACGTTTACTTGGACGAAAGCGGCTTATTCTGATCCTTTATACTGGATTGAATCCATTGTAGCTCCTGGCCTCTCTCCTTTTACCGTAATTTCACTGGAAGAAATCCAACGTACTGCGGGAAGAAACAAGGACTGCTCCATACACCATCATAATAATGGCGGATTTAAAGCCTATTTGCTTGTCTGTTCCAGCATGGGTTGAGCTAATGCGCCGATCTGGCCAAGGATGGATTTTGCGTCAGGAAATCAAAACTTCTTAAGAGGTATGACATTTTATGTCATACCTCTTGTTTTATAATGGGCACATCACAACGAAACGAGGTCATGAACAATGGCAAAAACAAAACGAGGACGCGTATTGTGGAACCTTCCATCCCGAGGCAGAGGGACTTGTCCCGTATGCGGCAGATCAAGAATTAAGCTTTTGTATACGCAGACGACATCGGAAGGGAAAACGCTGAAAGTGTGCAAACGGTGCATAAATGCCGCGCAAGAGAGAGTAGACGCAGCAGTCTTGTAGAAAAATGGATTGCAGTCCGTCTCTAGAAAATGATGTAATAAATAGAAATGAGAAAGGGAGGCTGTGCAAGGATGAGCAATATGCATCGCATTGGATGGTTCGATCAACAAGTACGTGCGGGACATTATCCGAATAGCAGCCTTCTAGCTAAACAATTCGAGATTTCGAAGAGACAAGCGGCCAGGGATATTGAATACATGGAAATGTCCCTTCGCGCTCCGCTCAAATATGTGGCGAAGTACCGGGGCTATTGCTACGAAGATGAGGCGTTTGTTCTGCCGCATCTGTATTTGTCGGAAGAAGAGCAGAAGATACTGAAATATCTTGCGCTTCGATACCGGCACTATAATTACGACAACGCCGAGTCCGTAAAGCGCGTGGCGGATTTGCTAGGCAGATTCGAAGCTTCCGATCATTTGGACGGAATCAGGCTTCCTATATTTGATGCCAATCCGAGGACTATACAAGCGATGGAGCTGCTTTCCCAGGCTATAGCGGGCAAAAAATCCGTTCACCTGCTCTACAAGGATGAAGAAGGCGAACGTCAATTGCTTGTCGTCCCAGTTCGCTTCGTCTCCCGTTATCATGCGGATTATGTTGCCGTGTATACCGGGGTGGATGAACGTCAGGTTCTTCTTAGACTGGATGGGATTCTGCAGATTTCCATTGCGGATGCGGCATCCGAGTGCGAGCCCAAGAGGTGTGAATTCGTCTGCTTGGAACAGGGCAGCAAGCCAGCCCGCGCTCCGTATATGGCGAAGATTAGACTGAGCTCCCCTTTGAGCGGCAATAGCTGGAGGGGGTTTACCATACAAGCGCAAGAAGAGCTTATTTATACCATTGCTTTTTATGATACGGACAGCTTTCTTCAGCATTTGCTTGTTGCCGAATGGGAGGAACTGATTGCTCCGAGGTGGCTTAAACACAAGCTGCAAAACAAGTGCGAGCAGATCTCGCAGCGATTAGGCACAACGACGGAATTCCGTTAGGGGGAGGACTATGCCAAGCGTACAGCTGAAGCTCGACATGAAACGGGAATCCAAATCCTATATTGACAGTCTCTATGCCGTTCTAACGGCAGCCGGTTTGTTTGAAGGCCCCAAATACCGGCTTTCGGGACTTACCGGAATGGCTTTCAAATTTACGGTCCATGAAAGACTGCTGCCTTTGTCCGTATCGGCATACGGGCAATGGATCAACGAGCATAAGCCGGGTATGGACAACCTTGGTATTTATACGGTCTTTGATTGCGGACGGACGAGACATCCGACCTTCCGCCATTACCAGCAGGATGCCATTGAGTGGGTGAAGGATAGTCTTGATAAAGGGGCAGGGGTTATTTATTGGATTCCGGAGTTTGGGGTTATTGACGGCTATGATGACGAGGACCGGGTGTTTTTCGTAAAAGATGGCTGGTCGGATGAACCGCATGTTGTCTTGTATGACAATTTGGGTCTTAATTTTACGGAGTTCTGGTATTGTCAGGCGGTTGGCGGGAAGGTGGATATCGCAAGAGAGCTGATGATCCTTGAATCGCTGCGGCTAGCCATTTATGACTGGGACACTCCCTATAAAACACTGCCCAACACAGATATCGCATCCGGCAAGCTAGCTTATGACTTCTTGATCCAGGCTCTTCGGCAGGGAGACTATGATGAAGGCGGTGCCGTCTATATCCTTGATTCCTATTGCTATTCAAGGGAGGAGATTCTCTCTTATTTGCAAGAAGCGCGAGGACTTTGGCCTGAAATAGATGAAGCTATACGGCTCTATAAGCAGCTAAATGAGCTGCTCCCGCTGATTCGAAACGCCATTATCCCTAACGGTGACTCCAGACATGTAGACCGCTGTCAGTTGGATGCCTTAATCGGGCATATAGCGGAGGCAAAGCAGCTGGAGGATCAAGCGGTTCGCGAATTCCGCCAAATATCGGACCGTTGCCCGGATCCGCGGAGGTCCATCATCCCTAGATGGGGAATTCATACCCCCAAATGATTAGCGTGAAGAGAGGTGAGCGGCGGTGGTTATCCTTGCAGACTTGAAGATGACAGTGGAGTCGGAATCGTATATTGATGCTATGTTTGCCGTTCTTCATCATAAAGGATGGATAAATGGCTCAAAAGCGATGCTGGCGGGCATGACATCTTCGGCTTTCCGTTTTACCGTAAATCGGCGTTTAACAGAGGAGTCTTCGACAGCTTACAATTGGGTAGCCGAGAATTTTCTCGCGGCGGACTTCCTAGGGATCGGCTCTTCGCAAAATGCTGGCTTTAGCTTTGATGCCACATTACCGCTCTATAGGGAAGAGGCTGTATGCCAGATTAAAAAGTCGATAGACAATGGAATAGGCGCCGTTATTTGGCGGAATCAATTTGTTGTGGCCGTTGGTTATGATGATGCACAGCATTCCCTTATTCTCTCGAACGGAAGCGATGAATTGGAATATTTGCCGTATAACTCCTTCGGCAGTCCTATCTCGCCTTATTGGTATTACCAGATCTTCGGGAACAGGATTGCGCTAGACCATATGGAAATATGCCGGGAATCGCTAATGCAGGCGGTATACCGCTGGGAAACCCATGATCCGCTCCTGCCCGGGACGGAGTATGCCTGCGGCCGAGCTGCGTATGCGGCAATAACGGCAGCTTTGCAAAGCGGAAACTATGACCGTAAGGGATGGTGGACTACGCTGCGAAGCTACGCGGCTGCTAAGAGGGATATCCGATGCTATTTCTCCGTGTTGGAAACTTATTGGCCCTCGCTTCGAGCCGCATCGGTTCAGTACGATTGCGTGGCGGAGGCTTTCGAGGAAATGGAGCGCTTAGCGTTTAATGACAGCCTGACGGAACCGATGATCTCCGAGCTTCGGAACGCCGCTCAAGCCGAGGAGAAGGCCATTGAAGAAATAAAGGCGTTTATGCGGGAAACCCTCGATATCCGAAAAGGCGATATTGCCTTGAGGTAAGACATTATAAAGACTTAAGCAGGTGAACCATTTACTTGCTTAAGTCTTTTTTGTTTGTTTTTTTATAAAAACGAGTTAACGAAGTGAAAAGATTTAAAGAGCTTCCGCTTGTATGATTTGTCTATCAGCTCATTCATTTCACAAATCGAGAGGGGATAGACAGAAATGAAAAAGATGTTATCGATCTTGATGTTAACCGCATTAATCGTTGTGCTTGCCGCCTGCGGCGCGAACGGAAGCAGTAACAAAGGCGCCAACAGCAGCAACAACGGCGGCGAAAAGGCAGCGAACAACGCGTCGGGCGCAAACAGCACGGAAAGCACAGACGCAGGTGCATCCACAGAGAAAGGCAAAATCGGCATTTCCATGCCGACCAAATCGTCGGAGCGCTGGGTAGGCGACGGCGCCAACATGAAGAAGGAATTCGAAGCGCTTGGTTATACGGTAGACCTTCAATATGCCGAGGATGTAATCGAGAACCAGGTTTCCCAAATCGAGAACATGATTACGAAGGGCGTTAAGGTGCTTGTTATTGCCGCAATCGACGGCGAGTCCCTGACGGACGTGCTGCAAAAAGCGGCGGACCAGAACATTCAAGTGATCGCTTACGACCGTCTGATCAAAAACACCGAGCATGTCAGCTACTACGCAACCTTCGATAACTTCAAAGTAGGCGTGCTGCAAGCCTCCTACCTCGAAGATAAGCTTGGCCTGAAGGACGGCAAAGGGCCGTTTAACATCGAGCTGTTCGCCGGTTCCCCGGACGATAACAATGCGTACTTCTTCTTCGACGGCGCGATGTCGGTTCTCCAGCCTTACATCGACAGCGGCAAGCTGGTCGTGAAGAGCGGCCAGACGAAAATGGAACAGGTCGCCACTCTCCGCTGGGATGGGGCAACCGCGCAATCCCGGATGGATAACCTGCTGAGCGCGAATTACGCAACCGACACGGTCAACGCTGTATTGTCGCCATATGACGGTATCAGTATCGGCATTATCTCTTCCCTGAAAGGGGTAGGCTACGGCACGGCGGATAAGCCGATGCCAATCATTACGGGCCAGGACGCCGAGGTTGCTTCGGTGAAATCCATCATTGCCGGCGAGCAAACGTCCACGATCTTCAAGGATACCCGTGAGCTTGCGAAGGTAGCGGTTAGCATGGCTCAAGCGGTAATCGAAGGCAAAGAAGCGCAAGTGAACGACACGAAAACTTACAACAACGGCGTGAAGGTGGTTCCTTCCTTCCTGCTGGAGCCGGTATCTGTAGACAGCACCAACTACAAGCAAGTGCTGGTTGATTCGGGCTACTACACCGAAGACGAATTGAAATAATCGTATTTGAAGCATTGCGGCAGCCAAATGATTTAGCGACGGCCTCAAAGCCGTCGCTAGATCATTTTCCATTACTTGAAGGCGTGGTGATAGCTTTGACGGATATCCTGCTCGAAATGCGGGGAATCACCAAAACCTTTCCGGGCGTAAAGGCGCTGGAGAACGTTAATTTAAAGGTAAAAGAAGGCGAAATACACGCGCTTATGGGAGAGAACGGCGCGGGCAAATCGACGCTGATGAAGGTACTCTCCGGCGTATATCCGTTTGGATCCTATGAGGGCGACATTTTATTCAAGGGCAAAGCCTGCGAATTTAAAGATATCGGAAGCAGCGAGCGGCTTGGCATCGTTATCATTCACCAGGAGCTTGCGCTAATTCCGCAGCTGTCCGTGGCTGAAAATATTTTCCTCGGCAACGAGCAGGCAAGCCGCGGCATTATTAACTGGAACGAGACGGTTGTGAAGACCCGGGAGCTGCTCAAGACCGTAGGCCTGTCCGAATCCCCGAACACGCTTGCAGGGACGATGGGGGTAGGCAAGCAGCAGCTGGTGGAGATTGCGAAAGCTTTATCGAAGGAAGTAAAGCTGCTTATCCTGGACGAACCAACCGCGGCGCTAAACGAAGAGGACAGCGAGAATCTGCTGAATCTGATGCTGGCGTTCAAGGAACAGGGTCTGACGTCCATTATCATCTCCCACAAGCTGAACGAAATTATGAAGGTGGCCGATTCGATTACGATTCTGCGCGACGGCCAGACGATCGAGACGCTGCGGGTGAGAGAGGATCAAATTACCGAGGACCGGATTATTAAAGGGATGGTTGGACGCGATTTGACGCATCGTTATCCGGAGCGGGAGCCGCATATCGGAGAAATCTTGTTTGAGGTTAGAGACTGGAACGTCTATCATCCGCAGCAATCCGACCGAAAAATGATCGACGAGGTCAGCTTCCATATTAACCGCGGCGAGATTGTTGGCATTGCCGGGCTGATGGGGGCTGGACGAACGGAGCTTGCGATGAGTATTTTCGGCCAATCCTACGGAAAAAAAATCAGCGGCCAGCTGTTCAAGGACGGCCGGGAAATCCGGCTGCCCGACATCAGCAAAGCGATTGACGAGGGCATTGCCTACGTAACCGAGGACCGCAAGGAATACGGACTTGTCCTGATGGACGATATCAAACGCAATACGACGCTTGCCAACCTGCAAGGCATTTCCAAATGGTTTGTGGTGGACGATTACAAAGAGATCACCGAGGCGGAAGGCTTCCGCAAGAAGCTGAACATCAAGACGCCAAGCGTTCATCAGAAAACCGGCAACCTGAGCGGAGGAAACCAGCAGAAGGTCGTGTTAAGCAAGTGGATTTTTACCGGTCCGGATCTCCTTATCCTGGATGAACCAACCCGGGGCATTGACGTAGGGGCGAAATACGAGATTTACACCATTATCAATCAGCTGGCGGAACAAGGGAAAGGCATTCTGATGATCTCTTCGGAGCTGCCGGAGCTGCTTGGGATGTGCGACCGGATCTATGTCATGAACGAAGGACGTTTTACCGGGGAAGTGCCAAGAGCCGAAGCCAGCCAGGAAACGCTTATGAAGTATATGACGAAAAGCAGGAGGTAGGACAGCATGGAAACCGCTCTGAAGTTAATCCGCAGCAATATCCGGCAGTACGGCATGTTTATTGCCCTGATCTTAATCATGCTGCTCTTTCAGTTTCTATCCGACGGCATTCTGCTGAAGCCGCTTAATATTACGAACCTAATTTTGCAGAACAGCTATATTCTTATTCTGGCCATTGGCATGCTGCTCGTTATTATCACCGGCCATATCGATCTTTCCGTCGGCTCGGTTGCGGCCTTTGTTGGCGCGGTATCGGCTATCATGATGGTCAAACACGGAATGTCCTTCCCGGTAGCGATGGTGCTGTCGCTTGTGTTCGGCGCTATCGTAGGGGCTTGGCAGGGCTTCTGGGTTGCTTACGTCCGGATTCCGTCCTTCATCGTCACGCTGGCGGGAATGCTGTTGTTCCGAGGCCTCACGATGCTAGTGCTGGACGGCAAGTCGGTTGCTCCGTTCCCGCAGGGCTTTCGCTCCATAAGCACGGGTTTCCTGCCCGACATTCCTGGCGGCTGGGACATTCATCTGCTCACGGTGTTGATCGGAATCGTGCTGTCGGTGCTGTACATCTTTATGGAGTGGCGCGGGCGTCTGGTTCAGAAGAGATACAACCTTGAGCTGCTGCCGATTCCATTCTTCCTTATCAAGCTGGCGGCTATCGTGATTATTACAAACCTTTTCACGTACGTGCTTGCTTCCTACAAAGGTCTCCCGAACATTCTCATCATGCTGTTTATTCTGATTGCCTTGTACACCTTCGTGATGCGCAAAACGGTTATGGGCCGTCATATCTATGCGCTCGGAGGCAATGAGAAGGCGGCAAGACTGTCCGGGGTGAAGACGAAAAAGATGACCTTCTGGGTCTTCGTTAATATGGGCGTGCTTGCCGCCCTTGCGGGACTGGTGTTTGCGGCAAGGCTAAACGCGGCTACTCCTAAGGCGGGTGTGAACTTCGAGCTCGATGCCATCGCGGCGGTCTTTATCGGCGGGGCTTCGGCAACGGGCGGAGTGGGTACGGTAATCGGGGCCATCGTTGGCGGACTCGTTATGGGCGTCATGAATAACGGGATGTCGCTGGTTGGTCTCGGCATTGATTATCAGCAGGGCATCAAGGGTCTGGTGCTGCTGCTCGCGGTTGCTTTCGACCTCTATAACAAAAACAAATCTGCTTAATAACAGAGCCGTCTCTTGGCGCGTCTAAACACTTCTTGTGTCTAGGCGCGCTTAACTGCTATGTTAATGAAAGCGGTTTTTTGCATATTAGGGGGGGGGATCCGGGTGAAGAAGCTGTTGCTCGTCTATATCGTGCTGATTGGGACTCTGATGGCTTATTTGTATATGGTATTCGTCAAGGAAGACAACAGCGGACTGCTGGATGAGCCCGAGGGGCTGCACGGTACGCTGGACGAGAAGTATGTGATGGTGAATTTTTTGGCCGGTATCGACTATTGGAAAAACGGGCTAAAAGGCTTCGAGGACGCGGCGGAAGCGCTTGGCGTATCGGTGGAATACCGGGGCTCCACGCAATACGACGTGCAGGAAGAAATGATGGTGCTCGAGCAGGTTATCGCGCGGAGTCCCGCCGGAATAGCCGTAAGCGCCATCGATTCCGAGGCTTTGAACCCCGCGATTAATAAAGCGGTGGAAGCGGGCATTCCCGTTGTCATGTTCGACGCGGATGCGCCAAACAGCAAAGCGTATTCCTACATCGGCACCAATAACTATAACGCCGGGGTTACGGCAGCCCGGAAAATGGCCGAGCTGACGGGCGGAGCCGGCAAGGTTGGCGTCATTACGCTGCCTAATCAATTAAACCATCAGGAGAGAACAAGGGGCTTTGAGGAGACGCTGGAGAAGGAATTTCCCGATCTTCGGCTGGTTGGGATTGCCGACGGCAAAGGCGATCAGATGATATCGGAGCAGAAGGTTCGCGATCTGCTGAGCAAGTTCCCTGATCTGAGCGGCATTTTCGTAACGGAAGCAAACGGAGGGGTTGGCGCGGGAAATGCCATTCTGCGGTTAAACAAGCTGGATCAGGTAAAGATCATCAGCTTTGACACCGATAAAGGAACGCTTGATATGGTCAAGAGCGGTACGATCTCGGCGACTTTGGCGCAGGGGACATGGAATATGGGGTATTGGTCGCTTATGCAGCTGTTCCATCTCCGCAACCATATCGTAAACCCGATGTCGGATAACGGGGATTCCAGCATTCCGCCGCTGCCGACGAACATCGATACGGGCATTACGGTAGTGACCCCGGATGACGTAGACCAGTTTTATGCCAAGTAACGGGTAAAGGGGAGCGCTAGCCATGGTATTCAAACAGCTCCGGAAGAGCTTCCAGCTGAACAACTGGTCTATCCGATACAAGCTTATTCTTCATTTTTTGCTGATCAGTATTTTGCCTTCCCTTGTTATTGGATTATTAATGGGGTGGATCGTTAACGGCATTGTCGAGAAGCAGGTCAACGGCCATACGATGCAGCTTATCGATAACGTGAACAAATCGCTGGATTATTACGCGGGCAATATTCAGAATATCTCCTATTTTATATCGATGAATCCGGAAATTCAGGCTTTCCTGAGCGAAGGGAAGAAGGCTATCGACGATGACCACGAGGAATATCGCATGTCCAAATTTCTGCAGGGCTTTACTTCGCTCTACTCGGAGGTTGCGGGAATTATCGTTGTTCGGCCGAGCGGCGATTATTTCAGCAACGAGATGTATGCCCGGACAAGCGACAGTCTGGCGAAGGAGAGCTGGTATCAGGAAGCGGTTCAGGCCAAAGGGATCTTCAAAATTATCGGCCATCCGGCCAACCGGAACGTGACGACTCATTCCAATTACAAGGACAGCGAGGTCGTCTCGGTTGTCCGCGCCATTCAGGATCCGGATACGCAGAAGACGTTAGGAGTTGTCCTTATTGATCTTAAGCTCAGGGTAATCGCAGAAACGGTACGCGATGTGCGGCTTGGAAAATCAGGTTATTTGATGGTTATCGACGATAAGGGCGAGAGCATTTACGCGCCCAAAAACTCCAAGGTCGGAAGTCTGGGCTTGGCCCTGCCCGGCCAGCAGTTATCCGGCATGTTCGCTCAAACGGTAGGAGGCCAGAAGCTGCAGTTTATTTATCAGAAATCCTCTTTCACCAATTGGACGACTGTTGGGGTCTTTGCCGTTCAGGACAGCGTGCAGGAGATCAAGGACATTAACCTCTACCTCGTTACCTTCGTGTTTATCGTGTGCATGCTTGGCATTGCCGCATCGTATTACCTGTCCCATTCGATCTCCCGGCCGATCTCGCAGTTGGCCTCCTTCATGCGCAAGGTCGAGGAGGGCAATATGAGCATCCGCATTCCGGAGGAGCGGGAGGATGAGATCGGTCTGCTTGGCCGCAGCTTTAACAAAATGCTGTCGCAGATGACCCGGCTGATCTCGCAGGTATGGGCGGAGCAGCGGCTCAAGCGGGAGGCGGAGCTTCGCAGCCTGCAGGCCCATATTCAGCCGCATTTTCTATACAACACGCTGGATACGATCCAGTGGCTGGCCCGCAAGGACGGCGCGAAGGAAGCGACGGAGATGGTGGAGGCCTTGTCCAAGCTGTTCCGGATCGGGCTGAGTAAAGGCCAAGAGATGATAACGCTCACCGATGAGATCGAGCATATCCGGAGCTATTTGAAAATCCAGCAAACCCGCTATAAAGATAAGCTGAACTATAACATCGAAGTAGACGGAAGCTGCGACGACCTGTTCGTGCTGAAGCTTATTCTTCAGCCGCTTGTCGAGAATGCGATCTATCACGGCATTAAGGAACGCCGCGGGCCGGGGATGATTGCGATCCGCGCCATTATTAGCGAAGAGATATTGGAGCTGGTTATTCAAGATGACGGAGCGGGAATGACCGAAGTAAGACTCGAAGCGCTGCGCGCCGTGCTTCAGGCCGTGCCTTCGGTTCATGAAGCGAATGCGGCGCAGAGGGCAGCCGCAGTGGCAGCGGCGTCGGACCGGCCGCAGGGACAAGCGGCCAGCTACGGACTCCGAAACGTGCAGGAGCGGATCCGGTTAAGCTTTGGCGAGGCCTATGGCATTACGATTGAGAGCAAGGAGAAAGTTGGGACAACGGTAATCATTAAGCATCCTATCATTCATCGGAAGGGGCAGGGTACGCATGATACGCACATGGAAGGTATTAATCGCGGATGACGAATCCATTATCCGGGAAGGGATCCGCAGCTCTATACCATGGGAGGACCTGCGGCTGGAGGTCGTTGGGGAGGCCGAAGACGGGGAGGAAGCGCTTGAGCTCGCCGTGGAAAAGCAGGTAAATATTCTGCTCGTCGATCTGAGCATGCCTATTATGAACGGCCTCACCTTGATCAGCCACCTTCGGGAGCAGCTTCCCAAATGCAAGATTGTCATTATTACCGGTCATGATGAATTTAATTATGCTTATGAAGCGATCAAGCTGGAGGTCGACGATTATATTCTAAAGCCGGTGAATCCCGATATGCTCGGAGAGGTGCTGGCGAGAGTTGTTCAGAAGCTGGAGGAGACGACCGTTAACGAAGAGCTTCTGCAGATGGCTTCCAAGCAGATCGATAAAAATTTCGCGCTGCTCAGGGAAAGATTTTGCCTCGAATGGATCAAGGGGGAGCTCGGAGAAGCGGAGATTCGCGAGCAGCTTTCGTTCCTCCGGATGCCGGCTGAGGAGCCGGACTATGTAGGCGTCATCCGATGGCCGGAGCAGTCAAAGGGCAAAGCGTTTTTCTCCGAGAAGGACCGCCAGCTTCTGTTGTTTGCTATCGAGAATATTATGGAAGAGCATCTGGAGCCGTTTACTTCCGTTCACTTCCGGGATAAAGTAGGATTAATTGTTGTTCTGATCTGGGGCAAGCCGCTGGAGACGGTTTTCAGGCAGATTGAAGCGGATGTGGCGGGTTATTTGAAGATCGAGATTGTGGCCAGCTACCAGCACAGCTCATCCGGGGACGTACCCTCGCTTTATGCGGAGGCACGGGCTTCCGTTAACCGGGAAACGAAGCTTAGTCCCTTCGTCCGGCGGACGAAGGAGATTATTGCGGGCCGCTACGAAGACCGAAACTTGTCGCTTGAGGGGATTGCCGGTGAGCTGAACGTGTCGGCCGTGTATCTGAGCCGTATTTTCAAGCAGGAGATGGGGACTTCGTTTATAAGCATGCTGACAGCCACCCGGATGAAGGAGGCGATTCGGCTGCTGAACGAGACGGATCTGGCCATACATGAAATCGCCGAGAAGACTAGTTATGAATCGCAGCATTATTTCAGCACGGCATTTAAGAAAACAACGGGCCTGCCCCCGAACCAGTATCGGAAACAGAATTAGCTGGCTTTTTTTGGAAAAGGAGGTTTCTTGCATGGAATTGACCTATTTAAAAACCTTCTGCGAAGTCGCGAAGCACGGGAGCTTCACCCGCGCGGCGGAAATTCTGGGTTATGCCCAGTCCAGCATTACGACGCAAATCCAGCGGCTGGAGGAGTCGTACGGAGCCGTGCTCGTTGAAAGGTTCGGCCGAAGCATGAGGCTGACCATAGCCGGAGAGGCGCTGCTTCCTTACGCGAAGGAAGTGATCAGACTCCACGAAGAGTCGAAGGAAGTCGTATCGAAGCAATCTAAAGGAACGCTATCCATCGGGACGATTGAGACGTTGGCTGCCTATTATTTGCCGCCGTATTTGCAGGCTTACCGCCAGCAGTACCCGGATATCAGCATCATGCTGCAGCCGGGGAATGAGCCTTTTATTATAGAAGCCGTCAAAGAGGGGACGATGGATGTAGGCATTATCCTGGATCCGCCGTTCTCGGACCCGGAGCTCCATACGGTGGTTCTAAGGGAAGAGGAGCTGGTTATTATCGCGAATCCCGAGCATCGGTTTTCAGGTTTGAATGAGGTTCGGGCGGAGGATTTATCGGGCGAACCACTCATCCTAACCGAGGATGGCTGCACGTACAGGGCCATGCTGCTCAAAGTGCTGCGGGACGGCGAGATTGACAGCAAGCCTTCTTATGAGTTCGGGAATATGGAGGCCATCAAGCAATGCGTGGTATACGGTCTTGGCGTAGCCTTGCTGCCGCGTATTGCGGTTGCCGATGAAATTCGGAAGCAGCAGCTGATCGCATTGCCTTTTAACCACCCGGCCTGCAGGTTCTATACCCAGCTGATTTATTCGAAGAAGAAATGGCAGTCCAAAGCTTTTCTTGGCTTCGTGGATTTAATCGGCGGGGGCAATCATCAGAATCATTGAAGTATGCCATCGAAAACCATCGATAACTCCGTTGTCAGGGGTCATGCTATATTGAATTCAACAAGCCAAGGCAATTGGCAAATCCCCTAACTGGAGGTACTCCCTATGACAAACCAACCATTCTCGCTTGTCCTTGAAACCCCTGCCGCATCGCCGGAAGCTACGCACCGCTATTATATGAACAAGCTGTCCGTTGAAACGGACGTAGCGGACGTGTACTACGATATGCAGCATGGCCTCAATGACTTTCTGCTGATTGACGTACGCAGCCCAAAAGCGTATGCCGAGTGTCACATTCCGGGAGCGATTAACCTGCCTTCGAGAGAGATGACGGCGGAAACCACCGCAGCGTTTTCGAAAGAGCAGCTCATCGTGGTTTACTGCTGGAGCCCGGCATGCAACGGCGGCACCAAAGGCGCGGCGCGTTTGTCCGGCCTAGGCTTCAAAGTAAAAGAGATGATTGGCGGCATCGAGTACTGGCGCAAAGAAGGCAACCCGGTAGAGGGCACGCATGCGGAGACCGCACCGATGGTGGGGTAGTTAAGGAGTGATAGACCAGATTCCCCGGAGAGGGAATCTGGTCTTTTTGCGGTAGTTACGCCGCTCAACCTGCTTCACCTTGGCACCCTCTCGCTAACGAGCGATATTCGACACCGCGCACCTGAGCGTCTCTGCTAACGTGTGCCATCTTACATCGTGCATCCGCGTTCGTTTCCGCTGGACGTACCATTCGATCCCGTCATCCCCGCTAGCGAGCGCCGTACGATTCCGCTCATTCCCGCTAATGTTCGCCGTCTGATTCCGCTGGTTCCGAGCTAATGTTCACCGTCTCACCGCTCATTCCCACTAATATCACTGTCTGATTTCACTCATTTCCGTATGTTCACCGTCTCACCCCGCTGTTCCGCTAATTTCGCCTCTGATTCACTCATTTCCAACTAATTGCCGCAGTCTCTCCCCGCACACTCTCCGCTAACGAAACTACGTATGCTTATTTGGCCTAAAACAACACAATTCCTAATCTAACGAAACGTGGTAACGCTATTTGGCCGATTTTGAGCAAAAAGAGGCACTTATAGAGGGAATAACGATATATAGTTTCGTTAGAGTTCCCAAAAGCGCCATTTGGCTGGAATAGCGTGTTACAGTTTCGTTAGAGTTACGATAGGACAGCGGATCCCGAGAGTGCCGACACCGCGTTCCCCGCACACTCTCCGCTAACGAAACTACGTATGCTTATTTGGCCCAAAACAACACAATTCCTAATCTAACGAAACGTGGTAACGCTATTTGGCCGATTTTGAGCAAAAAGAGGCACTTATAGAGGAAATAACGATATGTAGTTTCGTTAGAGTTCCCAAAACCGCCATTTTGCTGGAATAGCGTGTTACAGTTTCGTTAGAGTTACGATAGGACAGCGGATCCCGAGAGTGCCGGCACCGCGTTCCCCGCACACTCTCCGCTAACGAAACTACGTATGCTTATTTGGCCCAAAACAACACAATTCCTAATCTAACGAAACGTGGTAACGCTATTTGGCCGATTTTG
>NZ_JBBCUR010000011.1:0-174985 GCF_037147795.1 Paenibacillus sp. MMO-177 | reverse complement strand
CCCTTTCAGCTCCCACCAGCCGCACGCAAGTCGGTTTTTTCCTCTTATTTACCTTCTCCACGCCCTTTCAACTCCCACCAGCCGCCCGTAAGTCGGTTTTTTCCTCTTATTAACCTTCCCCACGCCCTTTCAGCTCCCACCAGCCGCACGCAAGTCGGTTTTTTCCTCTTATTTACCTTCTCCACGCCCTTTCAGCTCCCACCAGCCGCACGCAAGTCGGTTTTTTCCTCTTATTTACCTTCTCCACGCCCTTTCAACTCCCACCAGCCGCCCGTAAGTCGGTTTTTTCCTCTTATTTACCTCCCACTATCATCGACTCTTGAATAAACCTACTAAATAATGGTAGACTAAAACCAAATCTAAATTCCGGTCGTGAAGAACACGCCGCTTCCTAGACGCATAGCGTCTTGGAAAGCGGCGTGTTTTATTTTGAAAGGAGCTTATAACATGTCTTTCGAATCTGTTCATCAAAAGTGGTATGAGATGCACCTAAAAAAACTCAAAGGAAAGGCCAAAGAGAGGCTTAAGCAAGGACATACTCATGCTGAAAGATTGTTCTTAAAAAATGTATGGTTTCCCGCTTTTCGTAACTTTGAAAACTTACATCCGGAATACGAGGTTGCTGACTTCCGCGATGGCACAAGGTATCTTGATTTTGCTTACCTCAAATACCCGCTTAAACTAAATATTGAGATTGATGGTTATGGCCCTCATTCGTCCCACGCTAGTCGTAACCATTTCTCCGATGATCGCATCCGGCAAAATCACTTGGTAATCGACGGTTGGAGGATTCTTCGTTTCTCCTATGACGATATCTGCGACAGGCCTCGGATGTGTGAACAAATCGTGCAACAGTTTATGAGCACTTGGTTGGACCGACATTACATGGAACGTTCATCAAATGAAATCATCCAGAACGAAGTATTACGCCTTGCTCTCCGTACAGAAAGACCACTCCGTGCTCGCGAGGTCAGTGCTTACCTAACCGTTCACATTGAAACGGCACGCTCCATTCTAAGAGCGATGGCAAAACTTAGCCTGTTAGTTCCTTACGGCGAAGGAAAACAGCGCGTTCATTCTTATGTCGTAAACCGTGAAAATCTGGATGAGCGAATTATTCACTAAAGAGAGATAACCGCTGGGGAGATAAAAAAAAGCGCGTCATCCAAAGGATGAAGCGCTTTTCCCAATTACTATTCCGTCAGTTCCAGGAACAGGTCGATATCTTTCGTTGTAAGCTCAACCGCTTCACGCCAGAAATCGGCTTCTTCGAGGTTGACGCCCAGATGCTTCTTGGCCAGCTCCTCTACCGTCATGCGGCCGGTATCGCGAAGAAGCTGCACATAACGTTCAGCGAATGCCGGTCCTTCCTGCAGCGCGCGTGCATAGATCCCAGCGCTGAACAGGTAGCCAAACGTGTACGGGAAGTTGTAGAACGGTACGCTCGTAATATAGAAGTGAAGCTTGGAAGCCCAGAAATGCGGATGCAGCTCGCCAAGCGCTCCGCTGAACGCTTCGCGCTGCGCTTCCTCCATGAGACTGTTCAGCTTTTCTACCGGCACGATCCCTTGCTTACGCTCCTCGTAGAAGCGCGTCTCGAACAACACCCGCGCATGGATGTTCATAAAGAACGCTACGGCGTTCTGGATTTTGTTTTCCAGGAGGCCCAGCTTTTCCTCATGATCAACAGCCGTCTTCATCGCCGAATCGGAAACGATCAGCTCGGCAAAGGTCGAAGCCGTCTCCGCCACGTTCATCGCATATTCCTGCGACAGAGCCGGAAGATCGTCCATCACATATTGATGGTACGCATGCCCAAGCTCATGGGCAAGCGTCGAAACATTATCCGAAGTTCCCGAGTAGGTCATGAAAATCCGGGTTTGACGGCTCTTAGGGAACGAAGTGCAGAAGCCGCCCGGACGTTTGCCTGCCCGGTCCTCCGCTTCGATCCAGGCATCGCGGAACGCCATTTCCGAGAAATCCGCCATATCCGGGCTGAACCCCCTGAACTGCTCCACGATAAACTTCGCACCCTCATCAAAGCCGATTGTACGTGCCGAGGAGCCTAGCGGCGCGCCGACATCATGCCAGTCCAGCTTTTCAAGACCAAGCAGCTTGGCTTTCCGTTCCAGATAACGGACAAGCTTTGGCTTGCCTTCGTTAATCGCAGACCACATTGCGTTGAAGGTTGCTTCGGACATCCGATTAATTTGCAGCGGTTCCTTCAGCACGGATTCCCATCCGCGTTTGCCGTACAGCTTCAGACGGAAGCCAGCAAGGCGGTTAAGCGCATCCGCGCATAGCTCCGCGGCATCGCCCCATTCGCGCTCCCACTCGGCAAAAGCGCGGACACGGACCGAACGGTCGCCGTCCGACAGCCGGTTGAACATCTGTCCGGCAGAGAGAATCTTCTCCTCCCCGTTCTCGCCGATATCCGTAAACTTCGCACGGGATACGATCAGATCGTACAGAGCCCCCCAGCCGTGATAGCCGTCAACCGCCAAATCGCCGGCAAGCGCCTCCAATTCCGGGGCAAGCTTTTCCTTAGCCAGCTCGCGGCGTTCGGACAAGCTGAATGCGATCTCGGCAAGCGAACCGCTTCCAACAATACCCGCCCATTCCTCATCGCCGATCTGGCGAAGCTCGTTATCGTAACGCGTTAACGCTCCAAGCAGCTTGGCGCTGATCGTTTTTACACGGTCGCTCAGGGCATTCGCTGCGGAGTCTTTCATATTTTGCGCCTGCAGGCATTCAACGAATGATTCCGATTGACGAAGACGGATCAGCACGGACTGCAGTATAGCCGTCGTATCTTCAATCTTTTTCTTGGTCTCCAGGGAGTTGTCAGGCAGCAGCCGGTCCAGCTCGGCCACATCCTTCTCAATGCCGGCCAATTCGCTGGCGAAAGCGGCCGAACCCGAACCTCCTTCATAAAACGTCTCCAAATCCCATTTCATTGGATAATTGCTTGTCGTCATTCAACCGTTCTCTCCTTCGCATTTGTATTGGCCTCGTATATGTAAGCCTGCCTCAAAAGAAAAAACCGCCACAAAAAGATCGACAAATAAATTTGCGCAATCTTGCTTCAGCGGTGTATAACATAATTATATCCGGATTGGAGGAATAACACCATGTCACAACCCTTGCAAATTTCACCCGAAACAGCGATCAAGTTGTCCAAGCAGCTTGGCGTGCCGCTCGAGCATTTGATGCATATGCCTAAACATATATTACTGCAAAAACTGACCGAACTGGCAAAAGCGGAAGCAGAGGCGGGAAAGCCGTCTGAATCCGCTTCCGGTACGGAGGAGTCGTCCTCATGATTCCGTTCGAGAGGACTTGGCCCTATGATATTGTGATGAAGGACGTTTACGTTCCCAGCTGTCCCTTCTGCGGCAGCGAGAACGTACTCATCCCTCTTCGCGTTCGGGAGATCCAGGACATTCAGCATGGCAAGAAGAAGCTGCTTGTCTTCCCGTGCTGCCATAACAAAGTCACGGTCCTTGATATGGACCAGGACTATATGCTGACGGATCAGCCGCTCCGCAAGCTAAGCCATTAATGCAGGACAAGTCTGTTAAGCCGTCGTCTGCACGGGGGACTCGGTCTCTCCCGTCGCAGCGGCCGGCGATACCGGCTGTCCCTGCTCCATCTGCTCCCGGATAAGCTGCCATTGCTCGCGGCTCCGCCGGATCATGGCTTCATCCATAATGCGCTTGTCGCTTACGATGCGCGAGAACCATTTTACAGCTTCTGACAGCTCGCCCGTTCGCCGGTTCAGCTCCCCGATAATGTACATCAGCTTCGCATTGTTTAATTGCGAGCCTTCTTCCTCATAGACCTTGATATATGCTTGAAGAGCGAACCGCATAAATCGCAGCTCCTCCCGCTGATTTCCCTCGTAACGGTATAACCATGCAATATGATGCAAAATGCCCGCTATAACTCTCGGCTTTTCCTCAATCGCCTGCGCCGACAATAAGGCCAGCTTGTACACCTTCATCGCCTGCGCCGCATCGCGTTCACCGCCGTAATCATAAGGAGTCCAGCGTGAGCCGATCTGCTCCAAATAATTTTTGCGCTGCCGCTCGGTAAGCCTTTGCGCACCGTTCTCCGTTGTTGCAAATCCGCAAGTCGGACAGACCCGGACCACGTAAAATTCCGGATTTGCTTCCGCCCGGTAATAACCGCAAAAATCAGAATCGATAGCCACCGCTTTTTTAAAGCTTGGGCGTACTCGTGATGTCGTAAAGATGGTCTCACAGCAAATGCAATTCATCTTTGTCTGATAGAGCGGCTCCATACCAATCCATCTCCTATTCGGGTGTGTTCACAAAATGGTAGGCCGGACCTGACAGTCTCTCGATAATGTATGCTTGAAGCTCCTCATCGAGGCCGGAAGCCTCCTGCAGGGCCCGCTTCATGCAATCAAGCCAGGCTGCCGCATGCTTCGGCGTAATCGGAAAAGGCATATGCCTCGCCCGCATCATCGGATGGCCGTATTCATCGGAAAACAACGTGGGTCCTCCAAAAAACTGCGTCAAAAACATGATCTGCTTCTCCATAACGGGGATGATGTTTTCCGGAAATAGTGGACCAAGCAGCTCATGCGCCTGCACTTTAGGGTAAAAAGACTCAACGATTCGTCTTAAAGTCTCAGCTCCACCAATTGCTTCATAAAGGCTTATATTCCTATTCATCGTCAATTTCATCTCCATCATGTAGGTATTTAGTATTATAACACAAAAAAAACCCCGCATCGTCACCAATGCGGGATTATTATTGATTAGCTGCAACGATTAACCTTCGTAGTCCTCTTCTCCCGGTGCTGTCAGTGATTCTCGGATGACATACACAAACGCACAGACCAGAATGCCAGCGATTATACTCATTATCATCACTCCAAGCCTTCAAAGGTACCTCCATTGTATCATAAAAAACCGGACCGTCCAGCCCTTTTTGCAAGCGTTTTCTTAGAATTATGAAAAAAATTTTTACAGCAAAATCCGCACCTTTAGTGATGGATGTCCACCTTTCATCATATACCTCATGTAGGGGTTGTACATTTTCTTTTTCCGCATGTCCCAATGTCCAAAGGAGGACGCATCCATGCTCCGAACGCTTACCCGGCCGGCTTCGATAACCGGCCTCGTCGCCCTGCTCATCGTCCTGCTGATGGCCGTGTTCCCCTCCCAAACGCTGGAGTCGGCGCTGCGGGGATTATCGATATGGTGGCAGGTGTTATTCCCGGCTCTTTTCCCTTTCTTCGTCATTTCCGAGCTGCTGCTCGGGTTCGGGATTGTCCATTTTTTCGGCAAGCTGCTGGACCCGCTGATGAGGCCGTTATTCCGCCTTCCGGGCATCGGAAGCTTTGTCGTTACGATGGGATACGTATCCGGTTATCCGGTTGGGGCAAGGCTTACCGCCCAGCTGTGGGAGCAGGGTCTTGTCAAACGCGCGGAAGGCGAGCGGCTGGTCGCTTTTACGACAACATCCGATCCCATCTTCCTGATTGGTGCGGTATCCGTCGGTTTTTTCCATAATGCAGCACTCGCTCCCCTGCTTGCAGCCGCCCACTATGGCGGGGCCTTTATTATCGGACTCCTGATGCGGTTCCATGACCCCCACGAGCCGGTTACCGAATCTCATAGGCGAGCGCCCTCGCGCCGCGCCTCCCGGCTGGTGGAAGCAACCAAAGCGATGCATGAAGCCCGGCTTATGGATGGCAGAAGTCTCGGCAAGCTGCTTCAGGACAGCATTCAATCCGCGCTGCG
Source organism: Paenibacillus sp. MMO-177 (assembly GCF_037147795.1). Lineage (NCBI taxonomy): Bacteria > Bacillati > Bacillota > Bacilli > Caryophanales > Paenibacillaceae > Paenibacillus > Paenibacillus sp. MMO-177. Next base: position 169,211 of record NZ_JBBCUR010000011.1, on the reverse strand, counting down.
CCTTATGATGGTAGTTGGCGGACTTGTCGTTTTTTTCTCCGTTGTGATGGAGCTTCTCACTCATGCGGGAGTTGTTGAGGCTTTAGCCGAAGGGCTGCGCTTCTTGTTCGGCGCTGTTGGGCTTCCGGCGAAGCTAGCCGACGCCATCGTGTTTGGTTTATTCGAGGTAACGCTTGGCGCGCGGGCTGCGGGAGAAGCAGGCACCGGATTGATGCATCAGGCCGCTATTGCCGCTTGGATTTTATCTTGGGGAGGCCTTTCCGTGCATGCCCAGGTGCTAAGCTTGCTAAGCCGTACGGATCTGCGATACATGCCGCTTATGCTCGCCCGCCTGACTCATGCGTTTATCTCCGTCGCTCTCGTTTATTTGCTGTGGGGATGGCTCGCACCTTAAACTTTTGTAGCGGCGTTGAATTTGAAGCCATATTCCTATATCATCATTAGTATCTTTGCAATAGGCCGGAAGGGGTTCAATTTCTTGAAATATGCAGTCATCGATCGGGGCGATCAATTATCGAAATCATTAGCGGAGCGATTCCATCAACTGGCGGCAGAACGCGGACTTACGCGTCATGACGACATGCCGGACGTCATTGTGTCCATCGGCGGAGACGGAACGCTGCTCCAGGCTTTCCACAAATATACCGACCGGGTAACCGATGTATCCTTTGTTGGTATTCATACGGGTCATCTGGGCTTTTACGCCGACTGGAAAGCAGATGAATTAGAGACGCTTGTCACCTTGATGGCGGAAGAAACGCCCCATCTCGTTCGTTATCCGCTCGCGGAAATCGCGGTGGAGACCGGTGAGCAAAACTATTACTACCTTGCACTAAACGAATTTACGTTAAAAGGCGTTGACGCTACTCTCGTTGTACAGCTTAGCGTTAACGATGAGTCCTTCGAAATGTTCCGGGGCGACGGGATCGTGATCTCCACTCCGTCAGGAAGCACCGCTTATAACAAAAGCGTCGGGGGCGCTATCGTTCACCCGTCCATTGAATCGCTGCAGATTGCCGAGATCGCGTCGATTAACAACCGCGTGTATCGGACGCTGGGGTCGTCGTTCCTGCTGCCTCAGCATCATCACTGCGATATTATCTCGAAAAAGGAACAGCGGCTTTTGCTTACGGTTGATCATCTCAGCCTTCAACGGACCGATATACGCTCCATCCGCTGCAGTGTCTCTACCCGCAAAGTCAGCTTTGCACGGTACCGGCCGTTCCCGTTCTGGAACCGCGTCCGCGATGCGTTTGTTGATATGTGAAAAAACCTCTACCGAAGTCCCTCGAAGATGATCGACCGCGTTTAGAGGTAGGTTTTATCGCCAAATAGAATTTCTGTTTCCACCTTTCGTGGAGTGGTATTAAAAAAGGGCTGTCCACCAGGTCTCGACGACCAGCGGACAGCCCTTTCGTTATGTTATTGACGGCTTCCTTGCTCTTTGTTGTTCTCTTTATTACTATCCTTGTTTCTATCCCGCTCTCCGCGTTCTCCACGCTTCTGGCCGGAAGGAGAATGAACCGTTGCTTGCTCGGATGCTGCGGCAACATCCTTGTTCGCAGCCGGTCTAATCGGCTTCCTGCCGTTAGGACGATAGCCTCTTCTATGCTGCTGGTCCTTCCCGCTGCGCTGCTGATGATGCGACTGGCCATGCTGCCGGGACGACTGCTGCTGTTGCTGCTGGGAATCCTCGGCGTGACGTCCGCCGCCTCTGCCCGCAGCTGCGCTTTCCCTTGCGGCTGCCGCGGCACCAGCGAGTACAGCGTCAGCAAGCGAGGAGGCACCAACCTCCTGCTCTTCCTCCGCATCGATTTTATCCTGCCCATAGGTATCCTGCTTCGAAGAAGCCTCCTGCTCATCTCCCGCTTCTTCATCCGGAGATTTTGCAGCCGTACCGGTCTTCTCCAGAACGAAATAAGCGCAGCCAAAATTGCAATATTCATTAATATAATCGGACATTCCCGAATATGCGCTGTCCTTCGTTGCTTTCATATGATTATCGCGGAAAAAGCCCTTCAGGCGCAGCTGGTTATAGCCCCAGTCGCCAATAATAAAATCGTAGCGCTCCAAAACCTCGCTGTAACGATCCTTAAACGCGTCCGCGTTCCAGCCGTTGCGATTTTCATGAATGAGTTCATATATTTTGCCGCCAATTTGGATCAATTCCGTTTCCCCTCTTTCGAATTCACCAATAGAAGCTATGCGTTGCTGAGCTCGCGTTCCTCCGCTGCTGCAGCTGAATCGGTCTGTTCATGCGCGTGGTAGGAGCTTCGTACCAGCGGTCCCGATTCGACATGACGGAATCCGCGTTTGTAGCCTTCTTCCTTCAAGCTTTTGAATTCATCCGGGTGCACATAACGATCAATCGGCATATGGTTTGGCGTAGGCTGTAAATATTGGCCAAGGGTCAAAATGTTGCAGTCTACCGCGCGAAGATCATCCATAGCCTGCAATACTTCTTCGTAGGTTTCGCCAACGCCAAGCATAATGCTTGATTTCGTTGGAATCTTAGGATTCATTTCCTTCGCGCGTCTCAGGAGTTCCAGAGATCTTCTGTACTTCGCTTTGGCGCGCACGCGGTTCGACATCCGTTCAACCGTCTCGATATTATGGTTCAGGATGTCCGGCTTCGCATCCATTACAATCTTCAGCGATTCTTCATTACCCATAAAATCCGGGATCAGCACTTCCACGCGGGTAAACGGCATCCGCTCGCGAATAGCCTTGATCGTGCCGGCAAAAATCGAAGCTCCGCCATCAGCCAAATCATCGCGGGCAACGGAAGTAACTACGCAATGGCGAAGGCCCATTTGCTCGGCGGCTTCCGCTACGCGCTGCGGCTCCTGAAGATCAAGCTCCGTAGGAAGACCTGTTTTTACGGCGCAAAAGCGGCAGGCGCGCGTACAAATATCGCCCAAAATCATAAAGGTTGCCGTACGGTTCGACCAGCACTCGTAAATATTTGGGCAACGCGCTTCCTCGCAGACCGTGTGCAGCGTTTTGGTGCGCATCATGTCTTTGATTTCGGTGTAGTTGCCTTCGGTTGTAAGCTTTATTTTAAGCCAGTCCGGCTTTTTCAATTTTTCTTTGTTTGATTTCATCTGGAATTCCCTGCTTTCACTTTCAATTGGACAGCCGAATCTCACCGTTTATTATAGCATAGTTCGGATAAAATCCAATGATTTGCAAAACATAATGAATATTGCTTCGAGCTTTCGAAAGGGTGGAACGATTGAAACAGACTTTTTCTATTGCCTTGGCTGCCGTTGTCGCTTCCATGCTAATTTCCGGGCAAACAGGCTATGCAAATTCGAATCAAAGTCCGAGCTTAAGTGCCGGTAAAGCAAAACCTGCGGCTCAAACCCAATCTTCGGAAGGAGAGGCAGACTCCTTAAGCGTCAGACAGCAGCTTTACGACAGGCTTAGCACCGTTACCGGCATTCCTTGGTACCGTATCGCTGCCGTCGACCAATACGAGCGTACGTTGTCCAAAGCCAGACCTAAAGCCCGGCCTCAATTGGGCAAAATCGTTGGCATCTATGTCGAAGAGGAGCAATGGGCCGGCCCGCTTAATCCGGACTCGGCCGATAACGTACCGGCTTCGATCCAGTGGTTCAACGGCATTGGCCGCGACGGTGACGGAGACGGCTTTGCCGACCGCACAAACGATCTCGACCTGCTGTATTCCGTATCGAACAGACTGCTTCAGTATGGCGGGTCTACGGAAGACGACTTTTCCATTGGAGTATGGGAGTACTACCATAATAGCAGGGCTGTGCAGCGCATTCAGCAGTTTTCCAATATTTACGCTACCTTCGGGCGTCTGGACTTGTTTGAGCATGCGTTTCCCGTCCCGGTCGGGAACAATTATTCGTACCGCAGCACATGGGGGAATGCCCGCGGCTGGGGAGGACGGCGTACTCATGAAGGAACCGATATTTTCGCCAATTACGGCATCCCTGTCCGAAGCACCTGCTTTGGCGTCGTGGAGATAAAAGGGTGGAATCCTTACGGAGGCTGGAGGATCGGCATCCGGGATTTGAATAACTACTACCACTATTACGCCCATTTGTCCGGGTTCGATAAGACGATTGGCATCGGAACGATTGTAAAACCGGGTCAAACAATCGGTTGGGTTGGCAGCTCCGGTTACGGCAAGCCCGGAACGCAAGGCAAATTCCCGCCGCATCTTCATTACGGGGTATATCGCGACCGCGGGCTTATCGAATGGGCATTTGACCCCTATCCGCTCTTGAGGCGGTGGGAACAGGACGAACGGAACCGCTTAAAAGCGGCAAACCGATAAAAGGGGCAGTCCCCAAAGGTTAGTTGGACCTTTGGGGATGCCCCTTTATTTGTTATCCGCCGCCTCCAGCATTGGCTGCATTGTTATTGCCGGCGTTGTTCGAAGGCAGCGGAGTTACGCCTGGATCCAGCTGCTCCTTCAGCATGCTTCCGTCCGACGGCTGGGTAACTCCTTGCCCCTTTGACATAGGCAGCGAAATATTCGGAGCGTTAGGCGCGGATTCGCCGACCGGCTTGCCTTCATTATCGTAGTAATACATAGGCACGTCTCCAACAACAAGCAGATACGAGATCGGGATTTCGGTTTCCACAATTTGCGGATCCGTCTCAAACGGGACGATAATGGCAACCTCGGATACGATATGAATATACACTTCGATCAGAATCATATTGATCCCGGCGTTCGTCTGGCGCGTGTTCAGGTCCACCTTCACGGCTCCCACCGGCTCGAACTTGACGGGAATTCTCGGACCGTAAGTCGAGATCAGGGCACTGCCCAGCGCGTTGCCGACCGGGATATGCTCGGGGATTTCCTTCAGCTCGTCAAGCGTAGCCTGCACCGTCTTGATCGTCTCCGACCGGATTTTCGTATGCTCGGCATAGTTCAGCATAAAGCCGGATACTTTGCCGGCGCTGTTCATTTTCCAATCGATCAGCTTCTCGAAATCGGCATTGCTGACAACCTCATCCGTCGTGGCCTTGTTAATCGCCTGTGTAGCGACCTGCTTGATCCGCAGCTGCGCGACCTTCATAAGAGGCGGACGCAGATGCTTTTCGATATAAACAAGGGATTGAATAGTGCCGAACAGCAGAATAAGAACCGAGATGATAATCCATAGCTTGGTGCGCCGTTTGCCGGATCTAAGCCTTGTTCCGCCGCTTCCGCTGCCCGCCGAGCTGATGCTCATCGTTTTGACGCCTCTTCCAGTCGGTCTGACCGGGTGTTTGCGAGGCTGCCACATCCCGCCCCAGCCGCCCGCTGGCTTTGGCTTTCGAGGCGACCGCCACTTGCTTGTTCCCCATGGCTTTGGCGTGCTGCCTGGAGAGGAGGTTTTGCTTCCCCAGCTGACCCGCTTCACCTTTGCAAAAGGACGGTTAGACCATAGTTGCTGCCGGCTCAGGCCAAGTGACCGAAGCATCCAACCTCTTCGTCCCCATTTCGTCACTTCCATCGCCTCCTAAAAAGAATTGCCAAACAAATGACCGTATCGTGATCATTTGTGGAAATTCTTACTTCGTAAGCCCGTACCTCTACATGCTTATGCAGGGCAAGGACAAAAAAGACGACCTCTCGTTAGGGGACAACCATGCCGGCAACTACTGTTTAACCTTAGTCCCAGTACCCTTTGTGTACCGCTACTACCTCTTCTTCAAGCTCGGGAAAAGGCCCAATGACTTCAATCGGCTTCTGGCCTTTAGCAAAAATGTCCCGGCAAGGCAGATTAAACGTCGGATTCTGCTCGTGGTCGCCCGTCAGCTTCAGCAGCGCTTCCTCCGTCGCGGCGTAGACCACTTTTCCGACATTACCCCAATAGATAGCACCCGAGCACATCGCGCATGGCTCAAAGGTGGTGTATAGGGTGTAGTTCCACAGGTCATGATGCTCGTATCGATGGGAGGCTTTCTCCATCAGCGCGGTTTCGGCATGGCCGGTGCACCGTCTTTCCGTAAGCTCCACGTTCTCCTGCTCCAGCACAATCTCGCCCCGCTCGTTCACAAGAATCGCGCCAAACGGCGTATTGCCGTTCTCTCTCGACCTGCGGGACACCTCTATGCAATATTTTAAATAATAAGTATGGTCCTGATTCATCCTCTCTCGCTCCCTTCGTTTCCCTTATCATAGTCAGAGCGTCGCAAGGAGTAAACGAGCCCGCGGCAACTTTGTGGCGGCGACTAATCGGAAGCCCGCCTCTTTAGTTGCCGCGCACAGAAGGGAAAGCCGCTTCGTATGCGGGAGACGCTTGTGCTATAATAGCCGAAGCACATTTTGGATAGATGATGGAGGATGTTATGTTAACTTTTGACGAAAAGCTGGCTATTATTGAATCGTTCCCGGAGCTGACGCGGACCAATGTATCTTTGGGGCGTGTGAACTTCCAGTTCGAGAACAGCTTATATGACCGCAAAAATGTCGTGTACCACCTGCACCCGAACGGTAACGGCTTCGTCTATGCCGGGCTGCTGCGCAATTTCAGCCAGGACGAAAAAGGGATGATCAATATCCGCGACTACAACGAGCTTCAGCTGCGGACGCTGCTCCGCCAATCGATCGATTCGCTCTCCGTACGCGAGGAAGAGCCCGCTCCCAAGCCGTCGCGCAACCGCAAAAAGAAAGACCAGCTATGGACCAACGAAGAGAATCAAAGTCTGACGGTAAAATGGGAAGACGATATGTGGTACGTCTATTCCGGTCTTAATCTGGAGATGGCGTTCGAAGCGTACGGCGAGGTAGAGGAATACATGAAAGAAGAAGGGTTCCGTCGGGAGCAGAACTAAGCGAAGGATGATGGAATGATGGTGGAAGGATACCGGATTAAGCCCGTCATTCCGAAAATGTATCTCCTTCCAGTCGCTGTTGTCATTCTGAATTATTGAATTAACTCGTATTACGAGAATTCAGAATGACAAAGGCGAGCGTTCCACTCTTCCAGGAGATACATTTCCTTCACTCCTCCTACTCCGACGGTGGGAGTAAGCAGAGAAAGGGCAGCCCAATGAATCTGGGCTGCCCTCTTCTTATGTCAGCTTAATATCTACTACCCCATGGCTAATTGATCAAATAAGACGGCTCTTCCGTGTTATAGGCCGCTTTGACTCATTGCGAGCAGCCAACGGGAGCGAATAAGACGGCTTTTCCGTGTTACAGGCCGCTTTGACTCATTGCAAGCAGCCAACGGGAGCGAATAAGACGGCTTTTCCGTGTTACAGCCCACTTTGACTCATTGCGAGCAGCCAACGGAAGCGAATAAGACGGCTTTTCCGTGTTACAGACCACTTTGACTCATTGCGAGCAGCTAACGGGAGCGAATAAGATGGTTTTTCCGTGTTACAGACCACTTTGACTCATTGCGAGCAGCCAACGGGAGCGAATAAGATGGTTTATCCGTGTTACAGCCCACATTAGACCTTTGCGAGCGGCCAACGGGAGCAAATAAGACGGCTTTTCCGTGTTACAGGCCGCTTTGACTCATTGCAAGCAGCCAACGGGAGCGAATAACACGGTTTTTCCGTGTTACAGACCACTTTGACTCATTGCGAGCGGCCAACGGAAGCGAATAAGACGGCTTTTCCGTGTTACAGCGCCCCATCAGCTCCTTATGGCGGAAATGGATGGTTATATATTCCAATTACATCCGTGCTGGATGGAGGAGTGAAACGTTCGCCGTTGCTTTCACTTTGCATCATCTAGAACATAGTTCAAAGCAAAGTGAAAGCAACAACGGCCGTAAGGAAATCCATTTGCGTCATGACGGAGCTAGAATTCAGCCGCATTCGTCATGTAGATCCTGCAATTCACGGAGTCCTCTTAGGCAACTGTCGGACATACTTGTCCGAGAGACTCATCAGCTTCATGATGTAGTCGTAGTCGCTGCGATACTGGGAGAAGTCCTGAACGGGCTCCATCGTTTTGAGCGAGTAGGCGGTGCCGTCGTCAAAGCCTTTGCCCGGAACGAACAGGATATCGTTATTGAAGAACGATCCTGTCGGCAGATAATACCGCATGCCAAATACGTTATGGTTAATGTTCAACAGGTCATGCCCGAATGGAACAACCCCTTCGTCTGCCGGCTTCACGCCCAGCAGGTTCGCAACGGTTGGCATAATATCAAGCTGCCCGCCCGGCTGCTCTACGACATGGCCGCTGCTTTGACCCGGAACATGGATAATCAAAGGAATGTTGAAACGGCTGAGCCGGTCATCGTAATGAATGCCCAGCTGCTGGCTGATCTCCGCCGCGCTGGCTTTCTCCGGCTGCAGGCCAAAGTGGTCGCCATACGCTACAAGCACGGTGTCGTCCCACATGCCGTTCGCCTTCAGGCGGTCAATCAGCGTGCCAAGCGCGTAGTCCGTGTAATGGACAGCCTGCAAATAATTGCCGAGCTGCGTTCCCTCCATGGATGCCGGCAGGGTCAAATCCGTCCGGTCCTTCGGCACTTCGAACGGGAAGTGGCTGGAGACGGTCACCATCTGCGCGTAAAACGGCTTCTTCTGCTCGTGCAGCGCCTGCAGCTTGTCTACGGCAACCCGGTACAGCTCCTCATCCGATGCGCCAAATGCATTAAAATGATCATCCGTATAAAACGGTTTGTCATAATAGTGGTCAAACCCAAGCGCCGGATAAAGCTTATTCCGGTCCCAGAACGTCACATCGTTTACGTGAAACGTGTTGGCTTCATACCCTTTGCTCTCCAGCATGCGCGGCATGCTTGGCAACTCGCGGTTGCCATAACCCGTCGACATGGCAATCTCGCCCGTCGGATAAATCGAGGTGTTCGACATAAACTCCGCATCCGAGGTGTTGCCCTGGCCGATCTGCTGATAGATATGAGGGAAATAATAGCTCTCGTCAGCCAGCTTGTTCAGCACGGGCGTCAGCTCCACTCCGCCTACCGACAGATGAAGCGGAAAGTTCTGAAAAGCTTCCATCTGGACAACGATCACGTTCTTCCCTTGCGCGGTTCCGAATTGGATAGCCGGCTTCCCGGGTTGATCCTGATAAGAATAGGAAGACATCAGCTCGTTAATATCCGCTTTGGTCTGTTCGATATCTCCGCTGCTCGCCATCGCTTTCTCGCTCTGGTTATTCCAGGCTGCAGCAGCCTGATACCCGATAAAGCCCAGCCCTTCGGCTTGCTCCAGTTCATTCGGAATATCGCTCCCGGCATAAACCAAGCTTCCGGATACAACGACACATACCAGAAGGCCTCCGATAACGAGACGCAGCTGTCCGATTCTATTACGTCCCGGAACCCGGGTTCCTCTAATCAAACGAACGATATACAAGATTGCAAGAATCGCAAGATCCAGAAAATAAATATAATAGCTAACCTTAATTAGCGATCTTACGCTGTCTTGTATTTGATTGACTTGATCAAGCGCTTTGAGGGCCGTATACGTCGGCACGGAACCGTAATAACTAAAGTATACGGTTGACGCAAAGAGCAGAACGGACACAATCAAATTCACCGCCCAGTACGCGATTCCTCTCCATCTTGAGCCCGTAATAAGCTCCACGATAAGGAGCAGCCCAAGCCAAGCCGCCGCATCCGCCAGAAGGCCGTTCCACTGCAGCTCTCCGAACAGGAACACCCGGAACAGGACGGATTTCAGCAGCAGCAGAAGCCAAATTCCGAGCATCGGCGACCGCCGGTAATCATCTTTGTAGAACGATAGCAATGTACTCACTCTCCCATACGAAAAAAGAAAAGAAGCCGTCAAATGACGGCCACTTTGTTCAACTACTGATTCTATTAATATTAACCGATTTGCTAGTAAGAGAAAAGAGGAGCAGGATGGATGTTCCATGACAATTAATAGATGGCTATCCAGCCTGCCTCTAAGCTTACGCAGCTGTCGTGACGTTCTCGGCGGAGCTCTTCGACTGACGTTTGAAGTACAGGAAGGTTAGTGCCAGGAACACGACGGCAAAAGCGCCAAGGACAAGCATCTGCTCGCGCATCAGGGCATAATCGCCGCTTGCGATAATCGTCTTGAAGCCGGTAATCGCATGGGTCATCGGCAGCCAAGGGTTCAGCTTCTGCATCCAATCCGGCAGCAGTTCAAGCGGGAAGGTGCCTGCGCTTGATGTCAGCTGGAAGATCATCAGCAGAACAACCAGGAAGCGTCCCGGATTATCCAGCCAAGTAACAAGCGCTTGAATAATAAACGTATACGCCAGACTTGTCAGAATGGTAAAGAATACAAAGAGCGGCACGCTTGTTACGTCAATCTTCAATCCATACAGGAGAACGGCATCGGCAATCAAGGACTGCAGAAGGCTTATCGTCACGTAAGTCAACGTGCGGCTCATGAAACGGCCCATCGCCGAAGCGCCCAAGGTGTACGAATCGCGCACCGAGAATACCGTCGTATAAACAAGCGCGCCCATAAACAACGCCAGCGATAAGAAGTAAGGAGCAATACCAAGTCCGTAACGGTCAAGCTTATGGTCGGTATTTTCTTTTACGACAACCGGCTCCGCAAACATATTTACGGTATTGTCGCCATCCTTGATGCTGCCGGTCTCCGCAGCGGCATCATTCAGCTTCGCAGCAAGCTCGCCCGAGCCGTTCACGAGCTGCTTAGAGCCGTCCTTCAGCTGTCCCGCGCCTTGATCCAGCTGTTTCGAACCGTCCGCAATGCCTTCGACACCGCCGGACAGCTTGCCAAGTCCATCCTTCAGCTGAGCGGCGCCGCTATTCGCTGCTTTTGCTCCGGCCGCCAGCTGCTCCGCGCCGGCACCTGCTTCCTTCAGCTTCCCGCCAAAGGTCTCAAGGCCGGCCGCCAGTTTTTCCTGACCCTGGCTAAGCGAATTTGCGCCTGCATATAGTTGCTCCTGGCCCAGAGCCAGCTTGCTGCCGCCGGCCAGAAGCTGCTCTTGCCCTTCCTTCAGCTGCGCGCTGCCCGCCGCGACCTGCTTGCTTGCCGCGAGAAGCTGTTTCAGCGCCTCGTTATCCTGCAGCTCCGGCGTCCCCGCCATCAGCTGCTCGAGTCCTTTTGCAACCTGGGCCGCACCGTCGGCTACCTGCGCGCTTGCCGCGGCAGAAGCGGTTAAACCTTGCTTCAGCGCAGCCGCGCCGTCTTTCGAAGCCTTTAATCCTTCGGCCAATTGGGCTGCGCCAGCCTTGGACTGCGAAGCTCCGTTCTCAAGCTGACGCTCGGCTGCGGACAATTGCCCCAGACCGCCAGCTAAGCTCGATGCCCCAGAGGACAATTGGCTGGTGCCTTGGCTTAAGCTTGCAGCGCCATCGTACAGTTTGGATACGCCGCCGCTGAGCTCGGAAGTGCCGCTAGCCAGCTTATTGAGGTTTTCCTTCAGCGTGGCAATGCCGTCATCCAGCTTGCCCGCTCCGTCCTTCAATTCAGTTGCGCCTTCTCCAGCTTTGCCAAGACCGTCCGAGATCGTTCCTACCTGTTCGAACATGCTGCGGGTATACGCTTCGGTAATTTGCGTGTTCAGCTTCGAACGCAATTCTTTCATCGCGCTGTTGCCGATCTGACCGGCCACAAAGTTATATTGGCTGTTCGGCTCGAAAATCAGCTCCGCCTGAACCGGATTTTCCTGCGTTAAGGTCGCTGCGTTTTCCGAGAAATTGCTAGGCACGGTGATGGTCATGTAGTAATCGTTATGCTCCATGCCATCCTTCGCCTGCTCTTCGCTAACGAAATCCCATTTGAAATTATCGCTTTTCTTCAATTCGTCAACGAAGTCTTCCCCGACATTCATCGTTTTCCCTTCATAAGTCGCCCCTTTGTCAAGGTTAACAACGGCTACGGGTAGCTTGCTCGTCTGGCCGTAAGGGTCCATCGAGCCGTCAATCAGTATGCTGCTGTACAGCATGGGAAGCAGGGCGACGCCAATAAAAGAAAGCAGCAGCATTCTTTTCGTCGCCAGAGTTTTCATGTCCTTGAGGAAAACTTGAATCGGCCTCATGTTCACACATCCTTCTTTCGGTTGAATAACTGACTAAATTCGTATTTCGGTCATTTTTGACCAAAAAAACAGCCCATTACAGGCTGGAATTTTCTAAGATCGGGATTCCTTCACAATGCCTTTGGTGATAAGCATCGCGATGTTCTCCTTAATCTGCTCTTTGGTGAGCGGCTCGCTATGCGACTTGTTCCATTCCGTTGCAAGACCTAGATACAAGCGGAAGATCATATAGGATGTGATTGTCGTATCGCATTCCCTGACTTCGCCTTTCTCAATCGCAACATCCAGCTTCTGCTTCAGGAACTCAAGCCCAAACAGCTCGATCCGCCGGATCCCCTCCAGCGCCTGGACAGTGCCGATATCCCTAACCTCCTGAGCCAGCTTCACGAACAGCTCATGATCCGAGCGGAATTCGAGGATAGAATCAAGCAGGCTGAACACGCTATGAATAAATGAACGCTCATTGCCTTCCATATCAAATCCGCAGTTCATCGCTTCCTTCAATTCGATCTCGGCCTTGTTCAAAATCGCTTCGAACAGCTCCTCCTTCGTCTTGAAAAAAGTATAGATCGTGCCTTTGCCTACGCTTGCGATCTTGGACACCAGATCCATTGTGGTCGCTTTGTAGCCAAATTGCGCAAACGACTGCGTCGCTGCCTTCAATATTAACGCTTTGCGGTCAATGGACATGAGCCAATCTCCTTTCCTTCTACAGTCATGAACCTTCGTAAAATGACCAAAATTCAATTCCGGTCAATCAGTCACGTTCCATTTATAACATATTCGGTATCGCAAGATCAAGTGCAACTTTTCTTCTCTTCCATACGTACAATCAACATATTACATGCCCATATCCTGGGAAGCATCGGAGGAGCAAGGAATGAACAACGGCTTTGGACCGCCAATGGGATTTGATCTGATGATCACTATTATCCCCGTTATTATTGTAATCGGATTCGTTATCGTTATCGGAACCGTCATTTTTCGCGGCGCGAAGTACGTGAAAAACGCAACCTCGCCCAAAGAATCTACTTTTGCTAAGGTTGTATCCAAACGAATGGACGTAAGGCAAAGCTCCCATAACCATGATGGCCACGTCAGTCATTCGTCCCATACTTATTATTACATCACTTTGGAGTTCGTTGACGGCCAGCGCCAGGAATTCCTGGATGTAAAAAATCTGTACGGCCTTGTTGTGGAAGGCGATACCGGTTATGCCGCGACGCAAGGCGAGTGGATTGTCGCTTTCGAGCGCAACAGCGGAGCAAGCATTTAAACAAATAAAAGAGGCTCATGTCAGACTTCTGACTGAGCCCCCCATACGAAGTATAGGCGCGGCACTGCAGCGCACGGCGGGACTGTCGGGCTGCCGGAGCATGAGACCAAGCACGTCGACCGCTGCGGTGCATAGCGCTTTTTTATTGACCGCCATCGTCGTTAACGGAGGACTCGTCTCCGCGGACATGGCAAGCCCGTCAAACCCGATGACCGATACATCGCCGGGTACCTGCATGCCCCGTTTATCCAGCTCCTTCATGAGCAGGAGGGCAATCCGGTCATTTCCGCAGAAAACTGCCGTAGGGTATTCCCCCTCCCCGAACCGGTCGCAATAAACCGACAATTCCTCCTGCGTTCGGCTAAAGCCTTCCGACTCCAGCAGGCATACGGAGAAGTCGGGCTGCAGGTTATTTTCCAGCATGGCCTTCGTATAACCAAACCAACGCTCCTCATGACTGGTCGTCAGGTTAACCGGCGCAATACAGCCGATCCGTTTGTGACCCGCATCAATTAAAGAGTTAACCGCGAAGCTTGCCCCTTCGATATTTGCCGAAGTAACGGCGGACGCCTCGATATCCCGGTAATAGGAATCAAACAGCAGCATCGGCTTTACAAGGGTCTGCTGCACTTTTAAGATATAATCCTTCTCCAATATGCCAAATGCGATAATCCCCTGACAGTCGATATGCTGAACCAGCTCGGGGAGGATACGCTCGTCTTCCTGGGCCATGCTGATTCTCACAATAACCGCGCTGTAGCCTTCCTCCTGCAGCCGGCTGTCCAACCCCCAAATCAAATCATGATAAAACAAAAAATGCTCGTTATCCTCATGACTCATAATTCGTTCCGGCACAAGCACAAGAACCGGAGCGCTAACGGAGGATTGGCCTTCATTCAGCGGATATCCAACCTCTTGAGCAGTCTGGATAATTTGCTGCCTCAGCTCTTCTCCGATTCCCTTCTTATTAGAAAGCGCCAATGATACCGCATTGCGGGATATGCCCAGCTTATCGGCGATCGTTTGCATAGATATTTTTTTTGGTCGCGGCATTCTTCAACTTCCTCTGTTCCTATGTTATAATCAATTTACTTTACAAATGTTTATATTGTCAAGTTTAGTAAAGTTGAAATCGATGACTTGGAGGGATCAAGATTGGCGAATCAACCGATTTTCCTGGAACCTGTATTTCAAGAACGAATTTGGGGCGGCAAGCAATTAAGAGAGCAATTCCATTACGATATTCCGTCTGATCGCACCGGGGAATGCTGGGCAGTCTCCGCTCACCCTAACGGTCAAAGCGTTGTTCATAACGGTCCTTACAAAGGGCTTAAGCTTGGCGAGTTGTGGGATCAGCAGCCGCAGCTGTTCGGCTCCGAAGCGGTTAAATTCCCGCTTCTGACCAAAATTCTCGACGCCTCGGACGATCTGTCCGTGCAGGTGCATCCGGATGATGCCTATGCGCAGGTGAACGAGAACGGCGAGCTTGGCAAGACCGAATGCTGGTACATCCTTGGCTGCGAGCCGGGGGCTGAAATTATTTACGGCCATTCCGCGGCTACGAAAGAGCAATTAAAGCAAATGGTTGATGCAGGCGAGTGGAATCAGCTGCTTACGAAGGTAACCGTGAAGCCGGGCGATTTCTTCTACGTCCCTAGCGGCACTCTCCATGCGCTTGGCAAAGGCATTCAAGTGCTTGAAACGCAGCAAAGCTCGGACACCACTTACCGGATCTATGATTACGACCGGACAGATGATAAAGGCGCGACACGCGAGCTTCATTTGGATAAAGGCATTGAAGTCACTACCGTGCCCCATGTGGATGCAGAGACATCCTTCTCCACGGAAACCATAGGCGGCACCGAGGTAACAACCTTTGTATCCAACAGCTTCTTTACGGTTCAAAAATGGAACACGAGCGGCGAAACGGCATTCCCGGAGCCGGTTCAATTTACGATCTGCAGCGTCCTAGAAGGAGCTGGCGAGCTGGAAAATTCCACGGGCAGCTATCCGCTGAAAAAAGGCGACCATTTCATTATTCCGCTGGGCTTCGGAAACTTTACGCTTCGCGGCCAGCTTGAGCTTATTATTTCGCACGAATAGCAGAGTGAAGCTTACGAAGCAAGATTTACCACGAACGGCCAAATACTAGGCCGTTCGTGTGGCAATTCTTTAGCACTATGCTTACGAGGCAAGATTTACCACGTACGGCCAATAACTAGGCCGTTCGTGTGGCAATTCTTTTGAGGAGGCAACGAACTTGCGTATTGGAGCAATTGAAGCAGGCGGAACAAAATTTGTATGCGGAATTGGCAACGAACACGGTGAAATCGAAGAACGGATCAGCTTGCCGACCGAGCACCCGGATTCCACGCTGCGCGAGGTCCTGAACTACTTCCGCGACAAGCAGGTTGAAGCTATCGGTATCGGCACCTTTGGACCGATCGATATCGATCCTGCCAGCCCTACCTATGGGTTTGTTACGACAACCCCTAAACCAGGCTGGTCCGGGTATGATTTCCTTGGCACGATGAAGCGCGAGCTTCCCGTTCCTTACGGCTGGGATACGGACGTAAACGCGGCCGCATTTGGCGAAGCCAAATGGGGCGCGGCAAAAGGGCTTAATAGCGCGCTTTATTACACGGTAGGTACCGGTATTGGCGTTGGCGTTTACACGGAAGGCAAGCTTGTTCATGGCCTGCTGCATCCGGAAGGCGGCCATGTTCTTACCCGCAGACACCCGGAGGATACATTCGCCGGCTTCTGCCCTTACCATGGCGACTGCCTGGAGGGCATGGCGGCAGGTCCCGCTATCGGACAACGCTGGGGCGTGAAGGCTGACGAGCTGACAAAGGACCATCCGGCATGGCAGATGGAAGCTTTCTATCTCGGCCAAGCCATTGCCAGCGCGATTCTGCTGCTGTCTCCGAAGAAGGTTATCCTTGGCGGCGGCGTTATGCATCAGGAGCAGCTGTTCCCGCTGATCCGCGCGGAAGTACAGAAGAACCTAAACGGCTACGCTTCGCACGAAGCGCTGCGTGAAGGCATTGATTCCTATATCGTGCCGCCAGGACTTGGCGATAACGCCGGTCTTTGCGGATCGGTCGCACTTGGAATCGACGCGCTCGATCGCCAGCAATAATGGAAGAAGGCCTTACCGGAATCGACCGGTAAGGCCTTCTTCGTTACATGCTATTCTTCCATCCGAAAAACGATCTCTACGCCTGTCGGCTTCCTTCTTAACGGCCTTTCGTATTCGCTGAATACAAAGGCAAGACCGGCAAGATCATCCGGAAGAGCGGGAGAAACAACAAAGCCGTAAGCGGAGTTCCCTCCGGAGCTTGTACCCTGGTCCACATAACAGCGATAACCTTCGCCCAGCTCCAGCTCGATATAAGCAGGCGTACGCATGGCCTCCTTCTCGCGTTCCCGGTAGTCCTCGTGAATGCTCAGGTTGACGACGCTGGCGTTCTCGTATTGCCTTATACCGGATAAGGTATAGACTCTATCTCCGCTCTCCACGCAACGGAGAACGGGCAAATGCTTGCGGAAGCCCGATGGCTCGACCAGCGGCAGATACACCTCTTCATTCATTAACAGGCTGAATATGGACTTCAACAAATCCGGGTACAAGCGATACCGGTCAGCCCAGTTCTCAATGCTTTTAAAGGGCGGAAATCCCGGGTTCTGGTTGGAAACCTCTCTTCGTTCTTCAAGCAAAGCGCAGAGCTGCTCGTCAATCTTGAATAAACGGGCATCGTAGTGATCCGTAGGACGTTCCATCGGCACTCTTCGCATCCTAATCCCCTCGCCTCTTCTATGAACTGTGCTTGCCTAAATCTCCGGTAATGAGAATGTAAATCCCCCAGCCTAGTACAATAACGGCTCCGAATCTGCTGAAACGGATGTAGTTATCGCTTGGACCCGAATTGCCGTCCGCGGCCCAGCCATGCTTCATATGCCAGCTTAAAGACGGGAACAGCCATCCCATAACTCCCGCAATAATGAAAATAAGCGAAATGAAAACTACCACGTTATCATCTCCAATTGTTCAACTGCCGAGCGAAACAAGGCCATCTCCGATCTTAGAAGGCCTGAATAATCCTCAATATAATCGACATTCCCATAGATGAAAATACCAAAATTTAGTTATTTGTATTAATTTTTAAACCTATTTTCCATTTCCGACGGACTAACCGGAACGGCAGTAAAATAGGACGATGTCCGCGAATATTACATACTCATTCTGCAAAAAGTAAATTTATGAGAAAATCTAGACTTTCACGAGCATTCGGCAAAAGAACGGCGCAAATCAATCCAAACATCATGAAGCAGGGTGAGCAGCATCCCCTCCATCCGAGCCTGGAGTTGAACAAACAGCAGCTTGAAGGGGTTTATTCAAGGTGCTCCGATTTCCATGTCCGTTACTTGCCGATCGGGGATAGCAATCAGGCCGTTATTTATTACATCGACGGACTTGCCAATGCTTCAAGAATCGAGCAGACGGTGATTGAGCCGCTTACGGGATTTAGTGGCGAGACGATTTCGGTCGGATACATGGCTGAGCATCTGATCACATCCGCTTCGTCAAAACTCTTGTCTACCTTTGAAGAGGTTATTAAACATTTATCGATTGGGGAGCCTGTGCTATTCCTGAATGATGAACCCCAAGGACTTGCGTTTGGCTTGAGCAGCTGGCAAACCCGATCCATTGAAGAGCCTACCGCCGAATCTGTCATTAGAGGACCGAGGGAAGGCTTTACGGAGACATTACGGGTCAATACAGCCCTTATTCGCCGGATCATAAAGAGCCCCTTGCTAAAAATGGACTCCTTTTGCATCGGCGAATATACGCAGACAAGCATTATCATTGCCTATATTGAAGGCCTGGCAGCGCCTGAGCTGATAAGCGAAGTCAAGGAGCGTCTCGGGAGCATACAGATAGACGGTATTCTCGAAAGCGGCTATATAGAGGAATTAATCGAAGATCACCCGCTGTCGCCATTCCCGCAAATCTTAAGCACGGAGAGACCTGACGTCGTCAGCAGCAACCTGCTTGAAGGCCGGGTTGTTATACTGACGGAAGGAACGCCTTTTGCCTTAATTGCACCGGTCACCTTCTTTTCGCTCATGCAGTCCGCGGAGGATTATTACCAGCGGTTTATGTTCAGCACGGCCATCAGGTGGCTGCGTTATTTTTTCGCCGCCATCTCCCTTTTGCTTCCTTCCATTTATGTAGCCTTGCTCACTTTCCATCAGGAGATGGTGCCTGGTTCGTTGTTATTCAGCATGGCAACCTCTCGCGAAGCCGTGCCTTTTCCCGCGCTCGTTGAAGCGCTGCTGATGGAGATTACATTCGAAGCCTTGCGTGAGGCCGGGGTAAGACTGCCCAAGCAAATCGGTGCGGCCGTCAGTATCGTAGGAGCGCTTGTTATCGGGCAGGCTGCCGTTCAAGCCGGTCTGGTATCGGCTCCCATGGTTATCATAGTTGCGATTACAGGCATTTCATCCTTTATGATTCCGCGTTATATAACCGGACTCCCTATACGGCTGCTGAGGTTCCCGTTTATCCTGCTGGCCGGGTCGCTTGGCCTACTCGGCATCATGTCGGGTCTTATCGCCCTTGTGATCCATTTGTGCAGCCTGAAATCCTTCAATGTGCCTTATTTATCAGGAGTGATGAAGAGTGAACTGAGGGATATCCTGATCCGGTCACCAATCTGGATGATGGACGCAAGGCCCGATCTCATTAGAACGACAAATAAATACCGGCAAGCGCAGGGCCAAATGCCGAATCCGGGGCAGGGCACGAATGACGAATGAAAGGGATTGGTGATCTGGAATGGACAATGGGAAAATTACTTCTTTTCAAATGTCGCTTCTGATGTACTCGGTTATATTGGCAACCGGTTTTATAACGATTCCCGCAATCTCTGCCCATTACGCCAGGAACGACTTCTGGCTGGCGCCTATCGTTGCCATATTAGCAGGTGGAATCGTGCTTGCCATCTCGATTAAGCTGCATCGCCTGTACCCGGATAAAAATCTGGTTCAATACAGTGAACTCATCATTGGCAAAGTACCCGGAAAAGTTCTTGGACTCGTCTATTTTCAATTTTTCGTATTTACGTGCGGCATTGTCTCCAGAGAATACGCCGAATTTGTCACAGGCAATTACTTATTCAAGACGCCTATGTTCTGCCTAGTGATTTTAATGGTTCTGCTGGCTGCATTTACTGTACGCGGCGGTGTTGAACTGCTGGTCAGATGCGCGTTATTGTTAACCCCGCTTTTTATTTTGCCATTATTTTTCTTGCTTTTATTAATACCAGATTTCGATATAAGCCATATTCTGCCGTTTATGAGCCATGGCATTATCCCGGTTATAAAGGGATCATTGGCACCGATCTCGTGGTATTCCGAATTTTTCATTATCGCCTTCTTCCTTCCCAGCGTTATCGATAAGAATAAAACCGTCAAATACAGCTTCCTTTCACTATTAGCCGTCTCTGCCAGCTTAACCTATGTTTGTCTGATCGCATTGTTCGTGCTTGGTCCCGATACGGCCAACAAGGTGTATCCGGTATTAACGGCTTTCCGGTATATCTCCAGGGCCGATTTTTTCGAGAATCTGGAGGCTTTGCTTCTCGCGATGTGGGTCGTTGGCAACTTCATAAAAATCGCGGCTGTTTATTACGCTGCCGTATTATCCTTCACCTCCTGCTTTAACCTGAAGGACTACAGACCCTTTGTATTTCCAATCGGCATTCTCATTGTTATTCATTGCTTCTGGGATATTCCCAGCTTCTTCAAGATGGCCGGATTTCTCGCCACGGTGGGATCGATTCATTTGTCAACCTTCATGCTTGCCGTGCCGTTCTTGCTGCTGATTATAGCCCTGTGCAGAAAACCATGGAGCAAGCATGTCTCATGAGAAAGATAATAATCGCTTTGATGATTGGTAGTTCCATGTTAACGCTCACCGGATGCTGGGACCGAACCGAGCTGAATGATCTTGCGCTGATAACGGCAACAGCCTTTGACAAAGGGATCCATAATAAAATGCAGGTTACCGTGCAGGTGATTATTCCTCAGAATCAGGGGAGCGGACAGCAAGCAACCGGAAGCAGCGGAGGAGGCGGTCCCCGGGCCATTACGCGCTCTGCGGAAGGAATCAATATCGAGGATGCCCTGTCCAAGCTTCAACGCAAAATGCCAAGAAGACTGTTTTGGGGACAATGCAAAATTTTTATTTTCAGCGAGGAGCTGGCGAGAACCGGGATCCGCGAGGAGTTTGATTTTCTCGTCCGGCATCCTGAGCCCCGGGAACGGGCTTATATGATGATCAGCAAAGGGAAGGCCGCAGAAACTCTTGACTTGATCCCGCCTATTGAACGCACCTCATCGGAGGCTTTGCGCGAGATCTCCAATCTGCATGACGGGCTGCTTGTAACGATGGAGCAAATGAGTATGGAGCTGAAAGGGGATGCCGAGACCACCGCCCTTCCGTTGGTCTACATACTGCCGCCATCCAAGCTGGCGGACAAGCCAACCCAAACCATCCCTTATATGCGAGGTGCCGCTGTCCTGAAGAAGGGCAAGCTGTCCGGCAAGCTTACGGAAAAGAGACTGCGGGGAGTCCTGCTGGTTAATAACGTCATCTCGGATTACAGCGTAACGTTCGATGTCGGGGGAAAGCAGGTTTCCCTGCATCCTGTAAAAACAAAAGTACGATTGACTCCCCATATCGAAGGGAATAACTGGTCGATGACCATTAAAGTTCAATCCATGGGAAGCATTGTTCAGAACAATACAAGCATGGATCCCATGAAGCCCGAGGTTCTCGAGGAAATGAACCGGGCATTCCGCGAGGATATTCATCGTCGGATCGAGACTTCCGTCCTCTATTTGCAGCAATTAAAGGCGGACGCCGTTCACTTCTCCAGCGTTTATCACAAGAAATATCCAAGAGAATGGGAGCGGGCAAAGGGGCAATGGGATGAGCAATTCGCTAAAATCAAAATTACTATGGATGTTAAAACCGATATTAAAAAACCGGGTTTAATTAACGCACCCGGCGGAATGCCATATGAAGAGGGGAAATAAAATGAGGCTGCAGTTTATTATATTCATTACCCTGGGAACCTTCCTGATCTTATGGCTGGAATGGCCGAAGTTAAAAAAATGGGGGTCGAAGGAAAAAACGGTGTTCTTCTCCCTCCTGGCGGTTATCTGGATTTTCTTGTTTCTCGATATTCCGGATACGCCGGGTACTCCTACCGTAGATGAATTCCTATTCAAACCGCTCAAAAGCTTAATTCAGCCTTAATATGCATAAAGAAAAAGCCAATGAAGCAGCGGCCTCATTAGCTTTTTCTCTATTCCCTTGTTCTCCGTTCGGTCATCTCGTTCAAATCGGAGGTCAGCTTGTCCAGCTGCAGGAAGCTCTCGACAATCTCAACAATCCGGCTGTCCTGCGTCGTCATGCTGGCCGACATCTCCTGGATTGCCGCCATATTCTGTTCCGTGGAACCGGCAATCGATACGATTTGACCGGTAATTCTCGTATATTGCTCCTGAAGCTGCTCCGCCGAATAGTCGACCTCGCCCGAATGGCTCTCCAGTTTATTGGCGTCTGACGCCAAAGCCCGCATCACATCGGCTACCTTGCGGGCTGCCGCCGTGCTGCCAATAACGGACTGCTGCCCTTCAACCACCTGCTCTGCCGCCAAAATCGTCTTCGTGCGGATGCTCTCCAAAATTTGCTCGATCTGCTCGGTTGAATGCTGGGATGTCTCCGCCAGCTTGCGGATTTCATGCGAGACAACGGCAAAGCCTTTGCCATGCTCGCCTGCGCGTGCCGCTTCAATCGCCGCGTTCAATGCAAGCAGGTTCGTCTGCGCGGAAATATGCTTAATGGTTGCCACAATCTCGATGATGCTCGCATTCTGCTCGCCGAGCTCATTCATGAGCTGCACGGAGGTATCGATCGTATCGTTAACGCGCTTCATCTCGTGCTCAAGATCAGCGGTTCCTTCGCTTCCGGCTTTGGTTAAGAGAGCTGAGCTTGCCGACAGTTCCTTCATCTCGGTGGAACGGTTCGCAAGCGAGGACACGGAAGCTTCGATATGGCGGATCGCTTCGCTGATGTCATTCATGCTGGACGTTTGAGCTTCCATGCTTGACGTAATTTCCGAGAAGGCCGAGGTAACTTCCTTGGAAATCGAACCGGCCGTTGTCATGTTGGATTTCAGGTTCGTGCTGAACGAATTCAGCTGTCCCGCCGAGGAAGAGACCTGTCCGACTAGCTCGAGCGACCGTTTGTTCTCCAGCATCGCCCGCTCGCCATGCTCAATAATATTGTGCTGCAGCCGCTCGCTGAACTTGGTCGATACATATAGCGGAACCGCCACCATACAGAAATACATAAACATCGTGGTTGGAGCGTTATCGCCGAAAATCTCGGTCTTGTCGGGACTAACGTAACAATAAACCGTCAGAAGGACGCCCATTAATCCGGAATAGCCAATCGCCCTGGAGTTGCCGTAAAGCGTCATGATGGCCAGATTGACATATACGAGAAAATAAGTCGTAATGATCGGTCCGGTTAACAATAACAGCAAGGTTAGCACGGTAACAATTGTCGAAATGAAATACATAATATAGTTCGTTAACCAGCGTTTATAGACCAGAATCGTTGCAGCGCCGCAGGTAAGCGTGCCTACGATAGCGAGGACGATAATCGAATCCATCCCGGCTCCGGTCAGAAAATCAACGGCTACGCCGAGTAACAGCATGACCCATATAATATTTACCAGCAGCTTGTTTCTTCGGTGCAGGGTCTCCCTATAATCCATTTATTCTCCACCTTTTTACCATAATATAGGCAATAATTTCGATCATACCATAAACCGATATTTTTCGACATCATCTTTAATAGACATGAACCCGATAATCTTGTAATCTATTGTGACACGGTTAGATAAGTGGAGGTGCTTAACGTTGGCGAAAGATATTCGTTCCCGAATTGAGATTGATCAAATCAACTGTGAAAAAGAACTAACCCTTGCGTTAATCGGAGGCAAATGGAAGCTTATCATCCTCTGGCATCTGGGCATTGACGGCACAAAACGGTTCAGCGAGCTGCAAAAGCTCATTCCCCATATCACGCAAAAGATTCTGACGAACCAGCTCCGCGAGCTGGAGGAGGATCAGCTTGTCAAGCGGACCGTCTATCCGGTTGTACCGCCGAAGGTCGAATATAAGCTGACCCCGCATGGAGAAAGCCTGGTGCCGATCCTGAAGCTGATGTACAACTGGGGCAAGCATTACGGCGAAGAGGTATTGGGCAGAACATCGGATTCGGAGCCGATTTCCCTTCAAGCAGCAGAAATTTAAACCGCATATTTCTGAATGAAAGCCGAGCAGACTCCGCATGGAGTCTGCTTTTTTGCGCTCCATAGTTTCCTGCAGGATACGGACTTACTTGAAAGTGCGTACTTCCGTAAATTCCGGTATCGCCCTAATATGAACTCATCGCTTTCAACACCCAAAATAAAGGAGAGAATCATATTATGGAACTGCAATTGGCGCTTGACCTGGTAAACATCCCGGAGGCAAAGGAAGTCGTGAAAGAGGTTGCCCCTTATATTGATATCGTTGAGATTGGTACCCCTGTTGTCATTAACGAAGGGCTCCGCGCCGTCAAAGAAATCAAAGAGGAATTCCCGTCGCTCAAAGTACTGGCCGATCTGAAAATTATGGATGCCGGCGGTTATGAAGTAATGAAAGCTTCTGAAGCAGGCGCCGACATCATCACCGTTCTTGGCGTATCCGACGATTCCACGATTAAAGGCGCGGTTGATGAAGCCCGCAAGCAGAA
This sequence comes from Paenibacillus sp. MMO-177, assembly GCF_037147795.1. Taxonomy (NCBI): domain Bacteria; kingdom Bacillati; phylum Bacillota; class Bacilli; order Caryophanales; family Paenibacillaceae; genus Paenibacillus; species Paenibacillus sp. MMO-177. Next base: position 145,091 of record NZ_JBBCUR010000011.1, on the reverse strand, counting down.
CAAAAAGATTATGGTCGACATGATTAACGTAAAGGACATTGCAGCGCGCGCAGTGGAAATCGATAATCTTGGCGTTGATTATATTTGCGTTCATTCCGGTTACGACCATCAGGCAGACGGCAAAAACTCGTTCGAGGATCTGGCTACGATCAAACGCGTTGTGAAGCAGGCAAAAACAGCGATCGCAGGCGGCATCAAGCTTCAAACGCTGCCTGAAGTCATCAGTGCCCAGCCGGATCTGGTTATCGTTGGCGGCGGCATTACCGGCGCGGATGACAAGCAAGCCGTTGCCGCTCAAATGCAGCAGCTGATCAAAGGGTAATGGCCAATGCGTACGCCGAGTGCAGCATCCTCCATTCTTCAAGAGCTGGAACGCACGCTTGACGCGGTTAATCCAGGCGAGATCGAGGCTTTAATGAATCGGATAACGGAAGCGGACAAAATTTTTGTAGCCGGAGCCGGACGTTCCGGACTGATGATGCGGGCCTTTGCCATGCGCCTGATGCATATGGGCTTCCGCGCTTACGTCGTAGGCGAGACCGTTACGCCCGGTATTGCTGAGGGGGATCTGCTGCTCATCGGCTCGGGCTCCGGCGAGACCAAAACGCTGACAAGCATGGCCGCCAAAGCCCAAAGCATTGGCGCAGCCGTTGGCGTGGTGACCATTGTTCCGGAGTCTACCTTAGGAGCAGCGGCTTCCTCCCGGGTAACGATCCCGGCTGTAACCAAAGACAGCACTTCCGGAGGCTCCAGCCAGCCAATGGGCACCTTGTTCGAGCAAAGCCTTCTGCTTCTGCTGGATACGATCGTGCTGCACCTCATGCAGCGGCAGGAGCTGCAAGGGGCAGCCATGTACAACAATCACGCGAACCTGGAATAGCAGCTAGGCCGCCGTGAAGCCTAGAATTGAAACAGCGACAGCCTAGGACAAGAATAGGACTGTCGCTGTTTTATTTTCAAATGTTCTTGTCATCCGACATCTTCGATGTGGGACGACAAGCACTTCATAATTTCTCACTTCTCCTGCTGTCTATAAAAAATCAGCGTTACCGTTTTAAAATTCGGTAACGCTGATTTTTTATACCGTGATAAATCTTTTGTGGATCTCATGCTTAAAAGAAGAAATCTCCGTCAAAACCGTCAAACAGTCCAATTGCTAGCAAATCAAATAAAAACAGTGGTAAAAAGCATTTCGTTTCTACTGTTTTCCCTTTTTCCGGTCTTAACTGGGTAAGAATCACACGATTACCCTGAACTTGTGTCAGTGTTCCTGTAACGATTGTTCCGTCCTTCTTGACCGCATAGATCTTCTTGCCGTAATATTTCGAAATTTGTTTTTTACTGACAGCCATATGTCATTCCCCCTTTCATCTAAAGTTGTACTACTCTATTAATCTATTCAAACGCATTTAAAAGTTACTGGGATTTTAATAGAATCGGTTCATATCTCTAGTGCTTACATGAACAATTGAAGCAGACAAAAAAACACCCCGCTGCGGAGGCGGGTTCAAGTTCGTGCTATATAATAAAGGGGGGCCTTCATAACTGCCGATTCGTTGAGAAACGTGCAGCAGCCGATCATTATTGACCGGCTGCTGCACTGTTCTTATATTGAGCTATCGTTCTCCGTCCAAGTTCAATTTCCCAATCCAAAAAATTCAGCTTGATTCATAAAATATTCATCAATTTTTTCGACTATGAGCCCTCCGTTTTCTTCCGAGTTGCGTTTTACTTGAATCCATTCTATGTCTTTCTTAAACTGCTCCCATAGCCTTTGACGCTGCGCCATATCCTTATATTCCATCACATAATATAGTTTATTTTGGCCTGTTGCATCTATCCAGAAATTCACGACCTTCATTCCCAGTCTTGTAAAAATTCTAAACGTATGCTCCTTAAATCTGTCTTGAATGGCATCCATTCGACCTTCGTAAATCGTATAGATTCGCAACTCGTATAGCATGTTATTTCCTCCCTGAATGAATCTGATTGGTAATCCAGCACACATCTATTTCGACTTTTTAAAAATCTGATCGAGCGCATTTACCGGTTGTTGGCAGCATGTTGTCAGTCTTTGCATCACAACATTCTATTCTCTTCCCATCTACTCCAAATTCATCTTCATGGATCTTAAATATATCAATAAACTATGAAATTAGAAATCAGAAGTTGCCTTAAAATGAAGCAGCCTGCTGATTCTCCTTCTGAACTATTGTTCCTCGTTAATAAAGATCGCAAGTCTTATTACCCATTTTCTAATTCTGCAACTTTATTTGCCTAGTATAATCCTTTATTTTTCTAGTTTTGAACTTTATTTTCTACTGACAGCAGCAATCTATAATTTTCAATGAAAACGCTTTAATTTATATAGTTCTGCCTGTGCTAAGATGGGGTTATACACCACGAAATGGAGGTTTTTACTACAATGACAGCTTTGGAAAAAGGGGCTTATTATACCGGTGAATACCGAAATTTGTTCAAGGAACTCGGTTACTCCGAGACAGCCATACAAGCTAAGCTGAAGCAAGCTTGGAATGATCTGCTGCACGGTGATCCGGATGTCCGGATTTATTACCCGATGGGAGAAGACAAAGGGTATTTCCTCGATACGGGTAATGTGGATGTCCGGTCGGAGGGCATGTCCTACGGCATGATGATGGCGGTTCAGATGAATGACAAGGAGATTTTCGACCGGCTGTGGAACTTCTCCGTCACTTATATGCAGCACTCGGAAGGACGTTACAAGGATTACTTCGCCTGGCATTGCAAAACGGACGGAACCCGTCTGTCCCAAGGGCCTGCGCCGGACGGCGAGGAGTTTTTCGCGATGGCGCTGTTCTTTGCCGCGAACCGCTGGGGCGACGGACCGGAGCCGTACAATTACTCGGAGCAGGCGAGGCGAATATTGCGTGCCTGTGTCCATCAAGGCGAAGACGGCAATGGAGGCAGTCCGATGTGGGAGCCTTCCAATAAGCTGATCAAGTTTGTGCCGGAATCACCGTTTAGCGATCCGTCCTACCATCTCCCCCATTTCTACGAATTGTTCGCCTTATGGGCGGACGAAGAGGACAGACCGTTCTGGCGGGAAGCGGCGGAAGCAAGCCGGGCTTACCTGCATGCGGCCTGCCATCCCGAGACGGGACTGTCGCCGGAGTACGCCAACTACGACGGAACGCCGGCAGCGGTGCAGCGCCATGGCGACTTCCGTCATTTCTACAGCGATGCTTACCGGGTAGCGGCCAATATCGGCCTGGACTGGGCATGGTTCCGCCAGGATCAGTGGCAGGTCGGACAGTCGAACCGGATCCAGCGGTTTTTCCGTCCGGTCGAAGTTGCGGCTTACCGCCGTTATACGATTGACGGCAAACCTTTCGACGAGCCGGCGCTGCATCCTATCGGATTGCTAGCGACCAATGCCATGGCTTCTCTTGCTGCGGATGGTCCGGACGCCGGCCACTTTGTTCAGCTGTTCTGGAACACCCCGCTTCGCAAGGGCGAGCGCCGCTATTACGATAACTGCCTTTATTTCTTCAGCCTGCTGGCATTAAGCGGCAGCTACCGGATTTACGCCTAGCCCTGAACGGAAATGACGATCTATGCTACAATAGACAGATCGTCGACTAGACTACTAGAGACATAGCATGTGCCCCTTGGCACCGCTATGTCTTTTTTTTGCGGGGTGAATTCCTTTGAAAGATTACGGCCATGAATTTGCAGACATCTTTTATTACACGCCTAACGAATTTGAGAAGCTGGGCGGGCTTTGGCCGCTTCGCACGGGCCGCAATATCGCCAAGGCGAATTATAGCGTTGGACCAAGGGTGATTGAATGCTTCTCTTTCCATTTTGTGCTTAACGGCTCGGTTACGCTGTCCAGCATGGGCGAGACCGTTACTCTGCCGAAGGGCAGCATGTTCTGCCTGTTCCCCGATGTGAAGCACAGCTACTGGATTACGCAATACGATTCCGCTTCCCCGCTCAAGATGCATTGGCTAGCCTTTACCGGCTCCCAAGCGGAGATGCTTGTCCGAAGGATCGGAATTACCGAGCATAAGCCGTATTTGCGCAACAGGCTTACGACTGAGCTTGCCAATCAGTTGCAGGCATGCATGGAACGGATGAAAAACTGGCAGAAGGACGGCGATTTACAGCTGCAGATGATGCTGTACCAGCTGTTCGAAATACTGTCGCGTCCGCTTCCCGAAGTGAGCGAGGAGAAAGATTGGCTAAAATCCTGCCTGCAATATATGCAGACGCATTATGCGGAAGGCATAAGCGTAACGGACCTGGCGGAGTGGTCCGGCATGCATCGCTCTCATCTGTCCAGCAGGTTCAAACAAAGCTTCGGCATAAGTCCCCGCGAATATCTAATAAAGCTGCGGATGGAACGGGCCGTCGAGATGCTGCAGAGCCGGACTCTATCGATTACCGATATCTCGCTTTCGCTAGGTTATACAGACCTTTACACTTTCTCGAGAGCCTTCTGCAATTACACCGGCATGTCGCCGTCGAACTACCGCAGCAAGCTGCTGGCGTCTAACAAAATGCCAAATTGATCACAACGAAATGTTATTTCTATTTCATACCGCTTACTTTATGCTAAATGCAGCTCACAAAACCAACTATATGACTTTGAATACTATGTTTTAAAGGAGACTGCTGTAATGATGATTAAACAACGGAGTACCATTACCGTGTCCGCGATGCTTGCCCTTTCATTGGCGCTAGCCGGGTGCAGCTCAAGCCATGACGCGGATAACAAAAACAGCTCAAAGGAAGCTTCCTCAAGCGAAGTCAGCAAAACCGGTTTTCCGATCGTTCAGGAGCCGATTAAGCTGAAAATGTTCTCGCGTATTGCCCCTGTGAATGGCCCGTTCAAGGACATGCCCGTGTTCCAGGACTATGCCAAGCAAAGCAACATTGACGTAGAGTTTACCGAGGTGCCTACGGATGGCTTCCAGGAAAAAAAGAATTTGCTGTTCGCATCCAATGAGCTGCCCGACGCCCTGTTCCGTTCCTCTCTTACTTCGCTTGAGGCGATCCGTTACGGAACGGCCGGCCAATTGATTCCGCTGGAAAATCTGATCAATGATTACGCCCCGAATTTCAAAAAGCTGATGGAGCAATATCCCGAGATTGGATCTGCGATTACAACGCCGGAAGGCCATATTTACGCCCTGCCTACGGTTGTTACGGTAGGGGCAGCACGGACGGACAAGAAATGGATTAATCAAGCCTGGCTGAAAAAGCTCAATTTGCAGGAGCCTCAAACGACGGAGGATTTGTATAATGTGCTGGTTGCCTTCCGGGACAAAGACCCGAACGGCAACGGAAAACAGGATGAAATCCCATTGACGGCCCGTGCCAGCGCCGGGGTTGGTCTAGGCCTGCCGATTATTCCGATGATGAGCGGTTCGTTTGGCCTGGATACGCAGCTTGGATATAACATCAATCTGGTCGATGGCAAGGTGGAAATCTGGATGGGCAATGACCGGAACAAGGAGCTGCTTCAATATTTGAACAAGCTCTACAGCGAAAAGCTGCTTGACCCGGAAGTGTTCTCCCAGACGGAAGCCCAATATATCGCCAAGCAGGGATCGGGCAACGTTGGCTTCTTCTTTGATCAAACCAATAACGCGTTCCTGCCGATTCAGGATCAGTATACCGGTATCGCACCGCTTGAAGGTCCGCATGGCGACCGCCTGCAAAGCCAAGGCGCTCCCGTTCCCCGTGACCTGGGCTCATTCGCCATTACATCCGTGAACAAGCATCCGGAAGCAACCATGCGCTGGATCGATTATTTCTACAGCGAAGAAGGCTCCACTCTGCTCAGGTTCGGCCGGGAAGGCGAAAACTATGAGCTTAAAGACGGCATTCCGTATTATACGCAGCAATTTTTGAATACCGGAAACCAAGGCAAAATTACGCCTTACGCGGGGGGCGGCGCACCTCATCTCATCAGCGAGAATGTAGCCTCCTTTATTAATCCGCCTCAAGTGCAAGAGGCCCAAAAGAAGCTTGATCCTTACATGCCTGAGGTCCGCTATGCCGCTCCGATGTTCGACGAGGAGACCGCCAAGAAAGTCGACGTGCTCCGCAACGACCTTGATAAATATTACGACGAGCAAAGCACCAAGTTTATTACCGGCGCGCTTAGCTTCGATAAATGGGATGACTTCCAAGCTACGCTGAAGAAGCTGAAGATCGAGGAGCTGCAGAAGCTGTATCAGGATGCCTACGATAAAGTGAAACAATAACTAAAAAGGAGGTCGCACATGAGACCGGCCGAGGCCAATCATCCGACCGCCAGTCCGCGGAGCCGCTCCATGCGCGGCTCCCGGCTGTTTAAAAAGATAACTAAACGTTACGATTTATATTTGATGCTCCTGCTTCCTATTGCCTGGTATCTTCTGTTCCAATACGGCCCGCTGTACGGGCTCCAAATCGCGTTTAAAGACTTTAATCCGGCCAAAGGAATCGTAGGCAGCAAATGGGTCGGGTTCGAGCAATTCACCCGCTTCTTCGATTCGTATTATTTCTGGAGGCTGCTGTGGAATACCATCTCCATCAATTTGTTCTCGCTGCTGATTGCCTTCCCGATTCCGATCGTTCTGGCTCTCATTATTCAAGAGCTTCCGAGCAGGGGCTTTAGCAAATGGCTGCAAAATATTACGTACCTTCCCCATTTTATCTCCATTGTCGTAATCGTTGGGATGCTGCAGCTGTTCCTGTCTCCCAAAAGCGGCCCCGTCAACGGGCTAATCGAGGCGTTTGGCGGCACGCCAATCCGGTTCCTCGAGGAGGCCGCTTGGTTCAAGCCGATTTTCATCAGCTCGAACATTTGGCAGAACATGGGCTGGCAGTCGATTATGTACATCGCGGCTCTCATTGGCATTAATCCTCAGCTGTACGAAGCGGCTAAGATGGACGGGGCTTCCCGGCTGCGGCGGATCTGGCATATCTCCCTGCCCGGTATCGTGCCGGTTATCGTGATCCTGCTTATTCTGGATATTGGCCATTTTATGAATATCGGCTTCGAGAAGGTGCTGCTTATGCAGAATAGCATGAATATCGAGGCCAGCGATGTCATCTCAACCTTTGTCTATACGACGGGCATATTGAAAGGCGAATACAGCTATACCGCCGCGATTGGACTGTTTAACGCTGTCATTAATCTGGCGCTCCTGCTCGTCGTGAACCGGTTCGCCCGCAAGCTGTCCGAGACAAGCTTATGGTAAGGAGGGAAGCCAATGATCAACCGCTCGGGAGTGTCGAGTGAACGGCTGTTTAATGCGGTTGTGTATATACTTGCTGCAGTTATTATTCTTATTGTGCTGTATCCGCTGCTTTTTGTAGTCAGCGCTTCCGTCAGCGATCCGGCTAAGGTGTTGGACGGCGGGGTATGGCTGCTGCCAAAGGGCCTGACATTAGAGGCTTATACGAATATTTTTCATAATAACGAGGTTTGGATCGGTTACCGGAATACCATCCTTTACACCGTTGCGGGAACCGTCATAAACATCATAATGACGACCTTGGCCGCTTATCCGCTGTCGAGACCCGACCTTCCCGGGCGGAAAATGCTGATGCTGCTTATTACGCTTACGATGTTTTTCAGCGGCGGACTTATTCCAACTTACCTGCTTGTGAAGGATCTCGGGATGGTGGATACGATCTGGTCGCTTGTTGTTCCGGGCGCCATATCGACCTACAACTTGATCGTCATGAGAACTTACTTCCAATCCAGCATTCCGTGGGAGATCCAGGAGGCGGGCCATATTGACGGCTGCTCGAACTGGCGGCTGCTGGTGAACATTATTTTGCCGCTGTCGAAGCCGATTCTGGCCGTGATGGTGTTGTTCTACGCGGTAGGCCATTGGAATTCGTTCTTTAACGCGCTTATCTATATGCGCGACGAGTCGCATTATCCGCTGCAGCTCGTATTGCGCGAAATCCTGATGATCAGCCAATCGGCGGCCGTTGACGGCAATGTGGGACTGGAGGACAAAATTCTTCTTGCCGAAAGCATCAAGTATGCGATTATTATCGTCTCCAGCCTGCCGGTATGGATCATGTATCCGTTTGTGCAGCGGCATTTCGTTACGGGAGTTATGATTGGCTCTATTAAAGGATAAGGCAGAAAAGCCCTGAGCGATCAAGCTATCTTGACCGGTTCAGGGCTTTGTCATTGTGCTTTATTCGCTGTCCGCCCAGGAATGCCGCGGCTTCCAGCCGAGCACTCTCTCGGCTTCCTTGTTGCTGACGATTGCCGTCCGCTCCGGGAACGAATCGCGCAGATCCTTTACGTCCGGATAGAACTGCTCGAGTAATTGCGCGGTTGGCCGGTCGCTCAGCGTATCGCTGCTTGTAATGTTGAGACAGACTGCTCCTCTATCGTCGACTTTAAGCGAAGCGATGCAGGCGCTGACGGCATCCCGGATATCGATGTAGCTCCAGAAAATATTTTTGAATGCCTCCGGTTTGTGGATTGCCAGATGCTTGTAATCCTCCGGCTTCGTAATCATGGAGAAGCGGAGCGAGATCACCTGCATCCCGTTACGGCGGTCGAATATCGCGGCCGTCAGCTCGTTTACGATCTTCGATAAACCGTAACATTCCTGCGGCTGCTGGGGATGCTCCTCGTCCACCGGGAGATAATCCGGCGAGAACGGGGTTGGCGCCCAAGCAAATCCGTAAGAGGACTCGCTGGATCCAACAACAACCTTGCGGATGTTAAGCAGCGAAGCCGCTTCGAGAATATTGTAGCCGGACACTACGTTATTAGAGAAAATATACGGATACGGGTAACCAAGCGGAGCCGGAATCGCAGCCAGATGAATGACCGCATCGGCTCCATGGAGCGCGGAGACGACTTGTCCGAAATCGTTCAGGTCCACCTTGATTTGCCGGCACCTCAGCTCGTTGGAGTGCTGCGTATCCAGCGATGTGACATTGTAGCCCTCCAGCTGGAGCTCCTTGATCAGTGCCGAGCCCAGCTTGCCGCTGCCGCCTGTTACTGCAATTGTTTTCATAAGGGTTACACTCCTATTAATGAAGAATTATGGGCGTACCAGCGTGCCGTCCGCCTTGCGGTCCAGCTGATAAGGATTGAAATACACCGATTTGCTCCAGCCTTCTCCCAGCAGCTGCTGCGCCTTCAGCTCATCCAGCTCAATGCCGAGACCCGGCTTTTGCGACGGATACAAATAGCCGCCTTTCCGCTCGATATGCCCCTCGAAAGCATCCTTCTCTTCCGGCTTGAAATGGTTCACTTCCTGAATACCGAAATTCCATATCGCCATATCGAGGTGAACGGCTGCCGCCTGATTGACGGGATCGTTTTCCCCGCCCTCCTGCCAAGCCGTACGTACGCCAAATGCTTCGGCTAAAGCGGCGATTTTGCGGCAGGCGCTTATGCCTCCCGCCTTGGATACGCGCACGCGGATAAAGTCGATCAGCCGTTCCTTGATCAGCTGCGTCCACTCCTGCGGATTCACGAACAGCTCGCCAACCGCCTGAGGGGTAGCGGATTGCTGCCGCAAGTGACGATACCAACCAATCTGCTCCGGCGCGATGGCATCCTCGAGGAAAAACAAGCTGTAAGGCTCCACACGCTTCGCAAGCTGAATCGCATTCACCGGCGTTAGATGCTCATGCACGTCATGGGTGAACTGAACGCTCATGCTGAATTCATTCCGCAGCTGTTCGAACATATGCGGGATCGCATGCAAGTATGACTGCTCGTCAAATACCGGACCGCTGCCCCATGCCTGCTTAGGAATGTTCGCCTTATCCCGGTCAATAAAGCCGCCGCCTCCGTAGCCGCCCATCTGTACGCGGATGACGGTGTAGCCTTCTTCCATAAACCGGTGCACATCCTCTTTCAGCTCGGCGATATCCTTGCCGCCGGCATGACCGTAACATGGAACCGCGGCGCGGCAAGCTCCTCCAAGCAGCTGGTAAACGGGAAGCCCAGCATCCTTGCCTTTTATATCCCACAGCGCCATGTCGATGCCGCCGATTGCGGTATGCAGCAATGCGCCGTTTCTCCAATAGCCGCTCATATACATCGTCTGCCACAAATCTTCTATATTGGCGGCATCCTTTCCGATTAATAGAGGAGCAAGCAATTGCTCGATGATTTGCACGACCGCTTCCGGATTATAGACATCGGATGCGGAGCCAAGCCCGTACAGCCCATCCTGGTCCGTCATCACTTTGACGATGGTCCAGGTCCCGTTTTTGCGGGTGCGAATACATTTGATTTCCGTTATTTTTGCCATTCGAGTACCCTCCTCTTGTCGTGCTCCCTCCCATTCTAGCCCGGTTTAGGCGTGCTCTAAATGAGACATCTTTAAACTTTCTGTCGCATTCTTGGCCTCTTTCGCTTGAGCTATGTCTAGGTGCTTTCCGTTGCGCTATACATTGCCCTGGTGGGCGAGTTTGAAATCAAGTAAGCGGCTATGAGCTGGTTGGCGGGCTGGTAGCTGCCTTTGGAGCTTACAGACTGCGGATTAGGCTCAGGTGCACCAGTTGGTGCGGGCTGTTAGCTTCCTTAGGAGCTTACAGCGCTCGGCGAGGTTACTTTTTGCTGCTGGTAGCCTCCTTTGGAGCTTACAGACTGCGGATTAGGGTCAGGTGTACCAGTTGATGGGGGCTGTTAGCTTCCTTTGGAGCTTACAGCGCTCGGCGAGGTTACTTTTTACTGCTGGTAGCTTCCTTTGGAGCTTACAGACTGCGGATTAGGCTCAGGTGCACCAGTTGGTGCGGGCTGTTAGCTTCCTTTGGAGCTTACAGCGCTCGGTGAGGTTACTTTTTACTGCTTGTAGCCTCCTTTGGAGCTTACAGACTGCGGATTAAGCTCGAGTGCATCAGTTGTAGCTTCCTTAGGAGCTTTCAGCGCTCGGCGAGGTTACTTTTTGCTGCTGGTAGCCTCCTTTGGAGCTTACAGACTGCGGATTAAGCTCGCGTGCACCAGTTGATGGGGGCTGTTAGCTTCCTTAGGAGCTTACAGCGCTCGGCGAGGTTACTTTTTACTGCTGTTAGCTTCCTTTGGAGCTTACAGCACTCGGCGAGGCTACTTTTTACTGCTGGTAGCCTCCTTTGGAGCTTACAGCTTGAGATTGGGCGCAGGCATCGGTTGGTGGTGGTCCACCCCTGTTAGGCCGGTTTTCAGCCTTACAGCGTTTCCGGGTGTACCAGTTTTGCTTGCTGTAAGGCCGTTTTCGGCCTTACAGACTTCACAGCTGGCCGATCCTAGCCAGCCAACTACACAACAAAGGGTTGCCCCGCGCACGGGGCAACCCTTTGTTGTTATCTTTTCAGCGGATCATAACCCGCTGCCTGGTAGATCATTTCGCTTAAGGATACGACCTTGAGGGCGAACTCTCCAGGGACAAGCACCTCGTGGCGGCCAAGAATGGCATCGACGAAGCTTTTGTCCTGGTTCGTCGTTTGCTCCGGGAGTTCAGGTACAATCGGCTCTTCGTTCAAGCGGCGAAGCGTGATTCTACCGTTGTCGTAGTAGATGCCGCCGTTATCTCCGCAGAACGCAAACGTCTCGTTCCAGCCTGGGGCATAGCCAGCAAAGTTCAAACCCGCGAGCACCCCTTCCGCAAAGCGGATCGAAGTGAAGCTGTCGATCTCAACCGGCGCTCCATGGTTCTGAAGCTGGGACTTTACTTCTACGGGAGTCATTCCAGTTGTCCATAACAGCACGTCAATAATATGGCTGCCGGAGTCCATCAGAAACCCTCCGCCGGAAAGCGAAGGAACCTGCCTCCACGTGCCTTCCGTAAGCTGGTACCACTCTTGGCTAAGTGAAGCGGTTACAGAGGTCAGCCTGCCAATCTCCCCATTTGCAATGGCATCCCGAATGTACAGAAATTCCGGCTGGAAATGCCGCTGGTACGACACCTGCATCACTTTCCCCGACTCTTCCGCCTTCTGAATAAGCTGCTCCGCTTCCTCCGACGAGCAAGTCATCGGCTTCTCGATAAGCACATGCAGACCTCTGTCCAGCGCATCGTAGGCTTGCCTGAAATGAAGCGTATGCGGAGAACAGATCACAACCGCATCCAGCTCGCCTTGCTCAAGCATATCCTCATATGCGGAGAACTGCCGGGCATCCTGCAAACCAAATTTCTCGGCAAAAGCAACGCGGTTGCCTTCGCTTGTATCCGATAGCGCGGTAATTTGTACCTCCGGGAGCTCTAGCAGCTGCTTGGCATGCCAGCCGGCAATCCCTCCCGTTCCAATAAACCCAATCCGAATATTGCTCATCCCATATAGCCTCCCAACATGAATAGCCATTCCAGTGTCTGCAATCCTCTGATACAGCATTACTTGTCTAACTTATTGGTGCAAAGGCATGTTTAGTACGCTAATAATACGCCAAAAAGGAGCCGGATTCCTGCACGGAATCCGGCTCCAGCAACTTATTTATTGATTATAAATCCGGTAGAACAAAGCAGCTGCTTCCGCCCGCGTCAATTGGCCTTTTGGCTCCAGCAGTCCGTCATGGCCCAGCAAAAGTCCCGCTGTGACAAGCGCGCTTATGCTGCTTTTCGCGTAAGCCGAAATTTCGCCGGCATCGGTAAATCCGGCAAGCACATCATCAGAGGCAGCTGGCAAACCAGCCTTGGCAACAGCGAGAGCACGCTCGATAAACGTTGCCGCTTCCTCTCTCGTAATCGGGGCTTCCGGATTAAACCGGTTGCCGCCGGCACCGTTCGTAATGCCAAGAGCCTTAGCCGTGCCTACCGCGTTGGCGTAATAACGATTCGAGCTCACATCGGCAAAGCCGCCCGGTGTGTCCGTCGTAAAACCAAACGTATCGATAAGCAGCTTCACGAAATCGGCTCTCGTAATCGAAACGCCAGGAGCATAAGACGTATCGGATACGCCGTTAATGATTCCTTTTGCCGCAAGTACCTCGATCGCTTCTTTCGCCCATGCGTAGCCGTTCAGATCACCGAACGATTTTTGCACGAAAGCAACCGCGTATTGGCTAAAATGCTTCGTCGTAAATACGATGCTTCCGGCCGCTTCCATATACTGTCCGCTGGGTACCGGAAACGGCTTGCCGCTTCCGTCGATATACCATACGGTCAGCTTTTTGACATCGGCCTTCTCGGTTGCCGAAGGAACATACGGAATCGATACCGTCACAGGCGACCCGCTGTTGTGCCAGTCAATGGTCTGACCAGCAGACTGAATCGATAAATCTACTACAGGACGGTCGCCAAGCTTCTTTTTCAACTGCTCGCTCCAACCGCTGGTATTCGCGTTATTAATGCTAATTGTTACCGTCTGACCAAGCTTACCCGCATCCGGCTTCAGCATATCGCTGGAGAGCAGAATCGTCCCTGTCGGAGTTACCAGTTCGATTAGCTTATCCGGCGACTGCTGGTTCACATAGCTTGAAGGAAGCTCCAAGGAATAGCCATTTGCACCAGCTACGCTAGGAAGCACCACGGTAACCTTCTTCTTGCCGGCCTGACCAGATGTTTTCGAGAACGCTTGATCCAGCAACGCGGAAGTCAGCGAAAGTTTTGCATTTTTCGAACCGGCATCAAGCGTTCCCTTGCCTTCTACTTGAACAGCCCCATTCGCTCCAACCGTCACCTTCGGCTGGTCCGTTGGTCCTGCACCCGAGCCTGAGCCTGAACCCGACCCGTTACCCGGATTTGTTGTTCCGCCAAGCACCGACAGTCTTGCCGACAGTCCGGATTTTACCGTTCCTTGCGGAAGCAGGCTGACAAAGTTGGTTGCAGCGTCAATGCTTGTAACATCCTTCGACTGTTCAGCCGCTGCTACCGCTGCTTCCGCAGATTGCTCGAGCAGACTTTCGTAATCCGAGCTCAGCAAGTACAGATCGCCAAATTGCGTAGCGTCCTTGCTTGTTCCGATCCCTTGGTTATACTCGATAAAGCCCGAACGGCCGGCGCCGTCATGTTCATTGAGCAAAATCGTCAAACCAAGCGGATCCCCCTGCGAGAAGGTATAACCTGCGCCATGCAGAGCAGAGAGCGGAAGGGTAATGTCGTACACCGTCTGGTGAGTGGCTTCATCCCTAGTAATGACGGCATCGCCGACATTAAAGGCTCCGGAAGCTACGCCGGCAGGCGCGCGCCATCTCCACTTCGAGACGGTGCCGCTGTTCGTAAGGGCAAAACCCAGCTCGTTTACGTTTTGGCTGGCGGAACCGTCTTTTCTCGATAAATCAATCCCAAGCTGCAAGCTGTCGCCCTGCCAAATATCGCCGTTCGTCCATGTCTGGTAATGCGTATTGTCCGTCGCGCGTACCGTTACATACAGATTATCGTTATCGTAGCGTACGCTTGCCTGTGCGCTCAGGTCGTCTTTGCCGCCCCAAATACCGCCTAGACTGGAATAATTGGTGGAGCTTGAAATATCGATAGTAGGCTGAACCTGGCTGTTATCGTCCTTGCGCGTCGCAAACGACTGAGCCGTCTTCACCTGCGTCACATAGGAATAGCCATTATCCAGCGTTACTTTGTATTTCAGAGTGTCCCCCGATAAATAAGGAAGCTTAACGATCACGCTCCCACCAAGCGCGATCCCCTTGAAGCGAACCGGTACAAATTTATCCTTGTAGCTGTCCGGGGCAATAACTTCGATCTTACCCGCAAGCGGATCGGATTCCGTCATGTTGGTCAGCTTTAGGGCAAAATTCGCGTTAGCCGGGTTGCTCTCGTCGAACTCGCCCTTCACCAGATCCAGCGCAACCGGAACCAGGTTCGAACCCGTCACCTTTGTCCCCGCTTCATTAACAAGCTGCAGGCCGCCTTTAAACAGGTTGTTTGCGATAATCAGCTTCTGAATGTCCGGGCCGGCGTACACATGATTGGTGTTAGGCTGTTGGAAGTAGGAATCGTACAGTGTAATGTCGCCGCCAACCGCATTAATGCCGCGCTGCCCGACTCTCGTAAAGTTGCTCTGCTGAATGCGGACATCTCCTCCGAAGATATCAAAGGAACGCGTCGTATCCCCCCACATCGAGGAGTTGAAGAATACGGCCTTGGAATCAAAATCCTTGCCAACCACCACATACACTTTGTCCGAGGAGCTCATCGACACCAGCTCGGTATTAATCAGCTTCAGACCCGCTTCTCCCGCGGCATCCAGCACGGCGCCCTTCTTGCTGCCGTCCGTACCGTGGCCGATGACAACTGCTTCAGGTCCAACCCCGTCCTGCTCTTCAAAATGGATTCCGTATTTCGAGCCGTACACGAACGTATTAAAGATCGTCTCGCTCTTCACATCGCCAATCCGGAACGCGTCCAGATTTTCCTTCTGGTAGCTCCATACCGCGTCAAAGTCCTGATCCGTGGAAGGATGGTTAGGGAAATTGTTGCGCCCGTAATAATGCGGGTTGAACTGAACGTTGCGCATCAATCCTCCGTCAGCGCCTCCGCCTAGGAAAATGCCTTCCATCAGAGGAGAGCCGGCAACGTAATCAATGTAATGGCCGCTCGTATCGTAAGTGCCAAAATCTACGCCCTTATAAGGGTTGATAAGGGTTGTATCAATCAGGTAAACGCCGCTGCCTTTGCCTTGAACCGTCCAAGCGTAAGGCTTCACGTTCGTCCAGCTCTGCTGGTCGTAATAAACGGATAAGCCTCTGAGACCCGCATCCTGCTCAAGAGAGATAAACGCAGCGCCGTCAGGTTTATTCTCGCCATAAGCCGTAAATATTGCGGTGCCGCCGCCAATCGTATGATGCGGAACATCCCATGAGCCGCGCAGCTCTACGCCGCTAGGAACCGTAAGCGGATTATTGACGCGGTATATACCAGCCGGCAAATAAACCGTACCGCCGCCTGCCGCATTAGCATCGTCAAGCGCTTGCTGGATTTTCGCCGATACATCCGTCTCGCCTGTGCTGTCCGCCTCGTAAGGGGCAGCCGTAATATCAAACAGGCTGTTGTTCGCCGGTTTCGGACGGTTCGCCAGATCAAGCGCCCCAACGGTTGGCTGCTGCTCCAGCACATATTTCGCGTCCTGATGAACGTTAACATCTGCCGCATCGCTGTTATCGGTTACCGCCAGACTGCCGTTATGCCCGGAGTTGACCGAATTAACCGTTGCCACGCTGCCTTCCAAGAGTACATGCTTGGAAGCTTTAAAGAAAGCGGACTGACCTAGAATTAGCAAGCCGCCCTTCGCGGCAATCGCATAACCGCCGTTCTGATCATCCCAGTTCTCGAACGTACTGTTCTCGAACGACAATACGCCGCTGCCTTCATTCACAACCGCATGATGCGGCGTACCGCCAAACGTTACTTGGTTGAATTGAACGATGGAGTGGAAGCCTTCGGTTGCATAGACCGCTTTAGGGTCAACGCCTACGTTAGCTTTAAAGCTGCTGTCCGAGATTAACAGGCCAAAATCGTTGACGCCTTCAATCTTCAGCGCCACGTTGCTGTCATGAACATTGATTTTGTAGAGCTGGGCGTTGGCTGTCTCCAGGCTGCCCGTTCTTGTCGTAATCCGCATGCCGTTCTTGAAATCGGCCAGGTCAATATCGGACATGTACTCCCAGTCCGAACGGCCCATGACGATCCCTTCGGTGCTACTGGTCGTATAGGCTTTCAGCTCCGCCGGCTGCGGCGAGCCTGCCAAGCCGGAGCCCGCCCAATAGGAGGACGCCAGACGGATATGCTCCAGTCTTCCGATATCGGTCGTAAAGTCGAGGAAGATGCCCGTTTTCAGCACCGTACCGTACAAGTTGCGCACATAATGCAGTTCGTTCCAGCTAGGACCAATCTTGACGCCGTTGTAGGAGTTGACGAGTGTTACATTCTTAACCGTCATGCTGTCACCGGACAGCTGTTCGAATGTCCACGGATAAGCAACCGGTGCATTCAGCGACTGCTCCGGATACCAGACGGACAAGTTCGTCACGCCGCTCACCGGCGCCAGCTGCAGGAAACTAGGTCCATTCTCGATGCCTTTATCGGCATAGACGGCAAGAATGGTTCCTTTTACTTCGCCGCCGGCTGCATCGGGACTAATCCAATCGCCGCGCAGCGTTACTCCTGTCGGAACGATGAGATGACTGGTCAGCTTATACGTGCCTGCCGGCGCAAAAACAATGCCGCCCCCGCGGTTGCCTGCAGCCGCAAGCGCATCCTGGAATGCTTTGGTATCATCCTTCAAGCCGTCGCCGGCCGCGCCGAAGTCCTTCACGCTCATATCGGCGATAACAACGTCATCCGTAGGATAGACTGTGTCGTACACCTTGGTTTCCGTCGAAACATTTTGCTGCGGCTGGGTTTTTACCGATACCGAAGCGATATAGAGATCCGGATTGGCGCCAATCGCTCCCGGCCCGGACACGTGAAGACGGAAATCACCGCCGTTGGTACCGTTTGCGAACTTGGCGTCGCCAAGCTTAAACGTATGCTTTTTCCACGTATTCGTGTTCGTATAAGTAAATTCAGGCGCATCCTTAAAGGCTGCCGACTGGGCATCGTATTGCAGCTTCATGCTGCCATTGCCGCTGTCGTAATACTCGACCGTTACGAAAACATCCTGATCCGCGTTATCGAACAAGTAGCTGTCCGAAACGTCGAAGTAGAAATAAAGAATGTTGGCGCCATGGTCGGTAGGGCTGATCGTCTGGTTCGTTTTCCAGTACGTCTTGCCTCCGATCTCGCCAGTCACAAGATTCTCCGCTGCGCCATCTCCGGGACGTGCGGTAATGCCATGCGATACCGGAGTTGCGCCAAGAATTATGCTGGCTTCCGGACTGGCCGTTTCCTTCAGCGTCTTCTTGACCGTAACGCTTGCAACCTTCAGGTCCGGATTCTGTTCGCCGTTAATCCCGCCGCCTTCTATGGCGATCCGGAAGTCGGAGCCGTTCGTACGGTTGGCGAATTTGGCGTCGCTCAGATGAAAGGTGTAGTCCTTCCACGTCTTCGTATCGCCGTAAGTAAACTTTGCGCTGTCCTTGAAAGCAGCCGACTGCGCATCGTATTGCAGCAGGAAGCTTCCGCTTTCTTCATCATAGTAACGAATGGTGACATCCACGTTATAATCCGCGCTGTCGAACAGATAATCGTCGCCGACATTCATATACAAGTAGGTCGTGCCTTGCGCTTTGTTGGTCTGCCAATATGGCGTATCTCCTGCCTTACCGGTCTGCAGCCCATCCCCGTTATCTCCGGCTCTGCCGGATATCCCGTTCTCGATAGGCACCTCTCCAAGCACAATCGTTGCCGCATCCTCTTCCGCTGCATGCACGCTTGGCATTCCGATAAAGCCGACGGAGGAAAAGATCATCAGCATAACAAGCATTCTGGCTATTCCTGTGCGCGCGTTTGTCCAACCACTATTCGTAATCACAATCAAACCTCCAGTTTGCAGATGTATTTTGACAGATGAATCCGCTTACAATGGGGCAAAAAAGAGAAGCCTCCTATAGGTGTCATCAGGCCGGCTTCTCTTGTTTGTCTGTGCGATATGTTTGTTGGTTATGATTACTTCTTGTTGGCAAGGAATGCGTCGATTTGTTTTTGAGTCTCGGCAAGGATCGTATCCAGACCGTTTTTCTTTTGCGCTTCGATGTAGTCGTTAACCGCTTTGTCTACATCCTTCACTACCCCGTATTCGATTGGCCGGCTCAGCTCGTCGCTTGCCGCATCGCGTTTCGCCAGCTCGTTCTTCATCGTGTCTTCCGCGAGGAACAGACCGTCGATTGGCGAGTTAACGTTGTTAGGCTCGCTTGCGAACTTCGCTTCGTTCACCCAGAAGTCCGGTCCGTAAGTCATCGTTGGACGCATGAATTGCGGCTTCCAGAACGCCCATTGACCGCCCCACTCCATGTAGTTGCTTGTTGTTGTATCCATGCCTTCCGGATATTCGGCCGTATCGCCGTTCAGGACGTAGGTTTTGCCTTCAATACCGTATTGAACAAGATCGTAAAGGGTTTTGTCCGTTTCCATCATGTCGAGGAAGCGGAGTACGCGATCCGCGTTTTTGGAGTTGCGGTTAATCGCCACAACGTTAGCAAGGGCTGTACGGTTCACGAATTTCTTGTCCGGATAAAGCACGGAAGATTCCAGCTTGTACGTTGGATCGGAGAAGCCTGGATTCGCGTTAACCCATTCATGGGAGGTAAGCGTCACGAGCATTTTACCGTTTCTCCACTCGGCTGCTCCATCCGTTTTGTCGATCATGGCATCCCGGTTGATCAGGTTGTCGTCATACCAGGTTTTGACCAGTTTGGATGCTTCCAGATAAAATGGCTGCTGCTCAACCGGCTGAACCTTTACGGCTGGATCGTTCAAATAGAAGCCAAGGCCATGGAAGTTCAGGTCCACCCATTCGTCGCGAACCATATACATGGACAACGGAGTTGTGCGGTTAATTCTCTCGTTCGGATAAGCTTCTTTCATCTGGCGAAGCAATTTGTCAAGATCCTCAATCGTCTTGATCGAGCCCTCCGGAACATCGATTCCCGCTTTCTCCGTCAAATCGGAACGCCAGGCGATGAACTTACGCTCATTCATCTTCATCGTCCATGGCAAGCCTACGATATTGCCGTTAACGGTAGCGGCGCCAAGCGTGCCTTGCTCCTGGTATTTCTTGTACAGGTTAGGCGCATATTCCGGAAGCAGATCGTTCAGCGTCATGTAAGAGCCTTTTGCCGCCATTTGCTTATAGGACAGCCAGTCGCCGTCAAAGTTCATGTCCCATTTGTCGCCGGAAGCGGCCATAACGAGCATTTTATCTTTAAAGTCGCCAAACGGAATAAAGTTAATATCGAATTTGACATTAAGGCCTTTTTCTTTCACATATTCACTGACTTTGGACCATACCTCGTCGGTAGCCGCTTTTTTATCGCCGCCGAAATAGAACTTCAGCGTAACTTCTTTTTCCGGCTCCGTGCTTTCGGTTGCCGTGCTTTCCTTAGGAGCGTTCCCGCCGCTGCTGCCATTGCTAGGCGTATTGCCGTTGCCGTTATTAGAGTTGCTGCATGCCGAGAGCATAATGCTCAAAGACATTGTAGCCGCTAGGGCTAACGACATGATGCGGATCTTCTTCTTCATCCTGACCTCTCCCTTATGCTTGTCATTTATATACTACACGGCGTTAGCCGATATAGTCATCCTTTTACCGCGCCTACCATGAGGCCTTTGACGAAATAACGCTGCAGAAACGGATACAGAAAAACAATTGGTCCGATCGTAACAACCGTAAGCGCCATCTTGATCGATTCCGACGGAATTTGCGCCGATATGCGCTGCATCGCCGAAGCGTTGCTGGAGCTCTTCAGAAACTCAACGTTGGATACCAATGTTCTTAGCAGCAGCTGCAGGGGCTGGAGCTCCTGTTTATCGACGAACATCAGACCGAGGAACCAGTCGTTCCAGTAGCTGAGCGCGACAAACAATCCAACGGTTGCCAGTACGGGCAGCGACAGCGGCATGATCAGGCGGTAGAAAATTTTGAATTCCCCCGCTCCGTCCATTTTCGCCGACTCGTTAATCTCTTCCGGAATCGAATTCATGAAGTTGCGGATCAGGAACATATTAAACGCGTTGGCGAGCATCGGCAGAATCAGTGCCCAGAGCGTGTCTTTTAGATTCAGATAATGAACGCAGATGATATACCAAGGTACCAGACCGCCGTTGAACAGCATCGTAATGATGACGTAGACGGATAAAATATTCCGGTACTTGAAAGACCGCCTCGCCATTACATAGGCGCCCATACTGGTGACGAACACCGATAGAATGGTACCGGCAACGGTTACCAGAATGCTGATGCCGTAAGCATCGATAATTCGGTTGGAACCGAGGAGCAAAATCTTGTAGGAGTCAAGCGTAATGTGATGCGGCCACACCGTATAACCGAAATCCATAATGTCCTTCTCCGTGCTTAGAGAGCCCGAAATAACCATGACGAACGGAAATAAGCAGGACAAGCTGAACAAGGATATGACGAGAACAATGAGAGATTGCGAGATTGAGAATCTTTTTGCGGGCATATCGTGTTTCCTCCGTTCTTAGAAGATAGCCGAATCTTTATCGATTTTGCGTGCTGCGTAATTGCTCGCGATAACCAGTACAAATGCGATCATCGACTGCAGGAAGCCTGCCGCGGATGCCATGCCGATATCGCCGGATTTGCGCAAGCTGCGATACACGAACGTATCGATAACGTCTGTCGTCGGGAACAGCAGGGAAGCGTCTCCTACCATCGCGTAAAACATCCCGAAGTCGGCATTCATAATTCTTCCCACGGCAAGCAGCGTTAATATAATGATCGTTGGACGCAGCATAGGGAGGCTGATGTAACGAATCTGCTGCCACCTTGTCGCTCCGTCGATCGAAGCCGCTTCATAATAAGAATTATCGATGGAGGTCAGCGCAGCCAGATAAATGATTGTTCCGTATCCTGTCGCTTTCCACCTTATTGCAATGGTTAGAATCAGCGGCCATAAACCTGCTTCGCTATAGAAGTCGATTGGCTTCAGTCCAATGGTCATAAGGAAGTGGTTGATCGCGCCGCTCTCGAAGTCGAGCAGATTGTAGGCGAATACGCCAACGACGATCCAGGAGATAAAGAACGGCAGGAACGTCAGGGACTGCGATACCCGTTTGAAATATTTGTTCCTGACCTCGTTCAGCAGAAGCGCGAACCCCACCTCGAAAATGAGGCCAACGGTAATAAAGAGCGCATTCAGCAGAATCGTGTTTCTCACGGCCCGGAACGCGGTGTCCGACGAGAACAGGTAATCAAAGTTATCGAATAGCGGATGCATCCAGTCGCTGCCGAAGATGCCTTTGGTAAAATCGAAATCTTTGAAGGCGATTACAAGTCCGGCCAGCGGCAGGTAGTTGAACAAAAATAGGAGTACCGCTACAGGGAGGAACATAAGCAGCAAGGTGCGATTTTTAAACAATTCCCGAATGACACCATTTTTCATAGCGTTTTCCCTTCTCTCTTGTGATAGTTTTATTGTAGATTTGAGGGAAATCGAAAACCATGAGTGGATCTTATCCTTTATAGTTTGGGATTAAACAAAGCCGAACTGGCGGTCGTTCACTTCCATCCGCATAAAAAAAGAGCAGGCTATCTTTTCGATAACCCGCTCTTCACGACACATTAAATTTAGTCCTTCAATTCAATCCGCTCTAATTCTGCGACAGCCTGAACAGAACAATTACCTCTGCTGTTCATTGTATGTCAAATGTAAAATGGGATAAGGGCGGCCTGCTCCATCCGTCAAATCTTCACTGGTTATTACGAAACCGCATTTTAAGTAAAACCTTATCGCATTCTCATTTTGTTTATTCACATCAACGGACGTGATTCCAAAACCATTGATGCATGTTTGCATAATATATTTCCCATACCCTTTGCCAATTTTATCGGGATCGAGAAACAGTGCTTCCAAGTGACTTTCATTGATGGCTGTAAAACCGATGATAGAGTCTTCGGTATACCATAGACGTACATCAAGATGAGGAAAATACATGGGTAATTCTTTTTTGATTTCCTCTTTATCCATAAAACTCAAAAAATGATGAGTGGCCATTACCGATCTTTCCCAAAGATTTATAATCATCTCATAGTCATTAACAGTTGCTATTCTGTTTTGTACCATTTGGTTTTGCTCCTTTTTCTTTTTAATTTATCACGCTCCTTTCACACTTTTTTTGTAGATGGTGATCGTATATCTCCAATTGATATATGACTTCATGCTTACCACTCTTTTCAAAATATCCTCTTTCGCCTTTCCGCTCAACTCTCGAGGTTAAGAAGAAAATGCCGTATGCTTTGATAGGCGTCTTTCCATCCCATCTTCGCATAGAACCGTAATCCGTCGAGTCCCTTGAAATAATAAGCGCCAATTAGCCGTTCATTGAAGTTAGGTATCGTGATGCCACATTTGGCTTGAAAACCTTGGTACGCCTTAATGGCGCCGCTCCACGGCATATGCCGATCGAGAATCGCAAGGTCCACGAGGGAGTCGCCGTACATATAGTTACCGTCAATGATGCCAGTAATATAATCGCCATTCGACAAGATATTCCACTGGTGAAAGTCCCCGTGGATAAAACCTCTGTGCGGTTCGTTATACGATATGCAGCTCATCAAGCGGTTATAGATTTCTTCATAAACGTCTCGCTCTAAGCAAGAAGTTCGATAAAGGTCGTGCCAGTTCTCCCAGAATGTCCCGGTCTGATCCTCCGCGTTGCACGCAATGACGAAGTCTTTCCAGGATGCGTAAGCTCCGTTGCCATCAGGCCCGATCCACCCAAATCCTTTTGTTGATTCGACGTCCACTCCAGCCAGTCTGGTTAGAATACTGATAAGCTCTGGCAAGTGAGAGGCCTGTTGCTCTACCGTGTAATCAGCTAGGTTGCGCCCACCCATCCGTTCCATGATGATATATGACAACGGACCGTATCTCCCCAGCGCTAAGCATCTCGGAAAAGTAACGCCTTGACCGGACAGCAAGTCAGAGACAAAGCCTTCCGTCTGATAAGCGTCTTCCAATTCGCTGAATTTGACGACGTAACCATTGCTTTCATGAACAAAGGAAAACACAGTGCTCAAGTTGCCCCCGGTCAATGGGGTTATTTCGGCCGCACCAGGTCCAAAATGCTTCCGCAACACTTCCTCGATTTCACTTACGCCCAATCTTGGTTTTTCATATGCGGTCATGGTCCCAGCCCCTGTTCTCAATAGAAATATATAGTCATTTTAGCACCTCTCAAACGTTTAAAAAGGGTGATAATAATTTTATTTATTGAACTGCCTCCGTTTGCGAAACGGTTAATTATCACAAGTTTTAGGGCATTCTTTGCGGGTTGACCCTTCCAGCAAGTAGTACGGTCGCCCTTTTAGATCCAACTATTTCTAGCGGACTTTAACAACAGGAATCCATAACTCAACTTCTTTTTCTTCGGTAAAAACCTGTTTTTCTAACCCTACCTCGATTTCAGGGCCAACTTGTATCATTGGACCCTCAACTTGCTCGTATCCTGAGGAAGGAAACCATTCTCCATAAATGCGGTGCCATTTCTCTTTTTCCCAAGGAACCTTTACTTCAAATACTGCCCAGGTCATAGCCGGCACAATTAACTCCGAGAGGTTTTCTGGACAGGGTTCCGTTGAAGCAACTGCCATGTAATAATCATAATCACGCTTCACACGTACTCCTTCACCGAAGCTCACATGTAAAATTCCGAACGGTTCTATATTGTTACGTGATTTCAGTGTGGCATACGTTTCGTTTTCAGTCGATTTCAAAACCTCTTCTACACCAGGATGTTCACCAGAATCTATTGGTGTAACTCTATTACTTACCCCAACCACTCGAAAAGCGTTCTTTTGTTCAATTCTAAACTTCATTGGCTCACTACCTCCTATTGATAATCGAAAGACCATTGGAGGAAATGCTTTTAGTGAACGGTTGGTTATTCTCGCTTCTGTTGGTGTAATTCCATGTAACACGTGAAAAGCGCGAGTAAATGCATCAGGTGAATTGTAACCGTACTTAATGGCGATGTCGATCACTTTGAGAGTTCGATCCTGCAAATCAAATGCTGCTAGCGTGAGACGTCTGCGACGAATATATTCTTGAAGAGGAATACCCGCCAAGTAAGAAAACATTCTTTTGAAATGAAAAATCGAACAGAATGCACGTTTAGCTACCTCATCTTCATCAATCTCGTTCTCAAGATTCTGTTCGATGTAGTCTAATGCTCCGTTCAAATTTTCTAGCATATTCATCCAACGACCTCCTTTCATCTATAGAATAGCAGGCAATATAAGTAAACATCCGACACATCTTGTTCAATTTCTGCAGGGTTATTGCAAGCGCCCCGGCGGTCTGCTCCCTTTTTTGGTTAAACTATCGTTCGCCGATAGTTTAATAACCTCCTAATCAATTAATCGTATCTTGGGTTTCGTATTCTTGACCTGATTGTTTATCAGCAAATCGAATGGCATAGGTAAACTGTTTTATCGCTTCTTTATCTTTTATCACGTTGAGAATCAGGTTGGACTTCATAAAACGTTTTTACCATGATATATTCCCTGTTGCATGATTATAAAAAGGGGATTCTTTCTTCTCACAATAAATAGCAATTTGATTGCCAGAAGGATCTTGAATAAAACATTCTTTCATTAATCCATAATCATAAGAACTGATAATTTCAACTCCTTTTTTCTCTAAAAAATCAATAGTTTCATTTATATTGTTAGTTTCGAAGTGAAAATACACATTTTTCTGATTTTTATTTACTTGGAATTGTAACGATTGAATTTCTTCAACCTGAATGAGTGCAATTAATGCTTCTCCTTCTTTAAAACTTAAGCTAGCTCCTGCCCCCCAGTTATCAATTAATTGAAGACAAAAAAATTCAGAATACCATGTAATACTATCTATTAAGTTCAAAACAGGAATAAATACTGCACCGACTCTGATTTTCATTGTATTTGTCCTCTCATAAATTATGAATTTCCTTGATTTCATATAACGTCTTTTTTAATCTTCATAAATTTTCCATAGTCTATGAAATTCGCGAAGTAATCGCACTATCCTCCCGTTGAGTAACGACATTTTAATTTACAGATTGCCGTTACTTACTTTACCATTTGCTAAAAAAGCAACGATACAACTCTCTTTTACGTTTCCCGAACAGCTTGGCATAAATTTGAGTAGTTGATGCTTTTTCATGTCCTAAATAAAATATGATGAATTCCGGTATATTCTTTATTTCGTGCTGATCACGTGGTTGAGATCACACCTAACATGGTGATAAAGGAAGGCGCATGACGATCATTTCTTCACGAACCGCTCGGGTCGAGCTTGGTTGTGCTCTTGTCGCTTATGTATAGAAGTTCTGTCCTAATACGGCTTGTCTTGCGCAGACGACAAGAACTTCTATCAAAAAATAAAAAAGCCGCAGTTTATGCGACTTCCGTTGTATAGATGTTGTTGTTGTACGACACTTATGAAGCTGCCGATCATGCCGGCAGCTTCTTCCTGATGGTGCTAAATAACGATTCCCGTTAGCTTAGACCCAATCTCGCCCTATCCTTAATATTTGGGGCTCCAAAATTGGTCGAATAATTATCCTTTGACCGGAACTCGACCTTAAAGTTGGATTCACCTGTCGTTTCTTCGAGAATTTGTATTATGAAATTTGAGTATCTTTGGTATAACCATTCAGTAGTAAAGTTGTTTGGACTGTATATTAAATAGGTACCATCCACATACTCAGCCTTCGTATTCTTAAACCATGTATTGAAGCTTGGAGTAGCGATTAGACTTTTTATTTTCTCCAAAACTTGTGTCCAGATATCAAGTTGTTCCGATATCGCAATATTAAAGTTTACATTTTCATCAATTACAGAATCACTCGTTATCCTTTCCCTTAGAAGAAGTTCTTCTACTGACTTATTGAAGACCTGCCCAAGTTTTAGTAAAACCTCGATATCAGGCAAGCATTCACCTTGCTCCCATTTTGATACTGCTTGATGACTTACGCCCAGTAGGTTGGAAAGCTCTACCTGAGTTAACGATACTCTCTTCCGCAATTCCAATATGTTTTTGCCAATCTTTTTGTTGTCTAACACCGGAAGCCCACCTCCATTACTCAACTATAGCAAATAGTATCATAAAGAAATCGGAATCAAAATCGAGTGTATGTTGAATTAGATACTCCATAAAATGCAACCTTGGGTTGCAAGTGATGTTTAATGGCGAGAAACTATCTGCATTCCTGGACTCATTAGTTCGAGGGAACTTTCCCCTTTTTGTATATAAACGCGATTGTTATGATTTACAAAGACTAGTTTCACATAGTCCGTACATTTGAGCCGGTCAGTTATGTGCACAGTATTTATCTCTTTTAGGTGAATGTAAATGTACAAGAATACAAGCCTATGATCCATAATAAAGTCGAAGCTGGTCCCATCGAGATCCCTATGCGCCAACAATACAATCCACTTCCAATTCCCACTTCATATGTCCTGCAGAATCACATTCGAAAATCATGTGTTGATTAGGTCCGTAACTCGTACAACCCTTTAGAATACCTTATATTTGGTTAAGTAATGAGTGAATAGATGATAAAACGGCAGCTCATCAGTATGAGCTGCCGTTTTATCTTTCTTGAGCTAATGTTCTCCATTAGCTCAACGGATCATTTATATTAAGAGCTTAATATATCAGGTCATCTCTAGTTTGAATCCCGTGCAATTCGCAATAAACTATGTACTTATTTAGGACAGTATAAATGTCGTCTTGACCAATAATTTGATCATTTTCATCAAAATACTGCAGAGAGCCTCCTAATATAAACAGAGTTACAACTTCTTCGTCTTCTGTTATAAGGGTATGAATATCGCCTGGTGGTTCATATATAAAAGTTCCCGGAACAGCAACCCATTCTCGCCCTTCGTATCTCCATTTCCCCTGAATATTATAGCCAATTACCGATCCTCCAGTGTGTCTGTGTCTTCCTAAAATCTGATTTTTCTTAATCTTAAATAAGTAAATCCATGTTCCGGTGTTTAGATCAAAGCGTAAAGGTTTGAAATAGCAGGAGTGATTTTCAGTGAACGGAACCCAGGGCAAATCGTCAATGTTCACTATACGTTCTGGTAACTGAAACTTCTCTGCGAGTTTTATAACCGATTCTTCAATAAGAGAATTCATTGAGAGCACCTTCATTCAATTTGGTTCAGTCATAGTTAATATTCGAAACTCGTTTCAATTTCACCTTTTTTTCCACCATCTGTCATCATATTAACCTGTCTTGTCTTCAACCAAAATAGCGACTGATTAAATAATCAGCTGCAATCTTGTTGTTCTCAACTAACGTCTCGCGTTTAGCTTAACACGTCATTGAACTTGTTTAACTAGATCTATTAGCTCAGATCGAGCTAACTTGTACTCACCTAATGGATTTTGATTACCGTTAATGTAATAAACAAAGCGAGCCAAAAAACCATCCTGACTTTCCCACCAAATTGATTGGCTGGTCTCGCCCTCTTCGTAATATGTCTGTATCCCATTTTCAAGTTCAAAAAGTTCTTTCCCTTGCTTAGATATTTTCTCTGGTTCATCTATAACCTTGCTCAAGATATACCTTATTTCTTGAGTGGTTTGCTTGTTTTTATAATGAAAAACATATTGTTGAAGTACATCTGGATTATCGATCTCTATTTCCGTACGAACTTCATTAACCTCAAATGGAAATGTAGTTGGCTCAGTGAAATCATTGAGTATTGATTTACTTCTTTCTGTGGTTGGATTGCCCCTACTACATCCACTGATTAAGAACATCAATACTAGAAAAACAAAAGGAATACTTCTCATTGTCTCACCCCATATAAAATTAACGAAAAAGAAAGCATTTTGTTGATTATTCTGTCCTTTAACGTATTGAAGCTGCCGATAATGTCAGCAGCTTCGTCGCAGGTGTATAGTGTGTACTGAGTTATAGTTCCTCGTTTTATGGAGCAAAAGAAAAGGAATTTATCTTGTTATTCAGATTAATCACCTTACAAGCAATAGTACCACATATTGGAACCAAACTGCGGCCCTTTACTTCAACAAAAATGGCAACTGATCATCTGATTACTTTACAACAGTTCGCTGCATGGTGATATTCCTTGTATACACTGAATTAGCTGTTACTCAGATTACATTAAAGTTCCTCGGCAGAACGTTCATTGTAGAATATTTCAATCATGCGTTAGCTCATGACTCTTACGTTCGCCGTATGATTAAAACAATTGAATGATTATTTACACATTGTTCCGATTTTGTGATTTCATTTTGAGATTTACCAGTACAATACCTATGATAATTAATAGAAGTCCGACGACCATCTTAGTAGTAATGGTTTCACCTAAAAAAATAACGCTGATCACGATCGCAATGAGTGGGACTAGAAAGTTAAACGATCCAATTTTTCCGGCTTCACCCGATCTGACAAGCAAAAAGAAAACGAGCCAGGTCAAGGCCGTGCAGAAGATTGCAATAACCGACAATGTCGTGATGAACGGCTGATTCCAAACGATATCCGTCCAATTTTCAACGGCAGTACCTGCAATCAACAACACAATTCCACCGAAGATCATCTGAAGAGTAGTTAACCAGATCGCATCGACTTTAGTAGATGTTTTCTTCATATAGATCGTACCGAATGACCATGTAACTGTGCTAGCTAAACCAAGCAAGACACCTAGGGTCGAAATATTTCCGGAGCCATCGTTGATGCTAATAACAGCGACTCCTATAAAACCTAAAATCAAGCCGACTATTTTGAAGCCGTTCATGGATTCACCCAACCACAACCAGGCTCCAATTCCGAGCAGAACGGGCTGCATGAACACGATTGTCGAAAATAAACCGGCAGGCATCATACTCAGTCCGAATGTTTGAAAACCGAAGAAGAGAATGATATTTAAAATTGCGGAAATCAGATAAATGTGCCAAGTTTGCTTTAAATTAAGACTTCGATATCGCGGTAAAGCGAATACAAGCAAAATGAGACCTCCTATAGTGATCCTTAAACCAGCAAAAAGCAACGGTGTTGCGAATTCAAGTGCATATTTAGAGAGCGGCCAGTTCACCCCCCACATCGCAACTAAAAATGTAAGTAAGATAAATGTTTTTGTTCTCGAGAGCTGCATTTTCTTCAAGCTCCTTTCTGTGATGGTGTTTACTATGGTACAATAGCGCAATGCATAAATAAAATGAATGTTTCTCATGAGGTGGATATCAAATCTGTTATGAATGAATCTCAACTTTTATTGTTTGTAAAGATAGTCGAGACCGGTAGCTTTACAAAGGCTGGTGAGCAACTGGGTATGACGCAGCCTGCCGTAAGTCGCGCCATCTCTACACTTGAATCCGAATTAGGAGTCACTCTTATGATTCGGGATCGTAAAAGCGGTGTTATTCTTACCGATATTGGCTTGCGGTTGCTTGCCATATTCAGAGAGATTTTACACGGATACAATAGGGTTGAGCAGGAGGTCACGGCTGAAAAAGGGTTTGAGGTTGGTACTGTTCGTGTTGGGGTGTTTCCGATTGTGTCTGCGTGCTTCTTGCCGAAAATATTGCGGGTTATTGGGGAAAAGCATCCGGGGCTGACATTCGAACTGTATGATGGGACCATCGATGAGATTAAAAAATGGCTAGATTCCAGAATTATCGATGTCGGTTGGATTATTCCCCCGAGCAACGAACTTGAAACGATCCCTTTCTTCCAAGATGAATTATGTCTGATCCATCGGGATGATCATCCATTGCAGAGTCGCCAAACAATCCAAATTACGGATCTAGACAATGAACCTATGATTGTGTGCAAAGGTGGGTTTGTAACGCCGATTTACGAGCTGTTCCAGCAATTTGGATCCACGTTGAACATCAAATTTAATGGTCATAACATAAGCACGGCGTTGAACCTGATTCAAGAAGGGCTAGGCATCTCGATCGTATCGAAAACTTCTCTATCGTTATCGAGAATTCCATCTAATGTCCGTATCCGGACAATTGATCCGCAGCCTTATAGAGAAATTCATCTGGCGGTTCCTTCATTAAAGGAAGCTTCTCACGGCGTCAAGCTGTTCATTCAGATCGCAAAAGAGCTTTTTTTATCCAGTTGTGCGCTAGCAAATTCAACGGAAAATTCCACTTATGTAGAGCTGAATTGACTTAAGCTGCCCTTTCCTTCAACAAAAATGGCAACTGATCACATCTGGATCAGCTGCCATTTTTGTTTTTCTCAACTAAGGTCTCCCGTTAGTTTAACACCTTGCGCCCCTTAAAATAATGGAGAAATAGAGCAACACCATTAATTCCTGCTATTAAAAACGGATATAAAAACAAAATTGCAATAATGATTAACCCTGAAACAGGATTAGGATCATCAGCTGGATTATTTGCAGGAAAAAGGGTAAAGAAGACATAGACATACAAGCAGTAATATGGGAACCACATAATGGATGTCAAAAAGTTTGTTAACTTTGATGGTAAAATCAGAAAAACTAAGGGAACAAAAATAACAAATATGATAATTAGGCTTACAAAACTGATAATTGAAGTAGCCCTATTTATAACGTCTATTTCAATCCCAGTTATTCGATTTATTCTATACACATTGACTAATAGTTCGCTGATAATAAATGGTATCAGTGCAATGATAGCGCTTAGAGCATTTAGTTTGATGAAATACCGTATAATCCACTCCTCCTAAAAACAGGGAATTACTTCTATACATTAGACGCTGCGGAATCAATTCAGGTTGCATTTTTTCACGTTACTGCAATGGAACAGGGAGCAGCTTTTGGGGGCTGCTCCCTGTTCCTGATTGAACTATCGTTCCCCGTAACATCCATTGTGTTAAAGGGTTATTGTCCCAGATCTGAGCTTCAATATACGGCTCAGGCCCTTTGTCTCCATAAGGATTCCAATCCTGGGGGAAGCCAAGTTCAGTAACTAACTCGTTAATCTCATCCAATGAATAAACATGACTACGATATTTCTTTCCATCCTGAACTCTCATGGTAGGAAATAAATCTCCATACGTAAAGCTGACTATTGATGGATCGAAATTTTCGATTGGTATAGAAAGCTCGCATCCGTTTTCAAACCACTCCAAAAGCCATGGACAGCTTCCTAAAGTCATATAATGAGGAGCCATACGTATTGGTTTACCGCCTTTTTTAATGAACAGCAGCCTTGCCTTTTCTTCAAGCTCTTGACGAATACCAAGATACTCCTTAGATCTTTTTCTTGCAAATCCCTTACTCTCAGATCGAAGCTTGTTTAGGATTATTTCTGCCTCTTCTATATCTAGGTCTGAAAGATTTTTAAAGGGATCGGTCGATTTATCATAATAATGATAAAGCCTCATAATT
Organism: Paenibacillus sp. MMO-177; assembly: GCF_037147795.1. Classification (NCBI taxonomy): domain Bacteria; kingdom Bacillati; phylum Bacillota; class Bacilli; order Caryophanales; family Paenibacillaceae; genus Paenibacillus; species Paenibacillus sp. MMO-177. Next base: position 113,162 of record NZ_JBBCUR010000011.1, on the reverse strand, counting down.
CAAGCTCTCCCTTTATTTAGCTTTTTCAGCCACTCGCCTTAAGCAACCGGTCATGCCGGCTGCTGTATTGTTGTTGAACTATAGTTTCCTGATAGCGTAATGAAAATGGTCACTATTCAAAGAACTTAATTATTGATATGTTTCTTCATACTGCAACATCGTAGTAAAAGCAGATTCGATAAGTGTTTCTTGAGTCGCTAAGTCCGCTAGCACTTTTTTCTGAAAATTGTTTAAAAAATGTCCATCTCTTGCGACAGCAGCAATGTACTGACAGAGACTTTCTGTCTCCTCAAAGCCCATATAATAAATTGGCTGAAGTGCGATAATAAGAAGGTTTTGGGTAATATTGATTCGAAGCGGTGATATGGTTGCTAGCAACTCTAAATAGCCATCTGCAGCACCTTCACAGCCTTGACTAGGAATAAAACACCCCACTTTAATTGTAATTTCATCATCCGATAAATTACATCTACCTTCATTAAGTGATGAGAGCAGTTCGTCAATTTCTTTGCAAGTTGTTTGATTGTTTGTTTTGTTATAGATGGTTTTCCACATCGTATCCGTCATTTGAATTCAGTCCTTTTCGCAGTTTAATTCAATTGATGTTTACCTTATTTAGTTAAAACAAACTCACCTTTTACAATAACACATATTGGAACTAAACTGCCCGTTAGCTTAATAAATCGTGCATTTTTCGGGGGCTCGGGGCTGTATAGAAGTTCTTGTCTTGAGCTGACGACAAGAACTTCTACACAATAAATAAAAAGCCGCTGTTTATGCGACTTTGATTGCATAGATGTTGTTGTCGTCCAAAACTACTCAGCGACTCAGCAATAAGCCCCGCGTTAACTTCCTGAAACGTAACTTGCTTCTTTGCCAGATTATACGCTTGTTGCAGATCCGTTATCGTATCTTACGGGAATATTCCAAGATTTCGTCCCGAATAGTGAGAAATCCCTATCTGGTCCAGTTGTGCGTTGGTAATTCCCCCATTTTGGGCATCCATCATGCTGTAAAGCACAAGGATTTGTTCTGCCGTATAAGTCTCATCAGCGTCAAGTGTTGCTAGGAAATTATTTAAGAACAGAGCCTCTTCCAGCGAAACATTATAACTAATACTTAACCTGCTGTGCTGGTCGCCGCACTCCATTCTTCACTCGTCATATACCCGCGCTGTGCGACAGCCGTGTTTACAACTTTTTTTAATCTGACTGGTTTGGAATTGTAACGGCGAGACGACATTTTGGTTGTACGTGCCACTGGCTTTCTCCGTTTTTGCCGTATCTCGAATCGCTTGTGCTCCTGCAGATGCAGCTTGTTTCACCGCATCGGTAGTCGCATTGTAATAGGCATTTGTGTATGCAATAATAGCCGCCTGATCCTCTACATTCAGCGACTTATCGCTCTCTATCCAGTGACCTGTCGGGTCCCAATAAATTAATGGGTTATTATGCACGTAAGTATACAAATTCAACTGGATCCAGCTTCATAGTCATGTTGCCTGCGTTGTTGTAAGCGTAGTTATAAGCGGCGATAAACAAGGGAGCAACAGCTATGACTAAGGGGCAGACTACCACTCCTTTACTCTACTGCCCAGCACATAACTGAACGACTCCAGCCCGGCTTAGTTTACCCGACTCTAACTCCTGCAGAATAGCAAGCTTCTCCGCTGAACTGTGCTCATTCTTTTAGACATAAAAAATCTCCCCTTCAAGTAGCGGTTTATTTATTAAACCTGTCTACTTAAAGGGGAGCATATCATAATGACTCTGGGACAACCCTTATTTACTGATCTATTCCATCAGCAATGTTACTTATTATTCTTAGGGTCCAACGTATCCCGAAGGGCGTCCCCGATGAAGTTAATAGATAATACGATGATAATTATCATTACACCTGGAGGAACCCACAGCCAAGGCTGTGAAGTCAACACAGAAAGAGACTGTGCGCTGGCGAGCATATTCCCCCAGCTTGGAGTAGGCGGCTGAACGCCTAGTCCGAGAAAGCTCAGCGCCGCCTCGTCGAGAATAGCCCCCGCTACACCGGATGTCGCGTAAATCAGGATAGGAGCCACCGTGTTCGGAAGAATGTGCCGGAACAATATTCGCGGCATTCGGTAGCCCAGCACGACACTCGCCTTCACATAGTCCATCTGCTTGATTGATAATACGTTGCCCCTAACGAGACGGGCTACACCCGGCCAGCCTAACACACCTAGAATTAAGATGATATTCAATAATCCCGGTCCTACGATGCTCGATACAACGAGAATAAGCATAATGTAAGGAAACGACATGAAAATATCAGTTATCCTCATAATAACGCCGTCCACCCAGCCTCCAATATAGCCGGAGATCAGTCCAAGGACTGTTCCGATAGCAGCAGAGATAACGACAGAGCCAATACCGACGGCCAGTGATACTCTTGCCGCGTAGATCAGACGGCTGAGCATATCACGGCCAACCTGGTCCGTTCCAAGTGGATGCTTCCATGATGGCGCAGAGCCGAACGAATCAGTGACCGTTGTTGGGGCATACGCCGTCAGGAATGGAGCGAACACCGCACATAACGTGATGATGCCAATCGCGATGAGTCCGGCCACCGCAAGTTTATGGCGTTTGAACCGAGTAAAGAACATCCCCTTGGTGCTGCCTCCATGCTCGATCCATTCCGAACCAACCTGCGGTTCAGATTGCCTCGAGAAATATCGCTTTAATATATTCATGATTTGGCCGCTCCTTGATAGCTGTTTTTAATTCTCGGATCAACCAAGGCATACAGCACATCTGTTAATAAATTCGCTAGGATGACAATGAAGGCCGCCATCAGATTAAGACCCATGATCGTAGAATAATCACGGCTCATAATGGAGGACAACGTCAATTGACCGATCCCCGGCCAAGAGAATATCTGTTCAATAACAACCGCCCCGCCAAACAGGATCGGAATTTCCATGCCAAGTACCGTAACAATTGGAATGAGAGCATTGCGCATAGCATGGCGGTTAACGACTAGAAACTCTCTGAGGCCCTTGGCACGGGCTGTCCTTAAGTAGTCCTGCCCCATAATTTCGAGCATGCTGGAGCGTACATAACGAACATTTCTTCCTGCTACATTAGCTGTCAGTACAATGACGGGCAGGATGAGATGCCGCAAGACGTCTCCACCGCCTCCGCTGCCGCCCAGAACCGTCATGCCGCTGGATGGAAGCCACTTGAGCTGAAGGGCAAATACATAGATAAGTCCTAAACCTAAAAAGAAGTTCGGTACCGATATTCCAAGGAAGGATCCGGTCATTGCTGCGTAATCCAGCTTGGAATATTGTCTGGTTGCGCTTAGAACACCTAGTGGAATCGCAATAGCAATACCAAGGATCAGCGCTGTCCCCATCAGCAGCACAGTAGGTCCCATGTGACTCCAGATCATCTTCGTTACCGACTCGTAAGTAATCATGGAATAGCCTAAATCCCCGTGAAGCACGAGATTTTTAAGCCAATGGAAATATTGGACATAGACAGGTGAATTAAGCCCCAGCTCAACCTTCTTCGCCTCGATAGCCGCAGCCGGCAACTTGGGACTGACGAGCATATCGATCGGACTGCCCGGTGCCATTCTCATAATGATAAAGTTGATGATCGTTACCCCAAGCAGGACCGGAATGGCAATCAGGAAACGTCGTATAACATAATTAAGCAAAACCAGCACCTCGGATCTTCATCAATTGGAGATAAAACAAGCCGATGCATGATCGTTATCCCCGATCAGATCGGGCTCCAGTTCACGGCATTTCGCCTCAGCTAATGGACAGCGTGATTGGAAGCGGCAGCCCTTCGATTGAGGGGACGAATGCGGCACATCATCCTGAAGCACGTTCCGCGATTGCTGTCTGAGCCGCGGATTCGCGATGGGAAAGGCAGCAAGCAGTGCCTTCGTATACGGATGCTTGGGATTGCGGAACAGTTCTTTGGCCGTTCCAATCTCCACGATTTTCCCTAAATACATGACCGCAATCCGATCACTCATATATTTGACAGCACCCAGCCCATGGGCAATAAACAAATAGGTTAAGTTAAATTCCTGCTGCAGATCTTTCAGCAGATTCATCACCTGAGCTTGGATCGAAACATCAAGTGCGGATACAGGCTCATCGCATACGATCAGCTTGGGTTTTAATGACAGTGCTCTGGCAATACCCACACGCTGACGCTGTCCGCCCGAGAATTCATGCGGGTAACGGACCTTGCTCGTCTTAGGCAGTCCAACGATATCCAACAGCCGTTCAACCTCCGATGCAACCTCACTTCTAGGCACGATACCGTGCACCAATAACGGCTCTGCGAGCAGATCACCGATGGACATCCGAGGGTTCAACGAAGAATACGGATCTTGAAAGACAATCTGCATCTTCGACCGAAATCCGGTCATCTCTTTGGAAGAAAGAATAGAGATATCCGTCCCTTCGAATAAAATCCGTCCCTCCGTTGGTGTCTCCAGTCCAACAATAGATCGGCCAATCGTTGATTTGCCGCAGCCTGATTCTCCGACTAAACCCAAGGTTTCCCCTGGCATGATGCTTAGATTAACGCCATCTACGGCTTTTACATGATCTGCTGTTCGATTAAAAAGTCCTTTGCGTACCGGATAATGCTTCTTCAGCTGATCCAAGACAAGCAGCGGAGAAAGAGAGCCGCTAGTAGATTCTTGTTTATTCATGAGCTTCCTCCTGAATATGATGCTTAGCTGCTTCCCAGCATCGGGTCAGATGCCCCGGCTGCACGGCATTCAGAGCAGGCGGCTGACTGAAGCAATGTTCCGTAGCTATAGAGCAGCGATTGTGGAACCGGCAGCCCGCTAGTGATTGGTACATGGTTGGCACAGTCCCTGGAATGGCTGCGAGCCTTGCGGTGTCGTCGGCATCCAAATGGAGAATGGACTTTAACAAGCCTTGCGTATAAGGATGTCCCGGGCTGTCAAAGAGGGTAAATACGTCCGTATCCTCTACCACTTGCCCTGCGTACATAACGAGTACGCGGTCGGCGATTTCTGCTACAACACCAAGATCATGAGTAATTAGAATAATAGCCGTACCTACCTCGGCGCAGAGCTCTTTCATAAGCCGAAGGATCTGTGCCTGAACGGTAACGTCCAGAGCAGTCGTTGGCTCGTCCGCAATAAGCACTTTAGGCTTGCAGGCAAGCGCCATGGCGATCATGACACGTTGTCTCATCCCGCCCGATAGGGCAAAGGGATAATCCTTCATAATCCGCTCAGGGCGAGGCAAGCCCACCTTCCTCAGCATCTCGACCGCACTCTCATAAGCTTGCTTCTTATCTTGATTGAGATGAAGCTGTATCGCTTCCATCATCTGGTAACCGATCGTAAAAACCGGGTTCAAGGAAGTCATCGGCTCTTGGAAAATCATAGAGATCTGATTGCCCCGAATCGCCTGCATTTGTTTTTCATTCAGCGCCAGCAGGCTCGTGCCGTCCAGTACGATGTCTCCGTCATCAATGCGGCTGTTCTTGCCCAGGAGCTGCATGACGGAGAGAGCCGTCACACTTTTGCCGCAGCCGGATTCCCCTACAATAGCAAGCACTTCTCCAGCCTTCAGTTGGAAGCTTACGTCGTCAACGCTAATGACTTGTCCTCGATCCGTCTCGAATACCGTCCGTAAATGATTGACGTTCAGAATGTGTTCCATTGTTACTCCCTTCTCATCCGACGGAATGGCTCACACAGTTCGGATTTATTGCACATCCCACTCGTTAACATTAATGAACATGCCGAAGTCTTTTGGTGTAGCACCGGTTACTCGTTTGTTCACAGCGCCCAGTGCTTTCGTTGCATAAATAGAAGGCATCGGTACGTCCTGTGCAACGATCTGCTGCAGCTTGGCATAACCCTCTTTAATCTTCGCTTCATCGGTTTCCGCACCCAAGGAAGCTAATACTTGCTCTGCTTCGGCATTCTTGTAGCCGCTTGGATTGCCTTCATTCAGGAAGTAAGCAAGGTCCGGCAATGGATTAATTGGCGTCAGGGATACCGTGAGGATGCCTAAGTCGTAATCCATCTTCACAAGCTTGTCGATCAGCGTTGCAAGGTCCATCATCTGGATTTTGACAGGAACGCCTACCGCACCCAGGTTCTCGGCAATAATATTAGCTGCCTGCTCAAGCGTTGCATCACCGGATAGAACGGACATGGTAAGCGTCTTACCCGACTTCCAGCCAGACTCGCTCAGGAGGCTCTTTGCTTTCTCCGGATCGTATTCAACAGGCTTTGCGTTCTCATCCCGATAAGGACTGTAGCTTGTGAAATATCCATCTACAACTTCGCCAGCACCTTTAAGCAGCTTCTCCACGATTTGCGTACGGTTCATAGCATAAGAAATCGCTTGTCTTTGCTTCGCATCAGGTACGACTTTTTCATTAATGTACATAAATTGAGTAGCAATTGGCGGCCCGTCTACTGTAGTTACACTGTCCAGGCCTTTGACCTTCTCATAATCATTGATCGGGATAACGCCGGCCGACGGGATATTCATGTCGATCTCGCCGCTTTGGAGTTGTGTAGAGATAGCCGCGCCTTGAAGCACCTTGAAGTTCAATTGCTCAAGCTTCGGAGCGCCTTTGAAATAATCCTTGTTCGCTTCCATCGTGACATAATGATCACGATCGATGCTTGTAAGCTTGAACGGACCGCTCGTTACTGTAGGCTTCTGCATGAAATCGCTTTTGTTAATATCAGCAGCAGGTATATCTTTCAGTGCCGACTGCGGCAATGTCATCACGTTTCTGCCGATTGTATCTTTAAAAATATTAAGGGTTGTTGGAGCTTTCGTTGTAATGGTGAGAGTATGCTCGTCGATCTTCTTCACGCCGGAGATATCCGTCTTGCCTTCCGGCAAGTATCCAGCGTCATCGAGGCCCTCGATAATCGCGAACATATAAGCATAGTTAGAGGCAACCGCAGGGTTGGTCATCAATTGAAGGGTGAAAATAACATCGTCAGCCGTCACAGGAGTTCCGTCTGTCCATTTGGCGTTGCTATTTAATTTCACTGTGAACACTTTATTGTCAGTTGTATCAATGGAATCAGCCAGCATCGGCTTGTACGACAAATCAGAGTCGATCTCTACGAGCGGCGGGAACATAAGACCTGCAACATAGGTAGATACAAGGCCGACTGGAGCTAATGGATTTATGCCGCTTGGCGCATAGGTAACTCCGATATTAACGACTTTCTTGCTGTTTTCCGTACTAGTTTCCGCATTTTTGCCGCTGTTGCTGTTGTTGCTGCATGCAGATACTACGATTAAAACGGCTGCAAGCAATAAAGCATACGACATCTTAATGCCTTTTTTTAATAACATAATTACACTCCCCTAGTGTTATTCCTATTAATCTCATTGGCTTAATTTGAGTATCGAATGTTTTTAGTATTTTGTCAATAGAGATAGAAATTTGTCGAAAAACAATGTTGTACGACATAAAAAAACAGGGGATTAGCCCCCTGTTTTTTACTTTTATTATATGAATTAATAATTTACAACCAATTTTTCCCCTGCCTTAAGCTCAAACGGCAATCGATTGTTGCGGGGAGGGAACGGACAATTGAAATGATGCGAGAAAGCACAGGAAGGCAGGAATGTCCGGTTGAAGTCCAGAATAACCGAGCCATCCGCTTGGACCGCTACAAGAACCATTCGTCCCAATCCATAGGTTTCGCGGCCGTTCGTCTGATCGCCAAAGACAATAATGAGCGATTCGCCGGATGCAAAAGGCGTTAACTGATAGAATGTTCCTCCTATCGTGACCTGGATATCTCCCGGCGATTGATGCTGCCTCAGGCTGCCCTCTTGATCCGACAAATGAGCAAAGGACACCGTTCTGCCCTGCTCGCCTTGAATAAACTCCCCTTCAATGACCCACTCCGGGTCATATGGATAAGCGGAGATCGAGTCATAGCTTTGCAGTGGCTTTGCCTCCGCATCCCATACAGCCAGCAGATGATCCGAGCCTGGCTGGCTGGTCGCCATAGCACTAAGCTTGTCCGAGAAACGGACAACCGTAGTATCCGTCGCAAGCGCAACCGTTCCATCGACCAAATGACCGTCGACAGTAATGCCTTCAGACTTCTCTGCAGTCAATAGAAGGCCTGGCCCGGATGTACATGGAGCCCAAATCCCCGGTATGCCGTCAAGGATCGTTGGTACCGTGATCTCTTGAAGCAGGACCAGACTCAAATCCCCTTGAAATCCGCTTACTGACTGATGGCGGTAAGCCCGCCATTCTTCTATAGAGATCATAGGCCGACACGCTCTTTGGCAATAAAGCCTGATACTTTCTGAATAAAGGCCTCATGCTCCTCGATAAACGGCATATGCCCGCTATTTTCGAACAAGACCAGCTCCGATTGAGGAAGCAAGCGGTGCATTTCCTCTGATTGTGATACAGGTGTAATCCAATCATAGCGTGCGCCAACGATTAAGACGGGCACTTGCAGCGCAGGAAGCTTTGGCCGGACATCATATTGAGGAATAAAATGCTTAAAGGTATAGTTGGCTGCCTCCAGGGAACCAATTGGACGATTGCCAGTCTCCATCATAAGCTCCAGGTCCTGAACATGGAAGTACAGCGGATAGCAGACGTCCCACCAGGCGATCAAATGTGCATCGTCTCGGATCCGGCCCTCGAATAATTCAGGGATCACCCGCAGCTGCTCTTCCGTTGCGACATTGCTTGCATATGCAAGTGCAGCAGGATAGAACTCCCGGCTTGGAGCCGTGCAGATAAGAAGAAGCTTCTCCAGTGAGTTCGGATAACGTGTTGCGAAGACTTGAGCAACCATGCCCCCGAACGAATGACCCAGCAGATGAATACGGTCAAATCCCAAATACTGACGCAGTGCTTCAATATCATCAGCAAGCTGCTCCAGCGTGCAAGTAGCCGGATCAACTCTTTCCGATTGGCCGTTACAACGCAGATCCAGATAGACAATCTGCATTTGATCCGCCAGCGGTGTCAACCAAGGCTTGAAATCAGAGTGGTCGCTGCCCGGTCCGCCATGAACGGCAAAGAGTACCGGACGAGCCTCCATTTTGCTCCCATTTGGTACATAACCAGAGCCTTCTACATCGAAATAAATGCGGGTTCCATTCAAAGTTGCGAACATAAGATGCACTCCTCTTTCCATTATAAATAGCTGTCTCAATTATCTATGTCCAATTCCTTTAGGTCAATAAAGACATTAAAAGGTCAGAAACTCTCTCTTGAGGTTCTTTCTGGAAAGGCAAATGAACTGGCCAATCGATATCAGCTCACCTTATTTGCTGCTGTATATAAACAACGCTTACTGAACTTATTGATGCTCAGAAAATGCTACAACCTCAGCGAGAGCAAAGTATTGTTCACAACAAACTTTCTGGTAATATCTCCGAAATGGAGACATCGATCGCCTCACAATTAGTAAGTAATAAATTGGAGCTTATTGAATTTAATCCTTATAACCACACCACAAATGCAAATAAATGAGCAGCGGTATCAAGCGGCACATGAGAAATTAGTTACCATCTTTACTCTGTCTGAGAAAGCTACTGTTGCAATGGAAGACTGTATGCTTGCTTATTAGTGCTCAGCGAGTAGGCTTGAAGGAATCAAACAGTCTCTTGCTGAGTCATCACGAAAATATCAATCAACACTTTCTCAAATATCACTCTTTAGCGATGAGCGGATCTATTTATGTGTGTGTTATCAAGGATTTATGGAACAACGAAATCGTAGCATTTTGCCTTGAATCTGAGATAAATAAGCCACTTTACCATCAGCATCTATTTGAACTGAATCATGATTATTATTAAAGATTTCTCGGAGCAAGCGCTTCCAAAGATTCTATATTTTGACAGGTTGAAAACCTGGAAAATATACCACATGATATAGTTGGGCGTTTGTCAAATTGACAATGTGTCCCAATACGATGCGGGTAAGCCGTGGGCGCACCGGATCGAAAAATAAGGAGGATTTTCATTGATGTCAAAACGATTTGGCAGAATGCTCGCGTTCCTCTGTTGCTTGGTAATGGTGGCGTCACTAATGACTGTCAGCTTTGCCGCCGCCTCTGGCAACATCGAGTACGCAGAAGCACGTGATGGCGACCTCAGTTCTACAACTCTTACAACCTTGCAGGCGAATGATACGCCGACCGCCATTTTCGGAACTCCCGAACTCGGGTCAAACGACCCACTGTGGACCTTGACAATGGAACATCCCATCAACAAAAGCACTGTACCCGACGACCCCAGACCCCATGCCACGGGCACAGCCAGAATCCTTTGGGACCACGACTACCTGTATGCCCGCGTAGTTGTGAAGGACAGCAATCTATATCAGGGAGCCGGCGGAGATTACCAGTACGACAGCCTGGAGTTTTACGTCGGCAAAGGATCCGGAGGCTCAAACCAATGGCGTGTCAGCGCGACGGGCGTGTTTTCAGGACAGTCCGCTCCTGGCAGAGCTGCGTGGACCCAGATCACGGATACAGGATATATCGTGGAGATGAGAATACCTAAAGGAAACTTGACCTTACAGGAAGAAGGCAAGCTTACCTTTGAGGTCTATATCAATAACTCGACGGAAAAGGGCGGTGATCGCTATGAAGTCGTTTCCTCTTTCGGAGTTCCGGACGCGGGTTATTCCAGCGATGCTTCATTTACAGACAGCCTGCAGCTCACTTCAGCCAATGAAGCGGACACCAGATTCTCAATCACCGCCACGGCGGGACCGGGCGGTACAATAACGCCGGACCCACCCGGCGATGTTCTGAGACTTGCTAAGGGCTCAAGCAAACAATTTACGTTTACCCCCAATCACGGCAAAATTGTGGATACCGTAACGGTAGACGGCGAGGCCGTGACTCTAACTGCTGGAACTTATACCTTCGCAAATATTGAGGCTGACCATACCATTCACGTGACATTCAAAAACGATCCGAACGCGAAGCAGCTTCCCTTTATCGTATGGAATGACAACTTCGCCCGTGGCGAGTACACGACGGCCGTCATCATTGACTTAGGCGATGGGAAGGCGGCGTTAGGCTCCGCGCTTAAACCGGGCTTGTTTACCGTCTCGGCTAGGAACACGACCCTCAGCGGCGACTCGGTGACCTTTGAAGGGACGCGCAAGATCACAAGGGTATACGCCAACAACGAACCAAAGGTACGCGGCTATCTGGGGACGGTAAGCCATTCACCGGATTATCAGGAAGGACTGGCAAGCGGCCGTTACATCGTAGTTGAGTTTGAGTTTTATTCGGAGAGCGGCGGCAATATAACGCTGGACGGCAACAGTAACTCGACAAAGCAAGTTTACAACATCGTCCAGAACGACGAGATCCAACTAACAGATGGGAGTTCGCTTCGCAACGTGGTTTTTGAGCAGGACAAAGTTGTGAATCCGATCCTTGACAAGTTTACAACACCGACGGGCGATTCGGTCAATCGCGCGCTCTACCTTCACAAGGATGGCAACGGTAATGTGGTGCAACGATTGCCTCTGTATGTCTATACCCACGGCAGGTCACGCGGCGGCACAAACGCTGAAACAGACCCCAAAGCGGCCATGAAATCCGCCAATGGCTCGGTTGCTTTAATGAAAAAAATGGAGGAAAATCCCAAAAAATACGCCAGCCATATCCTGAATATTTCCTATAATGGCGTATCTACTCCCTCCACAGCCAATGTTAAGAAGGTTATAGACAACCTGGTTGCCAGCGGCGCAGTAGACCCTAACCGTATTTACGTAGCCGGCTTCTCATGGGGCGGCCTGTATACGAACACCTTAGTTAACGACTATCCCGGCTTCTTCGCGGCCGCAGCACCTATGTCTCCGGTAAACGGATCACCGAACGCGAGCACCAACGACGCTCACGCCAAACTGGCCTATTGGATGTTTATCAATGCGAATAACGTTGGAATATACCAGACTAACCTCGCAACCTTCATAAACACCAATATGCCGAAAATGACCAACGCGAGAGCTTCCCGCTTTGAGAGCAATGAGGCTCTTACATGGCCCTACAATCAATATGATCAGCCGAGTCAAAGGCCGAATCCGGCCAACACACCTGCCCTGCCTGATTATATAGCGCACGAGGTTGAAGCTGCGGTTCTTTACAACCAGATAACGATGGGAACTTGGAGCATAGCTCCAACGGCGCAGTCCCCTAACTTGCCGGCTTGGAAGAATGACTACACAGACGTCTTTGATTGGATGTTCGCGCAGAGAAAAACGGACGGGCCCGGTGCTCCGGGCAACTTCAAAGCAACGGCGGGCGACGGACAGGTCGCATTAAGCTGGACTGCTCCGGCTGACAACGGTGGCAGCGCGATATTGGGTTACAAGGTCTGGTACGGCAGCGTGATGCTAGTCACACTGGGTGCGGCAGAGACCAAATATACCTTCACGGGCCTGACAAACGACCAAGCCTACACCTTCAAGATCGTTGCGGTAAATGCGAAGGGCGAAGGCGCAGAAGTCAGTGCAACGGCTACGCCGACGAAGACAACAACTCCTGGTGGCAACAGCGGAAATACGGGCACCGGGACAGACGCGGGATCGAAGTCGAACTACACGGTGAATACACCTAAGGATAAGCCCGCGGTCACAGACAAAAACGGCAACACCACCCTACCCGGCGGCGGCGAGATCGCGATCAAGGGTGGGACGAAAATTAAGGTACCCGAAGGCACGACAATAGACTCAAACGATAAAGTGACCATTCCGGCGGGCAAGAGCGCCGAAGTGATACTACCAGGCGGCATGTCGCTGAACATCCATGAGGGTACGGAGCTTGTGTTCGTTGACGACACCCCGCTGGGCTTCCTCGTGATGTCGGGCAATCCTTTCAGGGATGTCAACACGGACGACTGGTTCTACAGCTACGTAAACTTCGCTTACACATACGGTCTTTTCAACGGCACGACGTCCACGACGTTCTCACCGGGCACCTCAATGACGCGCGCGATGTTCGTGCAGGTACTGGCCAATCTTGAGAACGTAAACCGCTCCGGCTACACGAGTTCCCGCTTTAGCGACGTGACGGACGGGCAATGGTATACGGCGGCAGTCGAGTGGGCGGCCGAAAGCGGCATAGTCAACGGTATAAAAGCAGACTTGTTTGACCCCAATTCACCGATGACGCGCGAGCAGATGCTGGTAATACTGTACAACTACATGAAGTACAAGGGCTATGAGATACCTGAAAGCCAATCTAACTCCTTCGCGGACAAGAGTGAGATCAGCTCATGGGCGCTCAAGGCCGTTCAGGCGCTGCAGGGCATCGGCATTGTATCAGGCAAGCCGAACAACCTCTTTGACCCCGAAGCCACCGCCACCCGTGCCGAAGTAGCCACTATTTTTAAAAGGTTCGTCGAATATCTGGCTAAGTAAAAGGAAAAATTGGACCCTTCCGGCTGGACAATATCCAACCGGAAGGGTCTCCTTCTATTTTACAAAGAAAATCTCCGGTCTGATGACTGCTGTCATCGATTTCAACGAGCGTCCGGTACGCGATTAGACTGCTTAAAAATAGAAACAGCGGTGGCCTTGGACTCAGATATTAAGTCCTAAACTGCCGCTGTATATTGAACGTTTTCCGTTACTTCAACAATGTATGACTTATGTATGGTCTCTTAAAAGTTCCAATGCCTGTACAGTTTGATTCTTATAACCTCCTGGCTCATCTTCATTAAGTTCTAACTCAAATCCTGCCCATTTATATAGTTTTATTGCTTTATAAGCCCAAGTTGATGTAGGCACATACATTATCTGATCGCCTTCTAGATTGATCATATGTCTCACGCCTTGCGCAATTAACGCTTTACCAAGTCCTAGTCCTTGATATTGCGGCTTAACGGCAACCCACTGAACAAATGGATGTCTACGGATCCCTGTATATTTCCACCAGGCTGTAAAAGTAGCAATTTTTTCACCCTTGTCAGATTGAATGAACAAAGTTCTTAATTTAACTTCACTCATATAAAGTAAATGGTTCTTAATAAAGTAATCCAAAGCCACTTCCTTAGAATTAAATTCCAAGACAGATGTCTCAATTTCTGCCCATGATTCTTCATCTCCAGCCTGGAACATTACGAAAGAAAATCCTTCAGGTAATGAAGCCTGCGGAAGCAGTGTTCCTGCACTACGTTTAAGAATGACCCTGTACCATTCCAAACTTGTATCGAGCATTGCTATCCTCCTTTATATTAAGCTAGTGCTAATAATTCACTTCTGTCAAAACTCCTCGCTCAAACACTTCGGCGGTCTCAATCTCTACTATATTTCTGCTTGTTATCATCTGTATACTGCGGGATATCTTCCCATCCTGTTAGAGACTCCATGCCATAAACGATTGATATCTTAACACTCACACTTTGCTCGAATAACTAACTAATCTTTAAACCTTCAACGAATTCTTCCAGTTGTTGCTTTAACTGCGGATCGGCTGGGTTTTGTGCTAAGCGACCGAATAGACTGAATAATTGCTCTTGGTGGTTAATAATAGTGGACTTATTATCTGGTACCAACATTTCTATATATAGCTTGTTCAAGAGAAAATCGATTGTTTCTCCTTGCCCCTGCTCATAGGTAGTGAGGTGTGGAGTCGAATCTGCAGCAGCAACAGCAGCGATACATTTTGTGTAAGCTGGGTCGTCTATTTGCACACCAAAACATTCGCTTACCTGCCCCAATTGACGTTGAAACGTTTTATTTGCTTGATCTTGAAGAAGGTCATACCGTTCTTCACTTTTATCTTTTGAATAATGTAGATAAACAGAGCTTGCCAGTGCCAGAACCGTGACTGTACTAAGAATCATGTCTTTATACTTAAATCTCCCCAAAACTTACATCTCCCCAGCACTAATTTTTTAATTCTAATGATTGCAGTTTCCTGTTTTTATAATTTTTAATATTAAATTAGACCAAAGTATTTGGTTTGAACTTTCCATATAGCTATTCCAAGTAAAGACCCGAGGATATTTAGTATTAAATCATCAACATCAAAGCTACCTGTCCCAGAGAACAATTGGATAAGTTCAAAAAATAAGCTCAATAAAAAGAAACAGTAATAATTAAACCAATGCTTTGCTTATTTCGTACAACCATAGGCAATAACCATCCAAATGGTACAAAAATGATTAGGTTGCCTATTATGTTCTTAATAGCAATATTTATATTGGTCGTATGAAATAAATAATTTGAAATTGTTTTAAATGGCACAAAGTTTGTGCCTAAATTTATTCTGCGGTTGAAATCATTCAAACTAATATTAAACATACTTTCAATAACATAAAGCGGGGAGGCGACTTTAAACAATACGACTTTGAACAAAATTAGCAAGTAAACTAGCAATATGAGAATAATAACGATTCTTTTTCCTCTAATTTGATTTTCCTTAGAAACCATTAAAATAATAATCACACCTCACAGTATCGGCATTACAGATAATCCCATTAGCATGACGCAATAATTAACAATAAAGTTGCGCTAAACCGCCCTTTACTTCAGGAAAAGCTGCAGCAGATTGGAGATCTGCTGCAGCTTTATTGACTTAGGAATAGAAAAAATCTGTATTATTTTCAACGATATATAAATGGAAATATCGCTCATCTTGCACCATTATACTACTATCTCCGGCTCGAACTGTAGCGGATTCTTACATACCCTGTAGTTGTGTCGGATAAGCTTATAGGAATAAAACGATTTTTAATTAAACAGTTATGGGCATCAATAAAGCTTTTCCCTTGAGCGATTAATGACGTGCATGGGTCAGCGCTTCCTGTGATTGAGAAATTAGATATTATCCCTCTGTTCTTACCTGATAACATTACAGAATCTCTTTCTACCACACGCCGCCGTTTACAACCTTTTCCTGTTGTTTTTTTCCTCTTCTTACCGCCAGATCTACATGAACATGACATTTCGATACACCTTCTTTAATAAATTCATTTTGATGTATCCTATGTCACGGCTTTGCCTTATGCGTGGACAAGTATCACTTATATCCGGCATTTACGGATTGGGTATTATGGTAGATGGCAGCCTATATCCCGCAAAAAGCCGTTGACGTTCTTAAAGCGACTGGTACGAACTATAAGTGGTCGACGGTTACCACGTTTTCACCTTGTTATTGCGCAAACTGCCCTTTACTTCAATAAAGCCGCAGCTGATCCTCTAATCTGCTGCAGCTTTATTGATTGAACTATAGTATCCCGTTAGTTCAAGATAGGGGGATGCTTATTTGACTGTTTTGCTGTAACTAACTGTCTTTTTCGTGTCTCCATCAACAAAAACTAATATTGGACCTACAATTTTATCACTTTTGGATTCAAAGGATACTTTAAATAGATGTTCTACTTTCGGATATTTCTCTCCACCTTTCGGAGCTGGCATGTCACTACCATTAGACTCTTCAACTTTTGCAATTTTCCAATCAGGCACCTCTTGTTGGTCCTCGGTGGTTAGACTATTCCATGCTACTTCACGTAATTCTTGACTATTATCAGTTTTAGGTTTGAGTGAGCATCCAGAAATTACGAACAAGGCTAAAACGACCATCAACAAAGTTCTATACAACAGTGTTCCCCCTCCTAAAGTTGTATTCCAAATCATTAATTTAGAAGTCACTAGTTTAGACGTAAAAGTTTCCCTTTTGTTTCGTTAAACTAGCCGTTAACGTAATGAAGCTGCCGACCAGCGCCAGCAGCTTCTTCAGGTTATTTACTCAACTAAAGTTCTTCGTTAGTTTCACAAAGCTTAACACTAATAACCTTTAAAATATCGTTCTGTAAAAGTAAGTTTATTGTATAGTCGTCACGTCAGTTATCAGCTTACGTCTTCAGTGAAGAAAAGAAATCGGATAACCGCTTCGTCGTATCGACGTCCCCTGGGTCTGCGTTCAACTTCATGAATATCTCGCGTAACTCTAACCCGTGCTGAACGACCGTTTGCTTGTTAGACGGTTTGCTAAGCAACCAGCCAAATTGGTATAATACGCCATCGATTGCATTGTTTTGCGATTCGAAGGTCGTTAACGGAGCCAATGCCGCAGCGGCGGATAAGGCCTCCTTGCATTGGTTAAAACCTTCATCGTCCTCATCCAGGTCTTTGCTAAAGCTCGAAGCCACGATGCTCAGTTGGTAGCGCAGCGCGTTATCCACGTTTTCATTTGCTTTGTCAGTTTTATTTATGAGTACGAAAATAACGCCGATTAGAGCAATAATTGTGACTCCCTGTATTGTAAATATTGCTTTTCTCCAGCGAATAGCCTTCACTTCCTTGCAATTTATTTACATATTATTACCCATTATATTAGGATATGTTGCTCTAAACTGTCCGTTAACGTAATCATGATTGCTTCGTAGCAGCCGTTCAAGTATCGTTTCCCGTTAGCCATTCGTTAGTTCGTTTTTTCATGGTAGTTCAAAACACAAATGAAAAAATACACCGCTTGATGATAAGATTCTAACATGGTTTTCTCTTTAGGAATCTTCTTCGACTTGGGGAGATAATAGGCTCTCTAGTTTTATATAATGATCTAAATCCTCTTGAATGAATTTAGTCGCTTTTGCTATTGCAGCTTGAATAAAGGGATTCTCTTTGATTTCCGGATCACCATATTCAATCCATACCTCACAAATTGCTCCTTGAATGCCACCAAACACCTCTGCAGCTATATCCCACTCTTCATTGAACTGCTTCCAGTTGGGATGATCTGTATCACACTCTTCGTCATAATATTCCCAAGCGAAAATTTCAATCGAAATTTGATAGTCATGAGTATCAGTCGATCCATAACCGCTATACATATCAGATGGTTCAGCCTTTGTGTATAGTTTCATACAGGGTACAATCTACCTACTTTCTTTTTCTCAATAGGTATAATATACCATATTAATTGTAAAGAAATCCATACTAGTTAAGGGTGATCTCCCTATTTCATGCAAATTCTTACGATTGTAATTTTATTCGCGAGGTTCAATTATTTATTATCATCCAGAATGTTCATCCATAGTATAACGAGCAGATATAGACCGGCTACAGACGTTAAGCTACCACGAAACGTAATCGACTCTTAACCAATGTTACCGATATTGAAGAATAAACTATAGCATTGTAGAAAGGAATAGGGTTAAAATCTGGAAAGTACGATGCTATTATCTGTTAAGGAGAATATGAATATGAATTTACAAAAAGTGTGTGATTGTATTTGCTTACCGGATCAAATGAAAAGAATAGTACTTGACTTTGCAAGTAGTTTCGATGAGAAGACCTTAGAGCCCTATTCCGCTGCCCTGAATGATCCATCTGCCTGGGAAGAGGCAGTTAAACAAATAGCAGGGGGGTTGGGAGATGATCCTGATGGAAGCAAAATGCTCACTTTTATGCTTTTGCGTGCAGTTGAGACCCATCAGGAATACGAAAAAAAAGGAATCAGTGAGACCATTTTTACGGATACGATGAAGTTCTGCAGCAGATTCGTTGAAGAACATTATAAGGTGCATGGCACCTATGCGTTTACATGGGGATGGTGGTTCCCAAGACAGCTTTCTCTCCGCGAATTCCGAATCGGTGCCCTAGAATATGAAATGATCGAGAAGGAAGAAAAGAAGTTAATAAATATACATATCCCCGCTGATGCGGATATGGGGCGCGAGAGCTTGCGGAAGTCTTATGAGGACGCTAGGGTATTTTTTGCAAAATATTACCCGGAGTACGGACAGTCCGATATGGTGTGCGATTCCTGGCTGCTTTCCCCTGTTCTTGCTAAGATGTTGCCGGAAAGCTCAAATATAATCCGCTTTCAGAAGGCGTTCGACTCGATACGTGAGGATGTAACGAACGACAGCGCGATCAGATGGGTTTATGGAAGAACGGATCTTCCGATACACAGACTCCCGGAGCATACTTCCTTACAGAAAAAAATCAAGACCTCTCTGTTGGAAGGCGGCAGCATTGGCGCAGCCTACGGAATACTGCAGGAAGACCCCTGGAAGCACTAGTGCCTGCCGTAAATTATGGATGTGACGATCGGCTTCCTGTACAATGATTTGCTTACCGAGCTCACCCCTGCTCCAGGATAATCATCAATAGCTTTATTTAACTCAATAATTTTCCACGTTATCTATCCTACGGGTTAGTTGAGAAAACGGCAGCTCATCATAGGATTTGCTGCCGTCGTACTATCTTGAGCTAACGTTCCCCGTCTGAACACACAAGCAGACTGCGGCCGCAATCTACTTCTTCGCTGTATTTGGCCATCCTTATCGGTTGACCCTTAAATTACACTTTACGAACCGCGAACCAGAGCTCTATATAGTTGAGGTTGTCTTTAGTGCCGTACATTTCGAATTCTGCCCCATCCACCTGCTCGTATCCGGATGTCGGGAGCCACTCGGTATAAAATCGGCGGTAAAGTGTCTCTATCGTATCATCAAACTTATCCCACGGATGCGGCTCCGATGGGAAGATGGCCCAAGTGTGTGCTGGAATAGTAACCAAGGTATACCCTTCTATAACACTAGCTTCGCCCCTGAAGGCACAAATCATGTACGGGAACGTGTCCAGTTCTGTCTTCCTGTAGCTACATACTGCATGCACGAAATTTAACTCATGGCTGATGAAGGGAGGTAAATCGCCAGCATGAGCTTCAAGTCTCTTCACATCCCCATTTGCAATGCTTTGCTCCCATAGCTTGGCTGGCGTTTGTGGAACTTCTCCGTTCCCGTCGGTTCGGAATACCCCTTCAATGCCGAACACTTCAAAGCTATCCTTCGTCTCAATTCGATAATTCATGGCCTCTGCCCCTTTAATCGTGATAAGGAAGGACAGACGGGGATATGCTTTAAGCGCTATTCCGTCTTGACGGGCCATGGCTGGTGTGATGCCATGTAAAGCATGAAAAGCCCGCGCGAACGAGACCGGAGATTCATAGCCAAACTTAAGTGCGACATCGATTACCTTCACATTCTTGCCGTGTTGTAACTCCAGCGCGGCTAGAGTTAACCGTCTTCGTCTAATGTACTCGGCAAGTGTCACATCCGTGATGAACGAAAACATACGCTGGAACTGGTATGACGAGCAGCAAGCCCTGCTGGCCACCTCGCTCAACTCAATCTCCCCATTTAGGTTTTCTTCAACATAATCTAATGCAAGATTCATTCGTTCCAGCCATTCCATTTAATTCCCTCCTCTCGAAATCAAGTATAGCCGAGGTTGGAAACCGCTTCGCAACGTTTTGTGCCCAAAGATGTTGCTTCTCATCAACAAAGTACTAAATCTATTACTGCAATATATGGTACCATATATTGGGGCTATTCTACCCTTTACTTCAACAAAAGCCGCAGCAGATCTTCACATCTGCTGCGGCCTTTGTTGTTCTCATCTAACGTTCCTCGGTAGTTGAACAAGTTATGATCTCCACTTATTTTTGGTTATTCACCATACTCTTCCCAATATTTCGACAAGCGCTCTTTAAGTCCGGCGTCTAGGTCTTTCCTTCCTTCCTTTGCGTCAATATCAGCCCATACGATGGCATCTGATAAAGGTCCGCTAAGTCCTCTCCATCCTCCTGCCATGCCAAGCTCTGGTAGCCATTCCAGTTGGGAGTACCACCTCTCCGCATAATCTTTGGTTCCACCGGCATTCTTCACAATATACAAACGATGTAGAATATTAGCATTATCTCGATAGTTGTAATAAAAGTAGCCCTTCTCTTTAAGTGCATTCGTAATATTAATTTTTTCGCCGTTGACGCTTAGGATAAGCCGTCCCCAGGATTTCTTGACAAGCCAAGGTCCGTCGCCACTACCGCCCATTATTTCGGTACTATTCCCATTAACAATATAGTGTAGCGAATCGCCATTTGCAAAGGTGATCGTCTGTCCTTTTCCATCAAAAAAACGGTCGTACATCTTTTCGATATCGCCTGATACTGCAGCAAAAGTTGAAGCAGAGATGAAGAGTGCGAGAAAACAAACAAATAGAGAGATCACCATTTTACGATAGGAGGCTCGTCCATTCACTTTTTTATCTGAATTACATACCGCAAGGCGCCGGTCTTCGAAAGCAGCCCACATGTTCTCTTTCTGAATCTCGTCAGGAGCAATGGCTTCGAAAACCTGATTAATGTGATGAGTTGTCATAATAACCTCCTAAGCTTAATTTCATGAGTTTGCGTCCTTTTGCCAGCTGGGTTTGAATTGTACTTTCTTTGCTGTTAAGCATGTTTGATATTTCTCTGACCGAATAGCCTTCGAAATAATAAAGGTATAGAACAATTTTGTATTTTTCGGGCAATGCAAGCAGTTGTTCAAGCACTTTGCCTGGGTAATCATTTTTATCTCTCCAGACCGATTCCGGCAAGCTTGTAAGATCAACTTTCCGTCTTCTCCACCATTCCTTCAACTGATCCTTGCAATGGTTTTTGGCTGTTACAATTAACCATGCTTTCTCATGCTCAAAGTCTTTAAAAGAAACGTTGGACTTCATGAGCTTCAGAAAAATCGATTGTACAGCATCCTCTGTGTCTGTTCGATTTTTGAAATACATGAAGCAGATACGATAAATCATTTCGATGTTGCGCTTATAAATCTCTTCCATTCATTCACCCCATATATGTATAACACGATCGTGCAACAAGAAATATCCTATTCTTATAAAATAATATTTTTATTGTAGATAGTGGCTGGACCAATGACTATAGTTAATTTAGAAGACTTCCACTTGGCTATGGTTCAAAAGAAAAACGGCAGCCGATTGGCTGCCGTTTCTTTATTCAACGTCCCCAATTAGTTTAATCCCAAAATCATCGGAGTACGAATATCCAATTCGATTTACAAGCAAATATTACTTTATTAACTGGTTTACTTTATTAATTGCTATCTTCATTCCTTCATACAATTCTGTTACTGACCGATATTCTTTTTTGAATACCGGGTTGCTCCATTCTGTGTTCTTGATAATATATATAATAAAAACACCGTTAAGAGTTGAAAATCTGCCATACCATCCGACATCAACTAAGTATCCATTTGGATATTCGACCATAAACATATCTTCACTTAACCATTTAATATCAGTCATATCTTCAGGACTTAGTTTATAAGAGTTCCATTTAACAACTCCTGGCCTGAAATCAAAGTTTTCAAAGATATTTATACCTCCCACAGTTGTTTATTATTAAACAGTAAATAACTGAAAAAACGATTGCACTATTCTGCAATTTTTGTAGTCTCAACTATCGTTTCCCGTTAGATATTTGCACCACAGAGCATGAAAGTAAATTCGTTCTTTCATGGTAGTTTAGAACCAGATTCGTTAGCTATATAATAGGAGATCAAAATCCGCACCTTCTGGATAAAGACAAACGTATTCTTCGTCTTTGCCTAAATATGCTATTTTAGCTTTTTCCAAAAAATTGTTATTAGATAATTCGATCGTAATCGTCTTTAAAGCTTTTTTGGCATCAATCACATAGTTGACGACATTGGTAGTACCACTCCCAATGTCTCCGCCATCACAAAAACCATTTCCCGTCCAACCTAAACATTCATTCATTAAATCTTCCACATTATGTCTACCATCAAGAGCTTCTTTCATTTGACTTTCTTCATAAGGGTACTGGACTACAAGTTCTATCAGTTCTTCTTCATCAAGATGTTCATAGCCCTCATTCAACTTTTCTTCAGCTAATTTCTTCATTACTTTTTCAGCTTTTTCAAAGATTCTCAATTTAACTTCTTCTGTTTCTCCAGTTTCTCCAACAACTCCATAATGGACTTGTAAGGTTTTATCATCTTCCCAGACTTCCCAGTAAACTATTTCATGATCAATCAATTTGATTAACTTTATCACTTTGAAGTGCCCCCGACCATCTCAGATTTTTGTTTCTATTTTAACACTTATCCAATTAATCTGCCCTTTACTTCAACAAAGACCGGCAGCGGATCACTGATCTGCTGCCGGTCTTTGTTTTAATCTAATGTTCTCCGTAAGTTAGCCCTGTATAGATATTATCTCAAGTGTTCTGGTCTTCTTTCATTTGGAATGTGCATTACATCAGTCTCGGTCTCTGTCAGATTCGTAAATTCCAAATTTTTAATTTTATTGTTGTCAAAAATGTTCTTTACTCGTTCTGAAACATACTGATCCAAGGTATATCCTCTTTTGTCAGCGTTATCCATGAACAAATCCGTCCCATCCCAACCGTCATCCTTAAAATATGTGCCCTTAAAACATTGGTGAAAACGGATAACTCCAGGGTGTTCCTTTAATACAATTTCGCTACGGTAATAATCTACTGGATTGCATCTGCCTGTAATGGAAATCCCAGAATAATTGGGAATAAGTTCATCTTTTTTTCCATAAAGGGTTACCGAAAATGATTCCCATCCAGTTATTTGATGTTGAATGAACGTTTCAATAATCGATTCATGTAGCAATAAAGAAAAGCCAGTATGGATGACAAGTGAGGGTGTATGCGTCCCCCTCAAATGTCTAGCCTCTAGTGGTTCAGAAGGCTTAATATCCCCTCGTAACAAAGCACATGAATAATCAAAAGCAGCTTCAATTCCTGCCTTAAATGGTCTTGTTGAGTAAACATCAGAGCATTTGAATAACTTATTATAAACTGGTAAATAAGAGGACATTTCTACTTTCTCCCCTTTTTGTGATGTTTAATTTATTCGTTATCAAAATTTAACTAAAGTCTCCCGTTAGCGTAATCCTTTTTTAACCTTCGTTTAGTACTCCGTATCTATTTTGTTTTCCCATCCAAGTACTTGCATCACGCCATTTAAGACTTTTGGCAGAAACCCAGCTATTTGTGTCAGGTGTATAATCTTCGGGATTCCAATGATAGTTATCCGCCCAATAAAATAAACCATTATGTAAAAGAAGTTTTGCATCAAGAATAATTGAATCGTAATTTATTGGACTTGGAACGATGTGAAATTGGGTTACACCTTCAAATAATAACTCAATTGCAGAAGGGTTACGATACTGCCTCTGGAACAGGATTCGTACATTAGTATCAAGTTCGTCTGACATACCCATTGATAAATTTTCACCAACATAACTCTCAGTCCACATGTATAATTCCTTTAAACAACTATCATGGAATCCACCAAATTTATTCAAAAGACTTTTAATATCATTATTGTCTTTAATTTCTATCCAATCCATCGGATATCCCCCTTTTAACGCTAATTCTTGACAGCCGTTCAAGTATTCTGCCCTTTACTTCAACAAAAGCTGCAGTAGATCCTCCGATCCGCTGCAGCTTTTTTGATTGAACTAAAGTTTCCCGTTAGCCTTCCATGCATCTGATATTTGCACCACAGAGCATGAAAGTAAATTCGTTCTTTCATGGTAGTACAATAAAAGCCCTTCTAAAAATTAGTCATAATGGTGTTAGTCGAAGTCGGGGACTTCTCTACCTAAATCTCTATCAGCTTTAATTTGAAGTTGTATCGTTTTAGTACCCATGTATTTTCGTGCAGTCCCTAGAATCGCTCTGTCATTCCCGAGTATTTCCAAAACCGTAACTGAAAAAAGGTTCATTAAGTGAGCATCTTCTTCATTAGATACTTCTTCGAAATATTTAAAAATTTTATCTAACAGATTGATATTTCTTTCCTCACTTAATAGTTTAATTATTTCAGGCATGAAGATGCCCTCAACTATGATAGTTTCTAACACCCCACCGTAGGTCGCGATTGATTCTTTATACGCATCCTCAGTTGACGGTAAGAAATACAACATTCTTCTAAAGAATTCTTCCGTTTTTTTATTCATAACCACCAGCTCCTATATTTCAACAGTATCATATTCCTTATGTTTATGTCTTCAACTATCCTACCCTTTACTTAAACAAAAAAGGCAACTGATCATCCTGATTGATCAGTTGCCTTTTTGATGTTCTCAACTAATGTTTCCCGTTAGTTGAGCGACCCACATCAGAACCATATCGAGACACCCTCTAATTCAAGCAAAAAAAGGATTATTCGGTGTGTGCTACAAGCATATTTCCATTCAAATCAAAGAATTTCAAAAATCGTCTACCTTCTTCGACAGGCGGTGCAAGAGGATCACCATATACCCGTGTTCCAGAATCTACAATCTTCTTGCAAAGTGCATCCATATCGTTTACTTGAAAACCAATTGTAGGAAATGACTCTCCGTTTACAGAGAATGTCGCTGTCGTTTCATCCGCAGTTTGCCATAAAAAGATATTGGTTCGATCTTCTCTAAACCTTATTAATGCAAAATCTCCAAAGTTGGCGATAAACTCACAATCAAGATATGAAACATACCACTCGACAGTTTCTTCTAGGTTCTTTACTGGAATCTGCACATGACTAATAAATTGTGTCATTTTCTCGCTCCTTAAATCCATATTTTTACATGAATCTATATGTTCAACAAAACAAACCAAATATCCTCTTATATGTGGAAGTAAACTGCCCTTTACTTCAACAAAGACCGGCAGCGGATCACTGATCTGCTGCCGGTCTTTGTTTTAAACTAATGTTCCTCGTTAGCTGAACGGTTTAATCAGTATGTTGCTATTTACATGTTAAAATTGCTTTCATATGGGTTTGCATACAAATCAATATCAAACTCAGCTTTTATACTATTTGCGAATTCAATCTGTTCTTTATCAAGATGTAAACCTGGTGTGTATCCATTTTCCATAATTATTACAATAGAAAAAAGGCATTCCAATTTATACTTCAATTTTAACTGGTTTATAATCTCTGATTTATATTTCAATCGCTCTAAGATTTGGTCCAATTGTTCTTTGACATCATAGGATTCTTGATAGCCTGTGCTAAGTTTCCAAGCCGTCTCTTTTCTGTAATGCACTTTTGTACTATTCACATTGGCATTTTCCTCTTTAGCAATAACATCACTTTTATTATGAGAATTGGTTGGATTTATGCCCAGTAATTGTGTAACTTCATTCACTGGAAAATCCTCACCAAAAATACTGAAGTACACCATGACTTTGGTCTTATCCATTCTCATTCACCCCAATTATTTCAAATAATCTCTATTATAGCGATTGTACCACTAACTATGCTAAACTGCCCATTACTTCAATAAAAGCGGCAGCTGATCCTCCGATCGACTGCCGCTGTGTTGATTGAACTATAGTTCCCCGTTAGCTCACGCCGTTGCCTAATCTAGAACTTTATTCTCACAATCGAATACTTTATTTCAGTCTTATTCTTTATTTTCCCAAGACAGCCGCAGTCTGTGTATTGTTGGCTCGCAATGAACCGAAAATCCAAACAAAAAGCTACCAAATTTCAAGCCGGTAGCTTTGCGGATCGCCGACAGTCTATGCATCACCAATCTCCGTTCTCAGATATACATGTCTACTTTACTTTATTTAATAAATTTGTCACCATTCTGCTCAATGTACCTTGAGCGACGAAAGGAGCAAGACTTGCCAGCAGATCCGGGCTAAGATGTTCACCTTCGACTCCACCAATCAACTTCTCGAGATTTTCCCTATCCAGAAAAGGTGCGAGGCTTATGATCCGGTTCGCATCGATGGTGCCGTCTACAACCCGGTCTACCAAACGACCTAATGTTTCTCTGCTAATAAAAGGTGCCAGCCCTTGAACGGAATGCCAGCTCAAGCTGCCCTCTTCGGCTACTTGTACCAACCGATCCACTTGCTCCCTACCCAGGAAAGGTGCGAGGCTTACGATCCGGTTCGCATCGATGGTGCCATCTACAACCCGGTCTACCAAACGACTTAATGTTTCTCTGCTAATAAAAGGTGCCAGCCCTTGGACGGAATGCCAGCTCAAGCTGCCTTCTTCGGCTTCTTGTACCAACCGATCTACATGTTCTCTTCCAAGAAACGGGGCAATTCCAACAAGATTGTGCACTTCTAAGGAACCGTCAATCGATTTATCTACCAGTCGGCTTAATGTGTTGCTGTTGACGAACGGAGCGAGTCCAGTAATGGCATTCCACACAATTTCGCCCTCTTCTGCCTGACGAACCAGTTCATCCAATGTATCTGTTCCAAGGAACGGAGCCAGCCGCATGATCACGTCTAATTTAAGGACGCTGCTGTCTAATCGTTCTGTAACCTTATGCAGAGCGCTTGCCTTTACAAACGGCGCTACTTGTACAAGCTCTTCCACCTTCACCTCTCCGGTATTGACCATCTCTGCAACTTGTACCGGCCTGTTCTCTGCGATCTCCTTAACGATCGTTCCAAGGTGCTGGTGCTCTCGATTTTCTGCGTTGTCTCCTGCATTTAAAATGTCGTCTACTGTTTTGCCGAATAACCTCGCTAACTGTGGAAGCGTTCCGATATCCGGTAGCGAGTCACCCCGTTCCCATTTCGATACCGCTTGATGACTTACATTCAGTTGATCGGCAAGTTCCAATTGGGTCAGATCTTGGTCTTTGCGAAGCTTCGAAATATAAGCTCCAATTTTACGCAAGTCGAGCATCGTATACCTCCGATAAAAGAAAATGTACAGTGCGCACTGTCGAAAACAGCATAGCATTTCCGCAAACGCAATCCTATCAAGCGTTGGTTGAATTATCACATCCGCTTTATTCAACTGCCGGTAGAATTGTCCAGATTGAAAATCGCCAGAGAGGGTAGGCATATGATTCTGCATCATCTGCGAGATCTGGAATCCACACACCCTACACTACTTTTGTCACTATCATTTAGTTTTTTTCTACAAATCATTTCTTTTACCCTGCCAAATCGTTCAATGAAAAACAACTGCCGATTGATGTAGGCAGCCGTCTTATTGTTGAGCTAATGTTCCCCGTTAGCTTAATCCACTAACCTGCATTGTTTACTGTTCACTATATCCTCAACAATTAGTTCAATGGCATCAACGCTGGATCCCACTTTTTATATTATGTGGAACATATTTTAATACTTACTTGGATTCAGTTCCTCAAACTTATGAGAGTAATGCTTCTTATCAATGAATCCAACGTAATTAAGTCCAATACACGGAGATAAATCTCCACCTAGTATGTTTGTATCAATAAAGCTGATGGAACTTAAATGCGGCAGATTTTGAACAAAATCCAATGATTTAATTTCACCACACTTAGTAAGTTTCAAATGCTCGAGCTTCTTTAATTTCGCAATAAACTGATGATTCTCAAGTCTGGAACAAGACTCCAAGTAAAGGGTTTCTAGGTTTTCAGGTAATTCATCAAGTATGGATAGTCGACGCAAATAATAAAGCTCCAGTTTTTTCATTTTAGTAAATACTTTTGAGCCTTTTAAGGAACTGATTGAGGCTTGAGTTAACCGAAGTGATTCTAAATTATTCAATTCGATTAATTCTCCCAAATCCCCATTAGTACTTTTAAATTTAGTTAACTCTAAATGTTTAAGTTGCTTTAGTGTAACTAAGTTTTTTAGCTTATTATTATAGATTGCTGCAAACGCTTGGAGTTCCTTGAAAGGCGACAAATCAAAATCAAATTTCAGTTCTGTGAAGGACAAGACTTTCAACTGAGAGAGTTTATATATCCCTGCTAGATCTGTAATTCGTTCAGTATCAATATCCAACTCTAGGATATGTTTACAATCATTCAGAAATTCTAAGTCAGTACCTTTGTAATAAGTCGATAATATGGACAGCTTACTTATGTCTCGCTCATTTAAATAATCTAAGCATCGTGCTATATTATCTCCATCTAAAATGAGAGTGTCGAATAAATTGTTCTCAATAAATTTGAAGCCATCTTTGATAGCCACCATAAATGTTCACCATCGCTCTCATTTATTGAACTCATCCTATCTATAATAATTTTCGACCACAAATTGGAACTATCCTGCCCTTTAGTTCAATAAAAAGCAGCCGTACTTAATGCGCCGGCTGCTGTCATTCTGTTTTGGACTAAAGTACTAGTTAGCGTAACAAAACCGAACTATTGGTAAACAGAGAAATCTTTTGACAAGAATATTCGTTCATTTATGAATTATCTTCTATGAACTCTAAATATCTATGACTCCACATTTTTTCATAAAACATTATCGTCTCTTCTGCAGACATAAATGAATTATTCAATGTCGATGTTGCATTGTGTACCATATAGTTTTTGTAACCCAGTCCATGAGCAAATTTAATTGTAGCATCCATACAGTATTCGGTCTGGGCACCGCAAAATTCAATACTTTGTACAGCTAATTGCTCTAAAAGACTTCTTAAGTTCGTTTTGTAAAAAGAATTTGCATGTATTTTATTAATTAAAAAATCTTCTTCCTGAACATCAAGTTTAGCATTAATAGCCCATAATTCCTCTCCATATACTAAATCCTCATCACAATGTTGAACAAAAATAATTGGTTTCTGTAACTTCCTAAACAGGGAGATTCTTTCACCTACTTTAGTAAGTAATTTTTGCAATTCATATAAATGCTCTTTGTTGTAACATACTCCATTTTGCAAATCAATTACTATTAAAACATCTGCACAAGTTTCCATGTCTTTAACCTCATTATTATCGTAAATTTTTAATTATATTATATCATTCTTTATTGAACTATTCTCCCGTTAACGTAATGAAGCTGCCGACCAGCGCCAGCAGCTTCTTCAGGTTATTTACTTAACTAAAGTTCTTCGTTAGTTCCACAAAGCTTAACTCTAATAACCTTTAAAATAGTCATCTTTAACACTACTTTTCAATTGGAGAAAAACTTCATTAAAGAATTCTTCGTCCGAATAAACATCAAAATCTTTTTTCTAATACTTCTTATCCAACCACTGGGCAATGAATTGCATGTCATTTATTTGCTCATTAAATTGAAACATCACCATTTTGTTTAGAAATTTTCTCATTTTCAAGTTGTGCACGGTAAGCCTTGAATTGACCTAAATGAGGTGAAAAATAAAAAGAGAATTCATCATCGTAATACTCGGTGTAATAATAATTTCCTCTCTTGGATTTAATTTATATCAAAATAAAGAAATACGAAGTGTAATAAAGACCATGGCTGTACGCATGTAGCGATGGAAAGTACAGGTGTATTTTGGAAACCAATTGTAAACCTCTTAGAATCCGAAGACATTACGTTTTTAGTCGTGAATGCTCAACATATGAAAGCACTTCCGGGACGTAAAACCGATGTCAAAGATGCAGAATGGATTGCTCAGCTACTACGTCATGGGCTTCTCACAGCTAGTTTTATTCCAAACCGCGCCCAACGAGAACTGAGAGAATTGGTTCGGTACCGTCGCAGCATAATTGAAGAGCGTGCCAGACAACATAACCGAATTCAAAAAGTTCTAGAAGGAGCAAATATTAAGCTCGGTTCCGTTGTTTCAGACATTATGGGCGTTTCTTCTAAGAATATGCTTCGTGCCATTGCAGAAGGTGAAGAAGATCCTGAAACACTAGCAAATTTAGCCCAGCGTACACTGAAAAAGAAAAAAGCGGAACTAGAACTTGCTCTGCGTGGTTATGTGAACCCTCATCAGCGTTTAATGATCAAGACCATTCTAAACCACATCGATTTTCTGACAGAACAAATTGAGATGTTAGATCAAGAGATAGCCCAAAGAGTTAGCTCTTTTCAGGAAGACATAGAGCGATTAGATTCCATTCCCGGTATTGCCCCACGCATGGCGGAACAGATTTTAGCTGAGCTTGGTACAAACATTGAGAACCAGTTTCCTAGCGCAGCTCATTTGTGTTCTTGGGCAGCATTAGTTCCTGGACATAACGAGAGTGCTGGCAAACGCAAATCCACTAAAGGTAAGAAAGGAAACAAATACTTGAAAGCTGCTTTAACAGAAGCGGCACATTCAGTAGGTGCATCCAAAAACTATCTTGGTGCCATGTATCGACGAACACTCGCTAAAAAAGGTAGAAAACGTGCGGCTATTGTAGTAGCTCATGCCATGCTTAGAATCGCTTATTACTTACTAACCCGAAAAGAAATGTACGTAGATTTGGGCGAAGATTATTTTGAACGACATAAACATGCTGCAGTGGTTAGAAATTCTGTTCGAAGACTTGAAAGCTTGGGATATTCCGTTTCTATTTCTGACGTGTCCTGATCCTTGTTTTATATAAGTATGTAACAGGTGCTCGACTTTAAAAAAAATTAAAGAACTGCACCCTTCTTTGGTTTTGTCTATTTTTGATGTTACTTCAAGGAATTTTCATGGTAGTTCAATCAAGTAATTGCATAATTATTAATGTGATATTCATTCAGTTCACAATTCCCAATATGAAAATTATAAGTTAGCTCAATAGTCTTTTGTTTTAATTAGAGTCGCTGCTTATAGTTGTGAGGCTTGCCGAACACCTAAGACAGTGACGTCCCGACGGGCTTAGGGGGCTGGATGTGGTCACTTGCTTCTCAGAATGACCCGGAGCGTCAATAGGTGTTAGCCGAAGGAAGTTCTGGAAGCAGCCATTGCATTTAAGGCGTTCTCAAAATAGCTATATACTTCATCTGCAATTCCCAGAAACTCTTCAACAAGTACATTACTATCCAAGTAACAATCATACAGATAATCAACTAAAGCGGAGTCAATCTCACAATAGTTTAATATGGCATTTTTCATCTTAATAATGTCATCTTGCCATACACCTGTATCTTCTAAAACCAAAGAGTATAATGCACGAATTAATCTCTTAGAGTAACCTTTAATATATCTAGTTTTCATCGTATTATCACTAGCATTAGAAAGTAAACTATGTATACGACTTACTTCCTCCTTGGTCTCTGTATTTAAGTCTAAAATGAACTCTGAAGAAATAATTATCGGTGGTACTTTTTCACCAACGTCATGACCATATATGCAAACACAAATTATCTTTACCCAAAACCCCCACTCATTTGGTTTACTTAATACATCGTCAATCGAGCAAATTATCGTATCAATCTTAGTTACTACTGGATATTCTTCCAAAAGCCTGTCTTTAATTTTTGACAATCTTTCGTAATCAATATCTTTGGGATTTACACATACAATAGTAAAGTCTGCATCTGACTTAAAAGGTTTAGCAGTTCCTTTTGGAATCGAGCCACACATATAAATGCTATGAATCTTACCTTTAAATTCGGTAAGTATATTATTTATATACTTATCAACAAAATCCTTATATTCACTTTGTATTACAATTCTATTTATAACTTTTTCTAATATCGTATAGACTCCTCCTAAACTAAGAACTTCTTTCGGCTAACGTCTTTTTGCGAACTTCGTAAATTCGTCGTGACTTAAGCTATTCGCGAAATGATTCAACTATCCTGCCCTTCTTAAAGCCCAGCTCAGTCTACTTTTTCACGGTCTCATACTTTATTTTCTCAAGACAGAAAAAACATTGTATTGCTCAACTGTAATCTTCAATCAATGAGATCTTTCCTTCCTTAATCTCGTATTTTGACTTTCCATTTAATTGCAGCTTATCCCCCATTTTTAATCCGTTAGGAAAATTCACGGCAAGAATACCTTCATAATCTATTCCAACCTCTACTTTGTCATTTATGATACTGCACTCGGTGATTATCTGGCGACGGCTGGAGAACATCGTTGACGACTGTTCTGCCAATTCTCTAAACGCTTGTATTCCTCTCGTTTCCGTGGTAGTTTCTCCGTTGGAAATATTCCTAAATACTATATCCTTGTGCAAGAGGTGAACCATGCCTTCAATATTAAATGTATTGTATGCCTCAAGATAATTTTCAATTATACCCCTTATTTCATTGCGAACCATAAACATACTCCTCTCCTTAACCTGTTTATATAGAAGACTTATTTTTAATACAATAGTACCATATTTTGGAACAATTCTGTTCGTTAGCTTAAAGAAGAGTAGACTGTCACACTTTACTTTAGTGATTCTTTTGTCATTGTAGTATAGAGGAATATGTAGGTTTTAAAACAAACGACAAGAATACGTACACATCAAAAAAAACTTGTACTATACCAAAAACAGCCGGTAGCAATTACCGGCTGTTAGCTCATTTTACATATGTCCGGCAGCTGAGGTTACCGGTATTTTTCCCGTCGTCGCTTTCACTCGGGACCAGTCGAGCGTCAAATAGCGCCATCCGTTAGCAACAGCCGAAAGAACGATCAGCAAGCATAACGCGGACCAAGCGCCGGTTTGCCCCCAATCGAGCACCCTGGTCAAGAGAATCGTTAGCGGAATGAATAGCAGCCAGTTCAAGACAAGCGCCGTCCGGGACAGGAACGTCGTGTCCCCTATGCCTCGAAGTCCGCCGCCGAATATAATGTTTGCCCCTGTGAATAGTTGAACGCAAGCGGTTAGATGAATAAGCGAAATTGCCGTTTCATACACCGCCGTCTCCGAGGTATACAGCTTGGCGATTGGCAAGGCGAACAAGAAGAAGACAACCGAGATCAGCGCCATAAAGATAAGGCCGAGATAAACCGTCACAATCCCGAATCTTCGGGCAGCGACGCCGTTGCCCTTGCCCACTTCCTGTCCAATCCCGATTGTAGCCGCAGCGCCGAAGCCATTCGAAGGCATAAACCCGAAGGACAAGATGTTAAGCGCGATCTCATTGGCGGCTATAGCCGTTGTGCCAAGCCTTGTAATGCATGCGGTAAACACAAGCATTCCAACGCTGTTGGACAGCTCCGTTATGCCAAGCTTGATGCTCTCGAACAAAAGCAGACGCACCTGTTGTATCTCGATGCGTATCCAGCCCCGCGTTGCGTACGGGACGCTCATGAAACCGTAATAGACGATTACACTTAGCAGTAAGGTTACCCCTTCGGCAGTTACCATGCTCCACGCCGCACCTTGAAGCCCAAGCTCCGGGAAACCGAACTTTCCATAGGCAAGGACATAGGTTAAGCTTACGACCAGCGCGCTATTGACGAGCGAGAGAGCCATTGGCGTACGCGTATCCCCGACGGCCCGCATATAAGCAAAGAATACGGTATTAAACATCGTAAAGATCAGAGCAATCATTCTTACCAGAAGGTAAGGTGTGCCAAGGGAGAGGATGGTCTCGTTCGAGCCCATCAGGTAGAGAATGCCGTAAGGAAGCAGGAAGCTGCCTATGAGCAGGGTAATCCCCTGTACGGCCGTAATGATCAGCGCAATCTGCATCCGTTGGTTTCCCTGCCGGATATTGCCGGAGCCGTAGTTCTGCGCGACGAGAAAGTTAATCGCCCCTTGTACGCCGGAGAATAAGGCCCACAGATTGTAAATGATAATATTCGTAATGCCCACAACCGCAATGGACGCCGCTCCCAAATTTCCGACGATCATTAGCACCAGCAATCCGGTAAAAGTCATGGAGGAGAAGGTCGCGATAGACGGGATCGCTAATGTTAGGATTCGTTTGACCAACAGCAAGACTGCACCTCTTCGCAGGGAATTCGATTCTGCCTGCTCTTTACCGTAGGCAAAACCTGCTTTCATTATAGGAGGGAGTCTTCCCGCTGAAAAGAAGTGATATGAAGATCAGTTACTATCCTTGGGTATAGCATGGATGACGACGGCAATGTCTGCCTCCCCGTCAATCGACAGCAAACCGCTCGTCTTTTCCGAATCAAAGGCTAATCCTTCTCCCGACAAACCTACGGGGTGATCGCAACGCACGCGGTATGTCCCTTGACGGTCGGGCGTTAGAATTG
Source organism: Paenibacillus sp. MMO-177 (assembly GCF_037147795.1). Lineage (NCBI taxonomy): Bacteria > Bacillati > Bacillota > Bacilli > Caryophanales > Paenibacillaceae > Paenibacillus > Paenibacillus sp. MMO-177. Next base: position 78,472 of record NZ_JBBCUR010000011.1, on the reverse strand, counting down.
CTTGATGGATGACTCCTTTTCTCCAAGCGATATCCACCGTGACGCCGCCGCGGGCCCTAAGTCCCCGGACTTCGCCGTCCGGCCATGCCTTCGGAAGGGCGGGCAGCAAATGGATGCAATCCTCGTGGCTCTGCAAAAGCATTTCCGCAATGCCTGCCGTGCCCCCGAAATTGCCATCGATTTGAAAAGGCGGATGGTTGTCTAATAAATTCGGCAGTGTAGAGTGGGACAATAAAGCGGTTACGTTGGCATACGCTTCCTCCGCGTCCCGCAGTCTTGCCCAGAAGTTAACGATCCAGGCCCGGCTCCAGCCGGTATGCCCTCCTCCGTTCTCCAAGCGGCGCTCCAGCGTTCGGCGAGCGGCATCGCTAAGTTCCGGCGTATGATCCGGCGTAATTTGGGTGCCTGGATGCAGGGCGAACAGATGCGAGATGTGGCGGTGACCAAGCTCCACCTCCTCGTAGTCCTCGTACCATTCCTGCAGCTGGCCGTGACGTCCGATGCGGGATGGGGGAAGCTTGCCCAGCGCCTTCTTCAGCTCCTCCGGAAAGTCTTCGTCTTCGGATTCGAGCCTTTCTCCCGCTGCTAGGCATGCTTGAAACAGCTCACCGGCAATTTGGCTGTCCATGGACGGCCCGTAGCATAGCACGCCTGTCTCCCCGTTCGGCAGCCGATAGGTATTCTCGGGAGAAACCGATGGGCAGGTGACCCATTCCCCGCCGGGAAGCTCGACTAGATAATCAAGCAGGAAGACCGCCGCTTCCTTCATCATCGGGTAAGCGCGCCCTAGGAACGTCTTGTCTTCCCCGTATCGATAATGCTCCCAAAGGTGAAGGGACAGCCATGCGAGACCAAGCGGCCAATAGGTCGACGAAGGCCACAAATCCTGAGGAGCCGTGTCCGCCCAAATGTCCGTGTTGTGATGGGCGGCGCTTCCGCGGCAGCCATACATGGACCGGGCGGTATGCCTGCCGTTAGGAATCATGCGCTCGATCAGGTCGAAGAGCGGCAAGTGGCACTCCGCCAAATGGCAGCTCTCAGCAGGCCAATAATTCATCTGCGTATTGATGTTGATGGTGAATTTGCTGTCCCAGGCGGGAAGCATATCTTTGTTCCAAATTCCTTGCAAATTCGCGGGCAGCGACCCGGGCCTGCTCGAAGCGATCAGAAGGTAACGACCATAATGAAAATATAAGGCAATAAGACCATGATCCTCGCGGCCGGCCTTAACGTTAGCGAGTCGTTCCGAGGTATCCCGCTGCGTCTTGGTCTTCAGGCCGGATTCGGCGCCTAACGAAAGGCTTGTTCGGGCGTACAGTCCGCGGTAATCCGAAATATGCGAAGCCCGCAGTTCCTCATAAGAGGCTGCGGCAACGCGTCCGGCGTCGCCAAGCGCCGCAGCCTCGGGGTCGGCCTCGCGGAAATCCGTCGACGCGGTCACGACCAGAATAACGGAATCCGCGTTCGAGACGACCAGATGCTCGCCAATCGTTCGCATGCTGCCTCCCTCGGGCTTGCATGCAAGGACTCCGCAATACCGGACGCCTCCGCCGCTGTTCCCGCTCATGATGATCTTACCGTTCTCCGCCCGAATCTCGTCCACATAACGGAACCGTTCGCGTCCCATTCGGGCGGTAAACGAAATCTGGCCGGGAACATCCGCCTTAACCCTCATCACGATTGCTCTGTCCGGATAGCTCGCGAAAATTTCGCGGACGAAGTTTGTTTCTCCCGCCCTATAGGAAACGCGAACAATAGCCTCGGATAAATCAAGCCGTCTTTCGTAATTCTCAATCTCGCCGGCGTGCTCGAATTGGAGGAACAGGTCGCCGAGCGGAACATAATGACGCTGGGTTTCGGGAATGGCGGTCAGCGCCATCGAAGCCAGACGCTCGGCTTCCCGAAGCTTTCCCTCGAGTATAAGCTTGCGAATTTCTGCCAAATTCGGCAGGGCATCCGGATTATGCCGGTCTCTGGGGCCCCCGTACCATAAGGAATCCTCGTTTAATTGCATGCGTTCCGCAATCGGATCGCCAAATATCATGGCTCCCAAGCGCCCATTGCCGATCGGCAGGGCTTCGTCCCATTGCCCGGCAGGAGTATGATAGAGCAGCGTATCCTCGTATTCGCGATTGCTCTCCAGCATTTGCGTTCAATCCCTTCCGTTAATTGATGGAATCCGTTCGTCGTCTTCCTGAATTTCGCGATAAGCGCCGGGAGTCGTGCCTGCGTACTTTTTGAACACCTTCGCAAAGTAATGCTTGGTGTCGAAACCGACCTGCTGACTAATTGCGCATACCGTCAGATGAGGCTGCGTTTTCAATAGTTTCTGCGCCTCCCGGATCCGCAGCGAATTTAAGTAATTCACAAAGGTATCGCCCGTCTCCTTCTTGAACAGGCTGCTGATATAATTCGGGTGCAGGCTCATTCGTTCCGCGAGGTGATCGAGAGACAAATCTTTCATGTAATTCGACTGCAAATAGGCTAGTATCCGCTCGGCATGCCGGCTGTACTCCGTATCGGATGCGGCGGGAAGCTCTTCCTTGACTCGGCTGAGCAGGGCTGCGATTTCCTTCTTGTCCAAGGGCTTCAGCAAATAATCCACAACGCCCGAGCGAAGTGCCTGGCGGACATAGTCGAACTCGTCATAGCCGGTCAGGATAATGAATCGGTCGCATAATCCCTCAAGCCTGGCGTCCCGAATCAATTCGAAACCGTTCTTCTCGGGCATATTAATATCGGTTACGGTCACATCGGGCATAAAGCGCTTCATGGCTTCCAGCGCCTCCAATGCGTTGAAGGCCGAGCAAATGTCGGAACCGGCCGGCGCGACCTCTTCTATGATTTTAACCAACCCTTTCAGAATCAAAGGTTCGTCGTCTACGATCAAGATCTTCATCGTCCACCGCCGTCCTTTTCTCAATAATAATGCGCATGCAGGTTCCCTTGCCGGGCTCGCTGATGATTTCCAATCGGGAATTTCCGCCGAAAAACCCCTTGACTCTTTCGTTGACATTTTTCAAGCCTACGCCAGCCGGTTCATCCGATTTCTTGAATTCATCGTGCCTGGTCAGCCGTTCGCGCAGCTCGAGAAGCCGCTCAAGCGGAATCCCGTTTCCGTTGTCGGAGACTTCGATCGCAACCTCGGATTCCGTTTCCGTTGCTTGCAGCCGGATATGGACGGGACGCAGAACGGCGGAAGCCCCATGCACGATGCTGTTTTCGATAAGAGGCTGCAGGAGAAAGCGCGGACAGGAAAGCTTGTCGGCCTCCAGCTGAACGTCAATCTCGTAGGTCAGCCTACTTTGAAGCCTCATTTTGTGGATGTTCATGTAAAAGGCAACCATCTCGATTTCCTTCGCGAGAACCGTTTCCTGCTGCGCGGACGACAAGCTGTACCGCATCAGCTTCCCGAACCAGAAGGATATATCGGCAACTTCCTTGTCGTTGTTGGCTTCTGCGACCATTCGGATCGTTTCCAGCGTGTTGTATAGAAAATGAGGCTTAATCTGCGCTTGCAGCACCTGGTATGCCGCTTCTTTGTTGCGAAGCTCAGCCCGGTGGACATTATTAATAAGCTCGTCCATCCTCCCGACCATGGAGTTGTAGGTAACGATCAGGAACCCGATTTCGTCCTTTTCATACCTGCCGCTTGGGATCGTCAGCTGCCTTAGGTTATTGTCGCTCAGAGTGCGCATATGCCGGGCCAAGCGGAGAATTCGTTTCGTAATCGTAGAAGCCAGCAAATAATAGGCGATGGATAAGGCGATGAGCAGCAGTACGATGATCGTCACCAAGACGACCTCTTTCTGCTTCACGGAACGGAATACGTCTCCCACCTGACCGGTGATGATAACGCGAACGTCCAGGGGCTCAAGCTTTAGCTGATTGACAATCATATTCCGGTTGATAAAAAAATTCCGTTCCTCCGCTTGCAGAATACTCAGCGTCTTCTTGTCCAATCCTGCCGCTTCGTTCGTAAGCCATTGACCTTGCCCGGAGAGCAGAGCGGCTTTCCAATTTCCCTCCACGCCGGCAGCGGCATAAAAGTTGCGGATTAAGCTATTGCTGACCCGCATTTCAAGGAGGCCGATCCGTTCCGTAATTTGCGTATTATAGATGTACTGGTAATAAATCAAGTCCGGATCGGATACGCGAGGATCGGCGCGCAGCCATATCCCGTTACCGGCTTTCAGAGACGCGACGGTGGCCTCGGTTTGCGGATCCAGCATGGACCAGTCCCGAAACAGATTGGTTATGGGCAGCACCCGATCCTTCATTTTATAGATAACGATAGATTCGATCTCCGGATTGGCGAACATCGATTGGGTGTATAGCGGGAGAATATACCGGGTCAGCGCGTAGACGCTGTCCGCGTCGGAATCATATACGCCATCCAAATAGTCGGTCAAATAAGGATTGTATTGCATCACCCGGTGGACCGATTGAATCCGGGCGAAATCCGTCTTCATATTGGCGTAAGCCTGCTCCAGAATCTTTTGCCTGCTCTCTACGAATTGTTGGGTCAAGTTTCCGTAGATTTGCGTGTAATAGTGATAACCGAAAGCGATAACCGGGATAAAGATCATAATGACGTAGCCAAGCACGATCTTGCGCATGATGCTCACGGATGCTTTTCCCTCCATTATGGAATCCATATATCGTAAACGTATCACGTACTCCATAATTCCGCTAGAGTCGCATTTCCCCGGAGCCATCCGTCGAAAGCCGATCGTTAACTTCCTCCGTAGGCCGCTCTTCCGTCCGCCGCAAAGGAAAAGCCGCGTTCCGGCGCCGCAAGTCCCGACCAATCGATATAAACGGAATACGATTCCTCCTCGACTCTAAATAACGGAATGAATCTGGCTTGAGTTCCCCTATCGTCTTCGACGATAACCTCCAGCTTTCCATCCTTTACCCTGCCGGCCAGCTTCTCCTCGAGATTCTGATCGGATATTCCTGTCAATGGCTTGTCGTCACCGACCCTGGCGAGGAGCACGCTGCCGTATAGGAGAGCTGCCGATGCTTCCGATCCCGGAAGCGGAATCAGCCTCAAGGAAGCTTCGATTTCAATGTCGATCCGATCCCCATTACGAAATAGGCGTTCGACTACGATATACCCTTCTTCCTTTTCGAGATGGATGCCTTCGTCATTAATTCTTATGTTCTTGACGGCTTTTTCCTTAAACATCATCCGAAGCTCCGCCGGCTCATCCATTTCGAAATGCAGCGCGGAAATTAGACTATCGGGAAAACTTGTCCGTTGATGAATAACGATTCCGCGCTCCTTCCATGCTGCCTGCGAGGAAACAAAAGCATTAAGAAGAATGGCGTTTCCGTTCCTAAACCAGATGTTTTTTTGCAGTTCGCTCATGGCTTCGATCCCTGACCCGGTGCAGCACCAGAAGGAATGATACGGTTCGCTGAATTTTTTCACCGCATTTGTTCCAAGCGGCTGATGATATTGGGAAAGACCCGTTTTAGCGCTTGCGCTATTCAAGACCGCGTTGTACTTCAGGGATTCCAGATGGTCCAAATACCCGGTCTCCGGCGACCATTCCAGCAAGCGCTCCACAATTTTTTCCGTATTATGCGCGCAGCAGCTTTCGCTTTCTCCCCCGGTCAGCGCATCCGCCAATTGACCGTAACCACCCCAATGCTCCGCTTTCTCCGATACTCCGCCCCGGATAAAGGCTGTCGCCTTGGAGCTGTTGTTTCCGTTCGCGAAGGTTCTCCCCTTCAAGAAATCGTAGAAACGGAGAGCCGATTTCTTATAGGAGTCTTCTTCTCCTATCTTGTAGCGGTGCATGGCTGCAAGAATCATCGGAAGGTGAGTGTTGGCATGCAGGTCCTCCAATACATCCCTGCCTTCCGCAAGCGGCCCCAGCCAGTAATCCCTGTCAAAAATACGGGCCAGGCCGAGGAGCATGGCATCTCCGGTCAACTCGTATAACGTATAAAGGGAGTCTCCCAAACCGCCAAACTCGTTTACGGGATTTACTTTCGTGCAGCGAAGAATGCCATCGATCTTCCAATGGGAGAGACGTTCGAATCTTCCTCGAATATAATGCGCAAGATTGACCGCAAGCTCCAGCGCTTGCGCATGGTGCAAATATTTATAGCAATCGATCAAGCCCTGCATGATTTTGTGGAGGGTATAGTAGGGAGCCCATACGTTGCGGTTCTCTTCGAGCTCCAGGACGTCAAGCTTTTCCTCCTCGAAGGCGCTTAAATAGCCGCTTGGCTGTGCGCACGCCTGCAAGACGCCGACAATTTCACTCGCCTTAGTCTTCAATGTTTCATCGTGATCGCCATATGCGAATTTGGCGCACGCGGACAGAAAATGTCCGACGAAGTGTCCTCTTAAGCCGCAATCCGGTGCCTCCCAGCCGCCTAGAGGTTCCGCTGCGGACGAAATTCCCGCGTTAATCTTGAACGTGTGCATCAGACGCTCATGATCAAACTCTCGAATGTATGCTTTTGCAAGTTCTCTCCTGGAAGCAAAAACATCGTCGGTTAACCTGACTTCGTCCAATTCAAACGAAATGAACATACCGCTTAGCCTCATCCTTTCGCAAACGCAAATTGTGGTAGAACGGATTATAGCATACAAAGTCCGGTAGCAACGCATCGCGCTGCTGCCGGACTTTGCCCTTATTTTTTAAACAAACCCTTTTTCTTCTGATACGTTTCGTTTGCCCAATCCACCAAGCGGTTCAAACCGATCTTCTCCGCGTTCTTCACCATGGTCTCGTAGTTTGCCACGGCCTCTTCTTCCGATTTCGCCAAGTAAATTTTGACCTTTTCGTTTTTGATCATCTCGTCGATCTTCGTCTTAATCGTCTTCTCTTCGGAATCCGGCTGCAACTGAATCAAACCAAGCTCCGGCTTGTATACCGTAAACGCTTTTTTCTCCATCAAGGCTTTCGTTTTCTGAGCCCCCGGCACGTAACTCAGCATTCCTTCGGTAACGCCGTCGTTGTACAAGTACCACCATTTAATTCCGTTCGTGTTGACGAAATCGGCATCGGACGGATCGTATTTCAAATTCGGATAACCTTCGTCATTCCAAGTCCAATGTTCGCCCTCAACGCCAAACATGGTCAATTTCTTTCCTTCGTCGCTCGCGAGATATTGAAGGAATTTAATCGATGCTTCTGGATCCTTGTTATTCTTCGTGATAAAAGTGCCTGCGAAGCCTAGTCCCGAGCTGACCGCTTTCGTATTTTTTGAAATAGCGCTAGGCAGCATCTGGAACGTATACGAACCGCCCGCGTTTTTAACCTTAATATTGTCCATATCCGCTACGCTGACCGTATGGCTATGCGCGAAAGCCTTCCCGCTGGTCGCATACTGATCGTCGATTTGATCGTTCGTATAGGCAAAGTTCTCGGCCAGAATATCCCCTTCGCGGTAAAGACGGTTCATAAATTTGAAAAATTCCAGCATTTCGGGTTGTCTAATCGCATAGTCCACTTTTCCGTCCCGCTCGTACCAGCCGTCCAGAAGACCTTCGACGCCGAACTGCTGCAGGAAGTATTGCTCGATCCAGTCCTTATCCATAATGAGCGGCACCATATCCGGATATTTTTGTTTAACCATGCCCAATACCTTTACAAAATTATCGATGGTGTCAATCGGGGGATTTCCGAGCTCTTTCAGGATATCCTCGCGCACTGCGATACCCGGGTTGCCGTCGCTTCCCAGCGAGTATTTGTTCGCAGCCATTTCCTCCTGCGTCGCAAAGGAGTTGCGCACCGTATAGAAATTGCCGTCATCCATGGTGTGTATCGCGATTCTTGTCGGGTCGATTTTAAAGTCCGGCGCGTATTTCTCGATGAGTTCATTCCATGGATAGGAAAGCTTTGAATCGGACATCCGGTCGATATTGGCATAAGTGAACACCAGGTCCGGAAGGTCTCCGGAAGCGATCATCAGCGGAAGCTGCTTATCGTCCGTCGCGACCGTTACTTTCAGCTTAATTCCCGTCTTTTTCGTAATTTCCTCGGCAACGGGGCCCTTCCATTCCTTCACCGGATACCAGGAGGCATCAATAAACAAGGACAGCTCCTTCACCTCGTTGCTTTTTGCGGGCGAATCGGGGGTTGTCCCCGGAGAGTTGGCGGCGGCTGCGTTGTTCTTCTGACCGTCGTTATTGCTATTTCCGCCGCATGCGGACATTAACGTTATCGTCATCATGAGGATGAGCGATAGGAGCAGAGCCTTCTTCCCTTTGTTTCTGTTCAATGTAACCCCTCCAACAAGTGATGTTTATATTAAAGCAAACGCTTTAATATCATGCCAATTCATAATCAGCCCTTCACGGAACCTAACATAATGCCCTGAATAAAAAATCTTTGAAGAAACGGATACACGCATACGATAGGCGCGATGGAAATCACCATGGCCGCTACCTGAAGCGAATAGCTGGTAACGCCCGCCGAGGCACTGTTCGCAACGGCAATAGCGTCCATCGGAGCGTTGCTCTTGTTGATGACCTCCATCATCCGGAAGGCGAGCGTCCGCAGACCTTCCGATTGCACGAAGTAGGCGGAATCAAGCCAAGAGTTCCACTGTCCCACTCCCAAGAATAACGACATGGTTGCAATAAGCGGCATCGAGACGGGAAGAATGATCCGGTAGAAAATAACAAGCTCGCTGGCACCGTCCATATGGGCCGATTCTTTTAATTCGCCCGGAATCTCTTGAAAGAACGAAATGGCTATCAAGAGGAAGAACGTACTCAGCATGGACGGAATCACATAGACCCCAAACGTGTTCAACAGTCCAACGGAGCGCAGAACGACGTAGTACGGGATAAGACCGCCGGAAAAATACATCGCGAATATAATGACCGTGAAATAGCCTTTACGAAACAGCAGATCCCGGTGCGACAATCCGTAAGCGACCAAGCAGGTAAAAAGGACGCCCAAAGCTGTTCCTGCAAGCGTTCTCATAATCGTGACCAAAAAAGCGCGGTACCAGTGGGGATCATCCAAAAACCTGACGTAATTCTCAAAAGTAAAGGTTCTTGGCCATAAATAAACGCCGCCAAGAAGCGAATCGGTTCCTTTATTAAAGGAAAGAATCAGGACGTAATAAAACGGATAAAGCATCGATAACGTCAGAATGGTTAATAACGCATATATCAAGGCATCCATGACGCGGTCTTTTTGTTTCTGGCTGAGCTGCATGCCCGCTCCCCTTTCCTAGAATAGACTTGAACCTGAAGAACGTTTGGCGATGAAATTGCTGGAGAAGATCAGGACGACGGAAATGACGGATTGAATCAAATCAATGGCTGCCGCATAAGAAAATCTTCCGTCCCTTAAACCGACCTTAAACGCATAGGTTTGCACGATCTCCGAGGTCGGATTATTGATGCTGTTGCCGAACAGAAACGCCTGCTCGAAGTTGGACCCGACTAAGCCTCCGCCCAGAATGCTTCCGATGGTCAAAATAAGCACGACAACTATCGTTCCTTTCATTCCGGGGAACGTGATATGGCGAATTCGGGCCAAACGGCCGGCTCCGTCGATCTGCGCGGCCTCGTACAGCGACGGATTGATTCCCGCGATCGCGGCCAGGAAGATGATCGTCCACCAGCCCATTTCCTTCCACACGGCGCTTCCCGTCGCAAATCCCCAAAAGTAGCTGGGATTGGTCAATACGTCAATCGGTTTGTCTATCAAACCCAGCCCTAGCAGCGCTTTGTTGATCATCCCGACATCGGTCGACAGGAAGGCGAAAGCGATCCCCGCAACAACGACCCACGAGATGAAATGGGGCAAATAGCTGATCGTCTGGACAAACCGCTTAAATTTCAAATTTTTCACTTCGCTTAATAGAATGGCCAGCAATATGGGAGCCGGAAAAGCGAAGAAGACTTTTAGAAGACTTAAAGCCAGCGTATTGCGGACAATCATTCCGAACTGGTAGTCGCCCACGAATTCCTTGAAATGCTTTAATCCCACCCAATCGCTTGTGAAAATCCCCTTGATCCCTGTAGAGATGGAATATTGCTTAAAAGCCATTAGAATGCCGAACATCGGCGTATAAGCGAAAATCAATAAAAAAATCATGCCAAGCCCGACGAAAAGGTGCAGCGTTTTTTGTTTTTTGAACCGCTTCCAAAATTGCAGTCGCTGCTCTGTGTTTCCCTTGTTTCCCGTTACCCGAGTATCCAACTCCATTTCCGTTCCTCCTTTTTTCTCAGTGTACGCTTCCGGACAAAGCCGCCGAAAGCCAACATTCTTAAGAAAGCGTTGTCATTTTTAAAGATTGCCGCACAAACCAAAAGCCGCCCACGTATGGACGGCTTTGTTTGTTGCGCCAAGGCTAAGAGCTGCACGTTCCTCAATGGCAGCTCGCATAGCTAATATGCATGCTCTAATGGCGGCCCTTATTTCTTGCTCTTGCCCTTCTTGTCTATGGATTCTTGATAAAGGTCAGCGTACGTCATTGAATCCTTGACCAGTTCGTCGCAGAAAGCCGCTACATCCTTGCCCGTCACTTCGAGCACGCCTTTCCCCTGTGCCGCTCCCTCTTCAAACAGGTCGACGATTCCGGAGAGCAGCCCCGTTCCTTCCGTTAGTTCGACAGGGCCAACCTTAAAGAAATATTTCTGCATCTCTTTGTAAACAATCTGATAATCGTGAGGGAGCGCTTTGACCCGCGCCACATGCGCCCTCCACTCTTTTTTGCCTTGGATGATATCCTGTATACTCATGTTTACCCTCCTCCTAAGCATGATGAACTTAAGCTACTTGCCTAATTTTTTGGCAATATTATGATTCAGCTGCTGGCGCCACTTGTCTCGAAACGTTTTTGCTCCTTCTTCGCCGGCGAGCGCCGAACAGAAGCCCTTGAGATCGTCTCCGAGCACTTCGTGGACACGCTGACCGTCCGCCGCCGTCTCTTCAAGCAGTCCCAGCACGCCGTCCAGAATCGGCATGAGATTACGGCCCGTAAAATCTGCGTGCGGCCAAAGATTGGCCTGGATTTTCTCCCAAGCGGCTTGATAATCGGCCGGCAGCTTGCGGGCCCGCGCTTCAAAAGCCTTTAATTCCCTAGTCATGTCGCTGCCGGTGATTTTTTCCCAAAAATTCATTGCCCTCTCTCCTTTAACTCGTTGATTCTCGAGGATACGAACCCCCACTTTTCCCAGAACCTCCGCAGCTCCTCGCGCCCCGCGTCATTGATAGCGAAAAATTTTCGCGGCGGTCCCATGTCGGAGGGTTTCTTGGTGGTCTCCACCAGCTTATTCTTCTCGAGCCGAATCAGAATCGTATATACCGTTCCTTCTACAACATCCGTGAAGCCAAGGGCATTCAGCCGCCTCGTAATTTCATAGCCGTAGGTTTCGTTGCGGCTTATTATTTCAAGGACGCAGCCCTCGAGCACTCCTTTGAGCATTTCCGTTATGTTTTCCAGCACAATCACCTCTAGCTATTCTGTATAACTGGTATGCAGTAATACTTACTACAGCTATAAAGTATCACTAAGTAGTCGGGTTGTCAATGGGCTTTAAGCCGTTTATAAACAAAAGAAAGCCGCCCTTAGCGGACGGCTAACCGTTATTTGATGCTTTGCTGCTTCCACTGCTCGCGCAGTTGAAGCGTTTTTTGGTTCCAGGCTTCGGTCTCCGGGATCAGATGCTTCATGTCATAACCGTTGAACACGATCTCGTTAATCATGTTGACCCAGTTGTACTCGGAGAAGCCGGGAATGGTTGCCCCCGGGAGAACGAGGACGTTGTCCTTGTTCATCTTGACCGCCTCGATATTCCGGCCCTGCCAGATCGGAGCTTTGTCGATATAATCGGTTAACTCCGGATCAATAACGGAAGCGTTGGCGCCTTCGTCGATCTTCCACTTCTGCGCTTCCAGCTCGAACTGGAAGCTGATCCATCTGTATGCTTCGTCCTTATGCTCCGATCCGCTGAGTAGAGCGAGCGGTCCGTAAATATGGAAAGAATACTGGTTCAGCTTCCCACGGGGGAAGGGCAGAATGTCCCAATTAAACTTCGCATCCCGCTTCAGGCGCGGCAGCAACCAATCGCCTCCTACTTCGAAGGCGGTTTTTCCGTTCAGGAAATTTCGCGGAATATCATGCTGTTCCTTCGCCTTCGACCAAGAGAGCATCGAGCCGTCTCCCGTCACGAAATCGGTCAGCCAGCGCACATCGTCCAGAACGGCCGGCGTATTAAGCAAGCTCTGGGTCATACCTTCATTCAAATAAGCCAGATTGGTGGCATGGCCGTCGGCCGCCGCCTTAATCGGGAGCAGGCGCATGACGAATTCATTGCTGGTCGTAAGTCCGTATTCGCCTTGCGCGGGGTCGGTCACCTGCTTCGCAATGGAGCGGAAGTCATCAAAGGTCCAGCTGTTTGGCGGCATTTCCACCCCATGCTTGGCGAGTAAATCCTTGTTGACGACAATCCACATCGGCACATCCACGAACGGCACGGCTAATCTGCGACCGCGGAAATTCATCGTATCGAAGTAGCCGTCCGGGAGTACTTTATCCTGGAAGGAGGAGTCTTTATCCATATAGGGCTTCAAATTTTCCAAAAGCCCTTTTTCCTCATAAGCAAGCAGGTCACCGTCGATCCAGGCCAGGTCGGCCGGTGTTCCGGCCTTCCGCATCTCATCGATTTTTGCCATAATATCCTTTTCGTTCGCCTCTACCTTAACCGGCTCAATCGTAATCCAAGGATACTTCTCATGGAACCTATCGTATAGCTGCTGGTAACGGTCACCCGCCCAAGTTAGCAGTCTGAGCGTAACGGGAGCAGGCTCTGAAGACTTGGCGGAAGACTCTGGTGTATAGCCGGAGCATGCGGCAAGAAACAGTACAAGCGTCAGGAGTAAACTTCCAATAACGTAACGTCTGTTATTCAATTCATACTCCTCCTTTTATAGCAGACTTGCATGTGAACAAATTCTACCCTAAACTCCCTAAACTTCGGACCGTCTACCTGGACCGCTAGTTCAACCTGCAAACAAAATTTCCTTACATCCTTTCATTTTTTCCTTATAGTGCTGAGTGAAGCCAATTTGTGATCCTTTACTCACGGGATAAGCACTTTTTTTCCTAATACGGCACTTCGATTTCGCTGTTCATGCAAAAAGTAAATAAGAATGCGGCAGCAGGCCCGAATGCACCCCAATAAGGAAATTCCTTTCCTTATTAACGAAACGCAACTCCCAATAGCTCAGCAGCTCACTCAAAGGTCGAATCCAGCTCCTGGCCTTCCTTCAGCACCGGATGCCTTAACGTAATTTTGGTTCCGATCTCCGGTCCCGTTACAATCTTCAGCTTATAGTCCTCGCCAAAATACAACTTCAGCCGGTCATTCACGTTCCGCAGTCCCACGCCTCTGCGCGATGGCGAGAACTTGCCGCCTGACGGTTCCTCAGCCTGTTCAAGCTGATCGAGCACATGCTGCGGTATGCCTTTCCCATTATCGGCGATATCAATCACAATATCATCCTCTTCTTGTCTTGCGTCAATCATGATTTTCCCTTTGTCGAAGTTATCCCGCACGCTATGCTGGATCGCATTCTCTACAAGGGGCTGCAATAGGAGCCGAAGGAACGGCAGCTCCAGCGTGTCCTCATCGCATGCGTACAGGATTCGGACGGTCTTGCCCATCCTTGCCTGCTCAATCGCCACATAGGCTCTCACCTGATCGAATTCCCGCTTCAGCGTGGTGATCTCTTTCCCTTGGTTGAGGCTCAAGCGAAGCAAATTGCCAAGCGCCGATACCATCTCGCTTATATCGCTCCGGCCGTGGTTTTCCGCCTTCCAACGGATCGACTCGAGCGTGTTGTACAGGAAATGCGGATTGATCTGATGGCTGAGCACCTGGAATTCCAGCGCCTTCTTGTTGCGCTCCGAACGCGCGGCCTCCTTCACAAGCCCGTCTATCCGGTGCACCATATTGCCAACGCTCCGGTAAAGCCAGCCTACCTCGTCCTTGCGGGAGGACCATGGCGATAAATAATGAAGATTATCCGATTCCAGCTTGCGCATCAGGCGGACAAGATGGGCAATCGGCTGCGTATAGGTTACGGTGAGATAGATGACAACACTGAAGCAGCACAGCAAATACACGATGAGAAAAATAATAAGAACTCGGTTAATCTCGTCCATGGCACCGGTCAGCTCTTTCAGCGGCGTTAAGCTGACAATCGTCCACGGATGATTGGCCATCGTCACGTAGGTGGCCAGGTAGGTTTGTCCGCCGATAGAGATGGACTGCGACCCGGCGTCGCTTTTTTTCATATCGTTGACGAAAGACTCCGAAGGGAACGGCTGACCGGTCCATTCATTGACGGCCGAATCGTAATGCACAATGCCTTTATCGTTCACGAGCAGCAGCTTCTGATCCTTGAGCTGATCCGACGGGGAGAAATACCGCTCCAGGAAATCGTCGGACAAATCCGTTGCGATAAGCCCCCGCAGCTTTGAATCATACAATCCGGAGAACCGTTTCACGTAAGTGAGCAGCGGCTTTGCGTATTTCCCCTGCTTCGGCATGGTCAGATACCAGGTCGGCTCTACCGTTGCCTTTGAACGCTGGAACCAATATTGGTCGCCAATCCGCACGGATTCATCGATAGACCGCATATACGAAGGATACTTCGCTGGATTAATCGGATATACCTTCACCCGGAAGGCATCTATAACCGGAGTGGCATGATACAGAGCCGTCAGCATATTAACCGCGAACGACTCCTCATCCTGTTCGTCAACGGGTTCCTTGTATAGCAAGTCCTGGACGCTTTTATTGCCTATAACCTCGTTGACTTGTTCATTCAAATTATTTAAATAGATTTCGAAGTTCTTCTTTGCCTGAAGAAGATAGCTCATCGTCATCTTTGTATTCGTCTCGGATATCCCCTCAATCGACTTGATATGGGAATAGTAGGCGAAGAGCAGGAACGGGACAATGATAATAAGCAAAAAAATAAAAATCATGCGGTTGCGGAAGGACGACGCCAGCCGAAACGAAACTTTTCTCATAACGATAACATTCCCCCTTAAAGTTTGCGTTTCCCTCATTGCGGCGGGGTATCCGATTCTTTACATCAAGCCTCTACTTTCATTCGGATATAGCAAAAGGCAGTTCCAAAGGGAAAGCGTTATTCACCTTGGATACTGCCTTTATGCGTTACTCGTCTATAATGCCGCGCTGCCTTCGGTATTCTTTTGGCGTGCAGCCAACCTGCTTTTTGAACAGCTTCGAGAAATGAACCGGGTCTTTATAGCCGACCTGATAGGAGATTTGGTACACCTTGTATTGGATGTCGCCAAGCATCTCCTTCGCCTTCTCAATTCGGATATCGGTCAAATATTCAAGGAACGTCTGCCGCTTCTCTTTCTTGAACAGCTTGCTGAGCCATACGGGAGTAACGTGCACGGCGCTTGCCACGCTCTGCAGCGTTAAGCTGTCCGCATAGTCCCGCTGCAAAATTTTTTCCGCTTCGGATATAATCTGGCTTGGCGTAGCGGAGAGACTCCGGAAATCGGCGGCGATTTCCTTCAGGCATCGTTCCGCCTGCTCCCTGAGCGACTGCAGCGTATCGTATTGCTCCAGCCGCTCCCAAAGCGCGATCGGATTGCTGCCCCATTTTTTATTCGGAATACCGGCTGCGGCGGCTTTCCTGACAATCTCGAACAGCCACTCGAAAATATTTTGCTGAATATCCCGCAGCTGCGTAAGCTGCCACGCCTGCACCATTAATTCGAATCTTCCCATTGCTGCGGTTATATCTTCATCCGATCCGAACTTGACCAGATCCAGTACTTCCTCCGGCTCTGCCAGCTTCAGATCGGCATGCTCGCTTTCTTCAAAGCCGCCCTGCAGCGTAAAGACGCGATTGCCGCCATAGACGGCCTTCTGCTCGAGAACGCTAAGCGCTTCCGTATACATCTCGTGCAGATGCTCGAAGGTGCAAGGGGTCGTTCGCAGTCCAACGCTTGCCTTCACCTTGACGAAATCATTAATTCGCTTGATGCACAAATGCGCGATTCCGCTCGTCAGCTCCGCCTGCTCCGAACGCAGGCAGCTTAACAGAACAACCCATCTGCCGGAGCTGTCCATGCAGATCGCATACGGGTAAGGATAATCCTCCTCCAGCGTCTGATTCACGACATTGCCGATGCCGAACAGAATCAGGTCCTTTTCCTGCCCGCGCCGGTTCTCAATCGCTTTCAGATCATCGGCAACAATGACCATTACGGTCATATGATCCGCTGTGATCCATTCCATATTTAACGTCGTCAGCCGGTGGCGCCGTCTTGTTTCCTTATACGGGTCATGCTCCTGCTCAACCATTTCCCGAAGCAGTTCTTCGCGCATTTTCGGAATCGCGAACTTCACCTGGTTGATCAGTTGCTGCTCATTATGCTGCTCGAGCCGCTTCCGCTGAGTATTTTCTACCGCTTTGCGGACAATTTGCTCGAGCTCGCTTATATTGATTGGTTTAAGAACATAATCGATCGCTCCGGTCTTCATCGCCTGCTTCACCAGATCAAAATCATCGTAACCGCTCACCACAATGGCTTCCGGATGATAATCCTTAATCGGCTGCACGGCGTTCAAAAATTCCAGCCCGGACATGCGGTTCATTTTTATATCCGTTACAATGAGGTCCGGACGTTCATCCTTCGCCAGCATAAGCGCCGTATCGCCGTCATCGGCGACCAGCACCTCTTCGATCCCAAACGTGCTCCACGGAAAGCGGTTACGTAAACCTTCGCGAATCTCGAACTCGTCATCTACGATTAACACACGCAGCATCCGCTCACCCTTCCCCATCATCTATGTTGCAATGCGACCATTATATCCTGTCCGGCTGTTTAAGCCTACCTCCATACTAAACGACACGATTTTGGATTGCACGGGGGTAAAAGCAAACTTTATGGGGTTGTATTAAATTGTTGAGGAATGCTGCTGCGTTTACCGGTCTATCTAACCAATGACGAGAAACGGTTCCAGCTCTTTGAATAGCTTCTTGTGGTTCACGTCATCCGGGATGACAAGCGTTAACGGCTCGTTCAGCTTCAGGACAAACAGGCCAAGAATCGACTTGGCGTCGGCCATTCCGCTTTTGCCGTGAATCCAGATATCGAAGTCGTAACGGGATACGATATGGTTGATTTGTTCAATGTCCTTCACGTCTCTTACTTTAATCGGCGTAATCATCGGGCAATCTCCTTTAAGCATCCATTTTTTTCTTATTAGTTGTTTGCCGGCAGACATTGCTTTATGCGTACAGGCATAACATGTATTGGACAGGTAAGTTTGAAAGGAGGGGCTGGCATGGCTTGGCGTGAACTCGTACCAAACGATGCAAGGAAAACATTCGAAACACTCATCGACCGAAAAAAAAAGTGGGAAAATTACAAATCAAGAGCTATTTTTTGTGCACTGCTATGCTTGTTTTGTTTTTTAATGTTTGGCATTGTCTACTTCCGCAATATCGGCACCATTCGCGGCAGCTTTGCAAGTTTGTATGAGAGTATCATGAACAGCTCCTTCCTTATGTTCCTGTTAGCGGTCTTTATCGTCAGCTTTGTTTACTTGTACTGGCTGGCCAAGGAGATCGATAAAGCGAAGAAAAAGTATGAGACGCTGCGTATGGAGACGGTAGACAAATTTGATACCACCTGGCTTAAGAGCATCAACTTCGAGACAAGAAGCGAAATCTCCATCGAGATGAACAGCTACGATATCAATATCGATTATAAAGGGTAAATAAAAAGGGCTGTCTCGATGAGAAAGCCCCTTGCGGTGTATTTAAGCTTAACCTGTAATGGTAGCAACTCTGCTACGTTGGATTTCGTACAGGGTAACAGGCCTGTTTTGACTACTGAATCGAGCTACGTTGGATCGCCTCCATTATATTAGTTCATTTTGGACGACAGTGGTTCATTCTGGGCCTTTATGCTGGAGTGAATCCAACGTAGCGAAAAATGTTTGCCTTTAAGTCTGATTTGACTGGTGAGAATCCAATGTAAGTAAGTTAAGGGAGATTTGTTTCTATTATCCGCATTAAAATAAAAAGACGTATGGGCGCCCCATACGTCTTTTTTGCATTATTTCCCCGGCACCCCGAAGTCAGGCGTTCCGTCTTCCTTCCAAGTAAACGCCTGGACGCGGGCATGGCGGTTAGGATCGGAAAGCGCACTGCCGATAAGCTCTTCATAAGGTCTCGCATGATATACCATAAGATCGGTTGAGCCGTCCTCGCTTACGGTGAAGCTGTTATGCCCCGGCCCGTAATTCTCCGTCTCCTCATTCGTCTCGAACACAGGCTTGGGATGCTTGGTCCAGCTGCCCGGATCCAGCAAATCAGCTTCCAGAGAAGCCTCCAACAGGCCCATGCAATACCGGTGATCGGTCGCGCTTGCGGAAAAAGCAACAAAAATCCGCCCGTTGCGCATTAACACGGCCGGCCCTTCATTTACCCGGTAGCCTTGAATCTCCCAGTCATATTCCGGCGTGGAGATCAACACCTGCGGACCTATAATCGTCCACGGGTTAGCCAGCTTGGCTATGTACAGATTGCTGTCGGATTCTTTATATTGCGCCCAGATCAGATACCGTTTCCCGTTATGCTCGAACGTTGTCGCATCCAGAGAGAAGCTTTCGAAGTCGAGCTTTATTTTGCCTTTTTCCACCCATGTGCCCGTAATGGGATCTTCATCGCCGCACTCCAGCACATAAGGCCGAATCGCCCATTGATCCTCCGCCGTTCCCGCCGCGAAATAGATGTACCACTTGCCATCGATAAAATGAAGCTCGGGCGCCCAAATATGGTTGCCCATCTCGCCTGTTTCATGCTTCCGCCAAATGACTGTTTCCTGCGCGTTAACAAGCCCCTCCAGCGTAGCGGCTTTGCGCAGTACAAGCCGGTCATACTCCGGTACGGAAGCGGTAAAATAATAGAGACCATCCGTATGCTTGAGTACATATGGATCCGCCCGGTTTACAATCCAAGGTTTGAGATAATTGTCAGTATCCAACATGAATTCATCACCTCGAGGAATGAAGTTTTACTCCGTTTGCCTGGATACTATTATAACGGAAAAGCACCCGTTGTCCCTACCCTATTCCAAAACAGCCAATACCATCCACTAATCAATAGTAATGATTTGTATTTCCTCGTTCTCCAGGCCATTTCATTGCAGGTTGAAACATGTAAAAAGCCGGATCTCCAAGGATCCGGCTTTTTATATCATCATGCTTCCCTGCTATTACCCCCAAGCAGCCAGCTCCAGCTCGAATTCGTTAGCGAAATCCGGGCTGATTGGAGTAACCCTCACGTTGACGTCTGCCTCCCAGATGTTGTCTGTCGGGATATCTCCGGAAGCTCCTTCAAAGACATACAGTCCCTTTTCCTGCTGCTGTACCGGATCCAGCTTCACCTTCCAGATCCCGCGATGGCCATCGGAGCCAACCGCTTCCACACGGACATCCCCGCGCCATATAGCGCCTAGTTGAATTTCCGCGCGAAATTTTTTTATTTCGTTCCTGCTGCCGTTGTCTTCTTGTATATTCACATTCCTGACCTGAACGCCAGACCAATGGCTGCGGATGAATTGCTTGTAGGCCGCAACCCTTGACGCAACCTCGAAGTTATCCGCGGCGTACCGCTTCCCTCTCTCGCTTGTAGGCACGTACATCTTGTTCCAGTAATCCGTTACCATTCTGTGGGTATTGTAGACCGGCGCAAGCGAACAGATCGATTCCTTCATCAGGTTGACCCATTCCTCGGGGACATTCCGTTCCCCCCGCTTGTAGTACAGCGGGATAATCTCTTCCTCGAGCAGCCGGTAAAGCGCTTCGGTGTCCTGCTTCGCCTGCAGCCAAGGGTCGCCATCGATCGTGCTCTCGATCGCCCAGCCGTTTCGCCCGTTGTAGCCTTCCACCCACCAGCCGTCCAGTACGCTGCAGTTAAGCACGCCGTTCAGGGCAGCCTTTTGCCCGCTTGTACCGCTGGCTTCCATTGGCTTGAGCGGCGTATTGAGCCATACATCGACGCCTTGAACAAGCAGCTTTGCTTTATCCATTGCGTAGTTCTCAACCATATAAACACGGTTTTTGAACCTTTCATCTTGAGACAGCTCTACAATTTTGCGGATCAAGTCCTGCCCGGGTCCATCCGAAGGATGCGCCTTGCCCGCGAACACAAGCACCACCGGACGATCCGGATTCCCCAGAATGCGCGCGATCCGCTCCGGGTCGTTAAAGATAAGCAGCGCCCGCTTATACGTGGCAAACCGTCTGGCGAAGCCAATGATTAGCGGTACTCCGTTCGAAGGGGCGATAGGCAGACCAAAAGCTTGGAGCATCTTGGCTTTCGCCCGCTGGTGCTCCTCCCACAGCTCAAGGCTCGGAATCTCCCGAACAGCAGCCCATGCTTCCGGCTCCGCTGCTTGCAAGGACCAATCGGACGGGAGATAACGATCGAACAGCTCCTTCATGCCGGTGGCCAGCCATGTTCCCGTATGGATGCCGTTCGTGACCGAATCAACGGGAATATCCTTAGCCGGAATATGCGGCATCCACCGGTGGAACATTTCCCGGGTAACTTCGCCGTGCAGCTTGCTTACTCCATTCACCTTCGAAGACGCGCTGACGGCAAGGCGCGTCATGTTGAATACGCCGTTCATAATGCCAAGCGATAATATCCGCTCCCTGTCCGCTCCGAGCTGCCAGTAATAATCGCCAAAATAACGGTCCATCATCTCAACGGAAAACACATCATGCCCCGCCGGAACCGGCGTATGAGTCGTGAATACGGTACTTGCCTTGACGGCTTCAAGCGCCGTCTCGAAAGGCACGCCTTCAGCCGACAGCATGCGGATGCGCTCCAGGGTCAGGAAAGCGCAATGCCCTTCGTTCATATGCCAGACCTCGGGCCGGATGCCCAGCGCGGTAAGCAATCTCGTACCGCCGATGCCGAGGAGAATTTCCTGGCTTATGCGAATATCCTGTGCGCCGGGATACAGCGTGTCAGTCAAGCGGCGGTCCGCATCGCTGTTCGATTCAACGTCGGTATTCAGCAGGTACAGGGTGACAGAGCCTACCTGCACGGAGAACGCTTTTGCATACACCTTTCTGCCTTCCAGCGGAACGTCGATAATAACTGGATGGCCATTGCCGTTCCGCACGAGCTCAATCGGGTAAACGCTCGCCTCCAGATCGACCTCGGGATACCAATGATGCTGCGAGCCGCCTTCGTCAATATGCTGCTGGAAATAACCTTTACCGTAAAATATGCCTACGCCCGTAAGCGGAATATTCAAGTCTGCTGCCGCCTTGATATGGTCGCCAGCCAGTATGCCAAGACCACCCGAATAAATCGGTAAGGATTCATCAAGTCCAAACTCCGCCGAGAAATACGCAATCCTGCTGTTTTGCATGTTTCCACCTCGTTTTTCGCCAATTTGCGCCATGAAAGCGCCACAAAAACTTGATGCCTTACTACTATATGCCGATTCATGGTACTCGTGCCTATGCATTTGATTAAGGGCAACGCAACAAAAAAGCAGCTAATCATTCCGATTAGCCGCTCTGGTGAATAAAGTTACTTCAACGTCTTGCTCATAATAAAATCAATTTGTTCCTCGTCGCCCATATAAAAGGAGTGGACTCCCGTCCGAACGAATCCCGCCTTCTCATAAAAGGCTATGGCGTTTTCGTTCTTCTCCCAAACCCCCAGCCAGATCTTCTTTTTGTCATGGCCAATAGCGATTTTCAATGCCTTGTCAAAAAGATGCTTGCCAAGCCCTTTTCTCTGATAGCCGGAGCGGATATAAATTCTCTCGATCTCAAGCGCTTTGTCACCCATTTGTTCCGTTAGGGACTAAGGACGATTACAGCCCTGTTGTTACTCAAAATGTTATCTTATTTTTGTTGTATTTGCAACAAAAATAAACCGTGAGCTTGATCCCAACCTCATCAATGGTTACCGACTTTCCGCCCTCCGATGAATGATTTTGCCCAGAAATACATGCCCATGCCGAATAAGGTGATTATGCCGCCAGCTAGCTGAAATAAAGAAATGTTTTCTCCCAGCAGCAGGTAAGCGAGAATAATAGCAAGAACCGGCTCCCCAATAATGCCTACCGATACGGTAGTGGCCCCGATGGATTTTAACAGTACGTTAAATAAAAATTGCCCAAAAATAGTCGGGATAATCGAAAGCAGCAAGAAGTAAATCCAATCGGACGAGTTATAATCCGTGAAAGAGTAGTTGTTCATCAAATTATGGATAAACAAAACGACGCCGCCTATGAAAAAAACGATAATGCTGTACATATTGGCATCGATTTGGCTGCTTACTTTCTGCCCCGCAAGCAAGTAGCCGGACACGGCTAACGTACCGATTAACGATAAACCGTCCCCGATTAACGCATCTTTCGATACGCCTATGTCTCCCCACGCGATCAGGATGGAACCAAAAAGAGCCGCAATCAAGCAAGAAACCGTAAGTAGATTAGCCTGCTCTTTAAACAATAAGTAGGAACCAATCATGACAAATAACGGCTGTAAGGCCAGGATGACCATGGAGCTTGCGACCGAGGTATGCACCAGGGATTCCATCCAGAACAAAAAGTGAAGGCCTAATAATATTCCGGCCAGGACCACGAGACTCCAATCTTTTTTATTCAGCTTTATGAAGCGAAGCTGCCTCCAAGGCACAAAAGGGAGCATGAGGATAACGGTAATAAACAAGCGGTACATCCCCGCCACGGAAGTTGGCGTATCCGAGAATTTAATGAGGATCGACGAAACCGAAACAGATAAAATACTGATAAACAACAAAATAAACGGATGAGACGGCAAAGAAGATTTCGTTAATTTAAGCATGGTTCCTCCAAGCAAATAGACAATTCCCCGTGCACGGGAATTGTAAGGGTAAGCCTAAGCTGGATATAATAATATCACCGCGGATGGTTATTTTGTGCAATAATATCTTTCATTTATATCGAAATATCGTCAACAAAGGAGCATGAGTGTGGGAAAACAACTATAT
This sequence comes from Paenibacillus sp. MMO-177, assembly GCF_037147795.1. NCBI lineage: Bacteria > Bacillati > Bacillota > Bacilli > Caryophanales > Paenibacillaceae > Paenibacillus > Paenibacillus sp. MMO-177. The sequence goes on along the minus strand of NZ_JBBCUR010000011.1, from coordinate 55,415 downwards.
GAGGCTATACGATTTCCGGACGAGACCTTTCCGTACATTATGTACACGCATACGATCCATCGCTCCATTCCGGAAGGCCGAGGCTTTAACGATCTTCATTGGCATGAGGAATTGCAGATTACGCTCGCGACCAAAGGGAATTTAACGATCCAGATTAACGGAATCGACTATCATTTGCATACGGGACAGGCTATTTTCATCAACAAAAGCGTCCTTCACATCGTGACTCATCTGACCGCCGAAGGCGAGTATGTCAGCTTTAACTTCCCGGAGAAGCTGCTTGCCTTCTATTCCGACAGTGCCATGGAAAAAAACTATGTCCTTCCGTTTACTAACTCCTATCTATTGTCCTTCGAGATTAAAGGCGATACGGAATGGCAAAAGCAGATTTTGCAGATTCTCTGGTCCATGAAAAAGGAATTCGAGATCAAAAAAAGCTGGGGGTGGCAATATGAGGTGTCGATCAAAACCGTTCAGTTATGGTTGATTCTGATCTCGAATATCTCCCTGCCGTCGGAAGAATCCTCTAAGCATAACCGGCTGAAGCAAGAGAGGCTGCAATTGATGTTAAGCTTTATCCATCAGAACTATTCAAACCCGATCACATTGAAGGAGATTGCCGATGCCGCGCATTTAAGCGTATCGGAGTGTACGCGCAGCTTCAAAACCGGCATTCATATGACTCCTTACTCCTACTTGGTTAAGTACCGCATTAACAAAAGCTGCGAGCTGCTGCAATCGACGGAATATACGATAACCGAAATAGCCAGCAGAGCAGGCTTCAATCATGTGAACCATTTTATCCAAGCATTTAAGAAGGATCTCGAGCTTACGCCTAAGGAGTTTAGGAAAAGTAGAACGGAATAGCTGGGCATAAAAAAACCGCCAAATTCTTGGCGGTTGGAAAAGGTTATTTTTTCGCCAATCTCTTCACGGCATTCTGCGCTGCTTCCATAAGCACTTCGCCCAATGTAGGATGAGGATGGATCGTCAGCGCCAAATCTTCAGCCGTCGCCCCCATCTCGATGGCAAGGCTAAGCTCGGATACGAGGGTGGAAGCTTCTGCTCCAACCATTTGGGCTCCCATAATGATTCCCGTTTCCGCATGGGCGATCACTTTTACGAACCCTTCCGCCGCTCTGACTGCCAAGGCCCTTCCGTTAATTCCAAATGAAGACCTTCCGACAACCGTCGGAATCCCATTTGCTTTACAATCTGTTTCGCTTAATCCGACGCTTGCCAGCTCCGGCCCGGAGAACACGACAAGCGGGATCGCTTTGTAATCAACCATTGTTGGCAGTCCGGCAATGGCTTCGGCTGCAACCATAGCTTCGTAGGAGGCTTTATGGGCAAGCGATGGACCTGTGGTAATATCGCCGATTGCAAAAATATGAGGCACCTCGGTCCTGCATTGCTTATCCGTCTCAATCAAACCTTTGCTCGTGATCCCCAATCCGATTCGATCAAGGCCCAGGCTTCCGTCCGTATTTGGCCTTCTTCCTACCGTTACCAGCGCATAATCCGCTCGAATCGCGTGGCGCCCGTCATTTTTGACATAATGAAGCGTTAAGCCTTCCGAATCTTGCTCTGCTCTAACAGCAGTGGCTTCGGTTACGACGTTCATCCCGTCAGCATTCATTTGCTTCAATACCGGAGCAACCAGATCTGCTTCGAACCCTGGCAAGATTTGCTGTCCCCCTTCTAGAATAGTGACCTTGCTGCCGAATTTGGCGTACATCTGTCCTAATTCAATCCCGATATATCCGCCCCCGATTACAACCAAGCTTGCTGGTATGCTGGCAAGCGACAAAGCTTCCGTCGAAGACAAAACACGATTGCCAAAGGGGAATGCCTGCAGCTCAATCGGACGAGAGCCCGTCGCCAAGATTGCATATTTGAAAGCGATGATCTGCTCTGTCTCCGTTTGTTTGATCCTGACCGTTTGGTCATCAATAAAGCTTGCCTCTCCTTCCAGAACGGTTACACCTGCATTCCGTAAGAGGTATTGAACGCCGCCCGACTGCTTGTTAACGATTGCCTCTTTAAAAGCCTGGGCCTCCGCAAAGGAATCTGCGGAGCCCGAACGGCTCCATAACCTGCGCGAATGGTAACGATGCGCCTCCGCGATTAACGCTTTGGAAGGGATGCAGCCCACATTCGTGCAAATCCCGCCTATTTGGCCGCGTTCAACCACGATTGTTTTCATTCCAAGCTGAGCTGACCGTACGGCAGCTGCATAACCTCCCGGCCCTGAGCCAATGACTAAAACATCCGCTTCTTTTTGTCTATCCATTTCGACGACCTCCTCCTGAGAACTAAATATGATGTCCATAATATATTATTAGCATCATATTTAGAATGAGTCAATAAGGCATATATTTAGCGATTTCACATTGCTAAACCAAAAAATTACGATATAATTATATTAAGATTATCATATTTACAGGAGTGTTGATTGGCATGCCGTATACGAAAGCCCATAAACTAATCATCCGCGAGAAAATTGTTCAAAATGCCGCTAATGAATTCCGCCAGAAAGGAATCAAAGAAGTTAGCGTTCCTCAAATTATGAAGGGGGCAGGCTTAACGCATGGCGGCTTTTATGCCCATTTCGCAAATAAAGATCAACTCGTGGCCGAAGCGTGCCGGAAAGCGATTGAAGAGACGATTAATCTTCTGCAGGGAGCTACGGTTCGGAAGACTGAGGATGCCAAATTACAAACCGTCATCGATTATTACTTGAGCACGACACACCGGGATCAGACCGAAATAAGCTGTATCCTTCCCACGCTCTCCAGCGAAGTCTCCCGTTCTTCGGAAGAAATTAGAGAAGCGTTTACGTTGGAAGTCACCAGATTTTTCAGCTTCATAGCGGAAATGATCGGGAAAAACAATCAAAAAAGCATGGCTATCGTCAGCGCCATGGTTGGCGCATTGCTGTTAGCCCGTTCGGTTAACGACCCTGAATTAAGCCGGAATATTCTGGATGCCAGCAAGCGATACGCCAAAGAGATTGCTGCCTTGCAATAAGTGAAATGAGAAGTCGAGGCAGCGATGGCCATTTGGCCAGCTGTTTTTTGTGCTGCGATAATTTTATTGTAAGTAAGATACCCTGTGCATAATGATGGTTAATATATCCATAATAATACAGGTTGTATGAGTTCATATGCACAAGGAGCAGATAAACGTGAAAATCAAATGGATGCTGGCATTGCTTTTAACCTTTGGGCTCGTTATTACCTTGAATCCGATAGGTGTATCCGCTCAGGCGGCTAAGGAGCAGAAAGCGGAATGCATTACTCCTCAAATGGTACAATTGAAAACGGATATGCAAAGGGTTTGGATCGACCATACGATTTGGACAAGAAGCTACATCGTTAGCGCAATATCGAATCGTTATGATCAACAAGACGTATTAGACCGACTCTTGAGGAACCAGCAGGACATCGGCAATGTGATTAAACCTTACTATGGGGAAGCTGCCGGAAATAAGCTTGCTGATTTACTGAGAGAACATATTGTGATCGCAGGAAAAATCGTAGCGGCTGCCAAAGCTAACAAACAAGACGAAGTGAAGAAATTAGAGGCAGACTGGCATAAAAACGCGGATGATATAGCCACATTTTTAAGCAGTGCAAATCCGAACTGGTCGTTTAAAGAATTGCAAGATATGCTGTACACTCACCTTCAGTACATTACGGAGATCGTACTGGACTGTCTTAAAGGGGATTGGAAGGCGGATATAGCGACGACGGATAAGAATGAGACGCATATGATCCATATGGCGGACATTCTAACGGAAGGAATTATTAAGCAGTTTCCGAATAAGTTTTAAAAAACATTGAATTCGCCTATAGTCGATTACTACGGCAGCCGGACATATTATCCGGCTGCTGTTGCTTTGATCTATGGGTTTAAAGTTTTCTACGCTCCCTCTCCAACAGTTCGCATAACGTCTTAAAGCTTTCCGCTGCCGTTTGATGAGCGGTGTCGATGACGATGTGATCCCGGTCCCAAGGGTCGTACTGCCGGTTCCTGACCTGCTCCCATGTAGGTAGAACAAAGCCGGAAATATCGGCTTTGCGTGTCTCGACTCGATGCCGGTGTTCGCGTTCGTCAGAACAGACCACTTCGATTTCCGCAAACGGGGTTTCAAGAGATTGCGCCACGCTGCGCCAAGCCTCCCGCGTTAGTCCGATGGGATTGACCGTATCCGCTATTACGTCAAGACCTAGCCGGAGATTCTGCGATGCAATCGCATAACACACCATGTAACCCTCAGGCCCGTCAACCATCATTCCAGCCTCCCGCATAGCCTGTTCTACGACATCAACACGGAGATATGCGGCCCGTAACTCCCTGGCCAAAGCTGACGATAATGTTGTTTTCCCGGTGCCTGGCAACCCGGTAAATATATAGAGCATTTATCCCGCCTCCTTCACCAAATAATGCGTATACCCTCATTCCTATTTAAAGGAAAAAGGAAGTTTTAGAGTAAAGGCGTAATGTCCTTCCTTATAATTAAGGGAGAGATGGCCACCTTGATATTCCGCAAGTTGCCGTGCTATCGCTAAGCCTAATCCGGTACCAATTTGTACATTCTGATGGTCTACAACCTGCCCTATTTTATAATAGCGTTCAAACAGCTTGGCTTCCTGTTCTTTCGTGATCACTACTCCATCATTCGCAATAGTCAAATAAACAAAGGAATCGCTAGAAGTTAAATGAACATCGACTGTTTTTGGCGATATGGAGTACTTTAACGCATTCATTAGCAAATTATCTAAGATGCGCGCCATTTGTTCCGGGTCGATAAATACGATGGCCTCGTCTATTTCGATATGAGACCTAATCGTAAGCCGGTGCTCCTCTGCAATTGGTATGAACTCAAATAGGACTTGTTCCACTAAATCGCGCATATCCGCATGCTGTTTGGTCAGTTTCAAGTCGCCGGACGTTAATCTCGTATAGACAAATAAATCATCGATTAGCTTTTTCAGTTGTTCGGCCTTGCTGTATGCATTATTAACGAAGCGGTCATGTTCCTTTTCATCTTGGAAGGAATTTTTCCGAAGCAAATCAAGATAGCCAATTATGCTCGTAAGTGGTGTACGGAGGTCATGGGAAACGCCTGTAATGAGGTTCATTTTTGCAACCTCGTTCTCTTTCTCATTTTCTTTTTGGCGTTCGAGTTGTTCGGCCATCCTGTTTATGTTCATGGCTAGTTCGCCTAATTCATCTCCCCGACGGACGGGTACCCGAAAATCAAATTTGCCGACGGAAATAATGCTGAGTCCTTCAGAAAGAACAGAAAAGTACTTTATAATACGCTGGGTCAGCATGTAGAACAAGAAAAGAAAGATAACCATGAACACGACGAGAGAAACAATGATTAATAAAGGAACATATTCTACCTTTCCCTTTGTTGTAGTTAGATCAATTAATCGGCCAACAAATCCGACAATGTATATACTCAGCATATAGGACAACATTACCGTCAGAACCGCAGCTAACAGGAAAGAATAACGAATACTTTTTTTTAATCGCAATCGTTTATTTGTCCATTTTATAGCCAACACCCCAAACCGTCTTAATATATTCGGGTTTCCTTGGGTCAAGCTCCAACTTTTCCCTTAGATTTCGGATATGGACCATTACCGTATTATCCGAATAACCGGTACGCTCTTTCCACACTGACTCATAAATTTTATCCGCGCTAAATACTTGGCCTTGGTTGGTGGCAAGAAGAGTTAATATCGCAAACTCAAGCGGTGTTAACATGGCTTCTTTCCCTCGAATCGATACATGATGCTCCGCGATATTGAGGACAAGCTCATTGATGGTTATGTTATCTTGGGCTGCTTCTCTGGATACCAGTAGATTCTGACGTCTTAATTGAGCTTTAACGCGGGCGATAAGCTCCATCGGATTAAACGGTTTCGTTACATAATCATCCGCCCCAGTAGATAGCCCCATAATTTTATCGATATCTCCTTCTTTTGCCGACAGCATAATGATTGGAGCCGTATACTTTTCCCTTATCCTCATGCATGTTTTTATCCCATCCATTCGCGGCATCATGACATCTAAAATAATGAGCTGCACATCCTGTTGCGAAAGGGCTTGAAGGGCTTCTATACCGTCACAGGCTTCAATGACGGAGTACCCTTCATTCCTTAAGTACACATGTATAACATCTCGTATCTCCGTATCATCATCAACAATCAAGATTACGCTCATCTTAACCTCCGCGTTAATTCCTATTTCCTACAAACATACACAAATGCCGGGGGAAAATTCAAGGGAACGAATGATATACTCTCTATCTCAAAATGCTGTGATAATAGTTCTCTCAATTGTAACGAGTACTGGAAGGCAATAAGCTTACCGCCGGGTCTGAGCGCTTCCTTGCATTGATTCATCAATTGTAACCGCATCGTTGGCGAAAAGTTATAAAAAGGCAATCCGCTGAAAATATAGTCTACTTCTTTAATATTATGCTTCTTCAATTGAGAAACTAAATGCAGAGCATTCGTTTCCCTAATAAATTGAGGAAAATCATTTTGAAGCTTCCTTCCCATATCTTTATCTTTTTCAAAAAGAATGACCTGATGTCCACGATCTACTCTCTCCGCAATAGCATGCGTGATTGCTCCTGTACCTGATCCAAGCTCAACGATTGTTCTGGCTTGCTGCCAGTTTGCTGCACTCACCATGCGATTGGCCAAATAGCGCGAGCTTGGAACTACGCTGCCCACATACTTCGGATTCCCCATGAATTTCCTCAAAAACATCAATGGCTGATTTCGCGTCATTTACTCCACTTCCTTTTCTTTCGTTCGATCCTTGAATCAACACCATTAGTGTAAAAAAAAGAACTTAGTTCCTACTGGGGATCTTTCTAAAGAATTTCTGAAGATTTTTTTGGATAAAAAAATACTCCCTCCTTTTGGTTTGGAGAGAGTACTTTAAACGGGACGTGCTAATTTTTGCAGTCAGGTTTTTTGATTTTTCATAGAATCATTTAAACGGTTTCGAAGGAAAGAGTACAGGCCTATTCCGACTATAACGCCGACACCGATTCCTAATAAACCAAGCCAGACGGCTCCCAGGAATTCCTTTGAATAAACAACGCCAATCGTCCCGAAAAACGCTCCGAAAGCGAAAGGGAATGCAGCATTCGGTTTGAGTTCTTCCCCTGCATCCTTATAGGCATCCCAAATTCCGAACATATACACGCAAGGGTAGAACATAAGCCACTCCATGCTTGTTTGCCCGATCGTTGGAATATCGCCGTGAAAGCTTGCTACAATAACCCAATTCAAATGGGACTTCAAGTTAATAAGAAATTCCAAGGCGATCAGCAGGATGCCCTTTACATATTTACCGTTAAGGAGCTGACCGAATCCAGGTAAAGCGATACTCCATAATAACGCCTCGATGCGGGACGCTTTGGCCATATTCTACCCCATTGTTAGGGCATTGCGATCCGCCGCTTGAGGAGGCTGTTCCATCCAGCCCAAATCGATCATTGTATTTGCTCCATCCTCGACGTAATTTCCTACTTCGACAATCATTCTTGCGAATGCGGCGGACACGTCATGTCTTGCGCTAAAGGCCAACGCGTTGCCATATGTTCGGACCCGCATGGCAAACATGTCCATTTTGTGGGAAAGCATTATTTTATCCGAAAATGGCGATACGGTTGAATCGGTAACGAGATGATTCATAAGCGGATGGGTCGGCAAATCTTCTTTGTGCAAGAGCCGGGTCAAAATATCGTATTGCTTCAGTGCGATTTGCTTCCCTCTCTTAAAATAATTCTTAACTTGCTCAAGCTTGGCGGCTTGGCAGAAGCCTACCAATACTGCGCAGCTCGTCGCATTATTTTGAACGTTATCGTAAATATGGGTAATTTCCAGCGATTGAAGCGGACGAATATCGCCGAAGAAACCATCCAAATACCGCTGTTTCTTTACAATATCGATTCTGTCCGGAACGGGTATATAAGGCGGCTTGACCAAAAGTCCTTTCGCATCCAGCAAATCGTTAACGTCATTGACTAATTGAATTGTTGATTGGAGGCAATCGGTAAAAAATTCGCGGACGTCGGGTCGGCTCATTAACGGTACTGCTATTCCGTAAATACTCATTCCCGCTTTACTGGTATACTTCAAGTAATGCAAATAGAATTCATCGGCATACAACCGGGGAGCATCTAAATTTACGTCATCTTCCGTGAACCCGATCGGAATCGGATGACCTTCCCGCGTGAAAATATCCGTCACCGTCGCGGTGAATCGACTGGCCAGCCGAAGCGCTTCATCCAAAACATTCCGAATATCCGGATCGTCCACATTTTGCAGAAAATAGCTGAGCACGCACTTGGCCATGCTGTTTCCCATAAAAGTCGCCCATAGCTTCCCGATTTCGGCAGACGTTAATGGATTATTCTTATTTCCTTCCACTTGGCTTTTGATTTCTTGCTGCAGGTTTTGCATGGGTCACCTCTTTTTTGCTTTTAAATTAGAACTAGGTAACCATGTTATTATTTATATTTCAGCAACATTAAATACGCAGACGATGTTAGATAAATCGAATCAAATACAAACCGCACAATACGGCTAGTGCAATCCAAACGGCGATAATCAGCGTACCTGTAAAGCTTCATATCCTTATTCTTCGTTTGGCAATCGAGAAACATTTCCTTCTTTTGGGCAGAATAGGTTTGACAAATCCGGTTACGCAACATAATATATGAGCAAGTATTCATGTAATGAAAGAAGGAAGCTCCTATGAATGAATATCGCATTAAAGGACTCTCCTGTGCCGGCTGCGCGCAAAGAATCGAAGATGAAATAAAGCAGCTCGATCACGGCGAGGATACGACGCTTAGCTACAATTCAGGCAAGTTAAAGGTTAGTCCCGATATCTCAATGCCAGAGGTCAATCGCATTCTTAAGTCAGATGGGGCATATATCTCCGAGCAGTTAAACAAGCAAGCGGATCGTCACGATCATAATCACGATGGCCATAACCACGCACATGGTGCTCATGATCATGGGCATGAGCATCAGCATGGCGATGGAAACAAAATGTTAAAGCTCCTTATCGCCTCCGGTGTCATTTATGTGGCTGCAATCTTTTTGGATGGCGTTCTGGCGAATTCGTCCGTTATTATCCTTTATTTAATTGCCACGGTTATTAGCGGGTATACGACCTTTTTCCGCGGGTTAAAAAACCTGATAAAGCTGAGGTTTAACATCGATACGCTAATGACTATCGCATTAGTTGGTGCGGTTGCGATTGGCGAGTGGAAAGAAGCAACATTAGTTGCAATCTTATTCGGCTTGAACGAACTTCTTGAGGGCTATGGCATGGAAAAAGCCCGGCGTTCGATGGAAACCTTGCTGCAAGTGGCCCCTAAGGAAGCCATAAGGCTGGAAAACGGCCAAGAAAGCATTGTCCCTATATCGTCCTTGCAAGTCGGAGATCTGGTTAAAATCAAACCAGGCGAAAAAATCCCGTCCGACGGCGTTGTATGGGAAGGGAAGAGCTCCGTGAACGAAGCTGCTATAACAGGCGAGTCCCTCCCGATCGAGAAGGAAGCCGGTGAGCCTGTTTTTGGCGGCAGTATTAACAATGAAGGTTTGCTTATGGTTAAGATTGAAAAGGCCTATAACGATTCGTCCTTGGCGAAGATTCTTCATCTCGTTCAAGAAGCTCAGGAAACGAAAACTCCAACGGAGTTGTTTATTAATAAATTTGCCAAATACTATACTCCGCTTATTATGATTGTTGCGGCACTGGTAACCGTGATCCCTCCCCTTCTCTTTCAAGGCAGCTGGATCACATGGCTTTATCAGGGATTGTCGGTCCTAATCGTTGGATGTCCATGCGCGCTCATCCTATCCTCGCCCATTGCAATCGTGTCCGGCATTACGCGCAACGCGAGAAACGGTATTCTCGTTAAAGGCGGCGTCTTTCTGGAGCAGCTTGGTAAGATTAATACGCTTGCTTTTGACAAAACCGGTACGTTAACGAAAGGCGAGCCGCATGTCGCGCAATTAGAGATTTATGATGAAGAACGATTCTTGGCAGTAGCCGGCGCTATCGAAAAATCCTCTTCTCACCCGCTGGCCAAAGCAATCATGAAGGAATTGGCCGATAGAAACATCGCCCCTCCTGACCCGGATGAAATTGAAACCATTACAGGCCGCGGAATAAAAGCAAAAGTGAATGGCGAGTCTTATTGGCTGGGAAATGAAAAAAGCATAGAGCATTTCACAATACCCGAACCGATTCAAAAGCAAATCAACCTCTTTAAAGAAGATGGCTTAACGCTTGTTTTGGTAGCGGATGAACATCAAATACTTGGGCTATTCGGAATTGCCGATGAGCTCCGCCAAGAAAGCAAAAGCGTGATTGCCTCTCTGCACAGATTAGGCATTCGGAACACGGTCATGCTTACCGGGGATCATCAGAAAACGGCTGAGAAGGTAGCTGCGGCAGTTGGCGTCACGAAGTTCTATGGAGGTTTGCTGCCGGAAGACAAAGTCCATCACATCAAGGAGCTGTCTTCAAAGGGAATCGTGGCCATGATCGGGGATGGCATTAACGATGCCCCTGCTCTCGCTTCGGCCCAGCTGGGTATTGCTATGGGGAAAGGCACGGACAGCGCAATCGAGACGGCCGACATTGTACTAATGCAGGATCACTTAGGCAAGCTGCCCGCAGCTGTCGCAGTCGCCAAGCGGGTTAATCGCGTTATTCGCTTCAACATTATCGTTGCCCTTGGCTTAAAACTCATTGCATTATTGCTGACCATTCCGGGCTGGTTGACCTTATGGATTGCCATTCTCTCGGATATGGGCGCCACCATATTCGTTACGCTTGTCAGCTTGACCATACTCATCGAAGGCAGGAAAGAAAAGATATAGCAACGCTTAAATCAGCAGCAAAAAGCCTCTAAGATATCGTCTATCTTAGAGGCTTTTTTAGTTCTCCGGAAAGTCCCGCATATTCAGGGGTCCGAAGCATATGATTCGAGGTCCAGTTACGGAACCTTACCCTTATTTTAAGTACGGGTTTTACATATACGAAGTGTCTGTCTTGTCCGGTAATAAGGGATTGGGCAAGCAGGTAAAAAGCTTTCCTGTCCTCCGTTGAAATCGTCCCTTCAATACAGCCGACCGTTCGTCCTTCATGCTCGACAAGCCATCCGAACTCTTTACGCCTGTAGGCGCTAATGGAAACCTCAAGGTATTGATAGTTAATGACCATGAGCCAATTCTCGGATCTTTTGCTCACGTAATCGGAATTCTTCTTCTTGGCTACAATGCCTTCCAGACCTTTGTCTTCCATTACTTTAAACAAGGCTTTGCCCTCATGCTCAATGGACATGGTTACGTGATAATAACCGCTTGGTTTAAGGATCCGGGCAAGAATCTCTTTTCGTTTGACAAGAGGCAGATGAGTCAAGCTTTTTCCGTTTAAATATAAAATATCGAAGACGTAATATTGAACGGGATGCGTTCTGGAAGCGTCTTTTATTTTAGTTATTTTGCCAATCCGGTATCTTTGTATAAGTCCTTCGAAATCATTCGTTCCGTCTTCCCTAAGCCTCACGACTTCCCCGTCAAAAACGGCATCCGTACCGCTATCAACCGGAACATTAAACAGCTCGGGGTACTGTCTTGTCACTTCATTGTTGTTCCTGGTGTACATATTCACTTGTCCGTTGATAAAAGAAACGATTAAACGATGACCGTTCAATTTGGGTTCAAATAAAAATTCCTCTGAGTTGAAGGGCTCCTCAGCTTTCATAGGCTGCATAGGCGAGATAAACATAAACATTCCCCTCTCATCTCACCATTATATCATCGTCATTACTGCTAGCCGATGGTAAGTCATGTGCGAGATGGAGGGGAATGACTGTGTTGCTTGCTATCTTCTTGTATTGGAGAATTGTGCTCCGCTTAAAGTTTGTTCTGCCATTTGAACAAGGCGTCTCGTAATGTTGCCGCCAATCGTACCCGCTTCGCGAGTCATTAGATTGCCGTTGTAACCTTCGGAGAGCGGAATGCCGTGCTCAGTAGCAATTTCGTATTTCATGCGGTTCAAAGCTTCTTTCGCTTGCGGTACAACTAAATTGTTGGATTGGTTAGCCATAATAGTCAACTCCTTCTTGGATGTGAGATTATTTTGTGGAGTCGCTGGAAATTTATGCGTTGTAAAAATAAATTATTTTTCACAGCATCTACATCGCCCAATTTATAGGGATAAGTGCCCCTTTTTCGTTCAAAGCATATTGTAGTGTATAATCAAAAGGAGGCGCACCATGATAAGCAATCAACCTTATGTGCCACAATCGGCCATTAAGCCCGAGTATTATCAACAAATGAAATCAAGTCCGAATCAGTCCAATTGGGGACCTCAAACGATACAATCAAGCCCAAATCAGGCCAATTGGAGCCCACAATTGCAATCAAGTCCAAACCAGCCTAATTGGGGACCTCAAACCGTTCATGAGCAGGCTGTTTCCCCTTCCTACCCTTACGGCGTTGAATTTAGCCACATGCATCACTTTCCTTACCTGTACGACGACTATCACCACATGCATGACTACCATCCCATGATGGATTACTACCATCCAATGATGCATGATTATCATCCGATGACACATGAAATGTGGGATGATCACATGCCTTTCGATCATCATCACGATGGATGGGAGCTCGAAACGTTAGATTATCATCATGCTTGGTTCCATCCTATGATGCATATGGTGCATGTGCATCATCACCTGCATCACCCAGTCGGTGAGTCCCAGAAGAAAGTTCACCAGCCTTAATTTATAAAAGGCAGATTGAATGGTCATGACATTCAATCTGCCTTTTATTTCGGAAATCCATTATTGTGATAAGCTGCCTTCGAGCCGTGAACGACTCCGGCAGGGGCCAATGGGGATTTGGATTAAAGTCGTTTGCCCGAACGGAGTTAATCCGTAAAGTTCATTCATGGAACTAACGTCAAATCCTAGCAGCGGACGGCCTTCCATTCCGGATGCGCAAGCAGCGAGCAGCAAGCGCTGCACCAACATTCCCGTTTCCATTTGTTGAATCCGATAACCGCGGTAACCAAGCTCGGCGTGAAGATGTCCCAGATCACCCGCCACATGAAAAGTCAGCGGCACCTGGAATAAGTTCAAGTTATCCAACGACATCGCATTCTGTAGCCATGACCGTTGATCACCGGCCCTAACAAGCTGCAACGTATGCGCTATTTCATTGTAATGATAGGCACCATCGCGAATTCCTTCAACGCCATAAAAGCAGCCGAATAGTTTTACTCGAGACCTTGGACTTTGGATCGTAACATCCAAATCATTTCGATAGCTACAGGATCTCATTACCTCTTGCAATAGTGCCGCTAAATCCGACTGACTCACTGCTTCCAATACAAATTCATGTTCTGGCGAGTAACGCTGCCTGCATACTTCTGCTAAATCATACGTCAGTCTATTGACTTGGGGCAAAACATGAACATCGGTTTGAGGGACTGCCTCTTGCTTCCTTCCAAGCTGATTGAATAAAAGCGCGGAATCCATTATGGATGCTTCATTCATCTTGGTCAGCATTGGGTAGTCCAATACTTTTTTTGAACGCATAAAGCGATCGTGCGTAAGGATTGGAAGCTCCCTGCATAACTCTGCCGACGTCATCGGATAGTTATTGTTAATGTCATGGCCGAACCATTCCATGCTTGAATCTACCGCAAGAGGAATTACGGCATATACACTTTCCTCTGCTTCAGGCAAACCAAGCAAATGATTGATGGCACGGTCAAGAAATTGGAAATACACCCCCGACTCAAAGTCGAAGCGCTTCGCCACCTCATGCAGCTGGCCTATTAATAATCCCGCGTCCAGCCCCTGTAAACGATACGAGAAATTATTGTATTTGTAAAAGTTTTTCCAAAATATAGTCGATACAAAAGCAACCGCGAAACAGCTTGTTACGTCGCAGCGGCTGCCCAAGGCCTTACCCACGTAGGAATCAAATTGGCCTTCACGCAATAAAATCAAACGATGATGAGCCGCATCATAATGATAAATACCGTAAGGCAATTCCTCCAGCTTCAAATACAAATACAATTCGCTCGGATATAGACCTCCGCCTGAAGGAACAAATCGTCTGCAAAGATGCAATGCGCTTTCCCATTTCTCACCCGTATATTGCTCCATAACAGATTGACTAAGCTGTGCAATACCAAAGGTGTACCACAGGAAATACCCGATCTCCCGAAGGGTTGGTTTCTCTTGCCCCCGATTGCCGGTTAGTTGCAGCGGAACATCGGATGCCAGTGGAAATACAGGCAAACGACGATATAATTTATACGGCAGAGGCGCGTTCTCCCAATCCACCTCCACGTCTTGCGGTTTCGTTTTGTCGGGCTCGTATTGCAGCTGGAACAAAAATTTCTTGAGACTCATTTCTCCTCCTCCTAAGTCCCGCACAAAACTACTTACGGAAACGGATGCGGATGACGATTAAGTTCTTCTAGCTTAAGCTGCTCCTTCACATAGCCCAGCTCTGCCGGTATGCGCAGCACCCGCTCTAGCCCAGTCAAGCGGACAAGGTGTTGGCCGAACGTCATGGGAAGCATGCCGGGAATGAGCACCTTCACACAATGAAGTCCATTTCTCAGCGTCTCTGGCGTTGACTGATTAACAACAATTACCTCTAGATTGAGATTACTGAAAGTCTTGATCAACAGGTTTAATTCGTCGGTTAAATCCGCATGCCGTGCCCTTGGTTTAAAAGCTTCTTTAAACGAAAGGACCGGACGATCATTATCGAGCAGGAAGCTGAGGCGTTCTTCTGCTTCCTTCAAGCCGTACAGCATGGAGTGATCCTCCATTTGCCGAACGAGAAAAGGATCCTGCAGCATTTGTTCATATTGCCCTCGGTTCACCTCTAACTTTTCGTTAAACGCAAGCAGCATACCCGCTATCTCATGAATTGCGCCTTTGGCCGCCCTCACGGGATCAAGATGGGCCCCTGCGGCGCAAATCATATTGATGCCTTGATTTGTTCTATTTTTGGCAAGCACCCACACGCTTGGAATGCCGTGCTCCATCGTCGAATCAAACACATGCACATCATAACCGACGACATCGCGCAGCCGCTCCACCATTAAATTCATTTCTAGATCACCCGAGGAGTAGGGATCCAAAGGAACGAGCGGCAGCTGCGCGTACCACGTCATTAGAAAAGAATCCCGTTCCACAACCTCCAATATGCCGTAAAATATAGCCTCCTCCAAGCTTCCTCCTAAAGCACAGCCATTTGAGGTTTCATATACAAAGCCGTGACCGCAGCCGGAGCTGTAATAGGCGAGCAGCTCCGGCACGAGAATCGGCTTCTCCCGCAAGAACGAATATCCCCACACCCAATCGATTTTCCTGTTTGGATCAAATGGTTGGAACGGAAAATCCGGCCGCTCATACTGTGCCTTATCATGCGTTCCAACCCGAGTGGGGTCCAGCGCAATCTCCCTTAAATGATTGTAACTGTCATGAACCGCCGTCTTCTTTCCTCGCGGCGATATGCCGCAATAACGTTCCAATCCCTCCAATATCGCTGTCATTTCACTGACCGCAAAAGAATTCGTACGCCCTGCGCAGCCTTCATCCCCAGAGAACATCGGTAAAATGATGCTGGCGTCGGCAAATGGCGACATCAGGTCAATCATTTTTGCGTTCAAGAGGCCGCTGCGATTGTCCAGATAATCTTTGGATAGAACGGGCTTCAACTCCGCCATTGAACGGGTGCGGTAGCTGTTTTCGCTGATTTTCGGGCTGGACTGCAGCTTTATTTGCGAAGCTATGGCAGTGTCATCCGGTATATTCCCACATACGGCACACTGCGGATCCGGTAAAAAAAAATGAGCCGAGCTGTTGAGCGTTTGCAAGTGTACGAGCTTAATATGATTTTCAAGATGAGCCGTATGACGGTTAAGAAAATGGTGGACCTCTGCTGCAATAAGATGAGCCATATGCAATAATCCGCTGCGAGAAGACCAAATATCAGGGAAAACTTCTCCATGCAAGAACTGACGCAGCTCCCACATGTCCCTCCGGTCATTTCCGGCCATTAAATGCCGCAAATCGGCGCATTGTGAGCAGCCTGCCTTCCCTTGAACGACAAGCGGGCCAATAATGCCTTCTCCAAATGCTACATATCCTCGCAGCCATGGAGTACCGGATTTCTTGAAAACGTTCTCTGCGGTAAGATGTGAATATGCATCGTTGCCATCACTAAGCACGAGCGCTAGTTCAGTCGTTTCCGGCAACTCGGAAGCCGGTTCATTTACCCTTACAAGCAGACAACTTGCAGATAAAATATCGTGTACATAGTCCGCAAGCTGACCTGCGCCAACAATCGCCACAATAGCGCTCATTCTTCAACCACCTCTCGAAGCGAGACGCCGTATACGCCCGCCAGTCCCTCTCTCCAAAAAGGTTCCGGAGTTATGTCAAATACGTGCAAACGCTTGTGTATGCGATTCAATTGCCGTATGGCCATCTGCATAACCTCTCGATGCTCGAATGGATCGCAAGCGGGTATTGAAATTGAGTCCACTTTAGATTCTTTTACATCTAATTCAACATAGTGCCCGTTCCCCTCCATTTGACCGGCTTTATTTTGAGCATCAAACAGCCCAATCATTAACACGCTCCGAAGTGCCCGAGTTACATTAAGATCAACGGCATCGTACCACCGGCCATTTGCTTGCAGCCATACAACAGGAAAACCTAATACCTCCTCGCCTAGTCCGAACGTTGGTGCTCCTTGCATCGTTGCTAGGGCATTCATATAATAACGGCATCGTTCATCGCCTATATGACTCAGCTTCACCAGCGAGATCGACGGTGTATGCGTTTCATGCAACTTTATCCGTGCATTCATTAAATACTTTTGCAAAGCGCGGCAAACGCCCTCCTCAATCGTCTCACCGGCACCTACATGAGCAATCTCATCAAAATTCGCCATACGCGACACGTAAGCCTCGATTCCCCTAAGACCCGCTTCCCTTCGCGCCTCTTCATGCTTATATCCATTGCATATCGTTTCAGGAAGCAGAAGCGCAGGACCAACGGTCAGCGGATCAACGGGCTGAATACGGCACTGCGAAAGCGGAAGCTGTCCTAGCTCCCCTTCCTCCCAAATATGGAAGATGCCTGTCTCCGTTGATGTTAGCTGACTGAAGAAAGACAGCAATTCGCTTGAATCTCGTTTCCCTGCGTCCGTTCCCGCTTGGAGCTCGGCATCCTCGATCCTCTTGATGAATCGGTGATCATTAACTAATGGATGGGGAAGAAACGAATGCCAATTCCCTTCCAACGTCTCTAAATTAAGCAGAAAAAGTTTATTGTTCTTCTCAAGTTTTGTTACTTCTGCCGCTGTCTTCAACCATTCGAAGACGATCACATTCGCGAGCAGCGCTTCCGCAACGGACGACGCAGTATGAACATCCGTATCCTTATAAATCGCGGAATGATGGACTCTGCGCCATGCCGATTCCCAATCGCCTTCCGAATTGGAATACGAGAACGGAGCCGCTAGACCAGCTTGCTCTAAAATAACTGCCAGCAGAAGAGCCTTGTTTTTTTGCCGGCAAATTTCATTAAGCAATCTTAGATTCGGTTCTCCATCTTGATCCGAGACAAAAAATACAGCGGTATAAGGCTCTACGACCGAAGACCAGTCCACATCCGAATTGTTCGGCAAGCTGATCTCGTCCACCTTGACTTCTGAATCAAACTTGCGGTAATGCTGCTCCAACTCCGCAATCCGTGTTCGATTCGCCGTTTCCAAGTTCAAGCCCAGAAAGTCGAATTGAGGCAAGCCGGATTCAAATAAAGATTTGACAAGAGAAACCAAAAAAGTGCCAGTTCCAACAACAAGCACGCTCGACTGTCGATATAATTGAAATCGGTATGCCCCTGACCCGTCAAAGCTGTCCAAAAATTCAATTTGAGAGTTATATTTCTTTACAATACTCTCTTGCAGCTGATGCGGACGATCCTGGCTTACATCTTGGACATAACCGTTCGCATACAATATTTGCGCAATTTCATAAACATGATTACGGTGCTGTTCCGGCAATCCCTCCGTTAAATCATGCATCGTATGCTCGCCATTAAATACGGGTATTAAGTTCTCAATCCATTGATCGATTGTGCTGCCTTCCATCCGAAATGAACCGATATTGTTGCGGAAAAAGACACTTCCGTCCGAGCTGGGGAGAAAAAAAGTATCTCCTCTTACTTTTAGGCGCGTAGAAGGATCCAAATTTCATTCCTCCTTATTATGAAATCTAACTTTTAAACGCAGCATGACTTCCTTTATAAAGGTATGTAAGGCCACTTGTCCGTCATGCCCGCATAGGCATAAAAAGACACCTCGCAAACCAAAAGCGTTTGCAGAGGTGTCTTGAAGCTTTCTATTCAATAGATAACTTTTAGCGGCAACGGGCACAACCGCCGCAACGGGCACAGCCACCGCAACGGGCGCAGCCACCGCATGCAAAGCATCTAGCACAACCGCCGCAGCCACCGCAACCGCCGCAACCGCCGCATGAACAAAATCCGATACAGAATCCGATGCAAAAGCCTATACATAGACGGGCATTATTAGGGTCCACTTGACCTTGACCTGCATTGGGCTTCATACTGCTCGCTTTAAACGCATCCGTATTCAGATTTTGAAGCTGGTTTTTAAATTCATTCATCGTTATAAGCCTCCGTTATATGTTCATGTAATGATCATCAGCACCCCGCAAAATAGGAAATGCAAACGACATCAGCCCAAGCTGCTGGGCATATGCCGATAATCGTTCATGACATATACGTATGAAAAAAACTCCGCTGGTGTTACTGCTCCAATCGCCTAGCTGCCTAAGTACAAAGAAAAAGACTGGACGATCGATCGGTATTAACACCGAGCAATGCCAGTGTGAGTTGTAATTTAGTTTGTCATAACCTTTTGTAAGGTCTGTATGACACTAACAGAATGACAATTGTCACAAAGCGTATGTAATATCCTTTGAAGATTTCAATAAGAATGCTCACTTTACTAGATTACATCGAGAAGTTTTTTTTCAAAATCAGGACTCAAGTGATTTACCAAGTATATAATAGCTATCTTTATTTAAAGGCATCTCCATATAAACTTTAACAAGCAACTCTTGGGCCCTGGAGATAAAATTCTCTAATATTTCATTTTTAGTGCTTATCAAGCTTTTGTGAACAGATGATATGAAGCAAAGGCACATCGTGTCGCTACTGCATATAACACGTGTCTTAATCTGTACAAAGCGGTATCCTTAGCATTTTGATGTAAATCGTTATGCTGGGTCTGTTTTCTTATGCTCTTTTACTGGTTTTGAGCTAATTTAATTTTCATGGGAGTTCAACTAGTCAAACTACGCGTGTTCTATTCAGGATAGGTTATTTAATAGTAGATGGGTCATCCGGTTAACCGGGGAACACGAACTGCCCTTACCTTTACGATGTCGCCAAAAAAGGCAGCCAGAAGGCTGCCTCATAAATAGTTCAAATAAATTAAACCACTGCTTTTAAAGCTCGAATTAACGGCTGGGATTGCGGACCCAACGAGGTAATCCAATCCGTTATTATAGCTTCATCGATCGTTACAATTGAATGCTGCTTAATATATGCCGCGAGTCCACTCTCAAGAGATTCGCGCATAGCACCAGGAGCAAGGCATTTCACAGCAAAGAAAACATGCCGTCCTTTATCCGTCCACTGCTCATTCAAACCTAGTTCAATATGAATCCGCTGCCTTCTTGCCGCCTTTTCCTGTTGCAGCGTCTTTTCATCAACCATTCCATCAACTGGGATTCCCACACGTTCATACTGCTCCGCCGGAGCGTCATGCTGGCGCATCAGCTGGGCGAGCAGCTTGATCATACGTGCTTCTACAGCAGCGTCCTGAATAGGCTGTGCCTGCTTCGGATCTTGCAGAAGGTCAAACAGAAGCGTTCCATGCAGATGTGGATTCAAATAAGTCTGCGTCTTGATGACAAGCGTTCGGCAGCCTTTGGTAAAGGAGAACGGTTCCCTAAGCTGCAAATCGCTGAGCTCACTCACATGGAACCGGTTATGCATATGCGTCGGCATAAGGGTGTACTCATGCAGCGGCCCGTTATCAAAGGTTTGCGGGGCTCTCATATAAACATACCGTCCGTCCGTTACATTAATATGTCCGCCATGCATACCGAACAAGACTGCTTCACGGGCAGGCTCTCCTTGTGTGCGAAGTGTCTCCGAGATCGACTGTCCGAGCATATCCTGAGGATGCTCCGCCCCGAAATAATCGATCAACGTAGCTGGAATATCGATGGTCTGCACGAGTGCATCCGAACGCGTGCCCTTCCGTCCGTAGCGGGGATCCCATACGAATAGAGGCAGGTTCGAAATTTCATTATAGAACGGCTGAATGTTCTTCCCCCACCACTCATGCTCGCCAAGCAGGAATCCATGATCCGTATTTACGATCAGCAGGGTGTCTTCCCATAGTCCATGGCGATCAAACAGATCCAACACTTGCCCTAGATAGACGTCACACATACTGAGCAGCGCTGCATACTCATACACGACATGCTGATGCACATCCGGCGTATTTGTCGATCTGCCGTAATCCGGCCAGTCGAGATGCTTCCCTTCATACTCATGCGGATAAAGATCCTTGTACTTCTGCTGAGTAAAGAACGGTTCATGAGGATCAAACGTCTCGATCTGCAGGAACCAATGATCCTGCTCCCGGTTCTTCTCGATAAATTCAATCCCGTTCCGGAAAGTAATCGGCATAGGCTGCTTCTCTTCGGAATCCTGGTAGATGCGGTTCACCCAATCCTGGCGCCATAGGCTGCCGATCTTCGGACCCGAATGCGTCTCGGGAATATTAGGATCCTCTACATGGCCCTTCCACGGGTCCCCTTCCTGACCTCTGGCATATTCCCATGTGTTATACCGGGTATGATAGGTCGCACCGCCATCTTCGAAATAATGCGTATGGTCGGTCGATAAATGGGTATATACCCCTTTCTTTCGCAAGACATCAATGACCGAATCGTCAAACGGTTCAAGTGGTCCCCAGCTCCGGTGCAAGAAATTGTACCTGCCCGTATGAAGCTCCCTTCGCGCCGGCATGCAAGGCAAACTGCCTGCATAACAATTGTCGAACGTTACCGTCAGCTCGGATAAGCGTTTAAAATTCGGAGCATGCGTCCAGTCACAGCCATAGTTCGGAAGCATATGCCGGTTTAACGAGTCGAACATGATCATAACTGCTTTCATTGAAGATTACTCTCCCCTTTTACGGTTATTTTAAGGACTTCGCCGTGCGAAAACCGACATTGCCCGAAGAGCTGTCCGGGCTGTTCGAATTACGGGCTGCCACCCGGTAACGATTGCAATATGATTTGTGGCAGAGATAAGAACCGCCCCGCATCGATTTATTCGTTCCTGACCGCGGTCCTTGAGGATTAACTCTAACATCATGCAAGGGCGATAAAGGATGGAACCAGTCTGAGCACCATTCCCATACATTTCCTACCATATTGAATAGGCCATATCCGTTTGGAGAATAAGCATCGACCGGCGCAGTCCCGTTATAACCGTCACTGGCGTTATTTTTCACCGGGAATGCCCCTTGCCAAATGTTGCAGTGATGCTCGCCGTTAAGCTTCAGCAAGTCGCCCCACGGGTAACGCTTCTGGACGAGTCCTCCCCGTGCCGCATATTCCCACTCCGCCTCCGTCAGTAATCGCTCGCCTGCCCACTGGCAATAAGCATCGGCGTCATACCAGGATATATGTACAGCCGGGTGATCCAGACGTTCCTCCACATGAGAGCCTGTGCCTTCCGGTTGATGCCAGCTTGCTCCCTCAACGACCCACCACCATGGTGTTCGCTGCACAACACTGCGAACATTCTCCTTGGCTTCCTCTGTAACAAATAGATGGAACACATACGACCAGCCATATCTCTCCGCATCGGTTATATAACCGGTGTCCTTTACAAATGCTGAGAACTGCGCATTCGTCACGGCATGCGGCGAGATATAGAATGGATCAAGCGTCACCTCGCGGATCGGACCTTCCCCATCAGCACGAAAGCCTTCCTCATCATCTGTACCCATAAGAAAGGATCCACCTTGCAGCAGGACCATCTCTGACTCCCCCGCTTCCAGCCGGCGTTTAAGATCTGATAACCCGCTCCGGTTAGTGTCCGCATGCCTTACTTCTTGCTGCTGCGCACAGCAGCAGCCGCTCTTCTTATTCATGAACTGTCCCCCGGCTGAATCCACTGTACCAGTTCAACACGGCTTCCTTCAGCTCGGCTGTCTTCTGTGCATACTGCTCCGATTCATTAACACGCTCGCCAGGATCAGCCTCCAGATCGGATAAATGGACTGTATCAGCGGCGGTTCGGCTGAAGTCCAGCTTGCCGTTTAATACAAGCTTCCATTTTCCTTCACGGACGGCCAACTGGTTCTCATATGACCAATAAATCCGGTCATGATGTCCCTGCTCATGTTCCAGCAGTGGAACGATACTCTTCCCGTCGAGGTGATGGTCGGGGTGGTCGATGCCTGCGAGTTCCAATAAGGTAGGAACGACATCCATCATCACGCAAGGTTCCTTCACTTCCCTGCCACCGCTCCAGCGGGCAGGGAAGCTCATAAGAGCAGGCTCACGGATCCCGCCTTCAAACAGACTTCCTTTATGCCCGCGGAAGATTCCGGCTGAACCTCCATGATAAAGGTCCTCCGTCCCATCCAAATAATTGCGGGACTCGGTAGAAGGTCCGTTATCGCTCGAGAAGAAGATAACGGTGTTCTCATATTGACCGGTTTGTTTTAAAGTCTCTACAATTCGGCCGACACCATCATCGACGGCACTGATCATCGCCGCCATGATCTGTTTGTCCGCTGGCAGATCAGGATAACGGTCAATATACTCTTGCGGTGCATGCATTGGATAATGCGGGGCGTTGTATGGCACATATACCAAAAACGGTTGATCCTTATTTTGTTCCACAATAAAGGCTGTCGCTTTGTCCGTGATCAACTCGGTTAAATATTCTCCGTTGCTCCACACTTCTTGCCCGTTATGCCACAGATCATGAACCGGATTAACGCCATTACCCTGCTCCCAATAGAAAATATGTGAATAATAATCGACACAGCCGGCAAGAAAGCCAAAGCTTTCCTCAAACCCATGAGCATTGGGACTATGATCCTGATGAACACCAAGATGCCATTTTCCAAACAAACCAGTACGGTATCCTTGCTCCTTAAGCATTGAAGCAATCGTTTTTTCCCGCGCAGGCAATCCAATAGTACCTCGTTTGCCCCCTAAAATCTTTTCTACACCGATTCGGGCAGGATAACGACCAGTAAGAAGGGATGCTCTCGAAGGTGAACAAACAGGCGAATTGGAATACCAGTTCGTGAACCGGATCCCTTCCTCTGCCAGTTGATCCAGATAAGGTGTCTTAATAAAAGACGAGCCATAGCAGCCCAGATCGCTGTAGCCCAAGTCGTCACAATAAATAATAATAATATTAGGCCTCTTCATGCATTCGCCTCCACTCTTACTGCCTCATCCGGTTATGTTCAGCATCCTTCCAGCGTCTCCACGGATCAGGAGATGCTTCAAGAAGCGCTTTCGTATAAGCATGCTTAGGATTGGCAATGATCTCCTCGGTGCTGCCGCTCTCCACAATTCTTCCTTTGTACATAATAAGAATGCGGTCAGACATATATCTGGCGCTGCCAAGATTATGTGTAATCCAGACCAATGACAGGTCGAAGTCCTGCTTTAAATCAAGCATAAGATTCATAATGTCGATGCCAACCGATACATCCAGCATGGAAGTCGGTTCATCTGCAATGAGCACACGGGGATCAATGCCAAGAGCCCGAGCAATCATCACCCGCTGCTTCTGACCGCCTGAAAGTTGGGAGGCATATTTATCTAAATACATCTCAGCCGGGTTTAACCCTACTTTTTGAAGCAATTCGATGACCTTTGCTTTTATATCCCCTTTGCCACCATGCAGTTTCAGCGGCCGGCCGATGATCTCATATACTCGCTGATTCGGATTCATCGTTTCGAATGGATCCTGGAAGATCATCTGTACATCTTTAGCGATTGCTTTCCTAGCCATAGAACGCCTACTCAAGTCACGGCCCTCAAAGCGGATTTGACCGCTTGTTGGCTCGATCAAATGAACGAGCATACGGGCGAGAGTGCTTTTTCCGCTGCCGGACTCTCCGACTATAGCCAGCACTTCGCCCTTATTCAGAGCAAACGAAACCTCGCTAACTGCCTCTACCGTATTCCGGTTAAGGAAGGATCCGGATCCAAACGTCTTACTTACGTTGTCCGCCTGCATAATGAAGCTCATCTGCCGTCACCTCCTTTCCATAAAGATGGCATGCGACCATGCCTTTCTCATCAACTAGCTCCTGAGGAATCATTGAACCACAGATTTCGCTGGCAAAAGCGCATCGGGATTGGAACCGGCATCCCGTCTGCTTGATTCTAAGATCTGGAGGCGACCCGGGAATACCCGCAATTCTTGTTCTTGGTCCATGAAGCGAAGGAAATGATCGGAGCAAGCCTTGCGTATATGGATGTCTCGGATTTGTAAGTAGCTGCTCGCTACTCCCGATCTCTACCATTTTGCCGGCATACATAATGCCTATCCGGTCGCATATTTCAAGCATTAACGGAAGGTCATGCGTAATGAACAAGACAGAGAAATTCATCTCTTTCTGAAGCTCCATAATACGGGTAACAATCGCCTTCTGGGTAAGCACATCAAGCGCCGTCGTCGGCTCATCCATAATAATGAGATCCGGTTCGAGCGCCAGAGCCATCGCAATAACAACACGCTGCCTCATACCGCCCGATAGCTCATGGGGATAACTGCTCAGCTTGCCCGCAGGCAGCTCAACCAGTTCAAGAAGCGATTTTGCCCGCTCAAAGGCATCACGAGGCGAGGTTTTTGGTTCATGGGATAAAATAACATCCGTCAGCTGAGCCCCGATCCGCATAACGGGATTAAGATTGCTCATGGCGCTTTGCAGCACGACAGACATGCCGGACCATCGGTAACGAATAAATTCCGCATCCGATAGCTGCGTAAGCTCCTTACCGTCAAACTCTATGCTCCCTCCGGCAAGCCGGGCAGGAGGCTGCAGCAGACGGCAGATTCCGAAAGCTGTCGTTGATTTGCCGCAGCCGGACTCTCCCGCCAACCCGAAGATTTCTCCCCGCGCGATCGAGAAGCTTACACCGTCAACGGCTTTAACGGGTCCCCTCGGCGAGTCGTACTCGACCTGAAGTTCTTTTACTTCCAATAAGCTCATCAGCCCAAACCTCCTAGGTGAATTGCTGCTGGGCGCCGCGCTTGGAACGGAAGCGCTCCAATATGCCGTTGCCAAGCAGTACGAATCCGAAGCAGAATAACGCAATGGCAAGACCAGGCGGGATAATCCACCACCAAGCGTCGTACATGATGGCGTTATTCGTATGAGCGAGTGCCAGAATCGTACCCCAGCTTACATTTCTCGGGTCGCCAATGCCTAGAAAGCTGAGTCCCGCTTCAGCAAGGACGGCCTGTGTCGTTACACTAACGAAGTTCGCCGCGATGATCGGCAGTAAATTAGGCAATATTTCTTTCACCATAATCGTGAAATTACTCATCCCTGCCACTTTGGCTGCTTCCACATACCCCCGCTGCCGCTCCGATAACGTCTGGCTGCGAATACTGCGTGCCATGTAGAGCCAGCTTAATAGACCAATAACGAGAATGATGCTGCTAAGTCCCATTGACGGCAGGAAAGACGCAAGAATAATCATAAGGGCCATGATTGGAAGAATAAGCAGCAGATCGACCAGGAACATCAATGCATCGCTTACCCATCTGCGGTAATAGCCTGCAATGAGTCCCACCAGCACGCCAATAACCGTCGTCATAGCACCCGCCAGAATCCCTACCCATACGGACGTTTGCGTTCCATAGATTAATTGGGAGAACACATCCTGCCCGTAACTGTCTGTTCCCAGCAGATGAGTGCCGGAAGGCTTAAGCCAAGCCTCGAACTCTATATAATTTTTCGCATAGGGAGCAATAAGCTTCCCTGCTGAAGCCAGCAGGATGAAGACGAACAATATCGTCAGTCCCGCCAGCAGCTTGTTATTCAATCTTTGATTTGATTTATTTTTCATATGTCCGGCAGCCTCCTAGTTCAAATTAACGCGGGGATCTATAAACGGATAGATGAGGTCCGCTATCAGGTTCACCACGATAATCGACACCGCAATAACGAGGAATGTGCCTTGAATAAGAGGATAGTCATGATTAAGAATCGCGTTGTAGGTAAGCATGCCAAGACCCGGATAAGAGAACACAATCTCCATCGTGATCGCCCCTCCTACAACATGGCCAAGCGACAGCATGAAGCCTGTAAAAGAAGGCAGAAATGCATTGCGGATTCCATAATGAAATACACGTCTTCTGGAAGACAGCCCTTTCGCACGCGCTAGCACCATATAATCTTCCGACAGCACGCGGATCAAGTTGTTCCGCAATACGAGAATATGGCTGGCTGCAGAGGCTAATGCCATTGAAGCAATAGGCAGCACGGCATGATAAGCAATAGATCGGAATTGCTGGGAAGGCGTGAGCGTATCATACTCAACCGGAATGGCCTGCCCCATCGGGAACCAGCCTAGCTTGTAGGCGAACAGCAGAATAAGCAGAATTCCGACCCAGAAATACGGAACGGAGTTAATGAAGAAGCTGACGCCAAGCGCTGTTTGATCGAACCAGGAACCAGGCTTCAGCGCGCCTTTGACAGCAATAAGCCAGCCAATGAAATAGCTGAGGAGGGTTGCAATCAGAACGATGCCAACCGTCCAGGGAAGAGCGTTCCAGATGACTTCCTTCACCGGAACAGGATAATTGAAGTAGGAAATGCCCAGATTTCCATGAAGAAGCTGTACGATGTAGTTGCTGAATTGATGAACCAGGCTTGGGTTGTCGAGTCCAAATTGCTTGCGCAGCTCATCGGCTACCTCCGCTGAACCAAGCGCTGTTTGCGAAGCGATCATTTCAGCCGGGTCACCGCCAATTAGACGCGGCAATATGAAATTCAAAATAATGGCAGCGAGGAGAGTGGCGAAAGCAAAAGCCACTCTCCGAACCACATAAGACAGTTGAATTCTCATTGTTCATGCTCCTATTTATTTCTTTGTCAGCTTTTCTAGAGAAATAACGGATGTAGCAGGCACCGAAGTATCGTAATTTGTAAAGGCTGTCTCACTATACGGAATCTTACCTGTGCTGTACATGGTTACAACCGGAACAAGCTCGGCAATACGCGCCTGTACTTTCTTGTACAGCTCGCCTCTCTCATCTGCGCTTGCCGATGCAGCCTGATCAAGCCAAGCATCAATCTGCTCGTCACGAAATCTCGCCCAGTTAAGACCTGGCGTATTCTGCCCGCTTGGAGCGGTCATTTTGCTATGGAACACTTCAAGAGCCGCTTGCGGATCCGGTGGAACCGTAATTCCATTCTGAATCAAGTCGTAATTGCCGGCTGTAGCTAAGCTGGTTAATTCAGGCCATGTGGCTAATTTGATCATTGTCTCAATGCCCGCCTGCTTAAGCCATTCTGTAACCATGGCTCCCTCTTTGTTCTGAGCCGGTGCATTGGCGGCCATGTAGTATGTAAAGGAGAGCTTGACACCATCCTTCTCATAAATTCCTTTGTTGTTCTTCGAATAACCCGCATCCGTCAGTGTCTTGTTCGCCTGCTCGATGTTGAATTGAAGCTCCGGCTTATCCGTAAGGCTCGCGTCTACGAGACTGCCGAAGCCTTGAGATAAGAAGCCTGGGTTGCCTATAGTTGCAGCGCCCATCTCCCCTTTCTCGACGATCTCTTTACGGTTGACCGCGAGTTGAATCGCTTTGCGTACGGCAGGGTCGCTCAGACCAGGCTTCTCATTATTAATAATGACAGCATATGAGGACAAGCCCGGGAACTGCTGGAGCTTATTATCCTTATTTTCGAGCAGCTTAGGCAGACTTGGCATCGCAATCGTGCCTGTTGTCCCCTGAATCTCTCCTTTTTGCAGAGATAGCGTAACGGCTGGCGAATCCTTGAATCGCTGGATGATGAGCTCGGTTATGTTCGGAGCACCCAGGTAGAACTCTTTGTTTGCGTCAAGCAGAATAGCGCTCTCGTTAATATTGCGGAATACAAAGGCGCCTGTACCGATTGGCTGCTTATTGAGGAACGTTTCCGGATCCTCTTTCTCATAAATGTGCTTTGGCACGATTTGTACAGTGGATAAGTAGTTAGGCAAGGACGGGAACGCGCTGTTCAATTGAAAGACAACAGTATCAGGCCCGCTGGCTGTTACCTGGCTAAGACGAGTCTCCTTCCACAGCTGGTAGGAGTCCAGCACCGGATGCTCCTTCAGCACTTGGAAAGTATAAGCGACGTCATCGGCTGTAAATGGCTGACCGTCATGCCACTTGGCCTTCAGATTAAGCTTGACTGTAAATGTTTTTTGATCGTCCGACCAAGTGCCTTGGTCAGCCGCTAACCGGTTGATCAGCTTGCCTTCAACCGGATTGAAGTAATACAGTGCATCGTAAATATAATCAAACAATGGCCGGTAATTTCCTGTTTTCAGGAAAGGATTAAAGTTGTTTACCTGCTCAGGATTAACAATATCGCCAAGCCGGTAGGAGATTTTCGCTGTTGAACCTGATGAAGCTGCTTCCGGCTTAGCCGACTCATTGCCTGACGGCGCAGCTGCCGAAGAATCTCCGTTATTGCTGCTGTTGCTACTGCACCCTGCGATCACCGAGAACGACAGCATCGCGGTTAATGCAATCGAAAGGAGCTTTTTGTTTTTACCTGCGCTTAATAAAGAAAAACCCATTTGATAACCCTCCATTCATTCTCTGCCGATCATCCAGGTAACAAAAAAACACAATACAAGTAATCGCACAGCATGCAATGACTCGCATTGTGTCTCCGGAGGACCGGTAGATACAATTTCTATCTGAATAGTCGGTTATTATCTTCCAATTCATTATACAACTGTAGTTTACAGGTTGTAAATACCCATAAACATAATGTTTATTTCTTCGGGATGAAAAGGTACAATATAACATTATCCATGTTATAATTCATCAGGACGGTATAACCGAGAAGGAAAAGAGGCTGATTAGGGTTGAAGAAATGGGAAGAAGAATTAGATGATCTGCGTGTTAAACGGCGGGATCAGATTCTGGAGGCGGCCAGAACGACCTTTCTGGAGAAGGATATGGCCCTTGTAACCATGGTTGATATTGGTGCTGCGGCAGGTGTCAGCCGGGTGACCTTGTATAAATATTTTAATTCCATTCATGAGATTGTCTTTGAAATTCAAATCAAAATTATGAATGAGATCTCCGTATATTTTGAGGTTGGCGGTGATGCCGGTAAGAACGGCGCGGAGAAACTAACACAGCTCATATACGGCTGGTTCCAGTTGTATCACGACAAGCCGGAACATCTTCGGTTTATCGCTTTGTTCGACCACTTCTACCGTAATGCCTTTCCATCCGAGGACCTTCGCAAACGCTACCGCCACTCCATGGAAAGCCGTGGAGAGAAGTTGAAATCTGTAATCGAAGAAGGTATACGCGACGGCTCCATTCATCCTACCTTCGATCCGATTATCCTTGATTCGATGATTCAAAATACCGTTATCAGCATGATGTCCCGTATGGCTACACGCGGACATCTCATCCAAAAGCAGTGGGGCATCGATCCGGAGAATATACTTGCTTATCTGCTGCAATTTATTTCTCAGTTCATACGGGTTAATCCTGATCCGACCGTGTTTAAGCTGCCTTGATTGTAATTACAGAACAGCCCCCCATCGTTATTCTGTCAATGGGGGGCTGTTAAACTATATGTTTATTCATTGGCGTTCCCCAAGGAACCCCAGATGCATGAGCATAATTAAAAAGCTTTTATTATCCGTTATTTCTTTTCCGATAGGCAGTTCCATTCTCAAATTGTTCGTTCCATTCGGGGGCGGCGATACCTTCTACCTTGCCCTGCAGAAGTCGGTCTTCGTTACGGCTCATCCATACTTCAACCTTGCTTCTTAATTCCAACAGGACATCCTTCATGGTATCATCATGAACCAGATTACGAGTCTCCAGCGGAAAATCCCCAGGTCGTACAGTTCCTCTGGAACATTTGGAATGTAATAGGCTTCCCTAACATCCTGTCCGGACAAGCTCCGGTGTATATCCAGCGGCAAATAGACCGATGGACCGTCTTCAAAGTTACGGATGTACTTGTATTTCTCCGTTCGAATGCCTCGCATTGGGTGGTAAAGATCATGCCAGGTCAGCTCCGAGAAAAAATGGTCACGCACTGGCTGTTCCGTCCTGCTCGCGATCCGATCCCAGAAGCTCTTCCCATCAATGCCATCCGGAACAGGAATATCTGCATAGGTCAGCAGAGTCGGCATCAGATCGATGTTGCAGAGCGAATCATCCGCAACCTGACCTTGGCCGAGATAGGCTGGGTGACGTATGATTAAAGCCGTCTCCAGTCCCCTCATCAAAAAAACAGAACATATGTTCATATAATTGTTATTTTTTTGTTCTCAAATTGATTAATATCTATCCGCTTAAATGACAGAAACTCCTTATTAACTATGAAGTTTCGCTTAATTTGAACCGTCTCTCTTGTGACAAAATACGTTCCAGCTAGTGACAAACTGAATTACAACTCACAACTGCGGGTTTATTTTTGCAGGATATTTCCGCTGCCTCAAAGCCTCATACAACAACACCGTCGCGGCCATCGCGACGTTCAGCGACTCCGCTTCGCCCTCCATCGGAATAATAACCGATTCATCAACCGTCTGCCTTACCGCTTCGGACAGTCCCTCCGATTCATTGCCCATCAGGAGCCAAGTGCCTGCCGTCCAATCATATGTATAGCAAGTGTGCGTCGCTTGCAGGCTTGTCCCGACAAGCTTGATTCCTTTGCTTTGCGCCTCTGGCAGCAGCTCCGCAAGATCCGCCTCAATAATCGGCAGGTGAAAGAGCGAACCCATCGTCGAACGCACCGTCTTCGGGTTATACAAATCTACGCTGCCTTTACCCAGCACAACCGCATCGGCGCCAACCGCATCCGCGCTGCGGATAATGGTGCCGACGTTGCCCGGATCTCGCACTCCGTCAAGGACAACTACAAGGCTGTTATTCCGGAACAAAGCGGTATCGTCTCGCTTCAATTTCTCCAGCACGGCGAACACCGGCGGCGGCGTATCGGTTCCCGTGCATTTCGCCATGACTTGCGCTGTTGCCTGCACCCATTCCGCTTTGCCCTCCCGGGCTAACTGCCCAAGCTCATGCGGGATGCCGCGCTCCGTATTATATACGACGCATTGCACGTCAGCGGAGGATGTGAAGGCTTCCTGCACCAGATGGACGCCTTCGATAATAAAAAGGCCTGTCCGGTCCCGATATTTTTTATCCAGCAAGGAAGCCCACTGCTTCACGCGTTCATTTTGGATAGAGGTTAATAATAAATGATTCATAATTCCGATCAGCCTTCCGAATAAGCTATTTCCAAACTGGATAAATCCGAATTTCTTCCAACGATAACAAGGACATCCTCCGAACGGATCAGATCATCCGGATAAGGAGCGATGTTCATTTGTCCATTCGTTTTGATCGCCATCACATTGCATTTGAATTTCGCCCGGATGTCGAGCTGCTTGAGGCTCTTCCCGATCATCGCTTCAGGCGCTTTCAGATCAATAATGCTGTGATCCTCCGATATTTCAATATACTCCAGGATGTTAGGAGAAATTAAATGATGAGCGACGCGCAGGCCCATATCCCGCTCCGGATAGACTACTTTATCCGCACCGATCTTGGTTAATACTTTGCCGTGCAGTTCGTTTTGCGCTTTAACAACAATCGTTTTCACGCCAAGATCCTTCAGGATCAGCGTAGTGAGAATACTTGCTTGAATATCTTCCCCAATCGCAACCACGACAACGTCAAAGTTACGAATGCCAAGAGAACGAAGCGCTTCTTCATCCGTTGAATCCGCCGAGACTGCATGGGTGACTTTATTGATGGCATCCTGAATACGGTCTTCGCTCGAATCAATGGCCAGCACCTCAAAGCCCATTTCCGTTAGCGAACTGGCGATGCTGGAACCAAAACGCCCCATTCCGATGACTGCAAATTGTTTTTTGGCCATTTCGTTCATCCTACTCCCTTCAAAGCATGCAAGATGCGCTTACGACATTGCCTAATCCTGAATATTATAGCATATCCACCACGCCCGGATGAAAATCGCCTGATTCGGAAACAGTAAGGGAGTACAATTCAAAGAAGACTTGGAGGGAATCCGATTGATTAATCTGGATTTGCGTCAAGCCATTATCAAGAACGTCGGAAACAATACAAAAGAAGAAATAAAGGACGTTATTGAAGACTCCATCGGCAATGAGGAAAAAACGCTCCCCGGACTTGGCGTATTATTCGAGCTGATCTGGAAAGAAATATCCGCCGAGGAGCAGTCAAGGCTCGTTGATGCCTTGCATTCGAAGCTTCAGCAACTGAAGCCGGCTGCAACCTAAAGCACATCCGCTGTATAAACCGTTTTACCGCCAACGATCGTCCGCGTGACCCAAGGATGACCCTGGTATTGATCAACAAGAATTAAATCTGCGGCTTTACCCGGCGCAATCGCTCCGTAACGATCGGCAATGCCAAGCGCCTGCGCCGGGTAAAGAGTCCCCAATCGTACAGCCGCCGGCAAATCCAACACCTCCTGCTCTGCAAGCATAAAGATAGCCTTCAATAAAGAGGACGGATGATAATCCGAGCAGATAATAGCGGCCTTTCCTTCCTTAATAACATCCAATGCGCGCAGGTTATGATCATGGGATCCTCCCCTGACGAGATTAGGCGCTCCCACGCATACGAATAGGCCTGAATTGGCGGCATAACGGGCTGTTTCCATATTAATTGGAAATTCCGTTACGGAAACGCCAAAGCCCCTCGAACGCTCTACCTGTTCAACCGAATCATCATCATGAGAAGCCAATCGAATGCCCTGCCGTTCAGCCAAACGGCTTAGCTCGCGGAGATTCTCCCAATCAATCTGATTTCGGCGCATAAGCAGCTCTTCCACAATAACCTGTACTTCCTCGATGCCAACGCCTTGATTTTTCATCACATATCGTTCGAAAGAACCCGGTGCCCTATACTGCCCTTGACCCGGAGAATGATCCATAAAGGATAAATAATCAATCTTTCGTTCTTTGATATACTGTTCAACGATTGGATAACCCGCCAAATAAGAAACCTCATAACGCAAATGAATCCGGTTGCGAATGACCGAGCGCTCTCTCCGGTACCGATCGATAAACTCGACCATTCCGGTCAACAAATGATCCCCTCGCAAGCTCAGCCCGACTCCAAGCGACAAAGAATGGTACATCGTGGTGATGCCGTGAAGCGGCATTTTGCGTTCAAATTCCAGGAACGACATCTCGATCGGAAACAATGTGTTGGGCCTCGGCTGCACTTCCTTCTCAATTGCGTCGTTATGAATATCTATTAATCCGGGGAGAATATATCGCCCTGCCGCGTCAATTGGAATTATAGCTTCATCTCCGCAGCGAAGCTCATACTGCCGAATAGCATGTTCGTCTGCCAGAAGAGCGTCAATGATACCGTCCTTCACGGCGACCGCTTTCGAAACAAGCTGGTCTTCAAGCACAACTATCCCATTTCGGATAAGCAGACGGTTTTGCGTTTGAGCAATCATCAGGCCATAACCCCTTTCATGCTTCTCCCCAAAAGATACCATAATTTAACTCTATTCATAAGAGGGTTGAGGCGAAAAAAAGCCGGCGGGATACCCGCCGACCTCATATTGCTTATATTTAATGGATTAGTCCAAGCTGTTTGGCTGAAGACCAAGCGTAAACGGCGCCGGCTTCTCGGAGCTGCTCTTCATCGTATAATGCGCGCCTTGCTCGGCTGCATCGAAGAAGCCATGCATCGCTTCCAGCACATGATAAGCAAGCTCGCCGCTTGGACGCGCTTTGCGTCCGGTAAGCGCTGCTTTCGCAAGATCGGCAGCGCCTAGACCGCGTACGTTATCCGTGTTCGGATACACGAGCGGGATCTCCGACCATTCATGCGAACCCGCGCGTTTGAATTGGATAGGACCGCCAAACGTATTGGGATCGGGAACAAGCAACGTTCCGGCGGAGCCGTATACTTCGATGCGAGGCAAGGTCGAGCCGCCCTTTACATCAAAGGTTTGCAGAATCGTGCCAATCGGGCCGGCTGCGAATTCGATGATACCCGCGACATGCGTTGGAATCTCAACCTGAATCTTTTGCCCGAACTTCGGCTGGCTGGTAATGGTCCGTTCAGGGAACGAAGCGCGGGCCATGCCGGTTACGCGGCTGATAGGTCCAAGCATCGCTACCATAGCCGTCAGATAGTAGGGCCCCATATCAAACATCGGGCCGCCGCCCTTCTGATAGTAAAACTCAGGAGCCGGATGCCAAGTCTCATGACCGCCCGACATCATAAAGGCCGTTGCTCCGATTGGCGTGCCAATCCAGCCGTCTTCGATCAGCTTGATGCTCGTCTGGATACCGCCGCCAAGGAACGTATCCGGCGCGCTTCCCACAAGCAGCCCTTTGCGTGCCGCCAGCTCAAGCACCGCTTGCGCTTCTTCGCGGGTAACCGCAAATGGCTTCTCCACGTACACATGCTTGCCGGCTTCAAGCGCCTGCAGGCATACCGCCGCATGCGCCTGCGGTATCGTCAGGTTGATGACCATTCCGATTTCCGGATCGGCCAGCAGCTCTTCCACCGAGCAGCCGCGGATCCCGAATTCCTCGGCTTTTGCCCTCGCGCGGTCTACATCCAGATCGGCGCAAGCAACAATTTCCATCGAATCGAATTTCGTGCCGTTGTTCAAATACGCGCTGCTGATATTGCCAGTTCCGATAACGCCGACCTTAAGCTTTTGCATGAGCGTGAGTCCCTCCGTTTACCGCTGCTGTTTTGCCTTCCGCACACCAGTTGAAGCCCCGGCGCATCATTTCTTTGACAACGGGAATATCGATAATGTTGGCTTGATGGCCAAGCGAGTTGTAATAGACGCGTCCGACACCCCAGCGCTTCGTCCAGGCTACCGGCATATCAACCGCCTTATTCAGGGAATGTGGTCCTTCGACAACCGGGAACCGGGTTGTTGCAAGCACTTCAACAGCCGGATCGACGTGCATGTAATACTGCTCCGTGCTGACTTCAAAGTCCTCAATGCCTTCCGTCAGCGGGCTGGAGCTATGCTTGATGTTCACGACATAATCCGTACCGTCATTGCCTGGATGCGCTACCCATTGTCCGCCGGTCATGAACTGCCAGTCTACGTTTTCCCGGAAAGCATCGCACATGCCGCCATGGCAGCCGGCAAGGCCAACGCCGCTTTGAACGGCTTCCGATACGTTTTGCACATACTCCGGCTTAATCTTATCCATTGTCCAGATCGGAACGATCAGATCGAGGCCCTTCAGCTTTTCCCCGTCCGCAAACGCGTCCAGCGTATCCGATACTTCAACCTCGAAGCCTTCCTTCGCCAGCACGTCTTGAAAAATACCTGCAACTTCCTTCGGCTGATGGCCGTCCCAGCCGCCCCATACGATCAATGCTTTTCTCATCGTCTTCGTTAGTCTCCTCTGCCCGCAGAATTATTGGAACTCTTTCAAAGCAACCCAGCGACGTTCCGCAATCGAACGCTCTACCGCAACAAGAACCTCTTGGCATCTCACGCCGTCATGGAAGTTTGGCACCGGCTGGCGGTCCTCCGCGATTGCCGTCATCAGCTCATGAACCTCATGGGTGAACGTATGCTCGTAACCGATTGTGTGACCGGCAGGCCACCAGGCATCCATATAAGCATGGGAAGCATCCGTTGCCAGTACGCGGCGGAAGCCTTGCACATCGTCGGCATCCTCCGTGAAGTACACCTGCAGCTCGTTCATCCGTTCGAAGTCGAACTTGATGCTGCCTTTGCTGCCGTTAATTTCGAACGCATTTGTACAACGGTGGCCTGCCGCAAAGCGGGTCGCCTCAAAGCTGCCAAGCGCGCCATTCTCGAACCTTGTCAGGAACAGAGTGGCATCGTCAACGGTTACTTCGCCGCGAGGCGCATCCGCACCGCTCTTTGTTGCGCTAAGGCCCGTCATCGATTCGGACACCGGACGTTCCTTGACGAAGGTCTCTTCCATCCCGATGACTTCCTGGAACTCGCCAACGAGGAAACGGGCCATATCGATCAAGTGAGCGCCAAGGTCGCCATGCGAGCCGGAACCTGCGATTTCCTTCTTCAGGCGCCATACCAGCGGGAATTCCGGATCAAGAATCCAGTCCTGCAGGAAGACGGCGCGGAAATGATGGATTTTACCGATACGGCCTTCCGAGATCAGCTTTTTCGCCAATTGGACAGCCGGAGCAAAACGGTAGTTGAAGCCAACCATATGCTTCACGCCTGCTTTCTCGGCGGCAACCAGCATCTCGTTTGCATCCTCCAGCGTCAGCGCGAGGGGCTTCTCGCAGAACAGATGCTTGCCCGCTTGAGCGGCCGCAATGGCAATCTCCTTGTGAGCATCGCTTGGCGCATTAATGTCGATCAGGTCGATATCTTCGCGCGCGACCAGCTTGCGCCAATCCGTCTCGCTGCTTTGCCAGCCGAACTGCGTCCGCGCCTTCTCGAGACCCACCGGATCACGGCCGCAGATCGCCGTCATTTCAGGCAGTAACGCGGTTTCCGGGAAAAACATCGGCAGCGCGCGGTACGCGTTGCTGTGTGCCTTGCCCATAAATTTATATCCAACCATTCCGACACGAAGTTTGCTCATTCTTTAACTACCGCCTCTCGAATACGTATTTTAGGTTGTTTCTCGCTTAACGAGTTGAACGGGAAGAATCGTATTCCCCGGCTCTTCGGTTTCCGTTGCCAGCAGCTTCATGGCTGCTTTTCGTCCCATCTCGTAAAAAGGAACCGATACCGTCGACAGCTTGGGCGTTACGATTCTCGAGCTGTCCGAGTCATCGTAACCAATCAGGCCGATATCCTTGCCCGCTTCAATGCCGTGCTCCCGAAGGCCGTCCATCAGGCCAATCGCCATCCGGTCATTTGCCGCAAAGACAGCGTCGATCTGTTCGCCTTTGATTCCATTTGCTATCCGTGTCGCTGCCTCATAACCGCTCTTCCTGCTGTAATTGCCGGTGAAGACTCTCTCTCTCACATGCTGAATTCCCGCTTCCTCCAGCGCACGCTTATAGCCGGCAAGCCTGTCCCCGCTGCTCGAGAAGGCTTCTGGCCCGTTCAGGAAGGCAATCCGCTTGAATCCGTTTGCAATAAGATGCTGAACGGCGGTGTAGCTTCCCGACTCATGGTCCGCATCAACGGTCAGGTATCCTTCCTCGTCAAACCGCTGGTTCACGAGGCAGAATGGATAACCTTCCTCCTTAAGCTCGGCTAACGCGGCACGTTCCTCGGCAACATTTTGAGCGCCAAGCACGATACAGGCATCCACCTTCTGCGTCCGGAACAGCTTTGCGTAATCACGCGGACTGTCCGGCTCCCGGAAAATGAGCAGCAGATCATAGTTGCAGGCTTTCGCCGCCTCGCCAATCCCGCTTAATATTTCCGCGAAGTAATAGGTCGAGAACAGATGAACCTTCGGCACAAACGGCAGAATGACGCCAACGTTCCCGCTTTTCCTTCTGGCAAAACGCTGGGCAAGCGCATTAGGCACATAACCCAGCTCTTTGGCGGCCTCCAGCACGCGGATACGAGTCTCTTCCTTAATAGGCCCTACATTGTTAAGTACCCGGGATACCGTTGCTTCCGATACACCGGCCAGCTTCGCTACTTCTTTCCTGCTGATAGTCGGCGCCTCCTGTTATTGCATTTATTGCTTCTTTCATTCGCTGCTGTTAAATCTGTAATGTACACGCGTACATTATGTCATGAAAGCGCTGCTTCGTCAACCGGATAAGCCAATAAAGATTTCCACTATTTTTACGAAAATTTGGGTTGTATGATTTTTACATAACCCCTATACTTTAGCTGGTGGACTACAAATTAGATAAAGGGGAGCAGTACATGTCATTTAACATCGCGCAAAAAAGCCAACTCGACGCAAGGGAGCTACTTCTGCTGGAGCAAGAGGTGAAGGATCGCGGCAAGAATATGATCATCGCTTATGTGCTCTGGTATTTCCTCGGCGTATTTGGCGGTCACCGCTTCTATCTCGGGCGTACAGGCTCCGCAATTGCACAGCTTATTCTTACCATTTCCGTTATCGGCGTGATTGTGACCTCTATTTGGTGGATCG
Organism: Paenibacillus sp. MMO-177; assembly: GCF_037147795.1. Classification (NCBI taxonomy): domain Bacteria; kingdom Bacillati; phylum Bacillota; class Bacilli; order Caryophanales; family Paenibacillaceae; genus Paenibacillus; species Paenibacillus sp. MMO-177. Next base: position 16,832 of record NZ_JBBCUR010000011.1, on the reverse strand, counting down.
TCGATGCTTTCCTCCTGCACCAATGGGTAAGAGATCGCAACCGCGCTGTCGAAGGTCAGCTTATTGATGAAATTTTGGCTCACAAGCATTTTCACAGTGGCTCATTCTAGGAGGTCTTCATGAATCGTCAAGACCTCACGCTTAATGAACTGATGGTCTTTAATTCCGAGATGCGGAGTAGCGAGAAGTCAGCCGCTATCGCTTATCTGATGCTTCTTGGCGGTCACCTCGGTGTACACCGCTTTTACCTGAAGCGCAAGAAGACAGCGATTATCCAGCTGATTCTATTCCTCATCGCAACTCCAGCCTATATATTACTCAGTATTGCTTCCGCAGCTGAACAAAAGGCCTTTCTAATTATTAGCATCATCCTATTTGCCCTGCCTGCCGCTGCCTTGTTCATTTGGGTTATCGTGGATCTCTTCCTGATCTCCCGCATGGTCAAAGAGTACAACAAGGAAGTTGAACGGGATTTGATTGAGCAAATTATCCGTTATAGGCAATAGCAGCGCAAAAAAGCCCCTGATCATTGAGATCGGGGGCTTTTATTTTAAGTCTAGTTACGCTTATGGAGCAGTCTCCAGGAATTTCATCGTTGGATTCTTATCCATCGCGGTACGCATCGCATATTCATTCTCGAAGAGAACAACGTAATTGCCTTTTTTGTCTTTCACAAGGGTAGAGTTGATCCGGAACTTCGAAGGATCAATCTTATCGTCAACGATCCAACGCGCGAATTGGAACGGCATGCGGTGCAGCTGAATATCAACGCCGTATTCACCCTTCATCCGGTACTCGAATACCTCGAACTGCAGGTGGCCGACTACGCCAAGAATCGTTTCGTCAGCAAAGCCGCTGGCAGAGTAGAACACCTGAATAGTGCCTTCCTCGGTCAACTGGTCAATACCCTTCTGATATTGCTTATGCTTCAATGCGTTCTTAACGGTAACCTTGGCGAAGATCTCCGGAGAGAACGTAGGCAGCTCGTCGAATACGACCTCGGAGCCTTGCGACAAGGAATCGCCAATCCGGAAAATACCCGGGTCGAACAAACCGATAATATCGCCCGGATAAGCCGTCTCGACAATATCGCGGTCCTGCGCCAGGAATTGCTGAGGCTGGGACAGCTTAATGTCTTTGCCTGCACGAACATGGCGGACGCTCATGCCGCGTTCGAAACGTCCGGAGCAAATCCGAAGGAAGGCGATACGGTCGCGGTGCGCCGGGTTCATGTTGGCTTGGATTTTGAAGACATAACCGGAGAACTTCTCGTTTGTTGGGTCAACCGAACCGTTAGTACTCATCCGCGGAGCCGGCTTTGGAGCAAGTTCCAGGAAGTTCTCAAGGAACGTTTGAACGCCGAAGTTGTTCACGGCGCTTCCGAAGAAGATTGGCGTCAATTCGCCTGCCCGAACCTTATCAAAGTCGAATGGATCGCCTGCTACATCAAGAAGCTCCAAGTCCTGTATGAGCTGATCATGCAGGTAGTCGCCAGCCATTTCGCGAATGACCGGATCATTATAATCCTCAACTTTGCGAACCTCGATCGTGCTGTGGTCATTGCCTTGGAACAGCTCAACCTGATTTTTCATCCGGTCGTATACGCCGCACAGCTCGCGGCCCATGCCGATTGGCCAGTTCATTGGCACCGAACGAATGCCGAGTACCCGCTCCAGCTCTTCCATCAGTTCGAATGGGCTTTGGCCTTCGCGGTCCAGCTTGTTAATAAACGTAAAGATCGGAATACCGCGTTTGCGGCAAACCTGGAACAGCTTGATCGTCTGCGCCTCGACGCCTTTCGCAACGTCGATCAGCATAACGGCGCTGTCCGCCGCGGTCAGCGTACGGTACGTGTCTTCAGAGAAATCCTGGTGACCAGGCGTGTCCAGAATGTTAACCCGGTGCCCCAAATAATCGAACTGCATCACGCTGGACGTAACGGAGATACCGCGCTGCTTCTCGATCTCCATCCAGTCGGATGTAGCGTGGCGGCTCGCTTTGCGGGCTTTTACCGAGCCTGCAAGACGAATAGCTCCCCCAAACAAGAGGAGCTTCTCTGTTAATGTCGTTTTACCGGCGTCAGGGTGAGAGATAATCGCAAAGGTACGGCGCTTATCTACTTCCTGTGTGATTTCATTACTTAATGTTTGGCTCATGCTTGCCTTCCCTTCATGGCGTCGCCGCGAAGCAACGCTCCTTTATCCATTCCCGATCAGCAGCGCGCGTGCCGGCGCCGCTTCAATACCGGTCAATTTCAAAGGCGCAATCACCATGAAATAAGAGCCGGGCGGCACTTCCTTCAGGCGAAGCCCTTCTATAATAATGACATTGTTGCGGAATAACGTCCGGTGGGTTGGATACTCCGCCTGGGAGCGTTCAATCCCAAGTCCGTCCGTACCGATCCCGCGAACCCCTACCTCAACGAGGTAACGGGCGCCATCATCCCGCAGGAATACAAAATCGGATTCAAAGGAATCCGTAAATGAATTTTTCGTTTTTACAAGAATGAACTCGCCCTTTTGCAGGCCGTGCTTCTCCAGGTCTTCTCTCGTAATGCTGTCGTTCACGTCCGTGAAGTCCAGAACCCGGGCATTGCCGACAAGTTCTTCAAGACCAATCGTCTCGATGGTTGAGCCATCCTCCAGCATATGCAGAGGCGCATCGACATGGGTGCCGCAATGGACATCCATATCGATGCGCGATTCGTTAACGCCGTCTGGAGAGGTAGGCTGGGAGATGATTTCAGGCTGCTTGCCGTCATGGTTGCCCCATACTTGCATGCCCTTTTCGATGGTCATCGAAATATCGTAAACCTTAAACATAAAGGCGTATCCCTCCGTCAGCGGTGTGCTGGTACTAAATTACTTGCCGCTATTCGATACCCAAATCACATTATCTTCTTCTTGCCCGTTAACCGGCCACCATTTGAAGCCGTCTTGCGCCAGCAGCTTTTCAGCTTTCTCCGGGCCCCACGAGCCTGCAGGATAGTGCTGCAGATCGGACGAATCTTCGCGCCATGCAGCCGCGATGCGGTCAACGAATTCCCAAGCTTGAGCCACTTCATCCCAACGGGTGAAGTACGTCGAATCCCCGCGAACGGCATCATGGATCAGGCGCTCGTAAGCTTCCGGCGTATTGATGCCGATTTGGCAGCTTTGGCAGAATTCCATATTTACAGGCTGTACCGAATTGTCTTCGCCCGGAGTCTTGGCATTTACTTTAATATAGATGCCTTCCATCGGGTTAACGCGAATAACGAGCAAGTTCGGCTGCAGATCATGACGCTGCGCGAACAAAACGTTTTGCGGCATCGATTTGAATTCGATAACAACCTCCGTCGTTTTCACCGGAAGTCGTTTGCCTGTGCGAATGTAGAACGGTACTCCCGCCCAGCGGAAATTGTCAACCGCCAGCTTTGCGGCAAAATAAGTTTCCGTCGTGGAGTTCTCGCCTACCGAATCCTCTTGGCGGTAACCGGGAAGCTCTTTCCCATTGAGAGAGCCTTCGCTGTATTGGCCGCGTACAACCAGGTTGCGTACTTCGTCGCTCGATTTGTACGGACGAAGGGAGCGAAGCACTTTAACCTTCTCGTCGCGAATGTCTTCGCCATGCAGGCGGCTAGGCGGCTCCATAGCAATCATCGTCAGCATTTGAAGCATATGGTTTTGACCCATGTCGCGAAGGGCGCCGGATTTATCGTAGTAACCGCCGCGTTCTTCTACGCCAACCGTTTCAGAAAGCGTGATCTGCACGTTTGCGATATGATTGTTGTTCCACAGCGGCTCAAAAAACGCATTCGCAAAGCGGATCACTTGAATATTTTGCACCATCTCTTTGCCGAGGTAGTGGTCAATACGGTAGATTTCTTCTTCTTTGAATACTTGCGTGATTTGGTCATTCAGCTTTTGCGCCGATTCCAGATCATAGCCGAATGGCTTCTCGATGACGACGCGGTGCCAGCCCTTGGATTCGAGCAGTCCGCCGTCGCGAAGGCTGAACGATACGGGGCCGAACAGCGACGGTGCAAGCGCCAGATAGAACAGACGGTTGCCCGGAATATTGAATTTGGCATCCAGCTGATCGGACAGTGTTGCCAGACCGCGGAATGCTTCTACGTTGTTAATATCAAGCGGCATATATTCGAAGTGCTCTGCGAAGCGGTTCCAGAGCTCTACGTCATCTGCTTTATAACGGCAGAATTCCACGATCGACTCGTACAGGTCGGCGCGGAACTGTTCGTTTGTGCGCTCTCTGCGCGCGAGGCCTACAACGGCGAAATTTTCAGACAGCTTTCCTTCTTTATATAAGCTGAACAAGGCAGGAAACAACTTGCGCTTCGCCAAATCGCCTGTCGCCCCGAAGATATAATAAATAGCGCCTTGCGCATTTGATGATTCAACGTTCATAACAGTCAGTTCCCTCATTCTTTCCATATATTTTTTTATTTTTATTTATGTAGTTTAGCATATTAATCCTTAAACTGCTATTCATCCAATCATAAAAAAAACTAATTAGCCATCATATTTCTTCTAATCGTTTCCTGCTTCGGAAACGGTGTAATCTCCCGTTATTAACGGGGTTCCGACGATTAAGGAAAGCGCCCCGGACTCGGTTTCGCGATGCTCGGCAACTTGCAGATTCGCCTTCTTTCCCGCTCCCGCTTCCACCGAAGAGAAGAGCTTTTCCGAGTAGTAAGCTTCGCTGACCGTTCCGCTCTCGTCCTTGTACCGGTCAATCCGTTTGCCGCCCGCGGCCTTTGCCAGACGTTCCGCTGCGTTATTGTATTCCGTCTTACCGCGAACCGTCATACCTCCGGAATAGGAAACGCCCGCCTTCTTTAATACGGCTTCCGTACGGTTTACGAACGCAAGCAGCTGCTTCTTGTCCGCCTTCTGATTGGTCGTAAATACAAGCATGGCCTTATGATCCGACGTTAGCGGGAATATGGACAGTGTTCCCTGCTTCTGTCCCTTTTCATCCGCTTGAAGCTGTTGTTCCGCCTGCTCCAGGTTTTCCCCTTCAAGATCCCATCTTATGGTCCATTCGGTATCGGCCGCGCCGTTGCTGTAGAGCTTGTCCGTCCACTGCCATAGCAGCGCCAGATCATGGGCAACGATGCCCGGATTCTCGTCGGACCGGAGCTGGTCCCTGTTGAAGACTGCCCAGATCATGCCGACTACCAGAACAACTGCTGCCAAAAAAACCGCGCGCCGCGCTTTCTTACGGCTGGATTGCTCGGCCGTCTTTTGAACAAATCGATTCGCTGCGATGACCATAACCTCCCTTTGACCATTTATTACCGCTAGGTGTTTGACCATACCTATTCGCCTCTGGGTGAATACACTGGTTGCAAAGCCTAATGCAAGTAAACATAAGGAGGAGCCTGAATGGAACAGATTTATCCTCTCGAGGAAGATATCGTATCGCGATTTTGCGGCATGCCTGTGTATATCATTATGAAGGATGGAACGAGGCATATCGGCATGCTGAGCAGATGCTCGGGCGGAAAGCTTACGCTCAACGAAGATCCTAACGTTTCCGCTGCCGACGAGCCGGAGGCTGCAACGGTACAATCCTCGAAGAAGAGCAAGAAAAGCCCTAAATCCAAGGTCCGTCCGCAAGGCAAATCAAGCAAGCCGGAGCAGCCCGTGCAAACGCAATCCTACCCGTTTGACCCTTACGACTACGAGCCTCGCCCGTACTATCCGTTCCGCGATTTGATTACGCTTGATTTTGCGCTTATTGCTTTTTTATTTCTTTTGTTCTGACAGACACCATTCGCCAGCCTTTGCCGCAAAAGCATAATATGCTTGACATATCAACCATAAAGGAGGCAGTCTAAATGCGAATGATGTCTATAACGCCTGCCAGACGAACCGATCGGCTTTATGCCGCTGCTCCGGTTCGGCCTTACGGCAAAAGTTCATTCCGAGAAGAAGAGCCTGCGAGGCTGCCTCCCGGATCTGCTTTATTTGACAGCTTCGATTGGGGCGCCCCTTACCGTCATGCTGCCCAAACGGCGGCAGGATGGCTTCGGCACAGCAGACAAGCCCAGCTCAAGATCCGGCTCTCCGCCCGAACAATCAAGCAAAATCCTTCATTGTCTGTCATTGAGGAAGAGCTGCGAAAGACAGCTGCAGCCGTAAACGGACTGCTTGCTTTCCTCAAAGAGGCTGAAGCCCTCCTGAATCCGCAGCTTAGGTCGACTCTTGAACAAGCCATGTCCCATCCCGCCGCGGTTAAATATGGACTGATGCTTGTGAACGGTACCTGGCAGATCCAACTTCCGGAGTCCTGCATGAACGAATCCTCTGTTCAGCTGCTCACCGGTCCAAAAGGCTGGCTCGCTTGTCTTCACAAAGCGCTTGAAGAGCCTCTTTCCGCAAAAGTACTGGATTTGCTGCGCAAGGATATCCCGCTCCTGCAGCCCTATAGCTGTTACTACAATTCGATGGCAACGTATTGGCCTTTTCCTTCTAGCGGAATGCTTCTTAACCGCCGCCTTTAACTTATTTTAGCAAAAACTGGACTTCCCCTCCAGCCGTCAACAAAAAAAGGGGGCTCCCCTGAAATTCAACTTCAGGCAAGCCCCGCTCCGATCTCCAACCTGCTTCTTACTCCGCAATCCCTTGCTTATGCGCGTAAATCGCCGCTTGCGTACGGTCCTCAACGCCAAGTTTATTAAAGATGTTCGTAATGTGGAACTTGACGGTCTTCACGCCGATAAACAGCTCGTCCGCTATTTCCTGATTGGACATGCCTTGCGCTACCCGCTTCAGAACGTCCATCTCCCGCTCCGTCAAATCATCGTGAAGCGCCGCTTGTACCGGCTGCTTCGGTTTGCGGAGCCGGTTCATCATCTTGGCGGCAACCTGCGACTCCAGTACCGACTGGCCGCGCGCCGCTGCGCGGATCGCATCCGCAATCTCCGTTGCTCTTGCCGTCTTGAGCAGGTAGCTGAACGCGCCCGCTTCAATAACCGGATACAGCTTGCTATCGTCAATAAAGCTGGTTAATACGATAACCTTGCACTCCGGATACAGCTCAAGCAGCTTTTGCGTTGTTTCCACGCCATCCATGCCGTCCATAACAAGATCCATAAGTACGATATCAGGCTTATAGGCCTGAGCCAGCCGGATTCCGTCATAACCGTTGCTTGCTTCCCCTACGACTTCGATACCCTCTTCCGTATCGAGCACCGCAGCCAGTCCGATACGCACCATTTCATGATCATCGACTAACAATACTTTAATCCGTTCATTCAGTTGTTCGATCGGTTCCACCTTATTCACCGCTTCCTTCAACATGTACATGGTTGTCTACTTTTCTATTTCGCCGTCAATCGGAACCCGGATATCTATGCTTGTTCCCTCTCCCGGTTTTGAGATCATATGTAAATAGCCGCCAAGCTCATTCACACGCTCTTCCATCGTTAATAATCCGTAAGAGGTTTGTTTCTTCGCTTCCAGGTCGAACCCGATGCCGGTATCTTTTAATAACATACGTACTTCGGGGCCTTTCCGATGCAGCTTAATTTCCATACTTTCCGCTTTTGCATGCCGAAGGGTATTCGACAAGGCTTCTTGCGCGATTCTGAACAAATGATCCTCCGCCTCGGGCTTCATCGTAATCGAATCATCAACATCAAGATCAATCGTCATCGGAACCTTTTGCTTAAGCTCGTCCACCAGCGCGGTTAAAGCGGCAGCCAAATTTTTGCCGTCCAGATGAACGGGTCTTAAATGCAGCAGCAGGGCGCGCATCTCGGATTGCGCTACGGAAGCCATCTCCTCGATGAGCTGTACCTGTCTTTTCGCCCGCTCCCAGTCCCGCTCAATCGTGCGGCTGACAGCCGTTGCCGTCATCGAGATCGCGAACAGCTGCTGACTAACCGCGTCATGCAGCTCTCTTGCAAGCCGTTGTCGTTCCTCGATAACTGCCGAGAATTTGACCTTCTCCGTCCAGATCGCATCGCTTTGCTCCTGTTCGGACACCGGAACACCGCCTTCCTCCTCCCCCGAAGTCAGCGTCACCCGATAGCTGCGTCTGCGCTGCTGTTCGCTAAGCCGTTCAACCGCTTGCTTGAGCTTGGAATTCTGCAGAAAGCCGACGATCGCTGCAGCTGCCATTGCTGCCCCGATTACGGTAAGTCCTAAGATAGCCCACTTGCCTTGGAAAGTATACAGCCGCACGTAACCAATCGCCTGCAGCACAATGATGACAAGACTCACGATAATAATGAGCCACAATACGGTCTCGGTCACATTTTTGCGTCTTGCTTCTTTATTGGGCCTCTCCGCACGATGGTGCTCATTCGCTTGTCCCTCAGCCATCCAGGTCCAACTCCTTCTAATACGTACGCAGGGAAGAGCAGACCGTCTCCCGCAAGGTCATTAAGCTAGGCTTAATGACCTTGCGGTTACCAGGTCCGCTCCTCCGTCTTAGCATACTTCTAGTTGATTTATACTTCTTCCGGTTTGTTCAGCTTGCTTTTCAAAGCTTCAAGCTGCTCGTCAACCTTCAGCTTTTTCTCCATATCAGCGGCACTAAAGGATCCTGTATTGGTGCCAGTACCGGTGTATGCTGCAGAGTAAGGTGTGCGAAGAACATCCGCTTCCGCTTCAAGCTGCATGATTTTCTCTTCCATACGGTAGAAGCCTCTCGACGCCGTACCGCTGTCGATCGTATGGTTCGAAGAAATTTGAGCCATTTGCTTTTGCGCTTTAGCGATCTGAGCGCGGGATGCGAGCTCATTGCGTTTGTTGCGAAGCTGGTAGAACTCATCCTTCATGCCGTGCAATTGCTGCATCAGCTCTTCTGCTTGCGTTTTCGCTTGTGCATGAAGATCGCTGTATTCGTTCACTTTCTGGTCGAAATAAAGCTTCTCCTCGAGCAGCTTGCGAGCGAACTCTTCCTGGCCGGCGCGAAGTGCTGCTTCTGCCTTCGACTCACGGTCGGCGATGCTGCGTACCGCTTCATCCAGACGTTGTTTCAGACGGCGTTCGTTGGCCATTTGTTTCGCTACCGTAACTTCGGCTTGATGAATTTCCGATTCCATGTCGCGCAGATATTGATTCAGCATAACCACCGGATCTTCCATTTTATCCAATACCTCATTCACCGATGCCTTAGTCAGATCCTTCATTCTTTTAAAGATTCCCATTGTTAAATCTCTCCCTTCTCATATTTAGCCAATTTGGCGCGTAATTCTTCGATTTCTTTGCGGAGTGCTTTTTTCTCCAGATCATCCATCATGCTATCGAATTGCGACGACGAGGTTTGCTGGCCGGGACGTCCTTGCGAGAAGTTGTCCCATTGTCCCTGCGGCGGGTTTTTGTAAGGACCACCGAAGGAGGAACCAAATCCGCCTTGGCCGCCTTGACCGCCGTTATAGCCGTTGCCGTAACCGCTGCCGCCGTAGCCGCCTCCAAACCCTCCGGGTCCAAAGCCGTGACCGTTATAAAACGTTGGTTCCTTAGGAACGATAAGGCCGGCGATGATGTAGACAGGGATTGCGAATCCGCTCGTAAAGATGGTAACCACGATTAGCAGGATACGGATAAGGGTCGCATCAACATTGATCATTTCCGCGAGTCCGCCGCAGAGACCAAACAGCTTCTTGTCGCGGGTGGACCGGTACAGTTTTTTCAAGACGACCATCCTTCCTTCTCAAGCTTCTTCTTTAATTGCTGCAGCTCGCGTTCGATAACGGATTGCACTTGATTGCCTGCTTCGCTGATGAACTCTTTGCCCATCCGGCGCAGATCATGCAGGCTTTTTGCCTCCATCTCCATATCGCCGATCCGGTCTTCCAGTCTGCGGAACATCGAGCCAGGCTGAATGCCGCCCGCCTGGCCGCCCTCCGTGTACCGTGCATTCATGCGCTGCTGGAGTCTGAGCGACTCCATTCTTGCCGCGTAATATTCGCGCTTGTCATAGACGAGCTGGTATTCGCTTCGCATTTCGCGAAGCTGGTCTTCCAGGTCCATCGTATTCTGACGGCTTTGCTCATACAGCTCGCGGTACTGATTCGAACGTTCTTCGCTTGTTGTCTTCTCGTGAAGAGCGATTCTCGCAAGCTGCTCCTCGCCGGCTTTCAGCGCGGTCAGCGCTTGCTGCTCGCGCTTTTCCTTCTGCTGCTCTGCTTGCAGCCACTGCGCTTTCAGATGATTGCTATGTGCCAGATATTGCTGATGCAGCCGCTCCGCTTGAATGATTTCTTCCCTTGTCGACCAGAGGAACTGGTCAATCAGGCGAACCGGATCTTCTGCTTTTTCCAGTCTTTCATTTAATGTTGCAACTGTAATGTCGCGCACTCGCCGCATAATGCTCATGTATGGCCCTCCCAACTTTTTTATTAGAAATGTCGATTATTGTTATTGCTTTTCACCATCGAAATACCGAACAGGATCAGCACAACCGCAATACCCAGCATAATCAGTTTGGACAATGCCGGCAGCAGCATCAAAATACCGATTGCGCCAACAATACCGCCGATTATCTTTTTATTGCTTCTCCAGGCAACTACCCCAAGTCCAATTAATACGATTGCGAACAGGGTACCTACCAATGCACCAAGATGAATGCCGAAGAATTTTAGTACCATGATACCGCCTGCAACAGCAAGCAATAAGCCTAACGCCTTTTTACCATCCATTGCTTCTTCCACCGCCTCTCAAAGATTGCTTTGTTTATTCTCTTCTTGTGAAGCTCTCTTGCTTATGTTCCTATTGTAGATCGAATCCGCGCTTTCTAAAACGGACCACCGACGGTTTCTATGCTAGACCTAGGTCGAGTCGCTCTTCCGCCTTAAGGGTCGAATCCTGTCCAAAATGCAAAAAAGGCGCCATACCCTAAGCAAGAGTCAGCACCTCACGATGATGATTGGTTCCCCTTGAAGCCGGAACGGAAAGCATCTATGCCAAGCAGCCCCACCGGGATAAGAACCATAAAGATGGTCGCGTATACGGAAAAGACCTTGGGCGTAAATGAAATAAAGCTAACGATATTGTCATAGACAAGAAGAGACAAGAACACAAGCAGCAGGGCAAACGGAAGGGTCAGCGTACGGTAGTCCTTCAACTGAAGCGTCTGGGCTGTCCCAAGCGTTACGGCATACACGCAAATCACCGTCTTGAAAAAAATCGTGATCAACCATATAATCGCCAGCATGGCCTCGACCCTCTGCAGAAAGTTCCCTACGCTGATTTGCTTCGCCAGCGTATAGCTGGCATACATATTCCTCTGCGTAAATTCCGTTCCCAGTACCAGCGTTGACAGCAGAACGCTGACGAGAATAACCACGCTGCCCAGCAGCGTTCCAGAGACCAAGGCGCTTCTTGCTTTCTCAGGCCGGTTCGTATAAGGGACCAGCATCATTAGAATAACCTGTTCCTGAAGATTGAAATAATAAAACGCGCCCAGGATTATCGGCTTTATTCCTTCCTCAAAGATAGGCTCAACTCGGTCCAATTCAATCTGAGGCAGCAGGAAGAAAGCCAGAAAAAGAAACAAGGCGATCACAAAAGGCAAGAAAATCTCCGCTGCCCTAGCCGTTGTCTCAAGACCAAGCCGAACAGCGTAAACCACCACAGTCATAAATAGAATAATGGTAATTTCGATGGGCGTGTTTGGCATGATATGAGTCGTCATGAAATTTCCCAAGACTCGAAGCAGCAAAGCAGACAGCAAAAAGATAAACGATAGGAAAAACAACGAAAGTGCCTTTCCCAGCCATTTGCCTAGAATCTTCTCGCTATATTCCGCAAGGCTAAGAGAGGGATAACGACGAGCTAGCTCACTGTAGATTAAAATGCTTAAAAGATTGGCACCTATTCCCACCAAGCACGCAATCCATCCGTCTTGTCTGGAGTACGCCGACATGATAGACGGAACAATTAGAATAGAAGTGCCAATCGTGTACAACAGCGTGAGAACGGTCAGCTGCCGGTGACTTATTTTTCCTTTTTCAAGCATCCCCCGCTATCCCCCTCCTAGATATTGAAAAATGGCTTCGGCCAAAGGCCTCAGCATATAATCGAGCCCGTTCACCGGATTAGGAATATGCAAATTGAGGAACCTCATAATCACCAGAACAATGCCTAGCCCCAGCAGAAAAGAGAATACCCATAGATCCCTTATCAGTTTTCTCTTCCGCATCGACGGCACTTCAATCAGAATAATTACGGCTGCGACTACGATTAACCATATATATTTCATCATAGCTGCTACCTTCTTATTTCATTTCTTGCATAAACGAATTATTGACCGTACCGGTCTGTCGGATATTGAGCACGACATCCACCTTGACGGGCATCGACTGAAAGACAGTATCCCACTTATCTTCGACCCCTTTCCAATAGGCGGGCTTGGCTCGATGAACGACCTCTCCAAAGCCGAATATATCAACCTTATACTTCTCTTGAACCTGATGGATTGTTTTTTCTATAAAGCCCTTAATGGTTTCCTCGCCTATATGCTCCAGTTCATAAATAGACGACTTCTTAGTCAGATCGATTTTACACAGCACTTCACCAATGCTGACCTCGGTACGGACCCCTAAATGCATTTCCGGTTCTCCGTTAACCATCTTGGCTTTAGGCGTCGTTTTAGAGCGAATGACCTCAATAGTCATTTTCCCGCCGTCGGGGCATTCAATAACCCCAACCGTATTATGAACATCGTTGTGGATAATGGAGTAGCCCCTGCTCTCGGCTTCATTCAGCCAGCCAACAAGCTTATCCTGTCTAAAAACAGCCAAGCCCGAGTATTGCAGGTAAGCTGTCGAAGCAATGCGTTCAACGTTTGCCCGGCTTTCCCCTGTTTCCCGGTCGCCTCTGAGGCGAAGTCCCGTGACAATCGCCTCTTTGCCTTTGCTGACGATATCCATTATGAGTTGATCCAGCGTAATGGATGCAGTCGGAGCCCATTCCTTCTGCGAGTTAAGCAAAGAGGAGTACATCTGATTGGCAGGAATAGCTTCCAAATGGGTTAAAATTTTTAATGTGCTTGCAGCGGTTGTATCTCTTGCTATCGCTATGTAAAAATCGGTGCGGTGCTCATAATACCTCGACATGTACTCAAGAGCATCCCCAACCCCTTCTTTGGCTAACTGCTCGCCAATGATCAACATCCGAAGGTGGGCGGAATAAATAGGTCTCGGCGATATTGTAGTCATTTTTCTTATGGCTTCAAAAATGGTGTTCCCTTTCGCCTGATAGAACGTAACGGGAGTCCGGGTCATCGTTCTGTTATTTGCGGCAACCTCTCCCGGATCTACGACCTGAACCGACACCTGATATTGATTCTCCCCGTCCTTATCGATTCCAATTGCCACAGCAATAGCCAGATCGTTAAGCTCGCGCCGATTCCAGCAGCTTGTCAGCGTCATAGCTATCGAAACAAACAATAAGGAAACTAATAGTCTTCGCATCATCGCAATTCCTCATCTCGCTGCCTTTATTCTCGACTAACGCTTCGGTCCGGGAGCCTTGTTGTTGCCCCGGGTAACATTATTCTGATTTATTAAACGCAAGCGTTTCCGCATGGCCCAATGCGGCAGGCGGAATAAGGTATCCTTCGTATCCTCCGCAATAAACGGTCCAAACGGGCTCATATACGGTACTCCGAAGGTGCGAAGACTGCACAAATGAAGCACTAGCGCAAAAATGCCCAGGATAATCCCGTATAAACCAAACGATGCGGCCAGACCCATTAACACAAAGCGGATCATCCTGATGGAGATTGACATATTCATTGCGGGTACAACAAAGCTTGATATAGCCGTAATAGATACGACAATAACCATCGCAGCTGAAACAATCCCTGCTTCGACAGCGGCTTGTCCAATAACCAAAGTGCCAACAATTGAAATGGCTTGCCCCATTGTTCTTGGCATCCGCACTCCGGCTTCGCGCAGAATCTCGAACGTAATTTCCATAACTAGCGCTTCGATAAAAGCGGGAAAAGGTATCCCCTCCCGTTGTGCCGCAAGACCAATAAGCAGCTGAGTAGGAAGCATCTCTTGATGGAAGGTTGTTATGGCTATATAAAGCGAAGGCCCTAACAGAGCAATAAAAATCCCCATAAAGCGGAGAATCCTTATAAGCGAGCTTATATCGGCTCGTTGGTAATAATCCTCCGCCGAATGCATAAAAGAAATAAACAATGCGGGAACTACAAGCACATGAGGTGTTCCGTCCACGAATATCGCAACCTTGCCTTCAAGAAGTTCGGCAGCGATAACATCCGGCCTTTCCGAGTTGTACATAGTCGGAAATGGACTATAGGCGGAATCCTGAATCAGCTCTTCGATATAGCCGCTTTCCAGAACCCCGTCTATATCTATCCTGGATAATCGGTCACGCACCTCATCCACGATCTTATCGGTTACAATCCCTTTTATATACATCATGGAGACGCTGGTCTGAGTCACTTTCCCGATCCGCATATTCTCCAGCCACAAATCGGGGTTCTTTATCTTCCTTCGGACTAATGCCGTATTTGTGCGGATCGATTCCGTAAACGATTCTTTGGGACCGCGGCTTACCGTTTCCGTCATTGCTTCTGATACAGCGCGGTCTTTAATCCCATTCATGGCAATCGACAATATTTTAGTGCTATCCCATATAAGAATGACATGACCGGAAAACAGGTTATAATACATCGTATCCGTCGATGTCACTTCTTCTACGTCCCCCGCAGTCAACAAGTCCAGAACAGGATGCTGGCTTGTATCAAGCGTCGGAAACTCCACCATTAAAGTCTCCAATATAAAATCCTGAACGGATCCCGTATTTACAAGTCCATCCGCATAAAACAAATGAACTTTCCGTAACCTGTCGGCATATTCGATTTGGAATTCCTTAAAAACAATATCGTTGCTATTTCCGAGTTTTTCTTTAATCGCTGAAATATCGATCTGGCTCATGCTGCATCACTTCACCCGTATTTGATAGTAATCAGTATGGTCATACACCAATCGATATAAACAAAAAAACACCCGGCGGAAGTTGGTCCGCCGGGTGTTCATAAATGTTGATTATAATCAAAAAACGCTGACTGTACAAAGTACGATCAGCGCAATCATTTCAATATATGGTGCCGGTGAGAGGACTCGAACCTCCACGGTTTCCCTCACGATTTTGAGTCGCGCGCGTCTGCCATTCCGCCACACCGGCATTTTGTAAATATGGCGTGCCCTAAGAGATTCGAACTCCTGACCTTTTGATTCGTAGTCAAACGCTCTATCCAGCTGAGCTAAGGGCACATCTTATTGAAATAATTGTGGAGGCGCCACCCAGACTCGAACTGGGGGTAAAGCTTTTGCAGAGCTCTGCCTTACCACTTGGCTATGGCGCCACCATATTATGGAGCGGAAGACGGGAATCGAACCCGCGACCCTCGCCTTGGCAAGGCGATGCTCTACCGCTGAGCCACTTCCGCATAAATGGCTGGGGATCAAGGATTCGAACCTTGGAGTGACGGAGTCAAAGTCCGTTGCCTTACCGCTTGGCTAATCCCCAACAGTAAATCTTCTTTCAAGTAAATAATGGGGCGATCGAAGGGAATCGAACCCTCGAATCTCGGAGCCACAATCCGATGCGTTAACCACTTCGCCACGACCGCCATATTCACTTAAAAAATTATCTGGCAGGGGCAGCAGGAATTGAACCCACACCAAAGGTTTTGGAGACCTTTGTTCTACCTTTAAACTATGCCCCTAAATGGTGGAGGGTGATGGATTCGAACCACCGAACCGTTAGGAAGAGATTTACAGTCTCCCGCGTTTGGCCACTTCGCTAACCCTCCGTAAAATGGTGCCGGCGATAGGAGTCGAACCCACGACCTACTGATTACAAGTCAGTTGCTCTACCAACTGAGCTACACCGGCATATGAATTATTCCAACCATCAAAGATGGTGGCTCGGGACGGAATCGAACCGCCGACACGAGGATTTTCAGTCCTCTGCTCTACCGACTGAGCTACCGAGCCTGATGTTTGATTAAATGGCGGAGCTGACGGGATTCGAACCCGCGGTCTCCTGCGTGACAGGCAGGCATGTTAGGCCTCTACACCACAGCTCCACATCGAATTCTCGGTATAACCGAAGGTAAAGTTTTGGTTGCGGGGGCAGGATTTGAACCTGCGGCCTTCGGGTTATGAGCCCGACGAGCTACCGAGCTGCTCCACCCCGCGTCATTGTAAAATCTATATGGTGGAGGCTGAGGGGATCGAACCCCCGACCCTCTGCTTGTAAGGCAGATGCTCTCCCAGCTGAGCTAAGCCTCCATATTCTCTCGAGCGACTTTTATAATATATCACATTCAAGTCAGCTTGGCAAGAACTTTTTTTTATTTCTTTTTGTAAAAATGGTGACCCGTAGGGGATTCGAACCCCTGTTACCTCCGTGAAAGGGAGGTGTCTTAACCCCTTGACCAACGGGCCTTGCTTATTACGTAGCGATCTGCTATGTAAGAAAAAATTATGGCAGAGAGGAAGGGATTCGAACCCTCGAGACCCGGTTAGAGCCTACACGATTTCCAATCGTGCTCCTTCGACCACTCGGACACCTCTCTATATATGGCTCCCCGAACAGGACTCGAACCTGTGACAACTCGATTAACAGTCGAGTGCTCTACCAACTGAGCTATCAGGGAATATATTCAAAGCTTGCGCCTTGAAAACTGGATGCGAAATAATGAATTATCTTAAGCTGTAGTAGGATAAGCCCTCGACCGATTAGTATTCGTCAGCTCCACACATTGCTGTGCTTCCACCCCGAACCTATCAACCTCGTCGTCTTCAAGGGGTCTTACTAATTGGGAAATCT